>NZ_KE386909.1:0-72935 GCF_000429485.1 Aliagarivorans marinus DSM 23064 | reverse complement strand
CTGTGGTCCATCTCGCCGTGATTCATGCTCGAATGGTCCATGCTGCTGTGGTCCATATCCCCATGATTCATGCTTGAATGGTCCATACTGCTGTGGTCCATATCTGCGTGATTCATATCGCCATGGTTGTGCCCATGTTGCCCACCCTTAAGCGGGCTCATTCCCAGCGGTGTTAGCCCAACAATCCGATAGTCGTTGCCCTGCTTTTCTACCGTAAAGCTAAGCTTGCGCCCCGGCTCAAGCGCCTGACTGATTAGCTCTGGCTCAACCGGGAAGTCCATCACCATCGCCGGCCAACTCCATTGATCTACGGGTTGGTGATCAATGGTTAGCGCGTGAGACTTAACCGCCCGCACCACACCGGCAAGCTGGGCTTGCTCAACCCAACGATCTGGCGGTCCGATCCGGCTGAACTCGGCGGTCAAACTGGACTCAGAATCGAGCATAAACTGCGCACTGGTCACCACCTGATCGCCCATTTCCAAGCCACCGAGGACCTCCACCTGATTGGCATTCTCTCGGCCAAGCTCTACCCGCACCGATTGATACTGTCCGCTTCCTCGGCGCATCACCACCCGGTTAAACTCACCGCCGTAGATCACCGCCTCGCGCGGGATAAACAAGCTGGACTGGCCTGCATCGGCCTGCAACTGCAGCTGGGCATACATATTGGGCTTAAGCCGCTGATCAGCATTATCGAACTTAACTCGGACCTGCAGGGTGCGGCTTTGCGCATCCAATTGGGGATAGATGTAATCCACTTCCCCTTGCCAAAGCTGGCCCGGATAGCTGTCAACCTGCATCACAGCACGATGGCCAAGGGCAAGCTGCTGGGCTTGGGATTCAAACAACTCAGCAATCAGCCAGATCTGGTCGAGCCGGGCGGCGCTAATCAGCTCTGAGGCCGGTGAGATAAACCCGCCTTCGGCCACGCCGAGGCGCATCACGTAGCCCGAATCAGGGGCGTAGTAAGTCACTTGCTCTTTAAGCTTGCCGCTGGTTAGCAGTCGCTTGATAAACCCCTCATCGACCCCAAGAAAACGCAGCCGCTGGCGCGCCGCATTGAGCATTCGCTGGTTGCCTAATGCCTTGGCATTGAGCAGGTCATCTTGCGCCTTCACTAACTCGGGCGAGTACAGGGAAAACAGCGCTTGGCCTTTTTCAACCCACTCCCCTTCGGCGCGAACATGCAGCTGTTCCACCCAACCAGACACCCGCGAGTTAAGCTGCCAGCGGCTATCCTGATCCAAGCTAAGGCTGCCGGTTGCACGAACCTCCAGCACAAATGCCCCTTGTTGCACCTCGGCTAAGCGCACCCCAAGATTGTTCTCGACGCTGGCATCGATGGTGACCATGCCTGGTTCGCGGCTCGCGCCGGCTTCCTCATAGACGGGGACAAGATCCATCCCCATCGGCGACTTACCCGGCGCATCGCGCCGATAATTCGGGTCCATCGGTGCGACCCAGTAAAGCGGCTCGGGCTCGCCGCTGTCACTTGCCATCGCCCCCTCAAAGCTCAACCCGCTATGTTGGCTAAGCCAAACACCGCCAGCCAGCCCGAGAGACATACTCACCGCAGCAATAATTAATCGACTCATGGTGCTTAGCTCCCTTGAAAGTAACGGATTTGCGCCAAGGCCTGATTGGCTTGGCTATCGAGCTGCAACAGCTCGAGCTGCAGCATCAGTTGTTGGCGGTGGCTTTGGATCACTTGATTGAAATCGCTGGTCGTCGACTCAAAGCCCTGCTCCACCGCGTCGATATGTGCCTGGGCCTGGGGGAGTAACACCTGTTGATAGTGGCGTCGTCGCTGTTGCAGCAACTGGTAGTTGGCGATGGCCGCGTTGAGCGTGCCGTTCATCTCTTGCAGCAGCAAGTCACGCTCGGCGAGCGCCATACCACGCCCATGCTCAGAGGCGATCAGCTGTTGGTTTTGCCGCTTGTCGGTAAACAGCGGCAAGTCCATGGTGACAAAGCCGCTCAGCATGTCGCTGCGCTGGCTGCCGTCGAGCTCGCGCGCTCGGCGGTGCCCATAGCCCAGCTCTACCTTGAAGGCCGGCTTGAAGCGCTCTTCGGCAAGCGCGATACGGGTGTCAGCCTGGGCGATGGCATTGAGGCTCGCCAGCAGACTGGGGTGCTGCAGTAGCAGATCGCTGTGGTTGTACTCATCGCGCTCGCTGTAGGCCACGGTAGTAGGCCAGTCGGCGGCGGCGGGCAGCAACTCTTGCCCGGCAGAGGGGCCAACTAAGCTTATCAGCATGGCGCGCTGGCTATGCTCCAGCTGTTGGTAGCGCTGGGCTTGGTCGGTCAGTTGCGCCAGTTGTAGCTGGCCTTGGAGTAAGTCCTGGCTCTGTTTCAGCCCCAGCTCAACCTGACGTTCAATATGACGCAGGTTTTGCTCCAGCAAGCGTTGGTTTTCAGCCACCAACTGCTGGGCCTCAATCACATAGCTGAGCTGAAACCATAACTCGCGCACTCGGCGACGGATCTGCAGCGCACGCTCGGCCTGCTTCTCAGCGCTTTGCTCGGCTTGTAGTTGGTAGCCTTCGGCGGTGAGCGCCAGACTGTCGCCACGGGAAAACTGCTGACTAAGCCCTACCTGTAACTGGGTCATGGGGTCTTGGTCCAGCGCGAAGCTGTCGGTGGGCAGCCCCTGCACACCAAAGCGCAGCATCGGGTCTGGCAGCTGTGAGTTGGCAATAGCCTGGGCACCCAAACTGGCTTGCTGCTGGCTATAGCGCTGATTGGCAGGGTCCTGCGCTAAGGCCAGCTGCTCTGCCTGCTCAAGGCTGAGGGCGGCCCAACTGCTCAGTGGCAGCATCAGACTCAAGCCCACAATAAATTTGGAAAACATCGGTAATCCTACTGTTGTTGTAATGGGGAGTGGCCCCTTGGTTTAAACGGATCTCGGGCGTTTAAGCCAACAACAGCGGCGGTTTGTAGAGAGGATCGGGGCTTACAGAGGGAATAAATGACAGCGAGGGCTCGCTGTGGATATCAGGTAGCGACAGGTTGCGCACCAAAGCGCTACCGCTGTCTAAAAACGACATCTGGCAGGCCATGATTTGGCAGATCTGCTGGCATTGCTCGGCAGCTTCGTCATGACGCTCAAGCGCCGAGTGGCAAGGGTGTTTTGGCGACTCGCAGTCTGCGACATCGCTGGTAGTCATTTGCTGAGAGGCAGCAGAGTGATGCGCATGCCCAGAGTGCACCGAGTGTGCGTTATGCGGCTCAAGCTCACTGAGCGATGCTGAGCTGGCAGCGTTCGCCGCCGCATGGCCAAGCGCCATCACCGAATGACTCGGTAATACACTTAACAGCATCAACAATGTCAGAAAGTAAGCGCGTATCTGCATCAGCTAGATTGAAAGTCCCTATAAGGTCTGAGTAATAGTAAAGCTTAAACATAGCTTTAAGCTCAAGCACTTTTTCAGCTAAAACTCGCGATTCATTTTCTCCAGGCAGCCTATCAGCAGCGACTCCTGCTCAGGCGAGATGTGCCGGGTGAGCTCTTCCACCAAGGTTAAGTGCATTTGGTTATGGCGTCGATGAATAACCTCACCCTCTTCGGTAAGCACCACCACTATGGCACGGCGATCCTGCGGATGGGCGCGGCGTTCAATTAGCCCGGCGCGGACTAGCTTGTCGACCTGCACCGTTAAGGTGCCAGTGGTCACGCCCAGCTTTTCTGCCAACTCCTTCATGCGCATAGCGCCACAGCAGCCAAGCACCTCGATGGTATGGACCTGAGCCAAGGAGTAGTCGGTCTCTTTGACCACCGATTGCTCCCACGATGACATCTTGTCGTAAAACTCGGTGAGTAGCCGATTCAGTCGTTCTAGTTCTGCCATGGGCTTGGGTGTACCTCTATGGTTAGGTGGCTAATCTTATCAAACTGGGCGAGCAGCTGCCGATACTGCTGCACGCTCAACGAACCATCCGACTCTAGAGTAATTGCCGCACTGTAGTGGTGGCCGCTAATCTTCCAAACATGTAAATCGGTCACCCGCGCGGTCTTGGATAATGCAGCCTTGATCGCCTCGCGATACTCGGCGTCAATACTCTCATCAAGCAATACCGGGCTGGTTTGACGGAGTAGGTTGAATGTCCATTTACCAATCACTAAAGCGCCAACCATGCCCATCATCGCGTCCAGCCACTGCCAGCCGTAGAACTTCGCGAACACCAACGCGACGATCGCCAGCAGCGAGGTAAGGGCATCTGCCAACACATGCATGTAGGCGGCTCGAAGGTTGTGATCGTGATGATGGTCGTGGCCATGCTCGTGATGATGGTGATGATCACCCAGCAACAACATACTCACCAGGTTGACCAGCAGCCCTACCACAGCCACAACGATTGCCTCGTTAAACTGGATCTGAGTGGGGTTGAACAATCGATGCAGCGACTCTGTGAACATCAAAAGCGCGACAATGCCCAGCGCTATCGCACTGGTAAAGCCGCCAAGCACACTGACTTTGCCGGTACCAAATGAGAAACGTTCATCGTTTTGATGCGCTCTGGCATAGCGATAAGCGAACAAAGTAATGCAAAACGCCGCCGCATGGGTCCCCATATGCCAGCCATCGGCAAGTAAGGCCATCGAGCCATACACACTACCGGCAGTAATCTCAATCACCATGGTGACAAGGGTTAGCGCTAGCACGTAGGAGGTGCGCTTCTCTCCATGGTGATTATGGGGGGAGAAATCATGTTGATGGGCTGTCAATGGTCGTCCTTTACCTTGATAATCAAACTATATGTTTGAATTATATTTTGATTATCAAGGTTTGTGAATAACCTTAATCAGCTCCGCGCTATTGCCAGCAAGGTAGGCTGCTCGGCGCAGGGGCGTCGCGGTACCAGCAAAGAACACAGCAATGAGAGTGCTGCAAGCATACTGCCAATGGCAAATACCCACGAGGGTGAGTACAGCCACAACACACCGAGCACCACAGGCAGTACCACCGCCGCAATATGGTTGATGGTAAAGCTCACCCCAGCGGTGCTGGCCATATCCTGCGGATCGGCAATCTTCTGCAGGTAGCTCTTAATCGCTATCGCCAGCGCGAAAAAGAAGTGATCGACCACATACAGGCCCGCCGCTGCCCAAGGGTGTTCCACCACCGCATAACCAGCAAACACCAAGATCAGGCCACTGTATTCAAGGATCAATGCTTTGCGCTCACCGACCCGGCCGATCCAAGCACCGATCTTAGCGGCAAACAATAGGTTAAAGCTTTGATTAATCAGGTATAGCGCAGCAATGTCGGCCACATCGTAGCCGAACTTTTCCACCATTAGAAAGCCGGCAAACACCACAAAGATCTGCCGGCGTGCACCGCTGAAGAAGGTCAGCAGGTAGTAGAGCCAGTAACGACGCCTTAGCACCAGATGCTTGTGCTGCTCATGGTGGGTGGGGAACAGCGGATAGCGCAGCATCAGATACACCACCGCTAGCACGCTGACACCGCCAAAGCCAAGGTACAGCCATAGGTAATCAAGCTCCAGCCAGCGATAAAGTACCCACAGCGAAGCATAGGCCAAGATAGCAGCGCCGCCTTTTACTGCCAGCGCCTTGCCCATAAATGCGGGCGTTTGGTCCTTGGAGACCCACTGCAGCGTTAGGCTCTGGTTGAGCGTTTCGAAATCATCAACTAAACCGCAAAATCAAAAGTTGCTGAGTGGGTGGGTGAGTAAAGACCCTAGTAGTTACGACGTTAAATATGATAACTAGGATTAAATACACCTTTACATAATCGTCTCGTTTCGTAAAGGTTTAAGCTCAATTGCAAAAATAGACCCTTAGAATCCACTATGTAAAGGTGTTTCACCTCATGTCATGGATTTCTTTAAGCAAATTACCTAGGTCATCATAATGACATGCTATTTGATCAGGGCCGAGCGAAGCTCGGTTATCGCGCAACGCACTCAACCAGTACAGTGGCTCTGATCGTGCGCTATGATTTTATGACACTTAAACTTATGGCTTATTCAGGCAATGACCTATTCTCGGCCTGAACCTAGTCCAGGGGATATCGCAGCAGCTGATAACCTACGACGACTGTGGAGAGCGTATAAAGCTAAACATAAATTGACTAGAGTCAGGTTTGAGTCATTTTTCTACATTTGAGTCAGATTAGATGAACTGAAGTGCTACTAACGCCGCTTCGCTCAGTTGAATCCCTTCTGGCAACGAAAAGACTCGCGCAGCTCGCTATTTCAATGCCAGAAGCGATTTTCAGCTTATGAGCCACGGCAGTACCTGCGTTTAGCCATAAGCTCTAGCTGTTGATACAGAAACAAGCCTGACTCAAAAAAGTCTGGGGCAGCTCCTTCAGGTTATTTAACTGTAATCTTTAGCTTCTAATTTGTCATTGTGAATTATATCGTTAATTCTTTGCTTACTAAAAAATTAAACACCGTCTGATCGTAATCTCTAAAACTATCTTCAGATGTAAGTACTATAGCTTTGCAAACATAATGAACTTTGTTCTTTTCACCGCTCCAGTTCAGGTGCTCTCCGGCTTTCTCCCTGTTGAGCACAGTATAGGTACCACAAAGGGAGCGAATACCTTTCGGGTGAATTGGTTGCCAACAGTCATACCAGAGTGACGAAAAACCAACTTCTAATCGATCTACAGTGTAACGAAAAAATCCACCGGCAGATGAGCCGATAATATCTTTATCCTCAATAGTGCATTTTGGAATGTATAGCCCTCGTGATTCGAGATCAGAGTTCCAATGCCCATATCTCATATATGGAAATGGAGTAACAGCTAGCAAAGTGCTATCAGATTTAGAACTATCATCTAGCTTGAAAGACAGCTCACTTTCAAGAAGGGTTCCAACAGAAAGACAACCACTCCGTTCTTTTATCTGGATATCCGATGCAATCTCTAATTCAGATACCGATTTTACAATGGTTAAATCAATCCACTGTTGATCATTGAGCCTAATGGGCAATGAGAGTGCCAATAGGTCGAGAGAGGAATCCTGTTTTTCAAAGCTCGCTAAAGTTTCCTCGACAAAATCAACTAGATCATCTTTCTCTGGAAGGGATTTGGCTTCCCATTCTGGCAACCAATTTGGTTTTTGAGGAGTGAGTTTTGAGTATGCTGGTTCGATAGGTAACGCTAGTATCGATAGGTTTTTGGCATAAGAATCAGGCATGCCGTAGAATTGCTTAGCTACTTCTAGCGTTCTCAGATATGCGGAGCGACCACGATGGCTCGCTTGTGTATAAAATTGACCGGTTGCCCTCTGCCTTTCGCCACCAAAAAAGTAGTCAATAGTTGTTGCTTTAGAAGGCTGATATGCGAACGTCTTGTTCCATTCTGATTGGTAATGACTTGTAAACGGAATGCCGGTTCTTTGCTCTTCATCTTTCAAGCATGAATTGTATAGTCGGGGAACATGAGTTCCTTGATAGTATTCAAATCGATTGTTTCCGTAATCCAAAACAATAAATGGAGAAATAGCTAAAGCGTATTGTCCCAAGTCTTGTGGTGTAGGTATTAACTCCGCCAGCATTAAATCAGATAGTGTGGACCTTGCTTTGATGTAGCGACCTAATTCATTGGGACAAATATACCCCTTAGACTTCGCAACAAAAAATACGCTCAACACTTCTACGCACTCGGACTCCAGATTTCTACTTGCTAAGTCATCCTTTAATAACTTTTCAACTGTTGGGTGGCGTGATGCTAGGAGTAGTGAAAGCTGTTCCGTTGTCCATAGCTTCACGGAGGGTATGGGAAGCTTAAGTCTTGAAACTAGCGTTTTAACCAATGACTCTTCTAAAGAGTCATCTTGATGCCAGTCCCAGGAAGGTTTCGTAAGTTGAAGATTGCGAACGCTATCCTCCAAACTTTCAACCATAGCTAACGTGAGCCCAAGTGCTTCCTCTTTTTTGACTCCCTGAGATAGCAAAAATACAAGTTTGTCATTTGGAATAATTAAATCGCCAAACTTATCTTTCCAAGTGTCTGGCTGTGATGTCGTCAACTGTATAAACTCGTCAATTCTGTGAGGGTATTGCTCTGCGACTATCTTTAGACGACTTGTGCTATTTTCTGAACGTTCATACCAATCTGACCAGCCTCCCATTGCCTTATGTGCCAACACTAAGAGATCAAAAGCTTTTCTCTTTCCCCTGAACTTTTTAACACTGCAATAGAGAAGATCCAATAAGTGCCGTTTGTCATCATAACGATCTACCAATGTCGGTATGTGAGGAGTTAACTTTTCTAATAGTTCTTGTTCTTGGCCCTGTAAACACCAATGTTTGTACCAAGATTTCCAGAACTTACCAGCGCTATACGTCCCCTTTAGCGCAGCCATCAGTTCTTCGAATTTTTCCGGTGGATAATCCGACGGCTTCAATGAAATCTTCTCATTAAATTCATTATCTGATGAGTTTTTGTCCATAGTGGCACTTTGAACATCAACACCAAGACAGTTTTTTATTTCATCAGAGATAAGAATGGCGTGTGGATTTCCTTGTTCAACTTTTTCTCTAAGCAGCTGGTAACAGCTAGAGTGTAACCCTGTCAGATATAGTCCTGTTGTAACGGGCGAAGAAAAATCACATTTTTCGAGCAACCTGAAAATTGTTTCTTCTGCGTAATACCATTCACCATCACGGAGCTCCTGATCATAGATTGAAGCAGCTGTTTGCGGATTTAATCTTGCTAATAATGATGATATGGAATGCTTAGAGTGCCTAGTTTCATCCCCATCGGTAAATTCAGAAATATTGAAAACTATCGGTGAAATTCGCTCTAATATTTTTAGCGCAGAAGACGGGTCAGTTTCAGACAGGTATTCCACAGCTGTCAAAACATCAAATATTGTGGGATCCTTGTGATGTCCATAACCAAGAACAAAATCCCACGTTTTTCTCAACTGTCTCTCAAAAAGTGCGGGGTTATCATGCTGGATTGCTACTTTAGCTAGCTCAAGATAAGCGTTAGAACACTCAATTGTTTCTTCGAGCTCATTTAACAATCGCGCTTCTTCCTGCTCTATAAGAATTACTGCTGCATCATCATCTAATAGCTTGAGATTTCCTTCTTTATACCATAGGCGTAACCAGCTAACTTTGAATACGCCTGAGTCAATGACTTTCTTTAGTTCATCACCGGATATTTTAGATTGGGTTGTGATTAGATGACAATCAGCTGCAATTTTAATCCAGTCACGCTTTAACAGGATATCTGCTCTACGTGTTTCCCATTGGATTTCATCCAATATAGGCTTTAGTGGAAACATGGCACAAACTACGTCAAAAGTTAATGAGTTACCAGCCAAAAGCTCTTCTGCGACGCTATCTGTTAGCTCATTGAGTAATCCATAGTGTGCTGAAATATCTGCTCGCTCTTCAGATGCTGCACTTACAGGCAACCAAGAGTAGTCACCTTCTGCACTCAACCTGATATTAAGAGAATAAAAAAACCATGTGTAATAACTGCTTTTCGCTTCAACTCTAAATGCATTCTCCGAAGTAATATTAGGATGGAAAGCTTCAATACTGACGAATCTTTCCCTAGAGAAGGTGTTCAAAAACAGAGATAGTGGTTGCGAAGAAAAAGAGTCATATTCGGGCCTAATGGTAAGGTCTGCTTCCTCTATGATGCTTAACCTGATTACATCCTGTTCAATTTGACCAAGGTGATTTGAGTTTTTGGGTAAACATCGCCAAGCCCTGAAAAGCAGGTCTAGTTCTTTTTTCGTGTTACATGCACATCTGAAACTAGCTACATATCCATCTGGCCAATTAGAGAAGTTTCCTCCTTCAAAAATCGCGTCGTAGTTAAGGCTATCAGTCAACACTCCAGCTTCTATTAATGCAGAAGCTTCAGTTTCGTTATCTTGAGAGTGTCGTGAAGACAACAGCTTGGTTTTAGTCCGATATCGGTCGATAGCTTTCCGTGATAATAGTCCTGCTTGGTCAATGTCGCCGCGATACCATAATGCAGTAGCTAGTATGGATAACTTGATTGGTGAATATTCGTTTTGTCCAGAGACTATTTCATTTAGTGACTGTTCGTCCGCGCCAATAAGAGAGAGCATTTCCAAGCTAGTTGAATCCCATGTCTGGAACTCAGGACCATTGATCAATCTCGTTTTTAGTTCTCTGTGTCGATATGCTTCTGCATATTTTAGCTCTTGGAACGCGTAGGTTTCTGCCTCAGATAACAGCCGAATACATGACCTGACAGGCATTCCAATAATAAGTTTATCGAGCACCCAGTCTCGAGTAACTCCCTGTCGCAAGTGGGAAGAGTCGCCCCCTCTACCCAAACTAGACCAAAGCCAATTATCTTTGAGGTGTGTTGGGGCGCTCGTACTCAACCATTCGCACACATATGGCAGTAATACGTTAATTCGCTCCTGATGCTCTTCCTGATTTTGGACAAATACTAAGAGACTCTCGTGAAAAGGTCTTACACCGCAGACCCCTTCTGACAGCATATGTGCCACCGCATCTACACTCGGTGCACAATCGTGGCTATCTCTTACAACACAACCTATCGCATGTCTCGGCCACGCAAACTGAAAACCACTACATAGGTGAAGGACATCTCTTTGTCTATAGTTTAGGTTACGCCAAAGCTCGGAATAGTAAGTCGTAATATTGCCGCCCGAGCATGGGGCCAGCCTCTCAATTTGCCATGAAGAAAGCTCTAATCCATGATGGGACAGGTATTCAGATGAGTAAATTACATGCAGAGGATAGCCGTTGGTAATATCTAGTAATGCACTAGCGCTTTGCTGTATCTCTTCATCGACACTATCCTTGTGACAGTTCAAGAATAATCGGCCCGATTCAATATGAAGTTTTAAGAATTCATATACAGAGTTTCCAGACATTTCTGGCAACCAATGCCAATCATTCTTTGGTGAGTGAGTGAGTAGTGGGCAAGGAAGTAACTCATCATCAACAGGTTGCGTCCCGACAACTAAAACTAGGTTATCTGCTGATGGTAGTAATTGCTTGAATATCTCATCTAGTGGCTTTTTATTCTTAGCATTGTCTCTCCACACGTGATCAAGTCCGTCAATCAATACGACGAAAGGTTTTTCTTTTTCTTTATAGTGATTTGCGCAGACTGACAATGCCTCTCGCAGGTTTTCCGGCTGGGATGTGTTTGCATTTGATTCTTTGTGACTGTTGTCAATTTGATGAAGCAGGGATTCAGCAACAATTCTTGGGCTCAATCTATCTTCGGTTGTGTCTCCTAAGGACAAGAAATAGTGATGACGTATTAGCGGAATCTCTTGATCTTCCAACTCCTGACACAAAAAAGATAGGTATGTACTTTTTCCAACGCCAGGCTTACCGGTAAGAGTGATTACCTCACCATCTGAACAGCTGATTCTAGCTAACAGATCCGTGTGAAACTCAGAGTTGGGGAGGCAATAGTCATCAGGCACTGAGAACATTTCAGGAATAGGTTCTGGCCTTTTGAGTGATAAGATTTCTCTAACATGATGAAGGTAAATCCAACCATCTTCTGGTGGATTCTTTTCAAACATTGCCCATTCGCGAGCTCTCGCCACAAGCCGTTCAACACCTATATCGTCAGAAAAACTTAAAAGATCAGATCGGACATTGCGTTTTATCGCAAGATAGTCCCCATCGCTATGCTGAACAGTCAATTTCGAAAAAAGGAAAGCTGCTGCTTCACTGTTTCCTAGCTGACGGATAATCTCGCTTTGTACTGCACTATCAATCTGGTCAAAGTTTACTTTCGAGTCTCGCAGACAGGACTCCATAGACCTGTCTGGCCGCTTGTTGGTCAAAAGAACAACATCCCCTAGCTTTTCAGCGGGTACTGAAGCAATAGCATCGTAGAGCTTTTTGAGAATGGAGCGAGATCTAGTTGTTTTACCAGAAACCTTTAACAGCCAGCCCCAGGTAAGACAGTTCTCATCCTTTTCAGGGGAAGGAGTAAACTTTATTTGCCAAAAATCCTTAATACCACTAGGTCGTTCACAGACGATATCATCTATACCTTCAGGTGTTTCATTGTTCTCTTTGTCTGCTTCAAATGCCACTTTGGTGTACCGAGTCGGACTGTGAAGCCACTCAGCAATTAATTTCACCCCTTGCAGCGTTTGGTAGTCATAACCTGTATAGATAATCGCAGAACTTTTTACTTTCATTGTATGAAGACCCAACCTGACACTTTCTGTAATTTTCACCGTTAACGCCGGTAATAAGTTGCCCTATACTAACTTATTAGAAATTAGGGACTTGTAGTAGCGAGTACTAACACTTTCCTTCTCGAAAATGTTCCAGCAAGAGTTGTTTTTGTGCGGCTGGACTATCCACTTCGGTTAAGCTCAGAAGCGTTTGTATCTGAGGTTAAACTGCGGCCAATAATTTATGCAGCGTGGTACTTCGTCTTTCTGCTGCACTTATACGTGAAATCGCAGTCTCAAACTGCTCTGGCGTGCCAACAATTTCGATGCACTGTTCAGCTCTTGTCAGTGCAGTGTAAATCCATGAACGGTCGAGCATTCTCGAGTTGGAAAGGACTACGATTACTCTCTTGAACTGACTTCCCTGTGCCTTATGTAGCGACACGGCATAAGCTGGCTTCATTATATAGACTAACGACTCTGTCAGCTCAATAGTTCGCCCATCATCCAACTCCACAACACCAAACTTGGATTCACCTCCGGAGCTAACTAACGTTCCCATGGTTCCATTTTGTATGTCCTCATCCCATTCATTCTCGGTGAAAATAACGGGATCACCGACTCTGATATTCAGATGCATTTGCTCTCCAAAGAGAGCGAATCTCAGAAGTTGCCCTTTAGGGTTGCTCACTTTCTGGCAAACTTTGTTGAGAGCATCTATGCCGCCGTGCTCTGCGTGATAAGTTGCTGCAACAATTTGAGAGTTCGGCACTTGGGTATACAGTTCTGAGATTTTTGAATTCAGCTCATCATTACTGACGCTATGAAACCTGATATTTGGACTGTCGAAATCGGGAACCAGGCCATTTCGAACAAAGCGCGTAAACTCTGGAATTCCTGTTTCCCCTTTTTGTCTCTTAACAATGTCGAGCTCCGTACCTGAGATTGCTTGGATCTTAACAACATCGTGAAGGACTAACCCATAGCCAATTGGTGATAGCTGCGCTGGATCTCCGACAAGAAGAATACGAACATTGTTGTGCAGCGCCATGACGAGTCGATACATAGTGTGTAAGTCCACCATGCTGCCTTCATCTATGACGACAATTGCATCTTCGTCGTCTGAAATAGTGATGTTTTTTAGAAAGCCAGCAATAGTACTTGCATTAAATCCCGTGCCCTCACGAATACGTCTAGCAGCTCGTCCTGCGAGTGCCATTGGATATATCGTGTAGCCCATCTCCTGATAGGCTCTGAGAATAACCCTAAGCACCGTTGTTTTGCCTGTACCGGCACCTCCTGTCAGCACTGAAATAGGATTGATCAGACTGGTACAAATGGCCTCTCCTTGACGTTCCGTAAGGGGAAAAGGAAGATCTTTTAATCCTGCGGATAAAGCTTGGTCATGTAGCCCACTCCAGTCTTCTTTTCTTGCTGCTAGTTCTAGAAAGCGGTGAGCAACTACTTTTTCCATTACGAGTGCGGCGGTGGGATGGTAATTGCCATCGTCATCGAGGATGAACTCCCCATTTTCATGAGATAGCATGAGCGCGGCAGAAGCAAGTTCTGTATCGTTTAGGACGCGATTCAGAATACCTTTTAATTGCTTATGATTTGCTACCGTATGACCTCGCTTTGAGTGTCTGTATAGGGACTCTTCAACAGCAGCAATGAGTCGCCTGGGGTCATTTTCACCAACATTGAAGTAGCTTTTTGATAACTCATCCACTTCAGTAAAGCTCATGCCAAACGCCAACAAAATAAAAGGGTTATCCTTTACTTGCTGAACAGCCTGTTCGCTGTGATATTTCATAATCGACGAGCTAATCCTCGGCGGAATAGCATGCTGAGAAAACCAGTGCAGATGCCTTAGGTTAGAATAACGGCCCCAAGCCTGAAGCATATTCCTTGCGGTCTCTTTAGTTAAGACCATCTCTAACATACCTAGGTTTCTATCGTTTAGAATTTGATAGACCTCAGAGCCAAATTTATTCCATAGACGCCGCGCTAACACATCTCCTACGCCGACAAACTCCTTGTCTGAAGCCACAAAATCAACAAAATTGTCACCACTCTCAGGCATGGTTACACGAAGGCGTTTAGCTGTTACGTGAACTTCTGTTTGCATAAAACCATTACGAGAAATCTTGTTCTCTGTTTTTGTGCCGGTAATACGCCAATGCTGTCCCTTAATCGGAATCATCGGGCAGTCAGAGTCCTTAGCTTTTACCGATATGAATTTTCGCGCAGACCCGCGAATGCCGGCCTTGATTGGTACGCCAGCGAAAGTAATAAATGGGCCCACTGTATTCCAGACGGAAGTTACGCGAATGTCATACCGACTGGTTTTCATCTAGGCAGCCTCCCGATATCGGACAATGCTGAACTAAGTGCATCGAAGCGACTTAGGCGCTGCCTCAACGCGTCATTTTCTGCTTCGAGCTCGACTACGCGTTGTTCTAGCCGTCTCAGGTGAACTCCCTGTCGCTCACGCTTGAGTTCAGCCTGGTCAAGTTGCTTGCTTTCAGGAATATCCTTTGAAGTTTCAGATTTATAAGCGATAGGCGGCAGGACACTGCGAGCACGAAGATCTTCTTCAAGCTGGAACAGCCTTTCCTTCACTTTCGGGTTTTGCTTTAGTGCTGAGTTACCTATATCAGCTCCTTTGGCAACAAGTCTCCTATTGAGCTGTCCCCGGTAGACCATTTCTCGGTAATCTTCAGTGGTTTGAGTCTCAATCCACGTTAGAAATTTCTGGTAATTTATTTCACCTAGATCTTGACCATTTGCCATAGACTATCCTGCTTAATAACCAGTTGCTAATCAATCTCTTTAAATAATGATTCGACATGAAGATTTGGTATGGAATTAGCGTTAACAATTACCCTTTGAAGAATTTCTTGAGCTAACTCGTAGTCAGCCTTGTAGACATCTCTCTCTGCCTGACATTTTTCTAGTTTTTCTCTTAGGTCAGATATCGTATTGGCACTATCAGTTGTTATTAGAGTATCATTTATATTAAACACACCTTTTCCAAGGCTTTTTCTGTCTATGAATGCTTCATATATTTTAGGGTAGGTGTTCATTATTGATACTTTTGACACGGTAACGCCTAGATCATTTTTGAAGGCTTCCAGCATCGCCTTCCATGAAATAGATTTACCAGGCCACGAAATAACTAGAGCTCTTGCTTTACGCTCTTGTTCTGGAGTGAATGCTCTATTACTCATATAGATATACCATTAGCGCTCAAGAAATCACTTAGCTTACTCTCTGTTCTTTTCTCTGAATTGAATAGTTCCGTAATCTTATCATCCAGTTGCTTTTGATAGTTAGGGAGGTCAATAGATATTCCATTTAGACTTTTCCTGTTGACTATGTCATACAATTGAAAGCCTACTGTCTTTTTATTTAACCCTGTGAATCTAATTAAAGTACCGTCAGGTATTTCCTTTGATGTCATTAATTTCAAAAGTTCTTTATAGAATCCAAGGTTTTCAACCTTTTGAATAAATTGAGCTCTAGAAAGCTCACTTTTGTGCAAGTTTCCTCTATTGAGAATCATTTCAAGTCGATTCCTCTGTTGCTCAATATCAGTTTTCATAGCTTCAATAGCGCGTTTACTACCCTTACAGAAAGCTGCTTTAGTACAATCAACGCAATGATATTTGAAGTCGGACAGATGTGTACAAGGTGATTCAGATAAGTCCTGTGTGCATATACCAACACCAGTATCGGAAGCAGATCTATTTGTAAGCTTGCAATACTCTTCAGCTGTTATCACATTGCCTTCTATATGTGAAAATTCATCTTTACCATTGAGGTGTCGAGAAGCTCTAAATGCAATTTCATCTACAGTTAAATGATCGTAATCTGCGTTTGATTTTACGCTTACTCTTCCCGAAGCAATCGCTATATGCTCGTCACTTACTCCGGACTCTTGGTAAATTGTGTTGCTATAGTGTCTAATCATGTGTGGAGCCACACCATACTCTTCTGCTGAGAAACCATTTTCAGTAAAATACCGACCTAAATTTCCTTTTCCACTAGCTGAAATTGCGCCCCTAAAAACATCACCATAATCTGTAGTATCGATTGCAAACGGAGAAGTAGACATGACCCATGAGCCCTTAGAATTGAGCTGATTTCCTGTAAAAATGGTAAGCGCATCTTTCAGCAATACTTTGTTTTCATTGCTATGGATTCTGTATGGGAAATTTGGAAGGTTTCTCTTTATGTGAGCAATCCACTCATCTTGAAGATCGCCTACAGTTGCAGATTGTACTATTTTGCGCCTTTCTTGCCTGTTATAGTTCCCAGGGGCTACACCTATGAGAGCAGAAGCTTGAGCCATTGATTGGATCTTTGTTTTGGGATTAATATTTAGCGGGTAACCCTTAACATTTTTCAACTCGTCAGTTACTTCCTTTGACACATTGTCAAACAAACCTAATAAGTGAGCTATTTTCCATAAATCTAGAGGCTTAGACTTGTCAACTTCTTTCCAGTCTTCGACCTCTATACCAAACATCACTTCAGAAGCTGAAAGCTGCGGATTTTCGTAGAACCGAGCAAGAGCTCTAGCCGGGTTCCCTGCTTGAACTAGGAAGTTCAATGATTTTTCAACGAATGGTATTAATGGACCGTGAACATGTTTGTTATTTATTTTAAAGCCTTTTGAACCAGGAAAAGTAAAACAAAATACCTCTTGACCGTTACTAGATTCTCGGCTAGAGAGAGCATGAGTGTTTAAATATGGATTCTCGGCAGCAAATCGTTGCGTTGCAGCTAGTGACATCATATATGAGCTAGCAACAAATCGATTTCTTGTGTTATCAAAAATGTCAATTTTATCTTTTTCAGAAGGCATTACTTTGTGAAATATCGTCAAAGCAACTGCAATATCATCATTGCTGGGCATCTTTTTTGACTTGCGTCTTACTACTTCTTGAGTTGTACGCTCTGATGATAGGGATGCAACTTGCTTAAATTTGATATTTTCGTCAATTGCGCCTATTGACTGAAGCGTTCTTATTGCTCCGAGTATTTTGGTTTCTTCAGCATATTCTGAACCTGGTTTAAGGCTTCTATCCATAAGCCAAGACATGAACTTGCTATGTTTAGATGGTGTGTATTCATGTATCTTTAACGACTTTTCTTGCATCCATCCCAGCCACTTCTGAAAATAGTGACAGTGTTCCTTAGGGACAAACTGATACCCTTTCTTCTTTCTATCCTTCTCTATCTGAATTGTTAGAGCTTTACATATATCAGCGTAATAACTTGAAAGAAGGAATTTGCATTTATTGCTAAGGTTTGCAAATTGCTCAGCATTTTTTACCATTTCATTCGGATAAAGGTATCTATTATAAATAGATATGGATTGTCGCTTCTTATTCTTTGATTCGTAAAAAAAGAAATTTTGCAACCAGTTTGCATTTGTTTTACTACCATCATTGCGGGAAAAGAAAGGGAACTCTAACTTCTTTTTCTCTTCAACAAAATTATAAAGAGCATTTTCGTAGTGATTAAGCATCATTATTCTCGTCAGAAACACTTTCTAGAGCTTTTACTGCGAGATCGCAATAGTGTATGGTAATTTTAATTTTCTTCATTTGGTGTTCATACATTGCTAACTGTAGACCAGTGAAGCCAGCCTCCTTTTTAGCGTCATACTCTTTTTTTACAATCCCTAGATAGTACCTATGATTACCCTCTGCTAAAGGGTGGAAACTATGACAGCCGTAGCATGATATGGGTTTTGTCTTAGAGCACCCCCTACACATCGGTAGTGATGCTGATTTACCAAGATTTCCTGCCTCCAAGTCTTCAATCACCGCCTCATTCTCGTCTATGCTCGTGGATACACGGTTCTTTAACTCTTCAGAAAAATGGCCTGAAGCCGCCGCGACTAGAAATTCAGAGTCACTCCTCTTGATATCCATTTGCGCTTGCACATCAGCAGGAAGATCAATATACGATTTCTTTACAGCATCAAGGCTTGAATGGGTTAAGGATATCGAAATTTGTTCTACAGGAGTTCCTCGGCTACTTTGCACTGTACCCGTGTAATGTCTCAGCCTCCTTGAATTCACCTTATATTCTGATGCTGGCAATCTGTCTGACTCTGGTTTTAATTGAGCTACACAGTTATCTATCAAACGTTTGGCGTAACTTTTACTTATTAACCAGGATTTACTTAACATTGCTGAAACGTAGTCTTTTTTGTTGACATGCCTTTTGGACTCTTCAAAAATAGAATCGTTTATTATTAGAGGGAGACTACTCATCAAGTCAGTGATTTCATTTTCGCTCATGGAGAATTCTGACTTTTCTATGCTTTCCTTTAACCAGTAGAAATACTTCTCATAGTGGATTTTCAATTCACGTGAAAATTCTATTGAAACAGGAAATGGGTCAGCGACTGGCCTATATACCTCATCATCTTGCTGTTTGATATATCTCGGGTAGAAAAGCCCTTCACCATCAAACAAAAACGGGTCTTCCTCGGAGGATGAGTTTTTAAAATGAGACCATAGAGATATCTTTATTTGTTCTGGTCTTAAGTGGAAGTTAATAGCCATGCGCATACCAATAAATTGGTTAAGTTTTCCCACATAAGTAATCTTACCAGCCCCTTTTCCAAAACTCTCTCGCCATTTCGTAAATTTCGCCTCGTCGAGCACGATTTCTGACCACTCATTTAGTCGTGTTACAAGGTTCACCATTTCATATCGGCTTAAGGCTCCTGTTCTAATATCCCAAGGGTTTCTTTTGGGGTTCTTTATGACGTAGCTTTCCAGCGCCTTCCTTATTGGATTGTATTTACTTGGGTATCGAGTGGATAAAGCCGTAAAAAAGGCTTTGACACTTGTTTTTTGAACTATTGTTCCATCCCCTTTCATCACATCCTCTGCACCGATTAAATCTAGGCTTTTAAGAGGAACCTTCACGATGGCATAGAGCATATTGTTAACTGTTCTTCCTTTACTTGCTAAGAAAGCTAGAGTCTTCCTTACAATAGACTGCTCTTCGAAGGAAAGGATAGAATTATCCAGAGAAGATATATCAACGTAATCAGTTGAGTTATTATTGCTTTTTATCTTCCATCTGGCTCCATAAATATTATTATTGAAATGTTCGCCTGTATCTTTGTCTGTCACAATGAAAATAGCATCAGCACCTTGTTGCTTTTCATTGAGGAAGTTAATTATTGATGTGCTATTTTTTAACTTTTGCACTATATAACTCCTTCTGATGCTGCAAGTTTATTTCAGCCATTTTTTTCACCGTTTGCATCCTTGCGTATAACTGTCCCATGTTACTATCTCGAGACCAGCCCATACTTTCCTTAACTATCTTGTCTTTATCTGAGTCATCTAACTCATTAGCCTCACAAATTCTTTCAAAAATCTTGTGCCAGTGGTAACGAAGCCGATGAGGATGTATGTGAAAGCCTAGAACCTCTGAAAGTTTTTCTAGAATTTTGTTGTAAGAGTTGAGGGACAGTGGATCGCCTGCGTTATGGTTTTCACCTGATTTCTCGGCTATAAAAATGAATTCATGCTCATTGGCCGCTTTATATCTGACTCTTGAAGATTCATAATAGTCTTTGATGTCTAGCATTAATTCCTTGGGTAGAACTACTATATGCTCTCTAGTCTTATGTGATGCTTGGCGTTTGCGGGTGTCTGTTGGGTCATTAGGTGTTCGCGTCACAAAAACCTTATTACAATCCCCTGAGAAATCCATATTGCTAATTTTGGTTTTTGCTAAGCCAGAGCGACGAAATCCACCCCTAATTAACATCCAAACAATTAGAAAGTTGCGTTGCTTACTTTGTTTGAATGGATTTTCTGGGTTATCAGGTCTGATGATATTTATCAGCTTATTAAATTGTTCTTCTGTAAGTTGCTTTTCAAGAACATTGGCGTGGTCATGAGCTTTAGCACGTCTCTTTTTTTCACTACGAAGAGTCGCAAGAATCTCTGAGTAGGATTCATTCTGCTGATGCGTAGGCTTTTTGATATGATACTTAAATAAAAACTTTATGTAGTCATAAGCGGCTTCTATGCGCCGATTAAATGCTGATACTCCTACTGCCTGTAGCTTGCTGTTAGTGCTGCTATGAATAAGTCGATAAACCGTTTCTTCGTTTACTATTAACGGTCTTATACTTGATCTGTCTTTGATTCTTGCCCTTACGAATTCTTCAGCTTGGTCAGTAACAAAATTCGACGCTTGGATATATAAGTTAATTTCCGCCATTGTCGGAAGTTGACCATTAGAAACCATAGTATCTAGGTCGACTCCTATGATGGACATCATGTCAATAAAGTAGGATAGCGCGTAGACCTTTGCTTCAATCGTTGTATCAGCAAGAGAGTCCAATGAACGGATGAAGAGAGTTCGCTCAACGCCAGGGAAATGAGCTCCATCCAATAGAGCGAACAAGGATCTTCCATTGCTTTTTGAGGTTCTGAAGAACTTAAGCTTAGACACTGAGACCTTTACACCTTGATGCTATTCAATATTATCAAGAGTAGTAGAGCAATTTTCGGCGTCAAGGTAGATTTTGTATTTTATTCGAATAAAAGCAGTTGGTTAGTGGCTTTTTAACCTTTACAAATTAGAATGGTGTGCATTTGTAATGAAAGCCGATGGACATGAGCACCGTGGTGAAATATAGCCCCGCCACTGAGGGAAACAGCCCGGTAATAGCGATCCCTACAGCCAAGGTAAGCAGGCTTATCAGCGCCAGCCGCTGCTCTTTAATCAGCAGTAGTGCGAACACCACGGTAAAGGCAAGAAAACCCGGCACTTCGCGCAGGCTCTGCAAGATACCGATTTCGCGGCCGGTAAAGTTGGCCACATCGATACTGAAGTTATTGATCAGCACCATCCAAACCGAAAAACTGAATGGCATCACAAATGCCATCAATAACAATAAGCGCTGCTGTTGCTGTTCCATTGCCTTCATTGCTGAGCTTGGCCTCCCGCCAAATCCGTATACCCGAACAACCTCAAGATGCAGGATTCAGAGCATCTTGAGGTTGCTCGAGTATTTTTTATAAAAATGTGCTGCGGCGTGACTTAGCAAGCCCGGCAAAATCGGTTAACGTGGCTTAAAAAAGGAGTCGTGACAGTGAAAACCTATAAGCACGAAGCACAGATGTTGAAAAAAGCCCTGCAAGTGGGCGAGCTATACGCCCAGCAGCGCGGTTTTGCCAAATTCCCAGCGGGCACCTCTGAAAAAGATAAGGTCGCGGCCATCTACATGCTGCTCGCCGAAGATAAACAACTTACTCCCCTGCCCAAAGATAAGCAAACCGGACCCGAAATGCGCCACAAGCTGGTGCTGTGGCTGGCTAAACAGTTGCCCGAAGACCACCACCTGCTGGAAACCTAATATCAGCCTGAACTAATCGGCTGAGCGACACAGCTCAGCCAACGTCGCCACCGCCTCGCCAAGCTGCACCTCTGAGGCGGCTGAATAGCCGAGCAGCAAACCCTGCCTCCCCTCACCATAGAACTGTTTTGACAGCGCCGAGGCGTGGATCCCCCACTCCTTCAGTTGCGCTTGCAGCGCTGAATCGCTAAGCCTTAGATGCTTCGAGGCGTACACCGGCATCACCATGCCACCTTCAGGTAGCACTGGCTGGAAGTACTCCGCCAGCTGCGATTCGATCAACTGATAAAGGTGGTCGCGGCGGCGCTGATAGAGGCGGCGCATCCGCCGCAGGTAGCTGTGAAACTGTGGCTCGGCGATAAACTCCGCCACCACCGGCTGCATCGGCACCGAACACAAGTTCCCAAGACGCGACTGGGCTGCAGTAAAGCGCTCCACTAGCGGCTCAGGTACCAGCAGATAACCAACCCGGAGCGAGGGGAACAGCACCTTGGAGAAGCTGCCAGCCAGCAGCACCGAGGAACCTGTCATTTGCTGGCTCAGCTGCCACAAGGTCTCGGGTGTGCTGCGCCGGTAGATAAATTCGGCATCAAAGTCATCTTCCACCAAATAAGTGCCACGCTCGCGCGCGTAGCTTAGCCACGCCATGCGCCGTTCTCGGCTCATCAGCGTCGAGGTCGGATACTGCTTGGCCGGGGTCATCCACGCCAAGCGGCAGGGCTCTGGGGCTAGTTGCATCCCCTCACCGTCGACCGCGCAGGGATGTAGGTTGGCGCCATGGGCCAACAGTCCTTGGCGTAGTGGCGGGTAGCAAGGGTCTTCCAGCGCTATGGGGTCGCCACGTTCTAGCAAGGCGGCATAGATCAGCGCCAAGGTGTCGCGGCTACCGGCAGTGACAAACACCTGCTCCGGTCGACATTGCACACCGCGTAATCGCAGGCTGTAGTCGCAGATCGCTTGTTTTAGTGGAAGATAGCCACCCGCCGGGACCTCGCGCAGCATCGTCAGATCGGGCTTGGCCCATACCCGGTTCAGGCAACGCCGCCACAAGGCAAAGGGGAACTGCTCCAGATCGCCACTGCTGGCAAAGGCAGGGTTTGCGTGCTTGGCTGGTGAAGTATGCACATGACTTGCCGTCGACTGGCGCTGGGCTGACGATGCTGCCGCAGGCACCGCTGCCACATAGTAGCCCGAGCCAGGTTGTGCCCGTACCAAGCCCTCAGCCACCAGCACCTCGTAGGCGTTTAACACCGAGGTACGCGATACCCCGAGCTGCTCTGCCAGCTTGCGGGTAGCCGGCAGGCGGCTATCCAATGCTAAACGTTGCTCGCTTATGAGCTGGCGCAGTTGCTTGGCAAGGCTTAGATAGCGCTGCCCTCGCGCCACATTGTTCAGGCGCAGGTTGAGCAGTGCCAATGCATCGTTAAAAGCCATAATTGGTATGCTTTAATTTGATCAAAGTGGTTATTTTTAAAGTACCAAATCAACTCTAGCATGAGTATCTAAACACCGTACTTCACAATAGAAAGAACAGACGCCATGCACAGCAACAACATTGATACCCCTTCATCATCTTTGCCCATCGGTGAGCCCCTGCCAAACTGGTCAAGCGCATCAGTCCCCAGTGGACAAACACTTAACGGCCGCTACGTAAGGCTTGAGGCCATCGACCTTGAGCGCCATGCCAACAGCTTGTACGCCGCCTATATCCAAGATACCAACGCCACAACCTTCACCTACCTAAGCTATACCCCTTGGGCAGACTTCCCGCAATTCCAGCATTGGCTGGAGACACTAAGCCGAAGCCAAGACCCGCTGTTTTACGTGCTGGTTGATCAGCAAACAGACAATGCTCTGGGGCTGGCCAGTTATTTGCGGATCGACCCCGAACAAGGCGCCATCGAAGTCGGCCACCTGCACTTCTCGCCTGCCTTGCAGCGTTCACGACTGAGCACCGAGGCGATGTATCTGATGATGCGCCACGCCTTTGACGAGCTTGGTTATCGCCGCTATGAGTGGAAGTGCGACAGCTTGAATCAGGCCTCTCGCAATGCCAGTGAGCGCTTAGGTTTTATCTATGAGGGCACCTTTCGCCAAGCCCGGGTATATAAGCAGCGCAACCGCGACACTGCATGGTTTTCGATTATCGATAAGGAGTGGCCCGCGCGTAAATCTGAGCTAGAGCAGTGGTTAGCGCCAGATAACTTCGACCAACACGGACAGCAACAGCGCAGCCTCAAAACAATTCGCAACGGCTAACTCTCAGGCTCGTCTAAACAAGGAAGGCCTATGACTATCACAATTCGTCAGCCACAAGCCGAAGATTGGCCGCAGTGGCAGCAGCTATACGCGCAGTACGCGGACTTTTATCAGGTTGAGAGCACTGTGCAGATGCGCGCTAAGGTGTGGGACTGGATTGCTGATCCAGGCAAACCCTTTTATTGCCAAGTGGCGGTAAATCGGCAGCAACACATCCTTGGGCTCATTCATTATCGCAGTATGCCCTCACCGCTGCGCGCCACCGAGGTGGGCTTTCTCGATGACCTGTTTGTTGCGCCCGATGCCCGCCGCCAAGGGGTTGCCAAGGCGCTATTGCTCGCCCTGCAACGCGAGGCTATCGCTCAGCAATGGCCTTGTGTACGGTGGATTACCGCCCATGACAACCATACCGCGCAGGCACTCTACCAACAGCTGGCAAGCAAGACCCATTGGCTGACCTACCAAATGGATCCATCGGCATGAACTTATGCTGATAATTTGAGCAAGTAGCTATGGCTGCCTAGACTTGCTACTTAAGTATTAGATCTGGGCAACGCATGGAACCATTCGATACCTTTAGCAGTTTTTATGGCATGGTCATCCACCGGGATTTCGAACCCCTGTACGTCGACGATTACTATGCCCGGGTGTTTGGTTACCGAAGCGCAGAAGAGATCATGTCTCTGGGTAGCCTGCTGCCTCTGATCGATGAAAGTGACCACATCGAGGCAAAGCGCGCTTACCAAGCGGTGATGGATGGCGAGGAGCCGCCGCGTAGCCGCATCTTTAAAAACCGCGATAAACACGGCAAGGAGCTCACGGTACTCACCGTAGACCACATTACCGAATGGGGCGGCCAGCCGGCTTTGCAAATCTCCATCGTTGACCTGAGCGCGCAAATCGATGCCAGCAAGCGCCTCGCGGCCAGTGAGCAACGTTATCGGGCGCTACTAGAGAGCTCGCTGCAGGGCATTGTGGTACATCGCAACTTTACCATCTTGTTTTGCAACCGCGCCGCCGCCGAGCTACTTGGCTACGACGACGATGCCACCTTGATGCGCATCTCCAGCATCAAGGATGTGTTCTTACACGAGCAGCAGCCGCTTATCGAGCAGCAGTATCAACAGCTGATGCGCAAGGGAGAGGCGATCAACGAGCAGGTGCTGCAGCTGCAGTTGGCCGATGGCTCCCAATGCTGGGCGCAGTTGTCTCAATCGCGGGTGCTATGGGGCGACGAAGCGGCGGTGCAGATCCTGATGCTCGATTACAGCGAGCAGTACTATCGCCAGCAGCAGTTGGAGCTGCGCGCCAACTACGACAACCTGACCTTGCTGATGAACCGCTGGGCGATGACCACCACCTTGCAAAAAGAGTTCTCGCTGTGCCGCAAGATGCAGCGCCCCTTGTGCGCCCTGCTGTTGGATGTCGATAACTTTAAGCAGATCAACGACACCCACGGCCACAACTGTGGCGATGAGGTGCTCAAGCAACTCGCCTGGTGCTGCAAGCAGGGCATCCGCGACAGCGACCACGCTGCCCGCTGGGGAGGTGAGGAGTTCTTGGTGCTGCTGCCGTTTGCCCCGCTCGCTCGCGCCTGTGAGATTGCCGAGCAGCTGTGCGACACCATCCGCAAGCTGGAAGTATTTAACCAACATACCCGGGTGCCGCTAACGGTGAGTATCGGCGTTGCCTGCTTAAGCCCGCAGGACCACACCGCACTGAGCTTGGTGGACCGCGCCGACAAAGCGCTTTACCAAGCCAAGCATAGCGGTAAAGACCAAGTGCAAATTGCCGACGGAGACGGTGAATAAGCTTGCCCGGCGTTTCCACCAGCAAGCCAGTGAGAGCTATCTACCCAACAACAATCTGCGAGAAAACTTTCTATGTGAAAGCTATCTGTGTGAGAGCAGTCTCAGTTCACCTTGCTGATACTCGCTCCGGTCAGATAAACCCTTCACACTAGCCGGGTAAACGATTTCCCGCTTTCTGGATACCGAGGCCCCATGGATATCAACGATAAATCTGCCCTGCTCCCCTATCATGCAAATCTACAACGTTACCAATCAATGGATTACCGCCAGTGCGGCCACAGTGGGGTGCGGCTGCCGGCATTGTCGTTGGGCCTGTGGCACAACTTTGGCTCGGTAGACAGTTATTTGCAGGCACAGCATATCGCTCGCAAAGCCTTCGATCTGGGGATTACCCACTTTGATCTGGCGAACAACTATGGCCCGAGTTACGGCAGCGCCGAGCAGAATTTTGGCCGGATGTTGCATAGCGACTTTGCCAGCCACCGTGATGAGCTGTTTATCTCCACCAAGGCGGGCTACGACATGTGGCCGGGGCCTTATGGACGCGGCGGCTCACGCAAGTATCTGGTCTCCAGCCTCGATCAGAGCCTAAAGCGGATGCAGCTAGAGTATGTGGATGTGTTCTACCACCACTGCCCCGACCCGGACACCCCACTTGGCGAAACCATGCAGGCGCTGAGCGATATTGTGCGCAGTGGTAAGGCGCTTTATGTGGGTATTTCCAACTACCCGAAGGAGCTGGCCGAGCAGGCGATCCAGTTGTTGCAACAGGCGGGGACGCCATGTTTGCTGCATCAGGCGCGTTACTCGATGTTAGATCGCTGGGTGGAAGATGGACTGCTGGATACCCTAGAGCAAGGTGGTAGCGGCTGCATTGCCTTCTCGCCACTCGCCCAAGGGCTGTTGACCGATCGTTACCTGCAAGGGATCCCACAAGATTCACGCGCCGCCAAAGCCATGACCTACCTGGAAACCCAGCGGGTGGAGCAGGCACAGCCGCAACTAAACGCGCTCAATCAGATTGCCCAGCAGCGCGGTCAAAGCCTGTCTCAGCTAGCCATCGCTTGGCTTCTCAAAGACCCGCGGGTCAGCTCGGTGTTAATCGGCGCTAGCTCCCCTGCGCAACTGGAGAACAACGTTGCAGCCTTAGATAACCTGCAGCTAGCGGACGACGAACTCTCAGCCATCGAAGCCATCTTGTCACCAGGCAATTAACTGCTTGTCACGGAACAGCCCGCCGCTCGGCCCCTCAGGCGGCAGGGTCGCCAGCCAAAGTGCGGTTTCAGCTCCCTGCTGCGGGCTTCGCTCTGCTTGATCGCCGCCCATACGTGTGCGCACCCAGCCCGGACAGGTCGCGTTAATCTTGATGTTCTGGCCGATATCGTGAGCCATGATGGCGGTCAGTGCATTTAGCGCAGCCTTGCTCAGGGAGTAAGCAGCAGGTCCCGCCAGCCCCTCGTGAAATGAGCCCCAGCCCGATGAGACATTGACGATTCGCCCGTAGTTACGCGACAGCATGCCCGGCAGTATGGCCTGAGCGAGCTGAAACGCTGACCAGCAATTCACCTGCATCGCAGCTTGCAAGGTGGCCAAGTCCACCTCCATGATCCCGCCCTGATTAAGCACTCCAGCATTGTTCACCAACACATCGATTCTCGGGTGTTGTGACAGCAGCTGATCAATATGTCCAGCTAACTGCACCGGATCGCCCAGCTCCAACTCCACCGCGGTGACGCTGCCCGGGGTAGCCAGTGCGCTCTTCTGCCCCGCCGCCAAGCTGCGACAACCGAGCAGCACGTGATAGCCCTGACTGGCAAGCCCGCTCACGATAGCCTCGCCAATGCCCCGGTTCCCTCCGGTAACTAATGCAGTTTTCATCCTTGTCTCCCCAAATAGTGCGTGCAGCCCTAACAGCGCTGCCAATTTACCGTTGCCATAGCGGACCGGATTGGCTAAGCAATCCTTACCGAGAAACCGCCCCCACCAAGAACTACTATTGATTACTTTGTTATATAAAACAAACCATCGCCGCTGAGTGACCAGGATTTGAGCACTGGCAGGCATAGGGATAGCGCTTTACTTAGCCTGCAGACTTGGTTACTCTGCGCGGCTTTTTGCTAAACAGGGCGCGCATCCATGACCACCTCATCCATCGCCGGTTTTGACTTCGGCACCTCCAATTGCGCGCTGGGCGTTGTTGACGCTCAGCAGCCTCGCTTGTTGACCTTGCCAGAGCATGGCCAGTACATGCCTTCAACCATGTTTGCCCCCCATGCCGATATGATTTCCGGCTGGCTGTTTCGCGCCCTTGAGCAGCACGGGCTAGAGCAAGCTTACCAACAAGCACGCAGCGAGACCCTGAACAGCAGCTTGCGCGCCATGCGTGAGCTAAAACTGGATGGCTACGGCGACCAGCTCAGCTTCGGTAAGCACGCCCTGCATGAGTATCTCGATGACCCTGCCGACTGTTACTACGTGCGCTCGCCTAAATCTTTCCTAGGAGCCTCCGGCCTGCCTGAGCGCCAGCAGCAGCGTTTTGAGGATATCTGCGCGGCGATGATGCTACACCTTAAGCAGCACGCCGAGCAGGTTCATGGCCAACGTCTAGAGAAAGTGGTGATCGGTCGTCCGGTTAACTTCCAAGGGCTGGATAGCGAGCAGAGCAACCAGCAAGCGCTGGCCATTCTCACCAAAGCCGCCAAGTTTGTTGGTTTTAAGCAGGTCGAGTTCCTGTACGAGCCGATGGCAGCAGGTCTGGCCTATCAGCACCAACTGAGCGAGGAGCGCAAGGTGATGGTGGTGGACATCGGCGGTGGTACCAGCGATGTCTCGATGCTCACCATGGGCCCCGGTTATCTGGACAGCCATGACCATCAACAGCTGGTACTGGGCTACAGCGGTGAGCGGATCGGCGGGAACGACTTCGATATTGCCCTGAACATGGAAGCGCTCATGCCCGAGCTAGGCGCTGGCATGACCCTTAGCAGTGGTCGCAACGTGCCCGGCGCGCCGTTTTGGGATGCCGCCGCAGTGAACAACTTCCCGGCGCAGATGCAGTTCTACTCCAAAGAGACCCGCTTGCTGATCCAAGAATTGATCAAGCAAGGCGCTGCGCCACTGAAGCGCTTGCAGACCTTGCAACAAGAGCGCATGACTTACCAGCTGAGCGCTTGTGCCGAACAAGCCAAGATTGCTCTCAGCCAACATGCCACCAGCCAAGTCGAACTGGACTTTCTCGATGATGGCCTCAGCACCGAGGTAAGCCAACAACACTATCAGCAAGCCTCAGACAAGCTGCTGAGCAAGATCATTGGCTTGGCGGATCAGGTGGTCGCTCAGGCCGGTTGCCAGCCCGACCAGCTGTTCCTTACCGGCGGTAGCGCCAACTCACCACTGGTTAAGCAGGCTCTAGAGCAGCACTTCAAGCTACCGATGATCAGCGGCGATAACTTTGGCAGTGTTACCTCGGGGCTGGCATTGTGGGCAGAGCGTATCTATCAAGACTAACGCAGCTCACTCAAAGAGATTACCCGCAACGGCAGGTTGCCCGCTAAGCTAGAGGAAGCGATAGGTCCACTAGCACGGAGCGTAAGCATGCATGGCAACCTGTTCCAAGACCTCCCCAAACAGCTCGAAAACGAGCTGTTCTCCACCATAACTGACGCCAGCGGCGTTAAGATTGAGCGGATCCTCTCCCAAGGCCAGTGCTCTGAGCCCGGCTTTTGGTATCAGCAAGATCAGCATGAGTGGGTAATCGTGTTGCAAGGCGCAGCCATACTGCGCTTTGACGATGACCCCAAAACACAGCTAAAAACAACACAGCCAGAAACGACACAATCGAAAGAAACACGGCCAAAAGAAATGCGGCTAGGCCCCGGAGATTATCTACTGATACCCGCAGGAGAGCGCCACCGGGTGGACTGGACCGACCCGGAGCAGCTGACGATTTGGTTGGCGGTATTCTTTGATGATAGCCCTTAAGCTAGGCCGACTTGGCCTGAGGTAAATAGTCGCTGATATCCACCTCATCGATTTGCTCTTTATCGAGGAACTGCTTGGCATAGCTCTCGTAAACCCGCCGCTCCAGGAACAGGCGGAACAGCGCAGGGTCGATATGCTCATCTTTAGCCATAAAGCTCATAATCTTCAAGGCTTGGCTCAAGGTCTTGCCCTTCTTGTAAGGGCGGTCAGAGGCGGTCAGCGCCTCGAAGATATCCGCCACCGCCATCATCCGCGCGGTCACTGGCATCTGCTCTCGCATCAGACAGCGCGGATAGCCTGAGCCATCCATCTTCTCGTGGTGGCCGCCGGCAATCGCAGGCACATTTGACAAGTAGCTGGGAAATGGCAGCTGCTCGAGCATGATGATGGTCTGCACGATATGGTCATTAATCTTGTAGCGCTCTTCCTCGGTGAGGGTACCGCGCGCGATACTCAGGTTGTGCAGCTCACCGCGGTTGTACTCAAACTCCGGCACATTGAGCTTGAAGCCCCAAGGGTTATCCGGCTGCTCCACCGCAGATGGGGTACGCAGCTGGCAGTGTTCGTCTTTGTTATCCAGCAAGGCTTCCAGATGAGGCAGCGGCTTGGCCGGATAGGCCTTGAGGCGGTCCAGCTCAAGGTGAGAAAGCCCTAAGCGGTCATCAAGGGTGCGCAGCCAGCGCCGTTGGCCGATGGTTTTAAGCCGCGCAATATCGGCTTTCTCCATAAACTCGCCGCCCTGATTACAGTTGGCAACGAAAGCAAACTCCTCATCGAGTTCACGTAGTAACACTTCCAACTCGCGTTTGTCGGCTGGTTTGCCTTGCGCTCGTGCCTGCCAGTATTCCAGCTGGGCGTCGCGTTTTAGCACCTCAAAGCGCATCCTGACCTCATGGATGCGATCGTAGATGGTCTCGAGCTTGGTGGCCTTGTCGACCACGTACTCGGGGGTAGTGACCTTGCCACAATCGTGTAGCCAACTGGCGATATGCAGCTCTTCCCATTGATCATCGTTGAGTGAGAACGAGGCAAACTCGCCTTGGGTCTCGTATTGAGCGGCCCGGGCCAGCATCTTAGTCAGCTCTGGCACCCGCTTACAGTGCGCCCCGGTATAGGGCGATTTGGCATCGATGGCGTCAGCGATTAGCTCGATAAAGGCCTGCATCAATTGTTTTTGGGCGTCGATCAGCTGGCGGTTTTCCACCGCCACGGTGATCACCCCACTCAAGGCATTCAAAAAAGACAGACGCTGTCGGCTCAGTAAGGTACCGGGCTCACCCAGCATGACCATCAGGCCAATCACTTTGCGCTGGCGGTCGATCAGTGGGCAGATCATGGCAGAGTGCACCTGCTGCTGGTGACTTACCTGAACCATACTGGCGCGGCGGTGGTGTGACTCATTGAGCAAGCTGGCCACTAAGGGCTGACGCGCCGCCTGCACATCATTTAACTGCTCGGGCAACGCAATCTTCTCACCGCGCTGGGCTGCCAGCTCATAGCCATCTTCCTTGGCTAACCAGATAGCCCCGGTGGGCATACCAACGATTTTGTTGAGCTCATCGAGGTAGCGTTGCAGCAAGCGCTGGAAGCTGTTCTCTTCCCCCACGATGGTAGACACCTCGGCAAACTGCTCGATGGTGGCTTTCATTCTCTCGGTGGTATTACTTAGCTGGTAGATCTCCTGCACCATCGAGTCGATGGGCTTGGATTTAGCAAAGTCGAACGACATGATCGCTTCGCTCTGATCTTTGAGCAGCCGCAGTGGCTTGGAGATCATCCTCGAGAACATCCACGCGATGGGAATAGAAATCACCATAATAATGGTGGATAGCAGCATCGAGGTATCGCGAGCTAGCTTAGCTTCACCCAGCAACTCATCGAGTGGCGTGACGATACCGAGATAAAGGTCGGCAACCCCCACCTCCATCAGCGAGACATCTCCACGCCATGCCTGAGAGCCCACCTTAAGGTCAAACTCGCCGATGCGCTGCTGCTGCGCCAAACGCTGCATGACCGGCACATCGAGTTGATTGAGGTTGGGTAGCTCTTGGCGCGCCCGTGGATTATCGGCCTGCACTTCTAAGCGGCTCGGGTTACTGTGGGCCAACAAGGTCTTGGAATCGTTGTACACCACCAGCTCGGTGGAGGGCGTAAACACGTGCCGCTGTAGCAGCTTTGACATCTCCACCAAGGTGATATCAGCGCCCACCACAAAACGCTTGTCGGGGGCAGCAATGGCCAAGGTCATGCCGATGTCTTGGCTGGTAAAAAAACGATAAGGGCTGGTTACCACGATTTCTTGTTGCTCGCTGGCCAGCTGATACCAAGGGCGCTCTCGTGGGTCATAGGTGTACTCGCGCCCCAGAGGATCAGCAATAAACTGCAGGTCCTCGGTATAGAATTGGATTTCACCCTTGCCTTTCAATACTTGGTTTACCGAGTAGCGGGCTTCCAACGGCCCGCCATGACGCAGACTATCAGCCTGATCATCAAAGCGTCGTACCAAATAAAAGCTACCATTATCGAAACCGACATAGATCGAGCTGAGAAAGGGTTGCAACTCTAAGGCGTTGCTCAGCATGATCAACCAGCGCTCAGGCTTTTCCAGAAAATCTTGTTCGGTCGGTTCAATGTAGCGCAGATTCAGTACCGCAGACTGGGCACTATTTAAGGTATAACGCGTCTGATCCAGCACGTTCTCGCCAATCTCGCTGAAGATAGCGCGTTGATTTGACGAAACAATCTCGGACGTTTTCTGGTAGTTAAAAATAGCGATGATGGCGCAGGTCACCACCAGCATCAGTACCATGATGGTAGCCAGATGCAGCTGTAGTGGAAACCTAACTTTTCTCACCATATCCCTCCGTTGCATGTACCCTCCATGGACTATGCAGATTCTCTCATGGTAGTCCTATTTAACGTGTTAAGGGAATAGCTGCACTGGAAATTTCATACACGGATTCTTGATAAAAACTTGATTCATGACGCCATTTATAAAGGGATAGCGTTTACCTTTCACCCGCTTGTGAGCTGGCTCACTCTGCTAGTCAAGTGCGCGCAGAGTTAGAAATTATTGCTGAACCAAATTTTGTGACCTGAGTGTAAACGATTACCTAGTAGTGCGAATGGCCTCACATAATCGCGTATAAATTTCCCCTAGACTGCAACTGGCTGGTGCTGAAAACCTTATCAAAGCACCCCTACCTACAAACTACAAAGAAGTACAAAGACAATAAAAGGATATAGGAATGAAAAAACTGACTACGCTCGCTACGCTTGTTGCAGGGATGACGATTGCCGGTTCAGCTATGGCTACCACCATCGGCTTTACCGTGTACAAGTACGATGACAACTTTATGTCTGTAGTACGTCAAGCTATCGAATCTACTGCCGCTTCTGATAGCGACACCCGCATCATGATGAACGACTCGCAAAACAACCAATCTATGCAGAACGATCAGATTGACGTGATGCTAGCTCGTGGTGTGGATGCACTCGCGATCAACTTGGTGGACCCAGCAGCAGCGCCAGTTGTGATCAGCAAAGCGAAAATGGACGATGTACCGATTGTCTTCTACAACAAAGAGCCTTCAGCCGAAGCCTTAGCCAGCTACGACAAGGCCTACTACGTAGGTACCGACTCTAAAGAGTCTGGCATCATCCAAGGGCAGTTGATTGCTAAGCACTGGCAAGCCAACCCAAGCTGGGATCTAAATGGCGACGGCAAAATCCAGTTTGTACTTCTGAAAGGTGAGCCTGGCCACCCAGATGCAGAAGCCCGTACCTCTTACGTTATCAGCACCCTGAACGATATGGGCTATGAGACCGAGCAGCTACATCTGGATACTGGCATGTGGGATACCGCCATGGCCAAAGATAAGATGGATGCATGGATTTCTGGTCCAAACGGCAGCAAGATCGAAGTGGTTATCGCCAACAACGATGCAATGGCAATGGGCGCAATCGAGTCGCTACGTGCCGCGGGTACTGACCTACCGGTATTCGGTGTTGATGCACTGACCGAAGCACTTGCATTAGTTAAGTCCGGCGACATGGCGGGTACCGTATTGAACGATGCGCAAAACCAAGCTAAAGCAACCTTCGAGCTGGCTCGTAACCTGGCTAACGGTAATGCAGCAGCCGATGGTACCGAGTGGAAAATCGAAGAGAAGATCGTTCGCGTTCCTTACGTGGGTGTGGACGCTAGCAACGTAGAGTAGTTCACCCCTAAAGAAGCGGGGGTTCTCCCCGCTTTTTCTCTCGGAATTTGCCATGACAGATAGTAAACAGAACGAATACCTGCTTGAAATGACCGGGGTCGATAAGTCGTTCCCGGGTGTAAAGGCATTAGATCAGGTAAACCTCAAGGTTCGTCCTCACTCGATACATGCCTTGATGGGTGAGAACGGCGCGGGTAAGTCTACCTTACTGAAATGCTTGTTTGGTATTTACAGTAAAGACGCCGGCGACATTCGCTTTCTCGGTAAGCCTGTGGATTTTCAGTCTTCCAAACAGGCCTTGGAAGCGGGCGTATCGATGGTTCACCAAGAACTCAATCAGGTTAAGCAACGCACGGTAATGGACAACATCTGGTTGGGCCGTTATCCACTTAAAGGCTTGTTCGTTGATCACGACAAGATGTATCACGACACCAAGGCGGTGTTTGACGAACTTGATATCGACATCGACCCAAAAACCAAAGTGGAATCGCTGTCGGTTTCTCAAATGCAGATGGTGGAGATTGCCAAGGCATTCTCATACAACGCTAAGATCGTCATCATGGATGAGCCGACTTCTTCTCTGACAGAGAAAGAAGTAAATCATCTATTCACCATTATTCGTAAGCTCAAGGAACGCGGCTGTGGCATTGTCTACATCTCGCACAAGATGGACGAAATCTTCGCCATTTGTGATGAGATCACCATCTTGCGTGATGGACAATGGGTAAACACTCAGCCTCTTGAAGGCTTGGACATGGACCAAATCATCGCCATGATGGTAGGCCGTGAACTGACCCAGCGTTTCCCTGAAAAAACCAATGTCCCGAAAGAGACTATCCTCGAGGTTAACAACCTCACCGCACTGAATCAGCCTTCCATTCAAGACATTAACTTCGAGCTACGCAAGGGCGAGGTGTTGGGGATTGCCGGTCTGGTCGGCGCGAAACGTACCGATATTGTTGAAGCGCTGTTTGGTATTCGCCAACGCAGTGAAGGCAGTATCAAGCTCCACGGCAAGGAAGTGGCCAACAAAGATGCTCACGAAGCTATTCGTAATGGCTTCGCCTTGGTCACCGAAGAGCGCCGGGCCACCGGTATTTACGCCAACCTCGACATCACCTTCAACTCACTGGTTGCCAATGTTGAGAGCTACCGTGAAAAGAGCGGCTTGTTAAGCAACAAACGCATGAAGAGCGATACCCAATGGGTGATTGACTCGATGAGCGTTAAAACGCCATCGCACAGCACTAACATTGGCTCGCTGTCCGGCGGTAACCAGCAGAAAGTCATTATTGGCCGCTGGCTGCTAACCGGGCCAGAGGTACTGATGCTGGATGAGCCGACTCGAGGTATCGACGTTGGTGCGAAGTATGAAATCTACCAACTGATTCTTGAGCTGGCTAAGAAGGACCGTGGGGTCATCATCATCTCGTCAGAGATGCCTGAGCTGTTAGGCATCACCGACCGCATTCTGGTAATGAGTAACGGTAAGGTGGCGGGCATCGTTGATACCAAAGAGACCACACAAAACGAAATTCTCAATTTAGCGTCGCGCTATCTGTAAAGGACTCTGTCATGGACAACACGAATAACACTAAGCCCGGCTTACAGCTCGGCAGCGTAGGATTACGCTACCTCAAAGAGGGTGGGATCTACGCAGTACTATTTATCTTACTCGCAGTCATTATTATCCAGGAACCTTCGTTCCTGAGCCTGCGTAACCTCAGCAACATTCTGACTCAAAGCTCGGTACGTATCATTATCGCACTGGGTGTCGCCGGTCTGATTGTCACCCAAGGTACTGACCTTTCGGCGGGTCGTCAGGTTGGCTTAGCAGCGGTGGTTTCCGCCTCGCTATTGCAGTCGGTAGATAACGTCAACAAGGTATTCCCAGACTTGGGTGAACTACCTATCATTGGCGTCATCATCATTGTCTGCTCCATCGGTGCCGTTATCGGCCTGATTAACGGCATCATCGTTGCCTATCTCAAGGTGACGCCGTTTATTGCCACCTTGGGTACCATGATTATCGTCTACGGGGTTAACTCCTTGTACTTCGACTCGATTGGTGCGTCTCCGGTTGCCGGCTTCGACCCTCGCTTCTCTGAGTTTGCCCAGGGCTTCCTCCGCTTCGGTACGTTCAGGCTCTCCTACCTCACCTTCTATGCCATCGGGGCCATCATCTTTATGTGGATCCTGTGGAACAAGACGGTATTTGGTAAGAACATCTTTGCCATCGGTGGTAACCCTGAAGCGGCCAAGGTATCTGGTGTGAACGTGCCGGTGACTTTGCTGAAGATCTATGCACTTTCCGGTGTGTTCTATGGCTTTGGCGGTATGTTGGAAGCTGGCCGTATCGGTAGTGCAACCAACAACCTCGGCTTTATGTACGAGCTCGATGCCATTGCGGCCTGTGTGGTCGGCGGGGTGAGCTTCGCCGGTGGTGTGGGTAGTATTGCGGGCGTGGTTACCGGTGTATTGATCTTCACCGTTATCAACTACGGTATGACTTACATCGGTGTAAGCCCCTACTGGCAGTACATCATCAAAGGCTCGATTATCATCTTCGCGGTAGCCTTGGATTCGATGAAATACGCGGATAAGAAATAATCCTTAGCGAACGTTTAGCGGCCCTTAGTGGCCGCTTTTTTTCGCTTAGCCACTCAGAAATGTGATGCGGGTTAAGCAATAAACACCAAGTCATTCATATAGTTAATTAGTATCACAAAATATAGCAACCGTAGTTCCGTTGTAGACAACCGCCAACAAGAGCGGGAGCAAGTCGTTTAAGTACAAGGAATCGTTATGCAACTGTCGTTTAAGCAGCAAATTACCGCCCTCTTTCTCTGTATTGTTGTTACCACTACCTTGGTCAGTTTCTTCGCCGTTCGCTACTTCATCAGTGATTACCTACAGCGCAGCGAGCTGAACAGTATTGAGCAATCAATGCAGCTATTGGGGGAGCAAGTTCAACAGAACATTAATCAGCAGGTACTGGTCGCCGATGTCATGGATACCGGCTCCGACACCCCTGAGAACCTGCAGAACAAGACCGGCTTTGCCAACATCTATCGGGTCATCCAAGGGATGGTGTTTGGCGCACAAGGCACGGTGAACGATGAGCAAATCAGCCAAAGCATTCTGCAGCTGCTCGAAGGCGCAGGTCAGAGTATTGGGCTGGGCGCCATCGACTATCAACAAGACAGCCCACGCCTGCCGGTAGCCATCCCGGGATCGTCTGGTCGCGGCGATGTTATCTTCCTCGACCTCAGCTCGGTCCGCCAACTGGTCGACTCCAGCAGCTCGCAACTTGCCAGTTTCGCACTGCTCGCCCCCGATGGCACCGTACTCGCTGGCGAGCCAATAGCGGATCAAACTCCGCTTCAGCAAGATATTGATCTATCCGGCCAAACCTGGAGTTTGCAGGGCTATGTCAACATGCAGCAGCTAAAGGCTCAGGCTAATGCTCTTAATCGCTCGATTACGCTATGCCTGTTAATTGTTGGTGTGGTTATCGTCATCCTCACTCTATTAATTGCCCGCCTTTGTTATCGGCCCATTAAAGCGCTAAACGCACGAGTCACCGAGTTCTCCAGCGGCGATATTGACCTGAGCAAACGCCTCGATGACGGCGCCAAAGGTGACCTCGGTGAGATAGCTCACGCCATCAACCAGTTCACGCTTAACCTGCAGGGTATCTTCGGCAAGATCTCTAACTCTGCCAGCGCCCTGGGTGATAGCAGTGACAAGATCAGTGAACGCGCCAATAACAACCTGCAGCTGGTTAATCAGCAAGGTTCGGTCTGCGAGCAAGCGGTGAGTGCGGTCCAAGAGATGAGTCATACCGCCGATACTGTCGCGCAAACCACCCAGGATGCCGCCAGCCTGACCGAGCAGAGCACCGACCGTATCGACTTCTGCCAACAGTTAGTCGCGCAGTCTAGCTCGAGTGTCACCCAGTTGATGAACGAGGTTGAGCAAGTTGAGCAGGCCGTCGAGAGCTTGGGCAACGATATCAACAGCATTGTGATGGCCTTAGGCGCCATCGATAAGCTAGCTGAGCAAACCAACCTGCTGGCACTTAACGCTGCCATCGAAGCAGCGCGCGCCGGGGACCATGGCCGCGGGTTCTCGGTGGTGGCTGAAGAGGTGCGCAATCTGGCCGATCAAACACAGACCAGCACCCAAGGTATCAATGAGAAGCTGGACAACCTGCAAGGCGGTATCACTGCGGTGACTCAGGCGATGTCGGTGGCCAAGACCACCTGCGAATCCTCTAACGAGAGCAACATCCAAAGTAAGCAAAGCTTGGAGGAGATGACTCAGGTGATCGTCGATATTAATCACCTGAATACCAGCATTGCCACTGCGGCAAACCAGCAAAGCATTGCCAGCAACGAGATCGCCAAGAACATTACCACCTTGCAAGAGATCACCCACGAGGTGGAGAATAATGTAAGCTCTACTCAAAGCACCGCCAGCCAACTGGCTGAACTTCGCGAACAACTGGTGAAAGATCTCGCGGTGTTCCGTATGAACTAGCCCGCCATCAAGCGGCCAAGGGAGGGGCAAGATTGCACAGACTAGAGTTACTTCTGCCCCCGCCTTTGATATGGCTTATTAGCGGTGCCAGCATCTTTGTGCTGGCGCCCTCTTCTTCCCCGGCAGGCCCAACCAATCTCAGCATCGCAGCGCTGTTAGCAGCAAGCGCCATGGCTTGGGCGCTGGCCGCGCTCTATTGCTTCCGCCGCGCACGAACCACAATCAATCCACACAAACTAAAGGGGACCTCCGCGCTGGTAACCCGTGGCCCCTACCGTTTTAGCCGCAATCCGATGTATCTGGCATTGGCGATACTCTTAGTGGCAGAGTGCGTTGCCCTAGCCAGCTTGGTAGGCATGGTGGGAGTAGCTGGATTTATCGCCTACATTCAGCGTTTTCAGATTCTGCCTGAGGAGCGGTTTCTCGAGGAGAGCTTTGGTCAAGCCTATTTAGATTACTGCCAGCGGACCCGGCGATGGTTAGGGGTACACAACTAAAAAAGCCAGCCTGATCAGGCTGGCTCTTTGAACAAGGTTTATCTCACACCTTAAATAGTGAGTCGATAGACAGATTCTGCTGTTGCAGGATGTCGCGCAGACGGCGCAGCGCTTCAACCTGGATCTGTCTTACCCGCTCGCGGGTCAGGCCAATCTCACGGCCAACATCTTCCAAGGTAGAGGCTTCATAGCCCAGCAACCCAAAGCGGCGAGCCAATACTTCGCGCTGCTTGCTGTTGAGCTCGCCCAACCAAGAAACAATACTGCTCTTCATATCATCGTCTTGGGTGCGGTGCTCTGGGCCACGCTCTTTATCATCGGAGATGATGTCGAGTAGCGCCTTATCGTTGTCACCACCAATTGGCGTATCAACCGAAGAGATGCGCTCGTTCAGTCGTAACATCTTGGTCACATCTTCCACTGGCTTATCGAGTTTTTCAGCAATCTCTTCAGCAGTAGGCTCATGGTCAAGGCTGTGTGCCAACTCACGCGCGGTGCGCAAGTAAACGTTCAGCTCTTTGACGACATGAATCGGTAGGCGAATGGTACGGGTTTGGTTCATGATGGCCCGTTCAATGGTTTGACGGATCCACCAAGTCGCGTAGGTCGAGAAACGGAAGCCTCTCTCAGGATCGAATTTCTCAACGGCACGGATAAGTCCGAGGTTGCCTTCTTCAATCAGGTCTAGCAGCGCCAGGCCACGATTGTTATAGCGTCGCGCTATCTTCACAACCAGACGTAAGTTACTCTCAATCATACGTTTGCGAGCAGCTTCGTCACCACGCAAGGCGCGGCGGGCAAACAAGACTTCTTCCTCTGCGGTGAGTAGTGGAGAAAAGCCAATTTCACCAAGGTATAACTGGGTCGCATCAAGGCTTTTACCGCTGTCGACACTCTCCGTTTGAACCACTTCCTCCGTCTCACTTTCCGCTTCCCTTGCGGCAAGTTCGTCTAACTCTTGGACGTTGTTGGTTTCGTCTAGGTTGACACTTTGGAGCTTCACGGTGTTACTTTCGGACATAGCTTGCCTCCCTTAGTCAGGTCAGCGTAACTATCTGCTGGCCTGTTATGGTAGATAGCGCCTTGGGTCGACGGACTGCCCTTTGAGACGGATCTCGAAATGCAGACGGGTATCAGTAGTTCCCGTATCGCCCATGTCAGCGATATGCTGACCGGCTTCCACCTGTTGTTTTTCACTGACCCTCAGTCGGCTATTGTGAGCATAGGCACTGAGGAAATCGTCATTGTGTTTGACAATAATGAGTTTGCCGTAACCCCGTAGCGCGCTTCCCGCATATACCACTCTGCCAGATGCAGCTGCTACAACTTTCTGACCGTGACTACCTGTTATATCGAGTCCTTTATTACCGTTGGCTGACGCAGAGAAACCTCTAACAACTCGCCCTTTTGTCGGCCAATTCCAGGTAATACCTGAAACCCTTTTCGTAGGTAGATCCGCGGTAACAGAGGTTTCAGCGTATTCCGTTGTTGACGTTGATTCAAGCTTTTTTGACGTATTATTAACAGTTGTAACTTGATTGTTGCGCGGATTTTGACTCTGCGTAGCAACTGGAGCCTTGGTGGGACGGGGCTTGGTGGCGACTACAGGAGGAGTTGTGACCTTTGTCTCAGTTTGACGAAGTTTAATTTTTTGGCCTTCGAAAATAGTATATGGCGGCTTGATGCCGTTCCAGCTGGCAAGCTGCTTGAAGTCGACACCGGCACGCCATGCAATCGAGTAAAGAGTTTCACCACGCTGAACGGTGTAATCGCGAGAGTTAATCGAACCTCGCGATTCCGCGGTGTAAGCGCCGGCCTGTGTTACCGGTGCAGGGGCCCGATCGCCGCCCGAACAGGCAACAACCAGCAAACAACCACCTAGCACGATAAACCATCGCCGCATCAATAACTCAACAGCTCGCAGCGCACTACTCATAGGACGACTAGGCCAACTCTCCATTAACTAAGGGAACGAAGCGAACCGCCTCAACTGCTTGCTGCTGATATTTGTCACCATTGCGGGTAATCAGCTGCAGTGTCTGCTGTTGCTCACCAATGGGAATCACCATCTTGCCGCCATCGGCCAGCTGCTCCACCAACTTCATCGGCAAGTGCGCCGCGGCAGCGGTAACAATGATGGCATCAAACGGGGCTTTCGCATCCCAGCCCTGCCAGCCATCACCGTGCTTGGTAAAGACATTGTGAAGATCGAGGCGCTTCAAGCGGCGCTTAGCCTGAAACTGTAAGGTCTTGATCCGCTCCACCGAGTAAACCTGCTCCACCAACTGGGCCAGCACCGCGGTTTGATAGCCTGAACCAGTACCAATCTCCAACACTCGCTTAGGCTTGGATTGCATCAGGATTTCGGTCATTCGGGCAACGATATAGGGCTGGCTTAAGGTCTGTCCTTGACCAATCGGCAACGCAGTGTTGTCCCAAGCCTGATGCGCTAAGGCCTCATCTAAGAAGGCTTCGCGTGGGAGTCGTGCCATCGCCTGCAATACACCGCTATGGCTAATCCCATGTTGTTGCAAGGCCTGAGTCAGTCGAAGGCTGTTAGGGCTTTCCCCTAGATACATTTAGTCTTTCTCCCAGTGCTGCAGCCATTCCTCCAGGCTGCTCATTAACGAGTAGGCGGTCATATCGATGCTAATCGGTGTAATCGAAACATAGCCATTGGCAACGGCATCGAAATCGGTGCCCTCGCCTGCGTCCTGCTTTTCACCCGGAGGACCAAGCCAAAACACTTCTTGGCCTCGCGGGTCGAGTTCCTTGATCATCTTCTCTGCGCGGTGACGTGCCCCTAAGCGCGTTACCTTAATGCCTTTTAACTGCTCAAACGGCAGATCGGGCACATTAACATTTAGGATCTGATTGCTAGGTAGACCTTGGCGACGAAGCTGACCGACGATGTCTACGGTGACCCTTGCCGCCGTATCGTAGTGAAGGCATTGCTTACTTGCCAGCGACACCGCAATAGCGGGCAAACCAAGGTTCCTTCCTTCCATTGCCGCTGCGACAGTCCCCGAGTAGAGCACATCGTCCCCTAAATTAGCTCCAGCATTAATACCAGCTATCACAAACTCAGGCAAGTCAGCCACGAGCTGGTTCAGGGCCAAGTGCACACAATCGGTGGGCGTGCCCTTAACCGACACTTGGTTTTCTGCCAGGCGATTGATTCTTAGTGGATTTTCCAAGGTCAGCGAACTGCTGGCTCCACTACAATTGCGATCCGGCGCAACCACTAATACCTCGCCCAGTTCACTTAAGTGTCGAGCCAGTACCTGAATGCCCGGAGCGTGAATTCCATCATCGTTGCTAACCAGTAGCGTCATCGAGATTCCTCACAGATTGCTAACTCACGTAGTACCGAGGTGGCAAAACAGCCCGCAGGCAGGAAGAAACTGACGACTAAGTCTTGCTCCTGCCACTGCCACGTTAAGTTTTGAGGATAGAGCGCCAGTGCCCGACGTTCCATTTTAAGGCCAGCCTTCGCCAAGCCACCTACCAAGTCTTGGTGGCGCTCGATCACAGCCTGCTCGATAGCCGCCACCTCAGATTGGCTCGCCAGCTCGCCACTACCTGCCATCAGTGCGGTGAGCTCAATCTCTTGATCATTAAAGCGAGCTAACAGCGCATCACTGAGCTCGGGCTCACTGAAGATGGCGTTGGAGCTGCGGAACTTAAACACTTCGCCGGGTAACGGAGAGGCAAAGCAGTCTTGGCTGACCCGCTCACTAATAATGGCGTTAAACACCAAACTGCGCGCGGCGCTTAGATACATGCTGCGCTTGTCGCGGTCGCGTATGCGCTTACCGTCGAACATGGCTCGGGCTTGCACAATGTTGCCACCGTTAAAACCAAAGCGCTGGTTCCCGAAGTAGTTTGGCACGCCCGACTGCGCAACCTTGGCCAGCCGCGCTTCCACATCGGCCACATCGCTAACATCACGTAGGCGAATGGTGAAGTTGTTACCCGACAGCGCGCCACGCTTGAGCTTTTTGTTGTGACGAGCGGTGGCGAGAATCTTCACGCCCTCGGCCAGCTCCTCAGGCAGTTCAGGATTGGCTTTGCCGGGAAGCTGGGCGCTGAACCATTGGGCCGTTACGCCATGGCGGTCTTTCAGCCCCGCATAGCTAACATCGCGCGGCGCGATCTCTAAGGCACGGGCGATTTGCTTGGCCACCCATTGGGTGTTGGCGTCGCGCTTCTCAATGTGTAGCAACATATGCTCGCCATCGCCGCTGAACTCAAATGGTAATAACTCATCGACGCGGAAGTCTTCGACCTGCTGCTTTAGCGAAGCGCTAGCCTTAGGCTTGCCATAAAGGTAAGCAAATTCAGGCAGAGCTGTTTGCTCAGTGGTAATTCGTGGTTCAGTCATGTTTGGTCACCAGACACACCGCATGGGCGGCGATCCCTTCTTTGCGGCCGGTAAAGCCAAGCTTTTCGGTGGTGGTTGCCTTAACGTTCACCGCGTCGATGGCTAATTGAAGGTCATCTGCCAGACAAGCGCGCATAGCATCAATGTGCGGCGCCATCTTAGGTGCCTGAGCGACGATGGTCAGGTCGATATTGTTGATGGCGTAGCGGCGCTCTTTGAGCTCGCTTACTACCCGGCGCAGCAAGATACGGCTATCGATACCGGCATAGGCTTGGTCAGTGTCAGGAAAGTGCTTGCCAATATCCCCCAGCGCGGCAGCGCCGAGCAAGGCATCGCACAGGGCGTGGATCGCTACATCACCATCGCTATGGGCGATAAAGCCCCGCTCATAGGGGATCGCAACGCCGCCAATCATCAGCGGCCCTTCGCCACCAAATTTGTGTACATCAAAACCATGACCAATACGAATCATGCTTGCTCCTGTTTAATCTGTTGAATCAGCCATTGAGCTAATGGCAAGTCTTCCGGGCGGGTGACTTTAAGGTTATCGCTGCGCCCCTCCACCAAGGCGACTGGCAGGCCCGCAGCCTCCATCGCAGAGGCCTCGTCGGTTACCGCGATATCTTGTTGCAGGGCTTGCTGCAAGGCATCTGTGAGAGGTCCGCAACGAAACATTTGCGGAGTCATGGCATGCCATAGCTGCTGGCGCTCCACCGTATGGTCGATATGTCCATCGCACTCACGCTTCATGGTGTCTTTAGCCGGCGAGGCCAAGATCGCCCCCTCATTGTGTGCTTCACAATGGCTGATAAGACTGTTTAAGTCATGGCGAGTAAGACACGGCCGGGCTGCATCATGCACCATCACCCAAGCATCGCTGCTACAAACCTGAAGCGCGGCAAGCACCGAGTCGGCCCGCTCACCGCCGCCAACCACGGCTTGTAGTCGCGGGTGCTTAGCACAGGGCAACGCTTGAAACTGCTGGTCTTCAGGATGTAGTGCGACCACAACCGCATCGATACGCGGGTGAGAAAGGAAGACATTCAGGGTGTGCTCAAGCAAGGTAGCCTCGCCCATCGGCAGGTACTGTTTGGGAATAGCGGCTTGCATTCGACTGCCGATCCCGGCGGCGGGGATCACCGCGATAATCGCTTCGCTCATGTTGATTTCGTTTAGTTTTCTTCGGATACCAGGCGGTAGAAGGTCTCACCCGGTTTGATCATGCCAAGCTCGTGGCGGGCCAGCTCTTCAACGGCTTCCAGACCGCTTCGCAAATCATCGATCTCGGCAGCGGCCACTTGGTTTCTTTGGCCAAGCCCTTGGTTAGCAATTTGCTGCTGGGCCACTTGTTCACGCAATCCCATAAAGTCGTTCAGTGAATTCTTGCCAAACCAGAGTTCGTACTGCAAGAACAGCAGTAACAAAACCAGAATTAGCTTAAATGGGCGCATGAAATCTCCGCATGGCGATATTTTTTGTGGATCATCCCATAAAGGTAGAGTCTGCTCCAGTTTTCGAAAGGATATTCTGGAAAATAGATAAAGCGGCGAACGACACGTTAAAACACAGGCCTCCACTATCAAGGATTCTTCCGTTAACCCCAAGCATAAAAAAACCCCGCCGAAGCGAGGTTTTTACAGCTTAAAAGCTTAAAGCGTCAATTACTGACCTTTAACTTCTTTCAGACCGCTCATGTAGAAAGGAGGTGCTTTCTGCCAGCTGTAACCCAAAAAAGCAGCAGGCATAAAAAAAACCGCCGAAGCCAGGTTTTTACAGCTTAAAAGCTTAAAGCGTCAATTACTGACCTTTAACTTCTTTCAGGCCGCTCTTGTAGAAAGGAGGTGCTTTCTGCCAGCTGTAACCTAAAAGAGCAACAGGCATAAAAAAACCCCGCCGAAGCGAGGTTTTTACAGCTTAAGAGCTTAAAGCGTCAATTACTGACCTTTAACTTCTTTCAGGCCGTTGTAAGGTGCTTTCGCGCCCAGAGCTTCTTCGATACGAATCAGCTGGTTGTACTTAGCAACACGGTCAGAACGGCTCATAGAACCAGTCTTGATTTGGCCAGCAGCGGTACCAACAGCCAGGTCAGCGATGGTTGCATCTTCAGTTTCACCTGAACGGTGAGAGATTACTGCAGTGTAACCGGCGTCTTTAGCCATCTTGATTGCGTTCAGAGTTTCGGTCAGAGAACCGATTTGGTTGAACTTGATCAGGATAGAGTTAGCGATACCTTTGTCGATACCTTCTTTCAGGATCTTGGTGTTGGTTACGAACAGATCGTCACCAACCAGTTGGATCTTGTCGCCCAGCAGTTTGGTTTGGTGTGCGAAACCATCCCAGTCAGACTCGTCCAGACCGTCTTCGATAGAAACGATTGGGTACTCAGCAACCAAGCCTTCCAAGTAGTGGTTGAACTCTTCTGAAGTGAAGATCTTGCCTTCGCCCTTCATGTTGTAGTTACCAGCTTCTTTGTCGTAGAACTCAGAAGCAGCACAGTCCATAGCCAGAGTTACGTCTTTGCCCAGCTCGTAGCCAGCCAGCTCAACAGCTTCTTTAATCGCAGCCAGAGCAGCAGCGTTAGACTCTAGGTTAGGAGCGAAACCACCTTCGTCACCTACCGCAGTGCTCATGCCTTTAGACTTAAGAACTTTAGCCAGGTTGTGGAATACTTCAGCACCGATGCGCAGACCTTCTTTCAGAGTCGCAGCGCCAACTGGCTGGATCATGAATTCTTGGATGTCTACGTTGTTGTCAGCGTGCTCACCACCGTTGATGATGTTCATCATTGGCAGAGGCATAGAGAACTGACCAGCAGTACCGTTTAGCTCAGCGATGTGCTCGTATAGAGGCATGCCTTTAGCAGCAGCAGCCGCTTTAGCAGCAGCCAGAGATACAGCCAGGATAGCGTTTGCGCCGAACTGAGATTTGTTCTCGGTGCCGTCCAGGTCGATCATGATTTGGTCAAGAGTTGCTTGATCTTTAGCGTCTTTACCAGCCAGAGCTTCAGCGATTGGACCGTTTACAGCTTCAACAGCTTTCAGTACACCTTTACCCAGGAAGCGAGCTTTGTCGCCATCGCGCAGCTCAAGAGCTTCACGAGAACCAGTAGATGCACCAGAAGGAGCTGCTGCCATGCCTACAAAACCACCTTCCAGGTGAACTTCTGCTTCTACAGTTGGGTTTCCGCGTGAATCGATGATTTCACGACCAATCACTTTAACGATATTAGCCATTACTAATTTCCTCTATTTAATGAATTGCTAACTCTTTAAAAAATTTCAGGCTCGTTAGCGTGCCTTATTAAACTCGCCTGCTGCCTTCACAAAGCCCTCGAAAAGAGGGTGACCATCGCGTGGAGTTGAAGTGAACTCGGGATGGAACTGAGCAGCAACGAACCACGGGTGGTTCGGGTTTTCGATAATTTCTACCAGCTTCTTGTCCGAAGACAGGCCGGTCACTTGCAAGCCCTTGCTGGTGATCTTCTCCAACAAGTTGTTGTTTACTTCGTAGCGGTGACGGTGACGCTCGTAAATCTCGGTGCTGCCGTATAGCTCAGCAACCTTCGAGCCCTTCTCCAGGTGACACAGCTGTGAACCCAGGCGCATGGTGCCGCCCAAGTCAGACGCTTCGCTGCGCTGCTCAACATTACCGTCTTCGTCGATCCACTCGGTAATCAAACCTACCACTGGGTACGGGGTGCTTGAATCGAACTCGGTAGAGTGCGCGCCTTCAAGGCCTGCTACGTTACGTGCGAATTCAATCATCGCCACTTGCATACCCAGACAAATCCCTAGGTAAGGGACCTTGTTTTCACGGGCGTATTTGGCAGCCATAATCTTGCCTTCTACGCCGCGCTCGCCAAAGCCGCCCGGTACCAGGATTGCGTCCAGGTCTTTCAAAATCTCGGTGCCTTTGCTCTCAACATCTTGAGAGTCAACGTACTGGATCTTCACGCTCAGGCGGTTTTTCAGGCCACCATGCTTCAGCGCTTCGTTCACCGACTTGTACGCATCAGGCAGTTCGATGTACTTGCCCACCATACCAATCACAACTTCATTGGTTGGGTTGGCTTCTTCGTAGATTACCTGTTCCCACTCGGCCAAATCGGCTTCTGGGCACTGAATGCCAAAGCGGTCGGTAACCAATTGATCCAGACCTTGCGATTTCAGCAGCGCCGGGATTTTATAAATACTATCTACGTCTTTCAAAGAGATGACAGCGCGTTCTTGCACGTTGGTAAACAGCGCAATTTTGCTACGCTCGTTGGCAGGAATCGCGCGATCGCTACGGCATACCAAGATATCTGGCTGAATACCGATAGAACGCAGCTCTTTAACAGAGTGTTGGGTTGGCTTGGTTTTTACTTCTCCGGCAGCACCCAAGTAAGGCACCAGCGTCAGGTGCATATACATGGCGTGCTCACGACCGATCTCGGTACCCAGCTGACGGATAGCTTCGAGGAAAGGTTGTGACTCAATATCACCCACGGTGCCGCCGATCTCTACGATCGCAACATCTACGCCTTCGCCGCCCGCGACAACACGTTCTTTAATTGCATTGGTGATATGAGGAATAACCTGAATGGTGGCACCCAGGTAGTCACCACGGCGCTCTTTTGCCAGTACGTCAGAGTAGACGCGGCCGGTGGTGAAGTTGTTACGCTTGGTCATCTTGTTGCGGATGAAGCGTTCGTAGTGACCCAAGTCCAGGTCGGTCTCAGCACCGTCTTCCGTAACAAATACTTCGCCGTGCTGAATTGGGCTCATGGTACCTGGATCCACGTTGATGTAGGGATCAAGCTTCATAATGGTCACTTTAAGACCACGCGCTTCCAGGATGGCAGCTAGTGAAGCAGCAGCAATACCCTTACCCAAGGAGGATACAACACCTCCAGTGACGAAAATGTATTTTGTTGTCATGTCGAACCTGAGAAATTGGATGTGATTAAGGACGCATCAGTGATACTAGGACGGGGGCATAGTATAGCAAAGGCCCAGACGCTCCACAATCAGGGCCAACTCTACCAGTAGCGTAAGCGCCTACCTTTGCTGCAAATCAAGTTTTGAGGCGTTGTTTGACCTTTTCCCAGAGCGCATCCATCGCCTCCAGCGACATGTCTTGAAGCCGCTTGCCATCGGCCTTGGCCAACTGTTCCACGGCGCGAAAGCGGGTCTCAAATTTGCGGTTGGCTTGATGTAATAAGTCTTCTGCATCAAGGCCTTGATGTCTTGCCAGATTGACAACAGCGAACAATAAATCACCGATCTCTTCGGCGATTTCTTCGCCATCTTGCTGGTGCATCGCCTGACCCACTTCCGCCCACTCTTCCTTCACCTTGTGGTAGGGGCCCCAGACATCACCCCAATCAAAGCCAACATTGGCGCAGCGTTTTTGCAGCTTTTGCGCGCGACTGAGCGCCGGTAGCGCCTTGGGCACATCATCCAGTACGCTGTTGGCTTGCAACTTAATGGCGCGCTCTTTGGATTTTTCTGCTTCCCAGTTGGCCTTGATGGCGGCCTCGTCGGCGAAGTCGATATCAGCAAACACATGGGGGTGGCGACGAATCAGCTTCTCACACACACCATCGACCACATCGGCAAACTCAAAGTCGCCCTGCTCTTTGGCAAACTGGCTGTAGAAGATCACCTGAAACAGCAGATCGCCCAGCTCGAGCTTTACCTCGGAGAAGTCCTGACTATCTACTGCTTGGTGAATAGCATCGGCCACCTCATAGGCTTCTTCCAAGGTATGGGGGATGATGGATTGCCAGCTCTGCTTTAGATCCCAGGGGCAACCGCCTTCTGGGTCGCGCAGGCGCGCCATAATCTCGATCAGGGTATCGATGGTATAAGGCCGTGATTCCATGTGAGTCTCTTGTTTTACCTTTGTTGGCTCGAGCAAGTGTTAGCCCGAGCAAGTGTTGGCCCGAACAAGTGTTGTCCCGAACAGCCTACGCACTAGCGCAGGCGGCGGGCTTCTATAATGTTGTTTACTTGACCGAGCTTGCTGAGCACTCTCGAGAGCGTCTCCAGATTGTAGACCTCCACCTCCATATCAATGGTCGCGGTTTGGGTCTTCACATCCGAGTGGGTGTTCATGCCCAGCACATTGACCTTGTCGTTGGCCAACACAGTGGTGATATCGCGCAGCAAGCCGCTACGGTCGTTAGCGCGCACCCGAATGGTAAGGCTGTAGCCACCGGAATAATTCTCGCCCCACACCGCATCAATCACCCGCTCAGGGTTACGCCGCTTAAGCTCTTCGAGCTGAGGACAATCGATGCTGTGCACCGAGATACCGCGCCCCTGAGTGATAAAGCCCTTAATGGTATCGCCGGGGATCGGCTGACAGCAGCGGGCGATATGGGTCATCAGGTTGCCGATGCCATCCACCACGATGGAGTCTTTGGCCTTCTTGGTCTTAGGCTGGACCTGCTCGGTCTTCTTGGAGATGGTCTCCAGCGCTTGACGATCTTCTTCCTCGGCGGTGGGCTTATTAAACTTGGCCTGCAGCTGATGAATGAGCTGGTTTAGGCGTACATCGCCCGCCCCCACGGCCGCCATCAGGTCATCAATGGTCTGTACGTTAAAGCGCGGCAGGCACTGCTCGGCATCGGCCAGCTTGAAGCCGTGGCGGCCCAACTCGGTTTCCAGCAGGTCTTTACCGGCCACAATGTTCTTGTCGCGGTCTTGTTTTTTGAACCAGGTGACAATCTTGCTGCGTGCTCGCGACGATTTGATATAGCCAAGATGCGGGTTGAGCCAATCCCGACTAGGGTTGGGCTCTTTTTGAGTGATGATCTCCACCTGCTCGCCAGTGTGCAGCTCATAGGTGAACGGCACAATCCGCCCGCCCACTTTAGCCCCGATACAGCGATGCCCTACCTGGCTGTGCACGTAGTAGGCAAAATCCAGCGGGGTCGAGCCAGAGGGCAAGTCCACCACCTCGCCTTTGGGCGTGAACACATAGACCCGGTCGTCGAACACCTGCGAGCGCAACTCGTCGAGCATGGCGCCGTTCTCTGCGATGTCGTCTTGCCAGGCCAGCAGCTTACGTAGCCAAGCGATCTTCTCTTCGTAATCGCCACGCCCACCGCTACCGCCTTCTTTGTATTTCCAGTGCGCCGCCACACCCAGCTCCGACTCTTCGTGCATCTGCTTGGTACGGATCTGGATTTCCACCGACTTACCCTGCGGCCCTAACACCACGGTATGGATACTCTGGTAGCCATTGGGTTTGGGGTTGGCCACGTAGTCATCGAACTCGCTGGGGATATGGTGGTAGTTGGTGTGCACAATCCCAAGCAACGCATAACAATCTTGGATACGCTCGGTGACAATCCTCACCGCGCGCACATCATAGAGCTTGCCAAAGTCCAGGCTCTTCTTCTGCATCTTGCGGTAGATGCTGTAGATATGCTTGGGCCGGCCATAAACCTCGGCGTTGATTTGGGCCTTGCCGATCTCGCTACGCAGGCCTGAGACAAACTCTTCGATATAGCGTTCACGGTCGATACGCTTCTCATCGAGCTGCTTGGCAATCTCTTTGTACTTATCTGGGTGCAGGTAGCGGAAGGTGAAATCTTCCAGCTCCCATTTCAGCTGCCCAATCCCCAAACGGTTAGCCAGTGGCGCGTAGATGTCTTGGCTCTCTTTGGCCGCCAACACCTTAAGCTCTTCGTCCTCGAGGCGCATCTCGCGCAAGTGGCAGATACGCTCGGCCAGCTTAATCACAATCGCTCGCACATCGCCCACCATGGCGAGCAACATGCGGCGAACATTATCGATTTGTAGATTGGAGAGGTTGTTACTGTCGGCCGAGCGCAGCAGCTTCATCGCATCCATCTGCGAAACATAGTTTTGTAGCTGCAGCACCTCTTCGGAAAAGTGCGATTCAAACTGCTTGGCCGTCAGGCCGCCGTGTTCAATAAACGGAAACACCAGCGCCGCTTGTAAGGTGGGAAGATCCATATTCAAGGTGAGTAGGATCTCGACCATCTCCTTGCCTTTGTCGAGGCAGGCTTGCACTAAAGCGGGTTCGATTTTTTGCTCGCGTAGCAACTGGCAGTCGGCCAGCAGTTGCTCCTGTTCAGCCGCTTTCAGCTCGAGGTTAGCCAGCCATTGGCCTTCATCGAACTGAAGATCTTTGTTGATGTGCGTTTCTCGAACAGAAACCATGCGGTCACTTCCTTATTACTTTATGGCGCGCTATTTGAGACTAAATGCAGCGATGGTTTCGATGTGCTCGGTGTGGGGGAACATGTCCACCAAGGTGAGTTTACTCAACCTGTAGTTGTGCGCTTTGAGCACAGCAGCATCGCGAGCCAGCGTCGCCGGATTACAAGAAACATATACTACGGTGGAGGTAGCCATCTTCGCAATACGCTCTATCGCTTGTTTTGCCCCAGCGCGGGCCGGATCGAGCAAGATTCGGTCAAACCGCTGTTTTTGCCACGCTTTGGCGGTCTCTTCCAGCTCCAAATCGCCAGTAAAGGCTTGAATGTTGTCCAAGCCATTGGCCTTGGCATTGGCTTTGATCTGCTCGCTCATTGCCGCGACGCCTTCCACCGCTACCACCTCGCTGCAGCGCTGTGCCAGCGGCAGGGTGAAGTTGCCTACCCCGGAGTATAGATCCAACACCCGATGCTCAGCTTCAACCGCTAAATGCTCCAGCGCCCGCTCAACCAGACGCTGGTTCATCGCCTCATTGACCTGAATAAAGCTGCCCGGCTCAAAGTAGACCTTTTGCTCGTCGCCCAAGGGATAAAACAAGCGGGCAGGCTCGCCTTCTGCGCCGCCAAAATGCTGCACCTGCTGGTCAGTTTTCAGCTGCATCAATATGCCGTGCTTCGATGCGAAGGCCTCAAACAGCTCAAGCTCCTGCGGCGCTAACTTGCCGCTGACGCGCACCACCACGCAGGCCTTAGGTTGTGCATCAATCAGCTCGACATGGCCGAGTTTGGCGCTACGTGACAGGCCACTTAACAACTTCGCTAGTGGCTGAATTAACACCGACAAGGGCTGGCTCAGTACCGGGCAGGCATCGACGCAGATCAGCTGCTTGCTGGCCTTTTGGCGAAAACCCAGCTGCCAGCCATCCTGATACCAAGTGCTCATGCGCGTTACCCGGCGATAGTGCCAGTCCTCTCCAGCTAGCACCTCAATCTCCGGCAGCTCTTGGTAGCCCGAGAAACGCGACAGCAAGTTCGCCACCGCCTGTTTCTTGTACTCGCGCTGATCGTCACTCGACAAATGCTGGGCACTACAGCCACCACAACGAGCGTAATATTGGCAATGCGGCGCAACACGCTGCTCGCTGTCAGTATGTCGCTTAAGCAAGCGCGCCTTGCTGTCTTTGGTGGTTGCGGCCTGAACATCGATAAGCTCGCCAGGCAGCGCATCGGCCACAAACCAGGTCTTGCCCTGACTCTTTACCACGCCATTAAGGTGATGGTCGAGACTCTCGACCTTGAGGTTTTTCTGAATTTTCGGCTGTTTTTTGAGCCGTGGTGCTTTAAAGATCTGAGCCATGGTCTTGATAATGCTATTGCTGAATACAAAAGTTTGGGGGCTTATGTCATGATAAGCGACTGGAGTAGCCACATTTTCCCATAAAGATCTGCCCATGACCAAATACGGACTGCGAGCGCGCGTCTACATTCTAACCATTCTCCCCACCCTGTTTATCGGTATTCTGTTGGCGAGCTACTTCACCTTTAACCGAAACCAGCAGCTGGATAACTTTGTTATCGAACAGGGTGTCAACGTTATCGAGCCCTTGGCGATTGCAGCGGAGGTGGGCCTAAGCCGCCACAACCGAGAGCAGGTCAAGGGGCTTATCAGCGTAATGCATCAAAAGATGTCACCGCTGATTAAGAGCATCGCGGTCTACGATAAGCAGAACCAGCTGTTTGTCACCAGTAACTACCACCGCAATATGCGGTTGCTGCAAAGCGACCCGGCCCTGCCCTTGCCCGATGCCACACAAGTAGAGATCTACCCCAACCGGATTATTCTGCGCGCCCCGATCTGGGCGGAAGCGGAAGGCAGTTTTGCCGCATTCAGTAACGGCACCCCAGAGCTACTCGGCTATGTGTCGCTGCAATACAACAAAGACCGCGCGCTGCTGCTGCAGTTTCGCGATACCACGGTGGCGCTGTTTATGGTGCTATTTGGGGTACTCATCAGTGTGCTGTTCGCCTTCCAGCTAACCAAACATGTGACCGCGCCGATCACCGACATGGTGAATATCGTCGATAAGATCCGCCAGGGCCGCCTCGATGCGCGAGTCGATGGCAAGTTTACCGGTGAGCTGGGGCTGCTAAAACACGGCATTAACTCCATGGCCAAATCGCTGGCCGAGTACCACGAAGAGATGCACCAAAGCATCGATCAGGCCACCAGTGACTTGCGCGAAACCCTCGAGCAGATTGAGATCCAAAACATCGAGCTGGACATTGCCAAGCGCGAAGCCCAGCAAGCCGCCAAGGCCAAGTCTGAGTTCTTGGCCAATATGAGTCACGAGCTACGAACCCCGCTTAACGGGGTAATTGGCTTCGCCCGCCAGCTGCTTAAAACACCACTGCAAGCCAATCAAGCGGACTACCTCAACACCATCGAGAAATCAGCCAACAACCTGCTGGCCATCATTAACGATATTCTCGACTTCTCTAAATTAGAGGCTGGAAAGCTGCGCTTGGAGCGTATCGAGTTTAACTTCCGCGACACCCTCAACGATGTGGTGACCCTGCTCGGCCCGAGCGCGCAAGAGAAGAACCTCGAGCTGAACATGGTGGTCGACCCACTGATCCCCAACGGCCTGCGCGGCGACCCACTACGCATCCAGCAAGTACTGACCAACCTGCTGGGTAACGCAATCAAGTTCACCACCAAGGGGCAGATTCTGGTGGACATCGCCCTGGCCAATCGCCATGGCCAGCAGTTGAACTTGCAGGTGACCGTCACCGATACCGGCATCGGCATCAGCAAAGACCAGCAGAAACAGCTGTTCCAAGCCTTTAAGCAAGCCGATACCAGCATTAGCCGTGAGTACGGTGGTACCGGCCTGGGTCTGGTGATTACCCAGAAGCTGGTTCAGCAGATGGGCGGCAATATCTCGCTAGAATCAGAGCCCGATAAAGGCAGCAGCTTTATCTTCAATATCGAAATTGAGGTGTCTGAGGTGATCATGGGCGATGGCATCGACCGAGCGCCGCTAGATGGCCAAAGCCTGCTGTTATTCGAGCCCCACGCCCATAGTCGCCGCGCCTGTGAAGCGATGGTGGCAACCTGGCCACTGACCATGGATGTTGCCAGCGATGATCAGGCGTTTAGTGACAAACTTGAGCAGGACTACTCCGCCATCGTGCTTGGCCATAGCGACTGGCAGGAGCTCGAACCACTGTTTGCCAGTATTGAGCAAAGCAAGGCCAGCTGTGAGCAGGTTATCGCGCTTATAAATAGTAGCGATCCGGAGATCCACCAAAGCATCCTGCAAGCCGGCGCCAAGCGCTGTCTGAGCAAGCCACTGAATCATCATAAACTGGCGCAGGCCCTGTCCGGCCATGGCCCAGATAGTGAGATGCCAGCGGTGCTACCGGAAGAGACCCAAACCCGCGATAAGCTTCCCTTAAGTGTGCTGGCGGTGGATGATAACCAGGCTAACCTCAAGCTGATCACCGCCATACTGAAAGATCAGGTGATGCATATCGACCAGTGCACCAATGGCGAGCAAGCGGTGCAAGCAGCGCGTCGCCAGCGCTATGACCTGATCTTTATGGACATCCAGATGCCGCTGCTCGATGGCATTGCCGCCACCCAAGAGATCCGCAAGCAGAGCCAGAATCAAGACACTCCGATAATCGCGGTGACCGCCCACGCCATGGGTAGCGAGCGTGAGAACCTAATCAAGCAAGGTTTTAGCGACTACCTGGCCAAGCCAATAGATGAGCCGGCGCTGGAGCAATGTATCAGTCGCTGGGCCGCCGAGGTGGTCTCGCTACAAAGCTATATCGATGTAGAGCACCCCAGCTTTTCTTGGAGTACTGCATTGCAGCGCTCTAACAACAACGCCCAACTGGCGCTGGAGATGTTAGAGATGCTGATGCAAGGCTTTGAGGAGATAGAGCAACAGGTGCAGCTGGCGCTAGACGACAAGCTGGATAAAACCGAGCTGCAAAAACATATCCACCGCTTCCACGGTGGTACTGCCTACACCGGGTGCAGCCGCCTGCAAGGGTTATGCGCCACCATTGAAGCGCAGCTATTAGCAGGCTCCGAGCCACAGTCGGTGGAGCCGGAGCTACTAGAGCTACTCGATGAGATCGCCAGTATCCGCGCCCTCGCCTAGTTCATCCAATCAGACACTTTATAAAGGTGCCAACAACGCGATCCCTCGCTTGCTGGCACCACCCCAAATTAGAGCTACTTAACACTTTTTGGCACACCAGTCGGAGGTGGCCATTAGACTTAAGTACAAACTGACATAGGTCAAACTATCGTCAACAGGTCCAGCCTAGAGTGGGGAGTTATTAAGGAAATCTCAACATTCTGTAAGGACTACGTTATGAAAAATCGCTGGCTTATCGCCGCGTCAGCCGTAGGCGTACACGCGTCTATTGGTTCGGTCTATGCCTATTCGGTGTTCAAAAACCCACTTGAAACCACCTACGGCTGGAGCTCCAGTTCGGTTATCACCATGTTTAGCATCGCCATTTTCTGCCTCGGCCTCTCTGCTGCGGTAATGGGGCACTTTGTTGAAAAACATGGACCACGCCGCGCAGGCACCGTTGCCGCCATTCTGTTTGGTGGCGGCTTTCTGATCGCAGGCATCGGCACCTCCATTGAAAACCTCTATGTGCTGTGGCTCGGCTATGGGGTACTCGGGGGGATTGGATTAGGGATTGGCTATATCACCCCGGTGTCGACACTGGTGAAGTGGTTCCCGGACCGACGCGGACTGGCCACCGGCCTGGCAATTATGGGTTTTGGCTTTGGTGCGATGATCGCCAGCCCCATCTTTAACTACATCATGGAAACCATCAGTATCCCTGCCACCTTCTTTATTATGGGCTCGGTGTACTTGGTAGTCATGCTGGCCTCGGCCTCTTACCTGGAGCGCCCACCGGAAGGTTGGATGCCCGATACCATGAAGGCAGCCGTCGAGTCTGGCGCGCAAGAAGTTAAGCAAGACCTGACCCAAATGACCGCCAACGAAGCCGTTAAAACAGCGCCGTTCTGGGGCCTGTGGATCATGATGTTTATTAACATCTCTTGCGGTATCGGCGTTATCTCTGCGGCATCCCCACTGGCTCAAGAGTCAGTCGGCATGAACGCCGCCAGCGCCGCTTTGGTGGTCGGTCTGATGTCACTGTTCAACGGCTTGGGCCGAATTGGCTGGGCGTCGTTTTCCGATGTCATCGGTCGTGGCACGACCTACATGGCGTTCTTCGCGATTCAGATCGTCGCCTTTATCTGGCTGCCGAGCATTAAAAGTGCGCTGCTGTTCCAGGTTGTGCTGTTTACCATCCTCACCTGCTACGGTGGTGGCTTTGCAACCCTACCAGCCTTTATTGGCGATCTGTTTGGCACCAAGCAGCTAGGCGCTATTCACGGCTACGTGCTTACCGCCTGGGCGGCAGCAGGCCTAGCAGGGCCGCAGATCAACAACTTCCTACGTGAAGCAACCGGCTCTTATGAGACCCCACTGTATATCTTCTCCGGTGCCTTTGTACTGGCACTGGTGGTGAGTATGGTGATGCAGGCCTATATCAAACAGGCCCGCGCCAAGCTGGCGATTCAAACCCAGCAAGCTCACGCTTAATCGGCCCCACAATGCAAAAAAGGCAATCCACTTGGATTGCCTTTTTTGCTGGGCTTGATGGGGCGACTACACAGCCTTTGCCAAGCGCTGCGCCGTCAGTTTCTCAGTGCTTTGCCAAGAGCGGTACATGGTAATAGCGGTGTAGAACACCACCACAGTTAACAACCACTTTAGCATCTCTAGGTTCATGTTTTGCACCAAGGTCGCAGCCACCACCACGGCAATCGGCCCAGCAATCGCCACAACCAGCACAGCCTTGGCATCAAAGGCGCCTTGACGCATAAACGCACCCGATGAGAACACGCTCAGGATGGCGCACGAGCCCATCATAATGGGGAAGGCTGCCATCGGGTTCATCCCCAGCAAGTACACTAGAGTCATACATGGCGCATACAGGCCAATGCCCACGGTCATCAGCGCTCCAAATACGAAGTTACCGGCAATGCCAATCAGCAGCGGCAGTCCGGTCAGGCCCATCTTCTCGCCACCTAAGGGGAACCAGCCCATCAAGCCTGCCAGAATCAACATACCGACGATCAGCAGTGAGATGCTCATGACCAAACGCACTAACTGACGATTCCAGTTAGCAACGTACTTAGCACCGACTGCTGCGCCTACTGCAGAGGCAACGATCATACTAATCAAGGTCAGAGGGTCCACCGGCACCGCGCCAATGAATAACAAGGCCTGAGTCATGGTCGGCAGCACACATTGACCATTCAAGGTGCCCGGCAGCACCCGGTCATCGATCATCTTAAACTGCTTATAAAACGCAGTTTTAATGGCAAAGCTGCCGATCCCGAGGGTATCCAGAAAGTTTGCTATCGCACCCACAACACCCACTTTGAGCATCGACGTATTAGGGTCCAAGCGCCCATAGTGAGCTTGCTTTCTAAAGGATTTATAAAGGAGTGCGCAATACGCAATAATGCCCGCAACCAATACCGCCTGAAGCGCATTCATTAGCATTTTGTATGCCCCGGAGATGAAAAAACGGCGAATACTACTGCCTGAGCGGTGTTAATTGCTTGATGAAAATCAAACGAAGATGAAAATCAAAGTAGATTTTTGTGACAGCTTGATTAAATATTACCAGGTGGTAAATTTGCTTCCCGCTTTTGGACCGGTCATCTACACCTACCGCGCTTAGACTGCAAAGTGATGGATATCAACTATGATTACAGCACAGTAATCACAGTGTTTTTAGTGGCTCGAAAAAGCTATTATGTAGAGCTCCAAACCGAGATTAAGAATCCGAAGCAAATTTACCTTTCATGGAAGGTAGATTTTAACAAAATTAACAACGTTACTTCGAGAGGATCGAATGAAACACGCTATTTCTCTAACCGCCGCTGCGGTAGCCCTGTCACTAAGCAGCATTGCCTCTGCAGCTGAGTTCAAACCTGCTGTCTCTTATGATACAGCCGGTAAACATGACCGTTCTTTTGGTCAAGCAGTCTATGAAAATGGCGTGACCGCTTTTCAAAACGACAGCGGCGTAAGTGTTTTCGAATACACCCCAGCTAACGAAACCCAGCGTGAACAAGGCTTGGACCGTCTGGCTCGCCGTGGTTACTCACCGATTATCACCGTAGGTTTCAACTACTCTTCAGCGCTGGCTAAAGTGGCTGAGAAATACCCAGAGACTGATTTCGTAATCATCGATTCTGTAGTTGACCTGCCAAACGTTAAATCGCTGATTTACGCAGAGCATGAAGGTTCATTCCTGGTAGGTGCGCTGGCTGCAATGGTTTCTGAAACCAACGCCGTGAGCTTTGTGGGTGGCATGGACATCCCACTAATCCGTAAGTTCGCTTGTGGTTACGAGCAAGGTGCTAAGCACGTAAATGCTGACATCGGCTACTACCAGAACATGATCGGTTCTACCCCTTCTGCGTTTGCCGATCCAGTACGTGGTGCAGAGCTGGCTAAGAGCCAGTTCTCACGTGGTTCTGACGTAGTATTCGCGGCAGCTGGCGGTTCAGGTAACGGTGTTTACCAAGCTGCTAAAGACGAAGGCAAACTGGCCATCGGTGTAGACTCTAACCAGAACTACATGTTCCCAGGCACCATGCTTACCTCAATGGTTAAGCTGGTAGGTAAGTCTACCTACGACGTATTCGCTGAGTACAAAGAAGGCAACTTCGAAGCCGGTCTGGACGTACGTAACCTGGCTGCTGGCGGCATCGATTGGGCACTGGATGAATACAACCGTGACCTGGTAAGCGCTGAGCACGAAGAAGCGGTTAAAGCGATCGCCCAGCAGATCATCGATGGCGAGATCAAAGTACACGACTACATGGCGAGCAATGACTGCAGCTTCTAAGCCTGCACTGCGCCATTAATTAACAAAAAGCCTCCGTAAGCGGAGGCTTTCTGCCGTTTAATCCACAGTAAGAGTAACAGCTAATGTCCGACTCCCGGCCGAACCAGGCCCTGGCTCTAGAGCTACGCGGTATCGACAAACGCTTTGGCGACGTACACGCCAATAACAACATTAACCTGCAGGTTCCCAAGGGCACCGTGCACGGTATCATCGGCGAAAATGGCGCCGGTAAGTCCACCTTGATGAACATCATCTACGGCTTCTATGAAGCAGACCAAGGTGACATCTTGGTTAATGGACAAATCTGCCATATTCCCAACTCTCGTGAAGCGATTGCGGCAGGCATTGGCATGGTGCATCAGCACTTCATGCTGGTAGATAACTTTACTGTATTGGAAAACGTGGTACTGGGTGCTGAAGACGGCGCCATGCTTAACGTCAGCCTGCGCAAAGCGCGCAAAGAGCTGCAACGTTTGGCCCATGAGTACCAGCTGGATGTCCCTCTCGATGCCACCATCGATGAGCTACCTGTGGGCCTGCAACAACGGGTGGAGATCCTCAAAGCCCTCTATCGTGGTGCGAAAGTCCTTATTCTCGACGAACCCACCGGGGTACTGACGCCGCAAGAAACCGATCACCTGTTCCGCATTCTGCATTCGCTGCGCGACCAAGGTGTCACTATCTTGCTGATCACCCACAAACTACGCGAAATTCTAGCGATTACCGACAATGTCTCGGTAATGCGCCAAGGCCAGATGGTTGGCCATGTAAAAACCAGCGAGACCAGCAAAGAAGAGCTGGCCGAGCTGATGGTAGGACGTAAGGTTCGCCTAAAAGTCGAGAAGCAAGATGCCACCCCAGGCGAGGTACTGCTATCCACCGAGAAGCTGACCTACACCGACAGCCGCGGCGTCGACATGCTAAAAGCAGTCGACTTAGAGATCCGCGCCGGAGAAGTGGTTGGCGTAGCAGGGGTAAGCGGCAACGGCCAATCCGAGCTGATGGAAGTGCTGGCCGGTATCCTCGAGCCCACCAAGGGCGAAGTGAAGATCGGCAGCAACCGAATTACTGCCGACAACCCAAGCTCCGCCAAGCTGGTGCGCGAGATGAAAGTCGGTCACGTACCGGAAGATCGCCTAAGCATGGGCCTGGTGAAAAACTTCTCGGCCGAAGAGTCTGCCATTTTGGGCATTCAAGAACAGCCACGCTTCAACGGCCAGTGGCTAAGCAAGCGCAAAGACATCACTGAATACTGTCAGGGCCTGATGGAAGAGTGGGACGTACGCCCGCGTAATCCTAAACTGCGCAGTTCGCTGTTCTCTGGTGGTAACCAACAGAAACTGATTATCGCCCGCGAAGTAGACCAAGACCCCGATGTACTGATGATCGGCCAGCCAACCCGTGGTGTGGACATCGGTGCTATCGAATACATCCACAAGCGCATCATCGACATGCGCGACCAAGGTAAAGGCGTGTTGCTGGTATCGGTAGAGCTCGATGAGATCCTAGCCCTGTCAGATCGCATCATCGTCATGTTCGATGGCCAAATTGTTGGTGAAGTCGCAGCCGACAAAGCCAACGAACGTATTTTGGGCATGATGATGGCCAATGTAATCCCCGATGAACTCAAGCAAGCTGACACCGCAGGAGAGGCGCTGTGAACAACAACAAACTGCCAGCGTGGATCAACGTCCTGCTGCTACCCCTACTTAACCTAGCTCTGGCGCTCGCGGTATCGGCGCTGGTGTTTATTGCCGTGGACGTGAATCCACTAGACGCGGCCCAGCTAATGATCGAGGGCGCTCTCGGTTACCAAGAAGGTGTGGGTTACACCCTCTATTACGCCACCAACTTTATCTTCACGGGTTTGGCGGTGGCGATTGCCTTCTCCGCTGGCCTGTTCAACATTGGTGGTGAAGGTCAGGCCTATATCGGTGGTCTGGGCACCGGCCTTGTCTGTTTGCTTCTTGGCCCAAGCATGCCATTTTGGATTGTCTTCCCGGTAGCGCTGTTGGCGGGTATGGCCTTTGGTGCGCTCTGGGCACTGATCCCCGCCTACCTGCAAGCCTATCGCGGCAGCCACGTGGTCATCACCACCATCATGTTTAACTTCATCGCGGCCTCGCTGATGGTTTACCTGATGGTGAATGTCCTCAAGCCAGAAGGCGAAATGTCGGCGGTATCGGCCGTGTTTGAAAGCAATGCCCACCTGCCAATGATGCATGACATCCTCGGTTGGTTTGGCATCGACTTTGTGCGCAGCCCGCTGAACCTGTCGTTCTTCCTAGCACTGGCAGCACTGGTATTGGTGTGGCTACTGCTATGGCACACCCGCTAGGGTTACGCTATCCGCGCGCTGGGCTCAAACCCAACCGCTGCGACCTATGGCGGTATCAACCCGAAACGCCTGACCGTTATCGTGATGCTGATTTCTGGCGCACTGGCTGGCATGTTGGGTATGAACGAAGTGATGGGCTATAGCCAGCAGATCCGCTTGGGTTTTGTATCGGGCTACGGCTTTACCGGTATTGCTGTTGCACTGATTGGCCGCGGCCACCCGATCGGTATCTTCTTTGCGTCCTTGCTGTTCGGCATCCTGTTCCAAGGCGGTAATGAGCTGTCGTTTGAGTATGCCAACATCGAACGTGAGATGGTCGAAGTGGTTCAGTCACTGGTGGTACTGTTCTCCGGCGCACTGTCGCTGATGCTGGTTAAACCGGTCGAGAAAATCTACCTGGCGCTAACTGCATCGCGCGCCAATCAAGTGAACACTCAGGAGGCCTAAGCATGTTTGACACCATTATCTTATTGCTAGACGCCACCCTGCGTGTTGCCACCCCACTGCTGCTATTGGCGCTGGCGGGCTTGTTCTCTGAGCGCTCAGGCGTTGTGAACATCGCCTTGGAAGGTAAGCTGCTGGGCTCAGCCTTTGCCGCAGCAGCTACCTCCTATGCAACTGGCAGCGTATGGATGGGCTTGCTGGCGGGCATGGCCACCGGCTTTGCGCTGGCGATGATACACGGCTTCGCCTCAATTACTCATCGCGGCGATCAGATCGTATCGGGTACTGCCATCAACATGCTGGCTGCCGGACTGACTGTAACCCTGGGCCGTTACTGGTTCGAGCAAGGCGGTCAAACCCCATCGCTAGTGGGCGACCAACGCTTCCAAGCCATCGACCTGCCGCTGGCTGGCATGCTGCAAGATGTGCCGCTGATTGGCTCGCTATACAGCAAGCTGCTGTCTGGTCACAACTTGCTGGTATATCTGGCCTTTGCGCTAGTGCCCGTATCTTGGTGGATCCTGCAGCGCACTCGCTTCGGCCTGCGCCTGCGTGCGGTGGGTGAGAACCCACACTCGGTAGACACTGCCGGTGTATCGGTAACCTGGCTGCGCTACCGCGCGCTAATGATTGCCGGCTTGCTAGCGGGTATCGCGGGTGCCTACCTGTCGACTGCTCACTCGGCGGGCTTTGTACCGAACATGAGCGCGGGTAAGGGCTTTATTGCACTGGCGGCGCTGATCTTCGGGAAATGGCGCCCAGTCAGCGTGATGTTTGGCTGTTTGTTGTTTGGCTTCCTGGATGCCTTGGCGGTGCGCCTGCAAGGCGTGGAGATCCCGGTTATCGGTGAAGTGCCGGTACAGGCGATTGAAGTATTGCCATACGTACTGACCGTGCTACTGCTCGCCGGCTTTATCGGTAAGGCCATTGCGCCGAAGGCGGTAGGTCAGCCTTACGTGAAGTCGCGCTAAGCTGCGTTTACCTCCTTAGTATAAAAAGCCGCTCTAAAGAGCGGCTTTTTAGTATGTGAGAGCTCAATTAATTATCAATTCCAAACAACTCTGCTAGCTTTACTAAATGATGACTCAATAGCAAGGATAGCGTCATGAAAGCCCACCCAGAGGCGGCTCTACAGGATGTGGAAGACCTTAAGATCACCAGTGCCGATCAGCGCAACTTTTTTCAACTGCTCCGCCCTCGCTCTCTCAAGGCCAAGCTGATTGCACTGACGATCACCATCTGTAGCATTCAGGCCATTGCCACCATCTCGGTGTTCTCACAGATATTCAAACTCGAAGAGCATATTCACGGCGTTGCCCATCTGGATATTCCCCTTCAAGAGACCACCACCTTAATCACCGAGCACCAGTTGCAGCAGCAGGTCTACTTCGAGCAAGCCCTGCGCTTGGCAATGGACAGCCAAGGTGGACAGCAATCAAACCATATCCATCAGTTGGTCAGTCAATTGGAAGATCTAGAGAGTCTGGTCAAACATGAGCTAACGCTCGGTCAAGACCTGCTTGACCAGATCCTGCTAAGTAAACTCACCGAGGATAAACTCACCAAGCTGCGCCAAACCCAGCAGCTACTGCAAAACTTGGGCGAAGAGCACCGCCTGTGGCATGACAACGCCTTAGAGGTGCTGGCACACACTAATCAAGCGATTCCCGCCGATGTGCTGAATCAGGAGATTAACGAGCTGGAACACCTGGCCACAGAGCTTCACAAGCACAGCGAGCAGATCCAACAGCAAATCGAGAACTTCACCGAACAAGCAACCTTGGAGATCGACGGCGATGCACGCCGGCTAGAGCATGTATCACTGATTAGCACCTTGGTTGGAATATCGTTGACCATCTTGGTATGTATGAAATTGATGAGCAGCATCAAACGGGGGGTCAGCAAAGTCGATGATCACTTGGATGACTTTGCCCACGGCGACTTCTCTACCGCCATTGACCGCAGGGAACATGGTGAGATTGGCGCGCTTCTGGAGCAAATGCGCCTGACTCAGGAGGCGGTTGCTAAGCTACTCAGCGAGGCTAAACGCACCGCCAATCTGGTAGATGCCTCAGCCCAAAGCCTGAGCATGGCCTGTACTAAGGTCTCTGATAACGTGGTGTTGCAAGGCGATGAGATCAATCAGGTAGCCACCGCGACTCACGAGATCTCGGTGACCGCTTCATCGATTGCCGACTCAACCACCGAGGCCCAGCAGCAAGCCCACCATGTCTCCGAGCAGGCACAGGCCAGTCTAGACGCCACCCACCAAATGAGCGAACAGAATCAAACCCTGCACACCAGCCTTAGCCATAGCCAACAAGCGCTGCAGCAGCTTAACGCACGCAACCAAGAGATCACCCAAGTGCTGGAGGTTATTAAAACCATCTCTGAGCAAACCAACCTGCTGGCGCTCAACGCAGCCATCGAGTCGGCCCGCGCCGGTGAGCATGGGCGGGGCTTCTCGGTCGTGGCCGAAGAGGTACGGGCTCTGTCAATGCGCACTCAAGAGTCCACCACCGAGATTGAGGTGCTGATTAAGAATATTGAAGGCGACTCACAACAAGCATTAGGGCATATGTCGCAAAGCATGTCGCTAAGCGAAACCGCGCTGCAGCAATGCCAACAGAGCGCGGAGCTGATGGAGCAGATCGTGCAGGCCATCGTAACGGTGAACGATATGAATGTGCAGGTGGCCAGCGCCGCCGAAGAGCAAAGCTGTGTGGTTGCCGAACTCGATAACAACGTGGTGCGCTTAAACGACTCGACCCAAGACAACAGCGAGCAGCTGAAAACGGTTAGCCAAAGCTGCGCCGAGATGGCTCGCCTGGCCACCCAACTGCGCCAGAGTATTCAACAGTTTAAGAGCTGACGAGTTTGCGACATATACCCGAGCAACCCCAAGGTGCTTGTTCAGCGAGATTTACCAGTCCCTCAGGCAAGGCACTGCTCCGCCGATCTAGTGGTCTAAATCAAGGAGCAGTAACGTGGTATGAGGGACTGGCAAACTCGCCCTTCGGGAAGTGCTCAATGTCCATAGCTCTTCGTTGAAAACACTCGAAATGAGTCATCATTCCTTCGTATTCTCGCCTCGATCTATGGACATTGGGCGCCTCTGAATCCTGCATCTTGAGGTTGTTCGGGCATAGCTTGGCCTAGAGATGATTGAGTGGGCTGCGAATACTGTCTACGAACTCTAGCAGCCTGGCCAAGTAAGGCTCTTTAGCTTGATAGCTGCTGCGGCGTTGCTGTTTGAAATCAGCCCGCATATGGCGCAGCACTTTGTTAAGGCGAGCTTGATGCAGGCCTAACCTTGCTTGCAGCGGGTCCAAGATTAATCCAGAAAAGCTGGCAAATACCGCCAAAGCACACAAGGTCGCAAGCACCGAACCCACTTGTAAGCCCACGCTGGTCGATACCGGCACCACCCTATAGTAGAGCTCTCCCAGCCAAGGACCGGCCCAAAACTGCTGACTGGCCCAGTATTGGCTGACTCCCCCCGCCAGATACAGCCCCAGCGCAATTCCGCCCGGCGTGTATTTCTTAAAGGCCAATGCGCCAATCACCAAACTGGTTAGCGAGTTACCGATATCAGCCATAGCGGTGCGCACCTGTGCGTAGTCAGATAACAACTCATCGAGCAGTTGCTCAAAGCGTGCCCGCTGCAGAGCCGATAGGTGTTCGGTATCCAAAGACTCATCCTCAGTGAGCGTTTCGCAAATAGCATCGCGCAGGCAGGCATCAAGTCGGTGGCTATCCAGCAGCTCGTGGCGAAAACGCTCAGCCACGTAGCGCTGAACCTGAGTGCTCAAGCCGCCGGGCAGACGCTCCAACAAGCGGCTAATCCGTCCCCACCCCTTGCGCCGAGCCAACCAAAGCAGCATCCGACCGAGCAGATACAGCGGCGCCCACAGCAGATTGAGCGGCGCGCGCAGCATATCCAAGCCAAGTGCCCGGCGATTCGTTTGCCAGTTGCCTGGGTAGCGAAAGTGACGCGCCACAAAACCCTCAGTTTGCCCCTCCGCTTGTTCAAAATAGCGATCAACGCCTTTGTTCAGCGCCTGGATAAGACGATACTCTCGCTCGTTCAAATCACCTTCCCTGGTTTAAAGATTAAGGTTTAAGCGTTTAGGGTTTAGCTTTTGCTCTGAAGATTGCGTCCGCTTAACTCAGCATCTCTTTGATGATGCCAGTGAACCACTGCATGGCAGGGCTATCTTTGCGGCTACGACGACAACTTACGACATAGTCAAACTGCAGATCAACACCCTTTAGCGGAAACACCTTGTGCTGCGGCCCAATCCCACGGCCCAGCTTCATGGCAAAGTGATCGCCCTGCATCACTAGCTCCTCGCAGACACCGCTGTATTCAGACTCAACACTCACATCGATGTCCAAGCCCATGGCCTGCAAGCGCTCAACCACTTGATAGCGCTGGTCGTTCCAACCGGAAGTGCGCGTAATCGCCAAAGGATAGTCCTGTAGCTCTTCAATGGATGAAGCAGGGTGGTCGTGGCGGGTGTAGACAACGATCTTATCGCTACCAATCTTCTCTTGGTAGAGCGACTGAGGGACATCCTCCTCATAGATGTGGATCCCCACATGCCCTTCCCCGCGTAAGATGGCATCGCGGGCTTCCGCCCCCCACATGCGAAACGAAAACTTGGCGTTAGGCGCTGCTTGTTTTAGCAAGTCATAGAGGCGACTGCCGAAATGCTCCCAAAACAGGGCCGGGGCGTAGATGAGGATGGTCTCATCGGTGAGTTCTGGGTCGAATTGGCTAATCTGAATCTTTTCGTAGGATTCGAGAATCTGGTAGACATGGCGAATGTTTTGCTCGACATAGAGCGAGGGCTCAAAGCCATTCTTAGTTGGCACAAACAGCGGATCTGCGAGCTGCTCTTTTAGCTTTGAGATGGTCTTACTCACCATTCCGGGGCTGCGCTGCAGAGCAATAGCCACAGCTTTGACGCTACGTAGCTCATACATTTTGGTCAGCACCCTCAGGCGCTGCACATCGATAAGGGGGGATTTCAACACAACGGGCTCTATCAGAAGTCTCTGCCGCTTATTCTAATCGCTCAAACTCACTTGTGATGGAAATCCTCGATTTCCTTTCCCGATTTGGCGTGTTTTTTTAAGCTCTCAGCACGGTGATAGAAGCCAGAACGGAATCACCTAGCACTCCTCTTATCACCGGTCGCCCTTGGGCGCTTTCAATAGTTAAATGCTTTGTATTTTTTGTGGATGGGTATACATGCCCATCCACCTTTTTTGATGCCAGCGGCAAACTAAGCCAAGAGGAGCTTAACGCCCCGTTCTGCTCTCCCAGACTTTCATCGCCATCAGTACCAATGAGGTAGTCCCGACCACAATCAGCGCCATTGCCATCGCCAAGCTGGCATTACCCTGATCAAACTCGTGGAAGATAAAGGTCGCCGAGGTCTCCACCCCGGGCGGTTTGACCATCAGCGAGCCGACCAGCTCGCGCTGACCAATCACAAAGCTCATCATCCAGCCGGACATCAACGCAGGTACTAGCAGTGGCAAGGTGATCCGGCGAAAGCCATACCACTCGGATGCGCCACAGATCTTGGCCGCCTGTCCCAGCGATGTAGCCAGCTGCTGTAGCGCGGCCTTCACATACTGCACGGTATAGGGGATAAACAGGGCGACATAGGTCAGGATCAGCATCCACTCGCTGTTGTAGACAGGAAGCGGGTTATGCGGACTGTTCCAGAATAGGATAAGGCCAAACACCACCACGATGCCGGGGATGGTGTTCGACATCAGGCTGGCAAAGTCAATGCAACGGCTCAGCCAGCCCGGTTGACGGATCACCACCATCGCATACCACAGCCCGAGCAGTGCGCATAAACAAGCACTATAGAAGCTCAGCTTAAGGCTGGTAAACAGTGCCTGCAGCGCTTCGCCATCGCGGCTAAACACCTCAGCAAAATGGCGCAGCGTGAAGTTATCCCAAGCAAGCCCTAGTCCGGCTAAATCGAGACATGCGGTAAGCACAATCGAAAAGTAGGGCACACCAATCGCTAATACCAACAGAAGTACCACATAGCCATAGGCCAGTAAGGTCTGCCACGGCTTAAGCTGATAGCTTTTAGCTGCTACTGAACGCCCCCCAACTAAGGGCTGTCGAAAGCGCTCCGACAGATACACCTGCCCAGCCCACAGCGCCATACTGGTAAACAGCAAGATCGACGAGAGCATCGCCGCGCGGGAGAAGTCGATGGGCCAGGTGGAGGTATAACGATGGATCTCGGTGGTCAGCACATAAAAGCCGATCTGCTTACCCAAGGTGGCTGGCGTGCCAAACTCGGAGATGGTTTTAACAAAGATCAGCAATGCGCCCATCGCATAACTGGAGAGCATCAGTGGCGCCACCACCCGGCTGATGATCCGCCAGCGCCCTGCCCCGGCCACTTGTGCCGCGTCTTCTAAACTGGCGCTTATCTGCAGTAGATTGTTTTTGAGCATCAAATAGAGAAATGGAAACAGCGATAGCCCCATAATCAGCACCATTCCCGCCAAGCTAAAAAAACCTTGCTGCAAGAACGCCAACTGCGGAGCCAGTTGCTCCAGATAGCCACGCGGCTGCATAAACACGATCCAGCCCATCGAATCGATAAACGGCGGGGTCATAAAAGGCAGCAAGATCAGCACGTCCAATCGCCGGTGCCGCGCCAGCGGCGTACGCGCCATTATCCAGGCCAAGGGCGCGGCTAACACGGTGGCAAACAAGGTGACCAAGGCAGCCAGCAGCAAGGAATTAGCCAGTATCTGGAAGGGATACAGCTGGAAAAGCTGCGCAGCTAAGTGTGCGAACTGCCATTGCTGCTGATGGTAAATACTGTGCTGCAGGATGGCTGCCAGTGGCAACACCACCAGCAACAGCAAGCTCAGGCTGGCCAGATGTAGGTTAAGTTTTCGTATCACGTTCGATCACTGTAGAGGGGGAAACGGGACGCACGTCCCGCTTCCTAAAGACAGGTTTAGCGGAACAGGCCCGAAAAACGTTGGGTTACCGCAACTTGGTTGTCCAACATCCACTCCCAGTCGATATTCAGCTGCTTGATATCGGCATAGCCGGGGCGCGAGCTGTCAGCCGGGATATCGTTGCGACCAGGGATCAGCAAAGCATCGGCGACGATCTGCTGGGCGCGGTCACTGAGTAGGTAGGTCACGAACTGCTCGGCCTTTTTTTTGTTGTCACTGGATTCCAGGATCATCGCCGGACGCGGGGCAATCACTGTGCCTTCTTCGGGGTAGATCACCTCGATAGGATTACCTTTCTTCTTCTCGCCAAAGCCCATGTAATCCACACCGGCAATCACCGCTTTCTTGGCGCCATTCACCACTTGGTTAAGCGCCGGTCGGTTGGCGCCGTTCACAGCCAGATCATACTCATCCCAGCGCTGGAATAGCTCCCATGCCTGATCGCCCTTGTCGTTCACATAGCCCGTCACGAAATCCAAGGCCGAGCCAGACTCGTTCGGGTCGGGGAAGACGATCTGCCCTTCCCATTCGGCGCTAGCCAGAGCTTCTACCGATGCCGGGATCTCTTCAACCATGCGCGTGTTATAGGTAATCCCTAAAGCAGAGCCCGAGTAGCCGAACAGTTGGTTGTTGCCATTCCAGCCTGGATGCAACTTGTCAGCATTATCGATCTCGATGCTGTGCAGCAATCCTTCGCGCTGCAGGCCCATACCCGCAGGCCATGACGCCAGAATCACCACGTCAGCAACCGGCTTGGCCTCTTCTGCTTTTAGGCGGCCAAGTACCCGGCCGGTAGTTGCCTGATACACCTGAACCCCTACCCCACTTTGCTGTTCAAAATCTTTCACCAGTTTGTTGGCCAGACCTTTCGGGCCTGCGGTGTACACCACGAGATCGGCAGCCTGTACCCCAGAGACTGTCAGTGCCAGCGCTAAGGAGGCGGTTTTTAGAAGTGTGTTCATCTTGTCATCCGTGCTTATTTAGGTTGAGTTAGGTTCGGTTGCGTTGTGCATTTCACTGCAGCTCAGCAACGCGGGTTTACAGTTCAATAATCTGGTGGTTTTCACCGTACAGCGTCAGATTTTGGCCTCCCGCCATCGGTTGTCGCGAGTGGAACAGCCAGCGCTGATCGGCAACCTCCGCCTCTATCAAGTAGTGGCTGCCCTGATACAGCCCTTGGCGTACCGTGGCCTCAAAGGCGATGGCCTGCTTGGTTTGCTCGAGCAAGACATGTTCGACCCGCAACAAGCGGCGGCCTTGGCTGCCGGGAAGTACGTTTGAGCGACCAATAAAATCGGCCACAAAAGGATGAGAGGGTTGGCTATAGATCTGCTGTGGCGTGCCCTGCTGAACAATCTGGCCTTGTTGCATCACAAACACCTGATCGGCCATGGCCATCGCTTCACTCTGATCGTGGGTCACATAAACTGCGGTCAAGCCATTCTCTTTGAGCACCTGCATCAGCAAGGTCTGCATGCTTTCACGCAGCTTGGCATCCAGCGCCGACAAGGGCTCATCCAGCAAAATCAGTTGCGGTTCGGTGACAATCGCGCGCGCCAGTGAGACCCGCTGCTGCTGCCCTCCCGAGAGCTGGGCGGGCAGCCGCTCAGCCAAATGTGCTAGCTGTACCTGCTCAAGCGCCTGCATCACCTTGTGTTTAAGCTGCGATACTAGCCCCTGCGCACGCAGGCCGAAGGCGACGTTCTCGAACACGCTTAGGTGAGGCCACAGGGCAAAATCTTGAAACACCATGCCTAGGCGCCGCTTGGCCACCGCCATGTTCACGCCAGAGCCATAATCAAACACAGTTTGCCCGGCAATGGCGATGTTGCCTTGGTCAGGCACTTCAAGGCCAGCAATCAGCTTAAGCAGGGTGGTCTTACCGCAACCCGATGGCCCCAACAGAGCGCCCAGTTGGCCAGTTTGCAGGCTAAGTGAACAGGGCTGAAGGGCTTGGGTATCCTGATAGGATTTGCTTAACGCGCTTAGCGATAGACTCAAAGCGAGACTTCCTTGTAGCTAAAACTGACAACGAAGTTATTACGTTAAAGTGACAGGAAGAAGACAGTTATATTGCGAAATAATTATCTGGATTGATTCGAGCAGATAACATGGAGAAATGATTTGGAAAACGGTCAGGCCGAGAGACTAAATAAGGGGGGCTAAATAAGGTTGCCAAAATGCTTGATTAGCGATTGATTTTCAGTGAAAAGAAGGGCCTACGCACAGCGCAGGCCGACTTCATCAGGCCAAGGATACCTGCGTCCGCGCTTGGTAATAATGTAGGCCGGCAGTTACCAGACTTACAATCAAAGCGACTAGGGCTAGCGCTGGTTGCGCGCCGAGTTGGGTCAAGCACACCAAGATACCCAGATTTCCAAAAGCTGACAGCAACAGGCTATCCATTTTGTTTGGGGCGTGGTTTAGCAATACGACCAAGGCTTTAAGGCTGTGATAGATTCCGATAAGGCTCGCGATGACAACAATAAATAACGACATGATATTTCCCCTCCTTGTTTGCTAACATCGAATTCATTATCGGTTATTTAATGTAATATTTCAGTAATTTATTTAGTTTATGCTATGCAAGTCCGCATAAAATCTATCTCTTAAGCCAAAAACCAGATTAAGTAACCGCCATCTCACTGGGGTTTAACAGCATCGCCAGGTCATCGGTGACAAAATCCGCCCCCAGACGCCATTGCCAACGCCGACCTTCGAGCTCAAGCCAAAGCTGTTTTAGCTCCCGGAACTGCTCATCCGGGCGAATCGAAATACCCGAGATCCGATCCAAACGGATATAGGTGTGGGAGAACTTGTAGTTGGTCTCGCGCACATCCACCACATCCTTACCGCGGCTAGCGACAATCAGCTCGGTGCCATCGCACACTAACATGCTGTCGAGCAAGCGGTACTGGTTAATATTGCGGTAGATATTACTCAGGCTGTTGTTCGGCAAAGGCCCTAACTCAATGCTCGGCTGATAGCCGAGGATCTGCAGGCTGCCGCTAAGCTGCTCTTTGTCGCACAGATAGCGGAAGATCTGTTGCTCAGCCTCTGGCTGAGCGCTAGCCTCCGCCGCATCCCCCTCGCTAACCTCTGGGCTAACGCCGTTGCGGATAAAACGAATGGCCTTGCTGGCGATGTCTTGCGAGCTCATGTTGTAGGTCACGCTCAGGGTTTGCGAGCTGGTCGCGAGCGTAATGTGGCTATCGAGCAAATCTCCACCATGCTCCAGCCACAGCAAATCCTGATAGTGGATCACTTGACGGATCATCTGGCTAGAAGCGACGTTCAAGTAGATCATCCGGTCGCTGTGGACGATCACCAACTGCGGGTACAACAGCATTCCCATATTCACATTGCGCCGTTCCTGATGAATCGGGATCTTGAACGCAAAACTGGCGCCGTTGTAGTCGGCGGAGATATCGCCAAACTGCGGTGGGATATCATCTAGACTGTCCACCTCAACCAGCCAAGGACCAAAGTGTTGGTATTCCCGTTCTTCTAAATTCATCATTGCCCCCTTGAGCAAATCTGCTGTTTACAAGTACCAGAATAGTTAATATTTGGCTAAAACTTCGCCGCCGCGGTCACAGATTTACGCACGGTAAAACAACCTAAACGCCTGTTTATCTGTCGTTTAAGTAAATATCCACCTTCTAAAGAAGGTGGCTTTGAATGAGCCCCCTCGAAGGGGGCCTTTGTCTAGTGCAGCGCCAACTCACCTTGCTCTTGA
>NZ_KE386908.1:369108-467979 GCF_000429485.1 Aliagarivorans marinus DSM 23064 | reverse complement strand
CTTTGGCGGAACCTTTACAATCAAGTGTACGTGGTCACTTTGGACGCTGAGCTCGACGACCTCACATCCCAACTGAGCACAGTAAACTTGAATACACCGATAGACTTCTTTCCCTACATTATTTCTCAATATCCTAAATCGGTACTTGGGCGTCCAAACTATGTGATATTGACACCGCCAAAATACGTGTGATGCTTGCTTGTATCTGCTCATGTTATTTGTCCTTTTGACTTCGCTAAAAATCAAAGGCGCATTTAGCATGAGCGGGTCTTCAGGCAAAGCCTCACCGGATGATAACCACCTACTGAAGTAGGTGGTTTAGGGCCGAAAATAAAAAGCCCGCATAGCAACTATGCGGGCTTTACTAGGAGCGATTAAATCAGCTTATTGAGCGAGGCTTACCACCAAGCTTCGAACTGAGCACCAACGGTAGTTGCGTTGGTCTTGCCGATTTTAGATGGGCCATCACAAACCCAGTTTTCATCACAAGAGTTCCAATCAGTGGTGGTTGCTTTGGCCACATCTTGAGACGCGTAGGTCACGAAGAAGCGCAGAACTGGGCGATCCCAGAAGCCACTGTTGATATGGATGTTTTGAGACAGAGTCACTTTATAACCATCGTTGGTTTGAGAGCCGCCATCAATAGTTTTGAACTTCGCTGACTCATAGCCAGTTTCCAGCTCAGTAGTGAAGCGCTCATTCCAGGTGTAGCTGTTACGCAGCACTACGGCATTCCAGTGCTTCTTATCTACGTCGCCGTAGTTGTAGCCACGGGCACCAGTACGGAAACGCGCTTCGTCATCAAACATTGACGTCTCGTGAGACCATACATAGTGGATGCGGTAGTTATCAGTTACGTTGTAAACACCTTCCCAGAAACCACCAATCTGATGCTCAGGCATGATCAGGTAAGTCGCGGTGATAGAGTGTGAAGCATTGTTGCTGTAGCGCAGGAAGATGTTGTTCCAGTTGTTCCAGTCACCCAGACGCAGTTGGGTAGCTAGCTGGTATGCGCTATCAGTGTTTTCTTTGGTCACATCACTCTTAGAGTTAGGGCCAATATGGGCACCGTAGTTAGCGAACAGGTCTAGTGCAGCGCCATCGGTAATGTGAATACCTTTAATCGCAGATTGGAATGCAGTCAGATCGCCCAAAACAGCATTTTGGTCATCGTTTGAGCTACCATCGTACAGGTTGCGAGTTACGCTCAGTTCCAGATCAGCGAAGCCGATATCAACGGTCTCGATACCGAAACCGTAGCCATCGTTTTGCAGTGGCAGGGTATCGTTGATGTTTGTGCTTACACGGCCGTAGTAGCGCTTACCAACCCAGATGGTTGCATCAGGGTTAGACTTAAACACGCCAGTCGCTTGGGTGTAGATTTCATCCAGATCCAGAGTAGCACCGTCAGAAACAACGTTTGCTTTGAAGCCCCACGTCATTCCGTTAGTTTCTGCGAAACCGTAGCCCATGTACATCTCAAGCCAGTTCGCTTCGTTACCCAGGCGGCCACCAGAGTGGTCGTAGTGAGTACCGTCTAGGCGGAAGATGTTGAAGCCGTTGTTTGCCCAGTCATACGCGGCAGTATTCAGAATGTCGCTGTTCGAGAAACCAGCACCTGCTACGGCATAACCTTTGAAACTTGCACCCTCAGGAATTGCGGCCTGTGCAGACATCGCAATCAGAAGGCTAGACGCCACTGCTGAGATCTTAAAATAGTTGCTTTTCATTATTGTTCCTTTCGTCCGTTCCGGGACCTACATCCCTTTTAGATTTCCAGTAAGTAGTACGTTCTTCCTAAAAACTAATTAACCAATTACCCATTGGCTGAAGAAATGGTATCGAAAGGCCAACCAAAATAAAGTGATAGATCTAACATATTTGATCAGCAATCAACCAATAATGGATTTTGGTCTAATATGTTGAGCCAGCAAAAATGAGATCAATATCTCATAAACATCACAACCAAAGCATATGGACGACTTAACACCTTGGTTTTACACGACTAAAGCTAATGACAATAAGCTTTTTTGCTTATTTCACAAGCATTTATGTCACGCAATATTGATTTACCAATTATCAGGTAAATAGGAGAGCGAGAGGTTTACCACGACGTCGTAGAAATGGTTTTGCGGGCGATGTTGAACACCAGACTAATTAGCTTACGTAGTACTGGCTAGAAGATAATATAAGGGTCGACCATTGACTAGCCGACCCGAAAAGATAGTTTTCAAAACGTGCGCTAAGTTAAGCCAGGGTGAAACGCCCGACTAACTCATCAACCGATTGATTGGCTCTGGCCAGCTCTTTCATATTGGAAACAGACTGCCGGCTATTTACTTTTAGGTCTTCCACCATGCCATTGATCTCTTCAATACGTTGGTGGATTTCGCTGGTCACGGTGCGCTGCTCGGTGGCGGCGGAGGCAATTTCCTGGTTACGGGCCACGATCTCGTTAACCGCATTGAGCACCAAGTCCAGAGACTCATGCACTTTCATGGTTTGGTCAGAAGTGGCCAAGCAACTTAATCGGGTTGCTTCCAGCTCTTGCTTAACCGCCTGACTGCCCTGCTGCAGATTGGTTAGCATGTTCTCAATATCAGAGGTGCTTTGCTGGGTACGGGCAGCCAATAGCCGAACTTCATCGGCGACCACCGCAAATCCTCGGCCCTGCTCACCGGCACGCGCGGCCTCAATGGCCGCGTTGAGTGCCAGCAGGTTAGTTTGCTCAGCAATGCCTCCGATCACATCGAGGACCGTGGAAATCTTTTCTACGTCGGCATTCATCGAGTTGGCGGATTTCACCATCTGCTCGAACTCCGAGCTCAGTGCGTTCACCGAGGTGACCGACTCTTCAACCACTTGCTTACTGGCGTCGGCGCTGGTCAGCGCTTCTTGAGCAAGCGCTGAGGCCTCTTCGCTCGATTGGGCCACGCTATCGGCGGCCTGCGCCATCTGACCGACAGCGGTAACCACCTGGATAATCTCTTCGTTGTGGCGCAGCATCATTGATTCGTTGGCGTCGGTTTTATCTTGCAGTTCGCCGACTTGATGGGTGGTTTGCTCACTGGAGCTACGCAGGTTCAGCAAAATCGATTGCAGGTTGCTAACAAAGCTGTTTACCCCTGACGAGATCTTGCCGATATCGTCATTGTTGGTGACATTCAGTCGACGGGTCAGATCGGCCTCGCCGGATGACAGCGCATCAATCACCCCGCGCAAGGCAGAGATCGGCCGATAGGTCAGGTTGATGGCAATCACAGCAACAGCGACAAACAGCGCCGCGGCCAGAAGCATTAGCAGGGTGATGCGCTGGTTTAGGTCAGCACTTTTTTGGGCAATGTATTGATTGTCGATATAGCCGGTGACCTTCCACTCGCGGTCGTGGATCGAGATACTCTGCTCCAGGCTAGTCACATCGTCCACGTCCACAAGGTTGGAGAACACCACCTCGCCGTTATTATCGATAACTTGGATGTAGCTGCCTTCAACGTCTTTGTTCTCAAGACCTTGCAAGATCCTCGACAAGTCGAGAATAAAGATGTCGGTACCGCCACTGGAGTCCAGTGAGCTTTGGGAAATCGACATCAGCGGTATGCCGCTGTCGTAAAACACATTACTAAGATTAATCTCACGTTGGGCGATTTCATCTAGCTGTAAATAATGCTGCTCGGTGGTCTCATCAAGTTTGGTGAACGTGGGCGGCTGCCCTTCAACAAACTCGACCTCAGGATCGGGGGTGAACAAGGAGCCAAACATCACTTTGGATACGCGATAAAACCCAGTCGCGTGTTGAATATGGGCAAGATTAGAGAGATTGAGGTTAACGCTCTCGGCGATGCGGATCCCTGATGCCACCTCGGACTCAACCCGCTCCGAGATCAGCTCAACTTGAGTTGTCAGATGCTCAAGATAGGTCTGCTCGATGCTATCGCTGATTATTCTCTTTGTAACCAGAAAGGATGACAGGAGGGAGGCGAGTAATACTGCAACTACGACCAAGATGATCTTCAACTTAAACGAGGCTTTTTGCATATTCAAAACTCTAATTCTTGCTGGGGTTCTAACCAAGAAAACCCTGCCACACAGGTTTGGTGCGGATGTTTCCTTGTGACGCTATAAATCACACATATCTATTGTTAATTACCGATTGTCGGGGACGTCCTTTAAGTCCCATTGCCTCAGCGCTGCACGCTAAGTAGTGACCGAATCCGTACCAGACAAGCACAATGTGTTTGCCTGGTACGTGGCTAAGCTATCAGCTTTTCAACAGCTAATTAGTTCAGTTCTTTTTCTACAAGCTTGTCCCAACGGGCCAAGATAGCGTTGTAGTCTTGATCTGGGTCCAGCATGAACGAGGTGATGTCATGCGGCATTTCGGCACCCAAATCTGCTGGGATAGAACCCACCGGGAAGGTCACAACTTGACCAGCAGTACGTGCATCTTCGTATGGCGCAGCCAGCGAAGGTACACCAGAAGTACCGCCTTGCAAGGTGGTGATCGAGGTGTCAGCGGTCAAGTACTCTTTCAAGTTCTCATCGGTCATCCAGAAGTCGATCCATTTCTTAGCCGCTTCAACTTGGCCAGAATCTTTTGGAATCGCCCAACCCGGACCGTTGTAATCCATCACCACTGGCTTGCTGCCATTGATTACTGGGAATGGGTGCAGTGAGAAGTTCTCAGGCAGTTGGTCATTGCTAAATGGCGTGATGTTCCACATACCCTGAGGCAGCATCGCAACACGGCCAGATTGGAAGGTAGTCAGAGCAACAGACCATGGGTCAGTACCGGCAGACACCATTGGATCGAAGCAGTCTGCGTTGATCATCGCACGGAAGCCTTCGAAGGCATTCTTCATCGCTTGGTCGTCAGCAAATTTCTTCTCACCGCTTACGAAATCATCGATACGGGTTGGGTTTGGCGTATCAGAATCAGCCAGCGCCATCGCCAAGAAGTAAACATAAGGAGTCCAACCACCGTTGTTCGCGGCCATTAGCAAAGGCTGAATTCCTTTGTCGTTAAACGCCTTACAAGCGCCTACTAGCTCATCAATGGTGTTTGGATAGCTCTCAACGCCGGCCTGTCTGAACAGGTCATCGTTTACGTACACACCCATACCAGACACTTGCAGCATTGAATAGTAGATGTCGTCACCCAGACCTAAAAAGCGCTTCAGGTGAGGTTGCACACGCTCAACATAAGCTTGGTCATTTAGAGGCATCAACTGGCCATTACCGCCCCAGTGCAAAATAAACTCGGCATCAACCATTACAACATCAGGTGGATTGCCAGCTTGCATACGCGCTGGAATACTGGTCACCATGTCGTTACGAGCCATGTAGTTTAATTTAACTTTGATATCTGGGTATTTCTCTTCGAAACGCTCGATAATCAGAGGAAAGTTAGCGACTTCTGCACCGGCTCCCTTCCAGCTGGATACTTCCAGCTCTGTCGCAGCTTGAGTAGATAAGCTGAACATACAAGTAGCTAATAATGAGCCAGCTACAGCATTCTTAAGTTCCATATCGTTGCTTCCTTATGTCGTTATATTTTCTGCATTAGTTTATTCACTAACACAATGTTGCTAAAGCATTACATTAACGGTCGTTCATTCGTCCACTTGCATTCTTACATAAAACACAGGTAAACGCTTTCAGCGCAGATCACAAAATAAAAAAATATGATCAAATAAACGCCACATGGAAAAAGATTCAAATATCACAACCTCTCTCCAAAACTTAATAAATCATAAAAAATGCCAGGTGAATAAATAACATTCTACCTGGCATATATCCAATTACTTCACCGCACCTGCGGTCATACCATTCACAATCTGTTTAGACAGTGCGAAGAACACAACCAACAGTGGCAAGGACGCCAGTACCGCAGCTGGGAACAACTTGGTTGGGTCTACCGAGTAGGTGCCCAAGAAACGCAGTACCGCAGGCATAATGGTAAGCTTCTCATTGGTGGTAATGAACAACAGCGGGTTAACTACGTCGTTCCATACACCCAAGGTGATGAAGATAGCCAGCGTACCGGTGATTGGCTTAAGCATTGGGAAGATGACATACCAGTAGATCTTCAGTGGGCTTGCGCCATCCAGGGTAGCCGCCTCTTCCAACTCTTTTGGAATCGCCTTCATAAAGCTTGTGTAGAAGAATACACCCAAAGGCAAGTGTCCAACTGTATATACGATAACCAGTGCCGCATAGGTATCCAGCAAGCCCAAATCACGAATAAACAGATATAAAGGCGTTAATGCTGCAAACGGTGGAATAACCATACCCAGCAGGAAGAAAACATAAACTAATGATGAAACCTTGCTGCGCAATCTAGCTAGTGGGTAAGCAGCTAGTGAAGACAGAATCGACACCAAAATAATAGTTACAACTGTTACACCTACGGTATTCATTACGGTACCAAGGTAGTTCATATCGGCAATTACATTCAGGTAATTACTAAAATGAAACTTAGTTGGCAACGCTAACGGCTCCATCATAATTTCCCGACGACTACGGAAAGACATGAACACCATATAAATCACTGGAGATAGCAATATTAGGGTCACAGCGCTCATTAAGAAAATCATTGAGCCTTGTTTAATATTCCGCATACAAAAGATGCTGGCTAATTTGCTATTCGAGGATGAGTCCACGCTTTCCACCTTGCTTTTAATAGTAATACCATCCATTAGATCTTATCCTCTCTCGAACGTAGGTAGCTGTTTTGAGCAACCGTGATAAGGGCAACCAGTAGAATCATCACTACCGATAGCGCAGCAGCAGAACCATACTTAAATTCACTAAAGATCAACTGGAAGATTCTCAAACCTAGGGTCATCGTTGCGTAGTCAGGTCCACCCGCGGTCATAATGAATGGGAATTCGAAAGACTTCAGGGTACCGATGGTTGCCAAGGTAATGTTTACCGTGATGGCCGGCGCCAACAATGGAATATCGATGTAGAAGAAGGATTTGATAGGAGACACGCCGTCTACGCGAGCTGCATCCTTCACCTCAGAAGAGATACCTGAGTAGCCAGCCAGGAAGATAGCGGTGGAGTAACCAACAAACATCCACACGTGCACAGCCGCTACCGAGAACAGCGCGATGCTTGAGTCACCCAGCCATACCCGCTGCCAGCTGCCTAAGCCCAAAGATACCAACAACTCGTTTAAGCCACCGCCCATTGGTGCGTACAGGAACTGCCATACGTAGCCGGCGATAACCAGTGATAGCATTGAAGGAACCAGCAAGGCGGTACGGATTGCGTCGCGTACTGCGGGGATGCTGTTTAGGATGGCTGCAAAGATAAGTCCCAGGCCGTTTTGGAAGATGACAACGGTGATGCCATAAACCAAGGTGTTCTTGAGAACTTGCAGATAACGTTGGTCTTGGAAAATCTCTTTGTAATTGTCCATTCCAACGAAAGTGGCTTCACCCACGCCTGCATATTCGGTTAAGGATAGCGAGATCCCTTTCATTACCGGAAACATAGTAAAGGCTATGTATAGAAACAATGCGGGGAGAAGGAATAATAACCTTTTGTCGACTTTCAAAACTATGACCTCAATTTACATCAATCAATATTACACAGCCGCTATTCTGGCTACGTGGTTAATCAACTTTGTTTAGCGCTTGGCTAGACATCTGTACTGCTATTTGAACTGTTGGCTAAGGCCGAAGAGAGAGGTGGATTGTTGCAGCAATGTGCATGCGCCCTCTTTTGTTTCGCCTCTGCTACTAGCAGTACTCGACGTCCCTTGAGCCCGCGCTGAGATCTGAGCCCAGCACCTTAGTTCCATAACTACCTTCCTTTGATTTGCCCTAAGTCCAGTAATAGCGCCTGTCCCGGGCCAGCTACTTGGCCAAAAAAAAGTATTGGCCTACCAAATCATGGGGCTAGACTAGCAATTGGTTGACAAGTTTAATGTGACCCAGCTCAAATTCGGAGGCATCGTATGTAGTAACTAAGTCTCCAACCCTATAACTATGAGTTGGTTCACAATATGGACGCTAAATCCACAAACCTGTTAACCAATGGTCTTTTTTAGGGTAATTTGGTTGACAACTAGGTAAGAGTTCATCTTTAGGACTAAATAATGGCAGGAATAAAACTATCTAATGTAGAGAAGCGGTTTGGCAAAGTCCAAACTATTCATGGAGTAGACTTAGATATCGAGCACGGAGAGTTCGTTGTTTTCGTTGGCCCATCGGGCTGCGGTAAATCAACGCTGTTGCGCCTAATTGCAGGTCTGGAAACAATCTCTGGCGGTGATATCCATATCGATGACAAGCGTGTTAACGACGTCGAGCCGGCCGATCGTGGCATCTCAATGGTGTTCCAGTCTTACGCCCTCTACCCCCACATGACCGTGGAAGAGAACATGGGCTTTGGCTTGAAGATGAACGGCATGTCTAAGAGCGAAGTTAAGAAGAACGTTGAGTTGGCAGCCAAAACGCTGCAGCTTGAAGCCCTTCTTAAGCGGCGTCCAAAAGAGCTATCAGGTGGTCAACGTCAGCGTGTAGCCATTGGCCGCGCCATTGTACGTAACCCTAAAGCCTTCTTGTTCGATGAGCCGCTATCAAACCTTGATGCCGAGCTGCGGGTTGAGATGCGCTTGCAAATCGCCAAGCTGCACCAAGAAATCGACACCACCATGATCTACGTAACCCACGATCAGGTAGAGGCGATGACCCTTGCCGACAAGATTGTGGTACTGCGTGACGGCCGTGTTGAGCAAGTGGGTACCCCGCTGGATCTGTACAACAAGCCTGCCAATATGTTCGTAGCCGGCTTTATCGGCTCGCCGAAGATGAACTTCGTTGATGCCAAAGTGGTAGACATCGCTGAAGGTAAGATCCACGTACGACTAGACGACCAGCAAGTGATTGAACTTGCCGTAGCCGCCGAGCACAACCTAAGCATCGATGCCGCTGTGAAAGTGGGTGTTCGTCCAGAACATATCTCGGTCGACCAGCAAGACGGCGACATCAAGATTCAGTTCGAGAGCGAAGTGGTTGAACGCTTGGGTAACAGCACGTACTTATTCGGCCGCTTTGCCGAGCAAGACAACTTTATTGTGCACCACCCAGGCGATAAAGAAGTGACCGCCTACCAGAAGCTGGATCTGTACTTCTCGCCAGCTAGCTGTCACGTGTTCGATGAAAGCGGATTCTGCGTAAGCAACGTGTAGTCGCTCATCAGCCGCTAACCTGCGCGCTCAGCTCCTGCCGCAACATACTGCCTCAGGAGCTAGCGCCGCATTTGGGTATCCCTTTGCCACTCCCTCCCCCGACTCACTGACCCCAGCTAAGATCACGCTACGTTCTCCCCCGTTTGTATCAGCATGTCAGCCAATCCACTATTTAGTGCTCCAAGTATCACTCTGCTTGTTCAAGGTTCGCACAACACTTGCCAGCTTGTTATGCTGCAGGCAACCACTGGCTAACCAGCCAGCGAGTGTCAGCATGACCGACTAGGCAACCGGCAAACACTGTGCTCACTTGCCTCCTCCGGCAACAAAAACGTGCACAAGCTCATACTTATGACAAGTTCCCGTGCCGCCCCCAAAATACAGGTGTACCAAAAACGCAAAATTGGTTAACCTGATAGCATCTTTAGTATCTGGTAATATGGATATGTCTGAAAACGAAGTAAAAAAACTCAGTTTGGCGTCGCGCCGTGCTATCGAACTCGGCTACGACCAACGTGGCCCTGAGTGGTTAATTGAATTTGATGAAGCCCCTTTGACCGGTGACTTCGCTTATGAAGAGGGCGTGATTCGTCGCGACCCAACCGCCGTTATTCAGGTAGATGGTGTCTATCACTGCTGGTATACCAAAGGGGAAGGCGAGACCGTCGGTTTCGGCTCTGACAACCCAGATGACAAAGTCTTCCCATGGGATAAAACCGAAGTGTGGCACGCCTCCTCTGAAGACGGCCAACACTGGACTGAACACGGATGTGCCATCGCCCCCGGCGAAGCAGGTCGCTTCGATGACCGAGCAGTGTTCACCCCAGAAGTACTGGTTCATGAAGGCAAGTACTATCTGGTTTACCAGACCGTACAAGCGCCCTACACCAACCGCCAGTTTGAAGAGATTGCCATCGCTTGGGCAGACTCACCGTTCGGCCCATGGACCAAGTCTGACGCCCCTATTGTAAGCCCATCAAAAGACGGCGAGTGGGATGGCGATGAAGACAACCGCTTCCACGTGAAAGCGAAAGGCAGCTTTGACAGCCACAAGGTGCACGATCCTTGCATGATGTTCTTTAAAGGCAAGTTCTACCTGTACTACAAAGGCGAAACCATGGGCGAATCCATGAACATGGGTGGTCGCGAGATCAAACATGGCGTGGCCATTGCCGACAATATCTTGGGCCCTTACACCAAGTCGGAGTACAACCCGATCTCTAACAGTGGTCACGAAGTGGCGGTATGGCACCAAAACGGCGGTATCGCCTCGCTGATTACCACCGACGGACCTGAGAAGAACAGCATTCAGTGGGCCGCTGATGGCATTAACTTCGAGATCATGTCTTACATCAAAGGCGCACCTGAAGCGCTGGGCATCTTCCGCCCGAACGACGATACACCGCTGGAAGATCCTGGCCTGCATTGGGGGCTTTGCCACAAGTACGATGCGAGCTGGAACTGGAACTACATCTGCCGCTACCGCGTGAAGCGCCAGATCCTGGATGCGGGCACGTTCCAAAACAGCAACTAATCACACCTATTGACGTTAATCGGTGTGGGGCTAAACCCCAAGTTGGCCCTGCACCACTCTTTCTAACCTAGGAAGGCATTGAGTAATGAAACAGTATCAAATGTTTGTAGATGGCCAATGGATCGACGCGAAGAGCGGTCAATTGGATCAGGTTATCAATCCATCTAACGAAGAAGTGGTAGCGACTATTCAAAACGGCGACGAGAAAGATGCCGATGTTGCTATGCAAGCAGCCAAGCGCGCTCAGGCCGATTGGGCCAAACGCCCAGCCCGTGAGCGTGCCGACATCCTACGTAAGTTCGCTTCACTGATCCGCCGCGAGCGTGACCGCCTGGCCAAACTATTGGTTCAAGAGCAAGGCAAACTGCTGAAAGTGGCCTACGGCGAAGTCGACGTGACCGCGTCTTTCATCGAATACGCCTGTGATTGGGCCCGTCAGATGGACGGAGATATTGTTCAGTCGGACAACGAAGAAGAGCAAATCTACATCTACAAGATCCCACGCGGTGTAGTTGTTGCGATTACCGCTTGGAACTTCCCACTGGCACTGGCCGGCCGTAAGATTGGTCCAGCACTGGTAGCGGGTAACACCATCGTGGTTAAGCCAACCTCAGAAACCCCACTGGCCACTTTGGAGCTGGCTGAGCTGTCTATCGAAGCCGGTATCCCAGCAGGTGTTCTGAACATCGTGACCGGTGGCGGTTCTGCACTAGGCGGTACCCTGTGTGCCCACCCACTGACCAACATGGTGACCATGACAGGTTCAACCCCGGTTGGCCAAGCGATCATCAAGTCAACCGCGGCCAACATGGCGCACGTTCAGCTTGAGCTGGGCGGTAAAGCACCGTTCATCGTGATGGAAGATGCCGACCTTGAGCAGGCCGCTGCAGCAGCCCTGCACTCGCGCTTCGACAACTGTGGCCAAGTATGTACCTGTAACGAGCGTATGTACGTGCACACCAGCGTCTACGACGAGTTCATGGCTATCTTCATGGAAAAAGTGAAAGCCATGAAGGTGGGTAACCCAATGGACGCCGACTCTGACATGGGTCCAAAGGTTAACCGTCGCGAACTTGAGCACATGGAAGCACTCGTTGCCCAAGCGGTTGAAGAAGGTGCCACCGTACTGTGCGGCGGTCAGCGCGTAAGCGGCGCTGAGTTCGAGAAAGGCTTCTGGTTCGAACCTACCGTACTGACCGATGTGACCCAAGACATGACCATCGTTCACGAAGAGTCATTCGGCCCTATCCTACCGGTTGTTAAGTTCGAGACCTTCGAAGAAGTGATCGGCTACGCTAACGACAGCGAGTACGGCTTGGCCACCATGATCTGCACTCAGAACATGCGCTACGTTCGTCGCCTGCTGACCGAGCTGGAATCTGGTGAAATCTATGTAAACCGTGGCCACGGCGAGCAGCACCAAGGCTTCCACAACGGCTACAAGCTAAGTGGTACCGGCGGTGAAGATGGCAAGTACGGCTTCGAGCAGTACATGGAGAAGAAGACCTTCTACATCAACTATAAGTAAGCGTTGATGAAAAGTTTAAGGGCGCCTTAGGGCGCCCTTTTGTGTTTCCTTTATACCCGAACAACCTCAAGATGCTTGTTCAGCGAGATTTTCCATCCCCTCAGGCAAGGCACTGTTCCGCCGATCTAGTGGTCTAAATCAAGGAGCAGTAACGCAGCATGAGGGGATGGAAAACTCGCCCTTTGGGAGGAGCTCAATGCCCATAGTTCTTCGTTGAAAGCACTTGAAATGGCTCACCATTCCTTCGTACTTTCGCCTCGCCCTATGGGCATTGAGTTCCTCTGAATCCTGCATCTTGAGGTTGATCGGGTATAACGACTAAGCGCGCCTGCGCTGCACCGTTAACAGCAATAAAGCCAAGCCGAACAAGCTGCTGATTGCGGGTGTAGGTGCAGCCGCCGTTGGCGCGTCACTTTCAATGGTAAAGCTCATCTGATACTCCACGGGATAGTAACCACCATCTGAGCCCACGGCAGTAAAGGTGCCGTTTCCCAGCAACATGCTGTAGATCCCTTCACCTAGCGACAAAGGAATGTCGATGACAGTCGGTGAAAAATCGAAATCACTACCCACAGCGACATCAAAGATCGTGGGGGTCTCACTGGACTCTTCTAAGGTCCATTGAGGGCCCGGGGCAGCAAACAAATAGTTGTAGCTAAAGTCATCGTTGTCGAAGAACAAATTGCTACCAAATTCAATGCTCGCCGCCACCAAGGTTTGATCTGCAGCGACCTCAATCAGAAATACATCAGCAGGGTCATCTGGCGTCTGTACTGCGCCCTGGAACAGATTGACGCCGTCCACCAAGCTAAACAGTGCAACGTCTTCCAAGCCGCCAATGCCGTCGAAATCCCCGCCGGGGGCAGCCGTTTCGTGGTAGCTACCGGTGTAATCAACGGCAATGACACCCGCGTGGGCTGAGTGGGATAGCAAGGCAAACAACGCCAAAGCCCCGATAGTTGTCGGTTTCATTCGCTAAGTCCTTTTTACGAAATGAGTTTTACCAGATGGTATATGCAATTACCTATCCACAAAACTAACCCTCTGTTTTACTGGAAATTATTTTAAATCAGTTGAGTAGTGCGTAGCCCAAGTGTAAAGCTAGCTGACAGCAATAAGCGTAAATCGAACAACAGCTCGTCAAACATCACTACCGCCAATGATCAGATAAAAAAAGGGATCAGATAAAAAAAGGGCTCACCTAACAAGGGAGCCCAAACTAACGCTAATGACTAAGAAATTGAAAATGAAAGGATACTAACTAAGGGTTGCTACTGCCGCCTGGTAAGGTTGCAGTTTTTCCCAATCAAACTCGACACCGATACCCGGAGTGTTGCTGGCGACGGCCAGGCAATCCTCTACCACAAGTGGGCGACGGGTGTATTCGTCGATAGGAAAACTGTGTACTTCAAGCCAGCCGGCGTTCGCTTGCGACGACACCAGACTTACGTGAAGCTCCTGCATGCCGTGTGAGCACACTGGAATGTCATGTTCTGCAGCCAGTTTGGCTGCACGTAGCCAACCGGTGATACCGCCACAGTTTGAGGCATCAGGTTGGATGAAAGAGAGCTTGGCCTGATCGAAGGCGTAGCCAAATTCGTGGATGGTATGCAGGTTCTCTCCCATTGCCAGCGGGATCTTGGTCGCTTCGGCAATCTTGGCAAAGCCTTGATAGTCATCGGGAATGGTCGGCTCTTCAAACCAGGTAATATCGCAATCGGCAACCGCGTTGGACAGCTCAATCGCCTGCTCCACGCTCAGGGCGTAGTTGGCATCGATCATAAAGGTGATGTCTGGGCCGATCAGCTCACGTACCGCACGAATACGCTCAATGTCCGCCTGCATATCGGCCTGACCAACCTTGATCTTCACCGCATTGAAGCCCTGCTCCAGGTAGCTGCGCATGCTATCTAGTAGCTTCTCTTTGGAGAAGTTCAGGTCGATACCACCGCGGTAGGCTTTACAGCGATCGCTTTCGCCACCCGCCATCTTCCACAGCGGCTGCTGCTCGCGCTTGCCTTTAAGGTCCCACAGCGCAATATCCACTGCCGACATGGCGAACGACGAGATACCGCCGCGGCCAACGTAGTGAATGTGCCACTCCATATCATCGAAGCGCTGCTCGATATCGGCGGCATCTTTGCCAAGAAGCATCGGCGCCAAGTCATGCTCAAGCATGGCCAGGGTCGAATAGCCACCTTTACCACCGGTGTAGGTGTAGCCGGTGCCTTGCAGGCCGTCGGCGGTGGTAATGGTGGTGGTGATCAGCTCAAAGTGATCATGGTCGCCGTGCTTGGCATCCGACAAGATCTCTGCCAATGGCACCTTAAATAGCTGGGATTGAACCCGGGTAATGATACTGCTCATGCCTGATTAACCTTTCAACTGCGCGACAACTTCACGAACGCGGCGGCCGATCTCTTCCCACTCACCGGCATTAACCAGCGACTTATCAACCATCCAAGAGCCACCACAGGCAACAATGCCTTTCACTGCCAGGTACTTCTCGATGTTGTCTTGGTTAATACCACCGGTCGGCATTACTTTCAGCATGCCGTAAGGGGCCAGCAGCGATTTAATCATCGGAATACCGCCCGATGGCTCGGCAGGGAAGAACTTAACCGCAGTCAGACCCAGCTCCAGCGCTTGCTCGGCAGTCGATGGGTTGTTGATGCCCGGAATAATCACGATGTCGTGCTTTTGACAGGCTTTTACGGTGTTAGGGTTCAGGCCTGGCGATACGATAAAGTCAGCGCCCGCTTCTTTGGCTTCAATCACCTGTTGCTCGTTGAGCACAGTACCGGCACCGATCAGCATATCTGGGTAGGCTTCACGCAACAGGCGGATGGCCTGAGTCGCTGCATCTGAGCGGTAGGTAATCTCGGCAACTGGCAGGCCATTGGTTGCTAGCTGCTCACCCAGCGGCAAGATCTGCTCAGCTTGGTCTACAGCAATTACCGGAACAACTTTGTATTCCGCCAGTTGAGCCATCAGGGTTTCAGTTGAAGTCGTCATGATTCGTCCTTAATTAAAGATTCGGCTTTGGGTGGCGCGGTTTATACCGCTACACCACTTAATCGTTTTTCTACCTGCTCCAGCGTTGGCAGAGGGGCAACTGCACCATAGCCAGTGATGGTGATTGAAGCGGTCGCGTTGGCATACTGTAAGCAATCTTCCAGTGATTTACCCGCAACATAGTGGGTACAGAAGGCACCGGCAAACGAGTCGCCTGCAGCCGTTGCATCTACGGCAGTCACTTTGTAAGGCTCTACCGAGTAGCGCAATGATTCGGTGGCCACAGTGGCACCGGCGCTACCGCGCTTCAGCACTACCACTTTAGCACCAAGGCTAAGGTAGAAATCAATAATCGCTTCTGGTTGCTTCAAACCGGTTAACAGCTGGGCTTCGTCCAGGCTTGGGAAGCAGATATCAACCAGCGATGCAGTCTCGCGGATTACCGCGCGGGCGCGCTCCAGCGACCACAGCTTAAGACGTAGGTTGGTATCGTAAGAGACCAGCGCGTTCGACTCGCGGGCCATATTGATCGCCGCAAACACCGCATCGCAGGCATTGTCGCTGATCGCTTGGGAGATGGCAGTTACGTGCAACAGCTTAGCGTCGGCAATCGCCGCTTGAGGCAGTTGGTCGGCGCGCACCAAGCTGGCTGCCGAGCCTTTACGCAAGAAAGAGAAGTGGTGCCCGTCATCGTCGTGGGTAATAAAGTACACACCGGTGTGTGCGTGGGGATTGGTTACCACACAGTCGGTGCTCACGCCTTCGCGTTTCCACAGGCGGTCAAACTCGCCCGCAAAGGCATCGTTGCCCATGTGGGCCAACATGCCAACCTTGGCACCTTGCCTGGCAGCAGCAATGGCAAAGTTAGAGACATCACCACCAAAGCCACTGAGGAAGTCAGGCTCGCCCGCCTGCTTGGCGCCTACCTGGCTGAACTCAAACATCGGTTCACCGAAGCTCAGGATTTCACTCGACACGTTGTATTCTCCTTAATTCTTGCGGACTAAGCCGTAATCACCACAAAACAAGTGGTTAATCGCTTAACACTCTTTTGACCAGATGTTATGCGCCACTTTCAATTTGGTCAACCAAAATTAACGAGCCCCAGCTCACAAAACCGACTTCACACTTTCCGCATAAAATCAGTATTACCAAGGCAATTAATGAAGTTTCATAATTTACACGCGACTTTTCATTAGATTTGACCTCACAAAACTTTTTTACACTGGTTAACCAATGTGTGATAGCATTCACGATATTATGTGGATTGGTCAGGATAGAATGGCCACATTGGTTAAACATTCGGAGGAATTGATGAATAAGGCCAGCGTAGATATTACGAACTACCGCTATGATGAATGCACCCAGTATGCACGCGACACGATGTCCAGTGATATCGTGCACATCGGCTTTGGTGCCTTTCATCGCGGCCATCAAGCGGTCTATAACGACCTAACCAACCAAGTCACTGGTCAACCATGGGGCATTTGTGAGATCAACATGTTTGGTCCTGCCCAGTTAATCGATGACTTAAACGCCCAACAGGGACTGTTCAGCGTAGTTGAAACCTCTGCGACAAATACCGTATCTCGTCTGGTTCGCACGGTTACCGAAGCCTTACATACCCCGGTTACCGGCATTCAAGCAGCCATCGATAAGATTGCTGAGCCTCAGGTAAAGATTGTTTCTCTAACCATTACCGAGAAAGGCTACTGCGCCGACCCGAAATCTGGCGAGCTGGATCTGAACAATCCCCTTATTCAACATGACTTAGCCAACCCAACGGCTCCTCAATCGGCAATTGGTCTGATAACCGAAGCCTTGAAAGTGCGCCGCGATAAAGGCCTGCCCGCCTTGAGTGTCATGTCTTGCGACAACATCCCAGAGAACGGTCACCTGACCAAGAACGTGGTGTTGAGCTTTGCCAAGCAAGTCGATGCTGAGCTGGCAAGCTGGATTAAGCAAAACGTGACCTTCCCAAGCACCATGGTTGACCGCATTGTGCCCGCCATGACCGATGAGTCGTTTGCCATCCTTGAGCAAACCACCGGCTATGCCGACCCTTGTGGCATCGTGTGTGAGGACTTCCGTCAGTGGGTGATCGAAGACAACTTTGTAGCAGGCCGCCCAGAGTGGGACAAAGCCGGCGCGATGTTTGTTGGCGATGTTCTGCCCTATGAAGAGATGAAGTTGCGCATGCTCAATGGTTCGCACTCTTTCTTGGCGTACAACGGTAACCTGGCTGGTTTCGAGTTCATCTATCAGTGCATGGAAGACGCCACCTTTAAGCGTGCCACCCGCAAGCTGATGCTGGAAGAGCAGGCCAAGACCCTGTCGCCAAGCCTGGAAGTGAACCTCGAAGAGTACGCCGATCTGCTGTTGGCCCGCTTTAGCAACCCGAATGTGAAGCACAAGACTGCACAGATCGCGATGGACGGCTCACAAAAGCTGCCACAGCGCGCCATCGACCCGATCCTCAACCACTTGGAACGCGGCTCAAAGACTGCCTGTCTGCCAACGTTGATTGCCGGTTGGATGCACTTCGTACTGGATGCCCTGAACAACGACAAGCCACTGCACGACCCACTGGCTGATGAGTTCAAGCAGGCACTGGTGGGTGCAAGCCAAGGTGTCGAACAGTGTCAGGCACTGATGGCTGTGAAAGCGGTATTCGGTGACCTAAGCACCAGCAACCCAGAATTCAAAGCGGCTGTAGAGCACGCGTTTATCTCAATTCAACAAGGTAGTGTGGCGGCCAATATCGAAGCCATCGCCGGTAAATAGGAACACAACAATGAAAACACTTATCTGTAATGAGCCGCATCAGATTGAATATATCGAGCGCGAGCTACCTGAGTATCAAGCCGACGAAGTGCTGCTGAAGATCAAAGCGGTAGGTATTTGTGGAACCGACATCCACGCCTACGCCGGTCGCCAGCCCTTCTTTAGCTACCCACGTGTATTGGGTCACGAGATCTGTGGCGTGGTCGAAGCCAAAGGCGCCGACTGTAAGGTGGCCGAAGAAGGCGCCCGCTACTCGGTTATCCCTTGCCTGCCATGTGGCGTATGTGCCGCCTGTAAAGAAGGCAAAACCAACTGCTGTGAGAATGTATCGCTGTACGGTGTTCACCAAGACGGTGGCTTCAGCGAGTACCTGGCAGTAAAAGAGAACAACCTGGTGGCCCTGCCTAGCGATCTGAGCGACAGCGCTGGTAGCCTGGTTGAGTGCTTCGCGATTAGCGCCCACGCTATTCGCCGCGCTGAAGTTAAGGCCGGTCAAAACGTACTGCAGATCGGTGCTGGCCCAATCGGCCTGGCAGCCGCCGCTATCGCCAAAGCAGAAGGTGCCAATGTAGTGGTAGCCGATGTTAGCGACGAGCGCCGCGCCCACGTAGAAAAAGCTCTGGGCGTGCCTGCACTGAACCCGCTGACCGACGACTACGTTGACCAGCTAAAAGCCGCCTTCGGTGGCGAGCTACCTTGCCTGCTGTTAGATGCGACCGGTAACAAAGGTTCAATGAGCCGCAGCGTCGAGCTTATCCGCCACGGCGGTAAGATCGTGTTCATCGGTTTGTACATCGGTGACTTGGTACTGGACGATCCAACCTTCCACAAGAAAGAAACCACCCTGCTGAGCAGCCGCAACGCGACTCGTGAAGATTTCGAGCGGGTTATCGAGCTGATGGACCAAGGCAAGATCAGCGAAGACATCATGAAAAACAAAGACTACCAGTTCGACACTGTGGGTCTGACCTATAAGCAAGATGTGGTCGAAAACGCCGACCTCATTAAAGGCGTGATTAACTTTTAAGGAACCGACCATGTCTACTCAATTTGTAAAAGAAAGCGAACTTAAGCAACTGGCTTTAAACAAGTTGCTGGCTGCAGGCCTAAACCCTGACAGCGCCAAGCAAGTGGTTGATGTGTTGGTTCACGCCGACTCAACCGGTGTTCACTCTCACGGTGTAATGCGTGTAGAGCACTACTGTAAGCGCCTGAACGAAGGTGGCTTGAACCCGAACGCCCACTTCAGCATCGAGCAAGTATCGCCATCAGTTGCCATCCTCGACTCTGACGACGGCATGGGCCACTCAGCCCTGATCGAAGCCACCAACCACGCCATCGAGCTGGCCCGCGAAACCGGCCTGGGCTTTGTTAGCGTGAAGAACACCTCGCACTGTGGTGCCCTGTCCTACTTTATGGAGCAGACCACCAGCGCGGGCATGATTGGTATCTCGATGACCCAAACCGACACTTGTGTTGCGCCACACGGCGGTGCCAGCAAGTTCTTGGGTACTAACCCGATTGCATTTGGCTTCCCGGTTGAGGGCAGCACCCCAATGATCGTCGATATGGCCACCAGCGCGACCGCCTTCGGTAAGCTGCTGCACGCCAAAGAGACCAATTCGCCAATCCCATCGGGCGTCGCGCTGGATGCAGAAGGTAACGACACCACCGACCCACATGCAGTATCGACCCTGCTGCCATTCGGTGGCCACAAAGGCTCAGGCATCTCACTGGCCATCGACGCGCTGACCGGCGTACTGATGGGCGCTAACTACAGCAACCACATCGTGAAGATGTACGGCGACTACGACAAGATGCGTAAGCTGGCCAGCCTGGTGATTGTGATTGACCCAAGCCGCCTGGGTACGCCGCTGTTTGCCGCTACCATGGCAACCTTGGTAAGCGAGCTACACGCGGTGCCACCAGTACCGGGTAAAGACAAGGTACTGGCACCAAACGACCTGCAGGTTGAGTACAAGCAGCGTTGTGACAAAGAAGGTATTCCAGTCGCGCAGTCGGTATACGACTACCTGGTCTCCTAATTGCCTGACTGGGCGAGTGGCATGCTTGTTACCGCCTCGTCGTAGTCAATGGCAATCGGCATGCCTGGACAGTACTGCTGCTGTCCAGGCAATGCTTGTTTCTCTAAATAGGTTCCGACAGAGAACCGCTTTTCAAAGACATAATCATTTATCTTTTCACTAACAAGGGGCAACCAAGCTAAACGACAAACATCTTGAGTTGGCACGACGGTGCTAGCACACAGTTTGGTTTGGTCTGTTAAAGCTTATGCAGCAAATAGAATCACGCCGACGCTATCATGACGTTGGCCTGCAAATCGAAGAACTACTGTACTCCGGGGTGTTCAAAGCCGGACAACGCCTGCCTTCGGAGCGAGAGCTAAGCGGCCGCTTTCAAACCAGCCGCGCCACCGTTCGCGAAGCGATCATCATGTTAGAACTGAAAGGTCTGGTGGAAGTACGCCAAGGTTCAGGGATCTTCTTTATCGACACACCGCAACCTCAGAAGCCGCGAGAGATCGCCCCACAAAGTGACGTTGGTCCCTTTGAGCTGCTGCAAGCCCGGCAGATCACAGAGAGCAACATCGCCGCCTTTGCCGCCACTCAGATCAAGTTTAACGAGCTACGTGAGCTGAAGAAGATCGTGCAGATGCAAGAGCGCGAGATCAACGGCAACAGCGCGCGCTTTGAGTCGCTGGACCAGCAATTTCATATGATGATTGCCGAGTCCACCCAAAACAGGGTGCTGATCAATCAGGCCTGCAATATGTGGAACTCGGTGCGCGTTTCAAATCCGATGTGGGACGAGCTCAACAACCAATACCTGCACGAAGAAGAGCTGCAGGCCGAGTGGATCGATGACCACAAACAGATCCTCAACGCGCTGCAACGCCGCAACGCCGAAGAAGCGCGCCATGCGGTGTGGATGCATATCGAGAAGAGTAAGCGCCAGCTAATGCGGATCGCCAACCATGACGATCTGGAAGCCGACGCCGAGGATCTCTACTTTGCCACCGAGTTTGATGCGGACTTTAGCGGCAACTAGCTGCTTTGAAGCGAAATACGCCTAGGTTCGCCTAAGCACGAGTGAAGGAGCAACCCGCACCGCCGCCAGCTCGCTATGCAGGCCTTGCCACTGCTTTTCGAGCAGTGACAAGACTGCTGCCACCATATCGGCCACTGGCTGCGCCACCGTGCTCAGCTGGTAGCCTTGCCAGGCGGCTTGGGGCACATCGTCACAACCGATCACCCGCAGTTGCCCGGGCACGTTCAGGTTGGCCACCTCACGGCAGCTGTCTAGCAGCCCCATCGCCAAGGCGTCAGAGGCGCAAAACACCCCTTCTAAGTGGCGCAGCACTTCCAGCTCTCGGGTCGCCACCTCAAAGCCCGCGCTATAGCCATAGCGCCCGGCATGCAGTACCTGCGGCGCGTCCACCCCATGTTCGGTGAGCGCATCACCGAAGCCCGCCAAACGCTCAATACTTGCCTGACCGTCGGCCCGACCACACACGAATCCTAAGCGAGTCAGGCCAGCTTTCAACAGATGTTGCGCGGCCAGTTGCCCGGCGCGGTAGTTGTCGGTCTGCACCGATGGAATACGCCCTCGCTCATCGGCGCGCCCCATGGTGACCAAGGGCAGCGACAGCTTCAAGCACTGGCTAAAGCTGGCGGCGGGCAGCGAGCCCATCACCGCAATCACCCCATCCACCTGATAGCCAGACAGGCGAAGGATCGCCTGATCAAGGTCTTCGGCCTGCTTCACATTGAGTAGCATCGGCTGCTTACCGCTGAGCTGCAGCGCCGTGGAGAGCTCCTCAAACAGATAGCTTTGATAGGGGTTGGAGAAATCACTGGTGAGGATCGCCACCAAGTTCGAGCGCTTGCGCTGAGCAGGGGTGCTTAGGGTTCGGGCAAAGAAGTTGGGCTGATAACCCAGCTCCTTGGCAGCCGCGAGGATGCGCTGCCGCTTATCCGGGTGAATGCTGGCCCCCTCGGTAAACGCGCGGGATACCGCAGAGCGCGACAAGCCGACATGGGCGGCCACATCCGAGGCCGTCACTTTCTTATTGATGGTACTAATGGGTATTCTCCCTCAACATCTCTGCACACCAGTGTCTGCTGCTTGCCTTGCTGTCATCGGCACTAAGCTGCCAGTGCATCCCCTCTTTCGCCACTGCAATATCACAGTGGCTAGCGCACAAACCTGCCAGTGCTTGTCGATGTACCGGCTCAATATGGTATAGCCACCAGCGACTCTGCGCCTTGCGCGGCAGGTGTTGTATATCTTGCCATGAGCCATGGCTGGGGTGATGACTTAGCGTTTCACACTCCACAAACACCATGTCGCTGTCTGCGGCTAAGGCTTCACCCAGGGCGCTGAGTAGGCCATCGCCTGAGTAAAACACCCGCGGCCCGAGGGCGCTGGTAAGCTGAATACTAAGGTTGCTCAGGGCATGACGGGTCGGCGCCATTTTACACTGCCACGGCCCAAGGCGTTGCAGCTGCTCGCTGGCCTGCCAATCGAGCTGAAATGGCAGCGCGGGCTCGGGCCAGTGAGCAAAGTTGACCAAGGGCTCAAGCACCTGCCACTGGGCGCGCTGCGCCACCAGCGTAAGCGGACGCGAGCGCCCCTTTGAGGCCATCCAGTTAAGTAGGCTGGTAATGCCCAAGCAGTGGTCGGGGTGAGTGTGGGTCAGGTACACCGCATCAAGGGAACCCACCTCGAGCTGACTGAACAGCTTGGCGGGCACCGTTGGGCCGCAGTCGATCAGCAAACGATAGCCCAGCTCTTCAACCAGCATACTGGCGTTGGTATGCGCGCCGTCATAGGCATTGCCAACGCCGATCAGCGTCAGGCTCAGGTTATGCAGCATGGTCAGCCTCCTGTTCGCTGCCGAGGGTCTCGATACGTGCTCCACTGCTGTCAAAGCAGTGCACGATGGACTCGCTCACGCTCAGCGGTAGCAGATCCCCGGCCTTGTAACGCACCTCGCTCTCCACCACAAACGGGATATCGCTGCAGGGCTCGCCACTCACACCACTCAACTGGCCATAATACAGGCGCGCATGGCCAAGCGGCTCCACCACCGAGATCTGCATCAGCAGGTCGGGGTTATGACCGGCTACCGCGATTTGATTGGGGCGGATCCCAAAACTGTCGGTGTGGGTCGGCAACGCAACATCACAACCAAGCTCAGCAAAGCGCGCTTTGTCGACAAAGTTCATCACCGGCGAACCGATAAAGCCCGCCACGAATCGGTTGGCCGGTTGGTTATAGAGCACCTCTGGCGCGCCCACCTGTTCAATCCGACCTTGATTCAATACCACGATGCGGTCAGCCAAGGTCATCGCTTCCACCTGATCGTGGGTCACGTAGATCATGGTGCGACCAAGCTGCTGATGGAGCTGTTTAAGGTATAGGCGCATCTCGCCGCGTAGCTTGGCATCGAGGTTGGACAAGGGCTCGTCAAATAAGAACAAGGCTGGGTCGCGCACGATGGCCCGGCCAATCGCAACCCGCTGGCGCTGGCCGCCGGAGAGCTCAGAGGGCAGGCGCTTGAGCAAGGCCCCCAGTTGCAACTTCTCGGCGGTCTTGTGCACCTTGGCCAGTGCCTCGGCCTTGCTAAGACCGGCCATACGCAGTGGAAACGCCATGTTCTTTTCCACGGTTAAATGCGGATAGAGGGCGTAGGATTGGAACACCATGGCCACTTCGCGCTCGGAAGGATAGACGCCATTTAACGAGCGGCCATTAAGCTGGATATCGCCGGCAGTGACCGACTCAAGCCCGGCCACCATTCTTAACAGCGTCGATTTGCCGCAGCCCGATGGCCCAACAAACACCACAAATTCTCCTTGTTCGATACTCAGATCGACGCCGGGGATGACCCGCTGCTTACCATAGGCTTTAGTGACGTTTTTTAGTTCGAGTTGTTTCATGATGAGTCCTATTTCAGCCCGAGAGAGAAGCCGCGCAACAAGAAGCGCTGCATATAGCCAGCGAGTGCCAGCATCGGTAGCGACGATACTAATCCTGCCGCCATCAGCTCGCCCCAGGCGGTACCGTCTTCGGTCATAAAGTTGGCCAGATATAGCGGGATGGTGAATTTGTCAGGGGTGTGGATAAACAGCAGTGAGAACAAGAACTCGTTCCAGCCTAAAATCATCGAGAAGATGGCCGTGGCGACCAAGCCCGGGGCACACAGCGGGAACACCACAAAGCCCAAGCGTTTAAACAAGTGAGCGCCATCCATCGCTGCCGCCTCTTCAATCTCCAGCGGAATATCGCGAATAAAGCCCAGCAGCATCCAGATGCAAAACGGTAGCGTGTACACCTGATAACAGAGCACCAAGCCCAGCTTGGTATTGAGCAGCCCTAGTTGGTTAATCAGCGAGTAAAGTGGGGTGGCCACCACAATCGGCGGCATCATCTTGATCACCAGCACCGCCAGCAAAAAGGCGCCATCAAGCTTAGCCGGAAAGCGGTAGCGCACCAGGGCATAAGCCGAGAAGAAGCTCACCAGCAGCGACAGTCCGGTGGCCATCAGGGCAATCAACAAGGTATTGCCAATCAGCAGCGGAAACTCCCCGGCAAGCAAACGCTCGAAGGCGCTTAGGCTGATCTGTTCGGGCCATAGCCGCGCGCCAGCATTGAGGATCTCGCCGGGGGATTTAAAGGCCGTGGCTACCATCCAGACGACCGGCAGCACAAATAGTCCCACCATCATCCACACCGTTAGGCCATGTAGGTAGCGTCTCATTGCTTGCCTCCCTTCATCACCTTGCGTGCGTACAGCAGGGTCATCGCCATAGAAATCAATAACATAACCAAGGCCGACGCACTCGCCATACCGAGGTTGAAAAAGCGAAAGCCGTACTTATAGACAAACATCGACAGGGTTTCGGTGGCATTACCCGGCCCCCCTCCGGTCATCACATAGACCTTGTCAAACAGCTTGAAGGTGTCGATGGAGCGCAGCAAAAACGCCAGCATCACCTGCTTTTGGATAAGCGGCAGGGTGATGTGCATGAAAGCGCGTAGCGGCCTCGCGCCATCGACCATGGCCGCTTCGCTGATGTCTTTGGGGATCGACTGTAGCCCGGCCAAGATGATCAGAAACGCCATCGGCGTCCACTGCCAAGTATCCACCAGCGCAATCGAGTACAGTGCTAAGTCTGGGTTAAACAGCCACTCCTGAGCGGGTAATCCCAGCCATGTCAGCACGGTGTTGAGCAGCCCAAAATCGTAGTGATACCACGAGCGCCAAATCGACGAGCAAACCAAGGTGGAGAGCATCATCGGATAGATAATGATCGGCAACGCAAAGCGGCGCCCGGGAAACTGGCGATGGAACAATACCGCCAGCCACAGTCCCAGCAGCACTTGGGCGCAGGAGGCCACCACGGTGAACACAAAGGTGTTCTTCACCGCCGCGATAAAGAAGAAGTCGTCGAGCAGTTCCCGGAAGTTGTCGAGACCGACGAAGAGGTAGTGCTTGCTGGCATAATCCACCGAGCCGAAGGCGTTTACCAGTACCGAGAGGATCGGATACAGCGTCAAGGCCCCAAGGATTAACAGGGCCGGCAGTAACAGCAAGGTCAGTTGTTTACGGCTTTCAAATAACATAGTGGTTTAGGTCAGGTAAATCAGAGCTGCTGCCCTGATTTACCCGAGTTCGATTACACCTTAATGACGCGCTCAATACGGCGCTGAGCCTGCTTAAGGGCCTGTTCGGCGCTCATCTGACCCATCATGGCTAGCTGCAGAAAGTCGCCAAGGATGCTTTCGACCTCAGCCCAGTTGTGGATGCGCGGGCGCGCTTTACCGGTACTCAGTGCCGCAGCCTGCTGGGGATACCAGCGATACTTGGCGACCACGTCTTCATCGTGATAAACGCTGCTGCGGGTTGGCGGCATACCAAAGTCCAGCGCCAGCGCTTTTTGGATCTCAGCACTGGTGGCAAAGGCCAGGAAGGCCTCCGCTTCGGCTTTGTTGTTGGAATCAGCCGGTACCGCTAGCTGCCAGATACCCAGCATCGGCGAAGGCTGACCCACCTCGGCTGGCGGCGCCATAATCTCCATATCGCCGACCACGGCAGAAACCTCAGGGTTATCCAGGTTCGGCACCCAAGCCGGCCACACCTCGATAGCCATCGCCGCACTGCCTTTTTGCAGCGAATCGCGCACTTCATCGGCGTTGTATACGTCCACACCGCGCGGTGCGTATTGCTTCATCGCCAGGAAGGCTTCCAGTGCTTGCTTGGCCTCAGGAGTATCCAGCGAGGCTTGGCCTTCGCTGTCGACCACATCCGCGCCAAAGCCCCACAGGATGGGCAAGAAGCCGGTCACAATTGGGTTGCCCTTCACGCCGCGGAACACCAAGCCATTGGTATCGGTGCTTTGGCTGATCACCTCGGCGGACTTCAGAACATCGCTCCAAGACTTGGGCTCTGACAGTTGATTCTGTTCAAATAGCGCGCGGTTCCAGGCGAACATCGCCACGTTGCCCACCATCGGCATCGCGTAGGCGGCGCTGCTGGCGTTCGGGTAGCGGCCAATGTCGAAGGAGGCGGAGATAAAGTCTTCGTCTTCAACCTGTTGACTCAGGGGGCTGAGCCAGTTGTTGCTAAGAAACTCTGGCGCCCAGGTATCGTCCATCAAGATGACATCGTAGTTGCCGGTTTGCTCACGCATCGACAGCACCACGCTCTCATACAAACCATTGCTGGGGCGCTTGACCAAGGTGATGTTGGTGTCGGGCTGCTGATTTTGGTACTCATCAACCACAAACTGCAGAGCATCGCCATAGCTGCTGTCACGGCCTGCGATAACAAGTTCAGCAGCATTCAAGCTAAGGCTACTGGCGAACAGAGCAGATACGAGTAATGTGCGTTGGAACATGGGGGTCTCCTTGTTGGTTTCCATTGCTTTGACTGCAATTGCACACGCGTTCAATCAATACCCCTGCAACGTTAGAGGGGAAATATGTCAGCCAAATGAAGACAAGATGACGGTTTAAGGGATGTGGGGCGATCTACCCATAGCAACGCAAAGAGCCACACCCACTGTTTGTTCAGTGAAAACAGCCTCTGTTAGGCCCGATATTGCACTCGAGTGCATTGCGCCGAATTGTGCCAAGGGCTTGGGTCGTTCTTAACCCACCCGCAGCGTCCAGATCCCGCGCCAGCAAGCAGTGAAGCGCCCGGCAGCTACGCCGGGGAGAGGTTTTTAGGCAAAAGGATCGCTCTTTGCTTAGTCGCTAGTGATCGTTTCACAAACAAGGAGCTTTCAATGACTACACGCGAACGCATGGCGCGGGCAGCCGGGGTGCTGTCGGCGCACTTTGGTGCCTCCACCAGCCAGATGAAAAAGGATGTCGCGAATGTCGGCCGAGTGAACAACGGGGGGATCGATCGCCAACTCGCCCGCTCGATTGTTGCCGATACCATTCACAACAACTACCAAACATTGCATCGCTTTCAGGATCAGGCGTCACATAACACCCCCAAGCTCAACGCCCCCACCGGTATTGAGATGGCGGAACAGTGGAGCAAGGGGGTGGCCCAGCAGCGCATTCAACACAGCTTGCCAAGGGCCGGCTCGGACCACACTCAGGGGCAAAATCAGTCGCAGTTTGTCTCGCTAACCGGCGATCTGCATGGCTTGCACACCTCCACCGATCCGTGGGCCCGCTCCATCACCCGCAACGCCAATGAGCTGCATGCCTACACCATCCCGAATCGCTTGCTACGCAGCCCGCAGCGTCTAGCCGGCGATATCAAGATGTCGATCCGCGGCAAGAGTGGGCCACTGGACATGAACGCCCTGCAGAAAGACCACGATCGTTTGAACTGGCTGGGCGGCGTGCCCACGCAAGAGAAAGAGGTGCTGTATATGGGCAGCAACATGGGCAAATACCGCACCGATTTTCAGCATAATCCGTTTAAGGGAACCAAATAGCAACAGGGCCTGTAAGCCATGGCTGCAGGTCCTTTGCCTAGTTGCTTCAAGTACGACTTATGCTCATCGTAACCTTCCGGGCATGCCACGAATAAATCCTGTTTTTGTCATTGACTCTAGTACGACACCAGACTTTAGACTGCGCCACCTGATTCTCACGTGGAGCAAGACTGTGTTACTCATTTGCCTGGTTAAACTACTCAGCATCGTGCTGCGGTTGGCCCATCGCCACCTGTTAAATAACTCATCGTCGTCCAAGGCTGCCGCTCAGCTAGCCAGCCAGGTTCTGCATGATGAAGATGACGAGGAGCTAGTTGCCTAGCCTTTTTGCGGCATTCCCTTCCCACTGTCCGCTTTCAACTCTTCGCCTTCAACTATTCGCTTCAGATAGTCCACACTCAAACTCCAGTCGCTGTTTTCTTCACCCCACTGGTTTATGCAGCGCCTAAGCCAGCGCCCATTGCCCCTATTGGTCAGCAGCTATGTCGTTAAGCGATGATATTTGGCCACAGGGTTGACTCTAGATTGATTCAAGACTTTATCCTCTCGCCATTACTCCCTAACCGATATGTATTTATGATATTCAAACTGTTTGTCCTACTGGTATTGCTGGTATTTGCGATTAGCGCTCGGGTTCTCGGCCGTGGTGAAGCAGAGTCAGCGCCAAACTCTATAGCAGCCGCCGAAACAGATAGCGCTGAGCCGCTCTGCCAAGAGCAGTGCACCGACTGCTGTCTGGGAAGCTACGGCCCAGTGCTGCCCGATGACGTACAAGCGTTTATCGAGAACAAGGATCAACGCTAGGCGATGTTTGTCTGAGCTCGCAGTTAGAGGATTGGCCGGGCAATACTGGCCAATCCTTAGGGTTCTGACTTTTATCTTTTAATTAGTGCGCTATACCCAGTAAAACCCAGCAATTAACAATGCAGCGTTGTGAATAAATCAACGTAGGTCACGTTTACCCAGCCCCTCAAGCCAGCTAGATTGAAGGTATCAATCGCGGATGTGAACGGTTCTTATTTACCTGCGCTATAGAGAAGTAACAACGGACATAGACAATGGCAAACACGGTTAAGCACTACCACCCTCTGAGTCGCATCCTGCACTGGCTAGTTGCCGTTGTCGTCATCGGCATGTTTGCGCTGGGCTATTGGATGGTCGGACTAAATTACTACAGCGAGTGGTACCGCACCGCCCCGCACTGGCATAAGTCTGTCGGTATCCTGCTGGCGCTGGTCACGGCGTTTCGACTGGTTTGGAAGCACCTCAAAGGCGCACCAGAGGTAGAAGGCAAGCCCTATGAGGTGGTAGCAGCCAAGGCGGCCCACCTGCTGATGTACCTGCTGCTGTTCGCACTGTTTATCTCCGGCTATCTGATCTCCACCTCCGATGGCCGGGGCATCGAGGTCTTTACCTGGTTTACCGTGCCCTCGCTTGGTGAACTGTTTGCCAATCAATCGGATATCGCTGGAGCCGTTCACTACTACTTGGCGTATACCCTGATAGGTTTAGCTGCACTACACGCGCTTGCCGCGCTGAAACACCACTTTGTCGACAAAGACAACACACTACGGAAAATGATAGGGAGTTCAAAATGAACAAGCGTTTATTAGCGACCGGACTGGCAGCGATGTTGAGCATGCCACTGGCAGCCAATGCTGCCGACTATGTTATCGACACTAAAGGGGCTCACGCCTCCATCAACTTTAAGATCAGCCACCTTGGCTACAGCTTTATCAAGGGCCGTTTTAACCAGTTCAGTGGCGACTTCTCCTACGACGCCAGCGATGTTAACGCCGCGAAGGTTCATGTTGTGGTCGATACCAGCAGCCTCGACAGCAACCACGCCGAGCGCGACAAGCATATCCGCAGTGGTGACTTTATCGATGCCAGCAAGTTTCCCAAGGCCGAGTTCACCAGCACCAAGGTAACCGACTTGGGCGACGGTAAGTTGGCCATCGAAGGTGAGCTAAACCTGCACGGCACCACCCAGCCGATTACCATCAACGCCGACTTTATCGGTGAAGGCCAAGACCCATGGGGTGGCTACCGCGCCGGCTTTATCGGCACCACTCGCTTAGAGCTGGCCGACTTTGGCATCCCAGTGATGGGCAGCTCCAGCTATGTGGATATGGAGCTGCATGTTGAGGGCATCCGCCAATAGGCCACATGCCCTGTGCCTTCATTCCATTCCCCCCCTGCACAGCACAGCCCGGCCTCGCCGGGCTGTGTTCGTGACAAGCCCCGCGATTTCATCCAAGCTAGTGGCACAGGCTTACACCCGCACCTTGAAGTTGCTCGGGTACAAAAGGATGTGATCAATGGATGAGTTTATCGTCTCGGCGTGGCACTTCGATCAAGCAGGCCAGCGCACGCCAATAGCTCCCGCAAGCAATCATCAGATCGCCCCCGGAGAATGGCTTCACCTGCAGCGTGGCGGCGAGGCTGTGCGCCCATGGCTGGAGCGCCAAGGCTTACCCCTAGCAATCATCGACTTTCTGCTCGCCGAAGACACTCGCCCCCGCTGTGAGGTGCTCAGTGCCGACACCCTGCTATTAAACGTGAGAGGGGTGAACCTCAACCAAGGTGCCCAGCCCGATGATATGCTGAGCGTACGCATTCTGTGGCATCGCGGTGCACTGTTAAGTGTGCGTAAGCTTCCCTCGCAAAGCGTTCGACTGATCTTGGATCAACTTGACGCGGGTAGCGGTCCCGAGTCTCTCGGCGATGTGGTCATCGCCATCGTTAATGGCCTGAACGCGCACATCGACAACTACCTAAGCCCGGTTGAGTTATTAATCGAAGAAGACGCCCCAGAGCTACCCCAGCTCGCCGCCGAACAACAGCGCCGCCTACTCAAACTAAAGCGCTACCTTAAGCCACAAAGCGCGGTACTCGACAGTCTGGAGCGCAGCCAACTCAGTCTATTCAGTGAGCACCAACTACGCCTGAAGAATGCGTCAGATAACGCCAAGAGGATCTTCGAAACCGTTGAGTTTATCCTCGAACAGCTACACAGCACCTTGCTAGAGCAGCAGCAAGCTCAGGCAGAAAAAATGAACCGCAACACCTACCTGCTCTCGATTGTCGCCGGTGTATTTGTCCCCGCAGGCTTTTTAACCGGACTACTCGGCGTAAACATCGCAGGCATTCCCGGCACCGACACCCCTTGGGCGTTCGCGGCATTCTGTGGCGGGTTAACGGTAGCGGTCGCCATAGAGGTATGGGTGTTGAAGAAGCTGCAGTTTATCTAGCACTAAAGAAAACCCGGTTGGTTAGCCGGGTTGTTGTTACCATCAGGGCTTAGCTACTACACCCCTTTGCTGGCCAAGATCGCCACATTCTCATCCGATAGATAGGCCACCTGATTACCGCGCAGCAATAAGTACAGCTTGGCGGTCTCCTCCAACTCTTCGGCGTTGTCGACGGCATCAAGTAAGTCGCTACCGGTGACAACGGGGCCGTGGTTGGCCAGCAGGTAGGCGCGATAGTCTGGTGCCAGCTTGGCCAGCTCACTACCGATGCGCGGATCGCCCGGATTAAAGTACTCCACCACCGGCAAGCTCCCCACCCGCATCACATAGTAGGGAGTAAAGGCCTTAATCGCATTGGCCCGATCCAACTCGCTCAAGCAAGACAAGGCGGTGAGATAGGTGGAGTGCAGGTGCACGATGGCTTTGGCCGAGGGCCGCTGCTGGTAGATAGCCAGATGAAACGACACCTCTTTGGAGGGCTTGTCGCCACTTAGGTGCTGGCCATTCATATCCAACAGCGACAAACGCGCCGGGTCGAGCCGCCCAAACGATGCGCCGGTTGGTGTGGCCAGCAAATGCTCGTCACCAAGTCGGACTGAAAGATTACCCGCACCGCCGGTGGCATAACCACGCTCAAACATCGATTTAGCCAGTGCCACCAGCTGTTCACGTTGTGCTTGTTCCGTCACCCTAGTTGCTCCTGTGCATATTGAAAGAACTGTTCACTGCCAAAGTTGCCCGACTTTAGGGCCAACTGCAGCTTTCCATCGAGGCTGTACATCCAAGGCACCCCGGGGGCGATCTCCTGCCCCACCGAGAAGCGTTCGACGTCCAGCGCTTGAGTAATCGTGCCCGAGGTTTCTCCCCCTGCGCTGATAAAAGTGTTGAAGCCAAACTCGTGGAGCTGTTTGACCAAATCATGGAACAGCTGCTCAACCGCTGCCGACGCCTGCTCACCATAGCGCTGTTGGATCTCGCTCAGCTCGTCGGCAGCCACCGTTGCATACACCATGGGGAAACAGCGCGCATCAGCGTGCCCCAGCACCCAGCCAGTGAGTTCCTCAAGATAGTCGGGGTCGCTGAGGGTGCGACCAATGTCCACTTTATGGTGCGCCGCCAGGGGCTTGTAGGCAGCCACCTGTTGGTTGGTCATCACCGAGCAGGAACCGGATAGGATCACGCCACGGCGGGGTAACTGAGACTGTACACCACCTCCGTCTGTGCGCTTTAAACTGGGCTGCTGTCGTTCCACCGAGGCCGCAATCGCCCCTACCAAACCCGAGCCGCCCGTGACTAAGCGCAGCCGTTTAGCCTGCTCGGCGATCGCCAGTAGGTCCTGCTCAGTCAGACTGTCGCACACCACAAAGGTACTGCCAGCGGCGCGGCAGGCCTCAAGCCGCTCAGCTATCGCTTCACGGCCCGCTTGCACGGTGGGCCAGTCGAGTAACTGCGCCTGACCAGAGGATTGCTGCTCAATAAGGCGCAGCAGGTTGGCATCGGTCATTGGGGTAATCGGATGGTTGCGCATACCCGACTCCGAGAGTAGCGCATCGAACACAAACAGGTGCCCCTGATAGACCGTGCGGCCATTCACCGGCAGCGCCGGGCAGATAAGGCAGCAGTCCACCACCAGCCGCTCCATCAAGGCCTCGCTAACCGGGCCAATATTACCAGCGGCGGTGCTATCGAAGGTGGAGCAGTATTTAAAGTAGATCAGGGTACAACCCTGACTGAGCAGCCAATCGCAGGCCGCCAGTGACTGGGCTACCGCCTGCTCTGGCGCGCACGAGCGAGTCTTTAAACTGACCACCAAGGCATCGGCTTCCACATAGCCACTGTCTGGCTGTACGCCGGAGAACTGCACTGCGCTCAAGCCGTTTTTGACGATAAAACTGGCGGCATCGGTAGCGCCGGTAAAATCATCAGCAATCACACCTATCTTCATAGTCGCCCTCCTGCACGTATAGTGGCTGCAGCAACGGGCTTACTTGGCATGTTCACAGTTCACCTCCGGTTGCTTGTTGCGACGGGCCTTTTTGTAGATGCGCAAGGCTAAAGACAGGCCGAGAGTGGATAGCATCACCAGAGTCAGCACCAAGGAGATGGGCCGCTCCACAAAGATGGCGAGACTGCCCTGACTGATAATCAACGATTGCAGGAAGGTGCTCTCGGCCATACCGCCTAACACCAGCGCCAACACGGTTGCAGCGGGCGAGTAGCCATAGAGCTTCATACCAAAGCCCACCACGCCCATGATCAGCAGCATCGAGGTTTCGATAATGCTGTTGTTGAGCGCGTAAGCACCAATCACACACAGGATCACAATCACCGGCACCACCAAGCGATAGGGGATATCCAGAAACTTCACAAACAGTGGGATCGCCAGGATGCTCAAGGCCACCAAGATCATGTTGCCCATGTACATACTGGCCACCAGCCCCCACACTAGGTCGGGGTTGGAATCGATCAGCATCGGCCCGGGCTGTAAGCCCCACATCATTAGCGCGCCCAGCAATACCGCGGTCGCACCAGAGCCGGGAATACCCAGAGAAATCAGCGGCACCATAGCACCGGCAGAGGCGGCATTGTTGGCCGTCTCCGGGGCGACCAGCCCACGCATCTCGCCCTTACCAAAGCGCTCTGGGTCGTCGGCAACCTTCTTTTCCACCGAATAAGCGAGGATAGAGCCAATGGTGGCGCCGGAGCCTGGCAGGACCCCAGCGACAAAGCCGATAATTGAGCCACGCACAAAGGTAAAGCGCGAGCTGATATAGTCCTTGGTGGTTGGCCAAAAATCGCGGGAACGAAAGCTGAACTGTACCCGTTCATTCTCGCGTTTATGCTGGCCGGTATAGATGCAATACAGCAGCTCACCAATACCGAACAGACCGATGGCCACCGGTACGAAGTAGATGCCGCCAATCAACTCCGGCGAGCCAAAGGTGTAACGCTGCGCGCCGCTTACCGAATCTACCCCCACCATGGCGATAGCAAAGCCAAACAGTGCCGAGATAATCCCGTTCAGGCGGTTCTCCCCCATCATGGTGGTCAGCAGCAACAGCCCCAGCATAATGATCAGAAAGTACTCAGATGGGCCAAACGAGGAGGCGAAATTCGCCAGCAGCGGTGCAAAGCCACAGATAAGGATTACCCCCAAAGTGCCGCCCACAAACGAGGCGATCGCTTGCATCACCAACGCAGGGCCTGCTCGCCCCTGCTGGGCCATCGGGTAGCCATCGAGGGTGGATGCGACCGTGGCCGACTCTCCGGGAGTGTTAATCAAGATGGAGGTAATGGTGCCTCCATACATCGAGCCATAGTAGATGCCCGACAGCATAATGATCGCCGTGGTGGGATCTAACCCGAAGGTCATCGGGATCAGAATCGCGATACCCGCGGCGGGCCCAAATCCAGGAAACAGCCCCACCACCATGCCCACCAAGGCACCAATAAGTAGAAACAGCACATTGGTCGGGGTGAGTGCCACCGATAAACCAAAGGCCAGATGTTCAAATATTTCTGCAAAAACCATAAGACAATCCCTCGCGCGTACTCAACAGCACTTAGTAGAAATGGCGCAGTAAGCCATCAGGCAATCCCGCCTGAAGCCACACGTCAAACAGCAGATAAACGCACATCGGGAAGATGATTGAGTAGCTGATATTCTGCAGCGTTTTGCCGCGGTTAAAGTAGCTAAGGAAGGCCAAGCAAAACACCATCATCGAGATAATGGCTCCCAAGCTGTTGAGCGCAACAATCAACAGCGTGATGCACACGGCAACCGCCAGGGTGTCCTTTTGGAAGCGTGGCGACGCTGCATCTGCCCCACCGTCAACGCCAGATGTAGCCAACTGACCACTGCTGCTGCGCAGTGTACGTAGGTCTTTAAAGACGTTGATTGCGGTACAAACGGTCAAACCCAATCCAATGATTAACGGGAAGTAACCGGGGCCAGGTCGACCATTAAAATCATGCAGCTCCAGGGTTTGCCAGCCGTAGAGCGTAAACCCCAAGGCAAAGACCAAGCTACTTACAGAAAACCAAAAACGCATAGCGACTCCTGCGCTGTGCGGCTTAACGCCGCACAGCCTCCTTCTCTACTTAATTGCACCAATCTGGGTTAACACACGCTTGAAATCGGCATTGGTGGCAGCCAGATTCTTGGCAAAGTCTTCCCCCCACACGGTGTTACCAGACAAGCTGTTGGTGGTCAGATAGTCCTGCCACTCAGGGGTGTCGACCACTTTCTGTAGGGTTTCAACCCACCATTGCTGTACCGCCGGGTCGACCTCACTTGGCATTACCACTCCCCGCGGCAGCGAGAAGGCAAAATCGTAGCCCTGCTCTTTAAAGGTAGGCACGTCTTGATAGACCGTGCTGCGCTGCGACTCGGAGTACGCCAGTGGACGGAAGTTGCCTGCCGTGATCTGCCCTGACACCTCTGAGGGGTTGGCAACAATCGCATCCACACTCTTCGAGGTGAGTGAGGTCACCATACCGCCACCGTCTTGCGAAGGGACGTAGTCGTAATCAAAGCCCGCAGCTTCAGCAAATAAGCTGGCCACTACCCGCTCTGGCCCGGCCGCTCCAGTGCCACCGATGGTGACGCGATTATGCTTGGCGTATTCCACAAAGTCGGATGCCGATTGAAAGTCTGAGTCGGCGCGCACCACAATAAACATGGCGTCTTGGGCTAACAGGCCAATGGGCGTGAAGTCTTGGTAGGTCCAACCGGTGTTCGATACCAACGGCGTGCCCAAGAAGTTACCGCTGGTCGAGGTTAAGTGATAAGGGTTGCCTTGCTGCTGGGCTACGTAGTTAAAGCCCACTGCGCCGCTGCCACCGGCCAAGTTATCCACCCGGATGGTCTTGTCGTAGAACTTGTACTTTTTCAGGATATCGACCACGGTGCGCGACATCAGGTCATTCCCGCCGCCCGGTCCAAAGGCGATGGTGTAGTTCAAGCGTTTGGTTGGGTAGTCCAACTCGCTGGCCACGCTCATTGACGTTGCCAAAGTGGCAGCGAGAACGGGCAGAGCGATGAACTTTTTAAGTAGTGACATGAGATGTTCCTTTTCTTTCAGTATGGGTACTGTTGTTCATTTATGTGTGCTGTACAGCTCTTCCCAGCGGGGCGGCTAGCCTTTAGTAAGCTGGCCGAGTACGGCTTCGGTAAAGGCCTGGCAGCCCATGGAGCCTCCCAGGTCTGCAGTGCGTGTATCAGGGTTTTCCAGCGCAGCATCCACCGCTTGGCTGATGGCCTTGGCCGCCTCAGTCAGATCGTTGCGCTGGTGTTTTTGCCCCATCCATTCGAGCAACATGGCTACGGAGAGGATCATTGAAGTAGGGTTGGCGATGTCTTTGCCAGCAATATCCGGCGCCGAGCCATGTTGTGCTTGGGCGCAGCAGTGATGGTCACTGGCCATCATCGAACCGGCCAGACCTAAGCTGCCAGACAGCTCGCTAGCCAGATCGCTGATAATGTCGCCATAGAAGTTGGTGGCAACCAGTACGTCGAAGCGCTCTGGTGTGCGCACTAAATGGGCGGTCGAGGCGTCGACCAGCAGGTCGTCCAGCTCCACCTCGGGGAAGTCTTTAGCAACCTCATTCACCGCCTCCAGAAACAGACCGTCAGTCATGTGGAAGCTGTTTGCCTTGTGGATTGCAGTCACTTTCTTGTTGCGCTGCATAGCCAACTCAAAGGCCCGGCGCGCGATACGCTCGGAGCAGTGGCGGGTGATCTTACGGATAGACAACGCCATGTCCGGTGAGGTTTTCACCTCGCCCCAGCCCTCTGTCATATTGCGGTCCGGATAAAAACCCTCGGTCGCCTCGCGCATAATCACCAGGTCGATGCTTTTGCCCTCACTCATATTGGTGGGCAGAAATGGCCGCGAGCGCGCCGGTCTTACGTTGGCATAAAGATCCAAGCCAATCCTAAACCCGGCCGATACATTGCGCCCGCCCTCTGCAGGCTTGGGGTAGTCGGCATGCGACTGGGTGCCCAACACGATGCCGTCGTACTCCTTGGCTTTCTCTAAGGTTTCTTGGCGTAGCGTTGTGCCGTATTTCTTCAGGCTATCAAAGCCCACATCGTCGAAGTCGAAGCTCAGGCCCAGGCCAAATTTGTCATTGCTGGCTCGCAGTACGCTGACCGCTGCCGTGGTGATTTCAGGTCCTATACCATCACCGGGTAACACGAGTAGTTTCATCGTTTCCTCTCTTGTTAAATCACTGAATCAGCTAGCGCCCTATTCAGACCGTAAAATGTGTTGCAGATACCTAACCGCGCAGTCAGGGCTGGATAACACTGTTTTGTCACTGCGCAGCTCCAGCAAGTCCTTGGCCGGGGCCGAGGAGAAGTGCGCCAACATCACCACTGGCTCCTTCACTTGCTGCAGCGCGTCTAACATCAATTGGTTGTGAACATCGAGATCGCCCGCTTGCAACGCAGTGCGGGCCTCGGGAACACACACGCTGCGCAGTGCCAGGCACTTTCCACAGCCCTCAGCCGCGTTCAGAAACTCGCGCTCCATCCCCTCCATGGCCGGTTGGAACGAGCCCAACATCGCCACTGGCTGACCAAGGGCGATGGCTTCGTCGAACATTGCTTGGTTGGGCTTTAGTACTGGCAGGCTAGCGTCAGCGGCCAATCCCTCAATCGCTTCACCGAAGGCAGAGCAGGTATACATCACCGCATCGGCGCCGCCGCTAAGCGCCAACTGGTAGAGCACAGCGACCCGATCGCGCAGCGCGGGAGTCAACTGGGGGCTCTTGGCGCGCTCAAGGCCCAACGCCTCATCCCAAAGGTGGGTGACTTGGGCCTCTGGCCAGTGTTGTGCGAAGGCACGTCTTACTGGGGCAATGGCAATATCAACGGCATGTATCAGGGTTATTTTGCTCATCTCAATAATTGTATTTTGTAAACACTGAATACAGTATTGGATTACGCACGCTAAAGTGTCAACATCCCGTTAACACCCTCTTTGTGGGTAGCAAAGATTAAAAACCAAGCGTTATTTTCTTTTATATCTGATAGTTATGGATGAAGCACTGAGTAACCCCCATAAGAGCGAGCACCTAAAAGGATATTTATTGTATTTTTGGTTTGTGAAATACAACACATTTTTCACATATCAAACACAGCAAACAAAGGTTGTTCACAAAATACAATTAGTGAACAATACTGAAAAAGACGGCCAATTGGCCTTATACGCGTCACCCACGCAGCCGTAGAGTGGGCAAACTTGGTTAAGGTATGGATACACAGCAAAGCAATCGACGAGCAAGCTCAGCAGAGCAACTAGCCACTCGGGTACTTGATTACACCATCGAACAGCAGTTGGACGTGGGCGCACATATAAAGGAAGTCGAGCTATCTAAGGTGCTCAAGGTATCGCGCACACCAATACGCTCGGCCTTGGCCCATCTGCAGCAGCAGGGCTATCTCACGAAAAAGCCCAACCAAGGCTTTTTCTTGGCCAAGCTACCAGAGCGCGATGTCGGCAATGTGCTAACCCCGGTGGATAAAGAGCGGCGCGATCTGGCCCCGATCTGCTATCAGATCGGCCAAGACTACTTGTCGGGCAAGCTCAACAAGACCTTCAGCGAGAACGAGTTGATGGCGCGCTACCAACTTAGCCGTAAGGCCATTCAAGAAGCGCTGCTCGCCATGGAAAAAGACAGCTGGCTGAATCGCAACATCGGCTATGGCTGGGGCTTCAATGAGTTTATCTCCTCCCCCACCGCCTATGCCCAAAGCTACCGCTTTCGCCAATTGATTGAACCAGAGGCCCTGCGCGATCCCGGCTTTTCCATCGACCACACCACACTGCAGATGCTACGGATGGCCCAGATCGACATCCTCAACAACGACCAAAAGCTGGTATCGGCCGCTGAGATGTTTAACGCCGGTGTACAGTTTCACGAAGCGCTGGTTGCCATGTCTGGCAACATCTTCCTGCTCGACGCCCTACAGCGGGTAAACCGTCTACGCCGCTTAGTGGAATACAACGTCAACGGCAAGCGCCCCATCCCTCGCCGAGAATGTCAGGAGCATATTCAGCTACTGGAACTTATCGAGACCGGGCAGTTACAGGAAGCGGCCCTGTTTTTGGAGACTCACCTAGCGCGTGCAGCGAAAGAGAAGGAGCAAATTGCGCAAGAGTTGTTTGGGTAGCCAGCGCTAGGATTGGTCGCAACTTAATCGCTGCCACTTTCAAGCAAGCCAAACTGAATCTCAACAACATTACTATCCGACTCAGGCCCTTGCCACACGTGATAGATCTCACGGCTCTCACCTGTGTAACGGCCGTTAGCGGCATTAATCTGCGCGACGAGTGGTTGGTAGCCCAACTCGAACAAGCCTTGCAGACTGCCTTTGTAGGTTCGGCTTGCGCAGTAGAAGTTGCCAAGAGTGCCAGTGCTAATCTCGTCTTCAATCGCCAGCCCATCGGCGCTAGAAACGGGGAGGCAAAACTCAATATCGAATGGGGTTTCAATATCTTGGGGAAGGTTATAAGCGATAAAGTGCCAAGGCCCAGTCACCTCAAGGCCGAGCTCACTGGCTTTTAGGAAAACCTTGTCACAACATGCGGCGCTCGCTGCGCCGATTTCGGGAATGGTCAGCCGCCGTTTGATAAGTAGTACGGCTCCGACTTCGGTGTGTTTTAACTCCATATCGCCCTCGGTTCTTCCTTGATTAGTAACGCTAACGATTAACTCGTCATTATTATCTCAGGGCAGCTGTTGCAACGCCTATGATGCAGGTCAAGGCACGCTTTCAATCACCATATTGTAGATATCTCAACGACTCGACTGGACACAAAAAAGCCCGACTTTCGCCGGGCTTGTTCTTACGCTCAATTTAATCATTAGAGCCTGTTCTCTTTGATGTTGGTTTGAACAAAGCCAAACCCTAAAGAGTGCAGGCCCTAGCAACTAATCGTTACTTCTTACCACCGAAACGGCGTTGATACATGCTGGAGTGAATTCGCTTAGCGGCATCCACCATTGGCTGGTAAGGGATATCGGCGTTGGTGACGAAGCCAACGTTGTAGTTTTCGCCGTCGTAGGAGCGGCCGGTGACTGGTGAGTCGATGTATTGGAACCAGTGGGCACCGATAAAGTACGGGTTGTCGATAACCGAGTGCATGTAGGCTTCGTACATCTTGCCACGCTCTTCTTGGCAGCTAGCGGTAACCAGACCCGCGTGGTGCAGGCCTTCGCCTTTCACGCCGAAGTGGTACTCGCCGATGATGCTTGGCATATCGATCTCAGCCAGGAACTTCCAAGGCTGCGGGTGCAGACCTTCTTTGTAGTAGTTGTACGACACCACATCCACATGCTTGGCACAGGCGCGCACCACCTCTGGAGTCATCCCCCAGTCGGCAAAGCGTGAGCCAAGGTACAGGTGGTTTGGCAGTACCGCTTTTAGCGACTCGTTAACCACGCGGAAGTACTCGCTGGCATAGGCTTCCAGACAGATGGCGTAGTCTACCAGCTGCGCGTCGTTGTGCTCGAGATCTTTCACCCCTTTGGCGAAGGCGTCCCACGAGGCGATTGCGGTGCCCCACGAGGCATTCAGCGCATCGATGCTACTGTACTTATTCTTCATCAGCTCCACGAATACCGCCTTGGTCGGGCACTCTGCAGCGTCGCGACCTAGGGTGTGGATCGAGATACCATACTGCCCTTCGATGGTGCCCATGCGGCCCCAGCTCTTCTCGTTATCGATAAAGATACCGACACACCATGGGGTGTCTTTGATCTCTTCGCGAACTTGAGCCACGGTCGCTTCGGCGCGGGTGCGGAACAGCGGGTCGAAGGGATCTGGCAGTGCGGCCCAGAAATCATCACCACTACTCACGGTTTTAAAGTCGCCGATAATCCAGCCGTTGGCGAAGAACGGTACGGTTTCGTTCTCGTAGAACTCAGGTGCGGTCCAGTTACCCAGCGAGGTAAAGCCCCAGTTCACCATACGGTCGATGGTCACCTTACGCCAGGTTTCCATGTAGTCTTTGCCGTACTTACGCTGCAGGTTAGCGCCGTAGAAGCTGAAGATCTGTCCTTGCTCGACTGGGCCTTCCCATACCTCACGGGCGTAGCTGTAGTGCTCGGCCAGCGGATCATCGATATCCGGCAGCCACTGGAAGAAGTCGCGACGCCACTGGTTGATAACCTTCCCGCTGGCCATGGCCGCTTTACTCACCACCAGCTTCTCCATGGAGTCTTCTGGGGTGAGATCTTCAGAGGTACGTTGAGTCACAAGGTCGTGGTCGTAGTCCACACCAGTGATGGTGTAGGAGTTGGCCAGACGCAGGATGTCGATACCGGTGGCGAAATAGGGGTAGCCATCTGGGTCGATCAGCGCCCAGGTGTCGCCCAGTTTTTGGGTGCGGAAGAAACCGGTGGCCTCGTAGCGCTCGCCGGCGGTGTAGCCGCCAAAGCGCGAGCGGTCGGCCATAGCACCTTCTTCAAGCACGCTTAGCTCGTCGTCCATGCGCTTGAGCAAGTCTTCCTCGCTTTGTACCTTCTCAGCGAACTCGGTGTTGGCGTCTTGGCCGAAGCGGTCGATGCTGGCTTTCAAGAAGTCGCGATTGTGCTCTGGGCTCATGATCAGGCGGAAGTTATCCAGCACCATGTCGTGGTCGATCAGGGTGCCGTGAATACTCAGTTCAATCTTGGCAATGGCGGTCAGGTCGATGTTCATCAAACCCCACATCCAAGTAGCGTACTCAAAGGGGGTATCGAACGATGCGGGATCGGAGCGCAAGCCTGATTCACAGCTAGTGGTATTGCGCAGGAACTCGCCTTTAAGCTCTACCAAGTTGGTTTGGGTTACGCCAGCTGCCACATTCACACTGCGGCTGTGCATCTGACCTTTGTGGTCGAAGATGTTGATAAAGATCTGGGTGCAACGGCTGCCGGTGTTGGTGGTGTCGAAGGCGAAGCTAAAATCAGCCAGTTTGCTCCAGTCAAACGGCGTTTCCGGTTCGATATACACCGAGGTGTACATGTTCTCTGCGCTGTTGCAGTGGATCTTCAGGGCTTGCTCGCCACAGGTAATCCCTGCGCCTTGGCTAACCAACTCAGCATCGATATTGTTGAAGGAAAAAGCCGAAGGTAAGGCGTCGCCGGAGAAATCGTAAATCAGAATAGATTGTTCCTGATCCGATACCGCCACTACCTGCTCTGGCGAAAACTTGGCGTTCATGTTGAATCCTCTTCAAAGGTTGTAGTCTTGTCGTGCTCGCCACGCCACCTTGCATTTAAACCGATGCGAGCGTTACTCTAAGTCTGCAGTGACAGCGCCTGCTGTCATTCCATTTCTAGCTGTCGTGTAGTATCCCCGCCCCTGTTTTTCTGGTCAACCAATTTGGAATTTTGGTTCTACCAATGTGACCCGTACCACTATTTCGTTATTTCTCTTGGAAAGCTTACTAGCTCACTAGAAGGGAGTACTGCGGTGAGGGCTGAAAAGAGGCTAACTACACGCTTGAAAACACTGAAAAATGGCCGACCCACTCCGCACACTCGGCTTGCAATCGACATAGAGCCTTAAGTGCATGCGCTTTTCGGAATAACACGAAAGAAAGTAGGCTAAACCATCGCGTTATCCCAAGAAGCAACTTGGCTCAGGTGAAGGTAGGCCGGCCACTGTTAACTGTTAGCAGTTAAGACCGCCCCCGAACATGCCGGGGGCGTTTGCTATTACAGGTGTGGATTTACCGCTTTCAGGCGGTCTACCACCACTTCTTGCACACGTGGGATCACGTCTTTCATGATGAACGGCGGGTAGGCCGCTTTCACGTCTTTGCTGATCTCGTTGTGGGTTTCGCGCATGTAGGTGGTATGCACGATGGTGCCAATGTTGATCTTGGCGATACCCATGGTGATCGACTTCTGGATATCTTCATCGGCAATCCCGGTGCCGCCGTGCAGTACCAGTGGGTTTGGCACGGCATCAGCAATCTGCTTTAGGCGCTCGAAGTGGATCTTCGGCGTGGTTGGGGTAAAGCCATGGGCGGTACCGATACCAACGGCGACGATGTCAGGGCCGGCTTCTTCGCACAGCGCCACCACATCGGCCACCGAGGCCAGGTAGTCATCTTCTGATTTCACTACCACGTCACGGCCCATGATTTTGCCGATCTCCGCTTCCACACAGACGCCAGCGCTGCGGGCGTATTTCACCACTTCCTGGGTCATCTTGATGTTGGTTTTGATGTCGTGGTGCGAGCCGTCGATCATCACCGAGTCATAGCCGTCGTCGATGGCTTTTTTACACAGGTCTACTGAGGTGCTGTGGTCCAGGTGCAGGTAGATCTTGTTTTTCGCGATACGCTCAAAACCGTCAACCATCTTGCGGCACAGCCAGGTGCCGTTTAGCTCGGCAACCGGTGGGTAGGTCATTGCCATAAACGGCAGGTCCAGCTCATTGGCCGCCAACGCAACCGCATGCAGATCGTAGATGTCGTTGATGTTAAAGCCGGCCAGACAACGTTGGTTGGCGCGGTATTGATTCAACAGTGAAGATAATGCCTGAGACATAATGTTTCCCAATTGCTTGTCGGTTAATTAAAAGTCCATCTTTTTAGGGATGCTGCGACCAGAGGTTTTCGCTTCAGTAGGTGCCAGCTCTTCGATGCCCACCCAGAAGTTGAATTCACGTAGCAGCTCCAGCAGCTCACCGCGGGCCATCACCCAGTGGTGGTCCATGCCGTAGTTCATCACTGAACCGGCAATCTGCTTAGAGCACAGCTCTTTGGGCGCCACTTCGCCATAACAGCCGCGATAGCGCATTGGCGAGTCCACCAGCTCACCTTCGAAGGCGAAGATGGTTGATGCGTGAGGGTATTGATATTTGGCAATGGTGACCGGACCCAGCTCTTGCAGGAACTCAAACAGCATGCCGTAGGAGTCTTCTGGATCGTAGTTGTCCAGAATGCTGTGGTTGCGGATCTCAAACTGGGTGCCTTCGCGCATCAACTTGGTGGAGGTACCGCCACAGTGCCACATGCCCACTTTGTTGTTGGCGTGGTCAACGAAGGAGAAGTCCATCAGCGTTGGCAGGCCTTTGCTCATGGTCAGCTCGTTAAAGGCCACCATGGTTAGCAGCGCGCCCATGTCAGATTCGTCGGCCACTGGAATACCCAGATCTTGTACCAACGCGCCTGCACCATCACCGGCGATGCCGTAGTTATCGAACAATTCTGGCCAGTTCTTCAGGGCCACGCCCACGTACTCGTTACTGTTAGCATAATCGGCAATCGCCAGCGCCAAACGTACTGACAAGAACAGCTCGTTATCCGATACGCCGTTGCCCGCTACAGAGGGCGAAGACAGCAGCTTGTCGACCACTGCATTAACCTGCGCTTCGGCAAAGTTCTCTTCGCCGTGCTTCCAGATGGTTTGCATATCGATGCGATCCACCGCCAGACCAAAGTGCTTGGCAATCGACATCTCGTTCAGTTCACAGTCGTAGAAGCCCGGTACGCGCATACCGCCTACCATCAGGATCTTGGCGTGCTTAAGGCGTGCTTTGGCCGATACTGCATCGATAAAGCGGCCCAGTGACTCGCCCAAGCTGTCGGCGCCTGGCTCTTCGAAGATCCACGAGTAGCGCACATCCATCGAGGAGAGAATGTTCAGCAGGAAGTTTTGACCACACAGGCGGTTAGCCGTCAGGCTGCCACCAGTGGTTTCGGTGTGTGACCAGCTCAGTACTGGCACATCGTGCTCGGCCAACCAAGTGGCCAAGGCCAGCGCCATATCACCAGAGATGTATGAGGCTTGGTACACCACCAATGCTTGCATGCCCTGAGCGCGGTAGGCGTTCAACAGCTTCAGCATGTCGTCTTTGGTTTGGATGGGCTCTTCTTCAGCCAGCATCGAGTTGTATTCGCTGAATACACCTTTTACATCGCCCACCGCTTGGGTGTACGACTGCTTGGCCTTGGCCCAGTCGAAGTGCAGCTCAAAACCGATACCGATAAAGCCAACCGGTACATCTTTGCGGGCAGTGCGTGGGCTAACCAGCTCGCTCATCGCTTGCTCAACCACGCCTTGGCGTTGGGTAAAATCTATGCTCATGGAAGGTTCCTTATGAATAATTCTGAATAAACTGCCACACCTGTTCCTCGCTCGGGAAACGGGTACGACCGCCAAAATGGGTGGCAACAATCGCCGCGAAGCCAGAGGCGAACTGCATGCGCTTGGCCAAGTCAAAGCCTTTCAACAGGCCATAGGCGTAAGAGGCGTGGTAGGCATCACCACAGCCGGTGGTATCGACAACCTCAACCGGGAAACAGCACTGTTGAACCAGCTCTTCGCCGTCAAGCGCCCAGCTGCCGTTGGCGCCATCGGTAATCACCACTTGGCCGTCGGTCAGGGCGCTGAGTTTGCGCAGGCAGGTTTCGGGAAGCTGTTCTTCGGCAAGGAATTGCGCGGCTTCGAGCGGCAAGATCACGTGGCCGCCAAGTTTAAGCATGTGCATCAGTTGGCCGCGATCGCCGGCTTCCATATCCACCACCGATGGCAGGCCCAACTCTTTGGCTTTCTCCAGCAGCGCCAGGTTGCCTTCGATATCGTAGCCATCGACGAACACCAGCTTGGTGCTAGCCAGCCAGCCGTCATCGATATCCATCGGCGACAGTGCGCGGTAGCCATTGGTGGTATAGAACACGGTGCGATCGCCGTTGTCTGGGTCAACCTGCACCAGCGCGGTAGCCGGCACTGCAGTGCCATCACGCAGCATTAAGTCGGTCACCACGCCGCAGCGCTCCAACTCACCCTTGGCGATGTTGCTTTGGGGGTTATTCCCCAAGAAACCCAAGAAAGCAGTATTCAAGCCGAGTGACGCCATACCGCACGCCGCGTTGCCCGCTGGCGCTCCTCCCTGAATCAGGATTTCATCTACCTGATGCTTATGCCCCGCTTTGTATGAGGCGGGCATGGTCAGTAGCAAATCCACTACGTTCATGCCTGAAACTAATACGTCAAATTTCAACGCTCTCTCCTAACTCTTAGCTTTAGTATGCTTGGAGGTTAGCGCGGCACTTGAAAAGGGGGTAAATGCGGAATTAAACTATTTGTGTACTATTTTTCCTATATACGCGTTTAGGTAGTGCATTTTCGAGAAATTTAGAAGAATATCACCTTTCTTGTTTGTTCCACGATTGCCCAGATTTGCACCATGAGACCAGTACTAGAACACATCCCCAGCAACAGCCAACAGTCCTTCTATTTGGGTCAATACAACGACAGCACCTTTAACGCCCCTTGGCACTACCACCCCCAGTGGGAGCTCACCTATATCATCGAAGGGTCAGGCACCGCCTACACCGGCAATGCCATCCGCCACTTCAGTGCTGGCGAACTGTGTTTGATTGGGCCGAACGTGTCGCACTGCTGGAAGAGCTACCAAGGCCGCGGCGACAGCGCCAAGTCGCTGTTTATTCAGTGGGACGAGCAGCTACTGGGCGAGAACTGGATAGCAGGGCGCGAATTTAAGGCCATCGCCAAGTTGCTGGAAGACAGCCAAAACGGCTTGAGCTTTGATCGGGAGCTAAGCCTGGAGATCGGCCGCAAGCTGTGCCAGTTTCCGGAGCAAAGCCCGTTTGAGCGACTGATTAACCTGCTGGGCATTCTTCAGCAACTGGCCAGTAGCCCTCGCCAGCGTCTGGCAGAACAGGTCACACCGCAGCAAATGAGTGGCGCCTCGAAACGGATTGATGCGATCTTGGAGTTTGTGGCCGAGCACTACCAAACCAAGATCAGCGCCGACGATATGGCTAACCTCACCAACATGACCACCGTCTCTTTTTCCAAGTATTTTAAACGTACTTTTAATAAGACATTTACCAATTATTTAAATGAATACCGCATCAGTCGCGCCTGCGCCCTGTTGATTCAAGACGAACACAATGTCGAAGAAGTTGCCTTCCGCTGCGGCTATAACAACATGGCGTTTTTCCACCGCCAGTTCCGCCAGCAGATCGGCCAGACCCCGCTCCAATACCGCAAACAGTACCATTTGCTGAGCCAACTTCCTTAAGCTGGTAAGTAAACACCAACGCTGTGTTCCAGCAGCCTTAACCCCGCCAGAAATTAGTGTGATCGGATTCGCAGTAACCGCCTTATCTCGATGACTAAGTTGTCAAATTACCTGCTGGATCACACTCCACCCCTTCCACAGGTGTACCATTTCGATCAATGGTTAACCAACGAAAAGGTTTTCGTGTACCAATAACACCAGACACCCAAGGAGTCACCGTGAAGCTACGACTAAACACACTCAGCATGGCCATTTGTAGCGCCCTGCTGTTGTCTACCGGCTATACGACCAGCCATGCCGTTGCGCAGGCACAGGACAGCGAAATAAACGCTAGCAACTCGAATGAGATTGCCAAGCTGGTACTCACCTCGGAACAACAACTCGACTACATGAACAGCTCTGATGCTGGCTACGACGTTGAAGGTGACGCGCTCACCCTCGATTTCGACGCCATCTCAGAAGAAGAGGCCAACAGCAAATGGCCAAACGTGAAGATCGCAGCGCCTGAAGGCACTTGGGACTGGAACACCAAAGGTGGCCTACGCTTTACCTTTGAAAACCCTAGCGATCAGCCAATCCGTTTTGAGATCAAACTGGCCGATAACCTCGGCATCATGGGTGCAGCTACCCACCAGCTAGACCTGCCTGTAGAGATGGACGCCAACTCAACGGAAACCATCGACTTCTACTTCCTGGGTTCGCAAATGCAGATCCCCGGCTACCGTGGCGGCGACGAGCTAGACCTGCGTAACCTGGCCGAGCTGCAGTTCTATGCCGTAGGCCCTATCGGTGAGCAAGTGGTTAAGGTTCACGATGTAGAGTTCATTGCCGGTACCGGTGACTTGGTGAAATCAGAAGTACTTGCCGAAGTGATTGTTGCCGATGGCGTGCCAACTATTGCCGAAGCGGTGACCTTCAAGCCCGGTAAGCAGGAAGTGATTGAGCTGCACACCGGCAGCGAGATTGAGGTGATCAAGCGCGATGAGGGCCACGGCCTGAAAGTGCACTACGGCACCGAAGAAGCTTACCCGACCGTTAAGTTTGCACCGAAGAAGCCATTCGATTGGAGCGGCCATGGCGACTTTGCACTGGCCTTCGATCTGGACAATATTGGCGACAGCACTGCCACCCTGTTTATTCGTGTCGATGATGCCATCGATGAGAAGTTCGGCGGCACCGCCAGTGGTGTGGTAAACAGCCGTACCGGTTACTTCCAGCTGCCAAAAGGCGAGTCGGGCACCTACTACTTCACCATGTCTGAAGCGAACAAGCTGCTGGATCCCGGCATGCGCGGCCTGCCTCCTCGTAAGTCTTACGCCGCGCAGCAAGTTGGTCTGGCCTGGGGTGAGCAAGAGCTTGATGCAAGCAACATCGTGAGCATCCAGCTATATATGATGGAGCCTGCCGAAGAAGCAACGATTGTTATCGATTCACTGCGTTTGATTCCCAACCTGAGCAACGATACCTCTCGCTTCGCCGGACTGATTGACCAATATGGTCAGTACGCCGAAACCGATTGGCCAGAGAAAGTACACGACGATGAAGAACTGGCGGCACGCGCCAAAGCAGACCTTGAGCTGATTGCCAACGCTAAGCTGGCCGATGACCGCGCCAAGTTCGGTGGCTGGAAAGATGGACCAAAACTGGAAGGCACTGGCTTCTTCCGCACCGAGAAAGTCGATGGCAAGTGGGCCTTTGTTGACCCTGAGGGCTACCTGTACTTCGCCACCGGCCTGGACAACATCCGTATGGATGACACCTTTACCACCACCGGCCGAGCCTTCACCGACTATGCGGGCTTTGACCATGCCTCATTCCGCCCAAGTGAAATCTCTGATGTGCCATACCTCGAAGAGACCAAAGAGCGCGCGGTAATGTCGGAGCTGCGTCACAGCATGTTTAACTGGCTGCCTGAGTTTGACGATGCACTGGCGCAAAACTTCCAGTATGCACCGACTATGCATGCCGGCCCGCTTAACCACGGTGAGGTGTTCAGCTTCTACGGTGCCAACCTGCAACGTAAGTTCAACCCAGAGTCTTTCGAGAAAGCCTCCGAGACTTGGCATGACTTGGTTATCGCGCGGATGATGGACTGGGGCTTCAGCTCGCTGGGTAACTGGTCTAATCCAACGTTCTACAGCAACGACAAGATCCCTTACACCGCTCACGGCTGGATCACTGGCGGCCACAAACGCATCGTCACCGGTAACGACTACTGGGGCCCACTGCATGACCCATTCGACCCAGCGTTCCGCGATTCGGTGAAAGCCACCGCGCAGAGCGTAGCGGCAGAGGTTAGCAACTCGCCATGGTGTATCGGTGTGTTCATCGACAACGAGCTGACTTGGGGTAACACCGCCTTTGAAGCCAACCACTACTCACTGGCTACCGGCGCGCTGCGTGCAGATGCTGCAGAGAGCCCTGCTAAGGCGCACTTGGTTGCAACCTTGAAAGCGAAGTACAAGAAGATTGGTGCGCTTAACAAGGCCTGGGGCAGCGATGCCGAGTCTTGGGATGCCTTCGCCAAAGGCTTTAACTTCGATGGCAACTACAACGACGCGAGCCGAGCTGACTTCAGCCAGTTCCTGACCGACGTGGCAGAAGAGTTCTTCTCCATCGTGCAGCAGGAAGTGAAAGAAGCCATGCCAAACCACCTCTACATGGGGGCGCGCTTCTCGGTATGGGGTATGACGCCTGAAGCAGTAGATGCTGCGGCCAAGTACACCGATGTAATGAGCTACAACCAATACGCAACCGACCTGTACGCCAAAGGTGACTGGAGCATGTTGGAGCGCCATGACAAGCCAGCCTTTATCGGCGAGTTCGCCTTCGGTTCAACCGATAGCGGCCTGTTCCACCCCGGCCCTATGGGCGGTGAGACTCAAGAGTGGCGCGGCGAAAGCTACGTACACTTCCTGGAGAGCATCGTAGAGAACCCCTACTTCGTGGGTGCCCACTGGTTCCAGTACCTGGATTCTCCAACAACTGGACGCGCCTGGGACGGCGAGAACTACAACAACGGCTTTGTAACTGTGACCGATACGCCATACGAGACTCTGGTTGAGTATGCGAAAGGCACCCACAAAGATTTGTACCAACGTCGCTTTGGCAAGTAAGCCATCAAGTAAAAACTAAATATCGTAAAAGGGCCTTCGGGCCCTTTTTTATTTCGCAACGACACAATGGCTAATCAATCTGTCAACACAATATATCGCACGCAAAAAAAAGCCCCAGTAAAAACTGGGGCAAAAACGCTATGCTTGGTCGTGGATGGCGAAGGAGGAGTGAACCTAATACCTTCAACCACCCATGCAGGAATGAAAGGGTTTTCTTAACAGGCCACCTACAAATAGCTTATCAAGCGAGACAGCACCCCAATACCTACGATATTGGCTCCCATCTGGATAACCAATATCTGTATATTATGATCATTGGTTTACCATTACCATGACGAGCGTCACTAATTGGTAAATCTATTTTCGCGACTTGTATAGCAATTACTCAAAAAGCTGATATTTACATTCGCGAATCCGGCTAAATGCTTGTTTACAAAACAGGCTCTTGATAGAGTGCAGGAGATGAAAAAAGGTAATTGATTGCAACAATTTACCTAAAAAAGATTTACCTGTTTGGGGCCCATCGATGGACAAAGTTAAGAATAAACGTCGCTACTACGACATTGGTCTGCAAATTGAGGAAATGCTGTTCTCTGGCATCTTCAACGCGGGCGAAAGGTTGCCATCAGAGCGCGAGTTAAGCGAACGTTTCGAAACCAGCCGAGCCACTATTCGCGAAGCGATAATTATGTTGGAGCTCAAGGGCTTAGTGGTGGTGAAGCAAGGCGCGGGGATCTTCTTCATCGACTCCCCTGAAAAGGTCACCAGTCGAACGATAGTCCCGCAAAGCGATATCGGCCCCTTTGAGCTACTACAGGCCCGCCAATTAATAGAAAGCAATATAGCCGCTTTCGCAGCCACTCAAATTAAGTTTAATGAACTACGCGAACTTAAAAGCGTGGTAAACCAGCAAGAGCAAGAACTCGGCGGCGATAGCCAAAAGTTTGAAGCGCTGGATCAACAGTTCCATATGCTTATTGCAGAGTCCACCCAAAACCGCGTACTAATTAACCAAGCGGTTGATATGTGGAGCTCAGTGCGCACCACTAACCCACTGTGGAAAGAATTAAACTCTCAATTCCTGCACGAAGATAAGCTTAAGAATCAGTGGCTGAACGATCACAAGGCAATCTTGGCGGCTTTGCAAAAACGCTCTGCCGACGAAGCGCGCCATGCGGTATGGCAGCACCTTGAGAACAGTAAGCGCCAACTGATGAAGATCGCTAATATCGAAGCAGGCGACACCGGTGACGACGACTACTTCTTCGCCATGTCCTTCGACCCGGACTTCAATACACCAGAAGCCTAAGCACTTAATATCTCGAAAAGGCAGGTTAACCACCTGCCTTTTTTGTGCCTGCAAGTTGTGGCTTCCCTACCTTCCTGCTTCGCCCCATCTTCTCATTCCCTTCCTTATACCCCTCCCCACTCGGCAATTCGTGCCTATACTTTTGTTCCACTGCATGCCCCTCTCTCCGATACGAAATGCAAAATATGAGATTTGATGAGTTACGCGTGTCGATGCCAGCTTAAACGTTAAGCAAATCTTGACTTACACGTGTACGCTGACTACATTAAGCGCACACTTGTACGCTGAATTAATTGCCATGGCTGAGATGCAAAAACCCCCGTTGATTTGGACCAACCTAATTCTGTTCGTTGCCACCTTTCTCGTTGCGGCGATAGCCGTGCCTTGGTACGGACTGAGCCACGGCTACAGCGTCGCCCATTGGTGGTGGCTACTTGCAGCCTTCAGCTTTGCTAACTTATCGATCACCGCGGGTTACCACCGCCTCTGGTCACACAAGGCCTACCAAGCCCACCCGGTGCTGCGGGTGATCTTCGCCATCGGCGGTGCCCTCGCCCTGCAAAACAGCGTGCTGCACTGGTCTTCCGATCACCGCATCCACCATCGCCATGTCGATAACAACGACAAAGACCCCTACTCGGCCAAGCGTGGCCTGTGGTACAGCCATATCGGCTGGATGCTGCGTAACTACCATGGCCAGCAGAGCAACGACTACAGCAACTGCCGCGACTTGCAAAAAGATGCGGTTGTGATGTGGCAGCATCGCCACTATCTGTTGCTGGCTATTACCGCCAACCTGGCGCTGCCGATTGGCCTTGGGCTTATCTACGGTGATGTGTTAGGCATGGTACTGGTGGTTGGCGTGCTGCGTTTGGTGCTCACCCACCACACCACTTTCTTTATCAATTCGCTGGCCCACTTCTGGGGTTCGCAGCCCTTTACCAGTAACAACACAGCTCGTGACAATCCCGTGCTAGCGGTGTTCACCTTTGGCGAGGGCTACCATAATTTCCACCACCTGTTCGAAAACGATTATCGTAATGGCATCTACTGGTGGCAGTACGATCCCACCAAGTGGTTGATTAAAAGCGGGGCGATGATTGGGCTATGCAGCAAGCTGCGCACGGTATCGCGCGACAAGATTGAGAAGGCCCGTTACCGCCAGCAAATGGAAGGGCTAAAGCAAAAGCTCAGCAAGCGCGCCGACTACGGCCAGCTTGCCACCAAGCTGCAGGGGCACTACGAGCAGCTGCTCAGCAATATGTCGGAGTACTACGACATGAAAAAACGGATGATGGAGCTGAAGAAACAGGACATCGGCCAGCGCTATGAGCGGGCCATCCTAAAAGCCCGTTACCGCATGGCCAAAGCTCGGCTGGCCCAGCAAAAACGCATGTGGCGCAGCTTTGCCCACCAGTACGCCTAGGGCGTATTAACAGGTAATCACCCAATGGCCTTGTTCAAGGCCATTGTTGTATCCTCGCAGCGTTAACGTCAGTTATACACTCGACTCAAGATCGACTCATTCAGCGCCGCAACAATGCTCTCGATATGCTCGCGGTTATTGCTGGTGAGGGCATTGTCATCGCCAGACTCGGTACTGAGTACCACCGAGAAACGGTCCTTGGCATTAATCGCCAAATAGATCCCCGCCGCGGCGACCGCCAAGCCGATAATGAGCTGTTTGGCGGCCAACATAATCATCAGTCCCGCAAAACCTATCACCACGCCAGGAAGCTTATTGCCTTTTGTCACCGTGGTTTTGACCGACTTAATCGCCGCCATATCGTAGCTTTGGTCGTCCACCACAAACTTATTGTTCGAGACGCAGACCTTACCCTTATCAAGAATGACCTTCTCTTCCATCGCTGTTTCCTCTGGCTTATCACTATGACGACTCCGTCATACACCAAGGGCGGCAAGCCCTCACTAACGGATTGGCATCACTGCTTAAAGGCATGTTCAAGACCACGCACAACGCCCAAGCAAGATGCTGGATATCATCAATGTAGGCAGCCCAAAGCGGCGACTTCAATATGAAATCAATGAGTTAGTGATAGTGATGGAAAAATAGTCAAGCTGGTGAAGAAAGGATGAAACTAGGTGCATCAAAGCCGTTGCTAACTATGCGCTTCAGCGATGAGCTGCCCACTTAAGTTTGATACTGATAACTGTAACTGCATACGCAAATTACGCTGCATTTTTATTGAAACCATAAGCGCAACTTACTGATAAGCATATTTATTTTAATTGATTCACTTAACAATTATGAGATGGGGTGTTAGTGCCAGTCCCCTTAAGCTGGGCATAATGCCTACTGGCAGGACGCCTAAAAATAACGGGATACTCCATAGGGTACCGCTATAAACCAACCCCTTTGTACCACGTATTTTTAAGCCTTGCTCTTACTCGCTCCACCTAAAGCTGACACAGATTGCATTGTGGCAGCTTCAATAATTCCTATAAATATCAAAGATAAGCAAAAGGAAATTGCTATGCGCGTACGTTTTATTGTGTTGCTGTTGGCTTGCTTTTGCCTGCAGAGTGTTGCCGGTGAAAAGCAAGCCAGAATCATCGACGGGGATGAGGCTGATACCTCACACTTTCCGTTTTTTGTGAAGATATTCGCCTATGGGGGGACACATCTACAGTGTGGCGGAGTGCTACTCAGCCCAGAGTGGGTGCTAACAGCCGGTCATTGCGTCACTAATGACGGCAATCGCAAAGCGTACCCTGCTGACGACATCCGAGTTTCGTTAGAGATCCGCACCTATGAGACCTCTGAGGAGAGCAAAGAGTTCGTAGAAGAAGTGTACATCCACCCTAACTATCAACCGAGTGATGGGAGTAAAACTACGGTTGACCGCGACTTAGCTCTACTAAAACTCAAACAAGCGCAACTAGATTTCGATCCGAGTAACTTTCCTACTCTGTTGGACGTACCCGTCCCTGAATCGTTTTTAGTTGTTCAAGACAAGCTCACAGCTATCGGTTTTGGCTCTACGACTGGAAGAGAAGATTTCACGTCACCATCGGCACTGATGCAAATAGATGCGCCGCTAATCAGTAATCAGGAATGCAGCTTGGTGGCCAATCAAGTCACCGATACGATGGTATGCACGCTTGATGAAAGTAAAAGTATTTGCGCAGGCGACAGTGGAGGGCCGCTGCTTTGGGGCGAGCCAGGTTCCTATCATGTTGTCGGCATCTCCAGCTGGGCGCCATGTGAGTGCGATGAGGGCCTCAGTGGGTATGCGGATGTGGGAAGCATGTCTCCTTGGCTTAGACAAGTCATGTCGGGCGAGGGTATTGAACCAGACTCGGTCTCTGGCCAATCATCTGCTTCAGGTGGTAATGGCGGTGGCAGTAGTGGTGGAAGCACCGGTCTGCTGCTTAGTCTAATACTCGCAGGCACTTTGCTTGTTCAGCAACGACTCCATCTCCGCTAGATAAAACTCGCTGCTAAGGCAAGCGGCCCTCTTGCCTTAGCTCTTAACTAAACGCCGTAAACACCACCACCTAAAGGCCACCTTTGTACTAATACTCGTCGGAGTGCCATCACCCCTTGTCAACCACCGACAATCCTATACTTATCAACGAGAACTGACTTGAGCGGGCCAACCTAGCCTCATAGAAGTCGAAGTCATCGCAGCATATTGATATGATTATTTATATTGTTAGACAAGTATCTAGCCTGAATGGATTCTCATAAGGTATGACAAGGAAGCTGTATGATTACTCAAGACGATTTTATCATCCAAGACAATAAGTTATCGTTTAAAGATGACGAGTACAATCTAAACAGAATTCGCAATGCCCGGTTCGTGAAAAACTCCTTAGTAAGTTCAATTGTTCGAATCATCGCCATTGGCCTAGTCGTATCCAGCATTGTCTGGATAATCTGCCCCGAAGGTTTTGGTAGATTTTTCGGTCCGCTATCATTTTGCCTTGGTGTGATAGGAGCACTGCTAACCAGCTACCGCTATGAGCTTCAAATTGAGTTTCGGCACTCCGATGAAACGGGGTTTCAGTGGATCAGTGTCGCTAAATCTAACAAAAACTCGGTGTTGGCCATCTTCGACCAACAAGCTCAAGCTATTGCTACAGCCATTACCTAATTAACTAACGTTGCTGATTGATAAACTTGGACGTAGCTCGGTGGAAGAAGCGACATCGTTACAACTATCTGCCTAGTTGGTGCACCGATGGAACCCAAATGCCAGTAAGGGCCACGATTTAACCATGCCCGGTCAAAATCGTGGCCTTTTTATCAAAGACTCTCGTTACTGCTGCTAAAACTTATACCCCGCCGACAACATCACCACCCAAGGGTCTACCTCGGTGCTGATACTCACCGGAGAGCCACCGACCTTCACATTCACATCGGTATTGATATCCGCCCACCATAGCGAGCCGCCGACAAACCAGCGGTCGTTGATTTGATAGTCCAGACCCACGTTCACGGCAACACCCCAAGAGTCATCCAGGGAGATATCCGACAGCCCCAAGTCTTGCGCTGTACCACTTAGCTTTTCGCTAAAGAAGGTGGTGTAGTTGAGGCCGATCCCCGCATACGGGCGCCACTGGCTTTGAGCATTGCCAAAGTAGTATTCCAGCATCAAGGTGGGTGGCAGGTGTTTGATCTCGGCGATATCGCCCACGCCATTTAGCGATACGGTGTGCTTAAAGGGCGTGGCGGCGAGCAGCTCGACCGCGATATTGTCGGTGAGCATATAGCCGAAGGTCAGGCCCAGTTGGTAGTTGTCATCGATCTTAAACTCGCCTGCGCCGAGTACGTCGTCGCTGCTCTCATTGGGCAGCACGCCTGCTGCGCCGAAGCGAAACAGAAATGTGCCTTGTTCATGGGAGAAAGCGGGGGCTGCCAGTAGGGTGCTGAGGGTTGCCACTGCAATTAACGTTCTTTTCATCCTTGCCATCCTTTGATTGTTATATTTACCTCTCAATAGCGTGACCACGATGTGACATTTGTTAACGCAATGTTTTGATCTGAATCATGCGCGACCAGCAGTTTAGACCTTTGTCTAAGGCCGCTCTCGCTCTACCGGTGAGTAAGCGCTAGCAACCTCCACGCTACGCCCTTCGGCAATTCAACAAACCACGCCACTGCATTGACTCGCCCGCAAGGTTGTTCATCTTGGTTTATTACTTTAGTGGTAACCTATTGGCTACCGGCAGTAGTTGTAGAGTGGTAGCTGATGATGATTGTGGTCACCTTGGTGGTGGGTTTATTAGGCGCTTGGATTGGCAGATGGCTCGCCCTGCCCATGGGGGAGCTGTTTGGGGCCTCCATCGCGGTAGTGGTGTTCCTGAAACTGACCCGGCAGCAGGTGCGCCTGCCACGGCCTTTAATCACCGTAGTGCAGATCATCCTCGGCATAAGCATTGGTCTGTCGATTGGCGTGCAAGAGCTTCTTAACTCCTTCTCACTATTGTTATTCTGCGGCTTGGTGCTGTGTATGCTGAGCCAAACCACCGCTAACTACCTGTGGTTGGTACGGCGCGAAAAATGGCCCTCGTTCGAGGCGATGCTAGGCGCGGTGCCTGGCGCTCTGGGCGTAGTGCTGATGATTAGCGAATCCCAACAGAACCCCTCCCCTCGAGTTGCTTTCGCCCATTCAGTGCGGTTACTGCTATTAATGCTAATTGCTGGCTATATTGCCAGCGGTGGCGAGGCCGCCGACAACCTAAGCCATCAGCTACTGCAGCAAGATATCCCCCACCTCTTAGTGCTCGGCGTATTGGCCATACTCGCAGGCAAGCTGGCGGTACGTTTAGGTATTCCTGCCCCGTATATGCTGACCGCGCTGTTGGTTGCCGCTTTGTATAACAGCTATGTGATGGGCGGCGATGTACTGGTGCCAGTTCCTCTGCTTAGCATGGCGACCTCGATTCTTGGCGTGCTGATGGGCTCTCGGCTGGTGCAAGCCAGCTGGCGCGAAGCCGGCCGCTACGCCCGTGCTGGGCTGGTGATTACCTTGCAAGGCGTGCTAATCACCCTTGGCTTTGCCCTGTTGTTTACCTTGATGACCGACAAACCTTGGCAGGCGCTGTTGCTAGCTTGGGCACCCGGCAGTGTCGAGGCGATGACAGCAGTGGGGCTACTGCTGGGGCTGGAACCCGCCTTTGTAGCCATCAGCCATGTAATGCGCTTAACCCTGCTCAACCTGGCACCCGCACTGTTTAAGCGACCGCTGCAACATAGCTTGCACAAGAGTGAGGTCGGTTGAAGTCTCAGCGTCTATTGAAGTTGTTAGCCAGATCGGGCCAGTTGTTAACGTGAAGTTGCTACAGCGCGGCCCAGCTCTTTGCTATTATGCCTGCAACTCTTTCAACTTGGATGAAACATGCAACACCCGACTGTTTTTGGTATCAGCAACTGCGACACCATCCGCAAGGCGCGCCGTTGGCTGAGTGACAACGGCATTGATTACAGCTTCCATGACTACCGCAAAGACGGTCTGGAACAAGCCCAACTGACCCAATGGTGCGAAACCTTGGGCTGGGAAGCGCTGCTTAATAAGCGCGGCACCACCTTCCGCCAACTGAGCGACGAGCAAAAGGCCGGCCTGGACCAAGCCAAGGCGATTGCCCTGATGCTGGAGCACCCGGCAATGATTAAACGCCCGCTACTGGTAGCTGGCGAGCAGCAGCTACTCGGCTTTAAGGCCGACCAGTACCAGCAGTTTTTCGCCGAGGTTGCCAATGACTAAGCAAGCAGATAGCGCAGTACTGACGCTGGCCAAGGAGCTGATTTCACGCCCCTCGGTCACTCCGGAAGATTGTGGCCTACAGGATATGATGGGCGAGCGCCTGTCCCAGCATGGCTTTCATATCGAGCCGATGATCTTTGAAGACACCACCAATATGTGGGCCCGCCGCGGTAAAGAGAAGCCACTGTTCTGCTTTGCCGGCCACACCGATGTGGTACCACCCGGCCCGGCTGAGCACTGGCATACACCGCCGTTTGAGCCAACGGTTATCGACGGCTACCTACACGGTCGTGGTGCTGCCGATATGAAAGGTTCGTTGGCCGCCATGCAAGTGGCCACCGAGCGCTTTGTTAGCGACTACCCCAACCACAAAGGCTCGATTGCCTTTTTGATTACCTCCGATGAAGAAGGCCCGTTTATTAACGGCACCACCCGCGTGGTCGACACCCTGATGGCGCGCAACGAGCTTATCGACATCTGTTTGGTGGGCGAGCCCTCTTCCACCCACAAAGTGGGCGATGTGGTGAAAAATGGCCGTCGCGGCTCGCTAACCGGCGACTTGGTGGTAAAAGGCGTGCAGGGCCACGTGGCCTATCCGCACCTGGCCAGCAACCCGGTGCACCTTGCCTCTCCGGCACTGGCCGAGCTAGCAGCCACCCACTGGGATGATGGCAATGCCTTCTTCCCGCCCACCAGCTTCCAGATTGCCAATATCCACGCTGGCACTGGCGCATCGAACGTGATCCCCGGTGAGCTGAAGGTGCAGTTTAACTTCCGCTACTCCACCGAATCGACGGAAGATCAGCTGATCAAGCGCGTACTGAACGTACTGGATGCCCATGGTTTGGACTATGACATCGACTGGACCTACAACGGTCGCCCCTTCCTCACCGAAGAAGGGCCGTTCCTGTCGGCAGTCGGTGATGCGGTCTATAGCGTCACCAAGCAGCAGCCAGAGTTTTTAACCACTGGCGGCACCTCCGACGGTCGCTTTATTGCCAAGATGGGCACCGAAGTGGTCGAGCTGGGGCCAGTAAATGCCACCATTCACAAGGTGAACGAGTGCGTCAAAGTGGCCGACTTGGAGCAGCTTGAAGAGATGTATTACCAACTGTTGGTGAAGGTACTCGGCTAATGCACACACTTGACCCACTCAGCTTAACCGGATTACACCGCGAACACCTGCTGGAAGACGCCGAACTGGGCTGGGTCAACCGTGCGGTTATCGACGATCTGCGCAGGCTGCGCCAAGCCGCCCAGCGCGATGGCTTAGCGCTTGAGGTATTCAGTGGCTTTCGCGACTTTGATGCTCAGGCGCGGATCTGGAACGCCAAATGGCTGGGCCAGCGCACCCTGCTCGATGACCAAAGCCAAGCCCTGGATTACAACAGCCTTAGCGAGAGCGAGCGCTTACACGCCATTTTACGCTGGTCAGCCCTGCCCGGGGCTAGTCGCCACCATTGGGGCACCGATTTCGACCTCTACTCGCCGGCACTACTGGCTGAAGGTGAGCGCTTGGAATTAATTCAGCCTGAGTATCAAGCTGGCGGCTGCCAAGCACCATTGGCCCGCTGGCTGGAGCAACATGCCGCAGAGTACGGCTTCTTTTATCCCTATCAGCACGATTTAGGTGGCGTAGCATTTGAGCCTTGGCACCTGAGCCATTATAGTTGCGCCCAATCTTGCTTAGCGGCGCTCACCCCCGAGCTGTTAGCCGAGGTGCTTGCCAGCCATCCTATTGAGGGCAGCGAGCTGGTTGCCGCTGAGCTAAGCACGATTTTCACGCGTTATATCACCAATATCTGTTTACCGGAGCCATCATGCTAAATCTTTACCCCAGCCTGTTTGTTGCCCTCAGCGGCAGTGCCGCCGTGGCGTTTTTACTGCAGATGGTGGTACTGAGACATGGTGAACTATGCGCCGGTCAACGCGCGCGGGTACAGGGGCAGTTCACCACCATTACCAGCTGCGCCACCTTGGGCGCGCTGTGTGCCTTTGAGGCGGGCCAAGCCTTTTGGCAAACCGGCCTGTTGATTGTGGCCGCGGTAATGGGCTGGGGCATGAGCTGGAAACTCTCAAAACTGCGCATCAAGCAAAGCCTCGACCAAAACTGGTGGTGGCTGCTGGGCGCGCCACTGTGCCTGAATGCCTTGGCAGTGGTAGTTGCCAATCCGTTTTTGCTGTTCGCCTTTGCTCTTAGCGGCGCCAGCCTCGGTCACTGGCTGCTAGTTAAGGCCAAGCATCGCTTGAGCGCCTTCGACAAGATCCTGCCCTTTGCCGGGATTCTGTTTGGTATGCTCAGCATGTCAAGCGCGGCGCTAGCGCTATGGTTGGGTGCCGATCGCGCGGCGATGGCTCAGTACCAGCAAGGCTTTATGATCTTCGCGGTGTTGCTGCTCTCCAGCGTGTTGCTGTGGCTACTGCCGATGTTTCGCAATATCAAGCCCGCCGCCAGCGCCTTGGTAGTGGTCATGCTGGGCACCCTTGCCAGCACCGTGCAGCTGCAAAACCTGTTAAGCTAGCGAGTATACGGGCAACACCCGCCCATACCAATCTGGATAAGTTAATGTTCAGATATTGCGCAGGGAAAATCATTGAGGACAAGGAGGCGCTTGCCGTAACTAGTGGACTAATTACAAAAGCGTTGACGCTGTCATCAATGATTTTAACCAGCAAGAATGATCAGTTACTTATGTAGATTGGTGCAATTCAGGAGGCAACATGGAAGAGCCGTTCAGCCTTTGGCAAGCACTGCTAATTATTGTGGTAGTGATTGGGGTTATCCTCAGCAATATCATGGCACTTCGCCGCATGGGTGGATTTCGCATCACCCCGGAGCTGAAAAAAAAGATCCAGTCAAACAACCAAAAGGCCGACGATTGGGAAAAGGATGATTGGGACAAAGACGAAAAAGAGAGGGACTAGGCCCTCTCTTGTTATTTAGATATACCCGAACTTCCTTACTGACTCGCCAACTCAACCGACTCCTGTAGCCGCTTCACCATCTGATTGACTGCCTGTAACTGTACTGCGTCTTTGCGATAAAAACTCTTATGGTTACCGGTATAACCCCACCAGTCCCAGCAGCCATTCGGGTTTGAGCCAGCCCGCGCCTTCACCTGTGGATAGAGCATGATCAGTTGGTTGGTATCGGCCATACGGCGATAACCGGTGTGCTCGATATACTTCATGCCGAAGGTGCCATTTCGCAGATCGCTGTACTCGACACCCTGCTTGCAGCCATGGAACACCACGTGAATGCTGCAGTTCTCGGCGCTTTGCTGACAACTCGGCGGCACATACACATAGCCGGTTTCGCTAAAGCTGCTCTTATCTCGGGCTAAATCGGAGTCTTTGACAAATTCGAACTGGTTAAAGGCAATCAACTCGCCTTGGGGCGACTTAGAAGGAGGATTGGTTTGCTGATAGATATGATCCAACAGTGCTTGCGCCTGATAGTAGTCGTCCTGCTCACAGTAGTTAATATAGGGCGATTGGGTAATCTCGCACTGGTCGTTGACCTCGCTATCCGGCAAGTCGGTAATAAAAGCGTGCCCGGCAGGTAGGTCTTGGACAAACTGCATGCTTTGTTCATCCACCCCAAAGGCCAGATAGAGCTCTTTGGTGCCCACCACCACTGGTGGCTTCACGGTTTTATCGTCGATGCCAGTAAACACGTAGACCCTATCCTTGCTCAGGTTGCTGGTAGGGTCGATCTCCCCTTTCTTCTCAGCACGCTTTGATAGGTCGAGAAACGCATGGGTGGGCGGCACCTTGCCACCGTTGCTCAGATACATGCAGTTTTGCAGGGCTTTGGTCAGGGTCGGCAGCAAGCTGCTATCGCCGTTCACACAGTTCCACGGGCCGCCCGCAACAACACCGGCACCGATGGTTTCGGCGCTAAATGCTACGTGGTACTGCACCGCCATAAAAGCGCCGGAGGATAAGCCTGACACTGAAGTGCCCTGGGTATCGGCCCCCATCTGCGGCAACATGGCGGGGCTGGCATTGGCTTGCCACGTGCCTATCGCGGCACTCAGCAGCAAGCAGGAAATTGCATTTCGGGTAAAGCCTAAGTTCGAGCGTTCCATTTGAGCAGTCCTTTTAATGAAGTCACCCACTAAAGCTAGCTTATATTGACTTTTTTATCACTTAATCAAAGAATGATAGATACCGCTACACACTGCGGGCTTATAAAGCGATGGATAGCATCGGATTAAAAGAAAAATACCAGTCTTCAGCCGATAGGCTGAAGACTGGCAAAGGACGAATGGGGACAGGTTCACGGCAAGACTAACTAACCAACCTCGCAAACTTCTAATCGTTAGCCACTACGACCTGTCCACTGCGAGGCTGTTGCAATCGTTGGCACGTCTTTAGGCTGCAATTATTAACTTATTTGATAGTTACGTTTTGCTGCACAGCCTGCATTTTTGTGAACTCTTTGGCGAACTTGTAGTTAGATAAAACGAATCAGACTCAATTAACCGAGCGACATGTCCAGCGAGAGAGCGATGAAGAGAAAAGGCTAAACGGAAGAGTAACTAGGAGAAGTGCTACAAGGTTTGAGCTGGCGATAGGGCCTAAAGCCCTACCGCGAGACTATTTAAGATCGAAACTTAGCCGTTAAGATCGAAAGCTGAGCAGCCAACGCTGCACCTGTAGCCGCTTCCACAGCAGCAGTGCGACTACCAGCGCCAGATAGATAGCGGGCTCCTGCCAGCCGGATTTCAGTGACCACCAGTAGTGCCAGATCACCAGCAGCGCGGTAGGGAACAACAGGCCATGCAGCTGCAACCAGCGTTTGCCCAGTTTTGATTGAATCGCCCGGAACGACGTGAGGCTGAGCGCCAGCAATACCACAAAGCAGAGCATTCCCAGCCAGATATAGGGACGTTTGGCGAGTTCGGTGATAAACAGTTGCAGCGATAAGCCCAACTCAAGCAGCCAATAAGCCAACACATGGGCCAGTGCATAGAACGCCACATACAGACCAATCATCCGTCGAAACTTCAGCAGTGCTGGCAAGCGATAGCGGCGCGACAATGGCGCCAGCAATAGTGTCAGTATCAACACATGTAGCGCAGTCTCTGCCAGAAAGTGGATGATCGCCTGTACCGGGTCGCCGCCCCAGCTTTGGCTGGTAACGGCCAGTACCATGTACAACAGGGGCAACAACAACAGGCTGTGTAGGCCAACTTTGTAGGCCAAGGTATGCTTGGCCAGATGCTGATTAAACTGCTTCATACCTCGATTAACCTGCGCTAGTAAAACTTGGTTAAGTCCATGCCTTTGTATAGGTTAGCCACCAAATGGCCGTAGCCATTAAATGGCTCTGTGGGAATACGGGTGCGCCCCAACAGCCCTGAGTCGTCGATGCGCCGCTCGGTTGCCTGAGTCCAGCGCGGGTGGTCCACCGCCGGGTTCACATTGGCGTAAAAGCCATATTCATGGGGCGCTAGCAGATTCCAAGTGGTGGGCGGCTGGCGATCGGTCAAGCGGATCCGCACAATCGATTTGATGCTCTTAAAGCCATACTTCCACGGCACCACCAAGCGGATTGGTGCGCCGTTTTGCGGTGGCAGGGTTGTGCCATACATGCCTACAGCCAGCATGGTTAGCGGATGCATCGCTTCATCGATACGCAGTCCTTCCACATAGGGGTAATCGATGCCGCCACCGATGCGTCGGCTCTTCTGCCCGGGCATCTGCTCTGGGTCGTAGAGGGTTTCAAAGGCCACATACTTGGCATCGCTTTTGGGGCTGGCTTGGGCCAGTATGTCACTGAGCGAGAAGCCCACCCAAGGGATCACCATCGACCACGCCTCCACACAGCGCAACCGGTAGATCCGCTGCTCTAGCGGGCGGGCAAACAAGTCGTCGTAATCCAGCGTCAGAGGCTTATCCACTAAGCCGTCGATGCGCAGCGTCCAGGGCTCGACCTTAAAGCCTTGAGCATTCTCAGCCGGGTCATTCTTGGCGGTACCAAACTCGTAGAAGTTGTTGTGAGAGATGGCTTTGCTCTCGGGCGTTAGGCCGTCTTTATGCTCTGGGGGAATATCATCGAACTGCAGCGGCTGGCGGACAAAGCTTGCTTGATCATCGCCGCCGCCAAACAAGAAGGCATTAGCGGGAGCCGATTGCGCCAGTAAGGTGCCCGCGCCTAAAAAGCCCATGGATTTGAGCAGGCTACGCCGCTCTTTGTAGATGTGCTCGGGGGTAACGGCCGACTCCGGCTCTTCCCAGGGACGGTTCTTTTTAATAAACATAGGGCTCCCAAACTGGTCAGTGTCTACATTGCTATACGGGTATATGTAATAGCTTAGACCTGCCAGTCAGGGAGAACATTTCATTTAATTCAATGAGATTGCTGTCTATCCACCGTTTGCATACTGTCGTAAACGGCGCACACCTCTTGGCCGGTGAGATAGCGGCGTAGCATATCCAACGCCACATAGGCCGATACCAGCCGCACCGCCGAACGCGAGCGACCCGCCAGTTTTAGTCGCTGGCTGAAGCATTGCTCTGGGGTGGCCAGCGCGAAACACACCGTTCCAACCGGCTTCTCGTCCGAGCCACCACCAGGGCCTGCCACGCCGGTGACCGACAGAGCAATATCCGCCTCGCTATTGGCCAACGCGCCTTTGGCCATGGCCTGTGCCACCTCGATGGAAACCGCACCGAAGGATTCGAGCAAGGCTTCGTCGACACCCAAACACTCCATCTTAGCCTGATTGCTGTAGGTAACAAAGCCGCGCTCCAGATAGGCGGAGCTGCCGGGGATCGCCACCAGCTCGCTGGCTATCAACCCGCCGGTGCAGGACTCGGCCAAGGCCAGCTTAGCTTTGGCAGCAATCAGTAGCTCGCCAAGGTACTTGCTCCAATCACCACGGTCTTCGCTAAACACATGGCTACCAAGTTCCTCGGCTAACTGCTGGGCAGAGGTCGCGAACTCGGGTTGGTTGGTATCACCAAACAGCTTAACCTCGATGGTAGGTCGGGCGGAGCGGTAGCCCAAACGCATGCCCTGTGGCAGCGCCATGCTATCCAAGCGATCGCTTAACGATGACTCGGACAGGCCGAAGGTGTAGAAACGCTTCACTCCCAACTGCTGGCCTTGCTGCTGTTGTTGCTCTTGCTGCTGATACGCAGAGAGCAGCGGGAACCAGTAGTCGCTTAGCATACGCTTAAACTCGCTCGGTACCCCCGGGGTGAATAGCAGGCGGGCGCCATGGTGCTCAACCACAAAACCACAAGCAGTGCCGATGGGGTTGTCTACCAGCTCAGAGCCCTCTGGCAGCATGGCTTGTTTGACGTTGCTTTGTGGCATGCTCTTGCCCTGCGCGTCGTACCAGCCCTGCAGCTTGTCCAGCCAATCGTCAAAGCAGACTAGTGGCTTACCAACCAGCTTGGCGGCAGCTTCGGCGCTAAGGTCATCCGAGGTCGGCCCCAGCCCACCGTTAACAATGACCCAATCCGCGCGCTTGGCCGCTTGGTCCATGGCATCGATGATATCAACAAGCTCATCCGCCACTGTTTGGCGACGGCTGAATTTCAGGCCGTGTTCAGCCAGTTGCTGGCCGAGCCAGCCAGCATTGCTGTCGAGAATATCGCCCTGGAGCACCTCATCGCCGGTGCTCAGCATTTCAATCTTTAGCACTAGGCCTCCCGATAGAACTGTTTGATGGCATTCACCAGAGTACGCACCGCTTGCTCATCCACATTCAGGTGGGTAACAAAGCGGATCGGCTCACCGGCGCTGACCAAGATGCCCTGCTCTGCCAAGGCCGCAGATAACTGCTTGGCCTTACCCATACGGCAACGGGCGTAGACGATGTTGGTTTGCACCTGACTCGGATCGCTGTCCAGCTCGTCTATTTGCGACAGCAGCTCGGCCAGTAGTAAGGCGTTGTTATGGTCATCAGCCAGCCGCGCCACGTTGTTCTCCAGCGCATAGCGACCAGCGGCAGCAATAATACCCGCCTGGCGCATGCCGCCTCCTAGCATCTTGCGTAGGCGCTTAGCCCGCTGAATAAACGCTTCATCGCCTAACAGCAGCGAGCCAATTGGCGCACCCAGGCCTTTGGAGAGGCAGATGGTAAAGCTGTCGAAGGGGGCAACAGCTGCTCGCTCATCGATACCCGATTTAACGATCGCATTGAAGATGCGCGCGCCATCGAGGTGGAACTTGAGCTGGTGCGCCTTGGCAAAGGTCGCCGCTTCCAGCACGTAGGACTGCGGCAACACCTTCCCGCCGATGGTGTTCTCCAGCGACAGCAAGCGGGTCATCGCGAAATGGAAGTCATCCGGCTTTAGCGCGCCTTTTAGCAGCTCTAGCGGGATAGAGCCGTCTGCGGCATTGGCCAGCGGCTGAGGCTGAATGCTGCCCAGCACCGCTGCACCGCCAGCTTCATATTTGTAGTTGTGGGCCTGTTGGCCACACAGGTACTCATCACCGCGCCCACAGTGCGCCATAATCCCCAACAAGTTGGCTTGGGTGCCAGAGCTACAGTACAGCGCCGAGGCCTTGCCCATGCGCTCCGCCGCATACTGCTCTAACGCGTTTACCGTGGGGTCATCGCCATAGACATCATCGCCGACCGGGGCGTCGGCCATCAGTTGGCGCATGGTATTACAAGGCTGGGTGACGGTATCACTGCGAAAATCTATCATGGTTTACCTCTAAAACAGCTGTTACTTAGTGGCACTGAGCCACTGCATCGGGTCGGGGAATACAAACTGGTAGTCCAGGGTTTGCTTGATAAGGGCGTTATCCACCCATTTGTTGCTCCCTGGCTGGTCATTAAACTGTGGCGGTGGCAGCGCCAGGCACTCAGCGGCACGGGTGTAAAACTGCTGACGAGAAGGATGGCCGTCGGCGCATACGTTAAAGGTCTCCCCCCAGATATCACGCTTGATCAGCGCGCTAATCACCCCGATACAGTCATCGCGATGGATAAGGTTGACCGGACTGTTAGCACCAGAAAGGGTCTTGCCAGAAAGAAAGCGTCCGGGCTTGCGCTCGCCACCCACCAAGCCGCCAAAGCGCAGACAACTAGCTTGCCAAGGCCCATTCGGCAACAGTTGCTGCTCGATATGTAACAAGGTGGTGCCTGAGCCCTCCTCAGGCTGCTCGGGGGTTTGCTCGGTCACCTTGCCCTGCTGCGGGCCATACACCGATGTGGAGGAGATAAACAGTAACTTGGCTACACCAGCCTGTTTGGCTGCATCCAGCAGCGCGTTTATCTGCGCTTGATGATACTCAGCGCTGTGCTGTTTGCGCCCGGGGGGAATATTAATAATCAGCAAGTCGGCGTCGAACAGCTCGGCAGGTGTGTCGCCAATAATGTGAGGAGCCAGCTCCAGCGGATAGGCGTCTATCCCCAGCGAACGGGCCTGCTCGACCTCGGCGGCGGCGCGTTTGCTGCCCACCACCTGGTAGCCAAGCTCGATTAAGCGGCTAGCCAAAGGCATGCCCAGCCAGCCAAGCCCAACAATGCTGATACGGTTAATGGACATCCTTACACTCCCTGAATCGGCCTATGTGGCGCGCAAGCATAGAACTATAACAGAGAGATAGAGGCGCTGTTGAGGATAAAGTGACAGGCAAAAAAAACGACCTAAATAAATTTAGGTCGTGATAAATGTTATAGAAACGCAAACAGCTTTCGCTGAGTCGGTAACGCGTTTCCAAACAGCGGGAAAGTAGCGATAAAGCCGAGGCTTCATCGACAACAAATGCGGCTAATATGATGCATTTGTGTTGAAAACGATACCAGAAAAGGTTTTCAAAGCAAGAGGAAAATAAAAGGCAGAACATGCCTTTTATTAATTAGATGATAAATATCAAGCTTTGGTGACTGCGGAGTCGCGCACGATCAGCTGTGGATGGAACTCTAAGTCCATGATATTTGGCATTTGACCTTCTTTATCCTTGGTGTCGAGGATATCCAATGCCAGCTGCGCGGCGCGCTTGCCCATGTCTTCGATGGGGTAGCGTACGGTGGTCAGTTTCGGGTGTACGAAGCGTGCATAGTGGTTATCGTCGAAGCCAACCACTGAGATTTGCTGCGGAATGTTGTAGCCACGGTCACGCAGCGCCGAAAGCGCCCCCGCCACCATCGAGTCGTTGTAGCCAACCACTGCGGTAAACGGCGTATCGCGCTCAAGTAGCATCTCAACCGCTCGGCTGCCACCCATCTCATCAGGGAAGGCGCGAACCACCAACTGTTCATTGAGTGAGATCCCGGCATCTTCCAGCGCCTGCACATAGCCGTTGTAACGATGGGTACCATCGCTAAAGGCCAAGTCATCGGTGGTCACAAACGCGATATCGCGGTGGCCCTTCTCAATCAGGAACTGAGTCGCTTTGTAGCAGCCCTCGTTGTTGTTCAGGTGAATACAGCGGTCCTCAAAGCCTGGCACCAAGCGGTTGATAAAGATAAATGGAGTGTCGCAGTCGGCAATCTCCTGCAGCTCTTCGTCACTTAAGGCCATAGAGTGCACAATCACCGCATCACACTGACGTTGCAGCAGAATCTCGATGGCATGGCGCTCTTTGTCGGCGTCGTGTCGACCTGACATCACGATAACGTACTTGCCAGACTCAGCCACCACATCTTCAATGCCTTTCATCATCTGCACGAAGAAGGGGCCGCCACCCAAATCACCCACAACCAGACCGATACAATCGGAGCGCTTGCTGACCAGGGCTTGGGCAAAGCTGTTAGGACGGTAGTGCAGCTCTTCCATGGCGCGCAATACCGCTTCCTTTTTCTCAGGAGCAACCTGAGCGGTATTGTTGATAACACGTGAAACAGTAGAGATAGACACGTTAGCTAGTTGCGAAACGTCTTTAATGGTTGCCACAGAGTACTCCCTCGATGCCCATGATATTTCTCTATAAAAAACGATGCGACATGATACCAAGGGTATAGAAATCAGCATAGTCTGATCGTTTAACTGAGTGTAAACTGTAAAGAACTTCCAAGCACTTAGCTAGTCCATGCAACTAGACTAAGTCAAATTTTTGGTATTTGTTGAACTCCATCGTTATGTCTTTATTAAGCAAAATTCGTTGTGCCTTCACCCTTGGTCAAGGGGTACTGTTAGATATGCCGGAACCCACCGGTAATGAAGACCCGTACGCCCTGTTCGGCCAGTGGTTTGAAGATGCCAAACGCTCAGGCATTGTGTTGCCTGAATCCATGAATGTGGCCACGGTTGGCCCAGACGGGCGCCCTTCTGCCCGAATGGTGCTGCTAAAAGGCTTTGATGAACGCGGCTTTGTGTTCTACACCAACTACGGCAGCCGTAAGGCCGAAGAGTTGGAGGCCCACCCATTGGCCTGTCTAACCTTCCACTGGAATATCCTGCAGCGTCAGGTGCGCATTGAGGGCCGGGTTGAGCGGGTGTCGCATCAAGAGTCGAAGGAATACTTCCACAGCCGCGGCCGCGGTAGCCAGATCGGCGCCTGGGCCAGCCACCAAAGCCAGGTGATCGCCGATCGCGAATCGCTGGAGCGTCAGGTGGTGCAATACACCAAAGAGTTTGAGAACAAAGAGGTGCCTCTGCCCTCGTTCTGGGGCGGCTATCGCGTGATCCCCGACAATATCGAGTTCTGGCAGGGCAAGGCTGACCGCCTACACGACCGCTTCCGCTACAGCTTCGATGCTAAAGGGTGGATGGCGGATAGACTTAGCCCGTAGTCGTTCCAAATGACTCACTACATGCAAAACAAACAGTGATTAAAAAAGCGAGCAACCTGCTCGCTTTTTTGTGTTCAAAGTAACGGTTCACTAGCCGCCATAGGCATACTTTAACTCGCTATCTAGCAGCACCTGAGTCGGCCGCTGCTTCAAGCGATGTTGGTAGATCACCTGATAGGCCAGCACGTTCTGCACGTAGAAGCGGGTCTCGCGGAAGGGAATGCTCTCCACCCACACATCGGCCGGCACATCGCCGCGCTCATCCAACCAACGCGACACCCGGTGCGGCCCCGCATTGTAGGCGGCCGTTGCCAATATCCGGTTGCCTTGATAGCGTTTGAGTAGCTGCTGCAGGTAGGCACTCCCGAGGCGAATATTGTCCTCTGGGGTATATAGCTGGCTGCGCGAGGCGTAGCGGAAGCCAATCTTTTTGGCGGTCTCTTGGGCGGTGGCAGGCATGAGCTGCATGAGTCCACGCGCCCCGGCCGAGCTTACCGCACGCGGGTAGAGCGCGCTTTCTTGGCGCGCCACCGCGATAAGCAGGCTATGGTCGACCTTGCGCATGTCGGCAAAGCGGCGGAACTCATCGCTGTAGCTCAGTGGAAAACGCAGCTCGAGCTGGTCCCACTGCTTGCCGACTATCGCCGATTGCACACTGAGATCGTGCCAGCCCTTGTCTTCGGCCACTCGCCCATAATCGAGCATCACCGAGGGCGGTACACTGCGCATCAAGCTCATCCACTCGCTGCGCGCCGAGACGATCTGGCTAAGGCTATACAGCTCGGACACCCGCTGCACTGGCGGATGTTCACTCAGTTGCTGCAAACGAAGCGGGCTCACCTCGTGGCGTTGTTCACGCAGGTTAGGTGCTAAGTCCAGCTGCTGGGCTGCCATAAAGCCATAGTAGCTACGCTCATTGGCCAGCTGCTGCCAGATCCGCCGTGCCAGCGGCATCTGCCCTTGTTCGGCATAGCTGCGCGCCTCCCAGTAGAGCCAGCGATCTTTCTTCTTCACCTCATCCGGCAGACGCGCGGTCCAGCGCAGCACTTCACTCCATTGCTGCTGGGTCACCGCCAAGCGCAGCCTTCGCTCGATGCTGTCGCTGTCTTCCAGCCATGCCAACTGCTTGTCAGCCCAAGGCATCAGCGGCTCAGCTTTTTTACCGATGACCCGCTGCACTAAATAGCGGGTCGAGACTTGATAAAGCGGTGGCTGCTGTTGGATCTGCGCATCGAAGCGCTGCCAGTGAGCAATCGCCTGCTCCACATCGCTGCGTGCCAAGCGCTTGATGGCCAGGCTGGCGATCTGCTGGTGGCGCGCCTTGCTCATGGTGAGCTTGGAAGACTCGAGCAAACCATTAGGCTGCTTGTAAGCCTGCTCAAGCAGCTTGGCATCAGCCGCTAAGCTGCCATCAAAAGGCCTTGCCAGATAGTTCATCAAGCTCGGCTTGCGCGCATCGAAGGCCAGCAGCATCCGCTCCCAGCGCAGCTGATGGGTCAGCTTGCCAGCCTTCTTCCAGGCTTCGAACAGTGGGTCACAGGCCTTAGGGCGTGATTTGCCATAGAGCCACATCTGCTCAGCGCCTTGCCACGCTTGCTCCAAGTTGCCTTGTTGGTAGTGGGCAACAAAGTGATGGCAGCGGAGGTCGGTACTGGCAGGCTGGCGCGGATAGAAAGCCAGAAAACCGGCCCAGTCTTTACGCCGGGCAAGCTCTAGCAAAAAGCGCCGCTCTAGCGCGTCACTGAGATAATAGTTGGGGTATGCCTGCAAGAAGGACTCAACCTCTTGGCGTTTTACCCGGGTGAGATTGCCCTTAAGCTGGTAGTACTTGAGGTAGGGGTAGAGCACGTAGTCCTCAAGCTCAGACAGCGCCTTATCGGCCTGTTTCCACTTGCCGTTGCGCTGCCAGTCTCGGACCTGTTGATACTCGATTTGCTGCTCGGTAAATGCTTGCAGAGGTTGAATGCTTAGCGTCAGCAGCAGCGACGCTATCCCCGCACGAATAAAGCCTTTCACTAGAACACTCCCGGAATCGCTAGTCACTTGGCTTGAAAGAGAATGGCTAGGCTAGCAGTAAGCACCAACCAACCACAAGGGTCTGTTGTTAATTCGGATTCATTAAATATGAACCCTAATAACAAGCAGGCCCTCGGCTTAGATTAGTGCAGCCTGTAGCAATCTGCGAGTGTATTCTTGTTGTGGCGCAGCAAACAGCTGTTCGGTGTCGCCCTGCTCCACTACCACGCCGTGCTGCATCACCATCACCCGGTGGCTAAGGGCGCGAACCACCGATAAGTCGTGGGAGATAAACAGGTAGCTGAGGTTGTATTTTTGCTGCAGCTCAAGCAGCAGCTCGAGCAGTTGGCTCTGTACCGAGCGGTCCAGTGCCGAGGTAGGCTCATCCAGCACCAGTAACTTGGGCTTGAGCACCAATGCACGGGCCAAGGAGATCCGCTGGCGCTGACCACCGGAGAACTCATGGGGATAACGGTGGGACAGATCGGCGCTAAGACCCACATCGACCAGTGCTTGGTTGACCCGCTCGACCAACTCGTTCTCGCTTAACTCACTGTGCAGGCGCAGGCCTTCGGCGATAATCTCAAACACCGACATCCGCGGGCTGAGCGATGAGAAAGGGTCTTGGAAGACGATCTGCAGCTGCTGGCGCATCCGCCGCATCTGATTGCTGTTGTAGCTATGAAGCGGCTGTTCTTCGAAATGGATCTCGCCTTCGCTGTCGAGCAAGCGCAGCAGCGCTTGTGCCAGCGTGCTCTTGCCCGAACCACTCTCACCAACAATTCCTAGCGTCTCGCCCTGATTGAGGCTGAGGCTAACCCCATCGACCGCTTTGATATGGTCAACGGTGCGCTGCAAGATGCCCTGCTTAATCGGGAACCACACCTTGACGTCATCGGCGGTCAGGATGGTTTGCGGCTGCATATCCGGCAGTTCGCCGCGTTTCGGCTCGGCGTCCAGCAACTCTTGGGTGTAGGGGTGTTGTGGGTTGGCAAACAGCTGTTGGCAGGTCTGTTCCTCTAGCAACTCGCCATGACGCATCACCGCCACCCGGTCGGCATAGTGGCGCACCACATTCAAATCGTGGGTAATCAACAACATTGCCATATCCAGACGCTGCTGCAGCTCGCGCAGCAAGTCGAGGATCTGCCGCTGAATAGTCACATCCAAGGCGGTAGTTGGCTCATCGGCAATCAATAGCTTCGGCTCATTGGCCAGCGCCATGGCAATCATTACCCGCTGACGCTGTCCGCCGCTTAGCTCATGGGGATAAGCGCCCAGCCGCTTCTCTGGCTCGGGAATGCCCACCAGCTCCAAAAGTTCCAATACCCGCTCGCGCGCCTGTTTGCGGGCTAAGCCGCGGTGGATAAACAAGATCTCGGCGATCTGTTTTTCTACGGAATGCAGAGGATTGAGCGAAGTCAGCGGTTCTTGGAATACCATCGCCACTTTGTCGCCGCGCAGTGCGCGCATGATCTCTTTGGGCTGATTAAGGATGGCCTCGCCATCGAGGCGGATATCGCCCTCAACCTTGGCCGAATGCTCCAGTAGCGAAAGCACCGATAAGGCGGTGACCGACTTACCCGAGCCACTCTCGCCCACCAGCGCCAACACCTCGCCGCTGTTTAGTGCCAGGTTAACCCCTTTGACTACCTCATCACCGTCGCCGAAGCGAACCCGTAAGTCGTTAATTTCTAATAAGGCGCTCATACTACATCCGCTTACGAGGGTCGAAGGCATCGCGGGCCGCTTCGCCGATAAACACCAGCAAAACCAAGATCCCGGACATGGAGAAAAAGGCGGTCAGGCCGAGCCAAGGTGCCTGCAGGTTATTTTTGCCCTGCGCCACCATCTCGCCCAGCGACGGCGAGCCCGGCGGCAAACCAAAGCCAAGATAATCCAGCGCAGTCAGTGCAGTCAGTGCAGTCAGCCCGCCAATAAAGATAAATGGCAGGAAGGTCACGGTGGCAATCATCGCATTCGGCAGAATATGGCGCGCCATAATCGCCACATCGCCCAGGCCCAACGCGCGCGCCGCTTTGACGTACTCAAGGTTGCGGCCACGCAAAAACTCGGCCCGCACCACATCCACCAGCGCCATCCAGCTAAACAGCAGTAAGATGCCGAGCAGCCACCAAAAGTTTGGCTGCACCAAGCTGGAGAGGATAATCAGCAAGAACATCTGCGGCATGCCCGACCACACTTCGATAAAGCGCTGCCCGAGCAGGTCGATACGGCCACCAAAATAGCCCTGCATCGCCCCTGCCGCCACACCGATCACCGACGAGGACGTAGCCAGTACCAGCGCAAACAGCACCGAGATGCGGAATCCGTAGATCAGGCGGGCGAACACATCGCGCCCTTGGTCATCTGTGCCGAGCCAGTTTACCGAGGTCGGCGGCGATGGCGCGGGCTCGGTCAGATCGAAGTTAATGGTATCGTAGGAAAAGCGCACCGGCGCCCAGTACAGCCGGCCTTCGGCTTCGATAAGATCGACGATATAAGGATCGCGATAGTCTGCCGGAATATCAAAATCCCCACCGAAGTCCAGCTCACTGTAGGCGTTCATAAGCGGGCTCATCCAGCGGTCTTGATAGTGAATCAGCAGCGGTTCGTCGTTGGCAATTAGCTCGGCGACCAGCGAGAGCAGAAACAGCGCCAGAAACAGCCACAGGCTCCAGTAGCCGCGCTTGTTGGCACGAAACTGCGACCAACGGCGTTGGTTGATTGGGCTGGCTTTAATACGCTGCCATTGGGTAACTAATCCCATTAGCCCCTCCTCTCAAAATCGATACGAGGGTCGATCAGGGTATAGGTGATATCGCTCACTAGCTTGAGCACCAAACCAATCAGCGTCGAGATATACAAGGTGCCAAACACCACCGGATAGTCACGGTTAACCACCGACTCAAAGCCGAGTAGCCCCAGACCATCGAGGGAGAAGATCACCTCAATCATAAACGAGCCGGTCAGGAAGATACTGACCAAGGTCGCTGGCAGGCCGGAGATCACCAGCAGCATGGCATTGCGGAACACGTGGCCATAGAGCACCCGGTTCTCGGTCAGGCCCTTGGCGCGTGCGGTCAGCACGTATTGCTTGTTGATCTCATCAAGGAAGGAGTTCTTGGTGAGCATGGTTAGTGTGGCGAAGCTTGAGATCACCATAGCGGTCACCGGCAGCGCTAAGTGCCAGAAGTAATCGAGCACCTTCTGTCCGGCGCTAAGGGTTTCCCAATCCGGCGAGGTCAAGCCGCGTAGCGGGAACCAACTTAGGTAGGAGCCACCGGCAAACACCACTATCAGCATAATCGCGAACAGGAAGTTGGGGATGGCAAAGCCAATGGTGACCACCGTCGAGCTCCAGATATCGAAGCGTGAGCCGTGGCTGACCGCCTTGCGGATCCCCAAGGGTATCGATATGCCATAGACCAGCAGCGTGGTCCATAAACCCAGTGATATCGAGACCGGCATCTTCTCTATGATCAGCTCAATCACACTGGAGTCGCGGTAGAAGCTATCACCAAAGTCAAAGCGCAGGTAATTCCACAGCATGTCCACGTAGCGCTCGAGCATTGGCTTATCAAAGCCATACAGCTCCTCGAGCTCGGCGATCAGCTCCGGCGGCATACCTTGTGCGCCGCGATACTGGCTCTGGCTACCGCTGCTAATGGTGGTGGAGAGTAGCTCGCCATCCACCCCGGCATCGACCCGGCGGGTTGCCGAGGTATCCAGCCCTTGTAGCTTGGCAATGGCTTGCTCAACCGGCCCACCCGGGGCCGACTGAATGATCACAAAATTCAGCGTCATGATCCCCAGCAAGGTGGGGATCATCAACAGCAAACGTCGAATGATATAAGCGGTCATAAAGGCTTATTCAACCCACCATGAATCAAGGCCAATATCGTATTGCGGATTGCGCTCGGGGCGCTGCAGCTTGTTCCAGTGGGCCACCCGCCAGGCGCTTAAGTGCCATTGCGGGACCACGTAGTAGGACCACAGCAACACCCGGTCCAGGGCACGGCTGGCGTCGATCAGCGCTTGGCGATCCGGGGCGTGGATCAGGGTCTCAACCAAGCTGTCGATCACCTCGCTCTTAATCCCAATCACGTTACGTGAGCCGACTTGGTCGGCCGCTTTGGAGCCCCAAAACTCGCGCTGCTCGTTGCCTGGCGAGGAAGACTGCGGGAAGCTCGCGACCATCATATCGAAGTCAAAGCTCTGCACCCGGTTGATGTACTGCGATACATCCACCAACCGCACTTCACTGGCAATGCCGATACGCTGCAGGTTGCGGGTGTAAGGCAGTACGATGCGCTCGAAGTTTTTCTGGAACAGCAAGAACTCAATCTTAAACTGCTCACCCTTGTCGTCCACCAACTTGCCCTGCTGCAGGCTCCAGCCCGCTTCTTTTAGCAGCGCCAAGGCTTGGCGCATCTGCGGGCGCAGGTTGCCATCGCCGCCGGTCTTGTCCAGTCGGAAGGGCTGGGTAAACAGCGCTTCCGGTAGTTGCGCCTTAAATGGTTTTAAAAGCGCCAGCTCACCCTCACTGGGCAGGCCAGTGGCGGCCAGCTCGGAGGCAGCAAAAAAGCTTTCGCTACGGCTATAGGCGCCATAGAAAAGCTGTTGGTTGGTCCATTCAAAGTCGAACATCAGCCCCAGCGCCTGACGCACCCGAATATCGCTGAACTTGTCGCGGCGGGTGTTAAAGGCGAAGGATTGCATCCCTTGCGGGTTATGATTCTCTAGACTGACCGTGAGTGCTTCACCGCTGTCAAACTGCGGGCCGGTGTAGGCAGTGGCCCAATCTTTGGCGCTGGTCTCTAATCGGTAATCGATACGCCCGGCCTTGAAGGCTTCCAACGCAACGGAAGAATCTCGGTAGTATTCGTAGTTAATCTGGGCGAAGTTGTTGCGCCCCACATTAACCGCCAGATCCTTGCCCCAGTAGTCTTTGACCAAGGCATAGCGGATACTGCGCCCAGCATCGAAGCTGTCTATCTGATAAGGCCCTGAGCCCAAGGGGCGGGTTAGATCGGCTTTGTTAAACTCTTTGTCTGCCCAATAGTGCTTGGGCAATACTGGCAGTTGACCCAAGATCAGCGGCAGTTCTCGGTTACTGCCGTCTTTGAAGGTAAAGCGCACCGCCAGTTCGCTTTCGGCTTCCACCTTCACTACGTTGCCGTAGTAAGCGCGATAAAACGGCGCGCCCTCTTCAATCAAGGTGTTGAAGGTAAACACCACATCTTCGGCGCGCAGGGGGTGGCCATCATGGAAGCGCGCCTCAGGGCGCAGGTTAAAGCGCACCCAGGTGTAGTCCTCGGCCAAGTCAATGGTCTCAGCCAGCAGGCCATATTGAGTAAAGGCTTCATCAGGGTTGGAGGTTAGCAGCGTATCGTAGATCCGGCCGATGCCTGCCACCGAGTTACCTTTAACAATAAAAGGGTTAAAGGTGTCATAGGTACCGGTGGCATCGAAGGTAACCATTCCTTGCTTAGGCGCCTCGGGATTGACGTAATCGAAGTGGGCAAAATCGGCTGCCAGCGCCGGTTCACCATGCATAATAAGGGCGTGAGAACGAGTAAAGTCCTGAGCGTGCGCCACCCCAAGCAGCACGCTGAAGCACCAAACGAAAAGCCGCAGCATAGTCAGCCAATCCTCCTGATAAGATGCAAAGTATCCGGTTGTGGACTTAGTTATACCTGAGCAGGCCCTTAAAAATAAGGGGCTTAGGCAAATTTACGCTGAAAACGGCGGATGTATCGCTCCATGGCGTCGGCGGGGATTGCCTTGCTGGAGAGGTAGCCTTGATAGAAGGTGCAGCCTTGCTGCTTGAGGAATGCCAGCTGCTGGGGAGTCTCTACCCCTTCGGCGGTGACGGTAAAACCTAGATGACGGGCCATCGCCAACACCGCTTCAACGATCGCCATATCGCGGCGATCCCGTGGGATATCGCGAATAAACGAGCGGTCGATCTTAAGCTCGTCCACCGGCAGACGTTTTAGGTAGCTAAGCGAAGAGTAACCGGCGCCAAAATCGTCGATGGAGAAACGTAACCCTAAGGCCTTGAGCTGCTCCATCTTTTGAATGGTATCTTCAGCGTGGCCATGGATCACCGCCTCGGTGATCTCCAGATTGAGCATCGAGGTGTCGACCTTGTAGCGCCACAGCAGCTCCTCTAAGCGATCAACAAAATCTGGATGGTGGAATTGCTTGGCGCTGATATTAACCGACAGCTCGGGCAGCTCAAGGTCTAGCTCGCGCCACGTCTCGATGGACTTACAGCTTTGCTCCAGCACCCACATGCCGATGTCGATAATCAGGTCTGATTCCTCGGCAACCGGAATAAACTCGGTGGGCGATACCAAGCCTTGGCCCTCGCGCTGCCAGCGCACCAAGGCCTCGGCCCCGACTAGCTCGCCATTGGAGACCATATGCTGGGGCTGGAAGTACAACAAAAACTCATCGTTCACCAAGGCGCTACGCAGGGCATTGTGCAGCTTGAGGCGCTTATCGGCGCGCCGCTGCATGCCTTGCTCAAAGAACACCGCGGTGCGCCGCCCGGCTGATTTGGCCTGATACATGGCGGTATCGGCTTGCTTGAGCAGGTCGTCGGCTTGTTGCTGTTTACCGGGATACAGGGTAATTCCGACGCTGGCACCGATGTGCAGCTCTTGGCCATCCAGCGAATAGGGGCGCGATACAGTTTTAATCAGGCGCTTGGCCACCATGTTGGCTTGCTGCTCGGCCTGCGGAGGGCTGTGCCCCAGCTCACCCAGCAACAACACAAACTCGTCACCGCCGAGGCGCGCCAGCACATCCCCCTGACGAATCAGGTTCTGCAAGCGGCTCGATACCTGTTGCAACAACCAATCACCCGCAGCATGGCCCAGCGAGTCATTGATGTTCTTGAAATGGTCCAAATCGATAAACAGCAGAGCGCCCACGCTATCTTGCTCGCGCGCCAGCTCAAAGCAACGCATTAGCTCTTCGCGCAATTTACGCCGATTGGGCAGGCCGGTCAGTTCATCGTAGTAAGCGAGGTGCTGGATCTTCTGCTCGCTTTCTTTGCGGGCGCTAACATCTTGCAGGCACAACACATAGTGGGTGACCTGCGAGTCGCTGTTGGTCACCGCCGTCAGGGTTTCCAGCTGCAGGTAGGATTGACCATTTTTACGTTCGCGCTTCACCTCGGCGTGATAGCGCTGCTCACAGTTCTTGCCGCATAGTTTGGTCCGATCAATCCCTGGCAGCTCGATACCAGGAAAGAGCTCGCTAAGTTTTCGGCCCAGCACCTCATCTTGGCGATAGCCGGTAATGCGATTAAACGCTTGGTTTACCCGCACGATGGTCAGCTCGGTATCGGTAACCAGCAGGCCTTCATTGGTTTCAAAGGCCACGGCCGACAGGCGCATATCCTGATTCAGGCTGTGTTGCTCAAACTCGGCCAACAAGCGCGCGATAAAAGGCTGACATAGCCCGGCAAACTGCTCGGGGGCCCCTTGTGAATAGCTGGCCGCGATGTAACCGATGGGCTGGCCGTGCTCATTGTCTAAGCGCACGCTGCAAAAGGTATGTGGTGGCTCGCTGGCCAAGCTTGCGGGAAGGCGATAGCCCGGATATGCCGTTGCAAAATCGTCGATGCGCAGGCTAGCGTGCTGCGCAATCAGACCCGCCAGCTCGCCCGTCACTGGGCTGAGGCGAGCATCGAGCGCCTGCTGGTGGGTCCAATAAGCCAAGGTCTTGGCCGGTTTGGCGCGGGAAGGCAGTGGCGCAACCAACACTTCGCTGGCCTCGGTAATCTGGGCAATGGTCTTGGCAAACAGGCACAGGAAATCGGCGCTGACAGCATTTGCCAACACTTGGGTAAGCTCAAGGAGGGATTTAGCAGGTAGCTCAGCCGGGGGGCTGGAGCGTTCAGCCAGGTTGTTTTTGCCTTCCATGCATCAATTTTTTGTCACACCCGCATCTGCTAAATGTTGCTATTTGCATCACTTTTAGGTGTCGTATCACTGCCCTGTGAATAGTCAATCGCTGTGTTATCCATTCCAATTTGCCTTGTCTGTGGCAGTGATGCAAGAACTTTTTGGCATCGGGAAAGGGTTTTCCCTGAGGGCGTCACAAATGCTTAAAGCACGAGAACAAATGGCTATAACCAGCGAGCTGGATCACATTATTTATCTGCCAAAACCGTAATCTGGAACTAGATTCACTGGCGTTATGAGGGAGGCCTATGATTATAGACATTACCAGTAAAACCGTTGCCATTACCCCTTCCATGAGAACTGCAATTGAGGCTCGATTAAGCAAACTAGAAAAGAATCAAATCCCACTTATCTCTCCCAAGGTGATTATCATCGAAGGTAAAAATTCGATGAAAATTGAAGCTCTTATCAATCTGCCTCACGGCCAGTTATTTGCCAGTGACGAACACGAAGATCTTTATGTAGCCATCAACAATATGGGTCACAAGCTCGAGCGGCAGCTACATAAGTTCCAATCCAAACCTTTAGCCAAGCGCCCCAGCCGTTCGGGCAAACAACAGATTCGTAACCACGAGCTACCAGAGCAGGAGGCTGAAACCCACGTAGCTTAGTCCATATATTTAACTAAACAACACACTTAACACTGCCTAATACAAGCGCCCTTGTCCGGGGCGCTTGACTTATCTCTCCGAGCTTTTTATTTTAAACGCATGAAAACTGTTCAGATTCGATTTTTGTTTGCTTTCTTTTTTACTCCACCTAATTAGGGAGGCCTTGGTGGTGCAAAAAAGAAAGCACACAACAAATTAAAGCCTCCCACTCGGGAGGTTTTTTATTATGTAGGGATGAAAAGATGTCTTCACTAGAACATATACGCGAGCGCATAACCTCGCTCGACCAAAACCTGCTGACGCTACTCAACGAGCGTCGCCAGCTAAGTGTGGAAGTGGCCAAGAGCAAACTGGCCAACCCCAAGGCGGTGCGAGACCAAGAACGTGAGCAGCAGCTGCTGATCAGGCTGGTCAACAAAGGCCGCGAATTGGGTCTGGATGCTCACTACGTGACCCAGCTCTACCACACCATCATTGAAGACTCGGTGCTCTCCCAGCAAGCCTTTCTACAAGAACTGACCAACCCCGACCAACAGCAAAGCGCAGTGCGCGTGGCGTTTTTGGGCAGCAAGGGTTCCTACAGCAATATCGCTACCCATCGCTACTTCTCCCGCTACCAAAAACAAGTGGTGGAACTGGGCTGTGTTGGCTTCCAAGAGATTGTTGATAGCGTGGAAAGCGGCCAAGCCGATTACGGTATCCTGCCGATTGAGAACACCTCGTCGGGCAGTATCAACGAGGTGTACGATGTGCTGCAGCAAACCAGCCTGTCGATTGTCGGCGAGCTGTCGAACAACATCGACCACGGCATTCTTGCCAAACCCGGTAGCCGCATCGACCAGCTAACCACCCTCTACGCTCATCCACAGCCCTATCAGCAGTGCAGCCGTTACCTACGCACCGTGCCGGGCATACGAGTAGAGTTTGTCGACAGCTCCTCCAAAGCGATGGAGATTGTAGCTAACAGCGATGACCCGGATATTGCTGCGCTAGGTAGCTCGGCCGGTGGCGAGATGTATGGCCTGCAAGCCCTGCAAACTGATATCGCTAACCAAACCCGCAACGAAACCCGCTTTATTGTGGTATCGGCCTCGCCCATCGAAGTGGCCGATCAGGTGCCGGCGCGTACCACCTTGATTATGAGCACCAGCCAACAGCCCGGCTCGTTGGTGGAAGCCTTGCTGGTGCTACGTGAGCACAAGATCAACATGAGCAAGCTGGAGTCGCGCCCGGTACAGGGCAACCCTTGGGAAGAGATGTTCTACATCGATGTGTCAGCCAATGTGCGCTCCGATCAGATGCAATCGGCTCTGGCGGAACTCAGCCGCATCACCCGCTACGTAAAAGTGCTCGGCTGCTACCCTAGCGAAGATGTCGACCCGACCCAGATCCCACTGACCGCGCTGGTCAGCAAGCAAGACGAACAGCCAAGCACCCTGATTAACACCGAGCAAGACGATGGCGCGCTATCTAGTCGCAGCCACAAGCCGAGCTCAACGGTTATTCGAGTTGGTGATGTGCAGATTGGCGACGGCGAGTTTATTACCATCGCAGGACCCGGCGCAGTGGAGAGCCAAAACCAAATTATGGCTTGTGCCCAGCAGCTTAAAGAGTCCGGCGGTGCCATCTTGCAAGCCGGGTGCTTCAAGCCGCGCAGCTCGCCCTACAGCTTCCAGGGCTTGGGCGAAGAAGGGCTGGGTTACCTCAGTCAAGCCGGCAAGCACTACCATGTTCCAGTGATGACCGAGGTCAGCTACCTCGACCAAGTCGCCACGTTGGCAAGCAAAGCAGACATCTTGTATGTGCGCGCCCGCCATATGCAAAACTTCAACCTGCTGCGCGAGCTGGGTAAAACCACCCGTCCGGTGGTACTCGAGCGCAACAACATTGCCTCGCTGGATGAGTGGCTCAAAGCCGCCGACTTTATCTTGGCGCAGGGCAACCAACAGGTGATCTTGTGCGAATCGGGCGTGCGCACCTTCGAGGGCCAAGGCAAGGCGACCTTGGACCTAAGTGCCATCCCGCTGCTGCGCTCACGCACCCACCTGCCGGTGATAGTGAACCCTGGCGAGGCCATCGAGCGGCGCGAACAGATTGCACCACTGGCCAAGGCCGCCAAACAGCTCGGGGCCGATGGCCTGCTGCTGTGGCTGCATCCGGACCCAGAGCAAGCCAAGGTCGACAATGCCAAGTCGCTTAACTTCCCGCAGTTCTCACATACCTTGAGCGAGCTATACAGCTAACTACCCTAAACGAGTCGCCGGCCATGCCGGCGGCTCAGCGCCCCCTTGCCCACTCCTATACTTACCCGAACCAGCTCCTCGCCTTGCTTTGCCTCACTTAATCCTCTGATAAATCTGCTTAATTTGGCATTTTGACGGATTATCACTAGGCGCTACCCACGACATTGTTTAAAGTACCAAGGCAGTTTGTTTACGTTAACTTTAACGTCATATCCGCCGCGTAGCATGTCGCCACATTCTCGCTGTTATTACTATTCGCTTTAATAGGTAAACGCATGTTTTGGAAGAACACCAAGGAACTAAACGAATTACAAGCTCGCCATCTGGAGCTGGAGAAACAGAACCAGCAACTTGAGCAGCAAGTGGCCGAGCTTCAAGCAGAGAATCAAGCACTGGCAGCCCGCCCCCTCGGTGACCCAGAGCAAGACAAGCACAGCCAGCTGCTGCTGCGCAGCTTCCAAGGTGTAGACGCAGTTAAAGATAACCTGCGCCATCTTAGCGGTTCGCTACAAGAGCAGCGCCAGAAGTATAACGACGGCGCCAGCGCCTTTGATTACTCCTCGGCAAGCCTTGCCAGTATCAACAAGGAGTTAGAGCGCCTGAGTGAGCACGCCTCGTTGAGCATGGAGAGCCTGTCGAAGCTGAAAGAAGTGGCCGGCAACATCACTCAGTTCGTGGGCATCATCGCCAATATCTCAGAGCAGACCAACCTGCTGGCCCTCAACGCAGCGATTGAAGCGGCACGCGCCGGTGAGCAAGGCCGTGGCTTTGCGGTTGTGGCCGATGAGGTACGCGCCCTGGCGAAACGCGCCAGCGAAGCCAGTAGCGAGGTAGCATCGCTGGTATCGCAGATTGAAGCGGACACCGAAACCACCGACCAACACCTGAGCGAAACCCACAGCATCTGTACCGAGCTGGTCGAACAGGCCGGTCAAGGCACCGAAACCATCGATGAAGCGATGCTGCTGTCGAAAAGCATGCAGAGTGTGCTCGAGCAGCACGCCGATCTGGGCAGTGTTGAAGCAGCCCGTGCCCAGCACCTGGCGTGGAAAGCGCGAGTGTACGAGGCCATTGACGCAAACAGTGGCTCGGCTGAGATTGGCGACCCTAGCGCCTGTGGCGTAGGCGAGTGGCTACAAGGCCAAGGCCGCGACCAGTTTGCCGACAACCAAGCCTTCCGCGCCCTAGAGCGCCCACATCAAGAGGCCCATCGCTTGGCCGAGCAGGCGCTAGCTGCGGAGCAGCAGTCCCAGCGTAACCAATTGCTGGAACAGCTAGAAACCGCCAGCGATGAGGTGATGGCCTGCTTTGCGCGATTGGCGAGCTAACCTAAACCCGCACTGTTAAACAAAAAACGCGCCTTGAGGCGCGTTTTTTACTATTCGGGGTTGGGAGTCGCTTAGAAGCGACCGCGGCCGCCACCAAAGCCACCGCCCATGCCACCCATTCCGCCGGGAGGCATCATGCCTTTCATTTGGCTCATCATCTTGCGCATGCCGCCTTTACCCTTCATCTTCTTCATCATTTTTTGCATCTGGGTAAACTGTTTAAGCAGCTTGTTCACGTCTTGGATCTGCACGCCAGAACCGGCGGCGATACGACGCTTGCGAGAGCCCTTGATAATGTCAGGGCGGGCACGCTCGCCGGGAGTCATGGAGCTGATAATCGCTTCCATCCGCACAGTGAGCTTGTCGTCCATCTGATCTTTCATATGCGCAGGCATATTACTCATGCCGGGTAGCTTGTCCATCAGCCCCATCATGCCGCCCATGTCGCGCATCTGCGCCAGCTGCTCACGGAAGTCTTCCAAATCAAAGCCGTCGCCCTTAGTGACCTTCTGCGCCAGTTTTTGCGCCTTGTCTTTATCAACCTTGCGCTCAACTTCTTCGATCAGCGACAGCACGTCGCCCATGCCGAGAATACGCGAGGCAATACGCTCAGGGTGGAAGGGCTCCAGCGCATCGCTCTTCTCGCCCATACCGATGAACTTAATCGGCTTACCGGTGATATGACGAATAGACAGGGCAGCACCGCCACGGGCGTCACCGTCGGCCTTGGTCAGAATCACACCCGTCAGCGGCAGTGCATCGTTGAAGGCCTTGGCGGTGTTGGCCGCATCTTGACCGGTCATCGAGTCGACCACGAACAGGGTTTCCACCGGCTCAACCGCCGCGTGTAAGGACTTGATCTCGTCCATCATCTGCTCGTCGACGTGCAGACGGCCGGCAGTATCCACCAGCAGCACATCAGCAAACTGCTTACGCGCAGCATCGATGGCGCCGTTTACGATATCAACCGGCTTTTGCTCTACGCTGCTTGGGAAGAACTCAACGCCCACTTCGCCGGCCAGAGTTTCCAGCTGTTTGATCGCGGCCGGACGGTATACGTCGGCGCTCACCACCATCACTTTCTTCTTGTGACGCTCTTTTAAGAAGCGCGCCAGTTTACCCACCGAGGTGGTTTTACCGGCACCTTGCAGACCCGCCATCATCACTACGGCAGGCGGCTGCGAGGCCAGGTTCAGCTCTTCATTGGCTTCGCCCATCGCCTTTTCAAGCTCTTGCTGGACGATCTTAACGAATACCTGGCCCGGACTTAGGCTCTTGTTAACTTCTTGGCCGAGGGCGCGCTCTTTAACGGTTTTTACAAATTCGCGTACCACCGGTAAGGCGACGTCAGCCTCCAGCAAAGCCATACGCACTTCGCGCAGGGTTTCTTTGATGTTGTCATCGGTAAGACGACCGCGTCCGCTGATGTTCTTCAGCGTTTTGGAGAGTCGGTCTGAGAGATTTTGAAACATGCCTTATCCTGTGATTCCGAAAAAGCGACTACCTAATTTAGCGGGGTATTATACCCGCAAGCATCGAGAATAGGCAGTGCTTTGTACAGCGCTCATCCAGCAGCAAGAATTCAGCATTCCCTTTCCTATGAATCGGCTCTGGCAGAGCCCTGCCCGCATGCGTATACTGGTGCAATTCATTTTCCAGGCTACTGTTTTTTATGAGTGTTTTGGTTGTCGCAATCTGCATCCTCTATGTTCTTGCTGGCTACGTATGTATCCGCGCGTTGAAGGATAAGCAAACAGTAGCCAGTCTTCCCCTATCGATGAGCGCCGGTGCTGCCATCGCCCTGCATGCCATTTGGCTGTGGCAAGAGCTGTTCTTTGCTGGCGGGCAAGACTTAAGTATCTTCAACATCGCCTGCCTGATAGCCCTGCTGATCACCACCTCCACCACCGTGCTGGCTCGCACCTTCAAGCTGTGGTTCGTATTGCCGGTGATCTACTTATTCGCCATTCTGGCGCTGCTGCTGGCTAACTTTATCCCTAGCCATTACATCATCCACCTCGAGTTGCGCCCGCAGATCCTGATTCATATCAGCCTGGCTCTGGCCTCGTTTACCGTGCTGATGATTGCTGCGCTCTATTCCTTGCAGCTGGCCTATCTGGACCGCAGCCTCAAAGAGCATAAAGCAAGTGCACTGCACCCCGCCCTGCCCTCGCTGATGGTGATTGAACGCCAACTATTTCGCTTGGTCTCGCTGGGCTTTGTGCTGCTCACCCTGAGTCTGGTATCGGGCTACTTCTTCTTGGGTGACCTGTTCGCCAGCGGCAAAGCTCATAAAGCGGTGTTCAGCGTGCTGGCATGGTTAGTGTATGCGCTCTTGCTGTGGGGCCACTACCAACAAGGCTGGCGCGGCCGCCGCGTCACCACCATGAGTGTCTCGGGCGCGCTGCTGCTATCGCTGGCTTACTTTGGCTCGCGCATCGTCCGGGAGCTGATCCTCGGTCGCTAGGCCGCGTTATCTGGCTCGCTAAATAGCTCTTGCCAGTGCCTGAAAATCACCTGCAGTTGCCCATAGTTAGCTATGACTGAGCAATACTTGACAGTGATTGGTAAGGCCAGTTAAATAGTCGGGTTGAATTTCATAAGGATCGCCATTCTTGGACGAGCTCTCGACGAGTACCTTACTGCTGATACTCGCATTTCTCATTTGTTGTTCCGCCTTCTTCTCCAGCTCTGAAACCGGCATGATGTCACTCAACCGGTATCGTCTGCGCAACTTGGTTAACAAACGGCACCGGGCCGCGATGCGGGTCGACAAGCTGCTAAAACGCCCCGACAAACTGATTGGCCTGATCCTGATCGGCAACAACTTGGTGAACATTATGGCCTCGGCCATCGCCACCGTGATTGGTTTGCGCTTGTTCGGTAGCGTGGGTATCGCCATCGCCACCTTTACCCTGACCTTCGTTATCTTGGTCTTCGCCGAGGTCACACCAAAGACGCTGGCCACCATGTATCCGGAGAAGATCGCCTACCCCGCATCGTGGCTGTATACCCCTATGTTGAAGCTGCTGATGCCGCTGGTGTGGGTGACCAACAGCGTGACTGGCGGAGTACTGTGGCTGCTGCGTATAAAGCCAGACCAAAGTCAGGGCGATGCCCTAAGCCGCGAAGAGCTGCGTACCGTGGTCCATGAAGCGGGGGCGATGATTCCCCAGCGCCACCAAGATATGCTGCTGGGTATTCTCGATTTAGAGAAGGTGACGGTGGATGACATCATGGTGCCGCGCAACGAGATCGTCGCCATCGATGTGAACGACGACTGGGAAGACATTCAGCGCCAGCTCACCCAGAGCTCGCATACCAAGGTGCTGGTCTACCGCGACAATATCGACGATGCGGTAGGCTTTGTGCACGCCCGTGATGCCCTGCGCCTACTATCGCGTAGCCAGTTCGATAAGACCTCGCTGCTGCGTGCACTGAAACAGATCTACTTTATTCCCGAGAACACCCCGCTCAACGTGCAGCTGCTTAACTTCCAGATGAAGAAAGAGCGTATCGGCTTGATTGTCGATGAGTATGGCGATATCCAAGGGCTAGTGACGCTGGAAGACATTCTGGAAGAGATTGTCGGTGACTTCACCACCAATATGGCGCCGGATCCCTCCGATGAGATCCACCCGCAGATCGATGGCAGCTATCTGGTTGATGGCACCGCCAACATCCGCGACCTCAATAAGGAGATGGGCTGGAAGCTGCCCACCGACGGGCCAAAAACGCTTAACGGCTTAATTGTGGAGCACCTTGAAGATATTCCCGATGCCAACCTATGCGTGCGCTTGTCTGGCTACCCGATGGAGATTATCGAGGTGGAGAACAACACCGTGACACTCGCTCGTGTCATCCCCAGCTACTACCGCAAACCGCGCAGCCGCTAGCGGCAGGCGCAAAAAAAGCAGCTCAAGAGCTGCTTTTTTAATCCCTCGCGGTTACGCCTAGAGCTTACCTAGGATCTCTTCGCCCAGCGCGAGCTGGTCGTTTTTATTCACCCCAATACCGCGGTCGATGATGTTCTGCGCAATCGCTTTAGCTTCTTCCAGCGAGTGCATCTCGGCGGTACCACACTGGTACTCGTTCAGCTCTGGGATATCATTTTGCGCGGCAACCTTAAGCACATCGTGCATCGAGGCCAGCCAGGCATCGGCCACGGCTTGCTCTTCAGGCTGACCAATCAGGCTCATGTAGAAACCGGTACGACAGCCCATCGGCGAGATGTCGATGATCTCAACCTGGTCACCGTTTAGATGGTCGCGCATAAAGCCGGCGAACAGGTGCTCCAAGGTGTGAATACCTCTTTCGGACAGGATCTCCTGATTCGGCAGGCAGTAACGTAGGTCAAATACCGTGATGGTATCTTGCTTCGGGGTAGCCATGGTCTTCGCCACACGTACCGCAGGTGCCTGCATACGGGTGTGATCCACGGTAAAGCTGTCTAGTAGAGGCATAGTCGTTCTCTCTGTGAATTAAGCGGGCAATTTAACCAAAGAATAGTCGCCACAGCCAGCTGCGATCGAGGTCTTTTTTACATTGGTTGTACTGGGCGGCGTAGCGTTTCGAGCGCTCATCCACCCGACCAGCAACTTTGATCAGCCACTGTTTCTGGTGATGGGTGCCGCGTTTATACCCGGTCCAACCCTCGTGGTAGTTGAGGTACTGATTGCGGGCATCCCATTTGGAGACACCATTGATCTGGTAGGTCTTGTTGGTAAACCAGCCCATAAAATCGATGGCATCACCGAAGTTGGTGCGCGACGCACCGCGGCGGCCGGTTTCCTTGATGTAGTCGTCCCAGGTCATGGTCTTAGCCTGACTAAAGCCATAGGCATCGCTAGCACGCCCTACCGGGATAAAGCCAAACCAGTATTGCATCGGCGGACGAGCGTTGTGTTTGAAGCTGGACTCCTGATACATCATCGCCATTGGCACGTGTACCGGGGTGCCCCACTTCTTGTTCATCTTCTTGGCCGCTTTGTACCAGTCGCGCTTCTCCTTGAAGATCTCGCAAAGGTTTTCCGGCTGCGCTGGCGGTTTGCTACTACAGGCGCTCACGCTAAGCACGGTCAGCGCCACAATCAACCACTGTTTGAACATGTCAGGTCTCGATAATCTATTGATTTGCGTTGATAAAATATTGCTCTAAGAAGGCATCAAAAGAAAGCGTATCGTTGCGTTCTATCTCAGATTGTTGAGAAAAACTGTGCTGGGTCATCTGTGCGAAGTCGCTGTACTGCCAATTTCGCCCCTGATGGTCGAGTAATTGCTCGCGATACTGCTGGGCCAACTCCAATCCCCAACGACTGTTATCCAGATCCTGAGAGAGCAAGGTATCCATCACCCGCGCTGAGTAAGTATGGCCTTGTTCAACTTCACGCTTGGCATCTGCCAAGGCACTAGCAAAGTCCGCTTCTAGTCGACAAGTATCCAGCAGCTCTGCGGCTTGCTCCATCTTGGTCATTAGCTGTTCGATGTACTGGCCAATCGGCGCGTCTTCGCCATTAATGGCCAGGTTTAGCTGAGGGTCACGGCCTCGCACTGCCACCTGGTTGAAGTTGTAGCGGCAGTTTTGCAGCTCTAGCTGCCCCATCGGCGCTGATGGCAATAACAAGCACGCCAACAGCAAGCTGTCGATAACCCGCACCTGCTGCTCGGTCACGCCCAGAGGCGAGAATGGGTTAACGTCCAGCGCACGGATCTCGATATACTCAACCCCGCCCTGCGACAGCGCCTGCGACGGGGTTTGCCCTGATTTAGCCACCCGCTTGGCGCGGATCGGCGCGTACAGCTCATTCTCAATCTGCAGCACGTTGGCATTAAGCTGGCGGTACTCGCCGTCCACCTTCACACCCAACTCTTCAAAGTGCTCGGAGTGGCGATTTACTGCGGCTTGCACCGAGTTGACGTACTCGGCCACGCTGTTGTAGTTAATCTCGAGGTGATTCTGCTCGTTGGAGGTGTAGCCAAGATCACTGAGGCGCAGCGAGGTGGCAAACGGCAGATAGCGGGTGCCTTGGCCCAAGGTCTCAAACGGCAGCTTGGAGCCCTTGCCATCGACAAACGAGCCACATACCGCCGGTGAGGCGCCATACAGGTAGGCGACCATCCAGCCATAGCGATAGAAATTACGGATCAGCGCCATGTATTGCTCAGAGATGTAATCCTGCAGCGGCTGGCTATCGCCGTCCAGCTTCTGCTTCATCTCCCAAAAGTGCATCGGCAGCGAAAAGTTGTAGTGCACACCCGAGATAATCTGCATCGGACTACCGTAGCGACGCTTAAGGCCCTCACGATAGGCCCGTTTCATCTTGCCGATATTGGACTGACCATAGTCGGCCAGATTGATATCGTCGGGGTCGCCCACGTAGCATGGCATGCTGAGCGGCCATAGGCGCTGCTCACCGATATGCTTAACACTGAAGTGGTGGATGTCCGCCAGACGCGACAGCAACGTCGCCACGTTCTCCGATACCGGAGTAATAAACTCCAGCAACGATTCCGAGTAATCGGTGGTAATAAGCGGATGGGTCAGGGCTGAGCCGAGCTCAGCGGGATGGGGATCGGTGGCCAACGCGCCCTGCGGCGTGATGCGTAATGCTTCGCGCTCGATTCCGCGTTTGATGCCACATAAGCCGGTGTCCTTTAAGAGCGACTGCAATTGCTCTAAGTGCTTCAGTTGCGACAAAATTTGATCCGTATTGTTAATTCGCTGTTAGTGCCGCCAAGAATAGCGGTAATGCCGGGCAATTACTACTTTCACGACCGCTCAGCGCACTCTACGGCTGATTTTTCACCGCAATATCCCGCCGCGTAAAGACACGCTACGCGGCGGGATAAGCGTTTACAGTTCCACCTCTTGGACCGGCAGGCCAAGTCGCTCTAGATCCGGCAGCAAGGCACGTTTATCGCCCACCACCACAATGCACATCTCCTCGGGGGAGAAGAAGCGTGCCGCCAGCGCCTGCAGCTCTTCGCTGCTGATGCTGTTGGTGATCAGCTGTTGCTGTTCGACAAAGTCCGGCTCCAGCTGATACATCTGCATCAGCATCAAGAAAGAAGCCTTCTGGCTTGGCGTTGCATAAGAGAGCGCCTCTTGCTGTGTTACCGCGCTGCGCATGTACTCCAGCTCTTGCTCGCTGGGGCCGCTATCCATGTAGCTGTGCAGTTCTTGTAGCAGCTCAGAGATGGCAGCAGCGGTGGCGTCGCGGCGAATGTCACTGGAGATAACAAAGCTGCCGCCTTGCTCAAACCCAGAGAAGTAGGAGCTCACCCCATAGGTGTAGCCCTTGTCTTCACGCAGATTCTGGTTGATCCGGCTGTTGAAGTTACCGCCGAAGTTAAAGTTCATCAGGTTGGCTTTGAAGAAGTCACCGGTAGCATCATAGGCCAAGGCCGGTCGGGTGATCCGCAAGGCAGTTTGCACCGCGCCCGGACGATCGATCAGGTAGATCCCCGGCTTGGCTTGCCCCTGTTGGCTCAAGCGACCGGCAGAGGCCGACTCACCCTGCCACTCGGCGACCAAGGGCTTGAGCTTGTCTTGCAGTTGCTCGGCGCTGAGGTTGGTTACCGCGACCATCTGGCTCGGTCGTGGCTGATAGTGTTGCTGCCAGAAGGCCTTCACATCTTCTAAGGTGATATTGGCGATGCTCTCACGGGTGCCATAACTGGAGCTACCCAAACGGCTGTCTTGCCCAAATGTGAGAGTTTGCGCCATCACGCTGGCCAGCCATTGGCTCTGGTTAAAACGCTGCTCTATGCTTTGCAGGTAGCGCGCCTGCTCACGTTGGAACTCTTGCTCATCAAAGGCTGGGCGTAGCAGCTGATCTTCTAACAGTCCCAACACCTCCTCAAGGTTCTCGCTCAAGCTACGCACTTCTATGATCTGATCGCTCAACCCGGCGCTAAAGCTAATCGACGCGCCCAGCTCTTCGAGGCGGTCAGTCAGTGCTGAGGCGCTGCGTACCTGCGAGCTCTGCTTAAGCATCGCGGCGGTAAGCTTGGCAATACCGTAATGCTCTGGTGATTCCGACAAGGCGCCGCCGGGCATCCGTAGGCGTAAGGTCGTCGTCGGGTTGTTGTGCTCGGAGGTGCCTAGCAGGGCGATACCGTTGCTCAGCTCCACTTGCCATAGCTCTGGCAGGTTCATCTGGGGCGCTTTACCGGCTGGCGGTTGCGCGCTGCGATCGAAATCATCATCTACCGTGCGATAGGCCAAGCTCTCGGGGTCGATGGTGTGATGCTCTGGCCATTGGCGCGGCTCAGGCTCGAAGTTTACCGGCGCAGCAGCTAGCTCGAGTTTGCCGCGCGGTACCACGCTCAGCACCACCCGCGGCTTGCCTTCGATATAGTGGCGATAGGCGCTATCGACTTGCTCGCGGGTTACCGCATCGAACTGGGCAATCACCGATTCGACAAACAGCGGGTCATCGAGGAAGGTTTCGCCAAAGGCCAGTTGGCGCACCACGTCTGGCACACTCTCCATGCCAAAGATCGATGAAGCGCGCAGCGAGGCTTGCACCCGTGTGAGGTCCTCTTCGGTCACGCCACGCTCGCGGAACTCGGCAATGGCCAAGTCCACCTCGGCCTCGATATCGGCCAGGGTGTATTCAGATTGAGGGTTCAGCCGCACATACACGCTCAGGGTACATGCCAGCTCCTGGCAGTAATGGGAGCTGCTGGCCGACAGGGCTTTTCCGCTCTCCACCAAGCGCTGGTAAAGCAGTGAGCTTTTACCGCCACCGAGTACCTCAGAGAACATATCCAGCGCCACTTCATCCTGATGGCCGAGATAGACCGTTGGATAGCTCATCAGCAGGACCGGTATATGCACGCGGTCTTCCAAGGTGATATAACGGCTTTCATCAAGCTCGGCAGGCTGCGTAGGCAGCTTGCCAGCCTCAGGGCCACTAGGGATCCCGCCAAAGTACTGGGTAACCCATTCCAGAGTTTGCTGGGTGTCGAAGTCGCCGCCGATGGTCAGTACCGCGTTATTCGGGCCATACCAGCGCAGGAAGAAAGCCTTCAGGTCGTTCACATCAACCCGGTCGAGGTCTTCCACGTAGCCAATAGGCTGCCAGGAGTATGGATGCTCGCGCGGATAGAGCGCTTCGTCGAGTCGCTCCAGCATCAAGCCGTAAGGGGCGTTGTCGACGCGCTGGGCGCGCTCGTTCTTCACCGCATCGCGCTGGATCTCAAACTTGCGTTCGCTGACCGCTTCCAGCAAAAAGCCCATGCGGTCTGCTTCCAGCCACAGCACGGTTTCCAGCTGGTTGGAGGGCACGGTTTGGTAGTAGTTGGTGCGATCCTTGTTGGTGGTGCCATTCATGCTGCCACCCGCTTCGTTTACGATGCGGAAATGTTCCTGATCACCAACGTGCTTGGAGCCCTGAAACATCATGTGTTCAAAGAAGTGAGCAAAGCCAGACTTACCCTGAACCTCTCGGCTGGAACCAACATGGTAGGTCACGTCAACGTGGGTTAGCGGTGAGTCATCGTTAGGATAGAGCAGTACCGTCAGGCCGTTGTCGAGCTGGTACTTTTGATAGTGCACACCGAGAGAGTTCTGCTCCGGCAGATGGTCTTCAATCAGCGTCACACCCGATGGCAGCGTTGACTGCGCTGGGTTGTCCTGCCAACTACTACATCCGGCAAGTACACCGAGCAACAATCCAATCTTCCACCATCGTTGCATACTATCCTCCCAAAAATCCCGCAACATACAACAGCACCGCGTAACGCAGCGCCTTTCCAACTAACATCGCCAGCCCACTTTGAATAATGGGTAGCTTGGCGGCCCCGGCCAACAGACAAAGCGCATCGCCAATCACCGGTGTCCAGCTCAGTAGCAAGCTCCACCAACCATAGCGCTTGAGCCACGGCATCGCTCTGGCTTGCTCTTTTTCAGAGGGCAGCCACGCGGTATAGCGTCTGCCCAGCACCACCGCGCCCCACCCCATAAAGAAGGTGATATAGCCACCGATGGTGTTGCCCAGCGTCGCTGACACCAACAACGCTGGGGCCATCTCAGGTTCACGTACCGCCAACGAGACAATCAATACCTCGGAGCTACCGGGCAATAGCGTTGCCGACGACAGCGCACTAAAAAACATCAACCACCACATCGATGGGCCACTCCTTGTAAACAGCGTAAGGCGAGCTCATTGTCCAGTTTCGAGCGCTGAACTCAATGACAAGATGTTGATTTAGCTGTTGAGTTAGACGACGGTGCGAGCAAAATGTTCTACCCGATTGCCTATCGCGCTGCGCGTTCGATTAAATTACCATCAGCGCGAGCACACATGCTTCCCGCAATATTCTTTGCGACTAGAATAAACCGCGACAACAAATGAAAGAAAGCCCGTTGCTGTGAAGCCAGCTGACGAATTCCCCCGTAAATAGGACTAAAATTGAATAAAAACAATAGGAATTCACCATGGCCAGATTTTTCTTACTGCCCCTGATTCTGTCGGTTTTTTGGACCTTGATCTTGTTTCGCTTTGGCAAAAGCATGAAGGATGGACGACTTGGTTACTACATCATCATCGGTGGTAGCACCTTTCTGATTGGCTTTTTCAGCTTGATGATGTACCTGACCCGTTAGCATTCAGTGACGTTCAGACATAAAAAAACCTGGTGCACGCACCAGGTTTTTTCGTTTCAGGTTTCGGCTTAGCCGCCAACTAGCGAGAGCAGGATACCTGCTGCTACGGCACTACCCAGTACCCCAGCAACGTTTGGTCCCATCGCATGCATCAGCAGGAAGTTGTGAGGGTTAGACTCAAGGCCAACCTTGTTCACAACACGTGCCGCCATCGGTACCGCAGATACACCGGCTGCACCGATAAGTGGGTTGATCTTACCACCGCTCAAGCGGCTCATCAGTTTCGCCATCAATACGCCAGAGGCAGTACCGATACCGAAGGCAATCATACCCAGAACCAGAATGCCGATGGTGTTCCACGTCAGGAACTGCTCAGCATTCAGCTTAGAGCCTACCGCCAGACCTAGGAAGATGGTCACGATGTTAATCAGCTCGTTCTGCGCAGTTTTGCTCAGACGGTCAACCACACCCGATTCACGCATCAGGTTACCCAGACAGAACATACCTACCAACGGCGTAGCGGTTGGCAAGAACAGGATAGCCAAGGTCAGTACTGCAATTGGGAAGATAATCTTCTCACGCATGCTTACCGGACGCAGTTGGTCCATCTTGATCTGACGCTCTTCTTCAGTGGTCAGGGCCTTCATAATTGGCGGCTGGATAATTGGCACCAGCGCCATGTATGAGTAGGCCGCTACCGCAATCGCACCCAATAGGTGTGGCGCCAGCTTAGACGACAAGAAGATAGCGGTTGGGCCATCGGCACCACCGATAATCGCAATCGCCGAGGCATCAGCCAGGGTGAACTCGAAGCCCGGTACGTAGTTCAGCAAGATCGCACCAAACAAGGTGGCGAAGATACCGAACTGCGCCGCGGCACCCAACAGCAACATCCGAGGGTTAGCGATCAGCGCGCCAAAGTCGGTCAGTGCACCTACGCCCATGAAGATCAACAGCGGGAATACCCCGGTATCAACACCCATGTAGTACACGTAGTAAAGCACACCGCCTGGATCGGTAAAGCCTGCTAGCGGGATGTTTGATAGCACCGCACCGAAGCCGATAGGCAACAGCAACAGCGGCTCAAACTTCTTAGCAATGGCCAGAAACAGTAGGCCGAGGCCCACTGCAATCATCACCAACTGGGCCAGCTCAAAGTTCGCCAGACCAGTGGTTAGCCAAAGGGTCTTAAATCCTTCCACAAAGCGCTCCTTACGCGATGGTCAGCAGGGTTTCGCCCACTGCAACCGAATCGCCTTCCTTGACGTTCACTTCGCTTACTGCACCGGTAGTGGTGGAGCGTACTTCAGTTTCCATCTTCATCGCTTCCATGATCAGCAGCACGTCGCCTTCCTGAACTTGGTCGCCTGGCTTAGCCATTACTTTGAAGATGTTACCGGCCATTGGTGCACTCAGGGGCTCACCGGCAGCTGGGGCTGGAGCGGCGGCAGCTGCAGGAGCAGCAGCGGCGGCTGGAGCAACACCTTCGATAGAGCCTTCTGGGCCTACATCAACGGTGTACAGCTGGCCATCAACACGTACCGAGTAAGTCTCTACGCCGCCTTTAGCAGCAGCTTTAGCAGGTGCAGCGGCTGGCTTCACGTCGTCAGCGCTTGGCACTGGCTCGAACGCATCTGGGTTACCACGGTTTTTAAGGAACTTAAGACCGATTTGTGGGAACAGCGCGTAGGTCAGAGCGTCGTCAACGGCATTCTCAGCCAGTTTGAAGCCTTCTTCCTTAGACAGCTTAACGATCTCTTCTTGCAGCTGGTCCATCTCGGCAGCAATCAGGTCGGCAGGGCGGCAAGTGATTGGCTCAGCGCCATCTAGTACACGTGCTTGCAGCTCTTTGTTTACTTCACCCGGAGCCTTACCGTATTGGCCAGACAGTACGCCTGCGGTCTCTTTGGTGATGGTTTTGTAGCGCTCGCCCATCAGTACGTTAATAACTGATTGAGAGCCAACGATTTGCGAGGTTGGAGTCACCAGAGGAATGTAGCCCAGGTCTTCACGAACCTTAGGAATCTCAGCCAGTACTTCGTCGATACGGTCGGCAGCGCCCTGCTCTTTAAGCTGCGCTTCCATGTTGGTCAACATACCGCCAGGTACTTGAGCAATCAGGATGCGTGAATCAACACCTTTCAGGCTACCTTCGAACTTGGCGTACTTCTTACGTACTTCACGGAAGTAAGCAGCGATGCTTTCCAGTTTAGACAGATCCAAGCCAGTATCGCGCTCGGTGCCTTGCAGCATAGCAACAACAGTCTCTGTTGGGCTGTGGCCGTAGGTGCAGCTCATTGAAGAGATAGAGGTATCGATAATGTCGATGCCCGCTTCAATGGCTTTCATTTGGGTTGGCAGGCTCAGACCGGTAGTAGCGTGACAGTGTAGTGCCAGCTCCATATCAGTTTCTGCTTTCAGACGCTTAATCAGAGTTTCTGCTTCGTAAGGCTTAAGCAGACCTGACATGTCTTTAATACAGATTGAGTGACAGCCCATGTCTTCAAGAGTCTTGGCCAGACCTACCCAGTTCTCCAGTGTGTGGATTGGGCTGGTGGTGTAAGACAGGGTACCTTGAGCGTGTGCACCGTTTTCGATAGCCGCTTTAACCGCTGCCTGGAAGTTACGTGGGTCGTTCATCGCATCAAAGATACGGAATACGTCCATACCGTTGGTTACGGCACGCTCAACGAACTTCGCTACTACGTCATCAGCATAGTGACGGTAGCCCAGTAGGTTTTGGCCACGTAGCAACATTTGTTGCTTGGTGTTTGGCATTACCTTTTTCAGTTCGCGCAGACGCTCCCATGGATCTTCACCCAAGAAACGAATACATGAATCGAAGGTAGCGCCGCCCCAGGTTTCCAGTGACCAGTAGCCGAGCTTATCCAGCTCAGAAGCAATGGGGAGCATATCTTCGATACGCAGGCGTGTAGCCAATAGAGACTGGTGCGCATCGCGCAACACGACATCAGTTAAAGCGAGTGGCTTAGACATGGGGGGGGTTCCTCTAAATATTATTGTGCCTTCCGATACTGATGAACAGCCGCAGTGATTGCAGCCATAACAGCAGTATTGTTAGTAGTTTGAACTGGCTTCGCCGCAGGCTTTGCGGCTACAGGTGCTTCGACAGGTGGTGCGAACTTGGACAGGACCACGATCGCCAGAATAAGCAGAGACAAGAATGCGAATACGGCCACCATGCCGATACCCAAGAGTTCTGCTGCGTCAAGCAACTGTTCCCCAACTGAGGGATGAGAAAGATTGCTAGTCATACAAATAGTTCCATTTTTAGACGACAAGCTAGAATTGCATGCACTCTGTAAAAAAGCAACGACACATGGTGAATGTTTATGCAATTATGGATATTCCACTCACTACTGGGATCTTGCTCAAACTTACTGTTAATACAGTGTGCGCTGTTATTTTTAACCAAGTCACGCCATTAACAGAATGTTTACATTTATCAAAGTGGCTTGTTGATGACTAAAAAGCTGATAACGCGTACACAAACTGAACAGGCCTTCGGCGCTATATGATTGAATAATTAACAAGTTTTATGCACAAATGTCTGAAACTTAGGTCCTAATTTGTACTACAGCCTACGAAAGCGTATGCCAGCGAGCATGAACAAGGTAAACGACTTGGGAAGGATTCAGCGGCCTGTAGCGAACAATAGTGGCCGCTATGGAGTCATCAAATGTGTTGAGAGCGATAATCAGCCTGCCAACAAGGTCATGACAAACAATTGAAATAAAATGAAGTTATAAAGAAGAAGAGAGATGGCGCGCGTGGAAGGATTCGAACCTCCGACCGCCTGGTTCGTAGCCAGGTACTCTATCCAGCTGAGCTACACGCGCG
>NZ_KE386908.1:0-368693 GCF_000429485.1 Aliagarivorans marinus DSM 23064 | reverse complement strand
ATGGCGCGCGTGGAAGGATTCGAACCTCCGACCGCCTGGTTCGTAGCCAGGTACTCTATCCAGCTGAGCTACACGCGCGTTGAAATCGATGGCGGTGAAGGAGGGATTCGAACCCTCGATAGGGCTACAAACCCTATACTCCCTTAGCAGGGGAGCGCCTTCAGCCACTCGGCCACCTCACCGCGATTTCGGGTGTGCATATTACTGGCTGCAGAAATTTAGTCAAACACTTTTTTGAATAATATGCGTGTTCGCTCAGGAATCGCACAAACACCTTATAAAGTAAGGAAATACGCTGGATTTATCGGCAAATCCCACCTTTATGGGTAGGTGTTCCACCGGCGCGCCCAGCACCAAACGGCCTGCACGCCGCCGCTACAGAGACGAACCAAATAGTTTAAGTGGACAGTTTTCACACACTTGTCAGTAAATACAACATGCATTCTGGCAGGCGACGGCTAACTAATGAGAAGAGAGAAAGGGCTAACCAGCGAGATAATACCAATCCGAATAAGTAGATGTTCAGAGATTGCGCGGCAAAAATCATTGAGGGCAAGAAAGCGCTCGCTGTAACTAGTGGACTAATTACAAGAGTGCTGACGCAGCCATCAATGATTTTAACTAGTAAAAATGACCAGCTACTTATTTGGATTGGTGTTAATAAATCTTGCGGGGATAAAAACGAAAAACGCCAGTCATAAGACTGGCGTTTGATGATCTTGGCGTTTGCGAATCGCTTAGCGACGCAGACCCAGTTTAGCGATCAGTGCTTGGTACGCTTCAACGTCTTTACGTTTCAGGTAGTCAAGCATTTTACGACGCTGGCTAACCATGCGTAGTAGACCACGACGGCTGTGGTGATCGTGGATGTGCTTTTTGAAGTGACCTTGCAGGTGGTTGATTTGAGCAGTCAACAGTGCAACTTGTACTTCTGGAGAACCGGTATCGCCTTCAACACGAGCGTACTCGGCTACAATCGATGCTTTTTCAGCAGCGCTTAGTGACATAATAAACTCCTAATGGATGTAAGTTAAAACCATTGCCAATCACTAGTTCAGCAATGGAGGCGGCGCATTATAAAGCCCACGCCGTGGAGATGCAAGGCGAGATAGCGCCACATGCGCCACTCACCTTGAAAAGCTTAAGATTGTGCCTGCTCAGCCTGAATCAGCCGCTTAGGTGCAACCAAGCCATCGTCATTCAGCTCACCAATACCCACGAAGCGACGCGCCTCGCCGATATAGATGCGGAACTGGCCTTGCAGTGGCGCACCCGCCACTTGCACTGCCTGGCCGTGCATCAGGTAATCACCGATGGCATCGGGAAGCACTACCTCTGGCAGGCTGGCTACCGCGGTGTCCATGGGCAATAGCAGTGGGTCCAGCTCTTCGCGTGGCGGCACGTCTTGCGCCTTGGCGTAGTCGAAGATGTACTCTAGCTGCTCGATGGTCACCATCTGATCGGCCGGGTAATCGGCCACCTGCGAGCGGTGTAGTTTGATCACGTGGGCACCACAGCCCAGCAGCTCACCCAGATCATCGATGATGGTGCGGATGTAGGTGCCTTTAGAGCAGTGGATATCCAGGCTAAGTTCATCGCCATCAAGCGAGATAAAGTTGTTCTCGAACACCTCAATCGGGCGCGACTCACGCGGCACTTCAATGCCTTCGCGGGCATAGTAGTACAGAGGCTTGCCCTGATACTTAAGCGCTGAGTACATGCTTGGCACTTGCTCAATCTTGCCGGTGAACTGCGGCAAGGCATCACGCACCTGCTGCTCAGTGACCTCAACCGGGCGGGTTTGCACCACCTCACCGTCAGAATCCGAGGTGTCGGTACGTACCCCCAACTTCGCGGTAACTTGGTAACGCTTGTCGGAGTCGAGCAAGTACTGGGAAAACTTGGTGGCCTCACCCAGACAGATCGGCAGCATACCGGTGGCTAGTGGGTCCAACGCGCCGGTGTGGCCCGCCTTTTGGGCAAAGTAGATACGCTTTACCTGCTGCAGCACATTGTTCGATGACGCGCCAGTTGGCTTGTTCAGCAGCAAGATGCCGTCCACCGGACGGCCTTTATTACGACGACGCCCCATTAGGCTTCCTCACCTTCATCAGAGCGGCCGCTCTGCTCAGCTTTCTTTTGGTCTTCTTTTACCGCTTGGCTTGCCAGCTCAGACATACGCAGACCTTCTTGCAGGCTGCGGTCATACTGGAAGCGCAGCTCTGGTACTGCACGCAGACGCATTTGCTTGGCGAGCATATGGCGGATGTATGGGCCGTGCTCTTCGAGCGCTTCCATACCGCCTTTAACTGACTCTGCGTCGTCATTTAAGAAGGTCACGAACACCTTGGCGTAGGCCAGGTCGCGGGTGACTTCAACTTCTGACACGGTGGTCAGGCCTAAACGTTGGTCGCGGATTTCGCGCTGCAAGATCACAGCGACTTCTTTTTGGATCTGTTGGGCAACCCGATCCGGGCGACTAAATTCTCTTGGCATACTGCTTCTCCTCTACCCCTATGCGGTATGCAACTCACACAGGGCTATAAATAGCAATGGGGGCCTAAGCCCCCATTTTCAGTATTTCTACGTGGCTTAGATGCTACGTTTAACTTCTACCACTTCGAATACTTCGATTTGGTCACCAACGCGAACATCATTATAGTTCTTAACGCCGATACCACACTCCATACCGTTACGAACTTCGGCTACGTCGTCTTTAAAGCGACGTAGTGATTCCAGTTCGCCTTCGTAGATAACTACGTTCTCACGAAGTACGCGGATTGGGTTGGAGCGCTTAACGATACCGTCAACCACCATACAACCGGCGATAGCACCCAGCTTAGGCGACTTGAACACGTCACGAACTTCAGCCAGACCGATGATTTCCTGTTTGAACTCAGGAGCCAGCAGACCGCTCATCGCGCTCTTCACTTCATCGATTAGGTCGTAGATTACGCTGTAGTAACGCAGTTCAACGCTTTCTGAGTCGATAACACGACGAGCAGTCGCGTCAGCACGTACGTTAAAGCCCAGTACGATAGCGTTCGAGGCAGCGGCCAGGGTCGCGTCGGTTTCGGTGATACCACCTACACCACGACCGATGATGCTTACCTTCACTTCGTCGGTAGACAGTTTCACCAGTGAGTCGGCGATTGCTTCCAGTGAACCTTGTACGTCGGCCTTCAGTACGATGTTCAGTTCTTGAACCTCGCCTTCGGTCATGTTGGCGAACATGTTCTCCAGCTTGGCCTTCTGCTGACGCGCCAGTTTCACGTCGCGGAACTTGCCTTGACGGTACAGGGCAACTTCTCGGGCTTTACGCTCGTCGCGTACTACAGTGGCTTCGTCACCGGCTTGCGGTACGCCAGACAGACCCAGAATCTCTACTGGGATAGACGGACCCGCGGTGTCGATATCTTTACCGTTCTCATCTTTCATCGCACGGATACGACCGTACTCCAGACCACACAGGATGATATCGCCTTTGTTTAGCTCACCTTGTTGAACCAGGATAGAAGCAACCGGGCCGCGGCCTTTATCAAGGCGTGATTCGATAACCACACCAGACGCTGCACCCGCATGGCTTGCAGTCAGTTCCAATACTTCAGATTGCAGCAAGATAGCATCTAGCAGATCGTCGATACCTTCACCGCTCTTGGCCGATACGTGCACGAACTGGTTCTCACCGCCCCAATCTTCTGGGATAACTTCGTGTTGCGCCAGCTCGGTTTTAACACGATCTGGATCAGCGGTTTCTTTATCGATCTTGTTCACTGCAACAACCAGTGGCACTTCAGCGGCTTTAGCGTGCTGAATTGCTTCAATGGTTTGTGGCATTACGCCGTCATCGGCAGCAACTACCAGAACCACGATATCGGTTGCCTTGGCACCACGAGCACGCATCGAGGTAAACGCTGCGTGTCCAGGCGTATCCAGGAAGGTAATCATGTTGCCGTTGGTTTCAACGTGGTATGCACCGATGTGCTGGGTAATACCACCGGCTTCGCCGTCTGCAATCTTCGCTTTACGGATGTAATCCAGTAGCGAGGTCTTACCGTGGTCAACGTGACCCATGATGGTCACAACTGGTGCACGTGTTTCTTGCTCACCAGTAGACTCGGCTTCTTGCATCACCTGCTCTTCAAGGGCGTTCTCTTTAACCAGAACAACCTTGTGACCCATTTCTTCAGCAACCAGCTGCGCAGTCTCTTGGTCGATAACTTGGTTAATGGTTGCCATGGCGCCCATCTTCATCATCGCCTTGATCACTTCAGTAGCTTTCACCGCCATCTTGTTAGCCAGTTCGCCAACAGAGATGGTTTCGCCAATGCGCACTTCACGCTCAACCGGCTGTGCTGGCTTGTTAAAGCCATGCTGGATAGAGCTAGGGGTCGCTACCTGACGCTTGCCTTTACGGCCACCGCGACGGTTGTTGTTGCGATCATCGTTACCGGCAGCCTTCTTACGCTTCTTACGGCGAGGGGCTTCATCACGACGCTCTTGATCATCTTCTGCCTGACGGGCATAGGTAGAGGTCGTGGTGTGGTAATCCGACGTCTCTTCGCGCTTCTTACGCTCAGCTTCTTCTTTGGCCCAGCGAGCGGCATTCTCTTCAGCCAAACGCTTAGCTTCTTCTGCTTTAACGCGCGCTTCTTCTTCCGCTTTACGCTTAGCTTCTTCTTCGCGTAGCTTAAGTAGCTCAGCCGCTTCTTTTTCAGCAGCGATCTCTTCAGCAGTTTTCGGCGCTGCAGGCTCTTCCGCAGGCGTGTCAGTCGCTTTAGTTTGCGCTTCAGCCTTGGCTTTCGCCTCAGCTTCTTGCTTAGCTTTTGCTTCGGCTTCTTTCTTCGCCTTGGCTTCTGCTTCTAGGCGCGCTTTCTCTTCAGCTTCGCGACGTGCGGCTTCTTCAGCCTCGATGCGGGCTTTCTCTTCCGCTTCTTTACGTGCTTGTTCTTCAACGGCGCTGCGCTTCACGTAGGTGCGCTTCTTACGCGTCTCTACTTGAACGGTGCGCTGCTTACCACCTGAGCCGATGTTAAGCGTGCTCTTAGTGGTGCGCTTAAGGGTCATACGGCTTGGATTGCTGTCTTGCTCGCCATGCTGCTCTTTCAGGTGCTTGAGCAGGGTGCTTTTCTCTGCTTCAGTCACCATGTCACCCTGAGCTTTGCTGATACCTGCGTCAGCAAATTGCTGAACCAGCTTGTCTTCAGTGGTGCCAATATCGGTGGCGAGTTGCTTAATGGAAACCTCTGTCATCGGGTATAATTCCTCCGTCGACCTTATTCTTCGTCGCCGAACCAGCAAATCTGTCTGGCGGCCATAATTAGTTCTGCAGCTTTCTCTGCTGAAAGCTCTTCGATCTCTTCAAGATCATCAACGCCCTGCTCGGCAAGATCTTCCAGGGTAACCACCCCTTTGCTTGCCATTACGAAGGCTAAGTGGCGATCCAAGCCTTCCAAGTTCAGCAGGTCGTCTGCTGGCTCAGCATTTTCCAATGACTCTTCTTTCGCCAATGCTTCAGTCACCAGAGCCGCTTTAGCGCGTTCACGCAGCTCGCTCACGGTTTCTTCGTCCAGACCGTCGATGCTCATCAGCTCAGACGCTGGTACGTAAGCAATCTCTTCCAAAGTGGTGAAGCCTTCTTCAACCAACACAATGGCGAAGTCGTCATCGATATCCAGATGTGCAGTGAACAGGTCGATAGAGCGCTGGGCTTCTTCCTGGTGCTTGTTCTGCATGTCGTCAACGGTCATTACGTTCAGCTCCCAGCCGGTTAGCTGAGAAGCCAGACGTACGTTTTGACCGTTACGGCCAATCGCTTGAGCCAAGTTATCTTGCTCAACGGCAATGTCCATTGAGTTGCTGTCTTCATCAACGATGATGGAAGCCACTTCTGCTGGCGCCATAGCGTTAATCACGAACTGAGCTGGATTGTCGTCCCACAGCACGATATCCACACGCTCGTTACCAAGCTCGCCTGATACCGCTTGAACACGCGCACCACGCATACCAACACAAGCGCCCACAGGGTCGATGCGACGGTCGTTGGTTTTCACGGCGATCTTGGCGCGAGAACCTGGGTCACGGGCAGCGCCTTTGAGCTCGATCATCTCTTCAGCGATTTCTGGCACCTCGATGCGGAACAGCTCAATCAGCATTTCCGGACGGGTACGGCTCATAAACAGCTGCGCGCCACGTGCTTCTGGACGTACGTCGTACAGCAGGCCGCGAACACGGTCACCCGGGCGGAACGCTTCACGTGGAAGCTGCTCTTCACGGTGGATAACGGCTTCTGCGTTGTTGCCCAGATCAACGATGATGTTGTCGCGGGTTACTTTCTTCACCACACCGGTCACCAAGTCGTTGACTTGGTCAACGTACTGCTCAACCACTTGAGCACGCTCGGCTTCACGTACTTTTTGCACGATAACCTGCTTAGCGGTTTGGGTAGTGATGCGGTCGAAGACAACCGATTCAATCTGTTCTTCTACGTAGTCACCCAGTTCGATCTCTGGCTCGTCGATGCGCGCGGCTTCGAGGGTGATCTCACGGAATGGGTGCTCAATGGCTTCTTCGTTCTCAACCACCATCCAGCGACGGAAGGTATCGAAGTTGCCACTTTTACGGTCGATATCTACACGAACTTCGATATCGCCTTCATATTTTTTCTTGGTAGCGGTCGCCAAAGCAATTTCCATCGCTTCGAAGATACGCTCACGCGGCAGGGCCTTTTCATTGGAGACCGCGTCAACTACCAACAAGACTTCTTTGTTCATTCCTGAGCCTCTTTAGTCAAACTGGGGGACAATATGCGCTTTTTGCACGTTGCTCAGCGCTAAACGGTGTTGCTGTTGGTCGACGTCAAGAGTCACCATGTCGCCTTCTACCGCGACGATCACACCCTGCCACTTACGACGGTTTTCAACCGCCATACGGGTTTGCAGGAATGCAACTTCACCCACACAGAGAGCAAATTGCTCAGCCGTGAACAGCGGGCGTTCTAATCCTGGCGAGGAAACCTCTAGGTTATATTCGGTGCTGATTGGGTCTTCCACGTCAAGTACGGCACTGACTTGACGACTAACTTCTGCACAGTCGTCAACGGTGATGCCGTTCTCGTGGTCGATGTAAACACGCACGATGGAGTGTTTACCGGCACTAACATACTCAATACCCCACAGTTCGAAGCCAGTGGCCTCTACCGCAGGTCGCAACATGTCAGTGAGTCGTTGTTCTAAACTAGCCAAGGTTCCCCTCCAGAAACAAAAAAAGGGCTTATAGAGCCCAGTTCTAGCACTTAAAAGTGCGGCTTTAAGATGACAAAAAGCCCCGATAATGCGGGGCTTTTTACTAGCTGAGCCGTTTCGCTATCTCATATCGGATGAGATTGGTTGCGGGGGCCGGATTTGAACCGACGACCTTCGGGTTATGAGCCCGACGAGCTACCAGGCTGCTCCACCCCGCGTCCGAAATTGCCGAGGATTATAACAATCACTCTGGCATCTTGCAAAACTAAACTTTGGTGCCGAGAGCGGGACTTGAACCCGCACGTCCATAGGACACTACCCCCTCAAGATAGCGTGTCTACCAATTCCACCACCTCGGCAAGAAACTTAGTTCGGAACGTCTGAATCCGGGCTAACTGGAGCTGAAGGTACGTCAGCATCCGGAATCACCACCTCGAAAGCTGGTGCAGACAGATCTTCTTCTACATCGTTTTGCTTGGTTTGCTTTGTTGTGAGGTTACCCAACAGCAAACTAATTACGAAAAACAGGGTCGCGCAGATTGCGGTACTGCGGGTCAGGAAGTTACCTGAGCCGGTTGCGCCGAATACAGTATTCGAGGCACCAGAACCAAAAGACGCGCCCATGCCAGCACCTTTACCTTGCTGGATCATAACCAAGCCGATTAAGGCTAAGGCGACTAACAGAAACAATACCAGTAAAATTTCGTACATTCTCTTCACCTATGTGTAGGACTAACTTGCGCTCGCCCCTTTGAGAAACACGAGTCACCAAAGCGGGCGAGATAGTAGCGAACCTAGTTAGCCAATACAAGCGCTTAGCGCAAAAAATTGGCTATAGGTATTCAATCGCTGGATTTGTGTGCAGATCTGGCCCGCGTGTTACGCGCAGGCCACTTTGACTGCATCGGCAATGGACTGGGCACAGCTCTCGACCAAGGCCGAGTCGCGCCCTTCAACCATCACCCGTAGCAGCGGCTCGGTACCTGACTTACGCAGCAGCACCCGGCCATTACCAGCAAGCTTGGCCTCGGCTTCTGCCTGAGCTTGCTGCACCACTTCACTGGAGAGTGGATCGCTATCGCCTTGGAAGCGCACGTTCACCAGTAATTGTGGGTACAGGGTGAGGTCTTTGAGTAGTCCGCGCAGATCTTCCCCTTTGCTCAACATGGCAGCCAGTACCTGCAGGGCAGCCACGATACCATCGCCAGTAGTGGTGTGTTCCAGACAGATAATATGGCCAGAGTTCTCGCCGCCAAATGCCCAGCCGTGTTCCAGCAGCTGCTCCATCACGTAGCGATCGCCTACTTTCGCGCGAACAAAAGGAATATTGCGCGCTTCCATGGCTTGCTCGAAGGCGAGGTTGGTCATCAACGTGCCCACCACCCCACCGTTCAAACGGCCGGTGTCTTGGGCGTCGCACGCTAGGATATACAGGATTTCGTCGCCATCAACTTGCTGGCCATTGCCATCAATCATCATCACCCGGTCGCCATCACCATCGAAGGCGATACCAAGATCGGCGCGGTGCTTAAGCACCTCTTCAGCTAGCAGCTTGGTGTTGGTGGCGCCGCAGCGCTCGTTGATATTCAGCCCGTCGGGCTGATTGGCAATAGCAATAACTTCGGCGCCTAGCTCGGCAAACACCTTTGGCGCAATGTGATAGGTTGCACCGTTGGCGCAGTCAACCACAATACGCAGGCCGTTGAGGCTAAAGCGATTTGGGAAGGTACTCTTACAAAACTCGATATAACGGCCAACCGCATCTTCGATGCGCTTAGCTTTACCCAACATATTTGACTCAACACAGGTAATCGGGTTATCCAGCTGCTGCTCGATCGCTAGCTCGACATCATCCGGCAACTTGGTGCCATCGGCAGAGAAGAACTTAATACCGTTGTCGTAGTAAGGGTTGTGCGATGCAGAAATAACAATGCCCGCCTCTGCGCGGAAGGTTCGGGTTAGGTAGGCAACGGCTGGGGTTGGCATCGGGCCAACAAAACTGGCTTGCACGCCCGCTGAAGACAGACCCGCTTCGAGTGCTGACTCCAGCATATAGCCGGAGATGCGGGTGTCTTTACCGATAAGTACTTTACGGGTTCCCTGGCTTGAGAGCACCTTGCCCGCAGCCCAGCCTAACTTAAGCGCAAAATCTGGGGTAATCGGGTACTCACCTACCTTGCCACGCACGCCATCGGTGCCAAAATATTTTCTAGTCATAGCTTACTCTTTGCTACTGCTTCTAATACGTCCAATACATCGCGGGTTTGCGCTACATCGTGCACCCGCAGAATCTGAGCGTGTTGTTGCGCTGCCAGCATCGCGCCCGCTAGGCTTCCCGCCAAGCGTTGCTCTACTGAGCGATCCAACAGTTGCCCAAACATACTCTTTCTCGACATTCCTGCCAATATAGGCAAGCCGAATTGATGAAATTCTTCGAGCCGTGCCAGCAACTCGAGGTTGTGCTGCAAGGTTTTACCAAAGCCAAAGCCCGGATCAAGGATTAGTAGCTCCTTGGCCAATCCTGCCTGCTCGCAGGTCGCCACGCGCTCCGCTAAGAACTCAGCAATGTCTGCCACCACTTCGCGATACTGCGGGTCGGCTTGCATGGTCCGCGGTTTACCCTGCATATGCATCAGGCACACCGGCACCTGCAGCTCAGCCGCCGCTTGCAGCGCACCCTGCTGATTAAGCGCGCAGACATCGTTAATCATACTGGCACCTGCCGCCACCGCCTCGCGCATCACCTGCGCCTTGTAGGTATCGATGGAAATCAGGCAATCGCTGCGCTGGCGGATGGCTTCAATCACCGGAATGGTGCGTGACAGCTCTTCATCCAGAGACACTTCTGGTGCGCCTGGTCGGGTCGATTCACCACCGATATCGATAATTTCGGCGCCATCATCAAGCATCTTGAGCGCCTGCTGTACCGCGCTGTCGATGTTTAGATAGCTGCCGCCATCGGAGAACGAATCAGGGGTGACATTGAGGATTCCCATTACGATGGGGTGCTGGAAGCAACGTCCAGCGAGTTGAAAAGGAAATGCTTGCTTCATAGACGAAAAAGCCCCGCTTGCGCGGGGCACTAGTTCTTATTGATTACTGAGCCGGGTCTTCAGACATCGGGCTGTCGCCACTTGCCTTTGGCTTGTCTTCTTCGGCCACCGCGCTGGCACCGGAGTTGTCATCGCTACCGCCCGAGCTGCTGCTGTCTTGATCCCAATCCGCAGGTGGACGAGGGTCTTTGCGCTCCATCAGATCATCGATTTGCTTGGCATCGATGGTCTCATACTTCATCAACGCATCTTTCATGGCATGCAAGATGTCCATGTTCTCGTTCAGCAGATTTTCTGCGCGCGAGTAGTTGCGGTCGATAACGGCACGGATCTCATGGTCAATCGCCTTGGCAGTGTCATCTGACATATGCTTCGACTTAGCCGCAGTGCGGCCCAAGAACACCTCACCTTCTTCATCGGCGTAGAGCAGTGGCCCCATCGATTCAGACAGACCCCACTGGGTCACCATCTTGCGAGCAATCTCAGTGGCACGCTCAATATCATTAGACGCACCGGTGGAGACTTTGTCATCACCGTAGATGATCTTCTCAGCAAGTCGGCCACCATAAAGACTGGAAATCATACTCTCCAAGTGCTGCTTGCTGTGACTCACCCGGTCTTGCTCAGGCAGGTACATGGTCACACCCAGCGCGCGGCCACGTGGAATAATACTCACCTTATAAACTGGGTCGTGCTCTGGCACCAAGCGACCAACGATGGCGTGACCCGCTTCGTGGTAAGCGGTCATCTCTTTCTCGTTTTCGGTCATCACCATGGACTTGCGCTCAGCACCCATCATGATCTTGTCTTTGGCTTTTTCGAACTCTTCCATGGCAACGGTTCGTTTGTTACCACGGGCGGCAAACAAGGCAGCCTCATTCACTAGGTTCGCCAAATCCGCACCGGAGAAGCCTGGGGTACCGCGAGCGATTACCGCCGCGTCAACGCCATCGGCCAGCGGCACCTTGCGCATATGTACCTTAAGGATTTGCTCACGACCACGTACATCTGGCAGACCAACGGTCACCTGACGGTCGAAGCGACCGGGGCGCAGCAGCGCAGGGTCCAGTACGTCAGGACGGTTAGTCGCAGCGATAACAATAATACCTTCGTTACCTTCGAAACCATCCATCTCAACCAGCATCTGGTTAAGGGTTTGCTCACGCTCATCGTGACCACCACCCAGACCAGCACCACGCTGACGGCCTACCGCATCAATCTCATCGATAAAGATGATGCAAGGCGCAGACTTTTTAGCTTGCTCGAACATGTCGCGAACACGAGAGGCGCCCACACCCACGAACATCTCAACAAAGTCAGAACCGGAGATGGTAAAGAACGGTACCTTCGCTTCACCGGCAATCGCTTTGGCCAGCAAGGTTTTACCGGTACCCGGAGGACCTACCATCAACACACCAGTCGGGATCTTACCGCCCAGCTTTTGGAACTTGGTTGGGTCGCGCAGGTAGTCGACCAGCTCTGCCACTTCTTCTTTGGCTTCGTCGCAACCAGCAACATCGGCAAAGGTGGTTTTGATTTGGTCTTCACTCATCAGACGCGCTTTGCTCTTGCCGAAGGACATCGCGCCCTTACCGCCGCCGCCTTGCATCTGACGCATAAAGAAGATCCACACCCCGATCAGCAATAGCATCGGGAACCAAGAAATAAAGATCGAAGTCAGTAAGCCTTGTTCTTCCGGCTTCTCACCAATCACTTTCACATCTTGTTTGATAAGGTCATTCAACAGGTCACGATCTGGATATGGGATCAGAGTAGTGAATTGCTCGCCGGTGCGTTTAACACCGTTGATCTCCTGCCCAGAAATCTTCACTTCGCGGATCTGGCCGTGATTGACTTCCCTTACAAACGTTGCGTAGTCCATTTGACGACCACTACTGGAATCGGGGCTAAAGCTTTGAAAAACCGACATCAAAACTACCGCGATGACCAGCCACAAAATCAGATTTTTTGCCATGTCACTCAAGACGAAAACCTCATCTGTAAATAAAAGGTAACTTTAGTTAGCGTACTACAGTTTAAAACCACTAGCTACCAAATAGACTTCACGGGAACGGGCACGTGAAGAGTCTGGTTTACGGGTTTTGACGCTACTGAACATACTACGTACTTCCTGCAGATATTGGTCAAAACCTTCTCCTTGGAATACTTTGACCACAAAGCTGCCTTTCGGTGCCAGTACCTCTCGGCACATATCCAACGCCAGCTCAACCAAATACATTGCCCCCGATTGATCAACGGCTTTATTGCCGCTCATGTTCGGTGCCATATCTGACATCACCACATCGACCTTGTTGTCGCCAATACGCTCCAACAAGGCATTCAGCACGGCTTCTTCTCGGAAGTCACCGCACAAGAAATCGACGCCAGCAATTGGGTCCATCTGCAAGATGTCACAGGCGATCACATGGCCACCCATGCCCACCTGCTCCACCGCGTATTGTGACCATCCCCCAGGGGCAGCCCCAAGGTCGACAACCGTCATGCCCGGCTTCAGCAGTTTGTCCTTTTGCTGGATCTCTTCAATCTTGAAAACCGCCCGTGAGCGCAGGCCTTGTTTCTGCGCTTGCTGGACGTAATGGTCATCAAAATGTTCGTTTAACCAGCGCTTGGAGCTGGCTGAATGTTTCTTTTTGGTCACCGAAAACTTACCGAATAGTATTTAGTTAGGACGATTACATAGTAATAGCCTAGAGATGGCGTTAAAATAAGGGTTTTCAACCCCGAGTCAGTAGAAAATTTCTATGCAACTGAGTAATAAGCAGAAACAACACCTTAAGTCCTTGGCCCATCCGCTCAAGCCTGTCGTCTTGCTGGGTGCCAATGGCTTGACTGAGGGGATTATGGCCGAGATTGAGCTGGCACTTGATCATCACGAATTGATCAAGGTGAAGATCCCCACCGACGATCGGGAAATGAAGCAATTGATTGCAGACACCATCGTGTCAAACACCAGGGCAGTGAAGGTACAGACCATCGGTCACATCCTGGTGATTTACCGCCCGTCGGAAAACCGAAAGATCGAACTACCTCGCAAGTAGCCCTAACCGGCACTGCATACTAAAAAGCGGCCAATGGCCGCTTTTTGCGTTTTTATACCAATCCGAATAAGTAGATGTTCAGATATTGCGCAGGAAAAATCTTTGAGGACGAGGAAGGGCTTGCCGTAACTAGTGGACTAATTACAAAAGCGCTGACGCTGCCACCAAAGATTTTAACCAGCAAAGATGACCAGATACTTGTTCTGATTGGTATTAAACCTGCTCGTTTAACAGCTCAGGGCGCGGGGTCTGCTCCCAATCGCGCACTTGTGCGTAGATGCCCGCAGTCTTCAGGTAGCGATCAGCTTTCTGCTGGTTTTCGATGCTGTCGTTGATCGATTTCACCGTGGTCCAGGTTCCATCACTACGTGAAGAGCCGGATTTGTCGCCCCCCATGGTGGTCTGCAGGTAGATATCCACCAACTTGTCTTGATGTTGCACCTGATTGACCTGTAGGGCAGTGTTGCGCTTTGCATCGGTCTTGGCTTGCTCACCGGCTTTGTAATCCGCTACTGCGCCTTCAGCGGCCCGGCGCGCCTGCAGCTGCTGCTCAGGGCTGAGCTTGTCGTACTCGTCTTTGATGCGATCAACGATATCGCGCGGCGGCGTCGGTTGGATCCGAGCATCGCCAGCGGAAGAAAGGTATTGCGCTGCAGAGAAACCAGTTTGGGATACTTGCATTTGTTACCACCTGAAAATGCCAATTAGCAAAACAAAATAAACAGTTTACCCGTCCCTGGTTGGTCATTAATCTATCAAAACGCGAGTTATTGTTCAAATATCGCACGCATAAGGATTTATGCAGTCTGATGCTCCGGACAAGCATGGAATTCCGCCAGTTGCCCATCCAATACCAATACGCAATCCATACCGGCGTTGTGCGCAGCCTGCAGGCCAAAGGGAGTGTCTTCAAACACTAGGCATTGCTCAGGTGCGGTATTCATCTCCTTGGCGGCGTATAAGAAGGTATCGGGCTCAGGCTTGTGCGCCTTCACCTCATCGGCGCTCACCAAGGTGGTGAACATCTCTGTCAACGATAGGTTATCGAGGATCCGCTGCATATTACTGCGCTCTGCGCCAGTACCCACCGCCATCGGTAGCTTGCCTTGGAACTGCTCAGCAACCGCTACGCTTGCTGGGATGCGCGCTACTTCCTGCCATAGCGTGTCAAAGGTGGCTTTCTTGGTTTTGACCAACTGAGCCTTATCGAAGGTCACGCCAAAGTGGCTGGCGTACTCGTCGGCAATCTTGGGAGTCGGCATACCGCCGCGCTTTCCAACAAAGTCGATATCCACCGGTAGCCCCTGCTCTTCCAAAGCCGTTTGCCATGCCTTTAAGTGCGATGGCATAGAGTCGACCAAGGTGCCATCCATATCAAAAATCAGCGCTTGATAGCGCGAGTAATCCAGCTCTAACACGTAATACCTCTAAATACGAAAAACGCAGCCGAAGCTGCGTATCAATCAAGTAAAGCGAAGGTACACCATCAATGTGACCTACGGATGTCGTTACTTGTACTCAACCTCGGTGATCTCGTAGTCCACCTCACCACCGGGGGTGTGCACGGTGACTTCGTCATCCAATTGCTTGCCAATCAGGGCACGGGCAATTGGAGAGTTTACGGAGATCATGTTCTGTTTTAGGTCCGCCTCGTCGTCACCCACAATTTGGTAGGTCACTTCGTCTTCGGTATCCAAGTTAAGCAGGGTCACGGTGGCACCGAAGATCACTTTGCCGTTGTTTGGCATCTTGGTGACATCGATAACCTGCACGTTGCTCAGCTTGGCTTCGATTTCCTGAATGCGGCCTTCGCAAAAACCTTGTTGCTCACGCGCAGCGTGGTACTCGGCATTTTCTTTTAAATCGCCATGCTCGCGGGCCTCAGCGATAGCATCGATAATTGCCGGGCGGCGCACGGTCTTCAGATGTTCCAGTTCCTCACGTAGCTGGTCAGCGCCACGCACGGTCATTGGGATTGCTTGCATAGTATTAACTCTTCATCGCTTACAGCGTTAAATCGCTTTGAACAGAAAAAGCTACCTATATGGCAGCACTAAAGACAGAAAAAAAACTGGCCATCTAATGATAGCCAGCGTTTTTTAAATCTTATCTTCTTAAGATCTTGTCTTCAGTGTAACCCGAAATGACAAAAGCGTGAAGCCTTGGCCATTTCGGTCAGGAAAGCGGGCTCTCCTTACTTCATACGCTGATGCAGCTCTTGTACTGAAGTCACCACGCCACGGTCATCGGCCGAGTGGGCCTGACAGGTCGCGAATGCGCCATTCAGGGTAGTGGTGTAGTTCACCTTGTAACGCAGGGCTGCGCGACGTAGCTGACGCGAGTCTTCGATAGACTGGCGGCCTTCGGTGGTGTTTACCACGTAGGCGTACTCGCCGTTCTTCATGCGGTCAAGGATGTGTGGACGACCTTCGTGCACCTTGTTCACCAAGCGAGGGTTGATACCCGCTTCGCCCAAGATAACGGCAGTACCGTGGGTTGCATCCAGCTCGTAGCCCAGCTCAACCAGCTTCTTAGCCAGCTCAGCAACGCGGTGCTTGTCTGAGTGACGAACCGAGAGCAGCGCACGGCCGCTCTTAGGACCATCGTTACCAATGCCCAGCTCAGCTTTAGCGTAGGCTTCAGCGAAGGTATCACCGACGCCCATTACCTCACCGGTAGAGCGCATCTCTGGGCCCAAGATTGGGTCAACACCCGGGAACTTGTTAAACGGCAGTACCACTTCTTTCACTGAGTAGAACGGTGGGATCACTTCTTTGGTGAAGCCCTGTTCTGCCAGAGTTTTACCGGCCATTACCCGCGCAGCAACCTTAGCGATTGGCACACCGGTGGCTTTCGATACGAACGGCACGGTACGCGCAGCACGTGGGTTCACTTCGATCAGGTAGATGTCATCGCCCTTAATCGCGAACTGCGTGTTCATCAGACCGATTACGCCCAGCTCCAGTGCCAAAGCACGTACTTGCTCGCGCAGACGATCTTGGATTTGCGGGCTCAGGGTGTAAGGAGGCAGTGAACAGGCAGAGTCACCAGAGTGAACACCAGCTTGCTCGATGTGCTCCATGATGCCGCCAATCACCACGTCTTTGCCGTCACAGATGGCGTCGATGTCCACTTCGATAGCGTCGTTCAGGAAGCTATCCAGCAGTACTGGAGATTCGTTAGATACGCTTACCGCTTCGTTGAAGTAGCGACGCAAGTCGACTTCGTCATAGACGATTTCCATGGCGCGACCACCCAGTACGTAAGACGGGCGAACTACCAGTGGGTAACCGATGCGCTCAGCGCTGCGTACCGCTTCTTCAACGGTAGTCACGGTGTCGTTCTCAGGCTGCTTCAGCTTGAGGCGGTCAACTGCTTGTTGGAAACGCTCACGGTCTTCGGCGCGGTCAATCGCATCCGGTGAAGTACCGATGATTGGCACACCAGCCGCTTCCAAGGCGCGAGCCAGTTTAAGCGGGGTTTGACCACCGTATTGAACAATCACGCCCTTAGGCTGCTCAACGCGGACGATTTCCAGTACGTCTTCCAGGGTTACTGGCTCGAAGTACAGGCGGTCTGAGGTGTCGTAGTCAGTCGATACGGTCTCTGGGTTACAGTTAACCATGATGGTCTCGTAACCGTCTTCGCGCATCGCCAGAGCGGCGTGTACACAGCAGTAGTCGAACTCGATGCCTTGACCGATACGGTTCGGGCCACCGCCCAATACCATGATCTTGTCTTTATCAGACGGGTTGGCTTCACACTCTTCGTCGTAGCTTGAGTACATGTAGGCGGTGTCGGTTGCGAATTCCGCGGCACAGGTATCTACACGCTTGTACACCGGCAGAATGTTCAGACGTTGACGCAGCTTGCGCAGCTCGCCTTCAGATACACCAGTAAGCTCTGCCAGACGCGCATCGGCAAAACCTTTACGCTTCAGCTTGCGCAGGAAGTCTTCATCCAACGAGGCCACGCCGCCTTCAGCAACTTGGTTCTCCAGTTGGATAAGCTCTTCGATTTGCACCAGGAACCAGAAATCAATCTTGGTCAGGTTGAAGATGTCTTGCACGCTTAGGCCTGCACGGAAGGCATCGGCGATGTACCAGATACGCTCGGCGCCCACGTTCTGCAACTCATGACGGATGGTGTCCATCGCGTCCGCTGCATTCAGGTCTACGATTGGGTCGAAGCCATTGGCGCCTACTTCCAGACCACGCAGGGCCTTTTGCAGCGACTCTTGTTGGTTACGGCCGATAGCCATTACCTCACCCACCGACTTCATCTGAGTGGTCAGACGGTCGTTAGCGCCGGCAAACTTCTCGAAGTTAAAGCGTGGGATCTTGGTCACTACATAGTCGATAGACGGCTCGAACGACGCCGGGGTGCGACCACCGGTGATGTCGTTTTGCAGCTCATCAAGGGTGAAGCCCACCGCCAGCTTGGCAGCAATTTTTGCAATCGGGAAACCGGTCGCTTTCGAGGCCAGAGCAGACGAGCGAGAAACACGTGGGTTCATCTCGATGATAACCATACGGCCGTCGTTCGGGTTCACACCAAACTGTACGTTAGAGCCACCGGTTTCTACGCCAATCTCGCGCAGTACCGCCAGCGATGCGTTACGCATCAGCTGATACTCTTTGTCAGACAGGGTTTGCGCAGGCGCAACGGTGATTGAGTCACCGGTGTGGACACCCATTGGGTCGAAGTTTTCGATAGAACATACGATGATGCAGTTGTCGTTCTTATCGCGAACCACTTCCATCTCGTACTCTTTCCAGCCAATCAGGCTCTCGTCAATCAACAGCTCGTTGGTTGGCGACAGGTCCAGACCGCGGGTACAGATCTCATCGAACTCTTCTTTGTTGTAGGCGATACCACCGCCGCTACCACCCATGGTGAAAGACGGACGGATAATACATGGGAAGCCAACTTGGTCGAGTACGCCGTAAGCTTCTTCCATGTTGTGGGCGATACCTGCACGCGGACACTCAAGGCCGATGCTCTTCATCGCTTCGTCGAAGCGGTGACGGTCTTCGGCTTTGTCGATGGCATCCGCGGTAGCGCCGATCATCTCAACCTTGTACTTCTCAAGAACGCCCTCGCGCTCCAGATCCAAAGCACAGTTCAGTGCAGTCTGGCCACCCATGGTAGGCAGTACCGCATCTGGGCGCTCTTTAGCAATAATCTTTTCAACCACTTCCCAGTGGATTGGCTCGATGTAAGTTGCATCAGCCATCTCTGGGTCGGTCATGATGGTCGCTGGGTTCGAGTTCACCAGGATTACCCGGTAACCTTCTTCGCGCAGCGCCTTACAGGCTTGAGCACCTGAGTAGTCAAACTCACAGGCCTGGCCGATAACAATCGGGCCTGCGCCCAAAATCAGAATGCTTTTTATGTCGTTACGTTTTGGCATAGGTCTCAGTGCTCCCGATTAAGCTTGGCCGTTACGGCGAGCTTCAATCAGCTCAATAAAGTGGTCAAACAAAGGTGCGGCATCGTGCGGACCCGGGCTCGCTTCAGGATGACCCTGGAAGCTAAACGCCGGCTTGTCGGTGCGATGGATGCCTTGCAGGCTTTGGTCGAACAGCGAGAAGTGAGTCGCTTCCAGGTTCGCAGGCAGGGTGTCGCCATCTACCGCGAAGCCGTGGTTCTGAGCGGTGATCATCACCTTGTCAGCCTTGATGTCTTTCACCGGGTGGTTACCACCGTGGTGACCGAACTTCATCTTCACGGTGTTAGCACCGCTGGCCAGAGCCAGGATTTGGTGGCCCAGGCAGATGCCGAATACTGGAATGTCGGTCTCAAGGAAGGTCTTCACCGCCTCAATGGCGTAGTCACATGGCTCTGGGTCGCCAGGGCCGTTAGACAGGAAGATGCCGTCTGGGTTGAGTGCCAATACCTCTTCAGCAGAGGTTTGAGCTGGCACCACAGTCAGCTTACAGCCGCGGTCTACCAACATGCGCAGGATGTTACGCTTCACGCCGAAGTCGTAAGCCACCACATGGAACGGCAGGTCGCTGCTGTTTTCTGGTAATCCGTCGAGCAGATCCCAAGTGCCCTGAGTCCATGGGTACGCGTCACTCACAGTGACTTCTTTTGCCAAGTCCATGCCTTTCAGACCAGGGAAGGCTTTCGCTTCCGCCAGTGCTTTTGCTTCATCCAAGTCGGCGCCAGCCACGATGCAACCCGCTTGCGCACCTTTCTCACGCAGGATACGGGTCAGCTTGCGGGTATCGATATCGGCAATACCCACCACGTTGCGGGCTTTCAGATATTCGCTGAGGCTTTGTTGGCTGCGGAAATTGCTCGCTACCAGAGGCAGGTCGCGGATCACCAAACCACAAGCGTGGATATCAGTCGACTCTTCGTCTTCTGAGGTGGTTCCGTAGTTTCCAATATGGGGGTAAGTAAGGGTGACGATCTGGCGGGCGTATGAAGGGTCGGTAAGAATTTCTTGGTATCCGGTCATGGACGTGTTGAAAACAACTTCACCAACGGAACATCCGTCGGCTCCAATCGCAGTACCTTTAAACACAGTACCGTCTTCTAATACCAGCAGCGCTGAATTGCTCAAGGCAACCTCCTAAACAAAGAGATGTCGAGACACGACAAAGCTGAACTAAGGGCGAATTTAGCTCAGAAATGTGAAATTTTGGCAAATTCCGCGCATTTTATAGGAGAACAGAGTTGAGGTCTACGGATTCTTTTAGAAAGTTACTAAAACAGGCGTTTAAAGATGATTCGACCATAAAGGGCCTATTTCTGAAAGAATTTATATGGAAGGCAGGTCTGCAGAGATAGGTGTTTGAGCGCGATCAAATCGCCGCGGGATTTCCCTTAGCCAACTAGCGAAAACGCCACGTCGCGTCTAGGATTCGAGGAACGAGGTAACAAGGATTGTTATGGATAAGAAGCCACTCTATGGCCTGTTGTCGGCGGTATTAATGCTGATATGTGCCACTGGCCAAGCGGCCATCGTCAACAATAATCACCTGTATCAGCTCTCGGAAGTGATACTTTTGCAGCTCGACAGCCTGCAAGCCCCTGCAGCGGGCGATGCCGACGATCTGCTGGTATCAGATAAACTTGCTACCAATCTGGTATTCAAGAGCCAGCAGCTACTTCGCCTGTCGCAAACCTTAGCTCAACAGCAGGGCAAATCCGCCGCAGCGGATATCGAGATACCGATGCGCGCCTTTCGCCCTCGCGATGTTCAGCCCTACCTGCAGGCGCTGTCTGACCAGCTGGTCGCCTTGGGCGGAACATTGCCTGATGAGCAGCCCACTCGCCCACTGGGCAAAAACAGTAATGACATCTACAAGCAGTTACTGCTGATTGAACCTCGACTGAGAGAACTGCTCAATCAAGATATTGCACTGCAACAGGCGGCCGCTAGCGTAAGTCAGGTGCGCAACAGTTTACTGGACGTTGCTCAGGCCAAATCACTTTCTTTAAAACTCGGCAACCCGCCTGCAGCACCCAGTGATGTCAATCTGACCGAGACCCACCTGCTGGCCTTCCAGTGCTTTCACTTAATGGAACGCTTACTGCGCGAACTTGGCATCGAGCCCACCGATCCCGGGCACTTTCCGGTTGGCGATAGCAGCAGTGCCCAGTTAGCCGACACCTTGGTAAACATGCAAAGCGAGCTGCACCGCGCCAAAACCATGCTGCAACTAGAATCGGCCGCAGCCCCGTCAGAGCAAGAGAGCAGCAGTCTGAGCAGCCTCTATTCCACGCTAGAGCAGTTGCGCGATGCCCTGTACATGATGCTACACGGAGGAAGCCTGTCATGATGCAGCTAAGCCTCACCAAAAAAATCGCCGCCATCCCGCTGGCCATGCTGATACTGCTGGCGCTGATGATGGGCTTGAACACCTGGTCGGTGCATCAGGTCGAGCTGCATACCGAAGCCTTTACCGAACAAGTCGAGCCGCGCGCCCGGTTAGCCAGTCAGCTGTCCAGCAATGCCTTAGAGCGCCTCAGCGCCCAACAAAACTACCGTTTGGCAATGGACCCGGCGGCGCTTCAGCAATATCAGCAGCTCAGCGCTACCGCCAATCAGCTGCTAAGCGATCCCCAGTTAGAGGCCTTTCCGCAAGCCAGCCAGATAGCCTCGAATAGCCGTTACCTCGACCAGTACTTTATCGACGACTTAGTACCGCTGCGCCAACAGCTGCAGCAGACCCAACAGCGGATTCTCGAGCAAGTGGTGCCACTGGCGCTAGAGCGGGTATTCCAGATCAACGCCTCGCTGGATATCAACACCGCAGGGCGTTTACCTGGGCTCACCGTGTACTTTGCCAATCACCTACAGGCTGCCACCATCGCCCTGATGGACCATCTCGGCCAGCATGAACGACACAGCAAAGAGCGTTTTTACATGGAGCTGTTTGGCTCGCAAAACGCCTTGTTTGACCTGCAGGCAGGGCTTAAGCGTGAACACCAACAACAGCAGATCCAACATGTGGCCGAGTTGCTCGGCGAATATGTTGAGCTGGCGAACCTGAGTTTTGAGCTGCTCGAAGAGCTACAGCTGCTCAACGAAGAGCTGCTGCAACCCTCCGCCCAACAGGTGGTCAACAGCGCTGAGCTCAGTCAGCAGCAGATGTGGCAACAACTACGCGACTCCAGCCAGCTGATCGACCAACGTCTTGAGCAAACCCGCTGGCAGAACCTGATCTTTGGCGTGATTATCGCCTTGGTCTCACTGCTTATCGCCGCGCTGGTCATCAGGCTGATCCGCTCGCCGGTGATTAAGATGGTGGCCGCGATGAAAGACATCGCCCAAGGCGAAGGCGACCTGACCCAACGCCTCGATATTCGCGGTCGCGATGAGCTGGCACAATTGGCCGAAGCGTTTAACCAGTTTATCTCGCTGCTACAAAGCACCGTACAACAAGTGAATGCCAGTACCTTAGAGCTGGAGCAGGCGGCCCGCAGCCTGGAAAACCACGCTGGTCGCAGCGAGCAGCAGGCCAACCAACAACAGGCCGCGGTGCAAAACGTGAATCAGCATGTGGCCCAGCTCTCCGCGCGCTTCGCCGAAGTACTGGAGCATGTCACCAGTGCCAATCAATCGGCCGAAGCGATCAGTGATGCCTCGCACCAAGGGCGCCAGCTCACCGACAGCAATAGTGAACTGCTGGCTCGCTTGGTCGCACTAATCGAAGCCTCAGTGGACGATATGCAGCAGCTGGTGAACAACAGTCGCGACGCCAGCAAGGTGCTGGAGGTCATCGATGGGATCGCCGAGCAAACCAACCTGCTGGCACTCAATGCCGCCATCGAAGCCGCCCGCGCTGGTGAGCAAGGCCGCGGCTTTGCCGTGGTGGCTGACGAGGTGCGTAACCTGGCACGCAAGACCCAAGACTCCACCGAGCAGATCGAACAGATGATGGGCAGCTTGGTCAATGGCGCTCAACACAGTGAATCTCAGATGGTGGACAGTAAACAACAAGCGGGAGACAGCTCTGAGGCGATGGGCGAGATGCGCCAATCGGTGATTGCCACCCATGAACTGGTTAGCACCATTAGCGAGCTGCTACGCGAGATCTCCCACAGCTGCGACCAACAAGGACGGATCACCGATACCGTGGTGGAAGATATGCAGCGTATCGAGGCCTCGTCCAGCGAAGCGCTGCAGCTGACCAGCGATACCGCCGAGCAAGCCAAACTGGTCGCCTCACTTGGCGCCAGTATCAAGCGGCGCATGGCCCAATTCAAGGCCTAAGCTCAAGGCCTGAGTACAGGCCTGATATTCAGGCATAAAAAAGCCGGGCATTTGCGCCCGGCAATAGTCAAAGGCTAGTTTGACCGTACTACTTTCGTTAATACAACGAGAGGCTTACTACGAAAGGGTCACGACAACCTTGTTGTCACTGCCTTGCGCTTGCGCAGGCACCACTTGCCCGGCAATCTCTTGGCCGTTCACCTCAACCTTACTCACCTTGGTAGCCTCAGGGCTTTGGCGAATAAACTCGATGTTGTAGCTAGCACCACGGAACTGACGCTTGATCGCGTTCAGGCTAAAGTCGGCCGGCAGACATGGGTCAATCAACAGACCTTTGTAGCTCGGCTTGACACCCAAGATGTGCTCGGCAATGGTGTGGAAGTTCCACGCCGCGGTGCCGGTTAGCCATGAGTTCTTCGCTTCACCCGGTTTGAAGGCCTCTTTACCAGCAATCATCTGGGCGTACACATAAGGTTCGGTTTTGTGCAGCTCAATCTTGTCATCCTGATAAGCCGGTGCGATCTTGGTGTAGTACTCCCAGGCTTTTTGCGGACGACCCAGCTTCGTCTCGGCAATCATGATCCACGGGTTGTTATGACAGAAGATACCACCGTTCTCTTTGTAGCCTTGCGGGTAGGTAGAGATCTCGCCGAGGTTAATCTTGTACTCGGTGTAGGCCGGATACAGCAGCGACACCCCGTAGTCACAAGAAAGGTGCTCTTCAACCGAATTAAGCGCCGCTTCCGCTTTACCGTCTTCCAAGCCAACCCCTGCCATAACACAGAAGCCCTGAGATTCGATGAAGATCTGGCCTTCGTCGCACTCTTTACTACCGACTTTATCGCCAGCCGCATCGTAGGCGCGCAGGAACCACTCGCCATCCCAGCCGTGCTGTTTAATCGCATCAGACATGCGCGCGATTTCAGTCAGTGCGCGATCCGCTTCGGCGTTGTCGCCCACTTCTTTGCACAGCTCAGCGTAATCTTGACCAAAGTAGACAAACATACCGGCGATCATCACCGACTCGGCAACCTTACCATCACCTTTGTTCTCGGTGGTTTGGAAGGACTCGTTCGGGTCTTTCGAGAAGCAGTTCAGGTTCAGGCAGTCGTTCCAGTCAGCGCGACCAATCAGTGGTAGGCCGTGTGGACCTAACTTGTTGATCACATGGTTGAACGAGGCCTTCAGGTGCGCCAGCAGGGTGCCGGTGTTGTTCTCGTCGTTGTTGAACGGTACTTGCACGTCAAGGATCGAGAAGTCGCCGGTTTCCTTGGTGTACTGGGTAACCGATTGGATTAGCCACAGCGGGTCATCGTTAAAGTTACCGCCAATCGCTGCGTTACCGCGCTTGGTCAGTGGCTGGTACTGGTGATAGGCAGAGCCATCTTCAAACTGGGTGGCGGCAATATCCAGGATACGCTGGCGTGCACGCTCCGGCTCCAGATGAATCACACCAATCAAGTCTTGGTTAGAGTCGCGGAAGCCCATGCCACGGCCAATGCCTGACTCGAAGAACGAGGCGCTACGGGAGAAGTTAAAGGTCACCATACACTGGTATTGGTTCCACACGTTCACCATGCGGTTCAGGCGCTCATCGCTAGAATCAACCACGTAGTTGTCCAGGCGATCGCTCCAGTAGTCGGTCACGCCCTGCAGCGCCGCTTTGGCCTGCTCAGGGGTGGCGTAACGGGCAATCACTTCTTTCGCACCGGTTTTGTTGATAACCGCTTTCGACTCCCACTTGTCGTCTTCCGCGTTCTCTTGGTAGCCCAGCACAAATACCAACTCTCGCTCTTCACCGGCTGCCAGTTCGATCTCCAAGCAGTGTGAGGCGATCGGCGACCAACCGTGAGCAATCGAGTTTTGGTTCTCATTGGCGTACACCACGTCTGGGTGGTCAAAGCCGTTTGCGTTGCCCAAGAAGGTGTCACGGTCGGTTTCAAAACCGGCCAATGGCGCATTTACCGAGTAGAACGCGTAGTGATTACGACGCTCGCGGTACTCGGTCTTGTGATAAATCACCGAGTCTTCTACCTCAACCTCACCGGTTGAGAAGTTACGCTGGAAGTTAGCGCCATCGTCTTCGGCGTTCCACAAACACCATTCAACAAAGGAGTAGAGCTTGAAGGTTTTGCTCTGATCAGTGGTGTTCTTCAAACGAACGATCTGTACTTCGGCGTTCTCACCCATTGGGATGAAGTAGGTCACAGCCGCGCTCAAGCCCTGCTTTTGACCTTCGATGGTGGAGTAACCCAAGCCGTGACGACACTCGTAGCTATCTAGGTCGGTGCGGGCCGGCTTCCAAGCAGGCGACCACACACAGCCACCGTCGTTGATGTAGAAATACTTACCGCCACTGTCCACTGGCACATTGTTGTAGCGGAAACGGGTCAGACGACGGAACTTAGCGTCTTTATAGAAGCTGTAACCACCCGCGGTATTCGACAGCAGACTGAAAAACTCGTCGTTACCCAAGTAGTTAATCCAAGGGTAAGGGGTCTTCGGGGTGTTAATCACATATTCGCGACGTTGGTCGTCAAAGTAACCTAGGCTCATGTTCACACTCTTCGCTTAAGTAAAAAATTCAAGTCGCTGCTCGCGCAGCCGACTCGTGAATTGTTGGGAGGGCCTAATCGGCCAACACCAGAGAAATATTGCTAAAGGCTATGTGGGCCGCGTCTTCACAGCGCAGGCGCCAAACCTTGTTGTTCACTTCCAGGCTGCGTAGCGAGTCATCCAGCGCGACCCGGATGCTATGCCATTGGCCATCGGCTTGTTGCAGTTGCTCGGAGATGTCAAAGCGATACTGCCCCCACCCCATCAGCTCCAGTTCTACCCACACCGGCGCTTGCGGCGCTTGCTCGAGCTTCACATCGATGCAGAACTCAAGCGCCTTGCCACTCGCCCACGGCAGTGGCATCAAGCCCGGTAGCACTTCCAGAGTCAGCTCGAAGGGCTCTTGGGCCTGCACCGCACGGGCGTCGTACTGGTGTTGGTAGTTAATCGGCTCGATATGACTGCCGGCTACATCCAGTGGCGAGCAGCCCGGTACCATCACCGCACGCTGTTGCGATTGCAGCGCCAGCGACAAGGGGTGGCTGATCTGCGCTTCACGGCCAAACAGCACGTATTCGGCCACATCGATGGCGAACTCGCGGCTGTCTAACTCCAGACGCGGGGTCTCTTGAGCGCTTTGATAACTCAGGCCAAAACCCAGTGGGTATAGCGCTGCTTGCTCGCGGGTATCAATCTCGTTGGCCGGAGAGGCAAAGTCCGGGATATGGGTCGCCGGATGATTCAGGGCAAAGGCGTCTTTTTGCGCCGGCCAGCTAAAGCTGAGGCGCCCCTGAAAATCGTGTTGCATCTGCTCTTGGTGATCGCGGAATAGCACATCGACGATACCCCCCCCCTGAGTGCCCGGCAGCCACGCCGCCACAAAGGCCTGCGAGTGGTTGATAAGATCGGTGCAATACAGCGGGCGACCGCTGAACATCACCGTCACCACCGGGTGGCCAGCGGCGCTTAGGCGGGCGATGGTCTGGGCATCTTGGTTATTGCTCGGATGCAAGCTGCTGAAATCTAGCGTCTGCCCTGCTTTGATATCGCCATACATCTCGGCGTAGCTTTGCTCACCGATCACTACTACGGCCACACAGCCTTTCGGGGCCTGCGCTTCGTCGCGGATCAGCTGCTCACCGAGGTAGCCGGTTAAGGCGCAATCCAGGGTCTGCGCGCCCGGGAAATCAGACACCGCGATATCATCACCCTGCCAACTCAGGCTCCAGCCGCCACATTGTTTGCTGATGCTATCGGCACCGCTACCGGTCAGCAGCACCGCTTGGTTGGGAGATAGTGGCAGCAACGACTGGTTGTTCTTTAGTAGTACCAGTGATTTACGAACCGCCTCGCGCGCCAGTTGTTGGTGTGCATCGCTACCTAGTAGCTGTGGCTGATTGGCATATTCGCGCTGCTGAGGCGATGGCTTATCCCACAGGCCAGCACGCAGCTTGACTCGCAGAATACGGCGTACCGCATCATCAATCCGGCTCTCATCGATCAGCCCAGCCTCTACATCGCGCTGCAGGTTAGTCAGACAAGCCTTCCAGTCGCTGCGTGCGGTTACCATCAACACGTCAACGCCAGCGTTTACCGTATGCCGAGCATCTTGCATGCTAGAGCCGCTTACTTCGCTGTGGCCGTTCCAATCGGAGATGACCAGCCCATCGAAGCCCATCTTGTCTTTGAGCACATCGCTGAGCAGATAACGGCTACCGTGGATCTTGCCGTTGTACTGGCAATCGATATTAGACGGCGCATAGTTGTTGCTGTGATCCCAGGAGTTGAACGAGGCCATCACCGCCTGCACGCCAGCATTTAGCGCGCTGACATAGCCAAGGCCATGGATATTCAGTAGCTGCTCTTCGCTGTAGCGGTTAATCCCACGGTCGACACCGTGTTCGGTCCCGCCATCACCGATAAAATGCTTAGCAGTGGCCACTACCCGGCGCTCACCGGCTAGCTGCTCGGTATCGCCTTGGATACCCTCTACCATGGCGGCGGCGTAGTGATACACCAGCCCAGGGTCTTCCGAGTAACCTTCATAAACCCGGCCCCAGCGGTAGTCGCGCGGCGTGGCCACGGTGGGGGCGAAGGTCCAATCAATGCCAGTGGCGGCCACTTCTGCCGAGGTAGCCACCCCGATACGACGGATCAGATCCACATCCTGGGCTGCGCCCAGACCGATGTTATGCGGGAAGATGGTGGCGCGAAACACGTTGTTGTGGCCATGCACCGCATCGCTGCCCCAGATAAACGGGATGCGAAAGCCGCGCCCCTGCCAGGCCGCTTCATTGGCCTGGTAGTACTGCTCAGCCGCCTCAACCCAAGCCTCTACCGGTGCGTACTTGTCGTTGCCCGGCCAGCTACCACCGCCGTTTAGCAAGGAGCCAAGCTTATACTCGGTCACTTCTTGGGGGGTCACGTCGGTCAGGTTGGGCTGGAGCATCTGGCCCAGTTTTTCCTGCAAACTTAGCTGGGCGAGGATCTGCTCAATCTGCTGCTCTTGCGCCGCATTAGGGGCAATCTGGCTGCGGATCTCTGGCCACTCGGCAAAGTATGGGGTGGAGTCCATAAGGCTCATTAACAACTCTCAAATAGCGATATAGCAATGGCCTCATTCTACAAAAATGCGTTTTTGGGAGCGCGTCCAAAAACGGGGTTAATTGGGAGCAGACTCACAAGACATGAAACCGCCGATGAAACTGCAAGCATGATGGATTGCATGGCGTTGGGGTGGGAGAAGTTAAGCGTGTTTTAGAGCCGATTCTCTCGCCAACATCACCTGTTTACGCTGCTCTCCCCAGCGGTAGCCACCCACGACACCGCTGGCGCGGATCACCCGGTGGCAAGGGATCAGATAGGCCAGTTGGTTACGCCCTACCGCATTGGCGACTGCGCGACTAGCAGTGGGCCGTCCCAGCTGCTGGGCCAGCTGCTGATAGGAGTAGCGCTCCCCGAAAGGGATTTTTAGCAGGGCTTGCCATACCTGTACCTGAAAGTTACTGCCCTTAACCCACAGATGCAGCGCCCGAGGCTGTTCGCTGGGCGTGAAGATCTGCTCAGCGAGCGCTTGCATGGGCTTTATCACCAAGTTCGCCTTCGGCCAGGCCGCACGCAAACTCTGCAAGGGATCGCTGTCATCCTCGACAAAGCCCATATGACAGATGCCCCGCTCGGTGGTGGCAATCAGCACTTGGCCAAAAGGACTAGTAGCGACGCCATAGCCAATCTCAAGGCCCTCGCCCTGCGACTTGGCTTGCTCAGGGGTGACAGCCTCTAACGTCACGTAGAGGTCATAGAGGCGGGAGGGCCCACTCAGTCCCAAGTCGCCAGCTAACTCTAACTGAGACTGCGAGCGGGCTAGGCAATGCTTGGCATGTTGCAGGGTGCAGTACTGCATAAAACGCTTTGGCGAGAGCCCCACCCACTGGCTAAACAGTCGCTGCAAGTGATACTCGCTCATTGCCATCTCAGAGGCGAGCTGCTGCAAGCTAGGTTTAGTGCTGTAATGGCTAACTAAGTAGTCCACCGCTTGGCTGATTCGCTGGTAATCTCGATTTTGCATATCACAGGGCTAGGATTAACTGGTTTACTCACTTTACGCCACAGAGCGGGTAAGCTCGACCTGAATCTTGCTCAATACTCGTTTACTGCGGGCTTTGCTTTTGCTGCAGCAAAGGCGCGTTTTCCACCTGACAGTTTGTTACACAGAAGTCCTCACATATGACAGGCATTTGATATACACTCTGCGCCATCATTTCCCTCTCTAGGACATCATCGCGTGATCAAACTGAGTGCCGCTCCCTGGATTGCCAGCTTTAATGCTGGTTTGTTTTTCCTTTGGGGTATCTTCCTGCCGTTCTGGTCGCTGTGGCTGGAGGGGGAAGGCATGTCGGTATCGGCGATTGGTATCCTGTTGGGCGCAGGTATGCTCACCCGGGCCTTGGGCAGCATGTTGCTGATGCCACTGGCCAAACGCTCCGAGCAGCTGCCACCGCTACTCAGTTGGGTGGCGTTTGCATCGCTGGCCGTGCTCACCGCCTTTCTGTTTCTTAATAACTACTTCTGGCTGTGCCTGCTCACGCTCACACTCAACTTCTTTGTGGCTACCATGATCCCGGTGAGCGATGCCATCGCAACCCGCTGGGTTAGCCGCTTGGGGATCGATTATGGCCGGGCGCGGGTATCCGGCTCGGTGGCATTTATTATCTCATCTTCGCTGATGGGCATCGTGCTTAGCCGCTATGGCACACCGAGTATTCTCTATGCTGCGATTGGTGCAGCGCTGCTCACGCTGCTGCTTAGCTGGGTTGCACGCGCTGATTCACTGGAAGATGATGCAAGCCCAGTCGCAGACGCTCAACCGAAAGGACGGCTTTTCAAGGTGCTGGCCGACTCCAACGCCCGCCGCTTTATATTGGCTACAGCACTTATCCAAGGCGCTCACGCCGCCTACTACGCCTATGGCTCGCTGTATTTCCGGGATATCGGCTTTAGCGATGCCAGCATTGGCTACTTGTGGTCGGTGGGGGTGATCTGTGAGATGTCGATTATGATCTTCGGCATGCGCTGGTTCCGTAGCTGGTCACCACTGCGCATGCTGATTCTGGCCGCTATCGCCGGGGCAATACGATGGGCATTGGTGGCCACGGTGGATAACGTGGTGCTAATGGGGCTGACTCAAAGCATGCATGCACTGACTTTTGCACTGGCCCAGATCGCGGTGATTCGCTATATCGCCCACGAGGCCCCTGCCTCTCAAGCGATCTCCTTACAAGCGCTCTACTCGGCGTTATCGCTGAACCTGGGCACTGCGCTGCTGACCTTCCTGTGTGGCGCTTTGTATGCCGATATCAGCGGCAACATCTTCTGGATCATGGCAGGCTTAAACCTGCTGGCCATTCCCCTACTGGCAAAAAAAACCGCCCCTAAAGGAGCGGTTTAGTCACCTAATTGGCGTTAGCAGCCTAAAACAGGAAGTTAATGCCAACAAAGGGGCCGCTGTAGCTTTCGCGATGTAGCGGCGCCTTCATATCTTCCCACTGATAGCCGCCGGTTACTCGAAACTCCGGGAACTCAGTGAAGCGGTAGCTTAAGCCAGCGCGATATTGCTCGCGTTGGTACTTCTCATCATGCAGTGGGTACAGCGCATCCGCCATCACGCCAAAGTTCATAAACGGCAGGCGCCAGTTAACTCGGGCGGTCGCCGCTAGCTGCTCGCCACCGTCGGTACCGGCCAGCCATTTGTGGTCGGCGCTCCAGTTCTCGTAAGCCAAGCCCCAGTCAACCCGGAGGTTGGCCGCGTCAAACAGGCGGTAGAACAGCTCAAGGTTGTAGCTTGAGCCATCGAACACATTCCCTTGATCACGCTTAGTCATCCCTGCAGCTACGTTAGGAATGATGGGCAAGGCATGCCAGAATCTCAGGCTTGCATCGCCTTGCCAGTCGGATGATGAGCCAGAGGTGTTGGCCCAAGAGCCTTCTAGCTCAACTTCAAACAAGCTGGCTTGAGCGCCCAGCACCACCGAAAACAGCCCTAAAGCCAAAACAGTTTTTTTCATAAAAAGCAGCAGTAGATAAATTTTTCGGCACTTTAACATAAAGAGCTAAAATATAAACACCAAGCAGCTTTTAATGTCATTTTTAATTCACAATGCAGAATTATGACCCACCTAAGCCGATAGCTTAGATAAGTCACTCATGGCTAGAAACGCAGGTTCACACCCATAAACGGTCCACTGCGGTCGTTCTTCGCCCAGCGAGTCTTAAGCTCCTCCCACTGAAAGCCGGCGTTAAAAGTCAGCTGCGGATGCTCGTTAAAACGGTAACTCAGGCCCACGCGCCATTGCTCGCGTTTGAAGTCTTCGTGGGTGAGCGGGTATTGCATATCGGCCATTACCCCCAGATTAGAAGCAGGGAACAGCCAGCTAAAGCGTCCCGAGGCATAGAGCTGCTCGCCGCTACCGACGCCAGCCAAGTGTTTCTTGTCGGCGTTCCAGCGCTCATAGGCCAGACCTAAGTCCAGCTCCCAGGCAAACGACTCCACCAGGTTGTAGAACAACTCGAACTGCACGCGGCTACCATCGAAGGCATCGCCTTGTGAGCGATTGGCAGCGGTGATACCCACATTAGGGAATAGCGGAATACCGTGGCGCAGGCGGGCAGACATATCGCCCTGCCAACTAGAGCTTGAGCTGGAGGTGCTAGCCAAGTTGCCATCAAGTTCAAGGGTCAATGCGTGCGCTGGCACAACAGTACTGGCGCCAAGCAGCAGCGCACTACAAAGAAGTTTTTTCATCTTAGATACCAAAAGGATAAATAATGCGCAGGCATTTTGGCATATTCAGCTAAATGAACCTACCCCGACCTCTGAAAATATCGAAGGTATAAAAAAAGCCAGTCATAAAGACTGGCTTCTAAAGAATGCTTTTCAATACTTAGGCGTTGCCGCTAGCCGCGTTTTTCTCGGCTTGTATGCGCATATAAATCTCTTCGCGGTGAACCGATACTTCTTTTGGCGCATTAACACCGATACGTACTTGGTTGCCTTTAACACCCAATACAGTAACGGTAACTTCATCACCAATCATTAACGTTTCGCCAACGCGGCGAGTCAAAATAAGCATCAACTATCTCCTTAAATTAAACGGTCGCTCTTTTACCGCATACAAAGCCGCTTTTCTTTGATCACAAATAAACTATAGCGCTAAGCCTAGTTACTTTGTAAAAAAGAGCTAACTATGATTGTTCCAGGCCAAAGGCGCTGTGTAGAGCCCTTACCCCTAGTTCTAGATATTTTTCATCAACAACCACTGACACTTTGATTTCAGAGGTTGAGATAAGTTGCATGTTAATTCCTTCATTTCCGAAGGTTTCGAACATGGTTTTCGCAACGCCGGGATGATTCATCATGCCCACGCCAACGATGGAAATCTTTGCAAGATCCTCACGACCTTGAACTTCGCGCGCTTCTAACTTCTGGGCGGTTTCTTGCAACAAAAGCTTAGCACGCTTGTAATCATTACGGTGCACGGTAAAGGTAAAATCAGCGGTGCCATCGCCCATGGAGTTCTGAATAATCATATCCACGTCGATGTTCGCGTCACCAATCGGCGCCAGAATCGAGGCCGCAACCGATGGCTTATCCGGAACCCCAAGAATAGTTAAGCTTGCCTCGTCTCTATTAAAGGCAATGCCTGAGATAACCGGTGATTCCATCTTTTGCTCCTCGTAACTAATTAGGGTTCCTTCACCTTCGTCGAAACTCGACAATACCCGCAGCGGTACATTGTACTTACCTGCAAACTCTACCGCGCGAATTTGCAATACCTTGGCCCCCAAGCTGGCCATCTCCAGCATTTCCTCAAAGGTAATGCTTTTCAAACGGCGCGCCTTGGGCTCGACCCGAGGGTCGGTGGTATAGACGCCATCCACGTCGGTGTAGATCTGACACTCATCGGCTTTCACCGCTGCGGCAATGGCTACCGCGGTGGTATCCGAGCCACCACGACCCAAGGTGGTGATGTGGTTATCTGGAGAGCGGCCCTGAAAGCCTGCCACCACTACAACCTTACCCTGATCCAACTCACGACGCAGATTTTTATCATCGATATCGGTGATACGCGCTTTGCCGTGGGCATCGTCGGTGTGCATGCGCACCTGATCGCCGGTCATCGATACCGCGTTACAGCCCTTTTGCTGCAGTGCAATACTCAATAAGGCAATGGTGACCTGCTCGCCGGTGGATACCAGTACGTCTTTTTCGCGCTCACTGGCATTTTCGTCCAGCTCGTTCGCCATACCCAATAAACGGTTGGTTTCGCCAGACATGGCCGAAACCACGACAACTACCTGATGGCCAGCTTGTTGAGTGCGGATCACCCGGTCAGCAACCGCTTGGATCCGCTCTAATGTCCCAACTGAGGTGCCACCATACTTCTGTACGATAAGTGCCACTGTCTCTCCTTAGGTTCCCTGTTCTTAAAATCTACTACAGCTGTTGGCTTAACCACTCACGAGCGGCATCCAATGCACTCGCCAAGTTTTCAGGTTGGCTACCGCCAGCCTGGGCCATATCAGGGCGACCGCCGCCCTTACCGCCGACTTCTTTAGCTGCCACGTTAACCAGCTCACCGGCTTTCACTTTACCAGTTAGGTCTTTGGTCACACCGGCAATCAGGTTGACCTTGCCTTCACCCGCCACACCCAACAGGATAATGCCGCTCTCAAGCTTCACTTTCAGGTCATCCATGGTGGTGCGCAAGGCTTTTGGCTCAACCCCTTCTAGCGCAGAAACCAGCACCTTCACACCGCCAAGCTCTTGAACTTGGCTTAGGATGTCGCCGCTAGCAGCTTTGGCCAGCTTGGCTTTAAGCTGCTCAACTTCTTTTTCCAGCAGTCGGGTGCGATCAATCGCGCTGCGCACACCTTTAATTACCGAGAATTGGTCGGTCTTCAGGATTGACGCAGCTTGCTCCACCTCTTCGCCTACCTTGTGCATCAGGTCGATGGCGTACTGGCCGGTAACTGCTTCGATACGGCGCACCCCAGCAGCAATGCCTGATTCGGCAGTAATCTTGAAGAAGCCGATGTCACCGGTGCGGGTTACATGGGTACCGCCACACAGCTCAGTGGAGAAGTCGCCCATCTTCACAACGCGAACGTCATCGTCGTACTTCTCGCCAAACAGCGCCATCGCGCCGCTTTGCTTGGCTTCATCCAGGGTCATAACCGCAGTTTCTACCGGCCAGTTACGACGGATTTGCTGGTTTACCAAGTGCTCAATCTGACGGATAGACTTGGTGCTCACCGCTTCTAGATGAGAGAAGTCAAAACGCAGACGTTGCGCTTCAACCAACGAGCCTTTCTGGGTCACGTGCTCGCCCAAAGTCTGGCGCAATGCGGCGTGCAGCAAGTGAGTGACCGAGTGGTTCAGCGCGGTATTCCAGCGACGACGTGAATCAACGCGGGCTTCTACCTCAGCACCAACGCTTAGCTCGCCACCTTCCAGGTAGCCCATGTGGACAAAGGCTTTGCCGTTTTTCACGGTGTTTTGCACCACAAAACGGCCATTGGCCAATGCCAGCTCGCCGTGGTCACCAGCCTGACCGCCTGACTCGGCGTAGAACGGGGTTTGATCAAGCACCACCAGCAGCTCATCGCCACTTGCCGCTTGCTCAACCGCTTCACCGTCTTTGTACAGTGCAACCACTTGGCCCTTGGCATCTAGCTCGGTGTAACCCAAGAAGCGAGTCTCGCCATCGATGACCAAGTTCGCGTTGTAATCTACGCCGAAGTTGCTGTTTTGCTTAGCGCGCTCGCGCTGTGCTTGCATGGCTGCTTCAAAGCCGGCTTCGTCGATGCTCAGCTCACGCTCACGGGCCAAGTCGCCAGTAAGGTCAGCCGGGAAGCCGTAGGTGTCGTACAGCTTGAAGACCAGCTCGCCCGGGATAACCTTGCCATTTAGCTCGCTTAGCGCTTCGTCAAGGATTTGCAGGCCGCGATCAAGGGTCTTACCGAACTGCTCTTCTTCCAGACGCAGTACTTTTTCGATCATGGCACGCTGGGTAACCAGCTCTGGATAGGCCTCGCCCATCTCTTTAATCAGCGCCACAACCAGCTTATTGAAGAAGCCTTCGCTTGCGCCCAGCTTGTTACCGTGACGCACGGCGCGGCGAATGATGCGGCGCAATACATAGCCACGGCCTTCGTTGGATGGCATCACGCCATCGGCAATCAGGAACGAGCAAGAGCGGATGTGGTCAGCAATCACGCGCAGTGATTTGTTGTCCAGATCGGTAGTGCCGATGATTTCCGCTGCCGCTTTAATCAGGTTTTGGAAGATGTCGATCTCATAGTTTGAGTGCACGCCCTGCAAGATAGCGGCGATACGCTCAAGGCCCATACCGGTATCTACCGATGGGTTTGGCAGCGGCTCCATGGTGCCGTCGGCGTGACGGTTAAACTGCATGAATACCACGTTCCAGATCTCGATGAAGCGGTCGCCATCTTCTTCAGGGCTACCCGGAGGTCCACCCCAGATGTGGTCGCCGTGGTCGTAGAAGATCTCGGTACACGGACCACACGGGCCGGTGTCACCCATCTGCCAGAAGTTATCTGACTCATAGGGCTTGTCTTCCGACTTGTCGCCAATGCGGATTACTCGATCAGCAGGCACGCCCACTTGTTTGGTCCAGATATCGAAGGCTTCGTCATCGGTTTGGTAGACGGTCACCAACAGGCGGTCTTTCGGCAGACCCGCCACTTCGGTGAGGAACTCCCACGCGTAGTTGATGGCGTCTTGCTTGAAGTAATCACCAAAGCTGAAGTTACCCAGCATTTCAAAGAAGGTGTGGTGACGTGCGGTGTAACCGACGTTTTCCAGGTCGTTGTGCTTACCCCCGGCGCGAACACAGCGCTGTGAGGTAGTCGCGCGATTGTAGGCGCGCTTATCAGAGCCCAGGAATACATCCTTGAACTGGTTCATCCCTGCGTTGGTGAACAACAGCGTAGGATCGTCGTGGGGAACCAAAGAACTACTGGCAACAACCTGGTGACCTTTCTGCTCAAAATAGCTTAAGAAGGCATTGCGGAGCTCAGCTGACGTCATCTTCATGAAATTGAGTCCTATAACGGCGAAGGTTAATAAACTGCGAAAAATAGCAGTTAAAACGGCTTAACCAACGATATCGTGTGAAACTGAAAAATATCCGGACAATATAGCACGCACTAGAGTGCATAAAAAGCCCAATCAGCACTGGGCTCACGCCTGATTTTACGCGCTCACTCGCCGTCTTCGGATGTCACTTCCTGATAGAGGATGTTAATCAGGTCAGAGGCGAAGCCGCGGCGGTACAAATAGGCCGAAACCTTGCTCCGTTGTTGCCAGTTTTTAAGGTCGCTTGCCGTGTACTTGCGGTGAAAGGCCTTTTCTAGCGCTGCATACCAATCCCAGTCAGGCTCAGCGACAATCTCGCTGGCAAGGTTGGCGGCTATCCCTTTGCTTTGCAGGTACATGCTTGCCCGTTTCGGGCCATAGGCTTTGGAGAACTGGGAACGAACCAGTTGCTCGGCGTAGATGCGATCGTTTAGCCAACCGTTCTCGATGGCATAGTCGCAGGCCAACTGGGCTTGCTCGTCGGAAAAGTCTTTAGTGAGGAGTTTTTGGAAGAGCTGCTGCTCGCTGTAGTTGCGGCGAGACAGCAGTTGCATGGCGGCGGAAACCGCCGCCTTTGGGGTAGTCATCAGACTTAAGCGTCTTGCTCTGGTTGTTCAGCCACTGGCGCTTCGACTTCTTCTGGCTCTTCTTGGCTAACGGCCAGCAGGTTTGCACGAAGGGTGGTTTCGATTTCGTTGGCGATCTCAGGATGCTCGCTCAGGAATTTACAAGCGTTGGCCTTACCTTGACCAATCTTGTTCCCTTTGTAGGAGAACCACGCGCCAGCTTTATCAACTAACTTCTCTTTTACGCCCAAATCGACCAGCTCACCCATACGGTTGAAGCCTTCGCCGTACATGATTTGGAATTCAGCTTGCTTAAACGGCGGTGCAATCTTGTTCTTAACAACCTTCACGCGGGTTTCGTTACCCACGACTTCATCGCCCTGCTTCACCGCACCGATACGGCGGATATCCAGACGAACCGAGGCGTAGAACTTCAGCGCGTTACCACCGGTGGTGGTCTCTGGGTTACCAAACATCACACCAATCTTCATACGAATTTGGTTAATGAAGATACACATACAGTTGGTTTGCTTGAGGGTCGCGGTCAGCTTACGCAATGCTTGCGACATCAGACGTGCTTGCAGACCAACGTGGCTGTCGCCCATCTCACCTTCGATCTCAGCTTTTGGCGTCAGTGCTGCCACCGAGTCGATAACGATCAGGTCAACCGCGCCAGAGCGAGCCAGCATGTCGGTAATTTCCAGCGCTTGCTCACCGGTATCTGGCTGCGATACCAGCAGGTTGTCGACGTCTACACCCAGCTTTTTCGCATAGACCGGGTCAAGGGCGTGCTCGGCGTCTACGAAGGCACAGGTTTTACCGGCCTTTTGCGCTTGCGCAATCGCTTCCAGAGTCAGGGTGGTTTTACCCGAGCTCTCTGGACCATAGATCTCAACAATACGGCCCATTGGTAGACCGCCCGCACCCAAGGCGATATCGATAGACAGCGAACCGGTAGAGACGGTTTCGATATCCATGGTGCGGTTATCGCCCAGCTTCATAATGGAGCCTTTACCAAATTGCTTTTCAATCTGCCCAAGAGCAGCGGCTAAGGCCTTCTGTTTGTTTTGATCCATGTTGCCCTCAACGGTGCGAATTCGTGTAGTAACTGTTGAGCACAGTATACTGGATGTTCATACAGTATCAATACCTGTATAGGAAATTTTCAGCAGCGTATTGCAAGCCAACGATTTCTCAGTTATCCAAGTGCTGACAGGCCCCCCCAACATTCGCTCCCCCACCCATAACAACAATAATTACTGTTGTATCAATCGACTGCTTGATTCATGATGCCGCCTCACACTACCCCATTGAAAATACAACGATAAGAGGAGCCAACCCCACCTATGAACACTGGCGTATTTGATAGAGGTTACACCCGAGGTAAACAGCTAAGTGCATCGATGTACAATGCTGCGATTGGATTGGTCCTGCTTTGGGGCTTCGCGATTAACTGGTGGATGGTAACCAACATCTCTCCTGAAGCAGTGTTAAGTATCCACCCGCTGCTCTTTTTTGGGGGGTATTTTGTAAGCTGCATTGGCGGCGTTATGTTGTTCACTAACTCTGAAACACCGCTGATCAGCTTTATTGGTTACAACATGGTCGTGGTGCCTTTTGGCTTAGTACTGAACGTTTTTGTGGCCGACTTTGATCCTATGCTGATTGCCGAAGCTGTTCGCGTCACTGCATCGGTTACCTTATTGATGATGATTTTGGGCACCTTGTTCCCACGCTTCTTTCAAGGCATAGCGGGAGCGCTGACGATAGCCCTGCTGATGGTGATTGTCGTTGAGATGATTGAAGCGATCTTCTTTGGTCGTCACCGAGGCATCATGGATTGGATTGTAGTAGTGATTTTCTGCGGATATATCGGAGTGGACTGGGGGCGCGCTAACCGTATCCCTAAAACCCTGGATAACGCTATCGACAGTGCCGCGGCCCTGTATATGGATATTATTAACCTGTTCATCCGTATTTTGTCGATACTCGGTCGCCGGAAGTAACTCCGATTTAATACGAACAAAAGCAACACCCAGAAAGGAAACTAGATGTCCTCCCGTTTCAACCATTCATCCACCGATGAGTCATTGGCCCACTCACCCACACTCGCTAAGCGAGCGAAGAAACCAAGATTTTTTAAAACCGCGAAAGCCGAGCATACAACGATTGGATTACCTTCAGCAGGTTTTCATCTGCTGATCGGTACGCTCAGCATGTTGTTCTTAAGCCTTAACTATTGGGCGATAGCCCACCATGAAGCGGCGTACCAGTCGCTCATTGCGCACTTCGGCGGACACCTGATTTGGATGCTCCCCTTGTTGTTAGCGACCACCTCCTTGGTTTTTCTGTTATTCGACCGCCCTTGGGTGAGCTTTTTGGCCAGTTTGGGAACGACGTTTATCAGCATCACTATTCTGCATATCTGCTCTTGGTTGTTTGAAGGTGAGGCACAATCCCTCCAGCTTCTCAGCGTACTGCTATGCGTTATTCCCTTGGTCACCTTCGTGGCACTGGCTAAGCCATCATGGTTTGGAAGCATTTCCCATGGAACGCTTTGCTGTGTTGCTGTGTTCTTCCTACTACTGGGAGCCCAGCTGATAGGGGGAATCTGGGAACTACATACCGGACTTTGGATCCTCGCTTTTCTGTGCTGTATTGCGATGGGGATATGCTGGGGGGGATACAGTGAAGGGGAAGCAACGCTCGACCGCGCAATCGATGCCGCTGGCTTGATTTTTTCCAGTTTCTTCTTGGCATTACTGTATCTGTTTTATGTTTTCTTCATCGGCGCATTCTTGAAAAATAGATACCAGCGCTAGGTTTTCCTTGCTCTCATCGAGATAAATCAGCGGGGCGAGCGGCGCTTTTTAGTTCACATCGACTCAATGTCCAGAGCTGCGGTTCTGGACTAAGTGGATAAGTGAGCGGGAAAGCCAACTCACCCCGTTTCTTCTCCCTCCGCCTCTTCGAAGCAGCTTTGCTAAATCCTGATTGCCTTTTGCTGCGCAACTCTTATCCTTGTTCCATCTCTTTTATCCCTTGTTAGTTAAGCAGCAGTTTCTATGCAAAATCTCGAAAAACACACCCCGATGATGCGCCAATACCTCACGCTGAAGGCGGAACATCCGGACATCTTGTTGTTCTATCGCATGGGGGATTTTTACGAGCTGTTTTTCGATGATGCTAAGCGCGCCGCTGACCTGCTGGATATCTCGCTGACCAAGCGTGGTCAGAGTGCTGGTACGCCGATCCCGATGGCTGGCGTGCCCTATCATGCGGTAGAGAACTACTTGGCCCGCTTGGTAAATTTGGGCGAGTCGGTGGCGATCTGCGAGCAGATTGGCGACCCGGCCACCAGCAAAGGGCCGGTGGAGCGCAAGGTGGTACGCATCATCACCCCGGGCACGGTGAGCGATGAAGCGCTGCTCGATGAAAAGCGCGACAACTTAGTGGTCGCTGTGACCAATCAAGGCGAGGCCTTCGGTATCGCCCACCTCGATATCAGCTCCGGCGAGTTTTTGATTAAGCAACTCAGCGGTGAGCAGCAGCTTAATGCCGAGCTGGCGCGACTTAACCCGGCAGAACTGCTCTACCCCGACAGCTTCGAGTACAGCGCCAACCTTGCCCATATCAAGGGTCTGCGCCGCCGTGGCGACTGGGAGTTCGACCTCGATAGCGCCAAGCAGGTACTGAACCAGCAATTTGGCACCCAGCATCTCGATGGCTTTGGGGTATCCCAAGCTGGCCTGGCGCTATGTGCTGCCGGTTGCCTGCTGCAGTATGTTAAAGACACCCAGCGCACCGCCCTGCCGCATATCAACCAGCTAAAAATGGAACAGCAGAGCGACTTTATCCAAGTTGATGCCGCGTCGCGTCGTAACCTGGAGATTACCCATAACCTCAGTGGCGGCACCGATAACACCCTCGCCTCGGTGCTCGATCGCTGCGCCACCGCCATGGGCAGCCGCCTGCTCGGGCGCTGGCTGCACCAGCCGCTGCGTCGTCAGGCGCAGATTATCCAGCGCCAGCAAGCGATTGCCGAAGTGATTGAGTTTGACCTGCCGACTCAGCTACAACCGGTACTGAAAGGCATTGGCGATATCGAGCGCATCTTGGCGCGCCTGGCGCTACGCTCCGCCCGCCCACGCGATCTCGCCCGCCTACGCAATGCCTTTAGCCTGTTGCCAGAGTTGCAGATGTACCTCAAAGACAGCCCGGCGCTAAGCGCACTGGGCGAGCAGATCAGCGAGTTCCCGCAGCTGCTGGAGTTACTAGAGCGCGCAATTATCGACAATCCGCCGGTGCTGATCCGCGACGGCGGGGTGATTGCCGAGGGCTACAACAGCGAGCTGGACGAGTGGCGCTCACTCAGCGAAGGCGCCAACCAATACCTGCAACAAATCGAGGAGCGCGAGCGCGAGCTTACCGGCATCGCCAACCTCAAGATTGGCTACAACAAGGTGCATGGCTTCTATATCGAGGTCAGCCGCGCCTACTCCGAACAAGTACCAGCTAGCTATGTGCGTCGCCAAACGCTGAAAAACATGGAGCGCTACATAATCCCTGAGCTAAAAGAGTACGAAGAGAAGGTACTCTCCAGCCAAGGTAAAGCGCTGGCGCTGGAGAAACAGCTCTATGAACAGCTGCTAGATCTGCTGCTGCCATCACTGGGTGAGCTGCAGCGTAGCGCCCAGGCGTTGGCCCAGTTGGATGTGCTGAATAACCTGGCCGAGCGCGCTGAGAGCCTAAACTACCACCGCCCCAGCTTTGTCGACCAGCCATGTTTGGAGATCAGCGCCGGCCGCCACCCGGTGGTCGAGCAGGTCAACGACACCCCGTTTATCGCCAACCCGGTGCAGCTCAATCAGCAGCGCCATCTGTTGGTGGTCACCGGTCCGAACATGGGCGGTAAGTCGACCTATATGCGCCAAACCGCCCTGATTGCGCTGCTTGCCTGTATCGGCAGCTACGTTCCGGCTGAGAGCGCCACCATCGGGCCGATTGATAAGATCTTCACCCGTATAGGCGCCTCGGACGACTTAGCCAGTGGCCGCTCAACCTTTATGGTAGAGATGACCGAAACCGCCAATATCCTGCACAACGCCACCGCCCACAGTCTGGTGCTGATGGATGAGATTGGCCGCGGCACCTCCACCTACGATGGTATGTCGTTGGCTTGGTCGGTGGCCGAAGCACTGGCCAAGGTGCAAGCCTTTACCCTGTTTGCCACCCACTACTTCGAGCTGACTCAGCTGCCAGAGTTACTGCAAGGGGTGTACAACGTGCATCTGGATGCGGTGGAGCACCACGATACCATCGCCTTTATGCATCAGGTTCAAGATGGCGCAGCCAGCAAAAGTTATGGCCTGCAAGTGGCAGCATTGGCCGGTATTCCGCAGTTTGTTATTCGTCAGGCGAAGCACAAACTGCAGGGGCTGGAGCAGCAGCAAAGCGCTCAGTTATCACTGCCGGTAGAGGTGATGGAAGCGCCGAGTATCGAGCCTCACCCGGTGGTGGAACAGCTAGCGAGCATTAGCCCGGATGAGCTTACGCCGCGCCAGGCGCTAGAGCTGCTCTATCAGTTAAAGCAGCAGCTGTAACTCAAAAATTACCGACCCTATCAAGGCCTGCTCACAGCAGGCCTTTCATTTTGACCAAGCCATAGGCATTCACAGTACTGCTATCGGCTATCTCACCGGAGAGGATCATCGCCTCGAAGGTGGCAAGGCTGATCCGCCGAACCAACAGCCCTTCTTCTTCCTCATCGAGTTGCTGCTCGCTCTGGGTTAGCTCAGTGGCCAAGAAGATATGGTAACGCTGGTTACAAAAGGCCGAGGCCATATATTGGCTGGCCACATACTCTAGCTTGCCGGCAATAAGCCCGGTTTCTTCGCGCAGCTCCCCTGCGGCAACCACCGCGGGCGCGGCGTCGGGTTGGCTCTCCCAGCTGCCTTGTGGCAGTTCCAGGCAGCGCTTCCCGATGGGATAACGGTACTGCTCCACCAGATAGATATCTTGCTGCTCCACTGCCAGCACCACCACAAAATCGGCCTTCTCGACGACGCCGTAGATCCCTTCACTGCCGCTCGGTCTAAGGATCTTGTCCTCACGCAGCGTCATCCATTTGTTCTGGTAGATAACTCGACTATCTAAGGTGGTAATCTCAGCCATCGCCTTGCTCGCTCTTGAGTTGACATCAGTTCACCCAGCTTAACCGAGAAGTCTTGCAGATTATTGATCAGTGTTACTCAAAGGCGCTTTATCGCTGCGCTTGGCTCGCCAATACCGAACTGCGGCTTATCAGCTGGGAGCGCAGCTTTAGGGTTTGCTTATCACGGTGGGGCTGAGCCACTCGCTGCATCAGCAACTCGATGGCCTCACTGGCCAGTTGCTCGACCGGTTGGCGAATGGTGCTCAAAGATGGGCTGAAAAACTCCGCTTGTGGAATGTCGTCATAACCGACGATGGAGAGCTGCTCGGGGACGCGAATGCCCGCTTCGTTGGCCGCCCGGATCACCCCAAGCGCAATCAGGTCGTTACCCGCAAAGATCGCACCCGGTACCCGATCTTGGGCAATCAGCTGATTCATCGCCTGCCAGCCGCCCTCGCTGCTAAAGCTGGTTTCCACCACGTGACCTTCAGCGACGCTCAGCCCGGCTTCTTGCATCGCGCGTTGGTAGCCCTCTAAGCGCTGGCGGCTGTTGGATTTTTGTAGCGGCCCCATCACACAGCAGATGTCGGTGTGGCCGTTTTCGATGAGATGGCGAGTGGCCAGATAGCCACCGAACTGCGAGTCGTCCTGAATCTTATCGACGAACTCATTGCTCGGCCCCCAGTCCATCACCACCACCGGCATATTGCTGCGGCTTTGCAGCAGCTCCATGCCATCAAGGCGCGCCTCCGCCGACATCACCAACAAGCCGTCGATGCGGCGCTGCAGCAACATATCCAGATACTCGCGCGCGCGGTTCGGCTCGCCATGGGTGTTGCAAAGAATGAGGTTGTAGCCTTTTTGGTAGGCAATTCGGTCCACTTGCTGAATCAGATTGGCATAGAAAGGATTGGTGGAGTCGGTCACCAGCATGCCCAACACTTGGCTACCGCCGCCTTTGAGGCTGCGCGCCATGGTATTGGGAATGTAGTTAAGCTCAGCGATGGCTTGATGCACCCGCGCTGTGGCTTCATCGGAGACCACCCGGGTCTGGTTGATCACATGCGATACGGTCGAGGTAGACACTTGGGCCAGAGCCGCAACATCCTTGATGGTCGCCATAGGGGAAATACTATCCTGTCTGCAATTCTAAAAACGCCAGTACTTGCTCACGCTGGGGGATTGAGCTTTGTGCGCCCATTTTGGTCACCGACAACGCTGCGGCCGCTTGAGCAAAGCGCAGCGCGTCTTCACAATCGGCACCCGCCAGCAATTCTGCCATAAAGGCCCCGTTGAAGGTATCGCCCGCCGCGGTGGAATCCTTGGCTGGCACCACAAAGCCCGGGTAATGCTTACCCTCGCCATCACGACTGAGCCATAGGCCATGCTTGCCCATGGTGATTAACACCGTCGGCACGCCGTAGGTATGCAACACCTTGGCCGCCACATCGGCATCGCAACGATTGTTGACCGCAATGCCAGTGAGCAACTTGGTTTCGGTTTCGTTGGGGGTAATCACATCGATATTGGCGAGAAGCTCCTTCGGTAACTCACGCGCAGGGGCCGGGTTCAGCACCACCTTGGTATTGTTTGCCCGGGCAATCTTGGCCGCTTGCTCCACGCCTTCTAGCGGGGTTTCCAGCTGCATCAGCAAGATATCGGCCGAGGCTATCACTGATTCATGGCTTTCGACTTTGTCAGCACTGAGCTCAGCATTGGCACCGCCCCATATGCCAATGTGATTCTCGCCGGCGGCATCCACATAGATGGTGGCCATCCCGGTACTGCAGTCTGCAATGGTATCGATAGAAGTGGTGTCGATACCGTCCTGCATAAAGGCATCGAGCATCTCACCGCCCGCGGCATCGTCACCCACACAGGCGATAAACCGGGTCTTGGCTCCGCTGCGCGCCGCCGCGACCGCTTGGTTGGCGCCCTTGCCCCCTGCCACCGTGTGATAATTATTAATGGCCAAGGTTTCTCCGGGTTTGGGGAAACGGTCCACCAACAACATATGGTCGAGATTAATGCTACCCAGCACGGCGAGTGTTTTCATCTTGCTACTCCGAGGATGGGCGGGCCGAAGCCCGCCAGATAAACTACTTGGTGATCACTTCCAGTGCGACCGGGATGTAGGCATCCACCGCTTCGCCCTTAAGGACTTTAATGGCGGTCTCCACGCCAATCTCACCAATCAAGGCAGGCTGCTGCGCCACAGTGGCTGCCATCATGCCGCGTTCGATGGCTGCGATACCGTCGTCGGTGCCATCGAAGCCAACAATCATGATGTCTTTGCCCGACGCTTGTACCGCACGCAGTGCACCCAGTGCCATCTCATCGTTCTGGGCAAATACCGCCTGTACATCAGGATTCGCCGCCAGCAGGTTTTCCATTACATTGAGGCCTTTGGTGCGATCAAAGTCGGCCGGTTGGCTGGCCAGTACATTGAAGCCATTGGCTTCCACGGCTTGGGCAAAGCCTTTACCACGGTCACGCGCTGCTGAAGTGCCAGCCAGGCCTTCCAGTTGGATCACCTTGGCACCCTCACCCTGCTGCTCAGCAATAAAGTCACCGGCCATCTTGCCGCCGGCCACGTTGTCAGAGGCGATATGGGCAGCAACGTCACCGCGGGAGGCGCCGCGGTCGAGGGTCAGTACTGGGATATTGGCGCGATTGACCAAACGAATGGCATTGGACACCGCATCCGAGTCGGTGGGATTGATCAGGATGGCGGCCACATTGCGCACTGATAAGTCTTCCACATTGGCCAGCTCTTTGGCCGGGTCATTCTGCGAATCCAGCACCATCAGCTCATAGCCCAGCTCTTTGGCCTTGCTCTCTGCGCCCTCCTTCATCGAGACAAAGAAGGGGTTGTTCAGGGTAGATACCACCAGCGCAAGGGTCTCCTGAGCGAAGGCTTGGCCGCTGACACCAACGGTAAGGGCTGCTGCAGCAACCAGTGAGCTTAGTTTTCTCATTCTCTTTACTCCATGTAGGGTTGGGTTTGGGTACAGCAATTACTTACTTCGTCTATCTGCCAGCACGGCGAGTAGGATCACCGCTGCCTTGGCAATCATCTGGTAGTAGGACGAAACATCCAGCAAGTTCAGTGCATTGTTTAAAAATCCGATAATTAGTGCGCCGATCAGGGTGCCGATAATCCAGCCGCGACCACCGGCCAAGCTGGTGCCACCGACCACCACTGCGGCGATGGCGTCCAGCTCATAGGCCGCGCCTGCAGTGGGTTGGGCCGATGACAAACGCGAGGTCACAATCAGCCCGGCCAGGCCCGACATCAGACCGCTGATGCCATAGACCGCAATTTTGACTCGGTCGACATTAATACCCGACAGGCGGGTGGCTTCCTCGTTACCGCCCACCGCGTAGATGTATCGCCCCAAGCGCGTATGGTTAAGCAGATACCAAGCCCCCGCGAAGGCAAACACCATCAGCCAGACCGGGAAAGGAATACCAAACAGATAGCCAGTACCGAGATAAGCAAAGGCATCACCGGCGTCGGTAAAGCCGGTGGAGATCGGCCGACCATCGGTATACACCATGGTCAGTCCGCGCAGGGCGGTCATCGCCACCAAGGTCGCGATAAAAGGCTGGACCTTGCCTTTGGCCACCAATACCCCGCTGAACATGCCCATGGCACAACCGGCCAGCAAAGTACCGCAGATGGTCACCACCAGCGGTAGCTCAGCGGCCACCATACTGGCCGCCAGCGCGCCACACAGCGCTAAAATCGAGCCCACGCTGAGGTCGATGCCGGCGGTGAGGATCACCAGCGTCATGCCCACCGCAATCACCGCATTGACCGAGGTCTGGCGCAGGATGTTTAGCAGGTTATGGGTGGTAAAAAAGTTGTCGTTGAGAAACGAGACGATGACGATCAGCACCAGCAGGGCGATCAGCGCTTTTTGCTCGAACAGCCACTGCGCCACGTTGACCTTGGGCTTGCCGCTAACTGCTGTGGGTTGTTTAACTGTATTCATGTTGTGCCTACTCATTTCTACCAACTGCAGCGGCTAACAGGCCTTCCTGGGTCGCCTCTGCCACATCAAACTCACCACTGATCTGCCCCTCGTGCATCACTAGGATGCGGTCACTCATGCCTAGCACTTCGGGCATGTCGGAGGAAATCAGCAAGATACTCATACCGCGTTGTTTGAACTGATTGATCAGCTCATAGATCTCTTTCTTGGCCCCCACATCGACCCCGCGGGTGGGCTCGTCGAGGATCAGCACCTTGGGCTCGGTCATCAGCCCTTTGGCGATGGCGACCTTCTGCTGATTGCCCCCCGAGAGGTTGCCGATAATCTGCTCCTCAGACGGGGTCTTGATATTGAAGGCATCGATAAAACGCGCCACCTGCTTGGCTTCTTCGCCGCGCTTGATATGACCGCCAACATGACTCAGTGCCGCCAGCGCGCTCAGGCTCATGTTGGTCTTAACCGACATCCCCAACACCAGACCATCACCCTTGCGATCTTCCGAGATATAGGAGATGCCAGCGGCAATTCCTTGGCTGGGGTGATTCAGGTTTAAGGTTTCGCCATACAGGCTGACGCTGCCGGCGGTTTTGCGGGTATCGCCAAACAGCAGCCGCATCAGCTCACTTCGCCCGGCGCCCATCAAGCCACTGAAGCCGAGGATCTCGCCTTCATGCAGCTCAAAGCTGACCTTGTTCACCCCGGGGCCAGATAGCTTGTCCACCTTGAGCGAGACCCGCCCTTGGCTTGCCTCCACCGTGGGGTAGTACTCGTCGAGCCGGCGACCGACCATCAGCTCAATCACCGCATCTTCGTCCATCTCCGCCACCTCTCGCTCGGCGATAAACTCGCCGTCACGAAGCACGGTTAACTTGTCGCAGATCTGGAAAATCTCGCTGAGGCGATGGGAGATATAGACAATCCCCCGCCCCTGCTCGCGCAGCTCGTTGATCACCTTAAACAGACTCTCGGTCTCTTGCAGGGTGAGCGCATCGGTGGGCTCGTCCATGATGATCACCTTGGCCTCAAACGACAGCGCCTTAGCAATCTCCACCATTTGCTTCTCGCCCAGCGACAGGGCTTTGATCTGCTCGCGACTACTGCGGCCAACCTTAAGGTGCGCCAGCAACTTGTCGGCTTCGCGATACATTGCCGGCCAATCGATGCGGCCGCCTTTAGCGCACAGCTCGCGACCTAAGAAGATATTCTCAGCAATCGACAGCTCTTCAATCAGGTTGAGCTCTTGGTGAATGATGCTGATCCCCTGCTCCATGGAATCGCGAGGCCCGGCAAAGGTCATCGGCGAGCCGAAGTAGTGAATGCTGCCACTATCGGCATGGTAGATACCGGTAAGCACCTTCATCAGGGTCGACTTACCGGCACCATTCTCCCCGAGCAGCGCCATCACTTCGCCGGGATAGACATTCAAGGTGGCCTGATCGAGCGCCTTTACGCCGGGAAAGGTTTTGCTCACCCCTTGCATCTGCAGGATTGCCTGGCTCATCAGAAGGCCACTCCTGATTGCAAGATAACGTTGGCGTAAGGGCTGCATTCACCGCTGCGCACCACTGCCTTACAGGTGTGGGTTTGCAGCTTGAACTGCTCGTGGGAGACAAAGGCGATTTCGATGATTTGGCCCTGTGCTTCGCCGGCCTGCTGTAATAACGCCACGAGCTGCGCGAGCATCTCAGGGTTATGTTCTTTGATCTCGTCTGCCAGCCAGACCCGCTCGACTTGAACATCAAGCAGCAGCACCTCAAGTACCGACAAAAAATCTGGGCTACCGCGCTTCAATGCCAGGTCGATACGCTGCGGCCCCTCGGGGATGGGCAAGCCAGCGTCGGCCACAGCCAGCTGATCGGTATGCCCCAGCGAGGCGACCACGGATGAGAGCGGGGCATTTAACATTTGGCCTTTCTTCATAGATGCTCCTTGCGACGGACTAGCCATAAAACGCTATTCCAGTTCTTGATGAAGGCATTGGCAAACGTTTGCGCAAACGTTTGCGTCAAGCGAGAGTATGGTCACTTTTTGCGATGGATTGCGAACACCCTCTGCACAATTTGTGATCACGTAGCCAACTTTTTGCTCGTGGGGTAGCCGGAGTGAGAGAAGGGGCAAAAGTAAGGCAGGAGCGGGCTGTGATCCATACATCAGAAATTGGTTAATTAGTGTCAGCTAATTTTACATACTAAGTAAAAGGTTAGTTTTTACTATCAGCAAAAGCTGCGGAATATCTAAGTGCATGTTTATTGGATCTTTTCTTGCTGGCTCTTTCCTTGCCATAAGTCGACGGCAGTAGAAACCTTTGGCTCGACGGCAGTAGAAAACTTTCTACCTATATTGCAAGGAGCAACAATGAACACCCGTACCCTAATTACAACGAGTATGCTGGCATTGGTAGGATTCGGTGCCCACGCTCAACTGATCACCTACGAGTTTAATAACGGCGACAGCTTAGATGGCTGGACCACCGACCGCAGCGCCCCCAGCGGCTTTGAGATCATCAACAACGAGTTGGTGATGACCGTCTCCGGTGAGCTGAACGACAACAACTTCTACAACACCCAAGGCATGAAGCTCGATGGTTTGCGCGCTGACTATATCGGTGTGGATATCTTCATCGACTCAGGCTGGGACCAACCCGGTCGCTATGGCGGTTTGTGGGGAACAGCAGAAAACGAGAGTGGCTCACTGAAAGAGTGGCCGATCATGGAGTATCAATACCAGTACGAAAACCCCAGCTACGCTGAGGCGCAAACCGGAATTGGTATCTGGGATACTTATCAAGGTTGGATCGACCCGGTAAGTGATGCCTTCGAGCTAGATGTCTTTAACCGCCTCGAGATCTTCCTTGCCGATGGCCTGTTCAGTTACTTTGTGAACGGATCCGAGGTCTACCAAGGCCTATCGAATGCCGCCTTTATCGAAGAGATTATCCTCAACGGCTATAACACCCTGTCAGCACAAGGTGGCTACAGCATCCGCTACGATAATCTGACCTACAATGATGTGCCGGAACCGGCTGTGTGGTCCTTGCTTTTGTTAGCCGGACTGGGCTTGGTGCGTCGCCGCCGCTAGGCAGCGCTTTAGCCGCAATACCTCGCTCGAATACACTGCATCAAAAAAGGCCCGCCGAGGCGGGCCAAGCTGTCAACCTACGCTGACCAAGGATAATCTAATAAGCCACACAGACTGGCGCTGCAAAGCCTCCGCTATGGGTACCTTGCAAGCCAAAGCTGACGCTCTGTCCCGGCGCTAGCTGTCGGTTGTACTCAACACCACTAACGCTGATTTCGGTATCCGATAGCGTTTCATACTGGGCGCTCCAGCCCTGACTAAAGGTCACCGGTACTGGGAACTCCAGCAACACCTGCCAATCGCTAATGGTCTGCGCGCCAGTGTTGGTAACGGTAATGGCGTTAATCACAAAGCCACCATCCCAACTATCCAGATTACCGACCTCACAGCTAAGGAAAGCACTAGCAGGTTCGCGCAGGGTCAGGCTTAGGCTATCGCTCACCTCAAGGCTTACCCCATCACTATCCAGTGCTGTCACTGTTAGCAGGTAGTCGCCAGCAGGTACCAGCAAGTCGAGCAGGTACTGGCTGCCCTCCACCTGGATTTGCTCACCGGCGAAGTCCAGCACAAAGCCTGCAGCATCGTTGAGAGCCACCTCCACCAACACACTGCCGCCGCTCTCTAGCGTGGCGTTAGCACTAGGATTAACCAAGCTGATCTGCGGTTGCAGCGGTAGCTCGTCCACCACATTGACCACAATGCTATCGCTGACCTCGAGCGCTTGCCCAGTCTCATCCAGTCCCTCTAGGCGTATCGTCACTTCGCCCGCTGTCGCAGGTAAGGCAACCGCCACCGGTGATGCGTTCACTGCACCTTGTACCAACTGGTTGTTCAGATACACATCCACCGCTGCCACTTTGCTGGCTTGATAGGCCACGCTCAATTGGCTGCCGGTTAAGGCGTAACTGCCCGATGCTGGCGTTTGAATGGTGACCGCCGATACAGTGCTAGCCAGGTAGTCGCCCAGACTCACCCCGGTTGCAGCACTACCCAGCGGAACCACCCGGTCCAGCCCAATAAATTTGCCCTGTTCGTTCTTCCACAGTGTCGGCTCCAGCACCGCGTATTTCTCTTCATCCCACGTCGTCCAGTCGTATTCGACCAGGCCGCCGGTATCGCCGGAGTTAGGGTTGAAGCACCAGAAGGTATGGTGCAGACGATGTTCTTGAATCAGCTCGCCGATGGCACGGATCCACTTTTCGTTACCGGCACCATCCATAAAGCCGCCCCACTCACCAATCAGTAGTGGCGAGATGTTCTCTTCGTGGATGAACATCCAGTTGTCCTTCCACACATCCTGATAAAGGGTGTCTTTGTTAAAGCCTTCATAGAACCACGGCTGGTCAAACACCAGCGGTCCGTAGTCATGGGGCGAGTACATAAACTGGCCTTGGCGCTCCCCGAGATCGACCGGCAGATCACGTACCCCACGCAGGTTACCGCCCCACCAGTTGCCGTGGTAGTCATCCTCATCCATGCTGGTCCAGGTCACGCCATCTTTGGGGTAGACCTCGATGCCTTCACACATGATCAGCATCTTTGGATTAATATCGAGGATCAGGTTGGAGGCCTTCTCACAGGCGTACTTCCAGTTATTCACATCTTGCGAGTCATCCCATTTGGCAAAATCACTGCCCGACCAGGGAAGTCCGTGAGGCTCGTTCTCCAAGTCCACGGCGATAATGGTGTCGTCATTTTTGTAGCGCTCTATCACCCACTCCCAGGTGGAGAAGAAGATCTCAGGAGTGATGTCGCCCTTGTACCACATCGGTGCGACATGGCCGGAGTTGTCCGCCTCTGCGCTATGCACGTCGAGTAAGATCTTCAGGCCAACCGCTTTTGAGCCAGCGATCATCGCATCGAAGACATCCAAGGAAGTAGCCCCTGCCAGGCCGGGGTTAGCACTCTCATTTACGCTGGCAGGACTCTCATAGCCCTGTTGCCACTCGTAGAGCAACTCAGTGGAGATAGGCACCCGCAGGATGTTGATGCCGCGTCCGGCGATATCCGCCAAGGTATCCTCTAGATTGACCGACCACAGTCCGTGCAGAACCCGCTCGGAGGTGTTAAAGCCAAACCAGTTTGCCCCGGTCAGCCATACTGGCTCGCCTTCGGCAGTAACGATTTGATTCCCTTCAACCCGCAGCCAGTCGTCATCGGGTAGTGGGGTGGCCGCCATGGCAGAGCTACACAGTGACGCGCCCAGCGCCAATCCCATCCATGGGGTAGAACGTTTAATAAAGTTCATGATAAATCCTTGAGATAACACAGCCTGCCGAACTGGCAGGCTGTTGATTTACGGGTACAACTTAAGGAAGAACAGTGCAGCTTGGCGCAATGAACTCGCCGCTGTAGCTGCCCTGCAAGCCAAAGCTAGCGCTGCCGCCGGCTGGCAGTGAACCGTTGTAGACTTCGTTCGTGGCAGTGATGCCCATGCCATCGCTCGACTCAGCCAGCTGCGCATTCCAACCATTGGCCAAGCTCACCGGCATATCGAAGCTCAGTAGAACCTTCCAGCCATCAACCGCAACGTCAGAGTCGTTGCTTACGGTAACGCTGTTTATCACAAAGCCGCCCGGCCACGTGTCGATGACGCTTGGCGCACAGCTCAGGCCACCCAGTGGCGGTTCAACCCCTTCTACAATATCCAGGCTCAGCGCTGCTTGGGCATCCAAGGCTTCGCCACTCTCATCCACAGCGACCACCAATACGGCGATAGTCGTTTCAAAGTCAGGCGCCACAATGGTCACCACGCCGCTACCCACTCGGCTAGTTACTTCCACACTGTCTACATAGACCTTGGCTGCATAGGCATTGGCCAGATCAATCTGCAGGTCGATGTTACCCGCTGGCGGGAACTGGGCTCCGTCGGCAGGAGAGCTGATGGCAACCGCTGGGATAATCGGCGCTTCCACCTCGATGCTCACGCTGGCCTCTTGCGACAATGCGCCTTGGTCATCTTCTGCCACAAAGCCGAAGCTGTCGTTGCCGAAGAAACCACTGTTTGGCACATAGCTGGCTACCGCACCGCTTAAGGTTAACGAGCCGTTAGTCGGCAGTGTCGCGATTTGATAGCCGACAATGCTGCCATCGCTGTCGCTGGCACTAAGGGTGATGCTAGCCGGGGTGTCAAACGGCGTAGTGACACTCTGCGAATCCGCAATCGGCGGGCAGTTGATACCGCTGTCTGCGCCACAGGCGGGTGCGGGTTCTTGGCCCCATACCAATACACCAGCGTCGTAGAGGGCGATCTTCGGCGCTTCTACATGGGCCGAGCCGTAGTCATCCCACGATGGATCATTGCTGTTGTCCCAGTCTGGATTGTTGTTATCAGACGGCAGGGCGAAGCGGAATTGCACCTCTTTCTTACTATCAGATTGGCCACCGGGGAAGATATTCACCCCTTTGAAGCTGATCTCACCGTAGTAAAGATTCTGGGCAGGATCACCCCATGGGAACGGACCGGTAAAGCCACTGCCTTGGTCATAGGCGGTGCCCAGCTCAACATCTGCGGCGCTATAGCCCGCAGCAATTACCTCGCTCAGATCCACGAAGTAGCGCATCGTGAGCTGATCGGTGGTACGTGCTGGCCAAGCGGTATGGTTGTGCACCCGCGCAGAGATCTCGATATGGCGAGGACCTTGCGAGTTTAGCTTGGCGTCGACGTACAACTCGGTGTCACGCACTTCAGGTTGTGGGAACAAGCTGTCGTCAATTGGCTCGCCGCCATGGTCCAGCCATAGCCGTGCTACGGCTGAGGTGAAGCCGGCGTTATAGTCAGTGGCTACCTCATTTTTCACGTAGTCATCGCGGTCATCTTCCCAAGAATCGTCGCGACCCGGTCCGCCAACCAAGGCACCCACCAGCAAGTGGCGGTTCTCGATGGGCTCTTTGGAGCTATCATTCCATGCGCCATGTGCTGTGCGGTGGTGAGGCTTGGTGGGGTGGAAGTCACCATAGCCAATTAAGTAAGAGATCCCCAGAGGGTTATTCCCCAAAATGTACTCTAACTGTGAGTAGGCAAAGTCGTAATAGGTTTGCGCTTTAGCCGTGTTTAGGCCTTCGGCTTTGAGGTAATCGGAGTAGAGCAACGCCAGGAACGAGGTGTTCGAGGAGTAGCGCGCCGCGCCCCAGGTATCAAGGAAGGCCAAACCTCCCGGCGTGTAGCTGATCCGATCGCCTTGATAGCCGTCGGTCCAGTAATCCAACCAACGCTCGGCATCATCGCGATACTCTTGTTCGCCGGTCAGCGCTGCCATCAACACGTAAGAGCCATAGGACTTGTCATCCCATGCCTGTCCCCACTTGTAAGAGCGGGTGTCAGATTGTGGCTCAGTGGACAGGAACTGGTATTCAGTCTTGGCGATATCCAGATAGCTGTTCTCGCCAGTGGCACGGTAAAGCCAGATAGCGCCCCATACCAACTCATCCTGATAACCACTCCAAGAGTTGTAGTAGGCTTGCGCATCGGTAATCGCATCGCTATACACACCACGATACTCATAGGCAAAGTCATACAACTGACGGGCATGTTCCAGCAACTTGGCCGAGTAAGCCGGGTCGCTGTCAGCGAATACCATGGAGATTGCAGACAGCGCTGCGGCGGTTTCACCAGCTAGGTCGCTGCCGGGATTGGCTGCGTCGATTTTGAAGGAAGGACGAGCCATCGGCAGCACCTCTGCCGAGCCCCACCATTTGTGGTCATCGCCACCGTGGCCCACCTGCCCCCAAAACTCGGTTGGGCCAGTGTGCGCTTTGACAAAGTAGTCGGCCACAAAACGCAGGTTGTTTTTGATATGGACCATCTGGTTGGTCTGTTGGTAGGCCTCGGGGTACTCAACCACGCCCCACGCCAACATCGTAGCGGTCGCCGCCATCGGGAAACCAAACTTAACGTGATCCCCAGCATCGTACCAACCGCCAGTGAGGTCTACCCCCACATCGTCGCCATCGGTCATTGCCGAGTCGCCGCGCCACTCAACCCGGTTCCACGCAGGTAGTGGCCCGGATTGTTGGGCCTCGTAAAAGTAGATTGATTTTTGTAGTGCTTCTCCATAGTTCGTTGCGAATGCGCTGCTGGCACCCAGTGCCATTAAGCCCACAACGACTGACTTCTTCAGTTCCATGCTCTGCCTCTCGAGTTATTCATTTAACTTCGGTTCGAGGGCGCATCGCTAAGCGACGCACTCGAACGCAGTGAGGTCAGTACATTTGGTACGCAAGCTCCCTGACTAAGACTGCGGAGTCCGCAACCAAATGGACATTCCTTGACCAAGCCAGGTTCAGGTAGTGAATAGTTATGAATTTACTCTGAACCAGACGCAGATCAGAGTGTGAAATGTTTGAGCAAGCGGCAATTGCTTATTGATGATTCTATGAACATAAATGTTAAAAAGTCGTTTATTCATGAAACTGTCAAGTTAAATAACTTGCCAACAAGCGGTGAAATTTAAGCTGGATCGCAAAATGCGCTTTCTATCATTAAGGGCGACCGGAGCGCAAAAAACGCACCAGTAGCCATACCCAAATAATCCCAAAGAAAATTAAAGCGGTTGTTCCATCCCCTTGAATTTCATTAAGAAAATAGTCCCAGTCAAAGTCGCCATCATCGTTGATGGTGGAACCTAATAAGATGAAACCGAGGAAGCCACTGTAGCTGTAGAAGGCCACTTTTTTGCGTTGCTGCTTAGGGCTTGGCGCAGAAGTGAGCGCTAACCCCAAGCCGCTATAACTGAACTCAAGCTTAGACACCAGTGACAACAATCGCGCCTTAGCGCGCTGTTGTTCGGCCAACACCTGCTCGTTTTGCTCGAGCTTGTCGGCCAACGCCAGCCAGCGGTCGAGAAACTCCAACTCAGACTTGGCCAGCTCCAACTCACGCAGGGTGCGACTGACGTTGTCGCGGTTTCGCAACCAATTCATAACAAGGGTTAAGATCCCCGGTACGATCCCCACAAAGGCTCCGATTAGACCGAAGATGGCAATCATCATGTTATTGCTCATGGCGCTGCGCTCGGCAAAAGTTAAAAGACTTAAGTGGCAAAGCATATGCCGCTGACGCCAAGGCTTGCGGTAACAAGCCTCGATGAGCTGTTTTTATCGGTTTGACTGCGTAGCGAATTCGCTACAGCTAGAGCGCGTACAAGACCTTGCAGAGCGCCTAAAACCGCCAGGCAAACAGCCGACTCTGCTTCTGTCCTTGGCCCATGGCGATGACCTTGGTCTTCTTCACCTTGAGCTGCCTTGCCAGTTTTTCAAGCGCCTTAAGATTGCTCGATTTTGATACCAAAGAGGTGAACCAGCCTACTTGTTGGGCGAAGTGAGTACTTTCTTTAAGCATCTTGCTCAAAAACTGAATTTCGCCTCCCGGGCACCATAATTCGGCCTTCTGCCCACCAAAGTTCAGCTTGCTTTGCTCAGGACTGGTTTCCATTACGCTCTCCCCTTTCGCCGCTGCCAGGTTTTGCCGTTTGCGTTGGTTGGCCTGCAGTGCTTCCTCCAGCGAGGCGTGAAACGGAGGGTTGCACATGGTGGCAGCAAAGAACTGATCACGGCCGATGATGCCGGCGAAGATCTGCTCCGGGTCATTTTGCTGTTTCACCTTCACCAGCCCCTTCAGGCCGGGATTACTTTGCACAATGGTCTGGGCGCAGCTCACCGAGACCGGATCGATATCGCTGGCGACAAACTGCCAGCCATAGCTGTGTGCCCCCAAAATGGGATAGATCACACTGGCCCCAGTGCCCACATCAAGAATGCGTACTTGCTTGCCTTCGGGCGGCTTAGCGCCCCCGCCCAACAGATCCGCCAAGTGGTGGATGTAATCGGCGCGCCCCGGGATCGGCGGACACAGATAGCCCGGTGGCAATTGCCATAGTCCCACCCCGTAGTGGCTGGCCAGCAAGGCCTGATTGAGGCATAACACCGCTGCCGGGTCGGCGAAATCGATGGTGTTGTCGCCTTTGGGGTTGGCTCTTACAAAATCGCGCAGTGGCGGGTGAACCTCGATCAGGCGGGCAAAGTCGTAGCGGCCTTGATGGGGATTGCGCGGATGCAGTGAAGCCTTGGGCTTGGCTGCAGCATTGCTCTTGGGTTTCGCTGCAGGATTCGCCTTGTCTGCAGACTTGGGCTTAGCGGCTGATTTTGCCTTGTTAGCAGCCTTAGATTTGGCTGCTTGGCCACGCTGGGCCTTGTCGCCCCACACGTCGTTCGAGCGGGATTCGCTGCGCGGTTTTCCGGCGCGGCTAGCGGGTTTACGTGGGGGCTGAGGCATGGCGTTTCAGGCTCGCAGTTGAGTTAAATCGGAAAAGTTGGCGAATTTTAGTCGTCTAACCGTAAAAAAGCCACGTAAGTCACAGCGAAGACCTTCTCTCGACCCACGTTAGCTACTAGCATGGTGGGTCTTACTCACCTCAAGGATTGACGATGAAACTAGAATCTTTGGCGCTCCACCACGGCTACGAGTCGGAAGCGACCACCAAGGCGGCCGCAGTGCCGATCTACCAAACCACCTCCTACACCTTTGATGACACCCAGCACGGTGCTGATCTGTTCGACCTGAAGGTTCCCGGTAATATCTACACCCGGATCATGAACCCCACCACTGATGTGTTGGAGCAGCGCTTGGCAGCAATGGAAGGCGGTATCGCCGGGCTGGCGCTAGCGTCGGGCATGGCCGCCATCACCTATGCCATTCAGTGCATCTGCGATGTGGGCAGTAACATCGTCTCTACCTCCCAGCTTTATGGTGGTACCTACAACCTGTTTGCCCACACCTTCCCGCGTCAGGGCATCGATGTGCGCATGGTGTCGCACGACGACTTTGCTGGCTTTGAAGCGGCCATCGATGAGAACACTCGTGCGATTTTCTGTGAGTCCATCGGCAACCCCGCGGGCAATGTGGTTGATCTACAAAAGCTGGGCGAAATAGCCCAGCGCCATGGTGTGCCATTGATTGTCGATAACACCGTAGCGACCCCCTACCTGTGTCGACCCTTTGAGCATGGTGCATCGATTGTGATCCACTCGCTGACCAAGTACATCGGCGGTCATGGCACCTCGATTGGCGGCATCATCATCGACTCCGGTAAGTTTGACTGGGCCGCTAACAAGGTCCGCTTCCCAATGCTCAACGAGCCAGATCCGTCCTACCACGGCGTGGTCTACACCGAAGCGCTGGGGCCTGCGGCCTATATCGGACGCTGTCGTGTGGTGCCGCTGCGCAACACCGGCGCGGCAATCTCGCCCCACAACGCCTTCTTGATCCTGCAAGGTCTGGAAACCCTCGGCCTGCGTATGGATCGCCACTGCGAGAATGCGCAGGCACTGGCGGAATACCTGCGTGCCCATGACAAGGTAGAGTGGGTGAACTACGCCGGTCTGGATGACAGCCCCTATCAAGCCACCGCGCAGAAGATCACCGCCGGTAAAGCGTCCGGGATCTTAAGCTTTGGCATTAAAGGCGGCAGCGAAGCTGGGGGCCGCTTTATCGATGCCCTGCAGATGATCCTGCGACTGGTCAACATCGGTGATGCCAAATCACTGGCCTGCCACCCAGCCTCAACCACTCACCGCCAGCTCAACGAAGACGAGCTAAAGGCGGCGGGCGTGAGCAGCGAGCTGGTGCGTATCTCGGTGGGGATTGAGAATATCGACGACATCATTGCCGATGTCAGTCAGGCGCTTGATAAAGCCTAAACTGCTTCACCTCACTAATCCTCAAGGCGCCCAGCAGTGGCGCCTTGTGTTTTTTCGAGTACCAACCGCCTCTCTATAATGAATTTGGTAAACCAATATTGAGTATTTAGTTGCTACCGAATAGCTCGCCGCTGTTTCCTCCCAAACAAATTAAATTTAACCAACTGATAATATAGGATTTTATTGGAAACCCACCTAGACCAGCCTTACAACACCAACTGGTATATCCAGATAAATAATCGCGCAACCCCTATAAAACCACTGAAATTAGATTTATCGCCCACCAAGCACAAACCATAGAAAATAAATCACCAGTCAAACTAAAAAGCGCACCCACAAACATAGTGAGCCAGCTCACGAAATGTTAAAACCCCAACAGTTTCAGTTCACATTTACACACCAATCAGCACAAGTCATTTACCAATTGAATTAAGTTATCCACCTGTGTATTTGAAGCAACTCACCACGCCGATTCACCACGGTATAGGTGTTCGCAGTATCAGCTAGCCCAATGAGCATGTTTCGGATACTAAGCGCGAATTGCGATTCGCTTTTACCACCGTGCAAGCAAGGAAGTGATATGCCCTCTCTATCTACCAAGTCCAGCCTCGCGACTTTGGTTTCGTTAGCCCTGTGTAGTGGCGCGCAAGCGGCAACTGCACTGCAACACAGCTCGGGCCTGTGCCTGCGCACCGCCGACAACTCCAGCTCACCGATCAATGGCACCGCCGTGGTGCTCAGTGGCGACTGCAGTGGCGATGCTGCCGCCTTCTCCTGGAACCCCGGCAACAGCATCCAGCATCAACCCTCTGGACTGTGTATTCACCCAGGAGGCGCCGCCATTCCTGATAACGGCCAAGCCTTGGTTCTGTGGCAGGGCTGTGACTTTGCTGATCGCGTTCGCTTCGATGCCACCAGCGCAAACAGCCTGCAGCAAGCCTCTAGCGCCAAGTGTGTTCACCCAGAAGGTGGCTCAGCATCGCCAGCAGACGGCACCGCCTTGGTCATGTGGGAAGGCTGTAACGAACAGCGCTTGGCATTCTCGGTGGTAGATCAAGATGGCGGCAGTAGCGCCAGCACCGCGGTGGGCATCAACCTCGATACTAAACACCAAGTCGGTACCATCGACAGCTTCGAGCGTAAAAAGTACATCAATGTCCACGCCAGCCATGTGGAGAACGACTGGTTTGGCGGTAATGCACAAAGCCTGTTCGCTGAAAACGCCCGCCCTAACCTGATGGGCAGCTTCCTTGAAGACTTCAATGTGTTTATGGGCCGCGACACCGGCGGGATGAAGTACGAGCTGGAGCAACTCCCCGAAGACCCACAAAAACCCGGCTACGCCAGTGCAGCAGCGGCCAGCACTAACGGTGGCGGCGCCAAGTGGATCTACAGCAACACCGACAACGCCCAGTGGCAGGCCATCCGCCGCCATGCCGGACGCGATGACGAGCTGATTGTCGGCGCCCAGCAGCGCCCCTATTGGCCCAACGGTACTCAGGTCGGCAACCAAGGCTGGTCGTTTTCACAAACCGATAACGCCGCCGAGCCACTGGGCACCGCCACCGCCGACTACCTGTCGCAGTTTGTTGAGAAGTACTTTCAGGCAGGCCCCAGTGATATCGGCCAACCGAAACCGAAATACCTGGAGATCATGAACGAGCCACTGTTCGAGTTGGTTGAATATCCCCATCCCGGCGAGAATGTGCCAACCATCCAACAGATCTTCGAATTCCACCGCGATGCCGCCCGAGAGATCCGTAAGAACAGCGCCAACGACGATGTGTTGATCGGTGGCTACACCGTGGCCTTCCCCGACTACGAGAAGGGCGATACCCCATTTGACCAGTGGAAGGAGCGCGATCAGCTATTCCTCGACATCGCTGGCGACGATATGGACTTTGTCTCGATACACCTCTACGACTTCCCGCATATCCCCTACCCCGACGGCACCCGTCGGATGCAAAACCGCAAGGGCAGCAATATGGAAGCGACCCTGGATATGCTCGAGCAATACATGGCCTACAAGTGGGGCTACATCAAGCCTATCGTCGTTTCCGAGTATGGCTCGCAGCTACAAGGTGCCTTTAATGAGCCGTGGTCGCCACAACGCGACTGGTTGGTGTTGAACTCGATGAACGCCATGACCATGAGCTTGATGGAACGCCCGGATCGGATCGCCAAAGCGATTCCGTTTGTGCCAATTAAGGCCGAGTGGGGACGCAACACCGATGGTGGACGCCATTCTTACGAGTGGCGCCTGATGCGTCAGAAATTAGAAGAGCAAGACCATCACTACGACAGCGACGATGATTACTTCGATAGCATCCAAGCTAACGCCGCGCCGAGTGAATGGGTCTACACCGAGCTAGTGCGCTTCTACCAGCTTTGGTCAGAAGTCGCTGGCACCCGGGTCGATAGCTACTCCACCAACCCTGATGTTCAGGTGGACGCCTATGTCGACGGCAATGATGTCTACCTTATCCTGACCAGCCTGGTGTTGGGCTCTCAAGAAGTCGACTTAAGTGTCTTTGGTAACAACGGCGCCAGCGTGTCCGAGGTGAACATTCGCCACCTTTACCCAGATGGACAGGGTCGCCCCAAGTATGATGCCTACCAACTGAGCAGCCTGCCAAGCTCTGTCACCTTGGGCGCGGAAGCGTCGATGATCGTGAAGATCAGCTACGACAACGTGATTAGCATCGACCACATTAGCCAAGAGACCAAGCACTACGCCGCGGCATTAGTCACCAATATCTCGGCCAATGTGACCCAAAGCTACAGCATCAACAATGTCGACAAGGGCAGCTACGGTGAAGCGGTGCTGCGGCTAGGCGTGGGCCGTGACCACTATGTGCCGAACAGCAGCCCCGCGGTACGCAGCTCGCTGCAGCCTGAGGTGCTAATCAACGGCGTGCGCCTGAACGTGCCAGACAACTACCGCGGCTACGATCAATACCATGGCGGCTTGGGTCGAGACCGTTTCTTTGGCGTGCTGGAGATCCCGGTCCCCTACAGCGCCTTGAATACCAACAACACGATTCAGATTACCTTCCCCGATAATGGCGGAGCGGTGAGCTCAGTCACCCTGCAACACTTCAAGCACAGCAAGCAGCTATCACGCTAAGCGCTGTGCCCCCGCTAGCCGCAGTTACCGCTAGCGGGTTCGCTGAACAGCGAAGCTCCCCACCAGCTTCGCTAACAAGAGCAGGCCGTGGACAAGCAGCAACAAGCACTCGCCAAGGTTCTGAATATCCAAGTAATCCGTGCGCCAGAGCGCCGTTCTGGCTCACGCCTAACGTAAATCGTATCCCTACTCACACTCATCAACGGAGTAATTGGTTAAACTGGACGCCTCCCCTTGCAGAGGAACTGCCGATGACCGTTGCCCAACTCACCGACTTTTTTGGCTGGTGCAGCCTGATTAACATCATCCTGCTATCGCTGGCGGCGCTGGGCCTGCTGCTCGCCAAACAGCGGGTTATCGATATCCACCAGCGCTGGTTTCACCTCGATAAAGAGCAGTTGGACGCGCGCTACTTTGACTATCTGGCCAAGTACAAGCTGGCCATCGTGATGTTTAATCTGGTGCCCTATTTGGCGCTGCAAATCATGGCGTAGTCGCTTAAATCATCCGCCCGACCAAGATCCCAAGCCCCCTAGCTCCACGGTTTAGCACTCCCCGATGCAGCTCACAGCCCTCGTCCACCCATGACGCGCTTGATGAAAGTTTCACCAGCAAGCGAGCTATCTTTCAGCCGAAAATGACCTCGTGATCACATCCGCTGAAAAACATACCAGAGAAAACACTTTTCATTATTTAATCGCCCCGGCCTTGGCCGTTACATTTGCCGGCGGTCGCCGTTCACTAGCAATTTATCTGGCAGGAAGCATGATACTCAAACGCATATTTCAACAACTCTCCCTAAGTAAGCAGTTACTGTTACCTTCATTAATAACGCTGGTGCTCACCCTCTCCGGCCTGGGCTATGTCAGCTATCACCTGCAGCGCACCTTTAGCGACGTATCCAATGTGACCCAGTTAACCCTGCAGCAAATGGAACTGTTACGAGAACTCAGTGACAAAGTCACCGAGCTTAAAGTCGCCAGCATGTCTGCCCAAAGTGATGCCCAGCAGCTCGCACAACTGGATGCCCTGCTGACCACTAAGCAAGGCGAGCTGGGCGAGTTGCAACAGCGGCTACTCGCGGCTGGCATTGAGCTGCAAGCGCTGGCCAGCGTACTGGAGCCGAGCGAGCAATTTGTCGAGCATGTGCGTAATCGCCTGCTTCCAGCTTGGCAGCAGCGTATGTCAGGGATCGCCATGAACTTTGGCGCAGAGCAGGCCTATCGCGACAATATGCAGCGCTTCCATTTCAGCGCCGGGACCATGGTGCTGGCCATCTCCGAGCTCAACCAGCAGCTTGATCAACTCGCGCGCGCCGCGCTGGACGATAACAACCAACGCTACATGCAGCTACTCAGCGTCAGCACCATTGGCTTGGTTATCCTACTGAGCGCCTCGCTACTGTTCGCGCTGGCCATCGCCCGCTCAACCCTGCGCCCGATCACCGCGATTCAAGCTTGCATGCGCAAGGTTGCCGACGGCCAACTGCAGGCCCGAGTGGACAACTTCGGCGACAACGAAATTGGCGCGCTAGCCAAGGACATCAACCACACGGTGGGACAGCTTTCGACCATGATCACCCACCTGCGCCAGATCAGCGATAGCACCGCCTCATCAGCCACTGAGCTGGCGGTGGTGATGCAACAGGCCTCCGAAGGGGCCGAACATCAACAGCAGCAGATTGAGCAGGTGGTAGCGGCGGTAGAACAGTTCTCCTGCAGCTCTCAGCAGGTCAAGCAAAGCGCCCTCAGCGCTCAGGATGAAGCGCTCAACGCCAACACCCTGACCCGCGAGAGCATCGAGATCTTTAAGCAGAACCACCAAGCGGGCCTAAGTCTGGAGCAGCAGCTGCAGCAGGCCGCTGAGCGGGTCAACGCGGTGGATATGGAGTCGCAAAACATCGGTCGCATCCTCGAGGTGATCCAGCAAATTGCCGAGCAAACCAACCTGCTGGCGCTGAATGCGGCCATTGAGGCGGCCCGTGCTGGTGAAAGTGGCCGCGGCTTTGCGGTGGTGGCCGACGAGGTGCGTCAACTTGCAGCGCGCACCCAAGAGTCGACCCAAGAGACCCATGGGATTATCGAGCAGCTACAACAGCAATCGAAAGGCGCCAACCAGAGTGTACAAAGCAGTTTGGAGTTGGTGGCCAACAGCCGCAGCTTAAGCGAGCAGGTGGATCAGGCGCTGGGAGGAATCACCCAAGCCATCAGCTCCTTGGCCGATATCAACACCCAGGTGTCTGCCGCCTCCGAGCAGCAAAGCCAGGTGAGTGAAGAGATCAACCTGAACATCAATGCCATCGATGCCATCGTCCGGGAAAGCGTCACTGGGATCAGCCAAAGCGCCAGTGCCAGCAGCGAGCTGTCACGTCTGGCCGAGGACCAAAAACAGCAGCTGCAGCAGTTCCAGCTACACTAGCTCACCGAAGGACGGACCGGCGTGTAGGCCGGTCCTGCCTCAGTCTGAGCGGGCCCAGCTAACAGCTGAGCGATCCACTCGGCACTCTCCGGCTTATAAAACCAAAAACCTTGGTAGGCATCACAGCCGCGCGATGCCAGAAACGTTAGTTGCTGCTGGTTCTCGACCCCTTCGGCCACCGTGGTCAGCTCCAGGTTCTTCGCCAAGGAGATGATGGTGGCGCAGATCTGGCCATCTTCATGGGTGTTGGCGCACTCATCGACAAAGGAGCGGTCAATCTTGAGCACATCGATGGGCAAGCGTTTCAGGTAGTTAAGCGACGAATAACCGGTGCCGAAGTCATCGATGGAGATCTTCAGCTTAAATGCCTTGAGCTCGGTCATCACCTCGATGCAGCGCTCGATATCGGTTAACAGCACCCCTTCGGTCAGCTCGATCTCAAGTAGCTCTCCGGGTAGTTGATAATGAGCTAGCCGCTGTCGAATAAACGGCACCAAGCCCACCGAACGCAAATGCTTGCCGCTGATGTTGACCGACACTGGCACCAGCTGATGCCCTTCACTGCGCCATTGGTCGAGCTGCTTAAGGGTGCGCTCCACCACCCACTCGCCCAGCCCAATAATCAAATCAGACTCTTCCGCCAGCGGGATAAACACCACTGGCGATATCATTCCTTCAGTGGGGTGTTGCCAACGCAGCAGCGCCTCCAACCCGACCAGCCGCCCCTGTTGGGTCACTTTGGGCTGATATACCAGATTGAGCTGCTGCTCTTCTTCCAGCCCTTTGCGTAGGGCCTGCTCATAGTCGAACTCGCGGGCGGCTTGGGTGGCCATCTCCGGCTGGAACAGTTGATAGTTATCACGGCCAAGCTGCTTGGCCTGATACATGGCAATGTCGGCATATTGCACCAGCTGCTCGGCGCTGCTGTAGGCGCTGTCGCAGAACACCACGCCGATACTGCTCGGTACATTGAGCTGACGGCCTTCAATCTCCAGTGGCAGGCGCAGCGCTTGCAGCACCTCCTCCGCCTTAAAGCGGGCTTGCTCAGCGTCGGTCACGTGCTTGAGCAAGATAATAAACTCATCGCCGCCCCAGCGCGCCACGATGTCGCTGTTACGGCACACCGTGCTAAGGCGCTTGCTGACTTCCACCAGCAGGTGGTCTCCGGCCTTATGACCGAGGGTATCGTTAATTTTTTTGAAGTGGTCGAGGTCGAGAAACAGCAAGGCCGCATCAAGATCTCTCCCACCAGCCAGATGCAGCATCTTGTTCAGCTGCTGAATCAAGTAGGTGCGATTAGCCAGGCCGGTTAGGGCATCGCTATAAGCCAGGTTTTTCAGGCGCGATTGCATCTTTTGTTGGCGGGTCACATCGCGAATGTGCAGGGTAAATTCGTCACGCACCGAGGCCCCTAAGCCTGCGCCAGTAATGGTAATCTCGGCTGGGAAACGGTCGCCACTGCTGCGACTAAGCAGCATGTTGTTACGGCGATTGCGCAGCAGCCCTTGGGAGGTGGAAAAGCCGTGGGACAGGCTTTCGCTGATCTCCGCGCGCTTATCTTCCTCGATAAACAGTTCGATAAAGCTCTTGCCGGTGACCTGTCGCTTCAAGTAGCCGAAGCAGCGCTCTGAGGCGGGGTTGAACTCTAAGATCCGCCCCTGCAAGTCAATGCTGACAATGCAGTCCATCGACGAGTCGAGGATGGCACTTTTGCGCCGCTCACTGGAACGAAAGCTGGTGATGGCATGGTCGCGCTTGTTGATCTCGGCATTCACCCGGGCAATCACTTGGTTGTAACGCTTGGCGATCTGCCCCACCTCGGTAAACGGCTCAACCGGCACCGGCTCGGAGAAGGTGCCCTCGCGCTGCTGTTGCTGCATCGAGTCCAGTAAATCAATCAGTTCGGTGCTGGCGCGGTGCTCAGAGACGTTCATCCCGCTGATCTCATCGGCCCGGCTCACCCGCAGTGGCAGCCAGATATCGATGAGGCGCAGCAGCAGATAACTCAGGCCGAAGGCATACAGGCCGATGCAGGCGATCCCCTGAAGCTGCACCCCTAACTGCTGGGCGCGACTTAGGCCGGTGCCCAACACCTCGAGATCGGCAAACAGCGCCAACGCCAAAGTGCCCCAAATGCCGGCAAACAAGTGCGCGGGCACCACCGCCAAGGCATCATCGATGCGGCAACGAGCCAGCCACCAGGTTCCCCAGTACACCACCAGACCAGCAACCATACCGATAAACGCCGCCGCCGCGCCGGAGACCACATGGCAGCAAGCGGTAATGGCCACCAGCCCGGCAATCACCCCGTTAAGGATGTAGCTGACATCGATAAAACCTTTGCGTAGGAAGTGACAGGCACTGCAGACGATGCCACTCCAGGCCGCCGCTAAGCAGGTGTTAAGCAAGATCTTCGGCACCGCATCGGTAAACGCGAGGGTGGAGCCACCATTAAAGCCAAACCATCCCAGCCATAGCAGCAGAGTGCCCAGCACCGACAGAGGCAGGTTACTGCCCATCGGCATGGCATGTTCGCTATCGAAACGGCCGATCCGCGGGCCGATAATCAAGATGGCCGCCAAGGCTACCCATCCGCCCACCGAGTGAACCACCGTGGAGCCGGCAAAATCCACAAAGCCTTGCCGCTCTAGCCAACCTTGGGCCTCACCGCTATACAAGCCCGCCCAAGCCCAGTGGCCACTGACTGGGTAGATCACCGCACTAAGTACCACCGCCGCCAGCAAGTAGCCGTGATAGCTCATCCGTTCGGCCACCGCCCCCGACATCAAGGTCGCGGCGGTGCCACAAAACATCACTTGAAACAGGAAGAAGCTGATTTGCTCAGGAGAGTTATGCTCACCAAACAGGAACTCGCTGCTGCCCAGCCAGCCGTGAAGGCTGTCGCCAAACATCAGGCCAAAGCCAAACAGCCAGAACAGCGCCGAGGCGATAATAAAATCGGAGATGTTCTTGGCGGCCACGTTAATACTGTTTTTACTGCGGATCTTGCCACTTTCCAGACACAGAAAGCCCGCTTGCATCAGAAACACCAGTGCCGCTGTGCCCAATAGCCAGGCCGAATCCATATCGTTTCCTCATCCCTGATTGCACCAAATTGGATAGACGCCGGCAAACGCCGAGCGAAGCTGCGCCAATATGGTGCATAAATGTAACATTTGTCTGTTTAGTGAAACAGTTGCTCATACCAGTGCAACTACCACGCCATACCGCCTAAGCACCTTCACCGATAAATCGCCCAATAAGCACGCTAAACGCATGTTTTATAGGCAAACAAACAGTGATAAACCCGCCAAGTTGCAGGCCCAAGCGCTTGAGCCAGACCCGCTATGATTTATAATCTCAGCGTCCCCTAAGTGCCTCCCGGAGTTTATTGTGAGTAAGGCCAAAATCGCGCTAGCCAGTCTGTCCGGTATCCTCGCCCTGATTATCATCGTGCCACTGCTGATCCTACTGATTGGTATCCGGGTCGACCTCAGCGGGCAACGCAATACCATTGCCGATATCCTTGGCCAGCAGTTGCAACGCGAGCTCACCATTGAGGGAGCCATTGAGCTTGAGGTATCACTCAAACCAGCACTGCGTATTGAGCAGGTTTACCTCCATAATCACAACCTTGAGTCCTCTAGCAACGAAAACATCGCCCTCGAAAATAACAGCGACTGGCAGCAACCCTATCTGGCAGAGCTGGCCCTGCTAAGCGCCCAACTCGAGCTGCTGCCGATCCTCAAACAGCAGATCAACTTGACCCAATTGGCCGTCAATGGCTTTAAGCTCAACCTCGAGCAGCGGGCCCTTAATGACAATAACTGGCAGCTTGCCAGCAGCGATGCAGACCAACAGCCAAGCGACAACTCGCCGGTCGAAGCACAGAGCGATAGCGCCGCACCGCCGGCGGAGTCCGAGCCGGAAGAGGCCTTAATCGAACAGCAGATATTCTGGCGCGGCACCGCCTACCAAGTGCGCATCGAAGAGAGCCTGCAGGTGCGGGATATGGCCATCAGCTACTACGACCATCTGGCTGATGCACAGGTGGACTGGCAGCTTGAGCAGCTGCACGCCACCATGCCCGATGAAGACAACCTCGAGCTAAGCGCCTCCGGCAGTATGCTGGGCGAGCGCTACCGTTTTGATTCGCGCTGGCAGCTTAACTCTTTACTGCAAGGCGCCTTAGGCGAGCTGACACTGAGCGCCCAGATCGGCGATATCGCGATCTCGCTCACTGGTTTGGTGGACCCCAGCGCCCAACAGCGCTCTAAACTGGAGCTGCAACTGCAGGCTGAGCAATCCGCCAGTCTGGCACGTCTGCTCGGAGACAACGCCGCCCTGATCAGCCCCTTAGCGATAGAGGCGACCCTCTCCGCCCTGCCTCGCTCCTTGCACATCGAGGACCTGTCGCTGCAAAGCGCTGGCTCAACATTAAATGGCCAACTACAGCTCGACACCCTGAATAAGTTGGTGATTGGCGGCGAGCTTAATATCGATCAGTTCGATCTCAGCCCGTGGCTCGAAGACAGTTTGGAGCAAGCGGACAACAGCACAGTGGATGATGAGCAAGTCGCCAGACAGGACTCAGCTAGCCCACAGGCAACTGCAGCAAGTGAGTCCTTAAGCGAACAGCAGCACTCCAGCGAAGAGGAGCGGCCACCACTTGGACAGATCGCCAATTACTGGCTGAGTCAGGCCGATATCGACCTACAGCTCACACTTGGACAGGTACTTGGCCTGGAGCAGGAGATCAGCGCCATTGAGCTGGCCTTGAATCTGGAGGAGGCCAACCTGAAAACCCCGATGCGCGCCACCATCGACGACCTGCTGTTTCGCGGTAACCTCACCGGCCGGGTCGAGCAAGATGCGCTGCAGCTACGCGCCGGTTTAGCAACCCGCGATGCCCCCTTAGATAAGATGATCAACCGCTTCCCGTTTTTAGAAGGCGCTAGCGGAGAGATTGGTAGCGGCTTTTTGGCCATCAGCAGCGATGGCGCCGATGTCATCGAATTGCTGCGCAACGCGCGGCTGCGTTTTCGTATGCAAGAGAGTCACCTACGCCTGCCCAGCGGTAGCCCCTTGGGGATCGAGCAGGCCGAGCTAAGCGGTGGCACCACCGAAGAGATGCAGCTCAGCCTCAGTGGCCAGCTATTCGAAGTACCGGTGACCATGCAGGCCACAGCGACCGCCCCCAACCGCTTGTACCGGGGCGAAGACTGGCAACTTCACTACCAGATCGATTCACAGCCGCTACAAGTGCAGCTTGCCGCATCGCTGCCCGAGGGCAACTGGCAGGAAGGCGCGGAAATGCAGCTCTCGGTACAAGCCGATGAGCTTGGTGCCCTCGCCCCCTGGCTAGGGGTGCGTGACGACGCCACCGGTAGCTTCGCCCTGAGAAGCGAGTTCTCCCTGAGTGCCAACCACCTGAACGCCGATATCCCCGAGCTGACGCTGGCCGATAGCCAAGGGGAGCTGAGCTTCCGCGCCCGTCGCTTCCCTAAAGACGGCCAAGCCAACCTGCAGCTGCAGGGCCAGTTCAAGCGCATCGACTTGGCACAGATGCTCGGACTATGGCCAGAAGCGGTCGCGTTGGAAGAACCGCAAGAGCTGGAGCCAATGCCTGAAGCCGCTGACAACAGCGAAGCAACAAGCAACGACCAGCCAACAGGCAACGACAGCACCAATAGTGACAGTGCCAGCAGTGACCAGCGCAGAGCACGCCGCGGCGAGCAGCCGCTCACAGACGAGCAACGTAAAGCCCGCCAAGCACAGCGCCGTCAAGCGCGGCAACAGGCGCAAGCTGCCCGCCAGCAGCAGCTCAGCATCCCAATCCTGCCGCAGAGCTTTAGCCTGAGCGATGCCGACCTGTCGCTACAGGTAGAGCAACTGCAGCTCGGCGAGCGAGAACTGCAGGCCATCTCGATTCAGGGTGAAACCCGCGACGGCTGGCTGAAGCGAGCGCCGTTCAGTGCCCGCTTCCAGCAGCTATTGGTGGGTGGCGACCTAAGCCTCGACCTACGCGATGCGCCCTACAGCATGGAGTTTCAAGTGGGTAGCCGCGATGTCGACCTCGGCTGGTTGCTGCGTGAGCTGGAGCTTGCCGATAACATTCAAGCGCAGGTGGAAAGCAGCCAACTGAGCCTTAAACTGCATGGCAACAGCGTCGCCGAGCTGCTCGATAATGCCGAACTCGAGGTCGGCCTGAACGAAGGCTACTGGCAGGTGGTCGACCCCAACACCCAAGCCGAGGGTGAGATCGCCATCCGCCACGCCAAGATCAGCGCCGCGCCGGAGCAGCCCCTGAGCTTTGACCTGCAAGGGCAGCTACTCGATTACCCGCTACAACTTAACTTAAGCTCCTTACCGCTCCAGCAGTTCCGCCAACTGCGCCGCAATATCCCGCTTACCCTACAGGCCCAGCTCGGCGAGGTAGCACTGAGCGCCGAAGCGCGGGTACAGCGCCCCTTTGACTTAAGTCGCAACCGCCTACAGCTGAGCCTATCCAGCCCTTCGCTGAAAGCGCTGGATGGCCTGCACGGCTTTGACCTGCCGCCCTACGGCCCACTGGCCCTAACCGCCGACTTTGCGATGAACCGACGCGGCTATCAGCTACGCGATATGCAGCTAAGCGTGGGAGAGAGTCGCATGCAGGGCCAGGCCCATATCTACACCAATCGCGACAAGCCAGAGCTATCGCTGACCCTGCAAGCACCGCATATTCAGCTAGACGATTTCCGCCTGCACGGTTGGCAGGGCTGGAGTGCTCCAGAGCAAGAGACAGAGCAAGAGGCAGATCAGAACGGCGAGCAAGATAAACAAGATGCAGTGCAGCCGCAGCAAGCCTCATCCCTCAGCAGTGAGTCACACTCACAGGCCGCCCCCCTGCTCAGTTTAGAAGCGCTGGCGCGGTTAAATGCAGTGTTCCAACTGGATGTAGACCGGGTGCAGTCCGGTGAAGACTGGCTAGGCGCCGGCCAGATGCACTGGCAACTGCAAGATAGCCAACTCACGCTAGCGCCGCTAAACCTGCAACTGCCGGGTGGTGAGGTGGATATCGCCGCCAGCCTGCGCCCCAGCGAGCTTGGCTTTGCCACCACCTTAAAGGCGGATATCGAGAACTTCGATTACGGGCTGCTGGCACGGCGCATCAAGCCCGACAGCGAGATGCATGGCCGCTTCAACCTCCATGCCGATCTGCACGGTGAGACCGATGCGCCGGAGCATCTGTTGGAGAATGCCAATGGCACATTGGGCTTTGGCGTGTGGCCACAACAGTTTGAAGCGGGGATCCTCGACTTGTGGGCAGTCAGCCTGGCCAGTGCGGTAATGCCAGAGCTCGATTCCGGCGAGCGCTCGGTGCTCAACTGTGTGGTAGGCGTGTTTAATGGCGAGCAAGGGGTACTCGATCAAAACATCCTGCTGGCGGATACCTCGCGAATGCGGGTAGTCGGTCAAACCGAGGTGGACTTTGGCGAGCAGACGCTCAGCCTGGTGCTGCGCCCTCAGGCCAAGCGCGCACAGATCTTTAGCCTGGAAACCCCGGTGCAGGTAAAAGGTAGCTTCGATGATTTCAAGATTGGCGTAGCCAGTGGCGGCCTAATCGGCACCACCATCCGCTTTGTCACCAGCCCGGTGGTTGCGCCGCTACGCTGGATCTTCGAAGTACCGCTGGATGCCAACGGCAGCGAGCTTTGCCAGCAAGTCTGGGATCGCGGCATAGTGCATTAGCCCGGGGGCGCACCTGATTAACCCATGGGCACTGTAAAATTATCGATACAGAGCCATTACAGTGCCTAATCGGGTGTATCTCAGCACAGTGATAAAAGCGTCAATTTAACCTATCTTTCTAGATGGCAGCCAAGGAGGGCTGTGCTTAAATCTCATTTCATACAAGGAAGGCCTTATGATCATCGTCTTGTTGATCCTTGTTCTGTTTACCTGCTTGCTGATTGCCCTGCCCGGGCTGCGTAATGCCGAATACCACCCACTCAACGAACACAACCGTCGTCTGGCCAGCGGGCAGTTCGCTCAGTTGCGCCACGGCCCAGTGCATTTTCAATTGCTGGGGCCCGATCAAGGTGAGCTACTGGTGATGTTGCACGGCTTCTCGGTGCCCAGTTATGGCTTTGAGCGCAACGCGATGTGGCTGGCGCGGCAGGGCTATCAAGTGCTGTGTTTCGATTTCTATGGCCGCGGCTATTCGGCGCGGCCGCGCACCGACTACACCCCGGAGCTGCTGGTAGAGCAACTGCATGAGCTGATCAGCTACTTGGGGCTGAGAACCCCCTTTCATTTACTGGGTTTATCCATGGGAGGGTGTATTGCCGCGAACTACACCCGTCGCTACCCCGAGCAGGTGCTCAGTACCATCTTGCTGGCGCCACTGAGTCAACGCATCAACGCAGGGCCATTTCGCTTCGGCAAGCTGGGCCGTTTGCTCTGCTATAGCTGGTTTATTCCACGGATGCCTAATCAACAACTTAAGGAGTTTGTTGACCCTATGGGGCAAGAGGACTGGGCCTATCGCTTCAAAGAACAGATGCACTTTAAAGGTTTTCGTTATGCCATCTACAGCACCTTGATCCACACCCTTGACCACGATCATCAAGCGGCCTATCAGCTCGATGACCACCCAAGCTTGCTGGTTTGGGGAAGCCTCGACAACGTGCTGCCGGTATCCCAAGCCGAGCTACTAAGAAAGCAGCTCGGCGAGAACCACCAATACGTTGAGCTCCCCCACTGCGGCCACTTGCTACACCACGAGCATCCCGATGAGGTCAATCAAGCCATCGTGAACTTTCTCCAGCAACAGGCTTATACCGCCCATCATCACGCCCCCGACTTGGCTGGCTAGACTGTTCTGGCTAGCCTTTTTCTAGCTAGGCTCTTCTGACTAAATAGTGCTGGCCAGCGCCAGCGGACTGCGCGCCTTCCAGCGCTTGGCGCGCTCTAGTATCGGCTGCTCAAACAGATAAAAGCTGAATGCCGCCAAGCTCCAGCTAAGCACCACCACAATGGCCGATAGCTGCCACCATAGCGCCACATCCTGAATCCCCATGTAGTGATACTGCGGCACCCATAGCTCGCGGATCACTTCGATAAGCAGGTAGTGCCAAAGATAAATGCCAAACGACAAGGTCGCGATATGGCGGAACAGGCGGTTATCCACCAACCGATGGCCCAGCACACTAAAGTGCAACCCCAGCAAGATGGCGGCGAACAGCAGAGCGGCGAGCGGTGCCAGATAGGGCTGGCCTGTAAGCGGGTTCGGCGTGCCGGATATCAGCCACTGCTGACTGGCCCAAACAATCGCGCTGAAGCAGGCCAATGCCAGCAAGTCGAAGCCCCAGTGAGCTTGTTGGCGACGCTTTTCCAGACCAGCAATCAACGCTGCCGCCAAGCCACCACACAAGAACTGGCCCATAAATCCGGCCACGTTCCAATAAGGCAGCCATTGCTTGGCGCCACCAATCATGCCGTACTGCCAGCCTTTACCCTCGGTATCGGTCATAAACCATTGCAAGGCCAGTGCGTGCAGCAGCTGCATCAATAGAATAAGCCCCACGCCCCACAATACGGCGCTGGCTAAGCCATGCCAACGGCTGCGCAACAGTGGCCACAGCAGCAGCGGAAGCAAGGCGTAACAGGACACTTCCAGACCAATCGACCACAGCGGCCCATTAAAATCGGTGCTGAAAAAGCTGACATAGTGATAGGGCGCGGTAAAGGTCAGCCCGGCAAGCAAGCGAGACCAGGCATAATCGTGGGGTGCCAGCCAATAATTGAGCGCAAAACTGCATAGCAGCACTAAATAGTAGGCAGGCACAATCCGCGCTGCGCGGCGCAGTGCGTAATCCGAGAGGCGCGGCAGCGCTTGCTGATGTAAATGCGCCCGCCAAAACGGGTAAGCCAGCAGCCCACCCGATAACACAAAGAACAGGCTCACCCCTAGCTCGCCGGCATGCAGCCCGAGCACCAGCGGGTCGTGACTCTGCAGCCGCTGCACCAAGTGATGCACTAACACCGCGATGCAGGCCAATGCCCGCATCCCATCAAATCCTCGTAAACGGCTCATGGATTGCCTTCTCCTTCACGAATCGGTTGTAGTTTTGACAAGCCTTGATGCTCACCGCTTAGTTCCGCCCATAGCTGTTCGCCCTCAAACCACAGGCGGGTTTGGTGGTGCTTATCACCATAGTGCAGCTCGCCATCAGTAAAGTTGGCAACCAATGGCAAGGGGCGGTCATCGATACCCAGAGCCGGATTGGGCCAGTGTTGAAGCACACCCTGTAGCTGGTGTTGCCCCAACTGCTGCTTGAAGTCCAAAGTGAAGATCACCACCCCGCCCCAATTGCCCTGCCAGCGCCCCAAGAAGCGGCTGGCATCCTGCGCTTGAGAGCTAGCTGGTGCTATTGCTGGCATCTGCGCCAGCCAGGTGCGATAGATCGGCACCACAGCGCAGAGGACAAAGCTCAGTAAAAACAAAGCCTTTAAGTAGGTCCATGGGATTGGTTTGGGCTGACTGGCGTGCATAAGCGCTTCTCCTTGCAGTGAGTCCATACTAGTCGTCGCCAAGCGAAAAACTTTGCATAAATTGCGATCTGGAGGTTGTTTTGAAGTAGATTTTTTTTGTTTAATAATGAACCAATAAGTTTCAAGGAATAGGTCATAACAAGATGCCTGTGAACGCCGCCGATCAACCTGGATTAAAGCCCCAGCAGATACGTCAGTTGCATCGCGTTATGGACTACATTGACCTCAATCTGGGTGGGCAACTGCTGCTTGAAGAGTTGGCACAACAGGCCTGCTATTCGCCGTTTCATCTGCTGCGGCTGTTCCGCGACTACCTTGGCGAAACGCCAGCAATCTACGTGCAGCGGCTGCGTTTGGAGCGAGCGGCCACCTTGCTGCAGCGCTACCCCAAGATGAAGATCACCGATGTCGCTCTTGCCACTGGCTTCTCCTCGGCGGCCGTGTTCTCGCGCGCATTTCGCAAGCATTTCGCCATGACCCCAAAGGCTTGGTGCAAACAAGATTTCTGGAAGCCCTGCGGCTACTACTTTTGCTGGCGCGACCAAGACTGTAGCGATTGCCCCAATCGGACCCAGCGCAGTATCGAGTTACCTGAGGACTTCGCGGTATTGCCCGCCGATAGCAGCAAGCCAGAGGGGCTGAAGGATGTGAAAGTGGTAGAGCTGCCGGAAATCAACTTTGCCTATACCCGCGCCTTTGGAGAGTACGGCCCGGGTGCCAGCTACCCCCAGTGGCATAAGCTGTTCGCTTGGATGGATCAGCACCTTAGCTGCCGGCCCCGGATGATGATGGCGCAAGCCATGGATAATCCGCTGGTCACACTCGGCAGCCAATGCCGCTTTGATGCCGGGTTTATCGTCGAGCAGCCACTCCCTGCCAACCGCTTTTTATCCAGTAAAACGATTCCTGCAGGGCGCTATCTAAAGGGCGTGTTCGAGGGGAATGCCCAACAAGAGGCGGCGATGATCCGCCACCTTTGGAGCGATTATATTCCGGAACATGGTTTGCGGGTGCATCCAACCCACAGTGGGCTTGGGCTGGTGAACACCGCAGACTATAGCGAACTGCCGAAGCTGGACCAGCAAAGCACGATCGTTATCGATCACTACATTCCGCTGCTACCGCGCGACAGTCGCCCGAGTATTGAAGTCAGTTAGCCGTTGTGCGCCAACATCTTACGCGCCGCTTCCACCACGATGTCGATGGCGCGGGTTTCGGTTTTCTTCATGGTTTGCTCGTCAGGGATCTCTTGTTGAGTGCGGTTAACAATCACGCCCGCCACACAGCCGGCTTGCCAGCCCTGAGTTGCACAGATAGTAAATAGGCTGGCGCTCTCCATCTCATAGTTGAGCACACCCATCGCCTGCCACTCTTCCATGCTGCCTTGTAGGTGTTTCACCACCCGGCCCGATAAGGTGTCATAACGCTCTTGGCCTGGATAGAAGGTGTCGCTGGAAGCGGTAATACCGATGTGGGTGGTCGCCCCCAACTCTTGGGCACTCTGATAAAGAGCTTGGGTACAGTGGAAGTTTGCCGCCGCCGGGAAACTGGCCGGCGCGAAGTGACCGCTGGTGCCATCAAGGCGCACCGATGCCGTAGTGACAATCACGTCACCGACATTAACTTGCGGCTGGATAGCGCCGGTGGTACCGACACGCAGGAAGCAGCGAACACCTAACTGGGCAAGCTCTTCCACGGCGATGGAGGTCGATGGACCGCCGATACCGGTGGAACATACCACCACGCTGTGACCACCCAGTTTACCCAGGTAAGAGCTGAATTCACGGTGGTTGGCCAGGGGCTTAGCATCAGAAAGCAAGGATGCAATGCGCTCAACGCGCTGAGGGTCGCCTGGGATAATGGCGAGCTTGGCCCCTTCGATCATCTCGGGGTTCAGCCCTAGGTGGAATACACTGGCTGTCATTTGATTGGTTCTCCTTAACTAGCTTACGCGCAGAGCTTAGTGCGCGTAGCTAGGATAAAGTGTGAGCTAAGTCGCAAGGTAAACGGGGACAGAAAATGAATTTAGGATGTTTACCTATTGTGTTTAGCGACCGTTAGATAAGAAAAGTTAGCGATAGATAAGTCGATGCATATGGTCGCGGTAGGCGTCGATGAAAACCTTGAGCCGCATGCAGTTAGCGCGCTCCTGACGATGAACCACACAGATACTGGCTGGGCAATAGAACTCGCCGTCGAACAGGCGCGTCACCAAGCCCTGTTGCTCCGCTTCGCGAGCCAGCACCTCGGATACCACGCTGATGCCCTGCCCCTGCAACAAGAGCTGCCACACGGTACTGTAGCCTTCACTCTTTAACACCTGGTTGATAGCAAATGACTGGGGCTGGGCGCCTTCACTATGCAAGGTCCATTGGCCATTCCCCCAGGAATAAGGGCTGTAGCTAATACAGCGATGATCCTTCAACTCGCGAGGGTGGCTTAGCGCGCCATAACGCTCGAGATAAGCGGGCGCTGCATAGCAGTAGCGTTTGTAGGGAGCTAGCTTGCGCACCGCCAAGCCTTGCCACTCCACCAGATCGGGGCTGATCATTAGGTCGTAATCGCCCAACTGCCCGAGCTGTTCAACCGCAAGGTCGTGAAACGACAGGGTGATCTCTGGATATCGCTGCATAAAATCGGCGATCATCCCGCCTTGGCAAAGCAGGTCGACCACAGCCGGGACACAAGCAATCCGCAACTCGCCTTGCAGGCTGTCCCAGTCGCCACATAGGCTCGACTCCACCGGTAGACGCTGCGCGGAAATTGCAGGAGGTAGCGCGGACGAACTCTTCTCTGCAAGTCCTGCAGACGATGAACGGTTAACACTTCCCCACGAACTAAACCAGCGAAGCACGGTGGCCCTCATTTGCTACTACTCCATGCACATGAAAGAACTAAAGCGATCGCTTTATTTTCCTAAATAACGTGCTAAAAAAATACCTGACCGAATGGAAAACCTGCGTCAGTTCATACATTTAAAAGATAGTCGCCCACTGTCATAAAACTGAAACATTGATTGTGCTAGTTTACAGTTATGAAACATTTAAACGACACAAACCGCGTTAGTTGTTACAGCTCAATGTTTGATTACTACCCGCTAATCACACTCAAACTAGGCTTACTGCTGGCTCATACCTTATGGTGGTATTGCCTCTAGGCAGTCTTACCGTTAACACCTGACCAACATTTTGCTTGGTAACAAAAAAGCCCCACCGAAGTAGGGCTCGTTTCTGTTGTACTGTGCTTATTGAGGGTTGAACACCGCGCTGGTCCCTTCAATCACCTGCCCCAAGGCATTGTCCTGCACCTTGAAGGTCAGCTGATATTCATTCCCGGCCACGCCCGGCCACTGATACTCGTAGTAGCCATCTATCAGATTCGGCGTGCGACAGTCTGCACCATTACAGAGGTAAACAAAGTTGGCAGTCCAGCCTTGGTCTTTGCGCACCGCCTTGAAGGTGGAGCCATCTACCGCCACCAGCCCAAAGTCCGGGTATTCACCGGGGGTTGTCGGTGGATCAATCGGTGGGTCGATCGGTGGATCAATGGGAGGTTCAACCGGTGGGTCTACCGGATCGGTGCCGCCTTCAGCAAAGGTAATCACCTTCTCCTCGCTGATAAACTGGCCGCTGCTGTTGTCTTGGGCTTTGAACTGGATGGTATAGCTCTGACCCACTACCACGCCATCGAAGCGCTTCTTGTAGTAACCGCCTTCCAAGGTGCCCGGTAGGCAGAAGCCGTCTAAGCAGACATACTGCCATGAGGCGCTCCAGCCCTGATCGCGATGGAAGACCTCAATGGTGTCGGCATCGATGTAGCTGAAGCCCAAGTCGCCCTGCGGCTCGACCGGTGGGTCAATCGGTGGATCAACTGGAGGATCGACGGGCGGATCAACCGGTGGCTGGCTGCTGCCATAGCCTAACTGAGCAAATAGCTGCTCGTTTTGCAGCAGCCATACGCCATCGCTCACCTCAGCGGTGAAGTTCTCCTCAATCAGGCTGTTAGCCTGAACGCGGCTGTCACCCCAATAGCCTTCGCCATAGCCATCACCAAAATCGCCCCAGCGCCATTGGTTGTCCCAGTCAGCGTTGATATAGGTAATCGCTTTAACGTCATAGCTGTCGATAAAGTTAAAGAAGGGCACAAACCACTCATCCCAGATCTGCTGGCCGGTCTTGCTCTGGCGGTTGGTGCCTTGGGCCGGATCGGCAGAGTAGTTGAGATCGGCGATCTGGTAGCGCTGTGGGCTCGATTCGTTGATAAAGATCGGCTTGCCCTTGGCTTTGGCAAAGTCCGCCGCTTCGTTCACCGCATCCCAGTTGCAATCTTGCGGTGCGAAGTAAGACAGGCCAATCCAGTCGACATAGGCATTACCCGGATACCAGCTCTCTAGCTGGCCACGCGGGTTCGGGCAATACGAAGAAACCTGCCACACCATCGATATGCGATCTTCAAAGCCCAACTCGCGGATACGGTTATACACATAGCGCCACGAGGTGATCAGATCGGCCTGATTATGGCCATTCCAAGGGCCATCTACTTCGTAGGCCCAACGCAAGTAAACCGGCCGGTCATAACCGTAGAGGCTCTCCAGCAGGTTAGTGATATTGTTGTTGTAAGTTCCCGCAGCCACGGCATCCACCTGCCCATTCATCGAGATCCCGGCGATGATGGCGCGATCAGGATACAAGCTGGCGAGTTGATCCAGATTGTTGCGACCAGCACCGGCATCGGCATCGCCATGCAGGCCGTCCAGCGCGGCAATCCCCACGTAACCGGTCACTCCACCAGCGGCAATACTGGTTTCGTTATGAAAGTCATTGATGCTATCCACATCCTGACCCACGCTGAACAATCGCCCTTGTTCGGGCACCAACGGCGCTGCCGTCAGGCCGGCGGATAACGCCAGACCACAGGCGAGCGATATGACACTCAAGCTTCTACGCTTCATGGTTTTTCCTTGTTAGCTATTGGGCAAACATCCTGCCTGCCCGGGTTTTCTCTGCTAGGGATTCCCCCAGCTTTTCGCTTGAGAGGCACCCGACCGAGCGCCTCTCGGTTGCTGCGCCTATAACGAACGCAAGAACTGGATCAGGCTTTGCTGCTGCTCCGGTGACAGGCCGTTAAACCCGGCGACCGCATTCACCGCATCAGCCTCGCTGCCCTCGTCATCATGCATCTGGATCGCCTCACTCAATGAGCTGGCGCGACCGTCGTGCAAGAACAGCAGTGGCCGCTCACGCATATGGTGGATGGCCATCTGCTCAGCATCATCGCCGTCATACAGGGCAATGCCGATATCGATCTGGCCACTGACCAACTTGTTGTTGTTCTCCAACAGGTCGATGTTGCGGCCCAATCCCCACAGCGGCGCAGTCCGGTAAGTACCGCCGGCCACCTGATGCAGCTTCATATCGGTATAAGGGCGGATCACCAAGTCGCGGAAGGCCTCGGGGGCATGCTCACTGGTCACCTGCAGCGGCTGGTGACAGTTGGTACAGCCGATGTCGTGGAACAACTGCTCGCCCTCGCCCACCGCCGGATCGTCGTAGCTGCTGGGGTAGCGAGCCGGAACCGTCAGGTACTCGGTGTACTTGGAGATAAGCTCAAGATTGGCCGCAGAGATCTGCGCTTCGTCGTTGGGGTCGATACCATGATCGTTAACCAGCGCATTCTTGATCTGCTGGCGTACTGTCGGCACGTCGCCCGTCCAGGTAAAGCCGGCCTCACGACCATCGATGTACTGCAGCAAGCCCACGCCATAAGTTGGCGGGGCGATGCGTGGGCCATTGGGCGTATTGATCACCTCCGAGCCACGACCATCGCGGTAGTGACAGTCGCCACAGGCTACCGGGCCGCCCTCTTTCACCTCGGGCAGCTCGTTACCGATCCCGGTGTCACCGGGGTTAGAGCCAAGGTTCTCCTGCCCCGGCTCTTCGTTGCTGGATTTTTGCAGCTTCACCCCATGGAACAGGTGGTGGCCCCATAGGAAGTCATCCACTTCAGAGGGATCGTGCAAGGTGGTCAGGTGCTGAGTAAACAGCCCACCCTTCTCGATGATCATGTCGTGGATGCCAGCGCCGATATGGCCGTTCTTAAACTCGCCGCCATAGTTTTTGATGTTAAACACCATGTGGGTGCCGCCTTTGGGCACCAGCGACAAGCGAGGGTCGCCAATCGGTGAGTGGAAGCCCTGACCGATGGTGTAGTACTGGAAGGTGTTGTAGGTTTGCGCGGTAATCAGCCCCACCACACCAGTCATCTCGAAGCTCACGTTTTGCCCGTAGCTCCAGCCGCCTTGGGTGTAAGTGGTCTGGTTGTTGGAGGGCTCAAAGTTGTAGACCCAGGTCGGCAACTTGGCATCGCCGGCTCCGTTTTGTAGCCCTTCCAGACGCACCAAGCCTTGCTCTGTGCCGGTATAGGAGATCGGCATGTTGAGATCGAGGGTCAGGGTTATCGAGCCATCGGCTTCGGTGGTCTCAATCGCATCGATGGAGTAGCGCGCCAGATCGGCGACCCGTGACGAGTTATGGGTGGCATCGCGAATGGCTTCGGTCACACCGTCGTAGGCACGTGGATGGCGGAAGCGCATCCAGTTAGCGCCGGTGTCGGTGTAGACCTCGCGGGTCGACAGGTCGATACGCTGACCATCGTTGATAAACAACGCCGTGTAACGATAGGCCGAAGCCGGATCGAAGTCGTCGTTGTTATCGATCACGTACTTGCCCGCTCCCGGATTGGTCATCTCGTAACGGAAGAAGTACCAGTAGCGGCTAGCAGTGGTACAGACCTCGGGAATGGCCGCAGAGCCGCTGCTTAAGTCGGTCTCGTAGAAACTAACCTGATCGAGGGTACAGAACATACTGACCGCTGAACCTGATACTGCGCCTAAGGTCGCGCCAAACTCCCAGCTCACCTGATTGCCATCGATATTAAAGGCAAAGCCATTGTTCGGCGCACTCATGCTAAGCGGGGTGAGCAAGGCGCGCTGATAAAGCTCCTGCGGCACCGGTGCCAAGTTCAGCGCCACCAGCGGCCAGCTTTCACTCACGCCATCCAATTGGCCCGGCTCGCTATCGGCCGCGCGCAAGTAGAGCGGCATGCCGTTGTAGGTGACCTGCAGGCTGCCGTCAGGGAGAGTAATGGTGCCCAAGCTGCCAGACAGGCGTGAGGAATCAACCAAGGCTGCCGGGTCTTCAACCTTCAGTGCCGGCCAGGTCGCGCAATCAATGCAGTTGCTGACTCCTTCTGAGTCTGCCGCAAAGGTATACAGGGTATAGCCGAAGTACTCAGCCCCTGCGCCAATACCGGCTACCAGGAAGTTACCGACACTGGCGTCAAAGCCCACATCCCACGCTGGCAGTATTTCTGGGGTGCTTGGCGCCACTACTTGCGGGTCTTTACTACCTGCTCCGCCGGGGCCGCCACCGCCCGGGGTGCTGCCATCGCCTTCCCAGTAGACTTCCCAACGCGGGAAGGCATCGGTGCCATAGCCGGGGATCTTCAGCACCGCATTGTAGGTTTGGCCGACCCGCATATTGTTTTGCTGTGCCTGCCAACGACCGCCGACCAGCTCGGCGCGATAGCAATCGGCATCATCATCCTTACACATGTAGTAATCGCCACCGGGCCAATCCGGCTGGTTGGTCGCCCAGTACAGTGCGGTGCTGTTATCGATGACCTCGGCGCCATAGTCGCCTTGGGGCGGCTCACTGTCATCAGCAACCACAAGCTCGGCCTGCTGCTGGCGGCTGTCGCCCTGATCGTCGGTTGCAACCACGTTAAAGCTGTAAGTGCCCGCCTGAGTCAGCGCTACCTGCCACTGATAAGGCGCAGCAGTTAAACTACCTGCATCGATTTGGCCACCTTCCGGCTCGCTGATGGTCAAGGCCACGCTGGCGATGCTGCCATCGCTATCGCTAGCACTGGCTGCAACCGTGATACTGTCGCCAATCACAAATTCGCCATCCGGCAGGCTAATGCTCACCTGCGGAGGCAGGTTACCGGTGGGTACTTCAGCGACATTGACCACAGCAGTTTGCTCAGTGCTCAGATCACCATCATCGGTTGCCACCACGCGCCAGCTGTGATTGCCAGCTGCTGCATCTTGCACCGTGGCTTGGTACGGCGCTTGGGAGAGAGAGCTGTATAACTGCTCGCCCGCGCCGGGAAGGCTTAGGTAGAAATCAACGCTGACCACCTCGCCATCGCTATCGCTGGCATTGGCTTGTAAGGTGTAGCTGTCGCCCTCGAATAGGCTGCCGCTGGGCGGAGTTAAGCTCAGGCTAGGCGCTTGATTAGGCGGTGGCGTGGTGCCTCCATCGCCCGCGGTCACCGTATACTCCGGCGAGATATACTGGCCGGTGGCGTTATCTTGGATCTTGAGCTGAATCAGGTAGTCGCTGCCGGCGCTTACCAAGCCGGTCACATCGCGCTGCCAGCGACCATTGACCAACTCACCAGCGGTGCAGTTGTAGTCAAGGCACAGGTAGCTCCAGCCACCGGTCCACCCTTCATCATCGAAGTAGAGAGTGGCGCTGCTGCCGACCTCAATGCCTTGGCCCGCCCAAACGGTAGATGCAGAAAACGCCAGTGCGCAGGCAAGAGTATGCCTGCGCCATGGCGTGGTGTGATTACGTTTCATAAAGTTATCCTTAACTAAAGTGGGCAGCCCGAAGGCTGCCCACTGTTTCCTTACAAGCTGTTCAAGAACTTGATGACCTTGTCCAGATCACCACTTTGCTCAAGCGCGGTGCGCTCTTCGATGGCTTCTTCTTCGTGTAGCGAGATAGCCTCTTCCAAGCTGCTGGCGCGACCGTCATGCATAAACAGAGTCGGCAAACCGCGGCGGTTGAGGATCTCGATGTTACGGCCGATGCCCCATAGCGGCGGTGTACGGTACATGCTGCCGGTACCGATATCGTGCAGCTTCATATCGGTGTAGGGGCGGATGTAGATATCACGCAGTGACTCCGGCGCATCGCTGCGAGTTTTCTGAGTCGGCTGGTGACAATCGATACAGCCAGCATTGTGGAAGGCAACCTCCCCTTCCGCCACTTCCGGATCGGTGTATGAGCTGTACTTGCGCACTGGCACGTGCAGCAGCTCGGTGTAGTTCACCACCCGTTCGAACTCTTCCAGACCGATGTCTTCAGGAAGTAGGCCGTGGTCATTCCACAGCGCATTGGTGGTTTGCTGACGTACATCTGCCACCGAACCATCCCAGGTCAGGCCCACTTCAGCGCCTTCGATCCAGCTCAGCAGACCGCTGCCGTAGGTAGGCGGCGCAATCAGCGGACCTTTTGGCGTATTCGCCACAAACGGGCTACGGCCATCGCGCACGTGGCAGTCGCCGCAACTGGCATTGCCCTCAGGCTGGATCACGTTGCCGTCTACGTCGGCCAGCTCAACCGAGCCGGGGAAGCCGGTGCTGCCTTCACGGGCGCCTAACTCATCGCTCACACCATGGAATAGGTGGTGGCCGAGCAAGAAGTCATTCACCAAGTCAGGGTCGACCACGGTGGTCAGATGCTGAGTAAAGGCCGCATCACGCTCGTCGTTTTCCACGGGGTTACAGCCGTCAGAGTGAACCATCCGCACACCAGCACGACCCGAGGAGTTCAAGCGAGGATCGCCGGTGGAGGTGGTAAAGCCAGCACCCGGGGTGGTGTATTGCATGGTGTTGTAGACCTGCGAGCTAATGCGGTCGCCGCCGTATTTGGAGTTATCGGCCGTTGGGAAGGTTGCCTCCCAGCTCATGATCTGCCCGTAGTCCCAGACATCGGCAGGGATCGGGTAGGCGTTCACCGTGTACTGGGGCCCCTGACAGTTACCGGCGCCCCTCTCCAATAGCTCGATACGCATCGGCGCAACGCTGGCATCGGCTTGGATGGCAATGTTACCCGGCTCATCGATAAAGTGAGTGGCGTAACGCTCCAGGCCAGACAGTGGCGACATGTTGTAGGGTAGCGCGTCGAAGATGGACTCTTCGGTACGATCCCGTGAGTGTGGGTGACCGTGACGCATCCAGTTGGCGCTGTGATAAGTCGTCTTGCCGCGCTGGTCTGGGTCGACGCGATCGTCTGGCTTAGCCTCGTCATAGACGAACAGCGCCGAGTATTCCCAGTTACCGTCGGGGTCGAGGTTCACTTCGCCGTACTTGCGGTAGCGGAAGAAGTAGTAGTACTCGCCATAACAGGCACCGGGGATATCGGCTTTATACGGCCCAGCCAAGGTGCCAGGCATATCCGCCTTGTGGAACTGGATCTGGTTGTTGGAGCAGTAGAACTCCAGGTTTGGATCCTTGGCCTGACGCGGCGCGCCATAACCACCCCAGGGTGAGAACTGGGCAATCAAGCCGTTGTCCATCGCTGAGTTATGACCGGGGTGCCAAGTGATGGTGCGGCCATCCAGGTCGAAGGTGAAACCATACAGACGAGGCTTCTTGCCAAGGATCGGCGTCTTCAGCGCCGGAGCGGGGTAATCCACCAGTGGCAGCTGAGGAATCAACTCCACAGAAGCGACCCACCAAGCGTTATTCACGCCATGGCCTGAAGTATCACTAGCCTCCGCATCACCTACGTAGAAGTACAGCGGACGGCCGTCGTAGGTCACCTGATACTCGATGATCTCAATCGGTTCACCGCAGTCATCCACCTCAGTGCGCACACGTTCGATGGTGGCAAACTCGCCGGTTACACCGCCCACAGGCGCAAAGCTATCCGGGCTATCCACCAACAGTGCAGGCCAGGTTTTCAGGCAGTCCTCATCACACGCGCTGCTCAGGTAACCATCATCATCGAAGGTGTACAGGGTAAAGCCGGGCTGCGCGGTTGCCGTACCCGCTTTTAGGTAAGGACCAAACTCCGGGCTGTGTACCACCGAGCCAATGGCCACTTTGACCGGCTCGCTTGGGCCGCCATCACCACCGTCGCCCCCTGCGATAAAGCAAGGCGACTCGCTCAGGCCTTCTCCGGGTTTCAGTTGGGTACTGAAGATACACTGACCACCGTTGAACTGACCACCTTGCAAGCGGATCTCTAGGTCATAGGTGGTGGCTGCATCCACCGAGGCCAGCTCGGTTTGATAGCGCTGATAGTAAGCCCCCGCTTGCTCGGTGTGATCAAACGGCCCGGTTTCTGGTAGGTTCGGCGCATTGTTTTGCAGGCCCAGGATGGCAAAACCGGGGTTGTGACCGGCCATTGCCCGGTGATAAACCACCCCGCCATTGGTCAGGCCAAACACAAAGCCATCGCCATACTCAGCACCCGGGTCGACCTCTACCGGCGGTTCGCCACAGGTGTTGTCGTCGCCCACAAAGAACGCGGCGGTGGCGCTGGCGGTAGCGCCTTGGTCATCGGTGGCAACGGTACGTAAGGCGTAGTCGCCTTTTACCAAGTTTCCGATAGACCACTGATAAGGAGCGCTTTGCAGCACGCCGGCCGACAACTCGCTGCCCGCCGGTTCGGTATACAGCAGCTCGACCCCTTCAATCTGGCCGTCGGCATCGCTGGCCACTACGCTAATCGCCGCATTGTCACCGGCTTTCAGGCCACTGGGGAGGCTGGTAAAGCTGACCGTAGGCGCTTGGTTCTCATCGCCGCCAGTGTCCGCGACTGCCGCAACGCTGATGCTGTCTTCGGCGATGGCGCCATCATCATCGCTGGCCACCACCCGCAGTAGGTAATCGCCCGCTTGCGCGGGGGTAATCTGCCATTGATAAGGTTCTACGCTGAACGTACTCACCAGCGACTCGCCACTGCCCGGCTCAGTGAGATAAAGGGCTACCGTATCCACACTGCCATCGCTATCGCTGGCACTGGCAGTCACGCTCACAGACTCACCCACCACGACCGATGCTGGCTGGGCTGAGAGGCTTACTGTGGGCGGCTGGTTCTCCGGTGGCGTGGTGCCACCACTGCCGCTGGCAACCACCGGGATATCCTGCGAGATATATTGCCCGGTGGCATTATCTTGAATCTGGATTTTGATGTTGTAACTGGCGTCCAGCTCCACCGACTGCTCGGTCACCGCACGCTGCCAGCGGCCGTCGACCAATGCGCCACTGACGCAGTAGTTATCGACGCACAGGTAGTTCCAACTCCCTGTCCAGCCCTGATCATCAAAGTAAACCGTTGCCTGGCCGCCGCTAACCTCTATCCCTTGGTCTGCGAGTGCGCCACTGGCACCGGTGAAAGAAATGGCTGCCACCATTGAGCTGAGCAGCAGCCTGCGCGAGCCCGCGCGTGTTCGGCTTGCAAGTACTGACATTGTCACTCTCCATGTCTGGTTGTTGCCGAGTACCGTACAACTGAAACCGGTTACATTTTCACCAATTAAAAAAGGCAAATTCACTTCCCGACACAGGAATGCTATTTACCCTTTACATACTAGCAACACAATTAGAGCATTATTTCGACTACAAAAACAAATAACCAAAATGACAATTAGGTGGTGGTTTCGAAATATTTCTAGTCGCTTCACAGATTTTGCAGGACGATTATCTAGCAGATCACAAAACATAGCTAAAGTTGCCAAAGATAACTCGCAATGACCTTTGCCAAACGGTGGGGTACTATTGAAGGTAAGGATGCGCGAATTAACAACTATCGCTAATCCCTTGCCAGGCCTGAGGTTTTGCCTCGCATAACAGCAATCAACTAAGCGCGATGAGAGTCGCTTCCCTGAGACACCACCAACAATTGGAAACGGGATGAAAATATTACTGTTTGGTGCAAGTGGAATGGTTGGCAGCCTGCTGCTATCGCTATGTTTGAACTCGCCGCAAGTAAGCCAAGTAACCATCGTGGTGCGCAAAGCGACCGGCAGGAGCCACTCCAAACTTCAGGAAGTCATTGATACTCAGTGGATGAATCCGCAACAGCCTAAGGATTACCTGCAGGGTGTGGATATCTGTTTCTACTGTGTGGGGGTCTATCTTGGTCAGGTTGGCCGAGCCCAGTACAAAGAGATTGCCGGTAATTACGCGCTACGGGTGGCGAGCCCTTTGGCAGAGGTCAGCCCCCATGCCCAGTTTCATTTTCTTAGCAGCCGCGGCGCCGATCGCAGCCAAAGCAGCGGATTTTTACCAGGTAAAGTGTTGGGTCACGCAGAAGCGCAGCTAGAAGAGGTGTTGGATACTCGATTGTGCTGCTATCGTCCCGGCTATATCTATCCGGTGGTGCGTCGTCAGGAGCCACATATCGGCTATCGCCTAATGCGTCAGTTGTATCCGCCTTTGAGCACCCTGTTCCCGGATATGGGGATAGCCTCGGACTACTTGGCGCTGGCCATGCTAAGCAACGCCTTAAGCGACGCCCCCCAGTTTATTATGGAGAACGCCGACTTACACCGCTTAGCCGAGCTGCAAGCGCTGGCTGACTAACCAGCGCGGCTCGCCCAGAATGCTCTAGGTGATCGATGGCCAATCGCCGTAGTTGGCGTCGCCGTGGTATACCTTGGCCTCATCCAGCGGGAAGAAGCCTTCAACTACCGCCTTCACTTTGGACAGTACCTGGTCACGCTCTTCCAGATCGGCGAAGTAGCTAACGGCTACATGGTCCTGATTATCAAAGTAGGCGTGGAAGATATCCCAGCCGTTATCGGCTTCCAGCGTAACCAGCGCATCGTCTAGCTCTTCGAAACGCTCAACGTCGGCGGCAAAACGCAGCTCCAGACAGTCTACGGCATAAGGACCAATCGCCATTTTCTTCATATGGCGGTGCTTGTGATGGCGCTTTACTTCAGGCTTGAAGTAGTTGGGGATGGAGATGATTTCCATGGGTGTCCTCTGAGACAAAGCTCTTCGATAGTAAACATGCGATGCCCAAGCGGCATCTTTTCGGTGGCGGAGCATACGGCATGCCCACACAACAAACAAGCCTAGCGCAGATAGTAGATTTAGCCGCGCGGCCACTGCTGTTACAATGGCGGCGTTTATCTCAAAAGTTGGTCACTACATGAACTATTTCCCTCTCGAGCAGCATAAAAAAGCGTGGATTTTTCGTCGCCAGGATCTACCCATCAACGATAATGACAAGCAGGCCATCAAGCCGATGACAGAGCCGCGCGCGCAAGAGCTCTGGAAGCAAATGGTCAGTCGCCAGGTTGATCACCCGGACTTTTTCCGCAGTGGTGATTGGGCCTTTAATGTGGAGACCTGGCAGGAGCAAGGGAACTGGGAAGAAGTGTGGGACAGCGAGCAGGCGGCGCTGCCCGAGCTACTGCTCGATACCTTGCAGTGGGAAGACAACACCATCGTTTACTACTGTAACGACCAATACAGCGTGATTGAAACCACTTGGGGCACCTTCAAGCGCTGCTGGAAGAACTTCCTGTTTATGGACGACGGCGCGCTGCTGCTTGGTAAGCGCCGCACCGAGGTCGCTCAATTTTTAGCGAACGGCAGTTTTCGCACCGGGACCAAGCCTAAGCAGTTGTAATACCAATCTACATAAGTAACCGTTCATTCTTGCTGGTTAAAATCATTGATGACAGCGTCAGCGCTTGTGTAATTAGTCCACTAGTTACGGCAAGCGCCTCCTCGCCCTCAATAATTTTCCCTGCGCAATACCTGACCATGAACTTATCCAGATTGGTATAACCCATCGCCTTCAGCGTTCTCACGTTGCATTTTGCGAGTGCCCACTCGATAGGGCGTTTGCAAAATGCGAATGCTCCTCGCTACTTCTTATAAGCATCTGTAAATTAGTCTATTTCCCATACTGGCCCGATTATTGATGTCTATATTAGTGATAACCACTTTTGCTCACTGACATCGATTCATTTTCACCGGATTTGGGGAACAGGCTATGCAACGATTTATTCTGGCGCTGATTTGCACGGTAACAATGACCTCTGCCAACGCCAACCTATTGCTCAACGGCAGCTTTGAAGACAACAGCCTCAAACAAGGAAAGTGGGCCTACTTTAACAGCGATGATGTGCAAGGCTGGTCGGGCGATAACATCGAGATCTGGCACAACATGTTCTCGATTGACGCCACCGACGGGCAACAGCACATCGAGCTCAACGCTCACTGCAATAACAAAGGCAAGCCCTGCCCCGAAGGTAACTACCAGATATTTCAAGCGTTCGACACCAACCCCGGACAGATTTATCAATTCGGTTTTGACTACCGCGCACGCACCAAACAGGATGAACGCTTTGCCGTCAGCATCATCAATGACCTGAGCGAGCTGCTCTACTACCGCGAGTTTGATGACCACACTCGTCGTATGTGGAACAGCCTGGATGCACAGTTCACCGCTGACAGCCAAGGGGCTTCTATCCACTTTCAATCTCTTACCAGCGGCCGCTTGGGCAACCTGATTGACGATGTGTATGTTGAATCTCAGCCGCTGCGCTTGGCCAGTTTCGCCTCGGTCAACGAGCCGGATGCCCGCTACCTGCTATTGATTGCGCTGATTTGGTTAGCCTTGGGCAGCAAAATCTTTGGCATCAGAAAGCGCTTAAAGGCGCAAGCTTAGCTCGCAAAACTCTCCCAAATCCTAAACGTGAAAAAGCCAGACAGTCCCTTGCCTGGTTTTTTCGAGAGTAGAGGGTTACTTACGATTAACCGAAGTCACCGTTTACATAGCCTTTGGTGCGTTCGTCTTGAGGAGAGTTAAAGATCTGCGCGGTTTCGCCGTGCTCTACCAGCTCACCCATCCAGAATACCGCGGTCTTGTCCGAGATACGCTTAGCTTGGTTCATAGAGTGGGTCACGATCACGATGGTGTAGTCTTTGCGCAGCTCTTCCATCAACTCTTCAATCTTGTGGGTCGCGATAGGATCCAGTGCCGAGGTCGGCTCATCCATCAAGATCACTTCTGGCTGGATAGCAATCGCACGCGCGATACACAGACGCTGCTGCTGGCCACCCGACAGACCAAAGGCGTGGCCGTCTAGTCGATCGCTCACTTCATCCCACAACGCAGCACCACGTAGCGCATTTTCAACCGCTTCATCGATAACCTTCTTATCGCGGATGCCTTGGGCGCGCAGGCCGTAGGCCACGTTTTCGTAGATGCTCATCGGGAACGGGTTGGGCTTTTGGAAAACCATGCCCACTTTCATACGCAGGCCGCCTACGTTGCGCTCTTGGTAGATATCGTTGCCATCTAGAGACACGTTACCGGTGATCTTCACGTTCTCGATCAGATCGTTCATACGGTTCAAGGTGCGCAGCAGGGTAGATTTACCACAACCCGACGGGCCAATCAGTGCAGTCACTTTACGCTCAGGGATCGGCAGGTTAATGCCTTTTAGCGCGTGGTTTTCACCGTAGTATAGGTTTAAGTCTTTAACATCAAACTTATTCATAACTGTCTCTTAGTAGGTCGCTTTGTTTAGACGGCGACCAATTAGCTTGGTCACAAGGTTGATAGCCAGTACCAGTACGATCAGTACCGTTGCCGTTGCATAGGCTTGGTTCCAGTCGTGAACGGTGTATAGCTCTGTGGTGAGTTTGTACAGGTGTACCGTTAGGGTACGACCAGAATCAAGTACTGAATCAGGGATACGGGCCACCATACCGGCGGTCAAGAATACCGGTGCAGATTCACCAATAACACGGCCGGTACTTAGGATTACCGAGGTGATGATACCCGGCATCGCCGATGGCAAAATCACTCGCCAAATAGTGTAGATCTTTGATGCACCCAGTCCGTAAGAGCCTTCACGGTAGGCCAGCGGCACCGCAATCAGTGCCTCTTCAGTGGTACGGATGATAACAGGTAGGATCAAGATGGTCAGGGTCAAAGCACCCGACAAGATCGAGAAGCCTAAGCCTAGGGTTACCACGAAGAAGGTCATACCGAAAAGGCCGTAAATAATCGACGGAATACCGGCCAGCGACTCGGTACAGAAGCGGATAACCTTAACCACTTTACTGCCGGGCTTGGCGTATTCAGTCAAGAACAGCGCGGTCATGATGCCGATTGGCGCGGCAATGGCGATGGACAGAATCACCATGTAGATGGTCGATACGATCATCGGCCAGATACCGGAGTTCTCTTTATCAGTCACCGAGTAGTTAGCGCTGATAAAGGTCCAGTCTACATACGACAAACCATTCGCCAGGATATGCCACAACATCCATACCAGGAAGATGATGGTCAGGCTGGCTCCGCCCCAGATCAGTGACAGGGCAATTCTATCTTCAATCGTTCGACGCATTATCTTGCCTTCTCTCGGTTGAGGTATAACAGGGTGGCGTTAAGCACCATAACAAACACCAGCAGTACGATACCGGTGGTGTACAGCGCGCTAGAGTGCAGGCCGGTTGCGTAGGCCATTTCCATCGCGATGTTGGCGGTAAGCGAGCGAGCAGAATCGAGCAAGTGACGCGGCATTGCCGGCGAGTTACCCATCACCATGATAATCGCCATGGTCTCACCGATGGCGCGGGCAATACCCAGTACCACACCGGCCAAGATGCCCGAGCGAGCCGCAGGCAGTAGCACTTTAAAGATGGTGAACATCGGTGATGCACCCAGCGCCAGTGAGCCCTCTTTGTAGCTGCGAGGCACGGCGCGCAGCGCAGTCTCTGAGATGGCAATCACGGTAGGCAGAATCATCACCGCCAGAACGATTATCGCAGCCATCAGGGTGTTACCGGCAGGAATGTTAAACACCTTCTCCACCATCGGTACGATAATCACCAGGCCAAAGAAGCCGTAAACCACCGAAGGAATACCGGCCAGCAACTCTACCGCTGGGCGTACCACGTCAGCTACTCGCTTAGGCGCCACTTCGGCCAGGAAGATAGCGGTTAGCAGGGCAACCGGAACACCAATAACCACCGCGCCTAGTGCTGAAATTAGCGAGGCCACGATCATTGGGGCAATACCAAACAGTACCGGTGGCACCCACTCCATGCCGAATACAAAATTGGTTACACCGGCATAGCTCAGCGCTGGCATGCCTTCTTTAATCAAGAAGTAGCCGATAAGCCCTACTGAGAACACTCCAATAAAGGCGCTCAGCATGAACAAGTATTTGAATAGGTGATTGGCCCAGTCAACTCGGTTGGCTGATGCCTCTAGTGCTTTCACTACCTGCCCTGACTGCTTAGCAGTGGGGGCGTGGTTTACAGTTACTACGTCACTCATAATCTTCACTTCGTTTTAAACGCAACAAAGAGGCAACCACTACTGGCCGCCCCTTCCTTTTAAGTAAATCCCTGTTTTTTATAGGAACTACTGAACGTCGATGTAACCTTCGCTTTCGATGATTTGTGCACCTTCTTCACCCATGATGAAGTCGATGAAACGCTGAGCTTCAGCTGCAGTGTCTTCTTGAACCATCAGTACGAAAGGACGTGCAACACCGTACTCACCAGCGCGGATAGCTTCTTTAGTTGCTGGAGCGCCGTCTACTTTAACGGTGCGCAGAGACTCATCTACTGAACCCAGAGAGATGTAGCCGATTGCAGCAGGGTTGTTAGCAACCAAGGTTTTGATTGCACCGTTACCGCTTTGTACTTGTGCGCGTGGAGAGATAGCAGTCACTTTCTGACCGTTAATCTTGCGAATCAGACCCATGATGTCTTCGAATGCACCACGAGTACCTGAACCTACTTCACGGGTTACTGCAACGATTGGCATGTTGGCACCGCCCACTTCGCTCCAGTTAGTGATTTCACCCATGTAAATTTTCTTAACTTGCTCAGCAGTCAGGTCTTGAACGCCGTTAGCGTTGTTCACTGCTACTGCGATACCGTCCATCGCCATAGTGAATTGCTTAACACCAGCTTTCAGCTCGTCGTCAGCAACTGCACGAGAAGACATACCAATCATGCTGGTACCGTCGTTGGCAGCACGTATACCTGCGCCAGAACCAGTACCTTGTACTTCTACAGCATCAGCTTGTGCAGCTTGGTATTTCTCAGCCAGTACTTCCATAACACCGGTTACAGAGGTAGAGCCAGAAACAGTTACGGTGCTAGCAGCGTAAGCAGAGGCACCAAACATTAGCGATACAGCGCTGATAGATGAGATGATTAGGTTTTTCACGATACTACTCTCTAAAGTTGTTTATTGGGGGTCACGTCTCCTGTGACTCGACGCAGATTAAAACAAGTCAATGTGACAGCCACATGACAGTTAGTGAAATATTTTAGGAAAGAGAGAATAGGCGAAACTTTAGACAGGTGCTTTAGGTTTTATTTACAACTAAAAACCATAAAAAACCTATCATCTACGATGGCGACATGTCAGTCGCCGTGCGGGCTGATACCCGAATAACCTCAAGATGCAGGATTCAGAGCTTCATCAGGTATACCACTAAAACGACGAGCCTGGCGTGTTAAGAAATTCGCGTTCTTCCGAGCTACTAGTGCGCCCAAGGAGGGTATTACGGTGCGGGTAGCGACCAAAGCGTTCGATAATCCGCGCATGCTGCAGCGCGAAGTCATAATTCTGCTCCAGTCCCGGCTGGGAGAACAAGGCTACGCTTTGCTGCTGGATGACTCGGCTCTCCGAGTGCATAAATGGCATATACAAAAAAGCCCGCTGGATGGGCGCAAGTACCTTGTCCTGATAGTTGGCGATGGCCTGCTGGGCTAGCACCAACGCCACGGAATCATAGGCAAAGGCTTGCGGGCTATCGCGGAAGATATTGCGAGAGAACTGGTCCAGCACAATCACCTCAGCCAGTGAGCCCTGTGGTCGCAGCCGCCAATGGGCGAGCTCTCCGGCGGCCGCAGCCCGGTGAAATGCTGCGAAGCGCCGCTCCACCTCTCGGTCAAAAGCTAGGTCTTTTTCAAACCATTGGGCGGGTCGGCATTCTGAGAACCAAAAATTCAGTACGTCCATGTAATGCATTGCTCTCTCCCCCTTCACTCCTTGGCTTTAATGCTAGCAGCCACAATCCCCTTGCAATAGCCACTCACATTGCTGGTAGTTACCGGCAATTGCCAGCTGGGCCACATAGTGCACCACCTCACAGCCGGCCTTACCCCACTCACAGCGCGGGGCAGCCACCACCTTTAAGTTGATGGCTTGATTATGCCAGCGCCAACGGTGCAACTGCTGCTGGCCAGCTTCACTGAGTAGCTCTGTGCTGCGGCTGCCCCATATAGGTTGTGCGCGTCCATCGCGGTTTAGGATGGGATCGGAGCCATCGAGCTGGGTCTGCAGCAGAATGCGGGTTGGGTTGCCAGCCACGGTGGGCAGGTAGAAGCTACACGCGCAGCCATAGTATTGCTGATTCGCGGGAATCGGATTGAGTTGGCAGTCGCTGGCTTGGGCATTAGCAACGGGGAACAGCAGGCAAGCAGCTAGCACTGCACACGCTCCTCCAAAACTCTTTGATAAGTGCCAGCTAGGACTTAACCAGATAGTAGGCACAGCGCCGCGCTCCCTGCACAATATGTTCTTGGCGTGACACTTGATAGCCCTCGAACAGGTAGCCCAACATCGCCAGCTCGGAGCGACACAGCTTTTGGCAGGCGCTGGCGGCGGCGCAGATCGGGCAGTGGTCTTCGATAAACAGGTAGCCTTGGTCATGGGCAGCCCAGCTGGCCAAGTAGCCCTCCTCACTGCGGCGGCGGGTAAAGGCATCCAGCTTGGCTTCGACATCCTCAATCGGGCTTAGCAGCCGCTGATAGTTGCTCAGGCTTTGCTGTTCGCGTTGTGCAACCAGCTGATCCAGCCCTTCATCACCAAACACCTGCTCAACGGCGCTGAGTAGCTGCACGCTAAGGTCGCTGTGCGAGTCGGGAAAGCGCGCATGGCCGCTGGCGGTCAAACGCCAAAAGCGGGTCGGTCGACCCACTTTCACCTTTTGCTCATGGAATTCCACTAAGCCTTGCTGCTCTAGCTGGTGCAGGTGCTGGCGCACCCCCATGGTGGTCATGCTCAGCTGATTGGCCAGCATTTTTACGCTCTGCTGACCGTGGCGCTTAATGGTAAATAAGATTTGTTCGCTACTTTTCATCTCCGTCATTATTGAGGGCGATGAGGATTATGTAAAGTTAGTACTTTATTAATTAGCCTGAATTTGGGGGAGGTTCACGTCCAAGGTGAGCTCTCCCGATTCTCTGGCTGGCTCGCGCCGCCGTCGACGTTTCGCCAGCCACTTGCTATTGCGCGATGAGCTAAGTGCTTGTTCTGCCTTTTGCTGTGACTTAATAGGCTTAAGTAGTGCCTGTGGGTTCATAGACTGACCTCGTCGACCAGGTAGACAATCGATTGATAGGGAATACCGCTGTGTTTCATTAAGCCGATCTCACAGGTGCGGCTATTGCTGTAGCCCCGCGAGCAACCTTCCGGCACTTGCTCACGTAAGCGCTCCAGTGCACTGGCATTAAGTTCGGGATGGCTGAAGCCTTTGTCGCCCGCCCAGCCGCAGCAATAGATCTGCTCTGGCAGTACCGCCTCGGGCGCACAGGCCTTGGCCAAGCCCATAAAGGCCTGTTCAACCCCCATCCGCCGCGAGCTACAGGTCAGATGCAACATGATGGGCTGCTGCAACGGCAAGATTTCCAGCCGCGGCAAGGCGTGCTGGTAGATAAAGCCCACCGGCTCGTAGATAGCCATATCTTGAGTGAACTGCTCTTGGCTGCGTTTGGCACAGGGGCTGGTGTCCATCAACACTGGCCAGCGGCCTTGCTCACTGGCCTGCCATAACTGCGCTTCCAGCTGCTTGGATTTCGCCTCACTTTGCTCGGCAAAGCCTTTGCTATGATAGGGCAAGCCGCAGCAGCTACCGCCAATCCCCTCGGGAACAATCACCTCAAAGCCAGCCTTTTCCAGCACCGAGCAGGTGGCCTCTTGCAGTGAGCGCTGATCAAGCGCATCAGCCGGCGGCCCCATGGTGCGTGACGCGCAGGAAGGAAAGTACACCACCTTGTCGGGGTGGAATACCCGCTTGGGCTTGAAGCTGGCCGCCGCTTTAGGGAAGGCCGGACTCCACTGTTGCAGCGCCGGCTGCTTGGTCAGCTTGCCGGCTCCATGGGTGAGCTTGCCCATCACCTTTTCGCCCAGTAGCTGCTGGGTGAAATCCATCAACTGCAGACCGACCCGGCCACCACTGGCAAGACCAGCAAAGTGCTTGGCGCTCCAGCGCGCGATAGTCTCGCCGCGCCCCCCTTGCTGCGCCTCGGCCCGAAGCTTGCGCACCAGATCGCCAGTGTTGATCCCCACCGGGCAGCGATCGGCACACAGGCCTACCGCCGCGCAGGTATCGATGCCCTGATACTTGAAGTCTTTTTCCATTCGCGCCAAGCGCTCCGGCTGATCCTGACTGCGCCGCAGGGCAGCTATCTCACGGTAGATAACAATCCGCTGGCGAGGAGTCAGGCTAAGCTTGCGCGAGGGGCAGACCGCCTCACAGAAGCCGCACTCGATACACTTGTCCACCAAGCTGTCGGCGGCGGGCATCAGCTTTAAGTTTCGAATGTGCGCCTGCGAGTCAGGGTTGAGGATCACCCCTGGGTTGAGCAGGCCCTGCGGGTCAAACAGCTGCTTGATCTGCTGCATCAAGGCCACGCCCTGCTCGCCCCACTCCAACTCCACAAAAGGAGCCATGTTGCGCCCGGTGCCATGCTCCGCTTTTAGGGAGCCCTTGTAATCCACCGCTACCAGCTGACTGACCGCCTGCATAAAGCCGTCGTAACGCGCCACCTCTTCCGGCGTATCAAAGCTCTGGGTGAACACGAAGTGCAGGTTGCCCGCCAGTGCATGACCAAAGATCAGCGCCTCTTGGTAGCCATGTTCAACGAACAGCTGTTGCAGCGCCTCGACCCCTTCAGCCAGATGCTCAATCGGGAAGGCCACATCCTCAATCACCACCGTGGTACCAGTGGCGCGCACCGCCCCCACCGCCGGGAACAAGCCTTTACGGATTGCCCATAGGCGGCTGTATTCCTGCTCCAGCGGGGTAAACGCCACCTCGTTGCGGCGCGGATGCGGCTCCAAGCTCTTGATTAACGCATTGCAACGCTGGGTCAGGCCGCTGGCGCTGCTGCTGCGCGCTTCCACCAATAGAGCACAGGCCTGTTTGTCCAAATGTTGGATAAAATCTGGCATACCGGGCTGATCGGCTACCGAGGCCAGCGCCCGTCCATCCATCAACTCCACCGCCGATACCGGCTTAGCGGCCAAGGTTTTCACCGCCTCACAGGCTTGTTGGTTATTGTCGAAGACCAACAAACACGAGGCCTTGTGGGGATGCTCATCGACGGTTTGGTAGGTCACGCTGGCAATAAAGCCGAGGGTACCCTCCGAGCCCACCATCAGGTGAGTCAGGATATCGATGGGGTCTTGATAATCAATCAGTGCATTCAGGCTGTAGCCGGTGGTGTTCTTCAGGCGGTACTTATGCTGAATCAGCGACTTTAGCTCGCTGTTAGCCACAGTCTGCTCAGCCAATTGCTTGAGCCTATGCAGAAAGCGCGCGTGAGAAAAGCGAAAACGCTGCACGCTAAGCGGGTCGGCGGTGTCCAACTCGCTACCATCAGCCAGCACCAGGTGCATGCTTTTCAGCGTGTTGTAGCTGTTTTGGGCAGTGCCACAGCACATCCCCGAGGCATTATTAGCAACAATCCCGCCAATCTTACAGGCGGCAATCGAGGCCGGATCCGGGCCGATTTTCTTTTGATAGGGCGCCAAATAGCGGTTAGCATCAGCGCCAATCACACCAGGCTGGAGGCGGATGGCTTGCCCCTCTTCAAGGATCTGATGACCAGTCCAATCATCGCTTAGCAACAGCAATACCGAATCGCTGATCGCCTGACCCGACAAACTGGTGCCCGCCGCGCGAAAGGTAAAGGGCAACGACAGGTCACGGCAGCAAGCCATCACCCATTTTAGCTGGGCCAAGGAGCGCAACTTGACCACCAGCTTGGGGATCAACCGGTAAAAACTGGCGTCGGTGCCAAAGGCCAAGGTTTCGGTTTCGCCGCTCAGCACCTGCTCCGGTTCAAAGCTCTGCAGCAGCATCTGCTCAAGCTGCTGGTAGGCGTCGTCACGGTTGGTGGGGGTATCAGCTAGGTCGTGTTCACTGGGCATGTCCATCTGCACATCTCTCAGGGTTAGTTCTTGCTGGTTACACCCACTACACGCGGGCTGACTAGCGGTTTCGCGGCATCACACCGACATTATTGAGTGGTTGCTTATTAGAAATCAGCTCTCTACAGTGGTGATCCGCTATCACTCTGTAAATAACGATAGCAATACATCGGTATGGCCGGGCTGCATCATCGTGTTTGGCTTAGCTTAGTGGCTAAGCTTAAGCCTCAGCTATTGGACTAAAGTCGATAAACCACAGAGATCACAAGGGGACGTTGTTGTTGTCGTGGTTCGCTTACTGTAAGCGCCTGTTTATTATTACTTTGCTGATCACCTCGCAAGCGAGCTTGAGTGCCGAGCTGCCGGTCTTGCGACTGGCCAGCATCAAGCAGCTACGGGCGCTCTACCCGCACGCGCATCAAGCGATTTCTAACGCCGGGCTGGAACTTGGCTACCAGATCGAGTTTGTCGATCTGCCCGCGGCGCGGGCCTCCCGCCAAGCCAATGCCGGAGACCTCGATGGCGAGGCACTGCGCGTGCGCACGCCCGGCAAAAGTCCTTCAGCCAACTTACTGTTAGTTGATCAGCCACTGTTTCAGTCCGAGGTCTGGTATTGGACTAATAAGAACAACCACTGTCCTAAACCGGATCAGCTCCCTTATCGCAAGCCGGTGGGCATTATCGGTTGGCAGTATTTCGAGCAGATGTATGCGCTGTCTCGAGTCGGTCATGAGCAGGTCATTGAGCCGACCAAAATATTCGATATGTTACGACGCGGCCGGGCAGACTACTTTCCAGCCCCCTTGGAAGTGGTTGAGCGGGTGTTCTCGTTACAGCGCGAGCACCTTAAAACCTGCCTGAAGCGGCCTCTGAGTATCCGTTCTTCCTACATGTTGCTGCATGAGCGTCACCAAGAGTTAGTGCCCAAGTTCGCCGCAGCCTTGAGTAAACAGCTGGCGCGAGTAGCCGCTACTCCACCAGTTGCAAGTTCATCTCGATCACCCCTTCTTCCAAGTCCATACGTACCTTAAACCCCAGCTTTTTGGCCAGCCCCGCCATCCCGCGATTTTGGATCATGGTGATACCGCTAACTCGCTCGGTACCCTTGGCGCGGTAGTAATCGATAAGCTTGCTGAGCAGGCGCGAACCGAGCCCCTGCCCCTGCATATCGCTGCGCACCACCATGGCGAATTCGGCTTCGATGTTGTCGGGGTCGATGGTTGCTCTCACCACTCCGAGAATGGCGCGGTCATCCGGTGCTTGACGATCTTCAGCGATAAAAGCCATCTCCCGGGCGTAATCAATCTGGGTGAGCAGGGCCATCTCCTCGTGGGTCATCTGGCCGCGTGCGCCAAAATAGCGTTTGTAGCGGTCTTCGTCGCTAAGCGAGGAGTCGAAGGCTAAGTGGCGTGGTTCATCCTCTGGCAGAATAGGCCGCAGCAGCACCTCGAGCCCAGATTTTAGGTTACAGCGTTGCTCAAGCTCTTTGGGGTAAGGGCGAATGGCAAGGCGCTGTTGGGTGCTCTGGTCGTTGGCGCGCAGCTGGATGTTGGCATCAAGCACTGTCACCTGGTCGCCCGCCACCAACACCGGATTCAGGTCGAGGCGGTAGATCTCGGCGCAATCGATCACCAAGTGAGAGATGCGGGTAAGCAGCGCACAGACCGCCTGCATGTCCATGCTCTGCGGCAGATTACGTTCGCGGATCTTCTGCATCTTGATGGCGCTAATCAGCAGGTAGCGGGACAGCGCCATATTCAAAGGCGGCAACGCCACGGCGGCATCTTTCGCTTCATCCCATTCCGAGCCGCCTTCACCGAGAAAGATCGCCGGCCCGAACACCGGATCGCAGATCACCGCAATCCTTAGCTCCTGGGCACCAGCACTTAAGGCCATGCGCTGCAGCAGCATGCCATCGACCTGCGCCTCTGGATACGCCTGATGCACCCGCTCCAGCATCGAATCGGCGGCAATCTCCAGCTCTTGGGCGTTGTTTAGGTTGAGCGAGACGCCGTGCACATCCGCTTTGTGTAAGATGTCTGGGCTTTGGATCTTCAGCGCCACCGGGTAGCCAATTCGCTCGGCCTGACTGAGTGCTTCGGCCTTGTTTTTCACCAGCCAGGTATCGATGGTGTTGATCCCATAGGCCTGCAGCAGTGCACTGGCGGTATGGGTCTCCAACACTTGCCGGCCCTTGTTGAGGTAGCCCTGGAGCTCTTGGCGTTGTAGCGCGGCGTCAGCTGGGATCAGCTCACTGACGGTTTGCGGGGTATGCTGCAGCAGTTTTTGGTTGCGGCGAAATTCCACCATATGCATAAACGCGCCCACTGCCGCCTCGGGGGTACGATAGGTGGGGATCCCGGCGTTTCTCAGCCGCTCGCGCGCGGCATAGGCACTGTGCTCCCCCATCCAGTTGGTCAGCAGGTTACAACGCCCACTCGCCCGGTGGCGGGTAAAGCTGTCGATCACTGCCTGGGCGCTGTCTTCGCCACAGGCGAACAAGGCCGGGGCATGCATCACCAGCACCGCATCGGCGTCGCCGCTTTCCAGCAACACATCCAGGCATTGGGTATAGCGTTTAGGATCGGCATCGCCCAGCATATCCACCGGGTTCTGCCCGGACCAGCCGGTGGGCAAGATAGCGTCAAGCTTAGCCAGGGTATCGGCAGACAGCTCCGCCAACTTGCCGCCATTTTCTAGCAAGGTATCGAGGGCCAGCACACCGGGGCCTCCACCGTTGCTGATAATCGCCAGTCGCTCGCCCTTCACCGGCTTGGAGTAGGCTAGCGTTTCCACCGCCGCAAACAGCTCATGTAAGTCTTTGACCCGCAGCATACCGGCGCGGCGGAAGGCGGCATCGAATACTGCATCCAGCCCCACTTCACCACCGCTGTGCAGCGCAGCGGCTTGCGCGCCTTGCTGGCTGCGCCCGGACTTAATCACCAAGATTGGCTTGTTGCGCGAGGCCGCACGCGCCGCCGACATAAAGCGTTGCTTGTCTTGAATCGAGTCGACATACAGCATGATGGCCTGGGTTTTGCCATCGCGCCCCAGATAATCCAGCAGCTCACCAAAGGTGATATCGAGCGCTTCGCCAAGCGAGATAAACGAAGAAAAGCCAATCTGGTTGTAGTTGGCCCAATCAAGCACCGTGGTGCACACCGCTGCAGATTGCGAGACAAAGGCAATCTTACCGGGCTTGGCCGGACAGTGGGCGAGCGAGGCGTGCAGGCCAATCGCCGGAATCATTAACCCGATGGAATCGGGCCCTAACAGGCGAAAGTCGAAGCGCTGCAGCAGCTCCTGTACCTCGGCTTTATCGCGCTCATCGAGGCGGCTACACAGCACCACCACTTTGCAGCCAAGCTGACCGAGTAGCGCCAACTCCGCTTTGGCTTGCTCAGACTCAGAACAGACAATCGCCAAATCGGGAGTGAGTGGCAGCTCCAAGATATGTGAGTAGGCCAAAACGCCCAGCACCGCCTTCTCTTTGGCGTTAACTGGCATCACCGGTCCAGCAAAACCACCGTTCATCAAGCCTGACATCACCAAGCGTCCGGCGCTATTGGCCCGGCTGGTAGCGCCAATAACCGCCACCGAGCGTGGCGCGAACAAGCGTTGTAGCTTCCCTAAACTCATTGTCGATCCTTGCAGATTGAGCGTGCATTACGAGGCGTTGGCTTTAGTGTAGCGTGATACCCAAGCCACAACCCCAACCCACTTCATGTTCCTAACCATATTGAAAACGGTAGAAAAATAACAAATTCTTCACAACTTGCTGGACAAGCACCCGATTCTTCTGCATACCATTAGTTATCACTAACAACAAAAAGCCGAGGCAACTATGCCCTTGCGTTCTATCAAAGCGATCGACTACATGACCCTTAACCCGGTCACGGTTACTCCAAAGACGTCGCTGTTCGAAGCGATCGACCTGATGATCACAGCCAAGGTGTCGGGCGCGACGGTACTGAATGAGCGAAAAGAGGTAGTGGGCGTTATCTCCGAGATTGACTGCCTGCAGGCCATCTTGAAAGGCACCTATCACGGTCACTTGGGTGGCAATGTAGGTCAGTTTATGACGGAAGAAGTCGACACCTTAGGCACCGATGTGGACATTCTGGCGGTGGCAGAGAAGCTGTTAAAAGACAAACGCCGCCGCATCCCGGTGGTCGAGAATGGCAAGTTTGTCGGCCAATACAGCGCCCGCAGCATCCTAAAAGCGGTGACCCAGTTCAATAGCGAAAGCTCTCTCGCCTAACACAACATAGAGCCGACTCAGCGCGGCTCTATCTTCCAGCTCTGGCGGTTTCACTGAGCTACTTAACTTTCAGCCCCGCATCGAGCTCTTCCAGCTCGGATTTGATCATGCCGATATCCAGGCTTGCTGGTACCGATAACTCGAACGCTGCTGAGAACACCAGACTCGCGGCATCGGCGACCTGAAAGCGATGGCACTCCATTTTGTCCACCACCACATCGTGTTGCGCCAAACAGGAGGTGATGTCCTGAATCAAACCGGCGCGGTCTTCGGCATCGACATGCAGTGCGACGGTATGACGGGCCACTTCTGGGGTATCCAGGCAAGGGAGGATCTGCAGGTTCACATCGGGGAAATCGATTAGCTTGTCTTGCAGCGGCTCGGCTTGGTCTTCGGGCAGTTCGACCTTGAAGATGGTGGCAAAATAGCCATCGAGATTAATGACCCGGCTGTTGACCCACTTTCCTTGGTGCTGGTGGGTTAGTGTGGCGAGGTCTCGCAGTCGTTCAGGATGCTCAGCACCACTGACGGTTACCATAAACATTGCACTCATAGTCCAGTCCCTCCTAGCTCACACGAATTAATGGTTCACGCGAAATATGGTTCACTTGGCAGTGTGGTTCACTTAAAAGTGTAACCCGAGGGCTGGAGGGCGGCAGGAGAAATCCCTAAAAGCTTGAGCCAGTTGGCTAAACCCGGAGTGTTGACTAGCGAGTCCTAAACATCGCCGCAACACCCCGATAACAGAGCGCAGGTAAGGTGGCTTAGCGGCGGTAAACGCCAACGTTATCAAAGCCCTGCTCTTTGAGGTACAAGGCTTGTAGCTTGCTCATCACGCCGCGATCACAGTACAGCAAGTACTGCTTACTTTGGTCCAGATCGCCGAACTGGGTAGCCAGTTTAAAGAACGGCAGATGCACCACTTCCACGTCGTCGAGCTCCAGAGGCGCAACTTCTTCCTCTTCCGGAGCGCGCACATCCAGTACTACCGCATGCTCTTGCTGCACTTCGGTCACGGTCTCAACCTGATGCACCTGCTCATCGCTCTCATTGGCAATATCGCGAATATCGATAATCCGCGCCTCTTCCACCACCTTATCCAGCACGCCAAAGTCGAACTTCTGCTCTTCTTCGAGTAGCTTCGATTCAACCGCTTTAACCGTAGGCTTTTGCGAGATTACGCCACAGTACTCCGGCATGGTCTCGGCAAAGTCACCAGTGCCGATGTGGTGGGCGGTGTCGATGATATCTTGCTTATCGGTGGCAATCAGTGGGCGCAGAATCAGCGTCTCTGACACCTTGTCGATCATTCCAAGGTTTACCAAGGTCTGACTGGAGACCTGACCCACAGCTTCACCAGTGACCAAGGCAGGAATATCCAAACGCTGCGCCAGACTCGATGCGGCGCGCACCATCATCCGCTTAAGCACTACGCCCATTTGGCCGTTCTCAACGTTTTGCAGGATCTGATCGACAACCGGGTCGAAGTCCACCGCAATAAACTTCACGCGGTGCGAGGAGCCATAGCGTTTCCACAGGTGGTGGGCCACTTGCTTCACGCCGATCTCATGGGCACGTCCACCCAGATTAAAGAAGCAGTAGTGCACCTTGGTACCGCGCTTGATCAGCTGGTAGCTGGATACCCCAGAGTCGAAGCCGCCGGATAGCAGCGACAGCACACTCTCTTGGGTGGCGATAGGGAAGCCGCCCAGACCCGGATGCTGGTGTTTCACCAAGAAGGCCTTGTTGTCTTCGATCTCCAAACGGATGGTTACGTCTGGGTTCTTCAGCTTCACGCCGCCCGTTTCACAGTACTGGTTGATGCCGCCACCCACATAACGCTCTGCTTCGATGGAGGTGAAGTCCTGCTTACCGCTGCGTTTGACGCGCACACAGAAGGTTTTGCCTTGCAGGCGATCTTTCCAGACTTCGTGGGTAATCTCATAGAGGTTGTGCAAGTCGGTGTACTCGAACTCGCTCACTTCCAAGAAGTGTTGGATACCCGGGATACAGCCCAGCGCATCCACCAGCGGTTCGCGGTCCGATTCTTCTACATTACGGGCAGTAACGATCAGTCGGTCCCATTCCAGTTTTACCCGGATATCCATCTCTAAGTTGCTCAGCACATTGCGAATATTGCTTTGCAGGATCTTGCTAAAGCGTTTGCGCACCGACTTACTCTTCATAGTAATTTCGGGGAATAACTTAACGATGAACTTAAACTTCATGGGATCGGCTCCGGTAAATTTGGCCGCGGATTATACCCTGAGTTTAGTTTGCCTGCTACGCCTGTAGACTTTTGCAGCGCTTTGGGTAGGTCAACCGAGATAATACATATGGTTCAGAGAAAGCTTGATGCAAAAAAGAGGGAGGCCTTTGCCTCCCTGCTACGTGATATAGGTGGTATTAGTTGGCATCAGCCTGAGGCTGCACCGAGACCTCCTGAGACATCATCGCCTCGCCCTGCATAATGCCAATCTCTACACGGCGGTTTTTACTGCGGTTTGCCGCAGTATTATTCGGCGCAATCGGCAGGGTATCGGCCATGCCCTGCACCCGTAGTCGCTGCTGCTCAAACCCGGGCACCTTGACCAACTCATGAGCCACCGAAACAGCACGTTGACTGGAGAGATCCCAGTTGGAGCGATACAGCTCAGACAGCGCTGGCTGGTTGTCGGTGTGACCCGATACGGTAATCACCCCGGGGATATCCTTAATCAACTCGCCAACCCGGTAGATAATTGGTCTAAAGCGCGGCTGCAAGAAGGCCGAACCGGCCGGGAATGCGCCTTTCTCACGGATACGAATGATGATCTGCTGGCCTAGCGATTCCACCTCAATGGCGCCATCTTCCACCTGATCGCGCAACTGCTCGGCAATCCGCTTGGCTTGCTGGTTCTGGATCTCTTGGGCTTGCGACTCTTGGCTTTGACTGCTCGACTGGGCTTGTGAGCGGCCACCGCTTTGATCGCCAGAGTCTTTTTGCTCGCCACCGGCATCGGCATCTTCACCGTCCTGGAACTCCAGTTTGGCCTGGGTGATATCGATGGTTTGCTGCATGATGGTTTCGATCGGGGTCGGCTCTGGGCGCCCCGGACGGAACTCTTGGGCGATCACCGAGGTGCCCTTGGGAATGTCTTTTACCTCAAGCAGGTTTTGCACACCAAAGGCGTACTTCATCGAGCCGGCGATCTGCTTGAACTTCAATACGTCCATCTCTGAGAACGCCAGCAGCAGTACGAAGAAGCACATCAGCAGCGACATCAGATCCGCAAAGGTTGCCAGCCATAACGGCGCCCCGGGAGGGGGACATTTGCAGGGTTCTTCCATAGCGATTACTCTTCAGCGGTACCCAAGCTACGTTTGCCTTCATGCAGATAGTTTTTCAGCATGGCTTCGATAATACGCGGGTTTTGGCCATCTTGGATGCCCAGCACCGCATCGAGGATCAAGGTGCGATTAAGCTTTTCCTCACCGGCTCGCAGCAGCAGTTTGTCGGCGATAGGGATCGCCACCATGTTTGCCAACATCGCACCATAAAGGGTAGTCAACAAGGCCACCGCCATCGCGGGACCAATCGATTTAGGGTCATCCATGTTGGAAAGCATCGCTACCAGACCAATCAGGGTACCGATCATCCCCATCGCCGGCGCCACATCGCCCAGCGCTTTGAAGATACCGGCACCGAACTCGTGGCGCTCGGAGGTAAGCAGGATGTCTTTTTCCAAGGTGGAGCGCACCACATCGGCGTCGTGGCCATCCACCAGCATGTCGATGCCCTTTTGCATAAAGGAGTTGGTGATCTCTGCCTCTTCCAGTGCCAGGAAGCCACCTTTACGCGCCGAGTCGGCCATTTCAACCGAGCGCTGGATCAAGTCTTCCGGTTTGTCGGCCTTAAACATAAAGGCTTTCACCGCAATCTTCACGGCGCCAATAAACTGGCCGATGTTGTACTTCATCAACACCACAAACAGTGACCCACCGAATACAATCAGTACCGAGGGGATATCGATGAAGATCCCGATTCCTCCCCCCATTACCATCGCCATCACGACGAAGGCAAAAGCCCCAAGCAGGCCTATCAGCGTTGCTAAATCCACAATCTAATCCTTGTAGCCAGTAAAGCGCAGGTTGGCGGTGTCTAACCTGAACATAATTTGAACCCGAAAGATAAACCCACCCAAACCTTAATACTACTCCAGTACAGCGCTGGAGTTGAAGGTGATTATATTCAAAGATTCAAGACCTTGAGATGAATCTCTTCGTTGTACTTTATATCGACCAATAAAAAAATACTTGAGTGGCGAGTTTGACCTGTATACCGCCCTGAGTTAACGTGGCGCCAGCAATCATCACGCCAGGATCAACTGATGGCCGCCAAAAAGCCCGAAAACATGAGCTTCGAAGAAAACCTCAACGAACTTGAACAGATTGTCTCGCAACTCGAGCAAGGAGAGCTCAGTCTCGAACAAGCACTGAAAAGTTTTGAACGAGGTATCAGTCTGGCCAATGCCAGTCAGAGTAAACTGAACACCGCCCAACAGCAGATCAAGATACTTCGTCAGGGACAAGCCGGCGAAGACTTAGCCCCATTCGAACAGGAGTAATCTGTGCACGCCTCTCTCGCTGACGCCCTCGGTGCCTACCAGCAGCGGATCAACGACTATTTGGCTGAGCAGCTAACACGCCAGCCAGACCTAGAACCGCGCCTAAAATCCGCCATGCATCACGGCCTGTTGCTGGGTGGTAAGCGGGTGCGCCCGGCGCTGGTATATATGGTGGGAGAGTTAGCGGGACTGGAGCTGACCTATTTAGACCCGGTTGCGGCAGCAGTCGAGGCGATCCATGCCTATTCGCTGATCCACGACGACTTGCCCGCGATGGACGACGACGAGCTGCGCCGCGGCCAGCCGACCTGTCACATCGCCTTCGATGAAGCCACGGCAATTTTGGCCGGCGACGCCCTGCAAAGCTTTGCCTTTGAGCAGCTAAGCCAAGCGCCCCTGAGCGCTGAGCTGCGCATTGAGCTGGTTGCCACCTTAAGCAAAGCCGCTGGCTATGCGGGCATGGTGGGTGGTCAGGCCTTGGATATGGCCGCCACCGAGCAGCAGGTTAGCCTGGAAGCTTTGGAGCAGATACACCGCCATAAAACTGGTGCGCTAATCAGTGCCGCGGTTGCCATGGGGGCGATCAGTGCTGATTTGCCAGCGGACCAGCGTGCAGCCTTGCTGCGTTACTCACAAGCGATTGGGCTGGCATTCCAGGTGCAAGACGATATTCTGGATCTGACTTCCGATACCGAAACCTTAGGCAAACCCCAAGGTTCCGATGCAGAGCTCCAGAAAAGCACCTATCCTGCTCTACTAGGACTGGATGGCGCGCGCGATAAAGCCCAGAGTTTGCGGGCTGTGGCGCTTCAAGCTTTAGAGACTTTGCCCTACAATAGCGCCATGCTCGCCGAATTGGCCGATTACATCGTATACCGCGATAAGTAAGCAAAAATCACAGTAAGAGCCATATCTCAATTTATGACACTGGACATTAAGCATTACCCGCTGCTCGCCGAGGTGGATTACCCGGAGCAACTTAGAAAACTATCTAAACAACAACTCCCAGAGCTGTGTGAGGAGTTGCGCCGTTATTTGCTCAACAGTGTTAGCCAATCCAGTGGCCACTTGGCATCAGGCTTGGGTGCGGTCGAGCTGACCGTGGCCCTACACTATGTCTACGACACGCCGTTTGACAAGCTGGTATGGGATGTTGGCCACCAGGCCTACCCACATAAAATTCTCACCGGCCGCCGCGAGCGTATGTCGACCATTCGCCAGCTCGATGGCCTGCACCCCTTCCCGTGGCGCGACGAAAGTGAGTACGACGTGCTGAGCGTAGGCCACTCGTCGACCTCGATTGGTGCCGCTTTGGGTATGGCCATCGCTGCGCAAAAAGAAGGCGAAGGGCGCAAGGTTGCCGCAGTCATTGGCGATGGCGCGATGACCGCCGGGATGGCCTTTGAGGCGCTTAACCATGCCGGTGATATCCATAACGACATGCTAGTCATCCTCAATGACAATGAGATGTCGATTTCCGAGAACGTTGGCGCACTGAACAACTCTCTGGCCAATATCCTCTCGGGCAGCTTGTACTCAAACCTGCGCGAAGGCAGCAAGAAGGTACTCAGCGGCATGCCGCCACTGAAAGAGCTGGCCAAACGCACCGAAGAGCACCTCAAAGGCATGGTGGTGCCGGGCACCCTGTTTGAAGAATTCGGTTTTAACTACATCGGCCCCATCGATGGCCACGATGTAAAAGGTCTGGTCAAAACATTGAAGAACATGCGCAGCCTGAAAGGGCCGCAGCTACTGCATGTGATGACCAAAAAAGGCAAGGGCTATGCCCCCGCCGAACAAGACCCGATTGGCTACCACGCGGTATCCAAGTTCGATCCAAGCAAGCATGACCTGCCAAAGGCCAAAGCCACTGCTCCCACCTTCTCCAAGGTATTTGGCGACTGGCTGTGCGATATGGCGTCCCAAGATGAGAAGCTGATGGCGGTGACCCCGGCCATGCGCGAAGGCTCAGGCATGGTGCGCTTCTCCAAAGAGTACCCACAGCAATACTTTGATGTGGCGATTGCCGAGCAACATGCGGTGACCTTTGCCGCTGGCTTAGCAATTGGTGGCTATCACCCGGTGGTGGCGATCTACTCTACCTTCTTGCAACGCGCCTACGATCAGCTGATCCACGATGTAGCGATCCAGAACCTGCCAGTGCTGTTCGCCATTGACCGTGCGGGCGTGGTGGGCGCCGATGGGCAAACCCACCAAGGGGCCTTTGACTTAAGCTACCTGCGACCAATTCCTAACCTGACGATTATGTGTCCGGCGGATGAGAACGAGTGTCGCCAGATGCTGTTCACTGGCCATCAGATGACTACGCCCGCCGCGGTGCGCTACCCTCGCGGCGGTGCGGATAACACCCCTATCGAGCAAGCGATGCAGGCACTGGAAATCGGCAAGGCGCGGGTGCTACGCGAAGGCTCTCAGCTGGCCATCCTTAGCTTTGGCACCCTGCTCACCGAAGCGCGTAACGCAGCCGAACAGCTCGATGCCACCTTGGTGGATATGCGCTTTGTGAAGCCTTTGGATGAGGCCTTGCTTGTTCAGTTGGCGCAAAGCCACAGCCTCTTTATCAGCGTGGAAGACAATGCGGTGATGGGCGGTGCAGGCTCTGCGGTAGCGGAGTTTATCCTCGAGCAAGGCTTAGCAGTGAAGTTTAAGGCCCTCGGCCTGCCGGATCGTTTTGTCGAACAGGGCACGCAAGCGCAGATCCACGCGCGTTTAGGCCTTGATACTGCTGGTATCACCGCCACTGCCCGCGCCTTTAGCGCGCCCAGCCACTCTACCCCACTGAAAGTTAAAGCCGACTAGTCAGCCTTGTCCGCTGCGCTAGCTTGGCGCAGCGACAGCTTATCGAAATGCGGATAGGCCATGGCAAAACCGACCGGGCCCAAACTCACCTCAGCGCTGGCAGCCCACAGCCGCTGCTCCCAGTATAGAGGGACCAGCAGGGCGTCATCATAGAGCTGCTCTTCGAGCTGTCGCATCAGTAAGTCACGCTCCGCTGAGCGCCATTCAGCCTCAGCAGCGCGCAGCAACACCTCGCCGCGCTCACTAACATAGGGCCCACAGCGGCCTACATGAGGATAGAGGCTGTCACTCACCTTCATGGTCCGCATCAAGGTCATTACATCGCCTGAGAGGCTGTGGCGTGACACCAACGCCATATCGTAGCGACAACTCTCCAACGCTTGCACATAGCCACTATCATCTAGCCATTCGACCTGCAGTTCGAAGCCGGTTCTAAGCAGCATCTTTTGCAGTTGTCCGGCCAATCGCCGGTACTTCTCTTGATAGCTTTGCGGCAAGATCAGCGTTAAGCGGGTACCATCGGGCACCTCTGCCTCTTCCAGCAGTTGGTTGGCGACTATGGGGTTGTAACGCGGCGTCAGGCTCTTGTTGTAACTGGGAAAGGCTGGATCGCTAAGCTGGGTGGCAGTATCGGCCATCGGCCCCATCGACTCTGCCAAGGCCTGATTGTTAATAGCAAAGTTGAGCGCTTGGCGCACCGACACCTGCTCAATATAAGGTCTGCGAGGATTGAGCTGAATTGCGGTCCAGTCTTGGCCGTTAACCGGGTGCAGTAACACATGCTGTTTTTCGTTAAACAGGTGGGCGTACTCCAGCGGAACATGGTCGACCAAGTGCACATCGTCGGAGAACAAGCTGGCAACGCGGGCTTCTTTGTTGGCAATCGGGATCAAGCTGAGCTGTTCGACATTGCCGCTGATCCCGCCCCAGTACTGGGGGTTTTGCTCAAAGCGTGCATGCAGGTTTTGCAGGTAGTCGCTGAGCATAAACGGGCCAGTGCCAGACAGGCGCTGCGCCGCGTTCGGCACAAACTGGCTATCGGCCGGAAACAGAAAACTCAGCCTGACAAACAGCATTGAGAAGGGATAGTCGGTAACCACCACAAAGTCGCGCTCATTCAGGGCTTCAATCGTGGTAATCGGTGACCACCAGCGCTCAAAGTTGGGCGAGGCTTTGAGCTGCTCAAAGGTCCAGGCAACATCGGCGCTGGTCAGGGGATTTCCGGAGTGAAACTTCACGCCTTCGCGCAGGCGAAAACGGTAGCGGGTGGGCGACTCAGCCTGCCAGCTCTCCACCAGCCGCGGCTCCAGCTTGCCTTCGGTATCAAAGCGAAACAATGAGTCGAAGGCTAGGTTTCCAATCAGCAAACTGCCGGGCACACTGGGGTCGACCACCGGATGAATCGCCAAGGGATAGGCGGTGCCCCAAACGAGTTGTTCGGCCTTGGGGGAAAAGCTGCATAGAAGGGGCAGCAGCAGCGCAAACAGTTGTGATCTCACCCGGTTCTCCCTGTGTTAAGACCGCGCAAGCTTACCATATTCGCCAGCGGGCTAAACAGGGCACAGTCTCCACTGGTAATAAAAAAGCGAGCCTTAGTAGAGGGCTCGCTTTGGTTGTTACAGGGGTAAGTAGAGCGCTTAGAGCCGCCCTTCTTCCCGAGCAAAACAGGCCACCTGAGTGCCAGACTCGTTCACCAACTGCGGCTGCTGCTGGGCACAACGCTCGTTGGCGTAGCGGCAACGGGCGTGGAAGGCACAGCCTTGTGGAGGGTTGAGCGGCGATGGCAGCTCGCCCTGCAGCTTGATCTTCTCGCGGCGGTGGGCCGGGTCAAGACGCGGAGTACTGGAGAGCAACGCTTGGGTATAGGGATGCTTGGGATCGTTAAAGATCGCCTCACAGCTGCCATACTCCACCGCTTTGCCCAGATACATCACCATCACTTCATCGGCGATGTGCTCCACCACTGACAAATCGTGGGAGATAAAGATGTAGCTCAGCCCCATCTCCTGTTGCAGATCCATCATCAGGTTCAGTACCTGAGCCTGTACCGATACGTCCAGTGCCGATACCGGCTCATCGGCCACCACCACCTGAGGGTCGAGCATCAGGCCGCGGGCAATTGCAATACGCTGGCGCTGACCGCCGGAGAACATATGCGGGTAGCGGTCGTAGTGCTCCGGACGCAGCCCCACCTTGGCCAGCATATCCAGCGCCTTTTGCTTGCGCGCATGCTTGCTCAAGCTGGTGTTGATCACCAAGGGCTCTTCCAAGATGGTGCCCACCTTCTTTCGCGGGTTGAGCGAGCCGTAGGGGTTTTGGAAGATAATCTGGATCTTCTGGCGCAGCACCTTGGCCGCTTCCGCGCCGAGGCCCAGCACGTCTTGGCCATCGAAGCGCAGCTCGCCGGCAGTGGGCTGCTCAATCATGGTCAGAACCCGAGCCAGGGTGGATTTACCACAGCCCGACTCCCCTACTACGGCCAGAGTCTTGCCTTTATCCAGGTTAAAACTGACGCCATCGAGGGCCTTCACATTGGCCTCGGGCTTCATAAAGCCGGTTTTCACCTGATAGTGTTTCTTAATATCCACCACACTCAGCAAGGATTCCACCTGCCCAGCTGCGGTCGATGATGTTAACTTCGCTTCACTCATGCTGCGGGTTTTCCTTGCAAATCGAGGGGGGTAAAACAGCGCACCTGACGCAGGCTATCGCCACTTACCATGGGCACTTCACGCTGACAACGCTCGCTGGCATAAGGACAACGCGGCGCTAACATACAGCCCTTAGGCCGGTCGAAGGCACCGGGTACTACACCGGGCAGCGCTTCAAGGCGCTCTTTACCCTGAGAGGACTCAGGCAGTGAACGCAGCAAGGCTTGGGTGTAGGGGTGGCGCGGAGTTGAGAAGATCTCTTCCGCCGGGCCCGTTTCCACCACCTGACCTGCATACATCACGATCACCCGGTCGGCGGCTTCGGCCACCAAGGCCAGGTCGTGAGTAATCAGCACCAGCCCCATGTTCTTCTCGCGTTGCAGCTCGAGCAGCAGGTCCACGATCTGTGCCTGAATGGTCACATCCAAGGCAGTGGTTGGCTCATCGGCAATCAGCAGTTTCGGGTCGCAGGCAATTGCCATGGCGATCATCACTCGTTGGCTCATCCCGCCGGATAACTGATGCGGATAGGCTTTGAGGCGTGAAGTTGGGTCAGGAATGCCCACTTGCTCAAGCAGCTCAATAGCCCGCTCGCGACGCCATTTCTTGCTGCCGCCTTGGTGGATCTTGAGTGCTTCAGTGATTTGGAACTCAACGGTATAGCACGGGTTAAGGCTCGACATCGGCTCTTGGAAGATCATTGCGATATCGGCACCGGTTAGCGCACGGCGCTTTTTCACCGGCATCGACAGCAGATCCTGACCATCAAAGGTCAGCCCTTCGGCTTTTACGTGGCCGGGGTATTCAATCAAGCCCATGATCGACAGCGAGCTCACACTCTTACCCGAGCCACTCTCACCAACAATACCCACCACTTCGCCTTTTTCCACGCTGTAGCTGACTTGGTCAACCGCGCGGAAAGGATTCGGTCCGTCACCAAACTCGACGCTGAGCGTGTTTACTTCTAATAAGGCCATCAGCGTCCTCCTATTGTTTTAGTTTGGGGTCGAGGGCATCACGCAGGCCATCACCCATCAGGTTAAAGGCCAGTACGGTCAGCAGGATGACCAAGCCGGGGAAGGTCACCACCCACCAAGCGCGTTGCACAAACTGCAGCGCATCGGCCAGCATAGAGCCCCACTCCGGTGTAGGTGGCTGAGCACCTAAGCCCAAGAAGCCCAGTGCCGCCATATCCAGGATGGCATTGGAAAAGCCGAGGGTGGCTTGCACGATCAGCGGCGCTAAACAGTTCGGCAAGATAGTGATAAACATCAGGCGCAGGTGCGAAGCACCAGCTACCCGCGAGGACACCACGTAGTCTTTGCTTAGCTCGGCAATGGTCGAGGCGCGGGTTAAGCGCACGTAGTGTGGCAAGGAGACGATCGCAATCGCCATCGAGGCATTGATCAAGCTTGGGCCCAAGATGGCCACAATCGCAATCGCCAGCAGCAGGCTGGGCATCGCCAGCATAATGTCTACCGCACGCATAATTGCGGTATCGACGGCGCCTTGGAAGTAACCGGCAACCAGACCGAGCAAAATGCCCATGCCCAGTGACAAGGTGACCACCAAGCAGCCGATAAACAGCGACAGGCGCGCACCATGCATCAGTCGCGATAAGATATCGCGGCCCACATCATCGGTGCCAAGCACATAGGTCCAGCTGCCGCCCTCAACCCAGGCCGGCGGCATCAGCAGCGCATCACGGTACTGCTCAATCGGCGAGTGCGGCGCCAGCCAGTTGGCCGATAGCGCCACGATAATCATGGTGACAATAAACACCAAGCCAATTACCGCACCGGTGTTGGCAGAGAAGTAGCTCCAGAACTCCTGCAGCGGAGTCTGTGGCTGAGGCCCAACTTGTTCGGGGCTCAGCGTTTCGGTATTAGTAGAATCTGACATATCGCCCCCTACTTGTTGTGTCTGATGCGCGGGTTCACCACGCCATAGAGGATGTCGACGATCAGATTGACCACAATAATAATGGTCGCCACCATCATGATGCCGCCCTGTACTACGGGGTAATCGCGGCGGGCGATACTCTCAATCAGCCACTTGCCGATGCCCGGCCAGGCAAAGATCGTCTCAGTCAGGATCGCACCAGACAGCAAGATGCCGACCTGCAAGCCGATCACCGTAATCACCGGGATCAAGGCGTTACGTAGGGCATGCACCACAATCACCCGCAATGGCGCCATGCCTTTGGAGCGCGCGGTACGAATATAGTCTTCGCTGAGCACTTCCAGCATCGACGAACGGGTCATTCGGGCTATCACCGCCATCGGAATGGTGCCCAACACAATACTTGGCAACACCAAGTGGTGCAGCGCAGAGGCAAACGCCCCCTCTTCACCCGAGAGCAGGGTGTCGATCAACATAAAGCCGGTGACTTCATCAATCCAATAGGTCACATCGAGCCGCCCGGAGACCGGGGTCCAGCCGAGGTTAACCGAGAACACCAGCATCAATAGCAGCGCCCACCAGAAGATCGGCATGGAGTAGCCTGTGAGCGAAAAGGTCATCACTGAGTGGTCGAATATCGACCCTCGTTTGACTGCCGCGATAATCCCCGCAGGCAGCCCCACCAGCACTGCAAACAGCGCGGCACAGGTCGCCAGTTCCACGGTTGCCGGGAACAGGCTGGCAAATTCTTCCATTACAGGCGTTTTGGTGATCAAGGACTTACCCAAGTCACCATGGAAAATATTGACCACGTAGTCTTTGTATTGGATCAGCAGCGGTTGATCCAAACCTAACTCAGCGCGCAGCTGGGCATGTCGCTCAGGCGACACCCCGCGTTCACCGGCCATCACCTCAATCGGGTCACCGGGAATCAGGCGAATCAGGGTAAAGGTCAATAAAGTAATACCGATGAAGGTCGGTACCACCAACATCAGCTTTTTAAATATAAATTGAAACATAGGAGTGCTTGTCAGCGAATATAGGGGGCAGCGAGCTGCCCCCTGTCTTCACACTAGTCTTTGAGTGAAACTTCATAGAAGTGGTGACCGCCCAGAGGGTCGATCTTGAAGCCTTGTACTTCTTTACGTACTGGCTTGTATACCACTGAGTGGGCAACGGTTACCCAAGGCGCTTGCTCTTTGAATACCAGCTGTGCTTCTTCATACAGCTTGGCACGCTCGCCTTGGTCGCTGATCTGCTTGGCTTTTTCTAGCAGGTCACTGAAGGTTTCGTTACACCACATTGCACGGTTACCACCGCCTACTGCATCACAGCTCAGCAGTACTGACAGGAAGTTATCCGGGTCACCATTGTCACCGGTCCAACCCAGCAGTACGGTGTCGTGTTGACCTTCTTTAGAACGCTTGAGGTACTCACCCCATTCGTAGCTAACGATCTCTGCGTCTACGCCCACTTTGGCCCAGTCAGCCTGAATGATTTCCGCCATACGACGGGCATTCGGGTTGTAAGGACGCTGTACTGGCATCGCCCAGATGTTGGTCTTCAGGTCGGTAACACCCGCTTCGGCCAGCATCGCTTTGGCTTTCTCTGGATCGTATGGGTAGTCAACGGTCGCATCGTTGTAAGACCAAATTGTCGGTGGCAGTGGGTTCTTGGCAACTTTACCTGCGCCTTGGAATACCGCGTCGATAATCGCTTGCTTGTTCAGGGCCAGGTTAAGGGCTTGACGAACACGTACGTCATCAAACGGTTTTTTCTGGGTGTTGAATGCCAGGTAGCCCACGTTCAGACCTTCCTGACTCATCAGGTTGATCTCGCTGTCTTCGGCCATTTGCGCCACGTCAGCAGGGTTTGGATATGGCATTACATGACACTCGCCAGCTTTTAGCTTGGCGTAGCGTACTGAGGCATCCGGGGTGATAGAGAATACCAGACGGTCAATCTGAGGTGCGCCCTTCCAGTAATCTTGGTTACCCAAATAACGAATGATTGAATCTTTTTGGTACTGCACTTTTTGGAACGGACCGGTGCCCACAGGGTCTAGGTCCAGTTTCTCAGGGGTACCAGCAGCGAGTAGCGCGTCGGCTTGCTCGGCAGAGAAGATAGAAGCAAAGTCCATCGCCAGGTTGGCGATAAACGGCGCTTCAGGCTTGCTCAGTACGAACTTAACGGTGTAGTCGTCAACCTTAACCACTTCCTTAACCAGCTCAGGCATGCCCATGCCGTTGTAGTACTCGTAAGAGCCACCAGAGATTTTGTGGTAAGGATGTTCTGGGTCGTCCTGACGCAAGAAGCTGAACACTACGTCATCGGCATTGAAGTCACGGGTCGGCTTAAAGCCTTTCTTCTGAGAGTGGAACTTCACGCCTTTGCGCAGATGGAAGGTGTATTCCAGGCCATCTTCAGATACTTCCCAAGACTCAGCCAGACCCGGCTCAACATTGGTGGTACCAACTTCAAACTCAACCAGACGGTTAAAGATGGTTTTTGAAGAGGCATCAAAGGTGGTGCCGGCGGTGTAAAGAGATGGGTTAAAGCCTTCAGGGCTACCCTCTGAACAGAAAACGAAGGTCTGTGCTTGGGCGCTCATCGCGAAAGCACTGGCCGCCAAAGCCAGAGACAGCTTGGTCAGTCCTTTTTTCATTGTGTTTCTCCGTAATGACATCGTGTCGTATGCGATTATCTATCGCATTCCATATGTTGTAGTTTGCGTGTTCCGTGCACTACTTGCTAAGCGAAAGCCCGAGATCAAAGCCTTGATCGATAGCAATATTTATTCAAACACCGCTTAGCAGGATACGCTACTGCGAGGGTTAAATTAGTATTTTTAACTGAAAATGTCTAGCTTCTCTGCTGCTTTAAGCTAATGAGCGTAGCTTTGAAGAGATAAAATATGAAAGTGAATTCATATTTTTCATATAACTATTCATTTTGTATGGCAAATAGAATGGCATAAGCTCAGCATGATTTGGGGGAATGCTGAGCTTGTCAGGCAGGATTGTCTGGTCGGGCCGGAATCAGCCCAGAAGGTGCAGAATTAAATGCAAGCTGGCGCAGGCAAATACCCCCGCCAACACATCGTCGAGCATAATGCCTAAGCCGCCATCCACTTTCTTGTCGATGGCCTTGATTGGCCATGGCTTGAGTACGTCAAAAAAGCGGAATAGCACAAAGCCCAGCAGCAAATTGGTCCAGCTAAAGGGCACCCACAGCATGGTGATCCAAAAGCCGACAAACTCGTCCCACACAATGGCGCCATGATCGTGTACCCCCATGGCATCGGTGGCTTTTTGACAGCAGACGATGCCAAACCAAGTAGTCAGTGCCAGCACCAACAAGTACCAAGGAGTACTCAGCTGGGCAATCAGGAAGTAAGGCAGAATGGCTGCCACGGTACCGAAGGTGCCGGGCGCCTTGGGCGCTAAGCCGCTGCCAAACCCCACGGCGCTAAGGTGCCAAAGGTTGCTTAGGTTAAGGGCTTTTAGGGCGGCGCGAGGGCTCTCTGACATAGTACTCTTCACTCGAATTAGGGGTCTTAGCGCCAACTCACAATCAGGACTCGAAATGGTTCCAGCTGCTCGTCTCTAACTGATAGCGCTTGTTGTTCAGTTGCAGGTTCACTTCTCCGCTGCCCACTCCCACCGTGCCAATACAGTGGTACGGCACACCGCTAAACGACAAGGCGGTTTCAATCTGCCCGCGGTTGGCTTCCGGTACGGTAAAGCACAGCTCGTAATCTTCACCACCGGTCAGCGCGAAATGAATTGCCTGCTCCACCGAGACCAGCTCGCGCATCAAGTCAGAGAGCGGCAAGCGCTCCAGCTCCAGATTGGCACTGCAATTGCTGCGCTTGAGGATATGACCGAGATCGCCCAGCAGGCCATCGGAGATATCGATGGTGGCACTGGCCACATCGCGCAGACCATAACTGGCCAACACCCGAGGCTGAGGGTAGTAGTGGCGCTCAATCAGCAGATACCGAGCACTTTCACTCAGCGATAGCCGCTGCTGCAAGGCTGCAAATCCCAGTGCCGAGTCGCCCAGCGTACCGGTCACGTAGATGCCATCGCCAGCCGCTGCGCCATGGCGGGTCAGCGCCTTACCCAGCGGCACCACGCCATGTACAGTCACCGTGATGCTCAGCGGCCCGCGGGTGGTATCACCGCCTACCAAGCTAACGTTGTAGAACTCGGCCAGCTCAAAGAAGCCACGGCTGAACTCGCTCAGCCACTGCTCGTCCACCTCGGGCAAGGTCAAGGCCAGCGTTACCCAGCGCGGCTCTGCACCCATCGCGGCGAGATCGCTGAGGTTAACCGCTAAAGACTTATGTCCAAGGGCGTGGGCAGGAATATCGGGGAGAAAATGGATGCCTTCCACCAAGGTGTCGGTGGACACCACCAGATGATGGTTATCTGGTGGCGTTAGCAGCGCCGCGTCATCACCAATACCGAGGGCGATATCGGCGCGTTGCTCTTCACGGGTAAAGAAGCGTTCGATGAGCGAGAACTCATCGAGGGGGACGCTGCTCATATTAGTTTGGTTTTGACTTAAGATCTTGCAGGCGCAGAACCTTGTCCATCACGCCGTTAATGAACTTATGGCTGTCTTCTGCGGCAAACGACTTAGCCAGTTCGATGGCTTCGTTGATTACCACTTTCGGTGGAATGCCATCAACCATCAGCAGTTCATACATGCCGATACGCAGGATAGCGTGCTCAACCATGTCCAGCTCTTCAAGCTTGCGAGACAGCGATGAAGCCATCGCTTGGTCGAGTTTGTTGGCATTGGCAGCCACACCGGCGATCAGCAATGAGAAGTAAGGCACGTCGGCCTTGCTCATGTCGTGATCGGTCATGAACTGGTGTTCAATGTTGGCGATATTGTCGTTGGTCATCTGCCACTGATAGATCGCCTGAGTAGCAAATTGACGGGCCTTGCGGCGCTCAGCTGGTTTCACTGGAGTCTCCTCAATTAGGCGTCAAGCTGTGGTACGAGATTGATCATCTCCAAGGCACTCAGTGCAGCTTCCGTACCCTTGTTACCCATCTTGGTGCCGGCACGCTCAATGGCTTGCTCGATAGACTCGGTGGTCAATACACCAAAGGTAATTGGCACGTTGTACTCCATCATTACTTGCGCCAGGCCTTTGTGACATTCGTTAGATACGATCTCGAAGTGGTAAGTACCACCACGGATAACGGTTCCCAGAGTGATAATGGCATCGTAGTTACCGCTGGCTGCCAAACGCTTGGCGGCTAGTGGGATCTCTACCGCGCCCGGTACGCGAACAACGGTGATGTTATCTTCGCTCACTGAACCTTGACGAGTCAGGGTGTCAACCGCACCAGACAGCAGGCTTTCGTTAATAAAGCTGTTGAAACGGGCGATTACAATGGCGACCTTCGCATGGGGGGCCGCAAGACTAGCTTCGATTACCTTCATATTCTGCTCTGTTATCATATTCGCTTAGTTACGCACTAATACTAGTTATTCGATAAAAACGCGCCATTCTATCACAAGCTTGGCGCGATGGTTGAGTTTCTGTTAGTGGCTGCTTAGCAGCCGTCGCAATCGATGTACTCGACCACTTCCAGACCAAAGCCCGACAGCGCATGGTAGCGCTTCGGTGAGCTAAGCAGGCGCATCTTGCCCACGCCCAAGTCGGCCAGAATCTGCGAGCCTACACCGACGGTGCGCGAGACCGGCTCGGCGCCTTTGGCCTTGATGGTGTCGCCACGGTCTGCCCGGGCAAAGGCTTTAACCTGCTCAATCAGCGCATCGGCGCTGTCATCGGTGCTCAGCAGCACCAGCACGCCCTTCTCATTGGCGATCTTTTTTAGCGCTTGGTCCAACGGCCAGCTCATCTTACCAAGGCGGTCACTGCCCAGCAGGTCACTAAACGGGTTGTGTAGGTGCACCCGCACCGCGGTGGCTTGGTCAGCTTGCACCTCACCAGCCTGCATCACGAAATGCACCTTGTTGTCGATGGTGTCACGGTAGGTGATCAGCTTGAAATCGCCATGGCGAGTTGGCATCTGACACTCAGCAACCCGCTCAATGGTGGTTTCGTGCAGATTGCGGTATTCAATCAGATCGGCAATGGTGCCCATCTTCAGGCCATGCTCGGCACAGAACTTTTCCAGGTCCGGGCGGCGGGCCATGGTGCCATCGGGGTTGAGGATCTCAACAATCACCCCGCAAGGCTCACGACCGGCCAGACGCGCTAAATCGACACCCGCTTCGGTATGGCCAGCGCGGTTCAATACCCCGCCTTCTTTAGCCATTAGCGGGAAGATATGGCCCGGCATCACGATGTCAGCTGGCTTGGCATTCACCGAAGCGGCCACCTGTACGGTGCGTGCACGGTCGGCTGCCGAGATACCGGTGGTCACCCCGGTGGACGCTTCAATCGAGACGGTAAAGCTGGTTTGGAACTGCTCGGTGTTCTTTTCCACCATCAGCGGTAGCTTGAGCTGCTCACAGCGCGCCTGAGTCATCGGCATGCAGATCAGACCGCGGCCATAGGTGGCCATAAAGTTGATCGCCTCCGGCGTGACCAGATCCGCGGCCATAATCAGATCGCCTTCATTTTCGCGATCTTCGTCATCCATTAACACCACCATTTTACCTTGGCGGATGTCCTCAATAATCTCTTCTATGCTACTAAGCGCCATAGTTCACCTGTGTTGTAGGCTGATTTATCTAAAGAAGCCGTGTTGAGCTAAAAACTGTTTATCGATGCCACCGCTGGCCGGTGCATCGGGCTGCGCAGGAAACTGCATCAAACGCTCCAGATAACGCGCCAATACGTCGACCTCGATATTCACCGGGTCACCTTGGCGCCACTGGACGATGGTAGTTTGCTCCGCGCTGTGCGGAATAATGGTTAGCCGGAACAAATCGCCGTCTAACTGGTTCACGGTCAGGCTGATACCATCCACCGTGATGGAGCCTTTGTGGGCAATGTAGCGCTGCAGCTCGGCCGGTGGCTTAATCCACAAATCGATGGCGCGCGCCTGTTTTTCGATGCGCGCCACGGTTGCCACGCCATCCACGTGACCGCTAACGATATGGCCGCCAAAACGCGAGCTGGCCAGCATCGCCTTTTCCAGATTGACCTTAGCGCCCACCTTGAGTTTGGACAGGGCACTTTGCGCGATGGTCTCGTGGGACACGTCAGCCACAAAGCTTTCGGCATCAAAGCGGACCACAGTCAGACATACGCCGTTGACAGCGATACTGTCGCCGAGCCTGACATCGCCCATATCCAGCTCAGGGCAGCTGATCGACAGGGCGATATCTCCACCCACCCGACGCATCTCGCTGATCTGGCCACAGGCCTCAATAATTCCGGTAAACATGTCGCGTTGCTCTAATACTCTATTCGGTTAAACCCACTTAGCTAAGTAGGCATGCATTGGGCCAAGGGCCTTTTAAGCTAGCTGCGTTGCCGCCAGGTGGTCTTGATATCCGGGCCGACCACCCGTTGCTCGCAAAGCTGCCAGCGGCTCAGTCTGGCCATCTCGGTATACCCCTGCAAGGCAAACAGTGGCAGAGCATCTTGCCCCATCAATACACCCGCTTGGTAGCTAATCAGCTGATCCACCAGCTCGGCGTCTAACAGCGCGGCCGCCAGGGCTGCGCCTGCTTCCACCCACAAATCGTTGATCTCATGTGTGCTCAGCAGCTGCATCGCCCGCATCAGCCAGTTGTCACCGGCTGGGACTATCAGTTGCTTAACCTTGGCGCTCATCTCGGCGGGCAGCGCCTGCTCAGCATAGCTTAGTAGCCACACCTCGCCGGGGCTGTTGAACAACTTAAGTTCACTTCCCGCCTGCGCCAGTCGCCCCTGGCGGTCGATGATCACCCGCACCGGCTGACGCAGCGACTGCTCTGAGTAGTGCTCGCGCAAAGAGCCCAGCTCGCCATGTCTGACATTGAGCGAGGCGTCATCGCGGATCACCGTCGCGGCGGTAGAAAGAATCGCATGGCTGCAAGCGCGCTCGCGCTGCACATCTTGGCGCGCCAAGTTGCCGGTTATCCATTTACTTTCGCCATTGGCCAGCGCAGTTCGACCATCGATGGAGCAGGCCAGTTTTAGCTTAACTTGGGGACGCGCTCGCTCAACCCGACTTAAAAAACCGGGGTTAAGGGCCCGGGCCGCATCGGACATTAGCCCGCTGCGCACCGCAATTCCCGCTTCTTGCAGTATCGCCACACCCTTTCCGGCCACCAGCGGGTTGGGATCAACCATTGCCATCACCACCTCGGCCACTTGTTCAGCCGCAAGCGTTCGCGCACAAGAAGGGGTTCGGCCTTGGTGAGCACAGGGCTCAAGGGTGACGTAACAGGTGGCGCCTTGCAGTGAATGGCCCTTGGCTTTGGCATCAGCGATGGCATTGACCTCGGCATGGCCTTCGCCGGCCTTACGGTGGAAGCCCTCGCCTAATAGCTGCCCATCACGGACAATCACACAGCCCACATTGGGATTAGGTGCGGTGGTGTAGCGACCCCGTTTAGCGAGTTGGATGGCGCGGGCCATCCAGCGACAATCTTGGGCGGAAAACTCGGCCATTACTTCTCCAGCTTGGCAATCTCTTCGCCAAACTCTCGGATATCCTCGAAGCTGCGATATACCGAGGCAAAGCGCACGTAAGCGACTTTATCCAGCGCTTTGAGCTGTTCCATCACCAGATTACCAATAAGGCCAGTTTCCACCTCGCGCTCACCGGTTGCCCGCAGTGCAGACTTGATCTTGTTGACGCACTGCTCGACGTCATCGACGCTAACCGGGCGTTTCTCCAACGCTCGCATCATCCCGGCGCGCATCTTCTCTTCGTTGAAGGGCTCACGGGTACCGTTGCCTTTAATTACCCGCGGCATTACCAGTTCGGCGATCTCGAAGGTGGTAAAGCGCTCATGACATTCCAGACACTCTCGACGGCGACGGATCTGATGGCCATCAGCGACCAATCGCGAATCGATTACTTTGGTTTCGTGTGCGGCACAGAAAGGACAATACATCAGGGGTACCCACTAGTGAATATGTCGGAATTTTAGCTGGTTAGCGGGGGGCGACACAACTTCCGCCGCTGCTAAATCAGAAATTACGGAGAAAACGCGCCGCTTAACGGCGGCGAGTTGCCGTCACGATGGTTCAAAGACCGCGGTTACGCTGGCTGCGCATCGGCAGCCTTGCGGCAAGTTAGCTTAGGTGATGGCGACAACTGCCACACTGCCCCAGACGATTACCTGGATAAACAGCAGTCGCTTGGCATTACTTAAAGGATTCATTACACACTCCATCAGAGTTGTCGGTCAGATCGCGCCAAGCCCTTGAGGTTGCGCAGAGTCTAACTGACCTGTTATTCAATCCTTTGATCTCAAGCAATCTAGATGCCAGTATTGACGATTATTTCAACACCGCACTTCCTTTTGCAAATACTAAAAAAGGAGGCATAGCCTCCTATATTCAGACCGTCTTACCGACGGAAAAGTTTCAAACTGGTTTTATTTGTAAACCGGGTAGCGTTTACACAGTTCCAAAACTTGCTGTTTCACACGGTCGATTGTCGCGTCATCTTCCAGATTGTCCAGAACATCACACATCCACGAGGCCAGCTGTTGAACCGCTGCAACGTCCAGACCACGGCGAGTGATCGCTGGCGTACCAATACGCAGACCAGAGGTCACAAACGGTGAACGCGGGTCGTTCGGTACCGAGTTCTTGTTCACAGTGATGTTGGCACGGCCAAGGGCAGCATCAGCATCTTTACCGGTGATGTCTTTATCGATCAGGTCGACCAAGAACAGGTGGTTGTCGGTGCCGTTAGAGACGATCTTGTAACCGCGCTCTTGCATGACTGCTACCATCGCTTTGGCGTTGTCGATAACCGCTTGCTGGTAGGTCTTAAACTCAGGCTCCATGGCTTCTTTAAAGGCCACGGCTTTAGCAGCAATCACGTGCATCAGAGGGCCACCCTGACCGCCCGGGAATACCGCAGAGTTCAGTTTCTTCTCGATCTCTTCATTGGCGCGCGCCAAGATCAAGCCACCACGAGGACCCGCTAGGGTTTTGTGAGTAGTAGTGGTAACCACGTCAGCCACCGGTACTGGGTTTGGATAAAGGCCAGCAGCCACCAAGCCAGCAATGTGCGCCATATCGACAAACAGGTAAGCACCCACTTTATCCGCGATATCACGGAAGGCCTGCCAGTCAAGAATACCCGAGTAAGCGGAGAAGCCAGCGATGATCATCTTCGGCTTGTGCTCAAGGGCCAGACGCTCAACCTCGGCGTAATCCACTTTGCCAGTCTCTGGGTCGATACCGTATTGAACGGCGTTGTAGATCTTACCGGAGAAGCTCACTGAGGCGCCGTGGGTCAGGTGGCCACCGTGGGCCAAGCTCATACCTAATACGGTATCGCCGGCGTTCAGTAGTGCCATGTATACGGCTGAGTTAGCTTGCGAGCCAGAGTGTGGCTGCACGTTGGCATAGTCGGCACCGAACAGCTGCTTAGCACGCTCGATAGCCAGGAATTCCGCTTTATCGACATACTCACAACCGCCGTAGTAGCGTTTGCCCGGGTAGCCTTCAGCGTATTTATTGGTCAGCAGAGAGCCCTGCGCTTCCATTACTCGTGGGCTGGTGTAGTTCTCTGAAGCAATCAGCTCGATGTGTTCTTCTTGGCGAACCGTCTCATCGGTCATCGCCTGCCATAGTTCGGCATCGTAATCGGCAATATTCAAATCACGCTTTAACATCAGTCTCTCCTGTACCTGTAAATCATGTTGGTGGGTGATGAAGCAGGGATTCTACCCCAGTTACCCAGATAACTCAGCCCCAATGTGAAAATAAAGTTGCAACTAAAAAAGCCTGACTAAGGTTTGAATTCGTTAGACTTAAACAGCGCACCTTTTGCAGGAGTCCTCAATGAAACCTTTGCTCGCCTTTAGCCTGAGTTGTGGCCTCTGCCTGGGCTGCAGTCAGATAGCCGATCCCGCGAACTCCGCCTCCCCCAGCGACGCCCCCATAAAGGAGCAACCAGCACCAGAGCTTGCTCATTACTATCAATACCGGCTCTATAGCACTGCCGATCAACGCCAGTTAACTACAGAGCAGGCCGCCGCTGAGTTATCCGATCATCAGGTAGTGATCTTGGGCGAGCTACACGGCCACCCAGCGATTCATCTGGCGCAGATGCAGCTGTTGGTGGGGTTGACAGCCCCACAGCCAGATTGGGTATTGGCGATGGAGCAGTTCAGCCGCAACCATCAAGCCACCGTCGACAGCTATCTACGTGGTGAGATAGGTGAGGCGTGGTTCCGCCACGAAGCCGATGCCTGGGGCAACTACCCATCTAGCTACCGCCCTTTGGTAGAGTTTGCTAAAGCACAACGCCAGCCCGTCATTGCGGCCAATGCACCAACACTGGCGACCCGCTGTGTGGGACAACATGGGCTCGATTACTTAGACACGCTAAGCGATGAGCAGCGGGCGTGGGTGGCCTCTGAGTTTTTCATGGACGATGAAGCGTATCGCAGCCGCTTGCTGGGCAACGGCCATCATGGCGGCGAGCCAAACGATCAAAGCCAAGAGCGTCACTTTCAGGCCATGCTGGTGTGGGACGAGACCATGGCCGAATCGGTGGTAAGGCAAGCCGAGCAGCATTCATTGGTGGTACTCACCGTGGGCAACTTCCACAGCGATTATCGCCAAGGTACGTATGCACGGGTTAAATGGCGTGATCCAAGCCTATCGATTGCCAGCGTAGTGGTGGTCACTGAGCAAGAATTCCGCGAGTTGAATCTAGCCCAGCGGCAACTGCGGGGTGAATACTTACTGGTGGTGAAGGCCTTGCCTATTCAATATGTCGACCCGCAACGGCAATTTCAGCAATGGGGACATATTTCACACAATACTGCGAACTGTCAGCTCGATGCCCAGCCCACGGCACTCGAATGAGCAAACCTTTAGTGTTTATCTAATCAATATCAAAGCAACCACACTGAAAATGTTGGTTTTTTCGTCACTTTTGCCATGCAAAGGCTTGCAGTCAAGAATGAATACGCCATAATCATTACTGCGACTCACAGAGTAATTGCAAATCGGAACATAATCATACGCTTGTTTGCATGATCACAATGAAGGACATCCACATGAAAAAGTTTTTAGTTGCTGGCGCCATCGCTTCTACTGTTGTTTTGGCTGGTTGTAGTAACACTACCGCGCTGGAAAACGAAGTAAGCACCCTACAAGGTCAAGTTGACGCACTTTCTAGCGAAGTTGCAGCTCTACGTGCTGAGCACAGCTCTATCAAGGGCGACGTAGACGCAGCTCAAGCTACTGCTGACAAAGCTCTGTCTGCAGCTATGCGTGCTAACGAGCGCATTGACAACATGGCATCTAGCTCTTTCTCTAAATAAGAAAAGCTGCGATGTAAAAAAGCGATGCCTTGGCATCGCTTTTTGTTGTCTGCACATCAGCCCCGCAAGTCTCTATCCTTGGGCGCCCACCTCAAACACAATACCTTGCTGCTGTCTAAGCAGTTGATTAACCAAGCGACTGTCCACCCCATCTTGTGAGATAAACTGCACCTGCTCGCGGCTAAGGCGCAGGTTGCTCGGCTCGCTACGTTCCTCTTCGCTGCGGTTCAGCGGCTCGTGGATCTCCAGCATCATCCGACCATCGGGCTCGTTGGCGTATTTAACCGGCTGATTGATGATCTTCACCGGCGTGCCAACCCCCACCTGACCAAATACATACTCAATATGTTCTGGGAACAAGCGGATACAGCCGGCGCTCACCCGCAGGCCCACCCCAAAACTTTGATTGGTGCCATGGATCAGGTACTCGCCCCGCCCGTAAGCCAGACGCATCGCAAACAGGCCGAGTGGGTTATCCGGACCGGGTGGGACTTTCCATGGCAGTGGCTCACCGCGCGCGGCATACTCATCGCGGGTTTTCTGGGTCGGTACCCAACTGGGATTCTCGCGCATCTGGCTGATGTGGGTGGTCATCTCGGGGGTGGCTCGGCCAATTCGACCAATACCAATCGGGAAGACATCCACCTCACCGGCGTCTGGGCGGTACAAATACAAGCGCAGCTCAGCGAGGTTGATGACGATGCCTTCGCGAGGCTCATCGGGTAATAGCAGCTGGGTGGGAATCAGTAGGGTATTACCTGCACCGGGCACAAAGGGGTCGATACCGGGGTTGGCGGCGAGCAGGTGTAAAAAGCCCACTTCATAGCGCTCGGCGATCATCGCCATGTTTTCGCCTGACTCGACGATATGCTGCTGGTTATAGCCGACCACTCGAGACGCATCGTCCGGTAGCTGGTAGGTGAGAGCAAAAACGGAAGTGCTTAAAAATGCTAGCGCACTAGCGACGAACTTTAACATTGGATCAAGTGAGCTGGTTGATACATGCCACCAACATAGCACTGTCGCCCGCCACTGTTAAGTCGGGTGTGTTAGATGATCCCAGCAACGCCAACTAGGTAGGTGAGTGCGCCCCAGATAAATACGATCAAACTAAGCCAGTGAAATCCCATGTTGTCCCCTAAAATTCTTCCTGAATCGGTAGCTTCCTTCCCTGCTACCTCAATTGTTTACTACCCCTTATGAGTTAGGGTTCTGGCAAAAGTTCTCTTAACAGCGAAAAAAATTTGTTTAGCGAACAAAAAATGTGCTGCAGCTCAAAGCTTATGGGGGTTTTCTCACCACTCACGCGGTAAAGAGGCTGTAAAGCGGCCACTTACTCAGTATGATTGGCGGCAAATTTCCGGCAGCCGTAAATTCAGCCACGCTACACTAAAGTGTCGATTGATAACGCCTGCCAATGCCAACGTTTAAGGAGTGAGCCAAATGGCCCAGTTCATCTACACCATGAATCGCGTAGGGAAAATCGTTCCTCCCAAGCGACACATTCTAAAAGACATCTCACTGAGCTTTTTCCCCGGCGCTAAAATCGGCGTATTGGGTCTTAACGGTGCGGGTAAATCTACCCTGCTGCGGATTATGGCCGGCATCGATACCGAGATTGAAGGTGAAGCCCGCGCCCATCCGGGCACCAAGATCGGCTACCTGCCACAGGAGCCTCAGCTAGATCTCGAGAAAACCGTTCGCGAAGTGGTTGAAGAAGCCGTCGCCATCGTAAAAAACGCCCAGACTCGTTTGGATGAAGTCTACGCCGCCTACGCCGAACCGGATGCCGACTTCGACGCACTAGCCCAAGAGCAAGGCGAGCTGGAAGCGATTCTGGCCACCCACGACGCCCACAGCCTGGAGTCACAACTGGAACGCGCCGCCGATGCGCTGCGCCTGCCTGAGTGGGACACCCAGATCAAGGTGCTTTCCGGTGGTGAGCGCCGCCGCGTGGCACTGTGCCGCCTGCTGCTAGAAAAGCCAGATATGCTGCTACTCGACGAACCGACCAACCACTTGGATGCTGAATCAGTAGCTTGGCTGGAGCGCTTCCTGCACGACTACGAAGGCACCGTTGTGGCGGTTACCCACGACCGTTACTTCCTGGATAACGTGGCCGGTTGGATCCTCGAGCTTGACCGTGGTGAAGGTATTCCATGGGAAGGCAACTACTCGTCGTGGCTGGAGCAAAAAGAAGCTCGCCTAGCCCAAGAAGCCTCCCAAGAGAAAGCCCGCATGAAATCCATCCAGAAAGAGCTGGAATGGGTACGCAGCAACGCCAAGGGTCGTCAAAGCAAGAGCAAGGCGCGTCTGTCACGCTTTGAAGAGCTTAACAACCAGAACTACTCGCAGCGCAACGAAACCAATGAGCTGTTTATCCCAGCAGCTCAGCGCTTGGGCGATAAGGTTATCGATGTAACCAACCTAAACAAAGCCTACGATGGCCGCGTGCTGATTAACGATCTGTCGTTCAGTATTCCTAAAGGTGCCATCGTCGGTATTATCGGCCCGAACGGTGCGGGTAAATCGACCCTGTTCCGCATGCTAAACGGTCAAGAGCAGCCTGACAGCGGTAGCATCGAGTTGGGGGATACCGTTGAGCTGGCCAGCGTGGATCAGTTCCGTGATGCCATGGATAACTCTGCCACCGTTTGGCAAGAAGTATCGGGCGGTCAGGACATCCTGCGCATCGGTAACATTGAAATCCCAAGCCGCGCCTACGTTGGCCGATTTAACTTTAAAGGCACCGACCAGCAGAAACGGGTTGGCGAACTATCCGGTGGTGAGCGTGGTCGCCTGCACCTGGCCAAGCTACTACAAGCCGGCGGCAACGTATTGCTACTCGACGAACCGACCAACGATCTGGACGTAGAAACCCTGCGCGCCCTGGAAAACGCCTTGTTGGAGTTTGCTGGCTGTGCCTTGGTTATCTCGCACGACCGTTGGTTCTTGGATCGTATCGCCACCCACATCATCGATTACCGCGATGAAGGTCAGGTCAACTTCTACGAAGGTAACTACACCGAGTACGAAGCCTGGATGAAGGAAACCATCGGCGAAGACGCTCTGCAGCCACACCGCATTAAGTACAAGCGTATAAACTAATCCTGTGCTGCACAGCTTGATAGAAAGGCTTCCTTCGGGAAGCCTTTGGTTTATGGCGGTAAACCGTCCCTAGCCTCGCGCGGTGGGCTTGAACTTCAAGCCCTGAGTGCAAACTGGTAACCTTGAATCCGCCAACTTGTTACTCGTAGGGACACGACCTTGATTGAAACTCTGGCAATCAGTAACTACCGCTCACTGCAAAACATTGTCATCCCATTGGCCAACCTGAATCTCATCACTGGCGCCAATGGCAGTGGCAAATCAAACCTCTACAAAGCGCTTAGGCTGCTCGCCGAAACCGCGCGCGGCGGTGTGGTTAACTCGCTGGCTAAAGAAGGTGGGATTGAATCCACGTTTTGGGCGGGCCCGGCAAAGATATCCCGGGCAATGCGCCACGGTGAGCAGGATATTCAAGCCACCAACTCGCAGGCAGTCAAGCGCCTTCGCCTGGGTTTTGCCGCAAGTGAGTTTAGCTACTCGGTGTCTTTAGGGATTACCCCGCCACTGCCCTACCCCAGCGCCTTTGAGTTAGACCCAGAAGTGAAACGCGAGAGCATCTGGCAAGGTAGCAAGTACCGCCCGGCGTCCGCCTTGGTGGAGCGCACGGATTGCCTGGTGAAGGCCAGAGATAAACGCCAATGGCAGGTGATTACTCAGCATATGCCGATGTTCGAGAGCATCTTCACTCAGCTCGCCGACCCACAGCACACCCCAGAAGTTTTGAACTTGCGGGAGTTCATCAAGAACTGGCGCTTCTACGACCATTTCCGAACCGACTCCGAGGCACCAGCGCGCTTACCCCAACTCGGTACCCGCACCACGGTACTGGGTCATGATGGAAGTGACTTAGCCGCGGCCCTGCAGACTATTATCGAGATCGGTGACGAGCAAGGGCTTGAAGAGGCCATCGAAGATGCCTTCCCCGGCGCCCGCTTAACCATACAAGTCTCTGACAATGGTCTATTTAATATAGAATTTAACCAACATGGCTTACTGCGACCGCTAAGCGGTAAGGAGCTTTCCGATGGTACCCTACGCTACCTGCTGTGGGTGGCCGCCCTGCTGACTCCTCGCCCGCCCAGTTTGATGGTCATCAACGAACCGGAAACCAGCCTACACCCGGAACTGCTTCCCGCATTAGCGCGGCTGATTATCAAAGCCAGCCAAGCTACCCAAGTGTGGGTGGTCTCGCATGCACCCGCACTAATCGATGCCCTCGAGCAGCAAGCGGAATGCAACGCCATTCGCCTACGCAAGCAGTTTGGTCAGACGGAAATTGAAGGACAGGATCTATTGAACACACCGCCGTGGGCCTGGCCCGATTTGCGTTAGCGCTACCAATAGCGCTCCACAGTGATATGCCCGGGTTCTCGTCGCAGGTGCTTGCGTAGCCCTTTTTGCTGCAGCGCCTCGATGCCATCGCTGATCATCTGCGGATTACCACACAGCATCACATGGGAGTGCTCGGCGCTAAGGCTAAGACCGGCGAAAGACTCTAGCTCACCGGATAGCAAAGCCGGAGGAATGCGCGCTTGCAGGCTGTCAGGATGAGCTTCGCGGGTGACCAGCGGCACAAAGTGGAAGCGTCCGGGCTTGGCTTGCCCCTGCCGATGGATCCGTTCCAGATAACAGAGGTCTTCGCCAAAGCGCACCCCGTAACACAGCACCACGTTGTCAAAGCGCTGCCAGGTAAGCGGGTCGTCAATCATGGAAAGAAAGGGACCGACGCCAGTGCCAGTAGCCAGTAGCCACAGGTCGCGGGACTCAGGTACCTCATCGACCACCATAAAGCCGGCGGCATTACTGGATAGTTCGATGCTGTCGCCGATCTGTAGTTGGTGGAGCTGGGGCGATAGCTGACCGTCTTCCACCTTGATGGCCAACACTTCCAATAAGGGGTCATCGGGGGCATTGACCAGAGAGTAGGCGCGCGCCAAGCGCTTTCCATCGCGCTGTTCTGCCAGTTTGATGAACTGGCCGGCCTTGAAGCGGGGAATGTCCGCCTCGATCTTGATGGTAAAGAGGCTGTCGTTCCAATCGATGCGTTCCCTAACCTTGCCCGTCACCCACATAGCGTCTCCCTAAATCGTTGCAACAAATGATCGTTGACCTAAAGCATAGTCACTCACTGAACAAGGCAGCAACACAGGCCACCAGCGTCATCGCAAACAAAAAGCGCTTAAGAGTCTGAGGTTTAGCAGAAATGGCCAACTTCACGGCCAACTGTGCTCCGACCATATAGCCGGCCGCCAATACCAGCGCCGGCAGCCAGCTGACTTGCCCTTGCCAGATAAACATCACCAGCGCGACGGCGGTAAAACCGAGGGTACAGACCAGTTTAAGAGCATTAGCCTTTATCAGGTCATAGCGCAGGCTGCCCACCAGGGCGGCCAGCAGCACAAAGCCGACACCCGCCTGCACAAAGCCGCCATAGAAGCCCGCAAACAATAGCGCAGGCCAAGCCGATGGCGTGTCATTGACCCGCTTGACTGGCTCATTCGCTTGCGGCGACATCACTTCACTGCGCAGCAACATCAAACCGGTGACGCTAAGCATGGCGCCCAACAGCAAGTATTTGATCAAGTAACTGGGAGCGAACGCCGCTGCCGCTGAGCCCGCCAGACCACCGACAAACATCGGCCACAGAATACCGGAGAGATCCTGAGTATCCAGCTGATTGTGGCGTTTAAAGCCCAAGGTTCCGGTCAGGCACTGCAGGAAGATCCCAACCCGGTTAGTGGCATTGGCCACTTCGGCAGGCATGCCCATGACCATCAGCGCGGGAACCGTCAGGTTGGAGCCTCCACCTGCAAGGGTGTTGATACCACCAGCAAGTAGCCCGAGCACCAGCAATGCGCTTATCTCTAGCACCGTCATCTGTATTGCATCCTTGTCACCACTATCCAAATCTTCTTGTTCGCCTGTTACACTCAAGATCAACAAGCTCGGATAAGGATGTCAATGAGACAAGATGTTGATTTTATTGTTGTGGGTGGCGGTATTGTTGGCCTGTCCACGGCATGGCAGCTGCTTCAAACATACCCGGGTAAGCGCTTAGTCCTGCTCGAAAAAGAATCCCAGCTCGCCCAGCACCAAAGCGGTCATAACAGCGGGGTTATCCACGCCGGGGTCTACTACGAGCCGGGCAGCCTTAAGGCTGATTTCTGCAAGCGTGGGCTAAAGGCCACCATCGCGTTCTGCGAACAACATCAGATCCCCTATCAACAATGCGGCAAGCTACTGGTGGCAACCGATCATCAGGAGCTTGATCGGATGGAGCAGCTTTTCGAGCGCTGCAAACATAACCAGATTGCCTGCGAGCTGTGGGATGCGGCCAAACTGGCCGAGGCTGAACCGAATATCACTGGCTTAGGCGCGATTAAGGTCTTTGATACCGGCATTGCTGATTATCCGGCGATTTGCCAACGTATAGCGGAACTGATCCGAGAACTCGGTGGCGAGATCCTAGTTAACCAGCAAGTCGTCGGCATCAAAGAGCGCCGCGAGGAGGTAGAAGTCCAATGCCAAGAGCAGGCGCTTAGCTGCCAGTTTTTGGTGGTATGTGGCGGGCTGCAAGCCGACCGTTTATGCAAACTACATGGCCTGCCTACCGAGTTTCAGATCATCCCTTATCGCGGCGAGTACTATCAGCTCCCCGAATCGCGCAACCAGTTAATCAAACACCTTATTTATCCGATCCCCGACCCCAAACTGCCATTTTTAGGCGTGCACTTGACTCGGATGGTTGATGGCAGCGTGACCGTTGGCCCCAACGCGGTACAGGGCCTGTCACGCGAGGGCTACCGCAAGCTGAGCATCAATCGTAGCGATCTTTGTGAAATGCTCTCATTCGAAGGCTTCTGGAAGACTACCCGCAGCCACTTGAGTGCAGGGCTGCGCGAGGCGAAAAACTCCCTGTTCAAGCCCGGCTACCTGCAACTGGTTCGCAAGTATTGCCCCAGCCTCACGCTCAGAGACTTAAAGCCCTATCCAGCCGGTATCCGCGCCCAGGCTGTGATGCGCGACGGTGCGATGGTGCACGATTTTTTGTTTGCCGAAAGTCCACGTAGCCTGCATGTGTGCAATGCCCCCTCCCCTGCAGCCACGTCGGCGATCCCCATCGGCGAGTATCTGTGCCAGAAAATCGCAGAAAAATATGCGCCGTGATCGATTCACTCTTCGCTAGCGTATGAAAATGTTGCGCAGGTAGTTTCGATGGCTCCCCCGTCACAGGGCGATGAGAAGACAAGCACTCTTCGAGCAAACGGAACTGCAGTTGCCCCGAGCTACCGCGCGACTTCTACTATGCTTAAATGAGTTACATGTTAGCTGGGACACATCCTTCAAGCCCCCTGTTAACCCTTCACGACAGAGTCGAGGTAGCAATGTCTGAGTTTTCATCGCAGCGCATTCAAGTGGGCATCAGTGCATGCCTGCTAGGACAGGAAGTTCGTTATGATGGCGGCCATAAACAGAGCCGTTTCTGCCGTTATGAGCTTACCGAGTATTTTGACTTTCAGCCGATCTGCCCGGAGTTGGCCATCGGCATGGGCACGCCGCGTAAAACCATCCGCCTGGTCGAAGACGACCAGCGCATCCGCCTGCAGGCCAGCGATGGCAGTATCGATGTGACTGAATCCATGGAAGCGTTTAGCGAGCAGCAAACCAAGCGTTTGAGCCATCTGAGTGGCTACGTGGTCTGTGCAAAATCGCCGAGCTGCGGCATGGAGCGAGTCAGTGTCTACTCGCCCGCGAAGAACAATGCCTCGCGCGACGGCGTCGGCCTGTTCACCGCCAAGCTGATGGCCAACAATCCGCTGCTACCCGTCGAAGAAGATGGTCGGCTCAACGATGCCATCCTACGAGAGAATTTTATTAGCCGGGTGTACGCCTACCACGATTGGCAGTGCATGCAGCAAAGCGGTTTGACCGTCTCCAAGATCATGCTGTTTCACTCACGCTACAAGTACTTGCTGATGGCGCATAACCCCGAGCGTTACCGCCAGTTAGGGCCGGTGGTTGCCAACCTTAGCGAGAATGACCAAGCTGGGTTTGAGCGCTATATCGTTGAGTTTATGGCGATTATGAAGCACAACATTAGCCGTAAGAATCACTGCAATGTACTGCAGCACCTACAGGGCTATTTCAAGAAGCAGCTTAGCAGTGAGCAGCGCCAAGAGTTGGCCGATCACATTATTAACTACAAGAAGGGAATGCTGCCGCTGCTCGCACCGGTGGTGCTGTTGCAACACTATCTGCGCGAGCACCCCAACGACTATCTCTCGGCGCAGGTTTATCTCAACCCGCACCCGATGGCACTGAGGCTACGCTACTCGCTTTGAGATCTGCTTAGTCTTCGTCGTTCAGCACAAGGCCTGTTTTACTGATAGTAATCAGGCCTTGTTTGTAGAGCGCACCAATGGCTTTTTTGTAGGCCCCTTTGCTCACGCCAAATACCGCCGAGATCACCTGAGGCGAGCTTTTGTCGCTAATCGCCAGATAGCCATCTTCTTGGCGAAGCTTAGCCAGAATCCGTTCACCCAGTTCGTCGCTCTGCTTTTTGCCACCCGCGCCCATGCTCAGATCTAACTTACCGTCGCTGCGCACCTTGGCGATCTTGGCTTTTAGCTGCTCACCGGCACGCACCCGCTGAAACACTTGGTCGTAATAAAGTATTCCCCAGTGCTGGTTCTCAACGATGGCCTTGTAACCGAGCTCGGTTCGCCCGGCGACCAAAATATTCACCTGCTGGCCATCGCGGTAGTCGTGCTCGGTCTTATCGAGGAAGCGGTCCAGCTTAGCGCTGGCTACCACACGCTCTTCGTTGTCCAGGTAAAGGTGCACCACGTAGCTGTGGTCAACCTGCATCGGTTGCTGCTGCTGGTTGTAGGGCACAAACAGCTCTTTATCCAGACCCCAATCCATAAAGATGCCCACCGGGGTGATGCTGGTAACGCGCAGGTTGGCACACTCACCGACTTGCGCCTTAGGGCGCTTGAGGGTGGCAACGACACCGGCGTCATTATCGCGATACAGGAAAGCATCGACACTGTCGCTATCAGGCTTCACTCGCTCCATCTCCTCGGGCTTAATGCTCAATAGCCCCAGCTCTCCGGCATCAACACAAGGTTGACCAGATGGGTCAGTGACTAGAGGAAGACGGTTAACTCGGCCGAGTTCAAGCATGGCGATACTCTCGATTAGCAGGGGTGGAAAAGGCGGCATTCTAACAAGAGCCGCCCCGACATGCTTGGATTTTAGTATTTTTTCAGCTAACCGTGTTTTTTAGCAGAGCACGCATTTTAGGCCACCTGCAGGGTTTTCACGATATTGCTGGCCTGAGAGGAAACATCTGCTTCAATATCCACCGCCAAGCGACAAGCGGAATCGATCTGGCTTTTCATCCGCGCCATCTGCCCGCCAAAATCAGCCATACAGCTACTTTGCTCACGAATGCACTGAGAGGCCTGCTCGGACACCTCGGCCGAGCTTTGCGCCTGCGCGCGTACGTCGCTGCTGGTCTGCAGTAAACGGGTTGAGATCTCACGTTGGTGTTCGCTGGCTTCGCCAATCCCATTGATGTGCCCTTGCAGGCTCGTTGAGGACTCGCTCAGTTGGCTGAGGATCTCGGTAACCTCTTCCAGCGAGCCTTGGGTTTTCATCGCCAGATTCCTCACCTCATCGGCGACCACAGCAAAGCCGCGGCCATGCTCGCCAGCGCGCGCCGACTCAATTGCCGCGTTCAAGGCCAGTAGATTGGTCTGTTCGGCGACGCTGCGGATCACATCCAAAATAGCGCTTACGTCGGTCACAGCGGTCACTAAGGTAGCCAGAGACTCTCGTCCAGCAGCCACCGCTTGCTGGGTTTGGCTGCTGGCATCCATTACCTTCTCCACATCCTGCAAGCTATCGACCATCGCCTGCTCGGTGGCGTGGGCTTTGTCTTCCAGGTTGGTGGCGATCTGGTTCAGCTGAGCCGCTAAGGCCTCGAGCTGGCCCATCAACGACTGCGATGCACTCATCTGCTCATCAGTTGTTTGGGACTGCTGCTGCAGGGACTGGATCTGCGTGGTCACGCGACTAAGCGAGTCAGACACCACCGACAACTGCTCGTTGCGTCGCTGCTGCTGCTCTAGCTGGCCATTGAGTAAGTGGTTGAAGTAGTTGGCAATCTCGCCTAGCTCGGTGTTTTTTTGTCGCACCTGCAGAAACTCGACCCGGTCGTTTTCCACTAACTCACGAAAGCCATCGCGCAAGTTACGCAGTGGCAGCAATACGATGTAGCGCGTCACCACCCAAATCATGATTGCCAAACCAAACAGCACCGCAGCGATAGAGTAGAGGCTCCATTCGGTGCGCTGATTCACCTCTTGTCGATACACTTCAACCTCAGCCGCCGCGCTGTCTAGCCGTTGACTCAAGTTGGCCACTTCATCGCGCAAGGCCTCGCGCAGACTTTCGCGCTGGGCAATCAACTGCAGGGAGTTATCTAGCTCCATGGGGTAGCGGCGCGCCAATGAACGTAGCTCGGCTTGGATCTCTTCAGCCAAGTCTTCCGGCTCTTCTGGCTCACCTAAAACAAAGTCATCTTCCGGCGCTTCTGCGAATACCCCGAGTAAGGGTAGATTGGAGAGCTTGGTCGCCAACTGCTCGACCCGTTTAACGGTCGCCAAGTAGCTTTGTTGACTTGCCTCGCCGGGGTTATCGAAATAGCGCTGACGCTGCTGCGCTAACATAGCCAGCTCGGTGAGCAGTTTACCGGCCGAACTAAAGTAATCGATACGTTTGGGGTGGTCGGCCTGCTGGGCATAATCCAGTGCGCTGTCAGTCCATGCGACCAGCTCACGTTCCGCGTTCACCAGCAAGCCCTGCTCATCACCACTGAGTTTTCCGAGCGCCCGGTAGCGCTGCTGCAGGGCCTCAACAAATTCATTAAGCAGCACACTCAGCTCGATAAGCCCCATGTCGCGGCTGCGCTCGCCAAGCGAGATGGCCAGATCTTCTGCCTGACTGAGCTTAATAGCATCGCCAGTATCAAGGTAGGAGTGGATCGAACTCATCAGGTCGCGACTAAATTCCAGCTTAAGCGCCTGATAGTGGCTGAGCTTGTTGTCGGCTTGCAAACTTTGGCTCAAGGAGTAGTAGAGGCCAACGAACAGCAACCCACTAATCAGCATTAATGCCAGTATTTGCAGGCGGGTAAATTGGGATACGCGCATTGTTAGTCCTTTAACAACTGGAACTGGTTTCAATCCCATACAACTGGGAGTTGTAGGGCTTTATGGGCGGATCCTATGACGGTGCTGTGACATTTATATGACAGGGGATAAATAAACGGCCAAGGATTTGGCCGTTTAGAGAGTTATTTGTAAGAGATTGAATTACCAACCTTTTACGATATTGCCTTGGAACAGCTCGTAGGCTTTTTGATACACCGGCTCACTCTGGTAAGCCTCAATGAACTGCTGCACGCGCTCATCTTGCTGGTTGTTGCTACGCGCCACAATCAGGTTTACGTAAGGGCTCTCTTTGCTCTCAACAAACAAACCGTGCTCTTTCAGAGACAGACCCGACATGCCTGCAAAGCTGTTATTAATAACCGCAAAGGCCACATCGTTTAGCGAGCGCGGCAGTTGCGCAGCTTCTAGCTCCAAGATTTCCAAGTTCAGCGGATTTTCGACGATATCGCGAGTGGTTGCGTTGATGCCCGCCTCAGGCTTGAGCACCAACAAACCTTGTTGCTCCAGCAATACCAACGAGCGACCTAGGTTACTCGGGTCATTTGGCAGCGCCACTTTTGCGCCGGCTTGCAACTCTTCCAAGCTGTCTAGCTTTTGCGAGTATGCTGCAATCGGGTAAACAAAGGTGCTGGCCACTGCTACGATGTCGTAGCCACGCGCTTCAACCTGTGCATCCAAGTAAGGGCGGTGCTGAAAAGCATTCAGGTCAATACTACCGTCGTTGAGCGCTTCGTTTGGCGTGACGTAGTCACTGAAAGCCACAATCTCAACCTGCAGACCGAACTGCTGCTTGGCCACTTCGGCGGCGATTTCAGCAACCTGCTCTTCCTCACCGGCCATAGCACCGATTTTCAGTACGTCGTCGTTGCTGCCACAGGCCGCTAGCAATAATGCGCTACCGCCCAAGATAAAGTTTTTTATTAGGTTACTCATTGTTGCGTTCTCACTTGTTACTTTATTTTTAGTTTTGTCTATTGATTTATCTATTGGCTCATCGATGGTCGATGGCGCGTACCAGCGCATCGCCCAACATCTGAATAAGCTGTACCAGTGCCAGCAATACCACGATCGTGGCCACCATCACCTCGGGCTCAAAACGGTAGTAGCCATAGCGAATGCCTACATCGCCCAAGCCTCCGCCACCCACCGCTCCAGCCATGGCCGAATAGCTGACCAGCGTAACCAGAGTGATGGTGATGCTGTTGATGATCCCCGGTAGCGCTTCCGGTAGCAGCACTTTGCGAATGGTTTGCCAAGGGCTGGCCCCCATCGCCTCAGCCGCTTCCACCAAGCCAGACGGGATCTCTAACAACGCCCCTTCCACCAAGCGGGCGATGAATGGGATAGCACCGATACTCAACGGCACCACCACTGCCATGGTGCCGATACTGGTGCCCACCACAAAACGGGTAAACGGGATCAAGGCCACCAGTAAAATAATGAAGGGAATAGAGCGGCCTGCGTTGACCACCGTGCCCAGAATCCGGTTCAGCCAAGGCATCGCCAGTAACTGCTCGGCCTTGGTCAAGTGCAGCAAAAACCCAAGAGGGATGCCAAACAGTGCGACCACCAGCCCCGACAAACCCACCATCTGCAGGGTTTGCCAAGTGGCTTTCAACAGTAGAGGAAACAGATCAGTCGACATAAGCCACTACCTCCGCAGTGATATTGTGTTGTTCGAAGTAGGCCAGACTGTCTTGGATTGCCGCCTGCTCACCACTTAGCTCCACCAGCATCAAGCCAAACTTGTTGCCACCGAGGTAGTCCATTTGTGCGCTGACAATCGACAAGTCGATGTTGAACTTACGCGCTACCTGAGAAATCACCGGTGCATCCACCGCATCGCCTCGAAAGCTGAGCTTCACCAAGGGATGGCTGCTGGCCTTTGCGTTACTGTGCAAGCGACGCTGATAGGAAGCCGGCACCTCCAAGTGCATGGTGGAGGCAATAAATCGCTTGGCCAACTCGGTCTTTGCATTGGCAAAGAACTCGCCCACCGGCCCCTGCTCAACCAATGCGCCATCGTCGATGATTGCCACCTTGTCGCAGATCCGCTTAACCACATCCATCTCATGCGTGATAAGTAGGATGGTTAGGCCGAGCTGTTGATTAATCCGCTTGAGCAAATCAAGGATCGCCGAGGTGGTTTCTGGGTCCAGCGCCGAGGTCGCTTCGTCGCACAGCAGTACCTTTGGGTCAACCGCTAAGGCCCGGGCGATCGCCACTCGCTGTTTCTGGCCGCCCGATAGCATCGCCGGATAGCTATTGGCTTTATCCGCCAACCCGACCAGCTCCAACAGCGATGCGACTTTCTCAGCAATCTGCTGCTTATCTGCCCCCGCTAACTCCAGCGGCAATGCCACATTGCCAAACACGGTTCGCGAGTTAAGCAGGTTAAAGTGTTGGAAGATCATCGCCACATCTTGGCGCGCAGCCCGTAGCTGTTTAGCTGGCAAGCTCATCAGATCGAGCCCATCTACCAGCACTTGTCCACCATCCGGCCGTTCTAACAGGTTCACGCAGCGGATAAGGGTACTCTTACCCGCGCCAGAACTGCCGATAATCCCGAAGATCTCGCCTCGTTCTACCTGCAGATCGAGCGGGCGTAACGCTGCTACCGTTCGCCCCGCATGAGTATATGTTTTAGATACTTGCTTTAATTCAATCATTAACGCCAATACAGCCAATTAACCAGTCACTTAAACCATCAAGTCATCAATAAGCGACATTTCGTATAGGTAATGAGCGAAGTATATAGCCGTCCGGAAGTCTGTCAATAGACTTTTAGATGTTTAGCCGTCTAAATGTCTTAAAGGCTAATGGGAACGAACAGATCGAGGTCGAAGGTTTCGTCAGGGTCGACAAAATGACATTGGCGATAACCAACAAAGGCAGGTGTATTACCAAGGATATAGCCACTCTCGGGCAACCAATGGTGATAGAAGTGATGCAGCACCGGGAGCAAGTCGCCGAACTTGCCCTGCACTGACAAGCGAGCATGCGGGCCGCCAGGTATCGTCATAAAGCAGACCGGTCCGCGCCGGATATTCTCTTGCTCGATCTGCAAGCAAGCCACGTAGTGACAGGCATCGGCCGGTACGATATCGGGATTAGAGTGCAACAGCCCCAGCAGCTTATCTTGCTGCCATGGCACGCCATGCATCGCCGCCCACACCCGCAACTTGTCGTAGGCGCGATTGATCGAGCGGTCGTAGCCACGATGCCGCACGTAGGCGACCGCTTGGGCCTGCAACACATCAATCCGCACCTCAGGAAAGGCCAAATGGCAGGGCTCGGTAAGCTGCTGGCGTAACTCATCACTCCAGTTTTGTTGCAAGTTCTCAGCACTGTAGCGACGATGGCCACCATTTCGCCACTGTTTCGGTGATACACCAAAGTACTCTTTGAACGAACGACTAAAAGAAGCAGGCGAGGATAGCCCACATTGAGCGGCAGCCCGTTGGATACTCAAGGTAGGGTTAAACACCAGCAGATTGGCACAGCGTTCAAGCCGAGTGCGGCGCACATAGTCATTAACGCTCTCGCCGGTCACCACCTTAAAACAGCGCTGGAAATGAAAATCAGAGTAAGCCGCCACCTTAGCCAATCCCGATACTCGCAGATCGCCATCCAAGTTCCGGTGGATATGATAGAGCACATCGTTGATTCGGCGCTCCCGACTAATTTCTGTATCCAAGGTCATAACGGCTGCACCTTTCCTTATGGAGATCAAATAGCGTGATTACTGAGCGACACTAGGTCAGTTTGGCTAAAAACAAACCAGCTATGAAAGATAAATAGCACATTTGGATAAGAACGTGCACTGATTAAGACAAACGTGTTTTCTGTCATTAAGCCTACCCTGTTGAGCAAACATAAAGCACACCGCAGGAGGCAACATGCTCGTTCCCAATCAAGCCGTCAGAAAAACCCGTAGCTCTTACATCCGCAATATCCTGAATGTGGCACAACAGCAGCAAGTGTTGTCACTCGCTGGCGGCCTGCCCAACCCAGAGCTGTTCCCGCTCTCACTGCTCAAGCAAGCCGCGGCTTCGCTGGCAAACTCCCCCCAGAGCTATCAGTACGGCGCCACACTTGGGTTGGGCGAGCTGCGCGAACATCTAAGGCCACAACTGCCCATCGCCGGTGAGGTGTTAGTCACCACGGGCTCGCAGCAGGCCCTTGATTTAATCGCCCGTGCCTATATCAGCCCCGGTGATAAGATCATTTGCGAAGTTCCCGCCTACCTAGGAGCACTCCAGGTATTTGAGCTGGCGCAAGCACAGATTATCGGCGTACCCAGTGTAACTACTGGCCCCGATCTCGAAGAGTTAGAGCAGCGACTTATCGAGCACAAGCCGAAACTGTTGTACACCGTGCCGGATTTTCACAATCCCACGGGACGCTGCTGGGATTTGAGTACTCGACAAGCGGTTGCTCGCTTGATGGAACGCTATCAGGTAACTCTGATTGAAGATGCTCCCTATTCGTTGTTGCGCTATCGAGGTGAGGCGCTGCCAGCGGTATCAAGTCTGGGACAGGGAGACAGTTTCTACCTTGGCTCGTTTTCAAAAATTGTCGCGCCGGGGATGCGCGTTGGCTACGTCAATGCCAGCAGCAACTTGATTGAGCCCTTGGTTAAGGTGAAGCAGGCCTGCGATCTACACTCCGCTATCCCGATGCAGCAGATGTGTCTATGGCTGTTGCAGCAACCCACATTCGAGGCTCACCTAGGCAACCTGACTACCCACTACTGGCACAACTTGCAACACCTCGCCATGCGATTAACCGAGGCGCTGGCAGATCACTTGGCGTTCAGCCTGCCGGAAGGGGGCATGTTTCTCTGGGCCAGTCTTAAACACCACAATGCCAGCGACCTTGCAGCCGCCGCTCTAGCGCATGGTGTAGCGGTGGTACCGGGGGATGAGTTCTGGCCTCAGGGTGAGGCCAGCGAGCAAGCTATACGGCTCAATTTCAGCGCCCTTAACACCCAGCAGCTGGACCTTGCGGTTAAGCAGCTGTCTCAGGCGTTTGCTTCTTTGGGCTAATCCCAGTGGACTCAGCCACAGTGCGACCCTCAGAGTCCGCTAGTAGCTCGTTGTGAGCGGCAATGTAACGCTTACGCTTTTTATCTTTCAGGCGCAGCATGTCTACTAACACCAAACCGTCGATACACTGATTAAAATCAGGGTCGACATTAAAGTCGATAAACTGCACACCACCGGGCTTACACAGCTCGGTGTATTGCTTGTAGAGCGTTGGCACCGCAGTGCCCATACTCGCCAAGGCGCTTTTTAACTGAGAGAACTCCTGCTTGTAGTCATCGCCTTTAAAGCTGAACTGCAGGCCCTGCTCTAGCTGCTCCGCCAGTTGGTAAGGCTGGCGTGAGTGGGCGAACTGCACCTTGGGTGGGAAGTAGCTTTGATAAAAATGGATCAGCAGGTCTCGGGCTGCTTCAGGCATCGCACCGCTGATACTAACCGGACCAAACAGGTAGCGATATTGTGGGTTCTTCGCCAAAAATGCGCCGATCCCAATCCATAGATAGTCCAGACTACGCTTGCCCCAATAACGCGGCTGGACAAAGCTACGCCCCAACTCCAAGCCTTGCGAGATAAAATCCTCGCTCTCCGTGCTGTAATTAAACAAGCTATGGCTATAAAGGCCGTTGAGCCCATGTTTTTCAACCTGAGCGCAACTATCGGCGAAGCGATACGCGCCAGCGACCTCCAGGTCGTCGTCATCCCATAGCAGCAAGTGCATGTAGTCGGCATCAAAGCGGTCGGTATCGCTGCGCAGGCCAGTTCCCTCACCCACCGCGCGAAAGGCAATCTCTCGCAGGCGACCTAGCTCGGCCAACAACAGTTCTGAGTGATTGTGACGCGATAGATAGATCTGCTTACCATCCGGAGTCATACCCAAAGGCTCGAGCGATTTCACGACTTGGCGGAGGGCTTGGCGTGATACCGGGTGTGCAATCGCCGCTTCGGTTTGAAACAGTCCGGAGCGCTTCTTGCCGATCCGATAGAGATGCTTTCGCATTAGCTTAGCTTGGGTGTTACGGTCATCAAGCCCGGTATTAGCGAAACTACGCACCGGGATCAGCTCGCCAACTCGCAGATTCAACATCTTATTTCTGTGGGTAAAGATCTCCCGCACCAATAACAAGGTCGATAGCGGCTTGTAGAGTGTGCTGGCCAAGTAAAACAGCTTACTGTTTTTGGCTCGAACACAAATGGGCAGAATCGGCGCCTTCGCCTTGGTGGCGATGTTAAGAAAGCCCTTGCTCCAGCGGCCATCTTGAACGGTTATGCCTTTCAAGCGAGACACTTCGCCTGCAGGGAAGATGATAACGGCACCGCCCAGCTCCAGATGTTGCCCGATCGCCGTAAGTTGCGAGCGACGGCTATTTCCACTCATATTGTTCACGGGCAGCAACAGACCGCTTAGTGGATCTAAGGCAGACAAGATCTCATTGGCAACGATCTTCACATCTTGGCGCAACTTTCCAACCAGCAATAGCAGCGCAAGGCCATCCAGCGAGCCGATCGGATGATTAGCAACAATTACTACTTTACCGTGAGTGGGGATCCGTTCTCGATCCCGCTCACTCACCTGGTAACTGACGTTTAGTTCGCTAAAAGCTTGCTCAATAAACGCCAAGCCTTTTAACTGAGGGTGTTGCTCTGAAAACGCCTGAAACTCATTCTCATAGAGCACCTTTCCGAGTAACCAATGGACCATTCCACGGCGCTTAGGCTTTTGATTAAGCGAAGGAAAATGCTGAGCCAATACTTCCGTTGTAGATATCATTCACAGTCCTCTCCTCAAACGGAGAAAGCCTATATAGCTACCATGACGCTAGTACGAAGAACTGATGACTTTTATGTGAATGACTCTCAAGTATCACAACGCATTTCCCATCACTATTGAAGCAGACTGGACCTTGCTACCGGACACCATAGAAGAGCTTACAGAAGGGGAGCTAGCATACTCGACTAACTACTTGTACTGTCACTGTTGACAGTTTTAGTTCCAAAGCTGCTGCGCTGTACTTCAAACGTTATCAACGTTTGAGGAATCAAATATGCACTTTTGGCACGGAACAGCAACTCAACTAGACCATAAAAATGGTGGTTCATACAAAGCTCTAGCAAACTATCGATATCGTGTATTTGTCGAGAAACTAGGCTGGGACCTGGATACTCCTAAAGGCTACGAACGGGATCAGTTTGATCGACAAGACACGATTTATATCGTATCTGAAGACGGTAACAACAATATCAACGGTTGCGCAAGGCTTCTGCCAACCACTGCGCCTTACCTACTAAAAGAGATATTCCCTCAATTAATAAACAATGTTCCAGCGCCAGAACAAAATGATGTTTGGGAGGTATCTCGCTTATCCGCTTTTGATTTGTCATCAGACTCCGTAACTCAAAACGCAAGGGTAGCAACTGAGCTAGTTAAAGGAACGCTCAAAGCCGCATCAGCACATGGGGCCAAGCATGTTGTTGGCGCTACAACATTACACATCGAACGGCTATTTCGAAGAATTGGACTACAGTGCCACCGGATGGGGGTACCTAAGATCATTGACGGTTACCCACTAGTCGCTTTGTGGGTAACAATCGAAGGGCAAAACATCACCTAGTCCTTGATTACCACATACAGTGTTAAGGGTTCGCTTTATCCAGCAAAGTTGGGAGATAAAGCCCATCAAAAGTTGATCATTGCGTTTGGGGCTGACATCGTAACCGTCTTCCCGTAGCTGTATGTTGCTACGGGGGACACCTCGGGCTTCACAGCGCATAATGCCAATCTCACTGTACCATCGCCAATCCCATCCTAGGGTAACCGCCCCACCATTCTCGTAAAACCACTCGGTGTAACCTGATAGTTCAGTAACTTGTGCAGCAACACAGCGTACTTTGCCTTCTACTTCGTTATCGATCCCCGAAAGTAGGTGCTGAAGAGGCAGGCTATGCAGTTGCTCCAGCGTAAGTCTGACCAGACCATCGTTAGAAGCGCGTACTAAACTCAATCCATCGACAGGTGCTGTAAGCGTATATTGTGTAAGATTCCTCATTGGCCACCCTAACCGCCCTCTAAGTCTACTAATGAAAGCAACAGAATCGAATTCCTGCAATTGTAATTTTTACAGTTGACATTCACTTCCGTAAATGCACCAAAAGTATGTGGCGCAAATCTGTTATGCGTCTATCTTCAAACTATATTTGCCTCACATGGTTTGATCGGCTTTCAAGAGTGTAAGGCAACACATATAGGCATCGGGCTGTAAGATGACACTTTGAATGTAATATCAAGAAAAAAACAAATACCTACATTGCACAGTCACACACATAACTATTATGCGAGACCGGTTTATAGTCTTATAATTTGCGGACGTTGATAGTCTCGATTTAAAGCATGGAGTAGTCGGATGGATAACTGGCTAGAGCAGGAGTTAAACCAAGTCCGCTCATTTTCATCCTGTGGGGAGTACTTTTCTCATATAGTTAGTCTGGTTAAGAAGCTTGGCTTCGAGTGCTGCGCATTCGGGCTCACCAATGCCTACCCGCTGTCCTCGCAACGTACTGAAATCCTGACGACTTACCCCACCGAATGGCAAATTCGCTATCACAAAGAGAACTTAATCAACATAGACCCAACGGTTCAACATGCATTGAAATCTCACTTGCCACTGATTTGGGGTCCTGAACTCGCCTGTGAGAGAGAGGGCTTCTGGGAAGAGGCTTGCTCTTTCGGTCTTGAGTTTGGATGGGTTCATTCAATTCGACACCCAAATGGTGCTTTGGGGATTCTCTCTTTTGCTAGGCCCCATGATAGAGTGACTGAAGTAGAAATCCAGCGTATGAAGCAACAACTGCTATGGCTAACAAATATGGCTCACTTTACGCTATCAAATTGCCTCAATTCAGAACGCGGTGCCGGACCTGCCCTAACTTCTCGCGAGCGGGAGATTCTAAAGTGGACCGCGGATGGAAAGACCTCAGATGAGATTGGTTTGATTCTAGGTATCAGTTCTCGTACCGTAAATTTTCATATAGGTCAATGTGTTAGCAAGCTCTCAGTAGCAAACAAAACAGCCGCAACAGTAAAAGCAGCTTTGATGGGATTATTGCACTAGCTCTAACCCCACATTTTACTGTGAGGGGCTCCTATTCACCCTGTATATATCCCTTTGACTTGCGTATATACTAGCGCCCGATTTTTCTGGGGGTTGCCACATTGGATTTTCATTCCGCTATCTATTTAATCGGTTTAGTTGCTGTGTTTTTCTTTGCGCTGTCGGGCGCATTGGCGGCGGCTAAGCGTGAGCTCGACATTCTGGCCTTTATCTTTGTGGGTACAGTAACCGGGATTGGCGGTGGTACGTTTCGCGATCTACTGCTCAATACTGAGCAAGTTTTTTGGGTCGCGGACCAACGCTATCTGGTCGTCTGCGTGGTGGGTTCTGCGATGACCTACTTCTTCGCCCATCGTGTGGTACAGATTGACCGGGTGCTGCAGTGGATCGACGCCGCCAGTATCGCCATGTTTGCGGTACTCGGCACCATTAAGGCCCTTGATTACAACGCACCTATCTCCGTAGCTATCTTGATGGGCGTGATGACCTCCACGTTGGGCTCTGCAATCCGCGATATGATGCTGCAACAAAAACTGATGATTTTCGAGCCAGAGATCTATGTGACCGCTTGCTTGCTTGGCAGTGCCAGTTATGTCGCGCTCCAATATCTTGGCGTAGAAGAGATCAGTGCCATTTTGCTCGCCAGTGCGGCAGCCTTTGCACTTCGGGTACTGGCGTTTGAGCTGGATCTGCGCTTTCCTCACTACAAGCTATCCCGCCTGCAAAACCGCGAAATCCGCAAACAGAAGTACAAAAACCTCAATTAGTGCTGGTTTGCCGTCCAGCCACATGGTACCTGTTTGATAAACAACCGTTTATCGACTCGTACCATGAACCTCTACCTGCGCTTTCTCTGGCTAATCATGCGACAACTACTACGTCGCGATACCAATGCAATGCTCGACTCGCAGCGGCTGCACTTTCGAGTGTGGCCCCACGACTGCGATATCAATCTGCATCTCACTAACTCGCGTTATCTAGGTTTCGGTGATCTAGGTCGGCTCAACTTTTTACTGACCACACGTTTTGGCCGTAGCGCGCTCAAGCTGCGCTGGGCGGGCGTAGTGAACGCCCAAGTGGTCACCTATATTCGCCCCCTTGCGCCAATGGCCCGCTTTGAGATGGAAACCGAGCTACTCGGTTGGGACGAGAAGTATTGGTATTTCGAGCATCGGTTTTTGAAAGGTGAAACACTTCAAGCCAGCATACTCGTGCGCGGGGTGTTCCTGAGTAAGGGTAAAGTACTCAGCATGCAGCAGGTCACTCACCGATCAGGCGAACAAAACATATCTCCTGAGTTGCCAGAAAGAATTCATAAATGGCGCGATCTACTGCGGCAAAAACGTCAAGATGCTATCGGTGGATGATACTCAGTTCACAAGCTGTTCACACAACCTATTGACTTACAAGTCAATTAAAATAAGCTGTCACTGAAAACGCTTGCAAAACTGTGGGCCTTTTCACAAATAAGATAAAAGCTCCGAGCCAGTAACGATGTTTTAACTTGTTTTAAGCAATTCAGTCATACAGTAGCGAGGTAATCTGTATGTAAGGCGTTTTGCCCGCCCTATGTTTGCATTTAGATCTGCACTCATCGCTGCTTCAGACACTTTATTTTTGCAGTTACGATAAGTGAAAGGGAGTAATCACATGTCTGAAAACCGTTATTCGCATACCTCCAGTAACCGCTTGGTTCGCCGTACCGTTGCCTTGGTTCTCGCCGGCGGCAAGGGCACTCGCCTTAAGAATCTCACCAATAAAGTAGCGAAGCCTGCCGTCAGCTTTGGCGGCAAATATCGCATTATTGATTTCACCTTATCCAACTGTGTAAATTCAGGGGTCCGCAACGTGGGGGTGCTGACCCAGTACATGGCCCACCAGCTCATTATGCATCTTCAAGCCGGTTGGCAAATGCTTAGTCCCTCCTTGAAAGAAGGGGTCTCGATCATTCCGGCGCAGCAGCGTACCGGAGAGAACTGGTATCGCGGCACTGCCGATGCGGTCTATCAAAATCTGGATATCATCGATCATGACCGTTTTGACCGGGTATTGATCCTCGGCGGTGACCACATCTATAAGATGGACTATTCGCGGATGATCAACTTCCATGCGGAGAATGATGCCGATGTCACCGTAGCCTGTATTCGCAAACCCCTCTCTCAAGCGTCTTCGTTTGGGGTCATGGGACTGGATGATAGTGGCCGTATCGTGGATTTCGAAGAGAAGCCGAAAAACCCCAAACCCGATCCAGGCCACCCAGAAGATGCACTGGTCTCTATGGGCATTTACATCTTCAATATGGACGTGCTGGATGAAGAGCTGCGCCAAGGCCTACTTAAGCCTGGCTACGCCCACGACTTTGGCCACAACGTGATTCCAGAGATGCTAAAGGACCGCAAAGTCTTTGGTTATGTGTTCTCTGCCCCCGGCCACCCCGGACGTACCGCCTACTGGCGTGATGTGGGCAACTTGGATGAGTTTTTCGCGGCAAATATCGACCTACTAGATCCCGATCCAGAGTTGGATCTCTATGATCGCGACTGGCCAGTTATCACCGAGCAGAAGCAACGTCCTGGTGCCAAGTTCGTATTTAACGAAGAACAACGCTGCGGTTATGCCACCGATTCATTGATCGCAGCAGGTGTGATCGTCTCAGGTGCGAAAGTGAACCGCAGTCTGTTATCCATCGATGTGCGCGTGGAAGAGCGCTCGGAACTAGATGAGGTGATTGCTTTGGAGGGTGCCACTGTCGGCAAAAACTGTCGCCTACGCCGGGTAATCATCGGCGAAGACTGCGTGGTGCCAGACAATACCGTGATTGGTTACGATCCCGAGATAGACAAACAGCGTTTTGTTTGCTCTGAAAAAGGCGTGGTGTTGGTTACCCGAGATATGTTCGAGTAGCCACAAGCCATCAATCTACCTTCATCAGAGCCCCGTAAATCGGGGCTTTTTGTTCACAGTCTACTCCGCTGCACTTTGTGGCAGATCGAGATAGCATTGCTGCTTAAGCCACAACCCCAGTGCCCGAATATCCGCCCGGTTACGCAACTTACTTTTATAGACAAAATAGAAGCTGTCGCCAGTCACCAAGTCGTGCATCGGCAGGCGTACCAAGGGTTGGTGATATTCAGGCTCATCGAGAAAATAGGGATTGATAAAGGCGATGCCTTGGTCATAACGCGCCGCCTCGGTGGCCAGCAGCATATGGCTAAACTGGGTCAGCTGCGGTGATTTCGGCCAGCTAAAGCCGCCCTGCTCACACCACAGTTGCCAATCTTCAGCAAAGCGCCCCTCGGGGAAGGTGCTCTGCACTGTTAGCAAGTTCTCTTGCCACAGAGCATCGGGCAAGGCCTTTCCTTGTAGGCGCTGCCACAGCTTGGGTGAACACATCGGGTAGAGCCGCTCTTTGTAGAGGTATTCGACCACCGCATCACGTGACGGAGGGCTGATCGTGACAAAGCAGTCAGCCAGCTGATCGGAGATGGTCGGATCATCGGCGACCATGTTCAGGCTCAGGTTGATCTCGGGATGCTGATTCTTGAAATCTCCCAGCCGCGGGATCAACCACTTCACCGCCAAGGATGAATAAATAGCCAGACGCAAGTCGCCCCGGCTACCCTCGACAATCTGTTGACTGGCCTTGGCGATACCGTGCAGTGCTTGGCTGATCTCATCATAGTAACGCTCACCCAAAGGCGTCAGGCTGAGCCGCCGTCCCTGACGCACAAACAGGCTATGCCCCAAGTAATCCTCCAGCAAACGGATCTGGTGGCTCACCGCACTTTGGGTCACGTGCAGGTTCTGTGCAGCCTGAGAAAAGCTATTTAGCCGAGCAACCTGCTCGAAGTACTGGATAGCCCGCAGCGGTGGCAACCTCATTATCCAAATATCTCATACTAAAAATAATATTCATCATTATGATTCATCGTAAAGCAGAGATACAGTATCGGTCTGCTTTCAGTCGACAGTATTCAAGGGGGACGGGTGAAGCCACTCAGTTTAGGCGCAGCGATGTTATTACTGGTTGTCGGCAACCAAATCGCGGTGTTTTCCGATGTCGTGGTCAAGCTGGCCAATAACCAAGAGGCGGTTTATCAGTTTGTTTTCTACCGCCAGTTAAGTGCGGTATTGCTGCTGTTGCCTTGCCTGTTGTGGATCCCCCGTTATCGCGGGCCGCTGGGGCTGCGCTGGCACCTGCTACGCTCGCACATCTGGCTGGCTGGCGCCGGTTTGATGATTTACGTGCTCAACAACCTGCCGCTGGCCACCGCCAACGCGATTTTCTACTCCGCGCCGCTGATGATGTTGCCGCTGGGGATCTGGATAAATCGCGAGAAGCTATCGCTCAGCGCCTGGCTGGCAGCCCTGATAGGCTTTCTCGGCGTGTTGGTGATTGTGAAGCCTACCGAGCTCAACCCGGCGGCCATAGCTGCACTAGGTGTCGCGTTAACCTTGGCATTGAATAACCTGCTGATCCCACGTATTCCGACCCAACAGAATGTGGTGATGGTGCTGCTACTGACTAACCTGATGGGGCTACCGAGCACCGCCGCGCTGAGTTTTGCTGAAGGACATAGCTGGGATTGGCAGCTGTTTATCAGCGCTAGTCTGTCTACCGTGTGCATTCTGATCTATGCCGGTAGTTGTGTGCTGGCCTACCGCAGCGCCGAGAGCAATAAGATTGCTGGCGCGGAGTACACTGGCCTATTGGGCGCCATCGTGGTCGGTGTGTTGGCCTTTGGGGAATCCTTGGATGCCAGCCTGCTACTAGGCGCGCTGTGTATTATCGCGCCGCTACTGTGGCTGGCCAACCGCAAGCAAGATAAGACGCCCGCGAAAGAGACGCTCTGCAACGAGCTCTCTAACGAACAGCTTAACGAGGAAAGCAGTCACCCCGAGTATCTCACCAACGCCCATCAAGCAGCTACACGGGAAGATCCCTAGGGCCTCGGCCCTAGGCGACCTCTCGATTTAGCATGGTTTTCAACTGTGACACACAAGAGCCACAGTTGGTGCCAGCGCTACAGCTTCTACCAATCGCTTCTACACTATCAGCACCTTGCTCGATACACTGCTCGATGGTCCCTTCGCGCACCTGATGACAGGCACACACCACCTTGCCCAGTGAGGGCTCTGGACTAGTACCTGCGAGGATCCCGCGCTGCACTTGCTCTGATACAGGCTGGTTTAACAGAGACTCCAGCCAGGCTTGATCGCCTTGGCTGGCATAGGCTTGCAGCTCAAAGCTAAACGCCAGGCCACTGCCGGTAATCGCCGCACAGCGATACTGCTGCTTAGCATCGTCACGATAATCGAGGGTTTGACTGCCATTCTCGGTCAGCATGACTTTGAGCGACTGATAGAACTCTGCCGGGCTTTGCACACTGGCCAAGGTATAGAGGTAGCCCTCAGGCAGCTTTTGCTCGCACCAATAGATATCTGACGCAAAGCGGCGCCCATCGATAGCCTCACGGCTAAGCACGCTCCCCTCAGATAAAAACTCAAGCGCGGCGAGTTCCACCACACTGTACTTCGCGGCAGGCTGACCCGAGAGCGGATCACAGGTCTCACCGACCAGTTTGCTCACCGTGCCAACACTGGAGTTTTGCTCAGACCAATGGATCGGCATAAATAGCTGCCCCGGCGTTTGGGCATCACTTACCCGTAATCTCACCACCAACTCGCCCTGCTCACTGCTGACCTTGACTAACTGCGTATCGCTGAGCCCCAGCGATTGAGCGTCAATCGGCGCGATATCCAGCAGCGGTTCACTGCTATGGCTACCCAGCTGCGGAGCTAAGCCGGTGCGGGTCATGGTATGCCACTGATCGCGCACCCGGCCGGTATTCAATAGCAGCTGCCCCGGTTTGGGCTGCGGCAATACCAGCTGCTGCAAGGCCAACATCTTGGCCCGTCCGTTGGCGGTGCTAAAGCTGCCATCGGCGAACAAGCGAGGCGAGTCACTGCCGAGTGGCCAACTGACTGGCACGAAGTCTTGATAAGCCGCTTGTCCTTGTTCGGCCAACAACGAGATATCCAGCCCGCGCGGCTCACTGTCCTGCAGCAGGTTGGTCAGCTTGGCATGCTCGGCAAAGATCTCGCTGGCGTGTTGATAGGCAAAGGCCTCGCCGAACCCCATTCGCTTGGCCACTTGTGAGAGTAGCCACCAGTCGGCCTTGGTATCGCCTTGCATCTCAACAAAAGGACGCTGACGTGACAGCATCCGCTCAGAGTTGGTTACGGTGCCTTCACGCTCGCCCCAGCCAGCTGCAGGCAATAATACGTCGGCGTAGCGGGTGGTATCGGTGTGCTGAACACAGTCAGACACAATTACCAGTGGGCAGGCCAGCAATGCCTCGCGGATCTTACTGGCATTGGGCAGGCTTACTGCCGGGTTGGTACCCATAATCCAGATAGCTTTGATCTTGCCGCTATGCAAAGCCTCAAACATATCCACTGCTTTCAAGCCCGGCTGTTGTGCCAGCTGCGGCGCCTGCCAGTAATCCGCTAAGGCGCTCAGGTGAGTGGGCGTGTAGTCCAGATGCCCGGCTAACAAATTCGACAGCGCCCCCACTTCCCGCCCCCCCATGGCATTGGGCTGGCCAGTAATGGAAAAGGCCGAGCTACCGGGCTTACCCAATTTGCCGGTGGCCAGATGCACGTTGATGATGGCATTCACCTTATCCACCCCTTGGTGGCTCTGGTTCACCCCTTGGCTAAACAGGCTCAAACAAGCGGGACTGGCAGCGAACAGCTGGAAGAACTGGTGAAGCTCAGCAACGCTCAGCCCACAGCGCTCGGCCAAGGCTTCGATATCGCCCGCTTGAGCGATGGCTGCGTCTATCGCATCAATCGCACCATCCACGTGCTGTTCGATATAGTCTTGGTCTAACTGCTGTTGGTCGGCCAGATAGGCAAGCAGTCCGTTGAACAAGTCCACATCATGGCCAGGTCGCAGTGCCAGATGCAGGTCGGCGATATCACAGCTATCGGTGCGGCGCGGGTCGATCACCACCAGTTTCATCTCCGGACGCTGCAACTTGGCCTGCTTTAGGCGCTGGAACAAGATGGGGTGACACCACGCCAGGTTAGAGCCGATAAGGGTCACCAGATCGGCCTGCTCTAGGTCGTCATAACAGGCCGGGACCAAGTCCTCGCCAAAGGCGCGCTTATGCCCAGCCACGGCCGATGACATACATAGCCGGGAGTTGGAGTCGATATTTGCGGTGCCGATGAAGCCCTTAGTCAGCTTGTTGGCCACGTAGTAATCTTCGGTAAGCAGTTGGCCCGACACATAAAAGGCGACCGAATCCGGCCCATGCTCAGCGATTGTCTGGCTCAAGCGGCTGGCCGCGTAGTCGAGGGCGCGCTCGAGCTTTTCAGGGTGGCCTTTGATCATCGCTTGGCGCAGTCGGCCCTGCTCAATCACGGTCTCACCCAAGGCGCTGCCTTTTGAGCAGAGTAGTCCTCGGTTGGTGGGATGGCTGGCATCGCCTCTTACCTGAGTGGTGCCATCGCTACGCTGGCGGGCCTCAACCCCACAGCCAGTGCCACAATAAGGACAGGTCGTTTTAATCCAACTGGTTCCAGCCAAAGTACTCTCCTTGCTACGCGCATCGACTACCTTTATTCAAGGCTCAGCAGAGGGCGCTCTATTCTATTTTTGCATCGTGTTTACCCTGGGAATTGCAAATGTTGAACCAGCTTGAACAGCGCGGTTTTTCTACTCCTTTAGGAATAAGAATCGATGCGTTTTTCGCGGTTGTTGGGGGCTAACTATCAAATCACGCACCCAAACGGTGCATCGCAGCGTCTAAGTTGGGGCGTATGGAAAAAGAACGAGGAGAAAGGAAAGTGCTAAGGCTCTTGCATGCTCAACATATATGAATTAACGTATATACGAATTTTCGAATGTATTGGTTTTCCTGTTACGCGATGCTAAGTATTCTGTTTATCTGCACCAATAACGCTGGCCGCTCCCAGCTAGCTGAAGCCATCTGCAACCATGAGTTTGCCGATAGCTTTAAGGCGCTCAGCGCTGGCGCACGGGCAACTCAAGTCTCCGCCGAGCTATATCAGTACTTTCAGCAGCATGAGCTGCAGGCCAGTCATCAAACCAGCAAAGCGCTGGAGAGCCTACCCGCCCAGAAGTTTGATTACGTGATTACCCTGTGTAGCGAAGCCAAACAAGAGTGCCTGTCGCTGCCCGAGAGCCCCGGGGTATTGCACTGGGAGCTGCCTTCTACCCGCGATGAACAAGGCCAACCACGCTTTGATGCCATTGCCGCGCTGCTACGCCAGCAACTGAAGCGCTTGCAAACCTATATTCAACAGCGCCCTCAATCACTCGAGCCACTGCAGGTGTTCAAGCTACTTAGCGACGAAACCCGTTTGCAAATCATGATGTTGATTGAGGACGAACAACGCCTGAGCGTGAACGAGCTTTGTCAGGCACTGGCTGAGAGCCAGCCGAAAACCTCGCGCCACCTGGCGCTACTGCGCGAAAGTGGGCTGCTGAGCACCACGCGCCACGGCCAACAGATTTTCTACCACCTTCCGGATTGTCACGACGCCTGGGTTGCCAAGGTGCTGGCCACCACCCGCATCGCCAATCCATCCCTGATTAACCTGCCGCTGCTGCGCCTGCGCGAACTGCGGCTACAACTTGCAAACCAAGAGAGTTAAGCATGTCTCAACATCCTGTATTCCCGATTGCCATCACCGACGATGCCCAACTGCTGCTTTGCCCTTGCCCGGGCACCAAAGACGCAGATCTGAGCAGCTCACTGCAGCAACTCAGCCAAGCCAACAGTGGTGCAGTTCTGACCGCGATGACCAGCGAAGAGCTGGCAGCCAACGGTGTGGATGCCATTGGAAAAACCTCGGTGATCTTCGATATGCAGTGGTTCCACCTGCCAATTGAAGATGACACCGTGCCGGGTGAAGAGTGGGAAGCGCGCTTCCAAGGCTTTTTGCCACGTTTTAAGCAGCTGATTAATAGTGGTGTAAACCTGGCCATTCATTGTAAGGGTGGCAGCGGTCGTACCGGCCTTATCGCCGCGCGCCTGCTGCTGGAATACGGTGTGGAGCTGGATGAAGCGATTGCCCGTATTCGCGCGGTTCGCCCGAACGCCTTTAACCTTGAAAAACAACAAAGCTACATTGCGCAATTTGCCAAGTAAGAGAGAACACTATGAGCATTAAAGTTGGAATCAACGGCTTCGGCCGCATCGGCCGTTTGGCACTTCGCGCTGCATTTGACTGGCCTGAGCTAGAGTTTGTGCAAATCAACGACGTAGCGGGCGATACCCAGACCCTGGCTCACCTGCTGCAATTTGACTCGGTACAAGGCACTTGGGAGCACCAAGTCACCACTGATGGCGACAACATGGTGATCAACGGCCAAACCATCGCCTGCACCCAAGAGCGCGACCTGAGCAAGATCGACTGGTCTGGCTGTGACGTGGTACTGGAAGCCACCGGTGTTCACCGCAAGGTTGAGCTGCTGCAAGGCTATCTGGACCAAGGCGTAAAACGTGTAGTGGTCTCTGCGCCAGTGAAAGACGATTCGGTAGCGAACATCGTGGTCGGCGTCAACGATGCGATCTTCGAGCCAAGCGAGCACCGCATCGTAACCGCGGCGTCTTGCACCACCAACTGCCTAGCGCCGGTTATCAAGGTGATTCACGAGAAGCTGGGCATTGAGCATGGCTGCATGACCACCATCCACGATCTGACCAACACCCAGACAATTCTGGATGCACCGCACAAAGATCTACGTCGCGCCCGCGCCTGTGGCATGAGCTTGATCCCAACCACCACCGGCAGTGCCAAGGCCATCACCGAGATCTTTCCGGTTCTGAAAGGCAAGCTGAACGGCCACGCGGTACGTGTGCCACTGGCCAATGCCTCACTGACCGATATGGTGTTCACTGTGGGTCGCGACACCACCGCTGAAGAAGTGAACGCGCTTCTAAAAGAAGCCGCCGAAGGTGAGCTAGAAGGCATCTTGGGTTACGAAGAGCGCCCGCTGGTATCTATCGACTACAAAGGCGACCAACGCTCAAGCATCGTCGATGCGCTTAGCACCATGATGATCGGCCCGCGCATGCTGAAGATCTACGCGTGGTATGACAACGAAATGGGCTACGCAACCCGTACTTCTGAACTGATCCGCAAAGTAGGTTTAGCAGGCTAAGCATGATATCCCTACCCAGAGAGTTGCGTCAGTATCTGCTGATCACCTTTAACTACTGGAACTTCACCATCACCGACGGCGCGCTGCGCATGTTGGTGGTGCTGTACTTCCACCAGCTCGGCTATGCGCCCTTGGCCATTGCCATGCTGTTCTTGTTCTACGAGTTCTTTGGCGTAGTCACCAACCTAGTCGGTGGCTGGCTGGGTGCGCGGGTTGGGCTCAACCACACCATGAACATCGGTTTGGCAATGCAGATCGTGGCACTGCTGGCGATGGCACTGCCCAGCGCTTACTTAACGGTGCCATTGGTGATGGCGGCGCAAGCCATCTCCGGCATCGCCAAAGACCTTAACAAGATGAGCGCCAAAAGCAGCGTAAAAACCTTGGTAACCGGCGATCAGCAACACGCTTTATACAAGTGGGTGGCGATCCTCACCGGCTCTAAGAATGCGCTAAAAGGTTTTGGTTTCTTCTTGGGCGGTGCGCTGCTCTACACCATCGGCTTCCAAGCCGCGATGCTGGCGATGGCGGCAGTGCTGAGCGTGGTATTGGTGATGAGCTTGGTAATGCTAGACCGGGATCTGGGTAAGGCCAAGAACAAGCCGAAGTTCTCGGCAATCTTCTCCAAAAGCCCCTCGGTGAATATCCTCTCTGGAGCCCGGCTATTCCTGTTTGCTGCACGCGACGTGTGGTTTGTGGTTGCGTTGCCGGTTTACCTGGGCGCAACCCTAGGCTGGAATCACCTGCAAACCGGCAGCTTTATGGCATGCTGGGTGGTGGCCTACGGGATTGTGCAAGGCTTTGCGCCTAAGCTTACCGGCAGCCAAGCGGGGCGCACGCCAGATGGCCGTGGTGCGCTACTGTGGGCCATGATACTGGCTGCAATTACCGGTGTTCTTGCATTGCTGGTCCAGCTGGAATGGCATCCGGCGTTAAGCATCGTGGTGGGCCTGATGATCTTTGGTCTGGTGTTCGCGGTGAACTCCTCACTGCACTCCTACCTGATTGTCAGCTACGCCAAAGAGGATGGCGTCAGCCTGGACGTGGGCTTTTACTATATGGCCAACGCCATGGGCCGCTTGGTCGGCACCGTGCTCTCGGGTCTGGTATTCCAGTATGCGGGTCTGGCCGCCTGTCTGTGGATTGCCACCGCCATGTTGGTGATCACCAGCGTGATTTCCATCGCCCTGCCCCGGCACGATAGCCAAGCGGCAGTTAACTAGCCGCTAGTCCCTTATCCTGCCCGGAGCGCTTGCTTCGGGCGGGCTCTTGCAAACTTATGAAGGCCACCAGCGCCAACACGCTCAGTGTCACCACCGACACGCCAACCACTCCCAGCCACGCCCAGCGCTGATAGAACGGTTCAATCACAAAGGCCCCCAGTGCAGCCCCCAGGTAGTAACTCATTACATAGAGCGCCGAGGCACTGGCCTTGGCCTGAGTCGCCCGCTGATTCACATAGGCGCTGGCCTGAGAGTGGGTGAGGAAAAAGCCACTGCTGAGCAGGGCCAAGGCGGCCAGAATCAATAGCAAGTTGCCAGTGGCCGATAACAAGCTCGCGCCAATCATCACCAATAAGCCACAGCTTATGCCACGGCGCATTCCCCAGCGCTGTGCCAAACGCCCAGACTGAGTAGCCGTGAAGGTACCCGCCAGGTAGGCGAGAAACAGCATCGACAACCAACTGGACGGCAGCTTATAGGGCGGCTCCGCCAACAAGAAGGTTAGGTAGTTAAACTGCTGGGTGAAGATACCGAAGCCCCCACCGCCCACCGCAAAGGCCACTAATAGCGGCCAGCGTTTTAGGTGCAAGCCATAGTTACTTAGACTCTGGAGCAAACGCCAGGGTTTGCGCTCGCGTGGTGGCTCATCGGGCAACAGGTAGTGAACCAGTGTCGCCACCATCAGACTTAAGGCAGCTATCGCCATAAAGGCCCACTGCCACGAGCCCATCAGCTCGGCTCCCCAGCCAGAAATCAGACGTCCGCCAATCCCGCCAATGGAGTTGGCAGCGATAAAGATCCCCACCGCTTTGATAAGCTTGGGCGGCTCGAGCAGCTCGCCGAGGAAGGCCACCGCCACCGCCGGTATGCCAGCCAGTACCAACCCTTGGGCAAAGCGCAGAGCCAGCAAGTAATTAAAATCCAGCTCACCAGCAAAGGCGATAACCAAGGTCAGCAGTGGGCTAAGCCACAACGAGCCCAGCAAGATCTTACGTCGCCCAAAGCTATCGGATGCCGAGGCCAGCACAGCCAAGCCCAGCGCTAGCCCGAGCATGGCATAAGAGAGCATTCCGCTAGCCTCCAGGGTCGAGAGCTGATAACGCTCGCGGAACATCGGCAGCAAGGGCTGCACCAGATACAGATTGAAGAAGGTAATCAATGAGGCCAACGATACCGCTAAAGTCGCCCGCCAAAACGTCGAATTAAGCAAGTGCCCTCCCTGGGTAATTCTCACAAGATACATGGGGTTTTGTTAAGTTCATCCTACTGCCTGAGAGTGTAACGGTGAAATAATGGACCTTTCTACTAGCCAAAAGCCGCATCCCTATGACTAAGCTGTATCGTCACCTGGAAGCCTATGAGTACATCTTTGCTGAAGGCTCCGCCCTAGGCTCAATGACCGTGGTTAATCTCGCCTTCTTGAAGGGTGAGTTGGACCAACATGCCCTGGCTTGCGCCGTCGAGCGCCTTCAAAAGCAGTTCCAGCCACTTAACGTTGGCATTGCCAAGCACGCAGAGAACTGGCATTTCACCCAGAGCCAACAGGCGGTTGCTATCAGCGTTGAGCCAGCGCCCGATCCCTCGCGCCTCAAATCCGTGGCCTTCCAAGCAATGGAAGAAGAGTGTGAGGCGCGCTTTGACCTAACGGGACCACTGTGGCGTATCAGAGTTATTCTCGGAAAAGATCAGCATGCACTGTTTTTATCGGCCCATCATAGCATATGCGATGGCATCTCCGTGCAGCTGCTGTTGGACCGCCTGGTGGCAGAGTTAAACTGCCCGAGCGAGGCCCAAGAGCAAACGCCGATCCCGCCTTCGGGCAGTGACTGCGTTGCCCACCAACAGACCGATCTGAGCCAAACCCCGTTCACCAGCGGCAATGAACCCGAAGATATGAGCGCCTGGGTAGACACTAGCCAGGCAATGACCTTGCGTAACCGCACCGCATGGTTAGATGTTGAAGCAGATAAGCTGAAAAGCCTGCTACAACAGTGCCGCCAGCATGGCGTCACCCTCAACAGTTTGCTGTTTGCGGTCATTGCCAACGCGCTAGCGACCATTGCCGAGCGCCCGGTAAGCCACGTGGAATGTAGCGGCAACGTCAATACTCGCCCCTACTGCCAACCCGAGATTGCCAACGAAGCGCTGGGCGTGTTTGCCTCCAGCTTCTCCATTGATGTGGCCTGCGACGGCAATCCTTGGCAGATGGCCAAGCGCTGCGGCGATGACTTTGCGACCATTATCGATAGCCGTGTCTTTCTTAATACCGCCAAGCACCAGTGGTATCTGAATATGGCCGACAGCCATACGCCACCACCGCTCGGGCGCTATACCTGCGCGCACCTGTCTAACCTCGGCAGACTGGCCTTCAGTCAGTGCGACCCAGTATTACCACTACACATCACCGACAGCTACTTTACCTCTGGACAGCAGCAATCGGGTTCGGTGTTTTGGGTGGGAGCAGCAACAGTCGGCTCACGGTTAAATCTGGTGATTAACTGTGTGCAGCCCTTGGTAAGCGAGCGGATGCGGCTGGCGTTTATCGAGCAACTGAGGAATGGTCTGCTGAAATTGGTGTAAGCAGCGCAACACTTACCCATAACATTTGCAGGGTTTTGTTAAGTTCATCCTACTGCCTGTCATGTTAATAGTGAAATAATGCCCTCTCCTATTAACCGATAGCCGTATTCCCATGACAAAGCTGTATCGTCCCCTGGAAGCCTTCGAACACATCTTCGCCGAAGGCTCTGCCGACGGCTCTATGACCGTTGTCAATCTTGCCTTGCTAGAAGGCACGCTAGAACTGGAAGACATCGCCGCCGCTGCCGATCGCCTGCAAGCCCAGTATCAGATCCTCAATGTCGGGATCGCTAAACATGGTGAGCGTTGGCACTTTGTGCCCAGCGAGCTCCCCGTATCGATTAACTACGAGGTGAGCCCGAGCCACCTCAGCCTCAAGTCCTTCGCCTTTCAACAAATGGAAGCGGAGTGCGAGATGCGCTTTAACCAGGACGGGCCGCTGTGGCGCATCCGAGTCATCTTAGGGGAGAGCCACCACGCCTTGCTAATTGCTAGCCACCACAGCATCTGTGACGGTATCTCTGCGCAGCTAATGCTCGACCAGTTGGTAGCCGAGCTCAACGCCCCAAGCCAAACGCAATCCATGGCGCCCATCCCCAGCTCAGTGAGTCAGTGCGTAATGCATCAAGCGACCGATCTTGAGGACACTCCGTTTACCAGCGAGCGAATACCTGATCGTTTGGCTGCTTGGGTCGATACTAGCCAGCCGATCACCATGAACAACAGTCTGGCATGGCTGGATATCGAAGATCATTACCTGCAAGGCCTGCTGCGCCAATGCCGCCAACAGGGCGTCACCCTAAACAGCCTGCTGACCAGTGTAATCACCAAGGCGCTGGCGCGGATTGCCACCTCGCCGGTAACCCAGGTCGATTGCAGTGCTAACGCCAATGCTCGTCCCTATTGCGAGCCCAAGTTCGCCGATAGCGAGTTGGGGGCCTTCGCCGCCTGCTTCTCCATCGATGTCGACACCCGCGACAGTACCTGGCAGATAGCCCAGAAAACCGGAGCTCAGCTAGCGGCGATTGTGGACAACCGCTCACTGCTCAACAGCTGTAAGAGCGAATGGTTTATTAAACGTGCCGAGAAGGCCTTTCCCTTCCCACCGCTGGGCCGTCATACCTGCTTGCACTTCTCCAATCTGGGGAGGCTTAGCTTTAGCCAATGCGATGAAGCGCTACCGCTGCGCATCACCGATTGCTACTTTAGCTCCGGCCAGCACAAATCCGGCTCGGTGTTTTGGGTAGGCGCATCCACAGTCAACGGAAGCTTGAACCTGACCATTAACTGTGTGCAACCGTTGGTGCCCGAATCGATGAAACTGCAGTTCCTGCAAGAGCTAGAGCATGGCCTGATGGCGCTGCTTTAAACATAAACGCAGGTGAGCCATAGCAACATGGCTTACCTGACTCTTCCCCTCGTTCCCCACTCATTCTTCCCTTATTCTCCCCTTGCTTTCCTCCTGGGCTCAGCTTCCGGCATCAGTTAGCCCCTGCCAAGCAGAGTTTCCACCACTCAAAATCGCAATTGTCCGGCCAAATGAAACAGAAAGGTTTTTGTGACGTTCCTAATAGTTATCGGAGTTAAGCAGATCTGAGCTTGGCGAAGGCCAAAGCCGACACTAAACTTAAGCTGCTTAGGATGAGGGCCCGGTTGCTTGGCGTAAGCCAAGATGCAGCGAGGGTATAACGGCCAGCATTGGCCCCCACGCAGGATGCGTGCTATGACACAAACACAGATACTTAGCCTGGAACGTAAACAGGTGGTCGACGTGATCACCGAGCGATTGCTTTTGGGCGATTGGCGGGTAATGACCCTCTCTTACCTTGCCGAATACGGCGACTGGAGCGAGGAGCAGCTGGCGCAGCTGTTTCCCAGCTATCAGGTATTAGTTGTCGCGGTAAATCAAAGTCTGACCCAACACTTCGTTGACCATCTCGATCTTAGCAGCCGTGAGCGCCTGCGCGAATCGTGGCTGGAGAGCCTCGATTCCAGTCATTTCAGTGCGATTGTAATGCTGTTTCTCGATGCCTCTCAAGAAGAGAGTGTCGCTTGGCGACTGGCTAACGTGGGTTGGACCGTGCTCTCCAACCAAGTCGCCGCCAAGCTTGGCTACCACGCAGTAAATGAGGACCTGCCTTGGTTGCTGGGCAAATCCATGTTGATGTTGGTGAATCAGCGCAAGCATTTTCCCACCGCCAAGCATACGGCTAAAGCGGGTTAACTGAGATCTTCCGGTAGCAACGAGTAGAGTGCGGCGTAGCAGGGTTGCCCATTGTCGGTGACCCGCTGCCGAGCCAGCGCTTCAAACTGTGCGCCTACCTTCTCAGCGACCCGGCGACTGGCCAAGTTATGCTCAGCAATCACCAACTCTATCCGTCTTAGCTGGTAGGCCTCAAAGGCATTCTCAGCGAACAAACGCACCGCTTCACTGGCGATCCCTTTGTTGGTACAGGACTCACGCACCCAGTAGCCGAGGTTGCCCACCCGGTAGTGCCAATCGATCCGGTTGAGCGCGATGCCGCCAACAAACTGTTGGTTGTAGCGATCGAACATCCCCATGTCGAAGGCGACATTCTTGGCCAAGGCGAGCTGGCTCATCTGCAACCAACTTAGGCTCTCTTGCTCTGGGTAGTCTTCGGTCATCCACTCCAGCCAGCGCTGGCCGCTGGCCGCACTCTCACGCACCGCTTCCGCATGGGCCGGCGCATCGCTATCGAGATAGGGGCGAATCGTAATCAGCTGTCCAAACATGGCACCTCCTTTTCCCTAGTCTAGGGCACAAGTGCCAAGTACAGGGCAAAGCCTGCCCAAGAAAGGAGCAACAAGATCCACGGAAGGCGAGGGTTGGTCGCTGCATCACTGGAGGTTTGCGGCAATAGCTGGTTGCTATCAAGCTCAGCAGCCTCAGCCTGACGCGCCTTTTCGCGCTGCTGCTTCTTGCGATGCTTGTCGGCGTCGCGACGCTTGCTCTTTTGCTGCTTTTTGTACTGCTCAATGCCCTTTTGAATGCCTTGGGCGATTAACTTGGTTTGTTCTTTGCTTTGACCCGGCCGTTGCGTCGACTTTGCGATGGCCATGGCTTCTGCCTGAGTCTCTGGGGAAACCTGTTTTTGCTGCTTTTTCATTACTGCCCATTCAGCGATTGCGGAAACGCCCAAGTTAGCCCAATCACCCACTGAGTTAAAGTTTTTTAAACAGTTAAATAAAGTCGCATAAGTCACCGCCAAACAGGCGCAGATCACTGAAGTTTGCTGATAAAACTCATACACTTGGCGAAGTTTTTCATAAGGAACGTGTACATGTTTAGAACTCCCCTCTTGGGTGCTCAGATGCTGCTGGTTGCCTTTGGTGCAACCACCCTGGTACCCCTACTTACCGGGATCAGTCCCAACCTGGCGCTACTTGGCGCAGGTGTGGGTACCCTGATCTTTCAACTCTGTACCAAGCGACAGATCCCTATCTACCTAGGTAGTTCATTTGCCTTTATCGGCCCAATCATCCTCGGTGCCCAGCAGTTTGGCATGCCCGCCACACTCAGCGGATTGATGGCGGCCGGTGTGGTCTTTTTGATTGTCAGTGCCATTGTGCGCCTGCGCGGCGTGCAGGTGATCGAGCGCTTCTTGCCACCTGTGGTGGTTGGCCCGGTGATTATGGTGATTGGTCTTGGCCTGGCCCCGGTCGCGGTGAATATGGCGCTGGGTAAAACCGGTGATGGTGCGGCGCAACTAGTGCCACAAAACGTAGCGCTAGTGCTATCGCTGGCCTCACTGGTGACCACTATCGCCATCTCCATCTTCGCCAAAGGCATGCTCAAGCTGATGCCAATTATGTGTGGTGTGTTGGTGGGTTATGCCCTGGCGCTGTTCTACGGCGTGGTGGATTTCTCTGGGGTTGAAGCGGCCGCTTGGTTGGCAATGCCCGAGTTTGTTCACCCCGAGTTTAACTGGCAAGCCATTCTGTTTATTGCGCCAATCGGCCTGATTGTCACCATCGAGCACTTCGGTGACATCCTGGCCATCTCGAATGTGACCGGCAAGAACTTCGTTGAAAAGCCGGGTATCCACCGCTCGCTGATGGGTGACGGCCTGGCTACCATGGCGGCAGCCAGCTTCGGTGGTCCACCGGTAGTGAGCTACGGTGAGGTAACCGGTGCAGTCAGCCTACTGAAAACCTACAACCCTGTGATCATGACCTGGACCGCGTGTTTCGCGATTGCTCTGGCCTTTATCGGCAAAACTGGCGCATTGTTGTTGTCGATTCCAGTTCCAGTAATGGGCGGGATCATGTGCCTGTTGTTTGGTGCCATTGCCTCTGTGGGTCTGAAAACCCTGATCGACAAACAGGTAGATATCAACGAGCCACGTAACTTGGTGATTGTATCGGTGACCTTGGTATTCGGTATCGGCGGTATGGTACTGCAGTGGGGCGACTTTAGCCTGCAAGGTGTTGGTCTATGCGGTATCGTAGCCATCTTACTGAATCAGGTGTTACCTCAGGCAAAACACGATTAAGCGGATCCGCTAGCTAAACAACGGCCGCTCAATGCGGCCGTTGTTGTTTACAGATCGAGCTACATCCAAAGCATGATCACACAGGCGGCGGTAAGGCCACTCATGGCGCCATTAAACAGCCGCTTACTGCGCGCATCCTTCAGGCTCAGCGCAATCAACTTGCCAAAGATCACCCAGCACGAGTTGGTAAACGGGTTCACCATCAAAAACGCCAGTACCACCCACATCAGCGACAACCAATAGCCATCACCGTTTTGGGTAAAGGTGACCACCGCCGATGAAGCCATCATCCAGGCCTTTGGGTTGAGGTATTGAAAGGCAAAACTTTGCGAGAAGCGCAGCGGCTTGGCTCGCTGTTCACCCGCCGCTTTCGCCCCTGCACCAGCCAGCATCTTCCACGCCAGAAACAGTAGGTAGGCAGAGCCGAGTACTTTTAGCCCCCAATGCAGCTGCGGATAGGTTTGCAGCACCCACCCCAAGCCACAGCCCATCAGTAGTAGCATCGAGCAGATACCAGCAGGGATCCCCGCCATATGTGGTAGGCTGCGCCAGTAGCCAAAGTTAACCCCAGAGTAGGTCAACATCACATTGTTCGGCCCCGGTGTCCCTGTCATCACAATGGCAAACACAATTAACGCTAATAAACTCTCCATCGCCCCTCCTTTGTATCGATACAATTAAGTCAAATAACGACTTTTGTCGCTAAACAAGTCATAAATTCACCGTATAATGGGCGTTAACCGGATGCAATGAGAATATTGTCACCATGACAATTTGGAACACTGAACTCAATACGGGCAACAAAGCCCAAGCACTGGCGAGTCTCATCGCCGACGCCATCGCCAATGGCGAGCTACAAGCGGGCGAAAAGCTCCCCACCCAACGCGCACTGGCCGAACAGCTACAGTTGGGGATCGGCACCATCACCCGCGCACTTGCGCTGGCTGAGCAGCAAGGACATATCCAGTGCAAAGTGGGCAGTGGCTGCTATGTCAAAGCACAGAACCAGCGACAATGGGGTGAGGATGAACAGCCCGACAGCCTCGGCATGTGGCAGAACCTGGCGGTGGACCAAGACCGCGCCTCGCCACTGCTGGAGCTATTTCAGCTCTATCAGCACAATCCCGCTCAACTTAATCAACTGCTCAACGACGAAACCGCTCAAGGGGCGCTGTTCCAACGGCAGATCTTGGCTGAGTGGCTCGATCAACCAAGCATGCGTGCCGAGCAGCTGTTCTTTTGCTATGGCGGCCAACATGGTCTGCAAACCGCACTATTGGCCTCGGGATTGGCTGGGCAATCGCTGATGTGTGAAGAGCTGTGTTATCCGGGCCTTAGCAACTTGGCGCGCCAGCTCAATATCAAACTCAAGCCAGTGAAGCTGGATGAGCAAGGGCTCTGCCCCGATTCGCTAGAAGCGGTGTTGCAACACAACAGCTGCCGCCACCTCTACCTCACCCCAAACCAGCAAAATCCGACCGCCAGCACCATGTCGCTGGAGCGGCGAGAGCAGATTGTCGAACTCGCTCAACGCTACCAACTCACGGTGATTGAGGACGACGTGAGTAGCCCACTGGCGCAGTCGCCTGCCACCCTGCAGAACCTGTTACCCGAGCAAGTCATCTATCTAAACAGCTTCTCAAAAGGGGTGTTTCGCGGGCTACGTTTTGGCTACCTGCATGTGCCACAGGCAATGATTCAGGAATTCACCCGGAGTATTCGTGCCAATGCTTGGCTGGTAAGCCCGCTGTTGATTGATTTAGCCTGCCAGTGGATTAAGCAAGGCCACGCCGAGCACGCATTGGCCCAGCAGGCAAACCAGCTCAAGCAGCGCGCTGCCCTGCTGCATCACTACCTAAAAGGCTTCGACTATCGCTACCAAGAAGGCGGACTACATTGCTGGCTACAGCTGCCCAGTGGCTGGAGCAGTAATAGCTTTGCCGAGGCGGCCAAACAGCAAGGGCTGGAGCTTGCCTCGGCCGAGCACTTTAGCGTTAGCGGCCAAGTGCCGAATGCAATCCGCCTGTCGCTGGGCCAACTCAGTGACAATCTCGCCTTAGATCAAGCGTTAGCGCTACTTCGGCAGTTGCTAAATGAGGGCGTACCGAACAGTAGCGATCTTTGCTAAACGCCCTTGTTCATCTCAGATTAGGTTAAAGCTTGGCAAGGCTTCGCCGATAACAAGGCATCGCTGGGTAAACAGATCAGGATATGTTTGTTAACTACAACTTAGGTGCCGCATCCTTTGAATCGCCCTACGCTGCGCGTCAGCGTATTGAGCGGGCAGCGCCACGGCAAACGATCACTGAGTACAGCACCGCTCGTCAAAAGGGCCGACCGGGTACTCCGGTGTTTGGTAATGCTGATGTTCAGCCGGGGCTAAGCCCAGAGCAACTGCGTAACTCTCATGATGCGAAAGTCTCCAACCGAAAGTCGATTCGCGAGGCGATGAATCGCAGCGTCCAGGACTCTGGGCCTCATATTCGTTTGTATCGGGAGTATGCGGATTCACGTGGACAACGTGGGCCGCAGATGTTGGCCAGAGCCTAATTGCGGGCGACTAAGCGCCTAACCAGATAGCATCATCCATACGATGCGCCAAGATAGTATCCGCACTCTCACCCACCTCGGGATAATGCACCCACGCCATCCGCGCGCGCTGGCCATTAAGTTGGCCGATCAGTGCCTGTTGCAGTTTCGGGATCATCAACTCACAGCTATGTCGATTAGCTCCATACAACAAGGCCACCAACTCCCGTTGACCAAACTTGGCGATGCTGTCGGAGCGGCGCAACTGGGTGCGTAAGGTGGCAGCTAGCTGGATAAACAGGTCTTCATCGTAGGATTCGGGGATCTGCAAGGTAAGTAAACTAAAGGATTCGAGATTACGCTGACTAAGGCGCAGCGCCTGAATCAGCATCTCGCGAAACATCTGCCCACGCAGCAGTCCGGTTTGCGGGTCACGCAGGTGGCCGTGGTCGCTGATCTCGGGCATGGTGAGTGGCAAGATGCTGCCAAACACTACTTGCTGCCCTGCCACGGTGATCGGCATGGCGTTTAACCTGAGCCATTCATCCTCACTATGGCAGTAGTGCATCACCAAGGGGCTTTGCTGCGACATTGAGCGCTCAAAGGCACTGGCGAAGGCACTGCGGCAACAGGGGTCTAAAGACATCAACCAAGGCTGCAACTGAAAACGTTGATAGCCGGTATGGATCCACGGGTAGCTGACACACAGCTGATCGTCCTGCTGCTGATAGAGCCACAGTCCGCTATCGGCTTCCAGTAATGTGTCGAAGTAACCCTCTAAGCTCACTGCGCTGGCCTGTTGTAAGCTGCTGATACTCTACAGCATAGTCCGATATTGCGAATGGACTAAATCGGCTGCAAACAAACACTTAGCAACAGCATACAAAAAAGCCACGCATCAGCGTGGCTTTCAGTTAAACGCAGACAAGTGCCACGGCTAGATCAGCTCCAACTCACGCATCACATCAGTAATACGCTGCTTGGTGGCCTCGCTCAGTTCCATCACCGGCAGGCGGCACTCTGGCTGGCATTTACCCAGTAGCGATACCGCATACTTAGCACCGGCCGGGCTTGGCTCAGCAAACATCGCCTGATGCAGTGGGATCAGCTTGTCTTGAATGGACTGTGCCAGTGCATAGTCACCATCCAGCGTGGCTTGCTGCATCTGAGCACACAGCTTTGGCGCAACGTTGGCAGTTACCGAGATACAGCCTTGACCGCCGCTTAGGTTGTAAGCCACAGCAGTTGCATCTTCACCGCTCAACCAGCAGAACTCACCATCAATCAGTTGGCGCTCGAACAGTGGGCGACTCAGATCGCCGGTGGCATCCTTCACCCCAACGATACGCGGCAGCTTCGCCAGCTCAGCCATGGTTTCCGGCTCAACATCCACCACAGCACGCGGAGGAATGTTATAGACCACGATAGGAATATCGGTGGCGTCATGCACCATCTTGAAGTGTTGATACAAGCCGGGTTGCTTAGGACGGTTGTAGTAGCCTGCCACATGCAAGGTAGCATCTGCGCCAGCCTGTTGCGCCTGACGAGTATATTCAATTGCTTCGACGGGGTTGTTAGAGCCCGCACCGGCGATAACCGGTACACGGCCTGCCGCTTGCTCGACCACCGTCTTGACCACTTGCACGTGCTCGTCGTGCGTTAAGGTTGGGCTTTCGCCAGTGGTACCAACGGGTACAATCGCGTGTGTACCTTGCTCGACATGCCACTCTACTAAGGCTTTGATCGCCTCATAATCCACTTCACCATCACGAAATGGCGTGACTAGCGCAACTATTGACCCTTTAAACATGCCTGCTCCATCCTGCGTAAATATAAATCGGCGTAAAATAAAAAACCCGGTCACATGGCCGGGTTCAGATTCGTTTGTCGTCGTTTAGTGCTGCCCAGCCAGATCCCGCTCCCTGCATTTAGGAAGCTTGCGTTTGAGCTTGAAAGAAACGAGGTTCGTCACGAATTAATCTCTGTAATAAAACTGCCCCTAGTTTCCCAAGCTGGCCCCAAATGTCAAGGCTTGAGGCTGCAAAGCATGGCGGCACTCATGGTGTTTTGCTAAAAACTTCACTATTATTGCGGCTCTTTTTCCGACCCGGCAGTCCCATGAACAGCACCATCCAGCCCAGCAGCCAATTGCTCGAACGCCACCCAGAACTCTTTGACGATCGCAGCTTGCTGGTATTTGGCCAAGTGCTCGATCACTACCCGCTGAGCTTAACTAAGGCGAGCAAGCATCTGCAGGTTCATAACAGCAACTTTGCCAACCATCAGAGCATGCAGGCGAAGGCCTCAGGCGCCCAGCTAAGCTTCGGAGCGCTGCCCACCGCAGCCGCGGGTTGCGATGCCGCCCTGATGTATATGCCCAAGGCCAAGCAAGAAGCGGCAATGCTGCTGGCTGCGGTGTTACCGCAACTGCCCAAGGGCGCCGAGCTGTATGTGGTGGGCGAGAACCGGGGCGGCATTAACGCCACCGATAAGCTACTCAAACACTACGGCTTAACGCCACGTAAGCTCGATAGCGCGCGCCGCTGCTCGCTCTACTACTGCGAGATAGACCAGCCGATCCCCGACTTTGAGCTGCAGCAATGGCAACAGCAGTTTAGCCTGCAGCTTCCTCAAGGCGAAGTTGTGCTTAGCTCGATGCCGGGGGTGTTTAATCACGGCAAACTGGATGCAGGCACCGAACTACTTCTCCAGCAGCTTCCCAAACTGCAGGGGGAGATCCTCGATTTTGGCTGTGGCGTGGGAGTGATTGGTGCAGCCCTTGCCCTAAATAAGGGCAGCACCATTAGCATGCTCGATGTTAGTGCTTACGCCGTAGAGAGCGCCTGCCAGAGCCTAACGCTGAATGGACTAACTGGAACGGTGTTTGCTTCAGATGGTTTAAGTGAAGTGACCGGGCGGTACGACGTTATTGTGAGTAACCCTCCCTTCCATACGGGTGTGCATACCGATTATCAGGTAGTAGAGAATTTTATTCATGGTGTAAAAAAACACCTTAAGCCCCAAGGCGAATTATGGTTGGTCGCCAACAGTCACCTGCAGTATGAAAGCTTGTTGAACAGCAATTTCTCATCCTGGGAACAGCGGGTAGATAACCGCAAGTTCAAGGTATTGCGCGCTATCAACAATTAAGCTGGTTAGCTTTAACATTTTGTTAAATCCCCTGTTTACATTAGGGGATTTTTTGAGAAACTGTTGTCAGCAATTTTGAAAACGATTTCAACTTAACCAAGGTAGGTCACTATGGCAGGCATCCTTTCTATGATTTTGGCAGGGGGAGAAGGAACGCGTCTCTACCCTCTCACCGAAAGCCGCACCAAACCCGCAGTTCCGTTCGGTGGTAGCTATCGACTCATCGACTTCGCGCTGAATAATTTTGTTAACTCGGATTTCCTGAAGATCTACGTGCTAACCCAGTTCAAGTCGCAGTCGCTCAATACCCACCTTCGCCAGGCTTGGCACCTGTCTGGTATTACCGACCGCTTTATTGATGCCGTGCCTGCACAGATGCGCATGGGCAAACGTTGGTACGACGGCACCGCCGATGCCATCTATCAGAACATCCGCTTTATTGAGATCAACGAGCCAGAGCATGTCTGTATCTTCGGCAGTGACCACATCTATAAGATGGATGTGCGCCAGATGGTCGACTACCACCGCCAGCTCAAGGCCGACCTCACTGTAGCCGCGATTAAGGTGCCGGTGGATCAGGCCGATCAATTCGGTATTATCGAGGTCGACGAGCAGGGTCGTATGATTGGCTTTGAAGAAAAACCCAAAGTAAATCCTAAGACCATCCCCGGCGATCCCGACCACGTGCTGGCGTCGATGGGCAACTATGTATTTGAAACCAACACCCTGCTCAAATCATTGGTCGAAGATGGCGAAAACCCTGAATCGAGCCACGACTTTGGCAACGACATCATTCCCAAGCTTTATCCGAAGGGTAATGTCTACGCCTACGACTTCACCACCAACCAGATCGCCGGCGAGGCGGCCAGCGGTTACTGGCGTGATGTGGGTACCCTCGATGCCTACTGGGCAGCCCATATGGATCTGCTAGACGAGAACCCTCCATTCTCGCTATACAACCCGAAATTCCCGCTACACACCCACTATCCACCGCTGCCACCGGCAACCTTTAAGGATATGGACGGCAAGAAAGTCAGTGTCAGTGAGTCACTCATCTCCGCTGGTAGCTTTGTGCTGGGCTCAGAAGTGAACCGTTCGGTGCTGGGCTTCCGCAGCCACGTGCGCCCGGGCTCCATCGTCAGCGAATCGGTGCTGATCGCCAACTGTAAGATTGGTGAGGGCTGCTCGATTCGTCGCACCATCATCGATAAAAACGCCGAAATCGCCCCCGGCACGGTGATCGGCGAGAACCTTGAGGAAGACCGCAAACGCTTTACCGTGTCACCGAACGGCATCGTTGTGATCCCGAAAAATGCACGGGTTGGCTTCTAAGCGAGCAACTGAACTGATATAACAGAAGTATTTGCTTCCGTTAGTACCATCACAGAGGCACCCTTAGGTGCCTCTGATGTTTAAGGAGAATATTGTGTCGAGTTCAGCCAACATTTTATTTGTGGCTTCCGAGGTAGAGAGTTTGGCTAAGACCGGCGGTCTGGCCGACGTGGCCAAAGCCCTTCCCTTGGCTCTTCAACGACATGGACAGGACGTCCGCTTGATCATGCCCTTCTACAAGACGCTTAAGCGCCGCGAAGAGGCAACCAAGCTACTTGACCTGCAACTGCCCAGCGACCAGCCGGACCAACCCTTCCACTACAGCGTCTACCAGCTCAAGTTAGGCGATGTGCCTGTCTACCTGCTGGAGCACCAAGAGTACTTTGAGCGCGACGGCCTCTATGGCGAAGGCGAATTCGGCTACGACGACAACGGCGAGCGCTTCGCCTTCTTCAGCCGCGCGGTCTTTCAGGTATGTGAAGCGCTGCAGTTCAAACCGGATATCCTGCACTGTAACGACTGGCACACCGGGCTTATCCCCTTCCTGCTAAAGGTCCGCTTCGCCCAGCACCCGTTCTTCTGTAACACCAAGAGCATCCTGACCATCCACAATGCTGCGTTTCAGGGGATCTTCGAGCGTCGCCAGTTTGATCGCTTGGAAGGTGCCAGCGAAGGCTTGGTGGATCAGTTGCTGGACAACTTCCATTGCGTCAATCTGCTCAAAGCCGGCATTCGCTTCGCCGACAAGATCAATGCGGTCAGTCCCAACTACGCGCAAGAGCTACTGACCCGACTCGGCTCCCATGGCTTGGGCGATGTCTTTATGGAGCGTCAAGCTGACTTGGTGGGCATCCTCAATGGCTGCGACTATTCCGATTGGGATCCGGCCAGCGATAAGCTACTGCCGTTTAACTACTCGCTGGACGATATCAGCGGCAAACAGAAGTGCCGCGACGAGCTGCAGCGCAAAACCGATCTGGAGTCTCTGCCGGTGCCGATCTTTGGCATGGTATGCCGACTGACCGAGCAAAAGGGCTTCTATCTGCTGCTCCCTGCGCTAGAGCATTTCCTGCGCCACAACGTGCAAGTGGTGATCGTTGGTACTGGCGATAGCCAGATCGCAGCAGCGCTGGAGCAACTGCAGCTGCGCTACCCGCGGAAATTGCGCTTTATCAACGCCTACTCCAATGAGCTGGCCCACCTTATCGAAGCCGGTGCCGACTTCTTCTTGATGCCGTCGCTGTTCGAGCCCTGCGGCCTAAACCAGATGTACAGCCTGGCCTATGGCACCTTGCCGATTGTGCGTGGGGTGGGTGGTCTAAACGACACCGTGGTGGACTATGACCAAGACCCAGAGAAGGCCACCGGCCATATCTTCTACGAGCCAGAGTCCAGCGATCTGCTCAATACCCTGCGCCGCGCATTGCTGCTCTACCTTGAACACCCGGAAGAATTTAGTGCTATGCGCCAGCGCGCCATGCAAACCCGCTTTGGCTGGGAAGACTCGGTGGAGCAATACTTAGAGCTGTATCACCAAGCGCGAAGTTAAACCCTGCCCGCCCCACTGCCGCTTTGGCATTTGGGCGGGTTGTCTTATACCCTGTATGAAGGCCGTCCCATTCTGGAGGAACTATGGGGATATCTGAACAGATTCATAACTTTAATGAGTTTTTAGTTGCAGAGCAGCTACGCGATCTAAGACAGCTAGACGAGCTAAACGACGAGCAGAAGCTCGACCTCTACTGCATCGTACTGAATCGCCTACCCGCCCGTTATGTTAGGCATGATGTGGATGCACTCAGCAGCCTCAGCGATGAGCAGCGCCAACACCTGCAAGAAAACATCGCTATTGAGATCAACGATGCCCTCGATTTCTTGCTGCAAGACCGCCGCAAAGAGACCAGAGATAGCTGAAGAAAACTTGAGACATTTCTCACAAATTTACTTGTTAGACGTCATCAAACGTTCTACAATCCCCGCCTATTTTATAGCCAAGCAGCAGAACAATCTGCTGTTTGGCTCCGGTCACGAAAGGACTCTTCCGTTAGTTCGCTAGAACGCTGTCAGGGAACAACGACATTCGACTATTCCAGTCGCCGCAACATATAAATAGAGAGTCCGAATGAAGAAGTTATTCACCCTGTGTCTGGCGCTGCTTGCCGCCTCCGTAAGCGCCGCCAGCGATGTTGAGTCTGTGGTTTTTGCCGAGGTTGAAGAGCAAGAAGAAGAGCGTTTTATCTACGACCGCACCTTCCCGCTACTGGCCCAAGAAGCCTATGACCGTGGCTACGAGCTGCCTAAGCCTTACGGCTTTACCTTCAACTATATGAAGATGGATCAGCCGCTGCATGTGACTGGTGTGGATATTCATGGCTTGCGTTTAAATTGCGGTCCTATTAGCCAACTCCTTTGTAATCAAGTCGGCGACGAAATCAACCTGAGTGATCTGATCAATAGCGCTCACCAAGAGTCAGAAACTTTTACCCTCCGTGGCGACATGTGGTTTCTCCCTTTCTGGAACTTCTATGGCGTAGTTGGAGTTACTAGCGGCAGCAGCAAAGCTCCGATCGAACTGGCAGGAAACCACCTAGCCGATTTCGACCTTACTTTTAAGGGCACCACTTATGGTGGCGGAACCACCATTGTTGGTGGAGTGGGTAACTGGTTTGCTTTGGTCGACGTAAACTACACCTACACCGACCTGGATATTCTTGATGGTGAAATTACCACGCTAGTTGCCGCTCCTCGGGTAGGCTATCGCTACAACTACAAGGGACATGATGTCCAGTTATGGGTTGGGGGCATGTATCAAGACGTGCAGCAAACCTTCAGCGGCAACATTCATGATCTAGATGGTATTGGGGATGTCCTGAGTACGCTTTGTGATGGTTCTTGGACGGAAGTTTGCGTTGAAGAAGGTAAATTTACCGTTAGCCAACGTTTAGTCAGCAAATGGAACACCGTAATCGGTAGCCAAGTTGCCCTTACCGATGGCATCGATCTACTGTTTGAAATGGGCTTTGGCCAGCGTAAAAGCATGATGCTGGGTCTGGGTTACCGCTTCTAACATCTGCCATGCGCCTGTTACTCTGTCTGCTTGCCGCGCTCACTCTACAAGCCTGTTCTGCCCTGCACTGGGTGGAGCAAGGTCAACAGCGCGCGTTGCAGGGGCAAGGTTTTACCGAATCAGTATTACAGCTTGATGACGGTGGCGAGCTGCGTTACTGGATAGGCGGGCAAGGCCAGCCGCTATTGCTGCTGCACGGCTTTGGTGGCACGGCCACCACCACCTGGCTACCAGTGATGCAAGGCTTGGCCGACGAGTACCGCATTATTGCGCCCGACCTGCCTTGGTTTGGCGACTCCTACAGCCATCAGCCCGCCGAACTGGCGGTGCACCGCGACGCGATTGCGCAGCTGCTTACTCAGCTGCGTTTGCCAAGCGCCCCGATTATGGCCATCTCCTACGGTGGCTTCGTCGCCTTAGATATGATCCACCACGGCTTTGAGGCCGAGCAGCTGATTATTCTAGCCAGCCCGGGCGTTCGTCTCGATGACCAGCAGCTGGAATTGATGGCGACCCGCTTTGACAAAGCCGATGCCACCGCAATCTTTGTGCCTAATGACCGCCAGCAGATGCGCCAGCTACTTGATGGCACCTTTGAGCGCGCCCCCAAACTGCCCGGCTTTGTCGATGAGCAGCTCTACCAGCGCTATTTCGAGCCTTGGCGAGATGAGAAACGCGCCATGATTGACACCCTGCCTGCATATCGCGATGAGTTCGCTCAAGACTTTGAGCCACACTCGCTGCCTCGCACCCTGCTTATTTGGGGCGAGCAGGACCAAGTGTTTCCGCTGACTATCGCCAAGCAGCTATCCGAGGACTACAGCGCCCCACTGATGGTTATCCCCGGTGCCAATCACAATATCAGCAACGACTACCCGGACCTGATCATTCAGGCCAGCAAACTGTTTCTGGACTAAGCAATGCGACTGATTAAAACCCTTAAGCGCGGCCTGTGGCTGAGCGCCTGGATGACCCTTGTAGGATGCAGCAGCAGTAACTGGCACAGCATGACTCTGCCTAGCGACAAGGCGGTGGAGGCGAGCCTTGAAGCCTCGCCGGTGTCAGAGCAGATCCTGCAAACCGAATCGCAGACCTTTACCTTGGCGCGCATGCCAGAGGCGATCCGCCCTTGCTGTGCCTTTGGTAACGCACAACGGGTGCGTATTGGTTCGGTGATCATCCCGTATTTCCGTTATGCCAACACCGTTGGCATCAACGACTTGGGTGCCCATGGCTACGAAGCCGGCACCCTTAGCCTGCAGCGCCCCAAACCCACCTCACGCCGTAGCAGCGAAGGCAATGGCCAGATGTACACCCTGCGCGGTGGCTTTATCGATATCGCCCACGTGCGTGATACTGCCGACAACGCCATCGCCCTGTACCAACGGATCTATCCGCAACTTGGGCAAGCACAGGTCATTGAGCTGCCCTATGAGATTGGCCCGCGGGAGATCCGCTTAAAGGCCTTCGACAGCTCCATGCTTAACCCGCAGCAACGCCGCGAGCTGGCTGCTCACCTGGCTACTTGGCTGGCCTACTCCATGGCCGAGGCCCATGAGCTAGCCCAGTGGCATGGCTATCGAAGCTGGCGTCCGTGGTCGGAGTCGGTCTCGGCCTACTCCCCAGAAGATATCTACTCCAACATGCTGGGTGCCAAGATTGCCTATGCCCTGCTGATCAACGAGCTGGCGAGTAACCGCGACATCTACAACACCCATATGACCCAGTGGCTCAAGGCCACATTGCAGAGCCTCGAGCCAGTTTCGGTGAAACAAAGCAACATGCTGTTCGATGCGGTCGATGGCCTATGGTGGGACTCTTCGGTTGCCATGCCCAGCAAGTTTATGCTGCTCAAACGCCACTATGCGATGGGTAACCAACAGTCGCCTCATCTGGTGCCAGAAGAGATCGCCCGTGCCCACCCGGCCTGGGTGATGGTTGAAGATCGCTATGCAAGCGCACCACCTGCGCTGACTTTGGCCTTGCCGCAAACGGTGCATGGCTTTGAGCTCAAGCAACTCGCCGAGCAGTGGTTGGTGGTGGACAGCAAATTTGCCGCAAGCTTTGCCCATATCCCAAGCGAGCTATGGATCGATGGCTTTAACCAAGAGAGCTTTGGCACCATCGCCGGTTATAACCGCCAGCAAGATGAGCGAGAGCTCAAAGCTTGGCAGGAGACGCGTTAATGAAAGCAGTTTGGTTCAACAGCTTATGCCTGATGGCTGCGCTCAGTTTTAGCGCTAGCGCAGAGCCTGCCAATAGTGTGGTCATCGCCGAGCAAGACGCGCCTGCCGCCACTGCCGACTCAAGTGAACAAGCACCACTTAGCGCCATGGACCGCCTGCTGGAGAAGCTTGGCGCCGATGGCGAGTACGACCCGAGTAAGCCCATCGACTTCAGCATTCTACCGGGCCCGTTCTATAACCCGGATCTAGAGCTGGGCCTCGGTGTGGCGGCGATTGGTCTCTACGATGTCGACCGCGATAACCCCGACACCCAGCTATCAACCCTGACCCTAAGCGGCTTTATCTCCACCAATGGCTCGCTGGGTATGGCCATCCGCAACAAGAGCTTTCTAAAAGGCGACCGCCAGCGCTTCTATCTGGATGCCGAGATCGCCAATGCCCCCGGCGACTACTACGGCGTGGGCTATCAGCAAAACGCCGATAACAACAACCGCGTCAGCTACGACAGCCGCATCTTTAACCTGCGTCCCACCATGCTGACCCGGGTTGCCCCCAACACCTACCTCGGCGGTGGCTTTGTTGCCAGCTGGGTGTTGGTGGATGAGTTCGATGTGCTGGATTCCGACGTCGACACCTCGGTGCTGGAAGACAACTCCACCAACGTGGGTGTGCACCTCAGCTTTATCCACGATAGCCGCGATGTGATTGCCAATGCCTATCAGGGCAAGCTGCTGGAGCTGCAACTGTCGGTCTACCGCGAAGAGCTGGGCGGCGATAACAACTTCCAAAACCTCAGCCTCGAGTACAGCTATTACCGCCGCTTAGGCGGCAGCCGCGACATCTTAGCGCTGCAGCTGCAAGGCGATTTTAACAGCGGAGACGTGCCCTGGGATCAGCTTGCCCAAGCCGGTGGCGGTGGGCGCTTACGCGCCTACACCGAGTCGCGCTATCGCGACAAGCAGCTATTGATGGGGCAAGTGGAATACCGCAAGCACCTCATCGGTCGTCACGGCGCGGTCGCCTGGCTGGGCGCTGGTGCGGTAGCACCGACCTTGAATGAACTGAGTAGCGATGAGCTGCTACCCACCGCCGGTTTTGGCTACCGCTTTGAAGTGAAACCACGGATGAACCTGCGCCTGGATATGGGCTTCGGCCGCGGAGAAAATGGCTTCTATTTCAATGTTAACGAAGCGTTTTAGTCTATACCCGAACAACGCTAATCTTCGCTTTTCCTATACTGAATTGCTAAACTGCGCCATCGCCACACCGTACTAACCTTGGAGTGTTTTAATGAGCCAAGTAGAGATCAGAGCCCGAGTTCCCTTTCATGTGGGACCTCGCAGTGACATCCCCGCCGAGATGCTGTCGTTCTCGGGGCTGTCTAGCGACAAAGAACATGTGGCGCTGGTGTTTAAGCAAGCTGATCAGCAGCAAGATTGCCCCTTGGTGCGCCTACATTCCGAGTGTCTAACCGGCGATGTGTTTGGCTCTTCACGCTGTGACTGTGGCGAACAGCTCAATGAGGCCATCGAGAAGATGGCTGAACAAGGCGGCGTACTCCTTTATCTACGCCAAGAAGGCCGTGGCATTGGCCTGTATAACAAGCTCGATGCCTATAAACTGCAGATCCAAGGCGTCGACACCTACTCGGCCAACAACCAACTCGGCTTCGACGACGACTTGCGCGACTTTGGTGAAGCGGTGGACATGCTCACAGCTCTGGGTATCAAGCAGCTACGCCTGCTCAGCAACAACCCGCGCAAGCAACAAGCCCTCAATGAAGCAGGTCTCGACGTCAAAGAGATGGAGAGCACCGGTGTATACCGCAAGCAAGACAACCACTACTACCTGGAAACCAAGGCTAACAAAGGCAAACACCGCCTGAAGATAGCCAAGAATATTCAGCCAGCTTAAGTTTTGCTAGCTTGGGCTGTAGTAGCTCAAGTGGTTATCCCATTGCAGGGGCAAACGCACCCGCCCCTCACCACTGGCTAGCCAGCCCCGACCGCTGCTAACAGCCAGCTTTTCGCTGGTCGCAGCAATCCCACAGACATCTTCAAAACGCTTTAGGCTCAGCAGTTCACCGTTTTGCTGCGACCACTGGCCAAGTAAATGCCCCCGAGGCGAGCTGGCAAACACGCTACCGGCAAAACATTCAATACTGCCGACATAACCATTGAATAACTCCCAGTAGTCGCCCCCAGCGTCCAGAGCTTGCAAAGGCTGCCCGGGCAGTTGAGAGAAAATCAGGCTCTGGGACCAACTCGATTCACGCTGGGCCTGACAGGCGAGCCAAAGGCGACCGTCGTCGGCGCGACTGATATGGCGGATGCTTAAGGATTTGTCCGCCAGCACCCGAGTATCCAGCAACTCGCCGGTTCCCAGCGAAAAGCGCAGTAGGGCCGGTTGCAGGCTGTCGAGGTTGAGCTTAGTGCGCTCTTGGGTGTGAATACCGCCCAAGGCGACCACCAGTTGCTCGCCATCCACCAACAGCTGGTGCGGCCCTAAGCCCGGCAGTACCCAACGCTCGCTTAGACCCCAGCCTTGCCTAGAGCGCTGATAGTGAAGAACCCAACCCTGGCTGCTCTGGCGATCCGCTGCTGTCACTACTAGCCGCTCTGCCCCCACAAATACCGCGTGGCCACTGAAGCACAGCCCGTTCGGCGGGCTAAGCGGGTCATGTACTTGCCCACTTAGCGGGTCAAACAGCAACAAATAGTCGCCGGGGCGCCGGGCCATGCAGGCCGCCAGCGCGCCATCATTCGATAGGGCTACTTGATGGCCCCGAGCGGGCAGAGGCAGCTGATAGCGCAGCTCCCCATCACTGCTGGCGGCGACCACATAGTACTGCCCAGCTTGTTTGGCGCAGCCGATAACGCCGCGCCAATTCTCCTTGGCCGAGCCCGCCTCAGCTGATGCCAGGGCATGCGCTGCAATCCATGGGCTGGGAAGGCTTGCTCCCAGCGCCATTAACAGTTTGAGGCTGCTGCGCCGAGCGCGATCAGTCGCCATCGTGATTGTTAAACCCTAGGTTCAAGCTCAAGGCCTTAGGCACTGCGCTCGACAGTAACCCCGCCAGTTCAGTCAGCTGCTGCTGGCTGCTTTGCCAGGGCTGCAGCGCCTGATCGGCAACGCTAGGCTCTCGCTGCGGCAGGCCTGCCAGCAGGCTCGCTAAGGCTTGCTCGACCTTCTCTGCCAATTGCGGGTCGCGCTGCGCCAGATGGGGCTTTAACCCTGCCTGATAACGCGTGGCTAATTGCTTAGCCTGCGCGCGGAGCAACCACATCGACTGGTCGCTCCTCCAAGCCTCACCTTGGTACGGACGCAGGCGCTGGTGTTCAGCGCTAAACATGGCCCCCAGTTTTTTCTGCATCAAGGTCGCCTGCAGGTGATAGCTATCGACCATGGCCAGCACCAGTAGCTCGGGCTCGGCCTTGTCCAAATACTCGGCTAGCGCAGCTGACAGATAGCCCTGCTGCTGCAGGTAGGCCTCGGTCACCAGTCCCAGCAAGGCACAATCTCGCTCAGACTCAGCATATAGCAGTACGGCCAGCGAGCGCAGGTTGCGCTGGGTCACCGCCATAGACGCAGGCTTGGGTAGGCTTATCGCCGCGCTTAGCTTGGTCACCGCCCGGCCCACGCTGTCTTTTTTATCCGGCCAGTAGCTGATCGCCCAAAGTGTTCGCAGATCCTCCAAGGGCCCCAGACCACTGGCCTGCAGCGCTAGCCAGCTCTGATAGTGCTCAAGCCAGGCTTGTTTTAGCGCATCCGGCTGCGTTTGCGGATTGGCGCAATAGCCTTGCTGACTCTCGGCGAGATGCTTGGCACTGCTATCGAATTCCTGCAAATAGCCGGCAAATAGCGCTTGCTCTTGTTCTAGCCATTGGCTCTGTCCAGCGTTATCAGCAAACGATACCACGCTGCATAGCATTAGCACCGATGCACAGATTAGCTGCTTCATCGCGACCTCCTAGAGTGAGTGAACAAAGGCCAGCAGCGCTTCGCGCTGGGCTTGGCTGAGCGCCATGTAGCTGTCGCGCGAGGCTTGCGCTTCGCCGCCATGCCAGAGGATCGCTTCTTCCACATTGCGGGCCCGCCCATCGTGCAACAGCTCAGAGTGGCCGTTGACCACCGGCTGCAAGCCAATGCCCCACAACGGCGGAGTACGCCAGTGCTGGCCGCTGGCCAGATATTCCGGCCGGCCATCGCTTAGCCCTTCCCCCATGTCATGCAGTAGCAAATCGGTGTAGGGGTAGATGGTTTGCTCGCTCAAGGCAGGGCGGTCTTCACGCTTGGCAGTGACAAACTTGCGCACATGGCAGCTATCGCAACTGAGCTGGCTAAACAGCACATCGCCCTCACTAACCTGCGGCTCATCGAGATTACGCCGTTTCGGTACAGCCAGATGCTGGGTATAAAACTCCACTAAATCGAGGATGTTTTCACTGACCTCCGCCGCACCGCCGGAGGGGGCATTCAAGCAATCTGCTTGGGCGGCGGTGCAGTCATCGCTGGCGAACCACGCGCTGGTGATACCAATATCACCGTTAAAAGCAGCCGCGTTTTGCTGGCGCAGGCTTGGCTGGCCACTCTTCCAGCCAAAGCGGCCCAACTGGAAGTTCTGGCTTTGGATATCCCACACCAAGTTGGCGATACCGCGGATACCGTCGTTGTTGCTATCTTGCGGATCGGCCAAGGCCAGAATATCCGTCTCGCTAATGCTCTCCAGCAGCCCGAGGCCAATCATCGCCGGGGCGACACGCAACGAAAACAGAGTATCGGGGTGCATCGGCCCATAGCCGAGCTGGTCGACAACTAATTCTGGGCGGCGCAGCTCACGCTGCGAACCATCAGCCAAGCTGACTTGCTGATAGCTGTAGCTCACCCGCACCCTCGCCTCTGGTGCCACGTCGGGAATCGCTTGGTCTTGGATCTGCCCGCCGTAATTGGGTTCGGGAACCGTGCCATGTAGGCGCTCAAGCTCACGCTGCGCATCGCTCGATGCGGGGATGCTGATCCGCACCAACATCGACACCGCATTGTCATCGCCCACTTCGGCGACATGACCGCGGCCATCCTTGACATGGCAGTTCTGACAGCCATTGGTGTTAAACAGCGGGCCCAGGCCGTCACGGGCGATGGTGGTGGCCGGAGCAACCACCCAAGGGTTACGAAAAAAGCTATTACCGGAGCTAAACTCCAAACGCCCTTCAAAGCCGAGGTTACTAGCAGGCATAGAAAAGGCGTTTTGGTCTTGTTTGGAGGTGGAGGTTCCCCCTCCCGGTAAGGCAGGATTAGCCAGCAAAGAGCCGGAAACTAACGCAGCAGAGACGGCCCCCAGCCAAGCCCACCCATTTAAACCATCTGTTGATAAGCGCGCTGACATACTCTCTCCTTATTATCTTTTTTTAGCGGCAAAACTACGACAAAGGGAACGACAAAGGGGAGCCGAAGCTCCCAGTTGCTTACTCAAGGTAGGGTTGATTAGAACTCGTGGTCAGCAGTGTCAGGATTGAGGCCTTGAACACCCAGCACATTAGCGGTTTGCTCAATCGCCTTAGTGCTCTCAACCAACGCGCTAATCGCGCCATTGACCAGTTCATGGCCTTGCTGGTTGTCAGGCGCAATTAACATATCGAAGTACACGCCGTCTTGCTCTGCACTGGTCACCATTGCCGTGAGCTGTTGCTCGGTCGCGGAAAAAGCAGCAAGGTTTGAGGCCGCCAGTTCGGCGTCTAGACCTTCAACCAACTGATGTAGGCTTGGCCCGCTAAAAGACTCGCCAGAGGCGCGCTGGAACTGCCCAAAATACACATTGGCAACACCCTTGGCGTTGTAGTAATGCGAGTTGTGGGTGTTGTCGCTAAAGCAGTCGTGCTCATCTTCGGTGGATGCTGCTTCCAGTGCTACCTTCATACGCTCACCGGCTAGCTCACCCAGTGACAAGCTGCCCATGCCAAACAGCATACGACGTAGTACCTGCTCTGAAGATTCCGCCAATAACTCGCTGCGGTAATCACCTTGCTCCGACCATTGCGCACTCATCCATGCCAAATCATCCACCAGCAATTCACTGGCTGCCATCAGGTACTCGCCACGACGCTTACAGTTGCCATTGGTACAGGCCGAGCCCTTTGCAAAATCACTCGCTGGGCGCTCACCCGCGCCGGCGTTGGTGCCATTCAGATCCTGCCCCCACAGCAAGAACTCGATGGCGTGGTAGCCGCTGGCGACATTCGCTTCAGAGCCTGCCAGTTCATTGAGTGAAGCCAGCAAATCTGGCGTGATCTCGCTAAGATCGATGTTATCTTCACCCACTAGCAGACTTTGGCTGGCGATAATGTTGGCGGTAGCGCCGGGGTTGCCCAATTCAAACTGATAGTCAGTCGCCACATAATCGATAAGGCCCTCATCCAGCGGCCAGGCATTCAGCTGACCTTCCCAATCATCAACAACTGGATTACCAAAGCGGAACACCTCACTTTGCTGGTAGAACACCCGGGCATTCAGCCATGCTTGCTTCGCAGCTTGCAGGCTTGCTTCACTGGGTGAGGCCAATAACGCCTTGTTAGCTTCACGCAATTGAATGGAGGAGGTGTAGGCATCGGTGTAAACCGCATGGGCCAAATCGGCATAGTGCTCAGTGACTTGCTCAACGCTTGGAGCGGCAATGGTAGTAGCGCTAAACAACACGCCTGAGAGAAATACTAACGAACGCATAAACATCCCTGTTTTACATTTTAATGAGAATCGTTATTGTTAGCATTTATATTGCTATTGTAAAGACCCTGATGGAATTAAGTTAAATAGGAGCTTTACTGGTTGGTAAATAATCATTTAATCAAGGGTTAGCGATGTTTCATCGCACTGTCATACAGCTTGGGTTAAATAGCGCCTGCCAACAGACTTAAACCATGTCGAGATAGCAGTGAACGGACGACAATTTCTAAAAACACTACGCAGAAAAGGAATTCCAGCTTCGGTGTTTGCCCAGCGTGCCGGGTGCCAGCTGGAGGTGGTTTATCGCCTCGCTAAGAGCCAGCAGGTGCCTGACCACTACTGCCGGCTGCTTCAGCAAGCCTAAGCCTGAAATTCCCCATAGATCTCCGCCAAGGCAGGTGGAAGCTGACGCGCAGTTGCAATGGCGCGAGCCTGTGAAAGGATCTGCTGCTTGTTGAGATGCTTAGCACTTTGCAGCAGTTGGTAGGGTTTCACTGACCAGCCCAGTTCAGCCAGTTCCCCAGCGATAAGTCGAGCCGCTTTCGGCGCCGATGAGAACTTGACGATCTCGGCCCGGGCGTAGTGATTATCAGCAAAACTAACTGTGGCCTCGCGGCGGCTTGGATCGCCACCGGGGATCTGCTGAGCACCGAACAGCGCCTTACTAGCCGGTTCGGCCTGCGAGAAATCTGGCAGGAAGCGCGCGAAGTGAGCAATCGCTAACTCACTGCGCTGGTTGAGTACATCTTCGGGCCAGCCCTGCTCGATTTTACTGAGCAGCGGGCTGGGCAAACGTGGCTGGGCGCTTTGCTGGTCGCTGGCCACCAAGCCATCTTTGAACAGGGTAATATCTTCGGTCATGCCATGTAGCTGGAAGTAGCTGTCGGCATAAGGAGTGAGCTGGGCCATGCCCTGCGGGGTACCGCGCTCGCCATGGATGATCACCTCGGGCCAATGACCTTCAGGGCGCGGCCAGTGGCTCAAAAATGCCGCCTTGAACTCCACCATACGCTGGCGGCTCAGGCCTGCCTGATCGTCGATGCTGCCGGTGCGAAAACCACAGGCGTTCACCAAGTAGTCCACCTCGAGATGCTGTTGCTCTCCGCCGCGGTTTACCGTTAGCTGCCATTTGTCGCCTTGGCGGCTTAGTGCATCAACCCGGCTGTTAAGCGACAGATTTAAGTTTGGCAAATGTTCCGCCATCAGTTCGCAGCTAGCCGCCAGGCGTAGCATGCTCAGGCCATACTCTTGCACCAAGATCAGCGGGAACTGCAGCTTATTCAGATCGAGCTGGCGCGCCAGCGGAATCATCCAGTCATCATCACAGCGCGGCTGCGCGGGCGGGGTTCGCTCTGCTAGCGCTTGCAACTGCTCGCGTGAGTAGAGGCTGAAGTAGTGCTCCGGCTTGCCGATGAGCTCAAGCTCCGGGCGCTGCTCGATAAGCTGCTGATAGTGGCTGCGTAGATGTTCCAGCCGAGGTAGCAAGGCTTGCGGCGTGCTGGCGTCTTCAAGCGGAAGTGCCAATACGGTGGGACGGGGGTTCGCGCAATGTGGGAAGGCGCTGAGCATCTCCAGCGACTGCTCGAGCAGATCGATGCACTGCTGGGTGTCGAGCTCGCGATAGAGGTTACCGCCTGCGTGCAGATGACACGCTGGAGGGCCATTAACCAAACTGGGGCCAGCCTCTAACAAGTGCACCTCAATGCCCAATTCTGCCAAATTCAAAGCAATGGTAGAACCGGCGATGCCGCCACCAATAACCGCTAACTTGTGTGAACCAGCCGACACCTGATACTCCTTCCGGCATGCAGATACGAAAAAGGCCAGCATAAAGCTGGCCTTTTAATGTGGCAGGGGCGGAGAGATTCGAACTCCCAACATTCGGATTTGGAATCCGACGTTCTGCCATTGGAACTACGCCCCTAGAGACGCTGCGTAGTATACCTAAACCCAACTAAAGGTAAAGACCCAGAATCGCGCATTGAGTCTGTTTGCGCAAGCTTTAAACAAAACGCCGCAAATCGCTGATTAGTTCACCAATTTTTAGCAAGCAGCGGCTTGGTGTGATGCTTATTGTGGCTGCGCTTGGTGTTTGGCCTTCACAAAATCGCTGTGGCTGAGATAAATCAGCTCGGCGATTTGTCTGATCAAGGCCTCTTCGTGCGGGTCGAGCTCATCGTCGGCCCAGGCTATTTCCCACAGCGCCACGGTAAACTGATAGCGCTGCTGATACTCCAGTTGTTTCACAAAGCGGGTAAAGTCGTACAGCGAGGTCGCTTGCTCGGCCATCTCGTCGGCCCGCGCTAACAGGCGCTCTGCTTCTGCAGTCTCTAGCTGAAACAGATGCGCTAAGCGTTTGAGCATCTTGGCGCGCTCAGCCTCATCGGGCTGATTGTCGGCGCGGCTTAGCTGGACAAACAAGGTGGCAACGGCCAGCTCGACTTCATCGCCCGCTACCGCATGGTCGGTTTCAATCGCCGCCTGAATAAACTGCTTTAAGGCTTGCAACATGCTTGATGGTCCCCAAAAGTGTGTGCTTTCGGGGACTATAGCGCGAAATGCCGCTTATGCCACCTGAGATTCTGGCGCAGCAGGCTCGCGGGTGTCGTGACTGGCCAACAACTGACACTCGCCGGCTTTGTCATCCCAGCGGCGCAGTTGCAGCTCGCCTTCCATGGTTTCACACAGGTAGGTGCAGTTCTCTATCCAGTCACCATCGTTGGCGTAGACCACCCCATCTTTCTCCAGCAAGCAGGGGTGATGGATGTGACCGCAGATGATCATATCCGCCTGCTGACGCTTGGCCTCGTTAATCGCGGCATTCTGGTAACGCAAGATTGCCTCTTGCGCCTTACCGATGCGCGATTTGATGTAGCCCGCCAGTGACCAATAGGAGTACCCCAGGCGCTGACGCCAATCACTGACCACGCGATTGAGGAACATCAGCAGGTCGTAGAGGTGATCCCCTAGCTTGGCGTAGAGCTTGCCAAAGCACACTTCGTCATCAAACTGGTCACCGTGTAGCATCAGGATCTTCTTGCCGGTAATGCTGGTATAGGTGTATTGCTCATGTACCGGGATATCGCCCAGCTCCAAGCCTTTATAGGCCTTGAATAGCTGGTCGTGGTTGCCCGGGATATAGATGACTTCGGTGCCTTTGCGCGCTAGGTACATTAAATACTGGAGCACGTCGTTATGTGCGGCAGGCCAATGGACCCGGCGCTTAAGCGCCCACACATCGATGATGTCACCGACTAAAAAGATCCGCTTAGCGCGGGTTTGCTTCAGAAGATGTAACAGAAACTCCGCTTTGCAGTCCCTGCAGCCCAGATGAATATCGGAAAGCCAGAGGCTTTGATAGACCTGCTTTTTCGCCATTGCATTGTCATCCGTGGTTTTTCTGCAAAATTACGATGGATTTTTGACCGCAATGTGAAGCTGGGATTGCACGATGATGACAGTGCTCACGCTAACGGGGCTTCCGATCTTGAGAGTGAGGGGGCTTGCTGTCACAATTTGCTCTAAGAATCGTTACTCCATGGATAGTATGTCAGCCCTTTCTAATAACAATAAACTGGCAGTCGCCACCATCGGCGGCGGTAGTGGACACTTCGTTATGCTCTCGGCGCTACGGGATCTCCCCGACACCTCGGTCAGCGCCATCGTCTCGATGACCGACAGTGGCGGCAGCACCGGTCGTCTGCGCGACGAACTGGGGATCCTTCCCCCCGGCGATATCCTCAAGTGTGTATTGGCGCTATCGCCCCATCGTGAGTTGGCCCGTCAACTGCTGCTCAAGCGCTTTACCAAGGGCAACCGCCTAACTGGCCACAGTGCTGGTAATATGCTGCTGACCATGCTGTCGCAATACAGCGGATCATTCTCGGAAGGGGTGCAGGGTCTGGCACAGATGCTCGATGTTGAGGGCGAGATCTTGCCGGTCACCGTCGACAAGTCCACCTTAGTCGCCGAGCTCACCAGCGGCGAGCGGATCTTTGGTGAAAGCGCCATCGATATCCCTCGCGGCGATCAACGAGAAAAGATTGAGAACGTGTTCTTAGTGCCCCACCACGCTGAACAAGTCAGGGTCTATCCACCGGTTATCGAGCGAATCAACTCGGTGGATGCGATTGTGCTGGGTCCGGGCGACCTGTTTACCTCTATCATTCCCAACCTGCTGGTGCCGGGCGTCAGACAGGCGCTGTGCAGCTCCAAGGCCAAGCTGGTGTATGTCAGCAATATCATGACCAAGTTTGGTGAGACCGACGGCTTTAAGCTGGAAGCCTTTATTGAGGTGCTGGAGCGCTATATCGGCCGTAAGCTCGATGTGCTGCTGGTGAATAGCCACGCCCCCAGCCAAGAGGCACTGAACAACTACAGTTCTGAGCGCGCCGAGCATGTCGCCTTCGACAACCTGCAAGCCTTGCGGGAGAACTACCAGTTCATTCACACCGATCTGCTAGACGATGGCGAGGTGGTGCGCCACTCCCCCGACAAGCTATCAAAGGCCTTGAGCGCATACTTTGCCGAGCTGAGCCACGCTACTTAATCGAGCTTTTACACTGATACGACCACAGTTTGCAGGGATTTTGATAGAATCTCGCCGATTGAAACTGTGGTTGTCACAAGATTATGGAACTATCTGACTATTTTTCGCGCCAGCAAGACAAGCTGATCTTCAGCCGTCAGCAGGCCTGTAGCTTCGCCAAATCGGTCGCTAACGACTTTAATGCGATCCACGATGCGGATTCCTCGCGCTTCTGTGTGCCCGGCGATCTGCTGTTCTCGGTACTGCTTAACGAGCTAGGCCTCGCCCAAAAGATGCGGGTCAGCTTTAGCGATATGGTCAGCGATAACGTGCCACTGCGGGTGGAATCCCCCGAACAAGGCCGCTTTGACCTACTCGACGACGACGACAAGCGCTATCTAAGCCTGGAAACCCACGGCGAGTCTACCCATCAGCACGAAGTGATTGAGGGAATGATCCAAGACTATGTCCGTTTCTCAGGTATGAACTTCCCACATATTCTTGAGCCCCTGTTAAAAGAGCAGGGACTGATGCTCAATCGCAAACGCCCACTGGTGATCTACGAGAGCATGAGCCTGGAGCTGGATACCCTGCCCCAACAACGCGCTACCCTCGACTTCGACCACGGCGACTATCAGCCAAATGGCCGTCGTGGTGTTGCCACCCTGCATTTCAACATTAGCGAGAATGGCAAAAAACTAGGCCATGGCCAAAAACGGATGCTGGTTGGCGCGTTACTGCCCTACAAACAAGAAGAGAGCCAGTTGCTGATAGACAGCTACTGCGCGGCGCGCGATCGCTATCTTGCTCAAAGCGCGCAATAAGCATGGCAGGGCGATAGCTCGCCCTTCCTAACGAATATGCGACAGTGGCAGTGCGTTATGGTGGAACACCTGACGTAGCACAAAGCTTGAGCGCACCCCGGTAACCCCTTCAATGCGGGTCAGCTTACCCAACAGGAACTGCTGGTAATGGTCCATATCCGGCACCACTACCTTGAGCTGGTAGTCGGCATCGACGCCGGTGACTAGAGCACACTCCATCACCTCCTCATAGCCAGCGACTAGGCGCTCGAAGTTATCGAAGCGATCTGGGGTGTGGCGGTCCATCGAGATATGAATGTATGCGGTGAGTTTCAGGTTGAGCTTATTGGCATCGAGCACGGTGACATGTTTGGCGATCAGCCCCGCTTCTTCCAGGGCTTTTACCCGTCGCGAACAGGGCGATGGAGACAGGCCGACTTGCTCTGCCAACTCCAGGTTGCTGATACGTCCATTTTGCTGCATAAGGGCGAGAATACGCCGATCTGTTCTGTCTAACTTCATAAAAGTTGTCCCTAAATTTACTACTAAGCAACAATACACCTCAATAAAGCCATTTAGAAGCTATCTCTTGCTGAATAAACTGTATATTCGGCAAACATCGCAACCACTCACCCCTTCAAAATCCTTAATCTATAACCACGTTAGAGAAACGCAAGCCACTTACCGGTGGGGCGCAGCACTTACCTCACCCAGGTATCGGGCACTCAACTGGCGATAACTTATCCGGTTAGACCGCACAGCTTATTCTTAACTCAAGGGATTAACGACGCGTGAGGGTGGCCATTGGCCACCTTTCGTCGTTTTTAGTGGCGACGTTTTTGTGCTGTTTGCGCGCAAACTTTGCAATACCAGCTCACTAAAAACCCAGTTTGAGTGCATTTTCAGCAAACAAACTCGATTTCTGAGTTTTTGCGGTTTAGCGTTTGACTTCAAACCGTAAAAAACGTCTAATACGCCCCGTTGCCCGGATAGCTCAGTCGGTAGAGCAGAGGATTGAAAATCCTCGTGTCGGTGGTTCGATTCCGCCTCCGGGCACCACATTTAAAGAGCCTCGCTTAGCGAGGCTTTTTACTAGGTTGCCAGCAGCACTAGATACAAAATTTGCCCGGATAGCTCAGTCGGTAGAGCAGAGGATTGAAAATCCTCGTGTCGGTGGTTCGATTCCGCCTCCTTTGTTTTTGGTTTAAAAGCCTCGCATTGCGAGGCTTTTTGCGTTTTAGTCATCTGAAACAGTCCCCGCTACCCTCCCCACAGCTTTTGCTCGCCGCAAACTTGCAATGACATTCTTGCTATTTTCAAACAAGCGTTTAAATTCATACCAATCCGGATAAGTAAGTGATCAGAGATTGCGCAGGAAAAATCATTGAGGACGAGGAAGCGCTTGCCGTGACTAGTGGGCTAATTACAAAAGCGTTGACGCTGTTATCAATGATTTTAACCAGCAAGAATGAGCAGTTACTTATGTGGATTGGTATTAGAGCGTCTAACAAGGAGGAATGCCATGCTACCGTCGCTACGGAAAGCCAACTTTATGCTGCGCTACTTTGGCCTGGTTAAGGTGCCACTCATTGGGTTCTGCCGCCCGAAAATCCTGATGATGACCGAGCACGAACTGGTGATGAAGATCCCGCTGCGCCGTCGCACTAAAAATCACCTCAATAGCATGTACTTTGGCGCGCTGGCGGTTGGTGCCGATGTAGCCGGAGCGTTTCTGGCCTTTGCCAAAACCGCCAACAGCCCCTATCGGATATCTTTGGCGTTCAAGGCAGTAGAAGGCGAGTTCTTAAAACGTCCGGAAGATGATGTGGTGTTTACCTGTAAAGATGGGGCGCTGATCGATCAGATGCTGGAGCAAAGCGCAGCCAGTGGCGAACGGGTCAACCAAGCGGTTGAGATTATCGCCACCTGCCCAAAGCTCAGCGGCGATGAGGTGATGGCGCGTTTCTCACTGACCCTGTCGCTGAAAGCCAGCGCGAAGTAATACCAATCTGGATAAGTTAATGATCAGAGATTGCGCAGGGAAAATCATTGAGGACAAGGAGGCGCTTGCCGTAACTAGTGGACTAATTACAAAAGCGTTGACGCTGTCATCAATGATTTTAACCAGCAAGAATGATCAGTTGCTTATGTAGATTGGTATAACTATTGAACGCTAACGGATTTTTCAGCAACCACTAGCAAGACTTCCTCTAGCTGCCCTTCATCAAGGCCTAGGAAGCTACTGGTTGCATCGACCAGTTCATACCAATTGCTCGGTGGGTAGGGCTGGCCCGATTGCTTATCTGCGGCCACCTTGGCCAGTTTGAGCAGCACCACCAACAGTCGTACCGCCTTGGTCATCTCTTCGCTGGCAACTAGGCTTTCCCAATCATATTGATAGTAAATGGCTTCAGCCAGCGCGGTGGGCAGTCCCCATTTTTGGGCTATCAATGCTGCAACGGTGGGATGACTGGTGCTGTAGCGCTCCCGTTCAATATCGGCAATGCCACGCCAGCTAAGTGTTTGGTTTTTGGCCAGCAACTCGGAGTAGTCATCAAAATGGGTATACAGCGCCGCTACACCACTTTGATGGAACAGCCCGAGCATATAGACCTTGTCCTTGATCACCTCGTAGCCGAGTTCTTCCGCCAGCAAGGCGGCACAGTTGGCAATCAATTGACTGTGGCCCCATAGGTACTCCAACGCCTTGGAATCAGACCAACAAGATTTCAGCGCGACCGCCTTAACGATCAGCAGCACCCGATCCAGCCCCAGCGTCATCACTGCCTGATGAATCGAGCGAATGGTGGTGGCGCGGCGAAACGCCGCCGAGTTCACCACCTGCAATACTGCGCCGCTAAGCCCCACATCACTGGCAATCGCTTCGGCAATCATTGCCACATCGGGCTCGTCCATGCGAGCTTGCTGGGTGATCTTCAAAAGGATCTGCGGGCGCGGGGGAATTAACAGTTGGTCGAGAATTACTTTCTCAGGTTCGGTCACTAATAAGGCCATACCACAAGCTTCCTGGCTCATTCGGCACGATATGCAACAATGCCTTAGTTATCAGATAGATAGACAACTACACCTTAAACCAACTAATAGGCTAACTCAATAACTCCGATCGAACTTTGACAAGCTCACCGAAGTTCCACCAACAGCGTTAACAAGTCGTTGATTAATATCAGCTATTTTTAAGGAAACATCACAGGAAAGCAGCGCCGATATTGCCCGTTTCAGCCGCTTTTCTGGCAGATTATGAAGTGAGTCGTAACTTTGCCTGTGAGAGCGTCGAAAAGTGGCCTCTAGGTTGCAGCCTTAGAATTCTCGTGCGATTCTAAGGTATGTTGATAATTACCTGAACCGACTCTTGTTAGTGTCTGAACAAACTGGAATAAAAGTTCATGGATGTTAAGTTCGTTAATCCTTTTTTGTCGTCTTTGCTCAATGTGTTAACCACTATGGCGCAGCTTGAGCTCAAGCCCGGCAAACCCAAACTCAAGAAAGACGAAGTGGCGCGCGGCGATGTGTCCGGCCTGATTGGTATGGTGGGCCCGCAGCTTAAGGGCTCATTCTCCGTCAGCTTTGACCGCTCACTGGCCTTTGAAATCATGCGCCGCATGTTGGGCGAAACCCCTAGCAGCGTTAACGAAGAAGTGACCGATATGGTGGGTGAGATCACCAACATGGTGACCGGTGGTGCCAAGCGGATCCTAGCCGACGACGGCTATGATTTCTCGATGGCAACGCCAGTAGTGGTCTCGGGCCCTGCCCATACCATCACCCATAAAAACGATGGCGCGAAGATGATGATGCCATTCACCTGTGAGTACGGTGAAGCCACCATCGAGATCTGTTTCGAAAAGGCCTAACGCGTTCGCACAGCACTAAGCTGGGCGATAAGTTCTGAAGAGTCAGTCACCGCGGCTGGCTCTTCGCCTTTCTGCAGATAGAGATAGCGGCATATCTCCAATGACAGCAGGCACAGCTCGCGCTGCTCAAACACCGCCTCTGCATCGAGCTGGCGGAGCTTGTCTATACTGTTCTGCCAACCCTCTAACCCGCTCGCCTTCCCTTTGAACCAGCCAGCATGCTTGGCCAATACTTCACAGCTATCCAGCAGTAGTGAAAAGCTGTTTATCGCTAACAGCAAGGCTTGAGGCTTGTCGTTTGCGGTAATCTCGGGCTGCGAAAGCTGCAGGTGATACAGGGCATGATTCAGTAACTGCTCGAGATAGCGCCTAATTGCAGCGGCATCTGGCTTGGTAAGCTCCAAGCTCGGCAGACTTTTCGCAGTGAAGGGTTTGTGCAAGGCCAAGTGATAGCCGCGCTGCGCTTTATTGATACAAGCGAGCTGCTCGCCCGCTAGCTGCGCCACCTGTTCGGCCAATACAAACAAGGCCTCAGGGCTACCCTCCAGCAACTCCAGCTCAATCTCATTGATCACTTCCCACTGCTCACCGAGTGATACGTTGCCGCCTAACGACACATGGCCACGGTCAGCGGCCACTTCCACCACCCCAAGCGTATCCACTTCCACCACCATGCGCAGGCGAACAAAATCGGTGCGGAACACTTCGCGCAGCTGATGCTGCATCGGTACTAGCTTGTCAGGCTCGGGCCAAGGTACGCCGTTAAACAGGGCTAACTGGGGCAGTTCGCCTTGAAGGGGGTGATTGAACTCCGGGCGTTGATGCACCCCGCCCACGGTTTGGCCGGGAGTTTTCAGGGTTTGCCATTGCTGGCCGCACTCGCGGCGCAGTCGCAGTCCCATGTCCCAGCTCAGCAGCTGCCAGTCGGGGGTATCGAAGTAGATGCTGAGTAAGGGGGCGGAGTCGCGCTCGATGATCGTCCATTGGCGCATCAGGTCAATAAGCGGCTTCCAGATGTCGCGATTGGCGATGAACTTCAGCTCAATTTCGTCGTTCATTTATTGGGTAGTTTCATATTAACTTTAAGAATCAGCGGGCTAGATCCCAGCATTTTGATCGAAATCAGACCCAGCATAAATTGATTGCAAAAAGATGACAAAAAACTACTTACAAGTGAACTAGGCTAAGTTAACATTCGCCGCGCAATGGACGTATTGTGCGTAATTTAAACTGAGAAGAAGACTATGTCAGCGAACTCAATTTTAGGCCTTTTTGCAAAGTCACCCATCAAGCCACTGGAAGAGCATATTAGTGTGGTGCATGAGTGTTGCGAAGGCTTAGTACCTTTTTTTAACGCCGTTTTTTCCAAGGATTGGGAGGCCGCCACTGAGGCGCGCGCCTTTATTTCTCGTAAGGAAAAGGACGCCGACAAACTCAAACGAAATATTCGACTTAACCTACCTGGCGGTATCTTTATGCCGGTGGAACGTTCCGACTTGCTGGAACTGCTCACCCACCAAGACCGTATCGCTAACAAAGCGAAAGACATCAGCGGACGAATTCTGGGTCGCCACCTGGAAGTGCCTGAGTCGCTGGTCGACCTATTCATGGCCTATGTGAAGCGCAGCCTTGATGCCACCGCACTGGCCAAAGACGCCATCAACGAACTCGACGACTTGCTGGAAACCGGCTTTCGCGGACGCGAAGTCGAACTGGTGGAGCGGATGATTCAACGCCTCGATGCCATCGAAGACGACACAGATTCACAGCAGATCAAACTGCGTAAAGAGCTGTTTAAACTCGAAGATCAGCTCAACCCTGTCAACGTGATGTTCCTCTACTACATCATCGAATCCATCGGCGCACTGGCCGATCAGGCGCAACGCGTAGGCGCGCGTCTGGAACTTATGATCTACCGTTCTTAACCAACGAGAAAAACACTTAGGTTACACCTATGGAAATTATTGCAAATTATGGTGCCATCCTGGTGGTTATCGCAGCCGTGGTCGGCTTTGTGATGGCCTGGGGCATTGGTGCCAATGACGTAGCGAACGCGATGGGAACCTCGGTAGGTTCTAAGGCGATCACCATCAAACAGGCGATCATTATTGCGATGGTCTTTGAGTTCGCCGGCGCCTACTTGGCCGGTGGCGCGGTGACTAACACCATTCGCAAAGGCATTATCGATGCCGACGCCTTTACCGCCCAACCCGAGCTGATGGTCTTCGGTATGATTGCCGCGCTGTTAGCCGCGGGTACTTGGCTGATCATTGCCTCGTACAACGGTTGGCCGGTGTCTACCACTCACTCTATCATCGGTGCCATCATCGGCTTTGCCTACATAGGCGTGGGCTCTGATGCCGTTGAATGGAGCAAGGTGGGCGGCATCGTAGGTAGCTGGATTGTCACCCCGGCTATCTCGGGGGTCATCGCCTATCTCATCTTTATGAGTGCGCAAAAGCTTATCTTCGACGATGAAAACCCGATCCAAGCAGCCAAGCGCTATGTACCGCTATATATGTTTGGTGCGGGCTTTATGATGTCGCTGGTAACCATCAAAAAAGGCCTTAAACATGTCGGCCTGGACATTGGTGAAGCCGAAGGTTATCTGCTAGCCATCGCGGTGGGCATAGTGGTTGCCATCGTCGGTAAGTATGTGATCAGTAAACTGAAGATTGATCCAAAAGCCGACCGCCATATGCACTACACCAACGTAGAGAAGGTGTTTGCCGTACTAATGGTGATCACCGCCTGTTGTATGGCCTTCGCCCACGGCTCGAACGATGTGGCGAATGCGATTGGCCCGCTGGCCGCGGTAGTGAGCATTGTGAAGAACGACGGCGAAATCCTGGCTAAAGCGCAGCTAGCGTGGTGGATCTTGCCACTGGGCGGTCTGGGCATCGTGACCGGCCTGGCACTATTCGGCCACCGAGTTATGGCCACCATTGGTACTGGCATTACTCACCTCACCCCAAGCCGTGGCTTTGCCGCCGAGCTGGCCGCCGCTGCAACGGTAGTGATCGCCTCAGGTACCGGCCTGCCTATCTCCACCACCCAAACCTTGGTGGGTGCAGTATTAGGTGTAGGTATGGCGCGCGGTATTGCTGCGCTGAACCTTGGTGTGGTGCGCAAGATTGTCACCTCTTGGGTGATTACCCTACCAGCAGGTGCCGGCCTGGCGATCGTGTTCTTCGAACTGCTACTGCTTGTTTTTAACTAAGCCACGCAAGCCCTCTCTCATGAGCCCATAATGCGCGCTCATGAGTGCTCTACAACAACGCTGTGGTTGAGCCCCACAGCGTTGTTTCGTACACTGGGACCAAATCATAAACAATCACTTAGAGACTAATAACGTGTTTGCACGACTACTTGCTATTGCCACCTTTGCCCTGAGTTTGAGTGTTCACGCTCAAACCCGCTATATCTCCGACGAACTGTTCGTCTATATGCATTCCGGTTCCAGCAACCAATTCCGCATCATTGGCTCGGTTAACGCCGGTGAGAAAGTGGAATTGCTGGACCTTAACAGCGAAACCCAGTATGCCAAGATCCGTATGTCTACCGGCCGCGAAGGCTGGGTAGAAGCCAAGTTCCTGAACCGCAACCCGGGTCTGGCTGAGCAATTGAAAGCGGCGCAAGATGCACTGGCAAAAAGCGAGCAAGCACGTAAGAGCATGGCTGAAGACAGCAGCTCTCAAGCAGGCCAGCAACAGCAGTTGATTGAAGAGCAGACTGCGCAAATCGAAACACTGACCGCCCAAAACCAGCAGCTCAACGAGCAGTTCGCACAGATCAACGACCAAAACCAAGACCTGAGTCGTCGCCTGGATACCCGCGAAACCGACATTCAAATGCGCTGGATGATGCGTGGTGGCATTATCGCCATCGTGGGCCTTATCGTTGGCTTGATTGTGCCGCACCTACCGCGCCGCAAGAAACGCGACAACCGCTGGATGTAAGCTCCATCACACGATCAAAAAAGGCGTGCTAAGCACGCCTTTTTAGTCTCTACCGCATCACTAGGCCCTAGCCGAGCTTCCAGTCTTTTAGGGCCCGCTGGCGACACAGGGTGCCGTCGATATTTAAAATCACATCATCGCGGCGAATGGCTTCCAGGATCACCCCAGGAGCCACCTCTTCTCCCTCGTACAACAGCTCGTTATTAAAGCGCACATAACTGCGCTCCGAGTCCGACGAGTACACGTGGGAGTTAAACTTAAAGTCGGGCACCTTGGCGCTAATAGCTTCATCCAGCGCACTCAGCTGTGGTGTCATATCGTAATCACCCTGCTGCCAGCTCTGGCCTTCGGTGGCTTCCACGGCATCGGCGAACAATGCCGCCAGCACGCTATCAACTTCAGGCTCAGCTTGCTGCGCTAGTGGTTGTGTCTGTTGGGCGTTCGGCGTTATTTGCGATACAGGCTCTGCATTGGTAGCTGCTTGGGAAACGGGCGCTTCAGCCTGCGGATAAGAGGCCGCCTGAGCCTCGCTCTGCAGCTTTAGCTGCTGCTGACGCAGGCTCAGCAAATCGACCGCCTCTAGCTTAAGCTCCGGCAATGGCAAGATGGTGATCTCACTGGGTGTTAGGGCATTTTCCATCGCGCGCGGCTCCTTGGCAGGCGCCGGTTTTGCTGGTGATGGCTGCATGGGCTGATCTGCCTGAACCGACTGAACCGCCTGAGCCATCTGAACGACGGGTTGTTGCCCTGCGGCACTGGTAACTGCTAGAGACGGGCTAGCGGTGGTCGTACTCCAATACAGATAAGCGCCTGCGGCTAAGCCACCACCGAGCACTATCCCACCGATAACAGCAGCCAAGGGTTTGATGGACAAGCCTTGCTTGTCGCCGCCGTAATACTCGCCCTGACCGCGCTGCTGCGCCTTAGAGATAATCGACATTACCACACCTCCTTAAGTCGCGGCTGGCTGAGATGGACCAGCTGGGAAAGGCGCATCATGGTTTGCTCCCCAACCACCCCATCGGCCTCTAACAGATTCTGGCGCTGGAAGCTGCGGACTTGCTGGGCCAACTCGCTATCGAACACACTGCTTTGGCCCGCAAGACCGCCATTGAGCATGGCCAAGCTTTGGCTAAGCCACTCCACCATCGGCCCGCGCTCGCCCTGCTTTAATACGCCACTAAAGCCGCGCGGTGGGTACCACATCAACTCGAACTCACCATCCCAGCGGCGCAGTAGCCAGCTCGGCTCGACCACAATTCGCTGACTATCGAGCCACAGCTCCACCTCCGGCTCAAGTTGGGTGACCACCGCAAAGAAGCGTTGGCCTTCATCATTCAGTGCAATCACCGCTGGGTAGTTGACCGCTAACAGCGCGTTCCAGCCGCCCTGCTGGCGCTGACAGCGCAGCCCCACCGCTGGAGCCAGTTGGCAGTTGGCCTGCTGGGCCTCCACCTGATAGCCCCACAGTTTGTAAAGCGTCTGGCGGGCAATATCGGGCCGAAGGTTGGCTTGGCGCAGCTCACGCCATTGGCTGTCGACACTGGTAGCGGGCGTAGCCTCTGCAAGCTCGTACTGCTCCGGCTCTGCCGTGACCACGGGTTCGGCAACGATGGGATTAAGCTCAAGTGCTGGCTGCAGCGTGGGCTCAATGGCGCTAGGCACAGATGGCTTGGATAAATAAACCAGAGCGCCAGCCAGGCCCAAGGCAAGCACCACACCTGTAGCAAAGCCCAGCCCTAGTTTATTTCCAGAGCCTGCTTTTACGCCCTCCAGGCCAATCTCGCCCGCGGCTTGTTGTACCGCTTTGGGGTCAACCCGTTCTTGGTCGGCGGCGTAACTGGCCAGCAATGCCCGATCGCACAGCAGGTTAATCAGACGTGGGATCCCGCCGCTTAGCTGGAAGATCTTCTTACAGCTTTTATCGCTGAACAGCTTGCGCTGGCAGCCCGCCACCTTAAGGCGGTAGCGAATATATTGGCGAGTTTCTGCCAAAGTCAGTGGCAGCAAGTGGTAGCGCGCGGTAATCCGCTGGGCTAGCTGGCGCAACATGCTCTGCTTGAGCATCTGTTGCAGCTCTGGCTGGCCAACCAACACCACCCGCAGTAGCTTTTGGGTGTCGGTTTCTAAGTTGGTGAGCAGACGCAGCTGCTCAAGAGCTTGTACGCCCAAGTGCTGGGCTTCATCAATCAATAGCAGGGTGTGCTTGCCAGCTTGGTGGTTGTCCATCAAGCGCTGTTTAATGGCGTCGCTGTAGAGCTTCAGGCTGTCTTGTTGCTGGTCGTAGTCAATTTCCAGCTCGTCACAGATACTGGCCAGCAGTTCGCGCTCGCTCAGGCTGGGATTGAGGATCATCGCTACCTGGCTGTCATCGCCTAACTGGCGCAACAGGTTACGCAGCACCGTGGTTTTCCCGGTGCCCACCTCGCCGGTAAGCAGCACAAAGCCGCCAGTCTCACCCAAACCAAAGTTCAAATGCGCCTGCGCCTCTTTATGGCGATCGCTTAAAAACAAATAGTCCGGGTTGGGAGCAATCGAGAACGGGTTCTCCGTTAACCCGAAGTATTCAAAGTACATCCTGTTATCCTTTTTTACCGCAGTTCGCCTTGCCCGATGGACATTGAGTTTTTCGAATCCTGCACCTTGGAGTAGTTCGGGTATATAATACCGCGTTCAAAGATTTTGTGGATCGGCAAGAGTGAGACGAGCGTGGAGATTTATCTAGTTGGCGGCGCAGTGCGCGACAACTTACTGGGTTTGGCAGTGAAAGATCGTGACTATTTGGTCGTTGGCTCAACCCCACAACAGATGCTCGATCAGGGCTTTACCCAAGTGGGCCGAGACTTTCCGGTGTTCCTGCATCCGCACACCCAAGAAGAGTATGCACTGGCGCGCACCGAGCGTAAAAAGGGCCAAGGCTATACCGGTTTTATCTGCGATTTCGACGACTCCATTACCCTCGAGCAAGACCTGATCCGCCGCGATATCACCATCAATGCCATCGCCCAATCGCCCAATGGTGAGATCCACGACCCTTACGGTGGCCAGCGCGATCTGGAGCAGCGGCTGCTACGCCATGTCAGCCCGGCCTTTGTGGAAGATCCGCTGCGGGTACTGCGGGTTGCCCGCTTTGCTGCCCGTTTCCACCACCTTGGCTTTAAGGTCGCCGATGAGACCATCGCGCTGATGCGTGATATCGCCCACACTGGCGAGCTGGAGAGCCTGACTCCAGAGCGGGTGTGGAGCGAGCTGGAGCGCAGCCTGGATTGCCAAAATCCGCAGGTGTTCTTTGAAGTGCTACGCGAAGCCGAGGCACTGAAGGTGCTGTTCCCCGAGCTCGATGAGCTCTACGGCGTGCCTGCGCGCAAAGAGTACCACCCGGAGATCTGTACCGGGCTGCACACTATGATGGTGCTCAAGCAAGCGGTCGATGAAGGCTTTGCCAAAGAGGTGCGCTTCGCCGCGCTGTGCCACGATTTTGGCAAGGCGCTCACGCCAAAAGACAAGCTGCCCTCGCACCCCAACCATGGGCCTGCTGGTATGCCGCGGATCAAGGCCTTCTGCGAACGCTTTAAGGTGCCCAACCACTACCGCGACTTAGCGCTACTCGTGGCTGAATACCATATCACCATCCATAGCGCCGCCGAGCTTAAACCTGCCACCGTGCTCAAACTGCTGAACAAGACTGATGCTTGGCGTAAAGGCGAGCGCTTCCAACAGATCCTGCAAGCCTGTATCGCCGATTACCGAGGCCGCCTGGGCTGGCAGAGCAAGCCCTACCCCTCTGCCGATTATCTGTGGCTGCAGTACCAAAACGCCCAAGCGGTGGATGTAAAAGCCATCGTTGCCGCCGGCTATAAAGGCGCTGAGATCCGCGAGCAGCTAGGCCAGCAGCGGATAGCGGTGATCAGTGATACAAAAAAGGCGTGGTTAGCAAACCACGCCTCTTAAACCCTAATCGCATCAATGTAGTCAGCCAGCACCGTGGCTGACTTAACATTAACTAGCCGGTGGTTAGCATCACCACTAAGCCAATACCCAGCAATACCCGGTAGATCACAAACGGGGTCATCGACAGCTTGCTGATCCACTTAATAAAGTAGTGGATGCAGGCGTAGGCGCTGAAGAAGGTCAGCACAATACCCATTGCCAGCGCCGACCAATCTGGGGTGGCTACATTGGTATCAACGATATCCTTGGTGAGCAGCACACAGGCGCCCAAGATCACCGGAATCGACAACAAGAAAGAGAAGCGAGCCGCCGCTTCACGCTTCATGCCCAGCATCAATGCTGCAGTCATGGTGATACCACTGCGCGAGGTGCCGGGAATGATCGCAATCGCTTGGGCAAAGCCGATCGCCATGGCTTGTTTCCAGCTGATATCGTACTCGCCCAAGCGGCGCACACCAGTCTTATCGGCCCACCACAGCAACAGACCAAACACGATGGTGGTACAGGCAATCACCCAAGCTGAGCGCAGGTACATCTCGATCAGGTTTTTGCCGAAGAAGCCAAAGAATACCGCCGGCAGGGTGGCGAAGATAATAAACCATGCGAGGGTGGCTTCGGGGTCGCGCTTTCCGCCAAACCAAGCAATCCACGACTTAAGCATCGAGAGGATCTCGGTGCGGAAATAGGCCATAACGGCGAACAAGCTACCGACGTGCACGGCAACATCGAAGGCTAGGCCCTGATCATCCCAACCTAACAACTGCGAAGGCAGGATCAGGTGAGCAGAGCTGGAAATGGGTAAGAATTCAGTCAATCCCTGGATAAGGGACAAGACCACTACTTCAATGGTGGACATAAGTACCTACTATTTTAAAACTGGAAACCGGCTTACGAACTTAAACTAACAGGTTAAGCTGACTCGGTTTAACGGTTGGTATTGCTTATCGAAAGCTTGCCACAGCGCGTGATAGCTTTGCTTTGCAATTGGATGAATCCGCTCACCGGCCAACTCAGCTAGCGGGCGAAGTACGAAGGCGTTCTCCAATACTTCCCCACGAGGCAGTTCACACGGTTGTGAACACACCACATCGTCGTAGAGCAGGATATCAATATCTAAGGTTCGAGAGGCAAACTTTTTCGCACCATGCACTCGGCCGTTGGCCGCTTCGATGCGTTTTAGCTCAGCTAACACCTCGCCGATCTTCTTTGACGACTCAAAACGGGCCACCAAGTTAAAGAAGCTGGGGCCAGAGAAGCCAAAGGACTCGCTCTCATAGATGGGGCTCAGGCTGAGCTCGCCAAAGGCCTCGCGCAGCATGTCGATGCCGCTGGCAATATGCTGCTCGCGGTCGATATTGCTGCCAATGCCAACGAAGATCTCTGCCATCACTATAGCCCTGCTTGCTGCAGTTCAGCAGCGCTGCGTTCGATCTCAACCCCAACAGTGGCGGCATTGGGCACCGCGCCGGGCTTTTTCAGGCTTACCTTAACCCAAGGGGTGGAGAAATCGTTAAGCAGCATAGCGGCAATTTTCTCGGCTAGGGTTTCCACCAGTTTGTGGTGTTGCCCTTGAACCAGCTCGCCCACCGCCTGACTGACCGAGGCATAGTCGAGCGCCAGAGCGATATCATCACTAGCCGCAGCCGGACGGTTGTCCCAACCCATTTCCAGGTCGATAACCAGTTTTTGTTGGATTTGGTGTTCCCAGTCGTAAACACCAATGCTGGCGAGCAAGGTAAGCTCGCGAATTATTACTTTATCCATAGAACTCATCAGGTCAGCTGAGTGGTCCACCAATAGCCTTGGGTTATAAAACAGCGTATGATTCGGTGGTGCGCGATAATAACCCAATTCCATGGCAGGGGGAACGTTTGTAGACAATGGGTCTTACCGGATTAGCCTTTATTAGCTGTGCCTATCTCCTCGGCTCCATCTCCAGCGCCGTGCTAATCTGCCGCGTGTTTAAACTTCCCGATCCCCGCCAATCCGGCTCCAATAACCCCGGTGCTACCAACGTCTACCGCCTCGGCGGCAAGCTTCCCGCAGGCTTAGTACTGGTGTGCGATATGCTCAAGGGCACCATTCCAGTATGGCTCGGTTATTTTGCCGGTCTAGCGCCAGTGGTGCTCGGCTTTGTCGGCATCGCCGCCTGTTTGGGCCACATGTACCCGATCTTCTTTCACTTTCAGGGTGGCAAAGGTGTGGCGACAGCGCTCGGTGGCGTGCTGCCGATTGGGCTGGATTTAGGCGCGCTGCTGATTGGCACGTGGTTATTAACGCTGTGGGTACGCGGTTATTCATCGCTGGCGGCGATTGTCGCAGTGTCCATGGCGCCACTCTACACCTGGTGGATTAAGCCCGCCTACACCCTACCAGTAGCCATGCTCTCGGTGCTGATTATTATGCGCCATCAGGGCAATATCTCGCGGCTACGTAGCCACTCAGAAAGCAAGGTGCTTAAGCGTAAAGAACGCTAAGCACCCTTCGATATCTCTCTGTTTTTTTACTGGCGATGTTTTATTTAGCAGGCGGCAGCTGATCCAGCGGCCAACGCGGCTTGGCTTCGATGCTCAAGTCCTGCACCTGCCCAGCCTTAAAGCGCTGCATACCGGCATAGGCGATCATCGCACCGTTATCGGTACAGAACTCGTTGCGCGGGTAGAACACCTCACCGCCACGACTTTTCATCAGCTCACCGAGCTGGGCGCGTAGCGAGGTGTTGGCGCTTACCCCACCGGCAATCACCAAACGCTTCAGGCCGGTCTCCTTGAGTGCACGGCGGCACTTAATGATCAGGGTATCCACCACTGCCTGCTGGAAGGCCAGCGAGATATCCGCCTTGGTTTGCTCATCGTCGCCTTCGGCATCGATGGTGTTCTTGGCAAAGGTTTTAAGGCCAGAGAAGCTCATATCCAGACCAGGGCGGTCGGTCATCGGGCGTGGGAAGGTAAAGCGGCCGGGTACGCCTTTCTCTGCCAAACGAGCCAGCAGCGGGCCTCCCGGGTAATCCAGGCCTAATAACTTGGCGGTTTTATCGAAGGCCTCACCGGCAGCGTCGTCAATCGACTCGCCCAAGATGGTGTATTCGCCGATACCGTCCACTTCCACAATCATGGTATGACCGCCGGATACCAGCAGCGCCAAGAAAGGGAATTCTGGCGGGGTATCTTCTAGCATCGGCGCCAGCAGATGACCTTCCATATGATGCACTGCCACCGCCGGTACGTCCCAAGCCATAGCTAAGCTGCGGGCGGTCAGCGAGCCCACCAATAGCGCGCCCACCAAACCCGGGCCGGCGGTATAGGCAATCGCATCGATCTCGTCTTTGCCGCAGTTGGCCTCTTTGAGCGCTTCTTCTATTAGGGGAATGGTCTTACGGATGTGGTCGCGCGAGGCCAGCTCAGGTACCACTCCGCCGTAATCTGCATGTAACTTCACCTGACTATAAAGGGCGTGCGACAATAGCCCGAGCTTGTCATCGTAAATTGCTACGCCAGTTTCGTCGCAAGAGGTTTCGATACCTAGAATTCGCATGCAGTGTTCCCGTGTCAGCCTCAGGTTTGCCCAAGCGCTGTAAGTTTAGCCAATTAAAAAACGCGCATATCTTACCTGCGTCGTGGATTTTTCACCAGCCAGCACATTTGGGCTTTACAAGCACAGTGGGATCGGCTTAAAATTCGGCACCATTTTTAATCACCCAGGCTGAATTATGCTCGGCCTCACAACTACAACCGGAAGGTGAAAGGCATATGCCAATCGTTAAAGTACGTGAAAACGAACCATTCGACGTAGCACTACGTCGCTTCAAGCGCTCTTGCGAAAAAGCAGGTATTCTTTCTGAAGTTCGCCGTCGCGAATTCTACGAGAAGCCAACCACTGCTCGTAAGCGTGCTAAAGCGTCTGCTGTTAAGCGTCACGCTAAAAAGCTGGCTCGTGAAAACGCACGTCGCGTTCGCTTGTACTAATAAGCACTAAGAGTTAAGCAATACCATGTCATTAAAAGCCCAGCTTCAGGATGAACAAAAAGCCGCAATGCGTGCTAAAGACAAGCAACGTCTTGGCACCTTGCGTATGCTAATGGCCGCTGTTAAGCAGCGTGAAGTTGATGAGCGCATTGAACTTGACGATGAGCAAGTTCTGGCAATCATCGTTAAGCAGGTGAAACAGCGCAAAGACGCCGCCGAGCAATTTATTGCAGCCACGCGTCAAGACTTGGCCGATGTAGAGTTGGCTGAAATAACTGTGCTGGAAGAGTTTCTTCCTAAGCCGCTTAGCGAGGAAGAGATCAGCGAGCTGATTTCTGCTGCCATCAGTCAATCTGGTGCCGCTGGCATGCAAGACATGGGTAAGGTAATGGGCGTACTTAAACCACAAGTACAAGGCCGAGCTGACATGGGCGCAATTAGCGCCGCTGTACGCAAGCAACTCGCCTAAACCCCATTAGCTTCAATCTGGCAAGCCGTGCTCTCATTTTTGGGATCACGGCTTGTTGTTTTCTTGCGTATTGAACAAAAGCGTATTGATAGGCTCTTAAGTTAAGGGCACTCTTTTCTAATCCGCTTCACGGTAATTTTCCATAGGCGCCTGTTCGAGACTTTATGGCTGGACGTATAACCCAACAATTTATCGATAACCTGCTGGCACGAGCAGACATTGTATCGTTGATTGATCAACGGGTTAGCCTGAAAAAAACCGGCAAAAACTACTCGGCGTGTTGCCCCTTCCACAACGAAAAAACCCCGTCTTTCTCGGTAAGTCCCGACAAACAGTTCTATCACTGCTTTGGCTGCGGTGCCCACGGTAATGCCATCGGCTTTATCATGGAGTACGACAAGCTCGACTTTGTCGAAGCCGTGGAAGAGCTCGCCGGCCAGATGGGCATGGAAGTGGAGCGCGAAGAGGGCCGAGGGGGCAAGTTCAATCCCCAGCAGAACCAGCAGCAAAAGCAGTACGCCAAAGACCTGTACGAGCTGATGCAGCACGCCACCCGCTACTTCCAGCAGCAGCTACGCGAACACCCAGAAAAGCAAAAGGTGATCGACTACCTTAAAGGCCGAGGCCTCAGTGGTGAAGTCGCGCAAAAGTTTGCCATTGGCTATGCGCCGGATGCCTGGGACTCGCTCAACAAGCTGTTCGGCCAACAAGCCCAGCAGATGCTGCTCGACTCCGGGATGTCGATTAAAAGCGACAAAGGCCGCTGTTATGACCGCTTCCGCGATCGGCTGATGTTCCCGATCCGCGATAAGCGCGGTCGTTACATTGGCTTTGGTGGCCGAGTGCTCGGCGACGGTACGCCCAAGTACCTCAACTCGCCGGAAACGCCGATCTTCCACAAAGGCCAAGAGCTGTATGGCCTGTATGAAGTGCGCCAAGCCTACAACAAGATCCCACAGATCTTGGTGGTGGAAGGTTATATGGATGTGGTGTCGCTGGCCCAGTTCGGTATCGACTATGCGGTCGCGTCCTTGGGTACCTCGACCACGCCTGAACATCTACAAACGCTATTCCGCGCCAGTCGTCAGATTATCTGCTGTTACGACGGTGACCGCGCTGGCCGCGATGCCGCCTGGCGGGCCTTGGAAAACGCCCTGCCCCAGCTGCGCGACGAGGTAGAGCTGAAGTTTATGTTCCTGCCCGACGGCGAAGACCCCGACAGCTTGGTGCGCCAAGAAGGCAAAGACGGCTTCGAACAGCGCATGCAACAAGCCATGCCGCTGTCGCAGTTCTTGTTCGAGCGACTGGCCCAAGATATCGATATCAGCACCGATGCCGGCAAGAGCCATTTAGCCTCGCAGGCCTATCAGCTGATTAACCAAATTCCGGCAGAGTTTTACAAAGAAACCCTGCTCTCCGAGCTGGCGACCCGTAATCGCTGGCTGCGCAACCGGCTCGATACCGAGCTGGCCCAGATTAAAAAAAATCGCCCCCAAGCGAACGTTAAACAGACTAAACTTAGCCTTACGCCTATGCGTAAGGCCATTGCCATGTTGTTGCAAACGCCCCAGATCGGCTTGCAGGTACCTACAGTTCCAGGGCTGGAAAGCCTCGACCAAAAAGGCATCGAGATCCTGTTAGAACTACTGGAACACATCAAGCAAAAGCCCGATATCACCACCGCCCAGTTGCTGGAGCGTTGGCGCGATCTGCCGCAACAAAAGCACCTAAACCTGCTGGCTGGCTATGACTTGCAGATCGATGAACAGGGCTACCAAGAAGAGCTGGACGATACCATCTCCAGCTTTGTGGACCAGCTACTCCATCAACGCTTCGATCAGCTAACGGTGAAGTCCTTACAAGGACAACTTAGCCCCGAAGAAAAGCGAGAAATGCAGACTTTGATGACCGAGCTGAAAACTTGACAGTAAAGACTTATTAGTTGGCCCTTGAATTGGCAAAAAATACCCACATTTGATAGAATGGCACGTTTGCGCCCGAGCGCTTTCGTATCGGTAAAGCTAGCTTAATCTACTTCGGATGACATCTATGGAACAAACTCCACAGTCTCAACTCAAAATCCTTTTAGCTAAAGGTAAAGAGCAAGGCTATCTAACCTATGCAGAGGTGAACGATCACCTGCCTGCAGACATCGTAGATTCCGATCAAGTTGAAGATATCATTCAAATGATCAACGACATGGGTATTCAGGTGCTCGAAGCAGCCCCCGATACCGATGACATGATGTTGGCTGAGAATACCACCGACGAAGATGCTGCCGAAGCTGCAGCCCAGGCACTAGCCACGGTGGAATCTGAACTAGGCCGCACCACTGATCCAGTACGTATGTACATGCGTGAAATGGGTACCGTTGAACTGCTAACCCGTGAAGGCGAAATCGACATCGCCAAGCGTATCGAAGAAGGCATCAACGAAGTACAGCGCAGCGTATCTGAATACCCAGAAACCATCTCCATCCTGTTGGAGATGTACGACCAATACCAAGCTGAAGAGCTAAAAATTGGCGACATCGTTAGTAACTTCATCAGCGAAGACGAGGTAGACACCGCCGCTCCAACCGCGACCCACGTAGGTTCTGAGCTGGAAGAGAAAGACCTCGAAGACGAAGATGATGACGAAGACGAGGACGAGGAAGAAGAAGATACCGGCCTCGACCCTGAGCTGATCAAAGAGCGCTTCGACACCCTGCGTGAGCACTACGAGGTTACTCAGGCCGCCATCGAAAAACATGGCCGCCAGTCCAAAGAAGCCCGCAAAGAGATCAAAGAGCTAAGCGAAGTGTTCCACACCTTCCGCCTGGTACCAAAACTGTTCGACCGTCTGGTAGACAGCATGCGTACCATGATGGACCGCGTGCGCACCCAAGAGCGTCTGGTACTTAAGCTAAGCTGCGACCAAGCGAAGATGCCGAAGAAAGCCTTTGTCAGTGCCTTTGCTGGTAACGAAACCGACTCTGAGTGGTTAGACAAAGAGCTGGCGAGCGATAAAGGCCACGTGCCTGCACTTAAGCGTGTGGAAGAAGAGATTCGCCGCAGTATCTTCAAGCTCAAGCAGATCGAAGAAGAAACCGGCCTGTCGGTTCACTCGATCAAAGACATCAACCGTCGCATGAGCATCGGTGAAGCTAAGGCTCGCCGCGCTAAGAAAGAGATGGTTGAGGCTAACCTACGTCTGGTAATCTCTATTGCCAAGAAGTACACCAACCGCGGCCTGCAATTCTTGGATCTGATCCAAGAAGGTAACATCGGCCTGATGAAGGCGGTGGATAAGTTCGAATACCGTCGTGGTTACAAGTTCTCGACCTACGCAACCTGGTGGATCCGTCAGGCGATTACTCGCTCGATTGCCGATCAGGCACGTACCATCCGTATCCCGGTACACATGATTGAGACCATCAACAAGCTCAACCGTATCAGCCGTCAGATGCTACAAGAGATGGGCCGTGAGCCAAACCCAGACGAGCTGGCAGAACGTATGATGATGCCAGAAGACAAGATCCGTAAGGTTCTGAAGATCGCCAAAGAGCCGATCTCTATGGAAACCCCAATCGGTGATGATGAAGATTCGCATCTGGGCGACTTCATTGAGGACACCACCCTGGCGATGCCTGTTGACGCAGCCACCGGTGAAAGCCTCAAGAACGCCACCCAAGACGTACTGGCTGGCCTTACCCCGCGTGAAGCCAAGGTACTGCGTATGCGCTTCGGTATCGGCATGAACACTGACCACACTCTCGAAGAGGTAGGTAAGCAGTTCGACGTAACCCGTGAGCGTATCCGTCAGATCGAAGCCAAGGCCCTGCGTAAGCTTCGTCACCCAAGCCGCTCAGAGCAACTGCGCAGCTTCTTAGACGAGTAAAATCAAGGCCCTAGCCTTCGCTTAAGATTTGAGCGAACGCACTTATCGGCAATAGACACAACAGGCAGGATTCCCTATAATCCTGCCTGTTTCTTTTCTAAGAAACCCCACAATCTGGCCCTTTAGCTCAGTTGGTTAGAGCAGGCGACTCATAATCGCTTGGTCGCCCGTTCAAGTCGGGCAAGGGCCACCAAATTTGAAAAGGACGCTAGCTAGCGTCCTTTTTTTGATCTGAATTTCGCTCCATGACTTTTGCAGTAGCGCATTAGCTTTCAAGCTAGCTTCCAGCAAGTCCAAGCGCTCAAGCTGCATGGTTTGAGACAGCACCTTTAAAGGCCGCTCTAGCACCTATACTAAGACTTGCGCTTTCAACCGCACAACTACTTGATATCTCGCCGTAAGTAGACCTATCTCCCTCAAAAGAAAGGACTCTATACACATGGCTAACCTCGATATAAGTGCACCACTAAAAGAGCTAACCGACAAAATTGAAGGGATCCTAGCCCTCGATATGGATGACCCGGAATCGGAGGCTTGGGGCTTTCTGGCCCCGCAGGTGCAAAAACTATTGCAGCAGCTTGGCATCGAAGCCGACGAATTCGCCACCTTGTTTGCTCCGCTATCTAAGGCCAAGGCCGATCCAAGCTTTAACCTCACACCCGATGAGTGGCAGCATCAAGCAGAAGGATACTCGCTGTCGGGTAAGTTTGGTGCCGGGTTGCTGGTCGATGTTGTACTGCCAAGCGATAAGGAGCAGTACCCAACATTTAAATCCTCCAATTTGCCCTTGGTGGTGTTCGGCTACGACCTAAGCATCGGGGCGGGCGCAGGTGCTAAGTTACCGATAAAGCTGCTTACCATTGAAGCTTCGGCCAGCGGCGCGCTCGATTGGAAGGTTAAGCTGATCACCTCTGTCAGCGAGGATAAAAAGCTCTCTTCACTTATTGCGAAGCTGGGTAAAACCCCGCTCGAGCTGTTCGACATTCACAAGCTATCCGGCAACCTCTGCAAGCACTACTCAGCCTTTGGGATTGAGGGCGTCATTATCAATCAAATGCGCGATCTAAGCGTTAAAGGCAAAGCCACCTTGGGTTATGCATGGAGCAAGAATGCTGCTGGAAGGGCCGTAGGGATTGAAGCAAACGCCGGCGCCTCTTTTGGTGCTGAGTACGTGTTTAAGGGCAACTTTGACTTGGTTATTACGCCTACCGAGCGCGGAATGCGCATCGAAGTAAACCAAGTTGTCGATACCAGTAAAGGGGCGAACTATAGCCTGGATGCATTAATCAAAATCAGCGGGGTCGACCAAGCCGCGAAGGCCTATCTCGAACCAGCTCTGAGCGAGCTGTCAGGGGCCGCAGAGCAGCTGAAACACCTGATCGACAAGTACAGCTCACCCAGCAGCTGGCTAACTGCGCAGCTCTCCGAGCACTTGGCTGAGCTTGCCGATGAGGACCCAAGCCTACTGCTGTCGGTGGCGCAAAATCTGGCCATTGGCAGTGGCGATGGCATAGAGAGCTCAATTAAAGACTACGTCGAGGCCAAACTTCTGGAGGTGCTGGATTCCAAACACCTGGCATGGATAAGCGCAGATGAGGCTGAAGCAAAAAGCCTAGCTAGCAGCCTGCTGGCTTCGGTCGGCCTGAGTGAAGCCGTGATTAAAACGCTCAAACTGGATAAGCACTTGGCCAAGCAAATCGTTAAGGCCAACGCCAAGCTTAACGAAGAGATTGAAGACCTCGCGGACGATGCAGGCGCTGGTGCGAACGAAGAACTTGCCCGGGTACTGCAGCAAATAGAAGGTGCCAAGGCCAAATTAGATGCGGCTGGCGAAGATATCACCGCCACCCTTAGCGAGCTTGTAGGCGAGTGGCTAACCCTCTATAACCAAGCCGCCAGCAAGTTTAATGCAACGCTTAAAAAGCTCGCTGCGGTGGAGATTGGCTTGTCTCTCTATGGCGCCCAGTCACGCACGCTCAAACGCGGCGCGATGCTCAGCCTTGAGTTAGTGCAGACCAACCACGCTAAGGTTAAGCGCTTCTACACCGACCTGCTACTTGGCAAACCCATTGATATCGAAGAACTGCGAGATGGCGAGCTAAGCCCCTATGTTGCCAACCTATCAGGCTGGTTCGAGGAGACCTACACATCGCAAAGTACATTGGGGCTGGGCTTGAATCTGGGCGACGACTTTAAGTTTGCCCAGCAACGAACCTTGGCCAATATCGCCAACGCCAAGGTAGATAGTAATGGCTTACTGCAAGCCGCTAGCAGCAATGTAACCCTCACTGATAGCTCAACGACCCTGCAAGAGACCCGAAGAACCGAGTTCCTTGGCGCCTTTGATGTATTTGCTGCCATCAAACTGGGGGCGAAACCGAACATCGCTGTAGAGATCAAGTTTGAAGATGGCAAAGTGATGAGCAGCAAAGAGTTGCATCAGTTCTTGGCACCACTCAACGATAACAAGCTGATCGACGTGCTGAACCTCTCCGCTGTAGAGAACAAGTTCGCCGAGGTATTAGCCTCCGGACAAGCGAAACGCTCGCGCATCGAGTGCGGCGTAAACCTCTCCAAGCAAGAGATTGATACCATCATCGCAACCAGCCCTACAAGGGTATGCGAGCTCACCCTACAACTGCTTTACCGCATGTGCCTGCGAGAAGATGAGATCAAGACGATTCAAGAGAACAGCAACACCGCCGATTCCATCGCAGTGCAGCTAAGGACCTTTGCAGACAAAGGGCTGTCGCAATATAGTCCGGTTGGGAGAATGTACTCAGACTTACCCTTAAAGGTCACCCGAATGCTGCGGCATGCCGAAGCACTATCTAAGGTGCCAGCGTGTTATCAGCAAATGGTGAGCGAGGTAAAAACGCTCAGCTATAGCGACCCCAACAGCTACATCGATATCATCAACGGCTATAACGATGAGATCATTCAGGCGTTGAAGTACTTTGTGGATGCCCGAGGCGCACTATCCGGCCTCGTCACAGAAACGCTGCCTAAATCTACTCAGATCTTACTGATCGTGATTGCGACCATCATCCAGCGCGACGAGCCTATTCTCACCACCAGCATCTCTTACGATGTGGGCGGTGAAACGATACTGCTGTAAGTAACAAAGGCGCGTGCCATAGCATGATCCCAACATGCGCTGGCACGCCCCGCCCATCATGCCGTCATCTCCACACAGTATTTGACTCCCAGCCAGATCTCACTAAGATCCCTCCCTTCAATTTTAAGCAGCCGTGCCCAAATGCCTCAATCAGTGACAACTCTCCCAGCGATGCCGCTACTCAACTCCGCCATTCATCCGGATGTGGCGCAGGACAAAGGGCGTTGCTTCACCCGCTATGCCACCCGCGCCATCGTGCTGCGCGGCGAGCAGATCCTGTTGCTGTATACCGCGCGCTACGATGATTACACCCTACCCGGTGGCGGCGTTGATGAGGGCGAAGCGATAGAGGCGAGCCTGGAACGAGAGCTGAAAGAAGAGACTGGCGCGAGCGGTGTGCGCAACATCGTACCACTGGGGATCTACGAAGAGCTGCGCCCGTGGTACAAGGGCGATTTTGATAGCGTGCAGATGCGCTCATACTGCTTCTACTGCGATATCGATGAACAGCTCGGCGACACCCAGTTGGAAGACTACGAGCTAAACAACGGCATGCGCCCGGTTTGGCTAAGCCTCGATGAGGCGATGGCCCATAATCGGCGAACCCTGGCAGAGAGCCCGAAAGCCGGCCTGTCGGTGCAGCGTGAACTGTTCTTGTTAGAGCTAGTGCGCGAGCGCTTGAGCACCGCAGCATAAAAGCTGCAGTGCTCATCGCTCGCCTCAAGGTAGAGCGACAGCTATTCCAACGAATAGACCTTCAGGCCAAAAGCGGGCAATGCGGCATTAAGCTGCAACTCGGCGGCATCGATACCGAGTCGCTCGCCAGTTCGCACATCGCGCGCAAACTCAGGCTGACTACTTGCGATGGCTGATCCAGCCAAGCTCAGCTGCACCTCCAGCGGCTGCTCGTCGAGGTTCGCTACCACCAGCAAACGCTGCTCAGCATTGTGCCGCACAAAGGCCACGGTTTTGGCCTTATGCTCCCCAGAAGTTTCTAGTAGCTCAAACTCGCCCGTGGCCAGTGCCAGATGTTGATTGCGCAGCGCAATCATCTGCCGGTAGTGGCTAAGCATCGACTGTGGGTCATCCACTTGCTGGGCAACATTCACCTGCCGGTAGTCGGGGTTGATATTGCGCCACGGCTTAGCCGTCGTAAAGCCTGCATTATCGCTGTCGTCCCACTGCATCGGGATACGCGAAACCGCATCCTCCCATGGCACTAGTGAGCGGTCGATGGCGGTCATACCAATCTCTTCGCCGTAGTAAACGAAGGGGATCCCCGGGCCAGTTAGCATCAAGCTAGCGGCAAGCTTCGCTTTGTCGTGGTTTCCGCGCATGGCGGTAACAGCACGTTCGCCAGCGAAGGGGTCGTGGTTGGACAACAAAGTCGCATAATTGGCACCGGCAACGGCGCTATCGGCACGTTTTAAAAAGCCATGCACTCCGCGTTTACTGCCGTTTTTTACCCCCGACATCAGCATCTGCGAGCACTTGAAGCAAAACACTGAGTGGAACTCGTCGCTGCCGTCTCCGAGGTAGTCGTCATCGGTAAATGGTGCCTCGGCAACGATAAACGCATTTGGGTAGTGATCGATAAGCTCGCGGAACTCTTGGTAGACAGCATGATTCTCGGGTTGATTCTCCTGAGCCCCATCGCCGTTCTCAATCAGGTGACTAGCAGCATCGACCCGAAAGCCATCTACGCCCATATTTAGCCAGTACTTGGCGCTGTCTTTCATATAGGCGATCACTTCAGGATTGCGGTAGTTCCAGTCAGGCAAGAAGTCGAAAAACAGCCCGTAGTAGTAACCGCCATTGGTTCTGTGCCACACCTTCGCCGCAGGATCCCATGGCCGGCCCCAGCCCAAGTCTCTGTCAGACCAGATAAACCAGTCTCGATACTGACTATCGCGATTGCGCAGCGCATCTTGGAAGATCGGATTGGCGCTGCTGGTATGATTCACCACCCAATCGATGATCACTCCCATCCCGCGCTGATGCGCCTCATCGATAAGCTGCTGGAAATCCTCCAAGCTGCCGTAGTCTTGCTCTATCTGGCGGAGGTCTTTGACATCGTAGCCATTGGAGTTGAACTCACTCTCGGTGACCGGCATCAACCACAAGCCCGTGACGCCTAACTCTTCGAGATAGTCCAGCTTGGCGATAAGCCCCTGTAAATCCCCGTGCCCATCGCCGCTGGAGTCGCTATAGGCGCGCACGAATACTTCGTAGAACACCGCCTGCTCCCACCACTGCGCTGGCAGTTGGCTGGCGGGCGGGGCAATCTCGATGCTCTCCAATTGGAGAGTGCTCTCAATAGTGGAACTAGCCGCATTATCTCTCACCTGCTCTTGAACGCTGACTTGCTCTTGAGAGCTGTCAAGCGTAGTCGAGGAGCAGGAAACAAGTGAGGTAGCCATTAACAGGCTGATTATTTTTGTCTTCACTCTACCTTTCCTTAGTGTTGTTTTCCTTTCCCAATTGCCATTTAAATCAATTAGATAAGACGAAACAACTAAGGTAGTGACAAACACATCATAACTGTGAAGTCACAGCGTACAGACAAGCAGCAACACCCAAGGCAGAAGCAGCCTCCCCCCGTACCACCCGACCAGCCACCACAGACATCCGCCAGCTGTATCGTATCGGCTACATACCTTATGCCAGCGGGCTAAAGCCGATTAACTATACTTAGCGCTTATTGTTTCACAGGTAGGCTTAACATTGGCCACCTTAGGTTCGCTGCCAGAGCAGCTATTGTGCAGAGGGTGGCAAAGCAGGATAAGAGTTAGTCCGTGAAGTTTCCGAATGCTCGAATCGAAGATTACTACAGGCAGTGTGAGGCCCTGCTTAGCTTCGGCAACCTGTCCTGGTGGATCATCGACCTGCAAGACAATCCCGATGTGTTCTATTGCAACCCAACCATGTGCACGACCTTTCGCCTCGCCCCCACACTGACCCAGCATTCAGTGAGTCAAACTTGCCCCATCGCTGGCGATTTTAATAAGTACATCGCCATGAAAGACAGCGCGGAAGCTAAAAAAGTGTTTGCCGAGTACCAAGCGCTTATCGACAACACCCATGATGAGTACTGCAATCGCTTCCCCTATTTCGATGAAGCGCTAGGCAAGGTGCTGTACTTCTCCAGCCGCGCCCGGGCCGTGGCGCGCGATGCCGATGGCAAAGCAACCTTGCTGTTTGGCATGATAGAGCCGGAAACCGTCACCGAAGAGCTCTACCACCTCGCCTCCATCGACTGCCTCACCAAACTCAAGAATCGCCGGGAGTTCGACAGCCAACTGCAATTTATGATTGAGCTGGCCAAACGCGAGGCTCACTATGTTTCACTGATTCTCTGCGATATCGACCACTTCAAGCTGTACAACGACACCATGGGCCATTACGCCGGTGATGAATGCCTGAAAAAGGTCGCAAGTACCTTGTCCCAATGCTGTAGCCGTGGCATCGATACAGTATGTCGCTATGGCGGCGAAGAGTTCGCAATCATCACCTTTGGCAAGGCCGATCAAACCGCCGCACTGGCAGAGCAGCTACGGAAAAAGCTGATGGGGCTGAAGCTGCCCCATGCCGCCACCGACTTGGGCATTGTAACCATCAGCGTGGGCTACGTGTCGGTGATCCCCAAGCACAACACCACCGCCAAGGCCCTAATCGAAACCGCCGATCGCTGCCTCTATCAAGCCAAGGCCAAAGGCCGTAACCAGAGCGTTGGCTGTGTCTGCCGAGATGCAGAGCTTAAAGACTGCGAGCAACTCCCCAAACGACCTACCGACCAGGCTTAGCAGCGCTTCAGAATGTAAGCTATGTGCGCGCCAACTACGCCATATGGACCGAAACATATTGATGCGCCCCTCGCAAAAACACCAGCAAAAGTTGAGCGAAGCCACACCCGGTTGTTAAGCTGCAACGGTCAGCCTTTCTGGCTTTGCCCAAGAGTTGTTCCTGCCATGCATAAAAAGTCCACCATCTACGATGTCGCCACCCATGCCGGGGTCTCTCCAGCCACGGTATCGCGCTACCTCAACCGCACCTCGTTTATCAGCAAAGACAAGGTCGATAAGATCGAAAAGGCGATCTTCGAGCTGGGGTTTCGCAGTCGCAAACGCAAAAACCAGCCGACCACCAAACGAAACATGCTGATTGGTGTGGTCGCGCCATCCTACGATGCGACCTGGGTCAGCGCCATTTTGGCCGGCATGACCCGGCGTATGCACTGCCATAGCTACGATTTGCTGGTTGAAACCACCCAGTGGAAGCTGGAACGCGAGCGCATGGAGATGCAAGACTTTGTGCAGCGCGGGGTGGATGGTTTGATTGTGCTCGGCGGCTATCTCTCGTCCAAAGAAGTCAAAGCGATCTGCGGCAATACCCCGGTCTTGTTTATGTCACGCGATGGCGAATCCGGCGATATCCCGGTGCTAAACATCGACAACGAACTGGGCGGTTACCTGGCCACCACCCATTTAATCCAAAAGGGCCATCGGCGGATTGCCCACATCCATGGCCCGCAGCGTTCCCTCGATGCACGCGAGCGTATGGAGGGCTACAAACGGGCGCTAAAAGCGGCAGGCATTCCCTACGACTCATCACTGGTGGGTGACGGCAACTACGATCAATACGGCGGCTTTTGGCAGGCGCAGGCCATCATGAAAAAGCACCCTGATGTCACCGCAATCTTTGTGGCCAACGATCAGTGTTCCTTTGGGGCGATCCAGGCGCTGCATCAGATGGGGCTGAAGGTGCCTGAGCATGTCTCCATCGTGGGCTTTGACGATGTGGAAATGTCGGACTTCTTTATCCCTCGCCTCACCACCATCCGCCAGCCATTTCTGGAGATCGGCGAGCTGGCCATTAACTATATCTTCGACGTAATTGGCGGCAACCAAGCCAACTATGAGCTGCCTGCGGTGAGCATCGTTGAACGCGACAGCTGTCGGGCCGAAGGAAAAGTTTCATGGAAAACTGAGGAATACAAGACGCCAATTAAGACTCAGCGGCCAAATGTTTCATAGCTGCCTGCGAATTTGCGGAAGCTTTCTGAGTTTCCGCTTTTCGTAACGTTATCCCCCACTTCCCTGCGGCTAAGCTCACAAAAAACCGACTTCCCCATCGCTAGTATCCGGCGTGAACACAGAACAAAGCGCTAACTGCGCTTGCAAAAATAATCCTAATCTCTGTTTGCTAAGGAATGATAACGATGAAACGCTCCCTGCTACTTGCCGCAGCTATTTCAGCTGCCATGACCCTACCCGCCACGGCGGACACCAACGATGTGCCCAACCTACGTATCCTCGGTGAGTTCTCCACCGGCTGGGTGCGCAACTTCAACCCGTGGATTGGCGGTCGCCATAACTTTTCCTACGAGACCCTGTTCGCCTTTGACCTGCTAGATGATGCCAAGGTGCATCCATGGCTAGGCACCGAGTACTCACTCAGCGACGACCTGAAAGTGCTGACCGTTAAACTGCGTAAAGGCGTTAAGTGGTCCGACGGCGAACCCTTCAGCGCCGACGACGTAGTATTCACCTTTGAGTACCCACGCAACCACCCAGAGATCGACAACGGCGGCCTCACCTCTAAGGTGGCTAAGATCGAGAAGATTGACGATCTAACAGTAAAAATCCACCTTCACGAAGCCAATGCCTTCGCCGCCCAAGACATTATCGGTGAGTCCACCCGCATCGTGCCAAAGCACATCTGGGAGAATATCGACAACCCAGCGGGCGAGGTAAACGCCAACCCAGTGGCCACCGGCCCATTCACCGAGGTGCAGCGCTTTACCCCGCAGGTTTACGTGCTGTGTAAAAACCCTCACTACTGGAACAGCGACTTAGAGGTGGAATGCCTCGAGTTCCCACAGTTCGCCAGCAACGACGCAGCGCTGGAGATCATGGCCAAGGGCGAGTTTGACTGGGGCGGCATCTTTATCCCCGATATCGAGCGAACCTTTGTCGAGCAAAGCCCGGGCAACCACTACTGGTTCCCGTCCAGCGACGGCGTACGTCTGACCTTTAACTTCGAAACTGACAACGAAGGCGCCAAGCAGGCCTTCGAAAACCTCAACTTCCGTAAGGCGGTGAGTCTGGCCATGGACCGTGACGCGATGATGATGATCGGCGCTTACGGCTACGTGAACGGCGACAACCCTGGCACTAACCTGCCCACCGGTCAGTGGCGCTGGCGCGACGAGCAAGCCGACCAACACTGGGCCGAGCTAAGCCAATACGATCTCAAATCTGCCAAGCAGCTATTGGCTGATGCGGGCTTTAAAGATACAAGTGGCGATGGCTTTATCGACAATCCCGATGGCTCAAGCTTTAACATCCGCGTGCAAGTGCCCAGCGGCTGGACCGATTGGGTCAACAACGCAGCCATTGCAGTAGAAGGCATGCGCCTGCTTGGCATTAATGCCACCGTAGTTACGCCAGAAGTGAACGCTTACTCATCCAACTGGGAGAGCGGTAACTTCGATATGCAGTTTGGTGGCGGTTCGATGCAATCGTCGGTATGGAAGTTCTATGACTACACCATGCACTCGCGCTTTGCAAAAACCAACATGTGGTGGTCGACCACCTCAACCAACTACACCAACGCCGACCTCGATGGCTGGATTGAAGGCATGAGCCAAACCCAGGATGAAGCCGAGCAAAAAGCCTTTGCCGCCAACATTGAGCGCTACTTTGCCGACCAAGTGGTCCACATTCCGCTGTACTACAACGGTGTGTGGTATCAGTACAACGATACCCGCTTCACCGGCTTCGCCAATGCTGACAACCCCTTCGTTCACCCCGCTCCGTGGGATGGCATGAGCCGTATGGTGCATGTAATGAACCTGAAACCGCGTCAGTAATCGCCGGCAGTGCAGGAGTGGCGCTAGGGTCGCCACTCCTTGTTCCATCAAGCAAACCCTGTTTTCACAGCACGACGCACTACAGCATCCAAGTTAGCTTGCGCAGCTGCGCAATCGAGGCCTGTATATGAAATTTATCCTAAGCCGCCTGGGCTTTTACCTGCTCGCCTTTGTCACGGCCGTCACCATTAACTTCTTCTTGCCAAGGATGATGCCCGGCGACCCGATCAAATCTTTTCTCGGCCGCCTAGCCATGAACGGCGGACAGATCACCCCAGAGACCATCTCCGCCCTCGAAGCGCTCTACGGCTACTCCACCAGCACCCCACTGTGGCAGCAATTTTTCCAGTATTTGGGGAGTGTACTGGCTGGCGACTGGGGCATGTCGACCCGCTTCTTCCAGCCAGTATTTGAGGTGCTGGGCCGCGGCATGCTCTGGACCCTGCTGTTGGTTGGCACCTATTTGATTGTCTCCTACACCCTTACCACCTTGCTCGGCATCTATGTGGCTTGGAAGCGAGGCACTTGGACCGACTCGGTGATTACCGTGGGCTCGGTGGTGGTGTCGTCCATTCCCTCAGTGGTGATGGCGCTGGTGATGTACTTTATCTTCGCCTCCAACTTGGGCTGGTTCCCCACCAGCTATGCCTATCACCCCTCACTCGATCCAGCTTTCAGTGGCGAGTTTATCGGCAGCGTGGCCTACCACCTGGTGTTACCGCTGCTATGCATGGTGGCGCTGGGCATGGGCAACGTAATGGGCATGCGCTCGAACATGATCAACCAGCTTGGCGAAGACTTTATCGTGATGGGCTGGGCCAAAGGGGTGCGCGACCGCAAGGTGATGCTGCACTACGGTGCCCGTAACGCGATTTTGCCGATGATCACCTCGTTTGCCATGTCGGTGGGTGCCATCTTCGGCGGCTCCCTGATTATCGAAATCATCTTTAACTATCCCGGCCTAGGTCAGGTGATGTTCCAAGCCATGTTAGCGCGTGACTACCCGCTGATTCAGGGCTACCTGCTGATCATGACCATGATGGTGCTTGGCGCCAACTTTATCGCCGACTGTCTGCTATTCGTTCTCGACCCTCGCCTGCGCACGCAGCTGGATTAATGGAAGGGCTTATGAAAACTCTACTTAGAAACATCAAGCAGTTTATGCTGGATAACCCCAAGGCCTTTATCGGCATCGTGATTGTGCTGAGCGTGTGCCTGCTTTGTCTGATGGCGCCGCTGCTCACCGAATATGCCGCCTCGGCCCGCGTCGGCCGCCCCCACCAAGCCCCCGGTGGCGATCACCTGCTGGGCACCACCCGCATGGGTCGCGATGTATGGGCGCAAGTGCTCTACGGCGGACGCATCTCGCTGATGGTTGGCTTTGTCGCGGGCACCTTTGTGATTTTGATGGCGATGATCGTCGGTATCGCCTCTGGCTACTTCGGTGGCTTGGTAGATAACGTACTCTCGCTACTGACTAACCTAGTGATGGTGATCCCCAGCCTGCCACTGATGCTGGTACTGGCGGCATTTCTTGACCAAGTCTCGCCACTAGTGATTGCGATTATTATCGGTGCTACCTCTTGGCCTTGGGGCGCGCGGGTGTTGCGTTCGCAAACCTTGGCCATTCGCAATCGCGACTTTGTCCACGCCGCCGAGGTGATGGGCGAGAGCAAAAAACGCATGCTGTTCGCCGAGATCATGCCGAACATGATGTCGATCCTCGCCTCCAGTTTTATCGGTACCGTGATCTACGCGATTATGACCCAAGCCACTCTGGAGTTTATCGGCCTCGGTGACCCACTCAGCGTCACTTGGGGCGGCATGCTCTACAACGCCGACCAAACCTCTGCCATGCGCATCGGCGCCTGGTGGGAGATCGTCGCCCCCAGCGTAGCGCTGGCCTCGGTGGCCATTGGCCTGGCACTGATTAACTTCTCCATCGACGAGATCTCCAACCCTAAACTGAAGGCCCAACGGATCATGGCCAAGTTCCGCCGCGAGCAGAACAAAGCCGCCAAGCAGCAGGCCGCCGCCCCACTGACTAACGCGGAGCAAGCATCATGAGCAAACTGGTTGAAGTAAAAAACCTCTGCGTCGACTACATCACCTTCAATGGCCGGGTACGCGCGGTCAGTGATGTGAGCTTTCATATCAACCAAGGCGAGATCCTCGGCTTGGCGGGCGAATCGGGCTGCGGTAAGTCCACCATCGCCTACTCGCTGATGCGCTTGCACCGTCCACCCGCACTGATCTCCGAAGGCTCAATTGAGTTTGAAGGGCGCGATGTGCTGGCAATGGACGATGACCAACTGCGCGAGTTCCGCTGGAAAGAGACCTCCATGGTGTTCCAAAGCGCCATGAACTGTCTGAATCCGGTGAAAACCATCGAATATCAGTTCTGGGATATCTTCGACGCCCACGGTTTGGTGAGCTCACGCGACGAGTCCATCGAGAAGGCCAAAGAGCTGCTGCGCATCGTGGACATTCCCACCGAACGCCTGTTCGACTACCCACACCAGTTCTCCGGCGGCATGCGCCAGCGGGTGGTGATCGCCATGGCGCTGGCCCTCAAGCCCAAGCTGCTAATTATGGATGAGCCCACCACCGCGCTGGATGTGGTGGTGCAGCGCGAGATCTTACAAAAGGTCTATCAGCTCAAAGAGCAGTTTGGCTTCTCCATCCTGTTTATCACCCACGACCTAAGCCTGATGGTGGAGCTGTGCGATCGCATCGGCATTATGTACTCCGGCAAACTGGTCGAGCTGGCTCCAGCCAAGCAGATCCTCAGCCAGCCATTGCACCCCTATGCCCATGGTCTTGGCGACTCCTTCCCCACCCTGCATGGCGAACTGCAGGAGATGAAGGGCATCCCCGGCACTCCGCTGGACTTGCAAAACGTGCCACCGGGCTGTCGCTTTGCCCCGCGCTGCTTTAAGGCAACGGCTGCGTGTCGCGAGCAAGAGCCGCAGTTGCTGCAAGCCAATGAGCAACGCTGGGTGGCCTGCCTCGAGCCGCTGAAGATTGCTTCTCAAGCCCAGCAGCCAGAGCCACTCACCCAATCCCATTCCGAGCCATCTGAAACTACCTGTGCGGAGGCGCTTTAAATGAATACAGCAACTCAATCCTCACTGCTCAGCGATCAGGAACAAAAACAACAGTTCGACAGCCAATACCCACTGGTGCTGGAAGCAAAAAACCTCACCATCGATTTTCGCAAAAAGCGCAGCTCCTTATTTGGCCCCAAAGAGTACCTGCGAGCGCTCAACGGCCTCGACTTTCAGCTGCGCGCCGGACGCTGTGTGGCGCTGGTTGGCGAATCTGGCTGCGGTAAAAGCACCAGCGCTAAGATCGCCACTAAGATCCACAAAGCCAGCGAGGGTGCCATCTACTACAAGGGCGAGAACATCGATACCCTCACCCGCTCAGAGCAGCTGGCCGAGTACCGCCGCGAGGTGCAGATGGTGTTCCAAGACCCCTTCAGCTCGCTCAACCCACTGCATACCATTCGCTACCATCTGCAGCGGCCATTGCAGATCCACCACCAGCTCAAGCCGGGCAAGGCGATGGACGAGATGCTGGTCGAGCTACTCACCAAGGTAGGGCTAACGCCTGCTAAAGAGGTGCTGGAGAAGTTCCCCCACCAGCTCTCCGGCGGTCAGCGCCAGCGGGTATTCTTGGCGAAGACGCTGGCAATTGGTGCCGAGGTGATCCTGGCCGATGAGCCCACCTCGATGCTGGATGTGTCGATCCGCATCGGTGTGCTGAACCTGATGAACGAGATGAAGCACGAGATGGGTAAGGCCTTCCTCTACATCACCCACGATATCGCCACCGCCCGCTACTTCGCCGAAGACATTATCGTGCTCTACTGCGGCCACATGGTGGAGTGGGGCTCCACCGAAGCGGTTACCCAGAACCCGCAGCACCCCTATACCCAATTGTTGTTGGCGGCAGTGCCCGATCCAAGCCGCAGCATTCACGAGAAGCTGCCCACCCAGCGCTCAATGGAGACCCCAATGTGGTCGCCCGAGCACAAGGGTTGCCCTTATGCAGCTCGTTGCCCCAAGGCGATGGCTCAGTGTAGCCAAGGCCTGCCGGAGCCCAAGGAGCTTGAGCCCGGCCATTTTATCCGTTGTCATTTATTCGTTTAGAGCAGTTTATGAAAGACACCATTCCCTATTTCAATGACTGGCCGAGGATTGAATCGGCCATCCAGCCCGACCCGCAGCTGGAGCGAGAGATCAGCCAGATACTGGCGCAGATGACCCTGGAAGAGAAAATCGGTCAGATGATCCAGCCCAACCTACGTGGCGTCACCCCCGAGCTGGCCAAGCAATACAAGCTCGGCTCGATCCTCAACGGTGGCGGCACCTGGATCGACGAAAACAAATACGCCACGGCCGAGCAGTGGACCGAACGAGCCGAGGCCTTCTGGCAAGCGGTGGATGAGGCCTACGCCGACCGCCCGTTTCGCATCCCGTTTATGTGGGCCACCGATGCAGTGCACGGCCACAACAACGCCTTTGGCGCAACCCTATTCCCGCACAATATCGGCCTCGGCTGCGCCCGTGACCCGGAGCTGATTGAACGTATCGGCCAGGTGACCGCCCGCGAAGTGGCCGCCACCGGATTGGACTGGACCTTCGCCCCCACCGTTGCGGTGCCGCGCGATCTGCGCTGGGGCCGCACCTATGAGGGCTATGCAGAAGATCCCATCATCACCTACTACTATGCCGAGCGCATGGTGCAAGGCCTGCAAGGCGATGCCGAGCAGCTGAAAACCGACCTTAAGGTTATCTCCAACGTGAAGCACTGGCTGGGCGATGGCGGCACCGCTCAAGGGGTGGATCGCGGCGATACCCACTACAGCGAAGAGCTGATGCGCAACCTGCATGGCGCAGGCTACTTTAGCGGCCTGAACGCCGGCGCTCAGGTAGTAATGTCATCCTTTAACACCTGGGTGGATGAGACCAACTACGACCACGACCCCAGCGATGGCATCGAGTACAACCACAAGCTCCACGGCAGTAAGTACCTAATCACCGACATACTGAAAACCAAGATGGGCTTCGACGGCTTGGTGGTGACCGACTGGAACGGCCACGCCGAGGTCAGCAAATGCAGCGACAGCGATGTGCGCTACGCCATCAACGCCGGGAACGACATCCTGATGATCTCCGATCAGGAACACTGGATCCCCGCCTTCGAGAAAACCGTCGCCGATGTTAACGCTGGCCATATCCCGATGGCGCGGATCAACGATGCGGTGCTGCGGATCCTGCGGGTGAAAAAACGCGCCGGACTGTGGGAGAAGGCCAGCCCGAAACAGCGCCGCTTGTCGGCCCAGCAAGCCAACCTAGGTGCAGAAGAGCATCGCAGCGTGGCTCGCGAAGCGGTGCGTAAATCGATGGTGCTGCTGAAAAACAACGAGCAACTACTGCCGCTAGCGCGCGAACACAAGCTTCTGCTAACCGGCTCCGCCGCCGACGACCTCACCAAACAAGTTGGTGGCTGGAACCTCACCTGGCAGGGCGATGAGAATCAACCCAGCGACTTCCCCAATGGCATTACCGTACGCGCAGCACTAGAGCAAGAGATGGGCGAGCAGCTATGTTTTGCCGATGAGCTTCCCGCAGATCTTAGCGAGTTCGAAACCGCCATCGTCGCCTTTGGCGAAGACCCCTACGCCGAAATGATCGGCGATATTAAGCCCGGGCAAAGCCTCGATTTCAGCCAAATCAAGCGCCGCTATACCAAGGATTGCCAAACCATCGAGGCGCTTAAGCAAGCTGGCGTTAAAGTGGTTGCACTGTTCTTTAGTGGCCGCCCGCTCTACGTAAACCCACTGCTAAACGCCAGCGATGCCTTTATCGCCGCCTTCCTGCCCGGCAGTGAAGGGCGCGGTATCAGCGACTTGCTGCTGCGTGATAACAACGGCGCTATCCGCTTTGATTTCACTGGCAAGCTCTCCTTTAGCTGGCCGATGCGCCCCGACAGCTACGCCATGCACCGCATTCCGCCGCATATCGAGAACTACCAGATGCACCCGGACGAGCAGGCACCCAAAGGCGAGCACGCCCCGCTATTCCCTTACGGCTATGGCTTGCGCTACGGAGAGCAAGCGCCGCGGGAATTAGACAACCTGCCGCATATCGAGCTGGAGCAAGATGATTCCGTGCTCGGCGATCTGCACCTCTACGGGATTGCTGCCACGCCGGGCAACTTCGACCTGCTGGTCCAAGAAGCGCAGGCCTTTAACCCGGTCTCACGCAACAACCCGCTGCAGTTCTCCGGCTTGTCGACTCGCCCCTACAACTGCCTACAGCAACAGGACTCGATCCGCTGCCACTTTAGCGATAGCAGCAGTACCCTGAGCATTATGACCTCTGATAAACAGCCCTTCGATCTGTTCCCGTGGCTGTCTCATGGTGATCTGGTCTTCGATATTAAGGCCTACTCCACGACAAGCGCCCCGCTTTGGCTGACAATGGGCGAAGGCTCGATGAAGGTGGATATCGCCCAGCAGATAAGCGATGCAGCCAACCAGAGCGAGCGCCAATTCCACACCCAGCGGGTGTCGCTGCAATCGCTGGTGTCGTGGTCGCAAAGTGAACGCACTACCCTGCTTGAGCTTAACAGCGAAGCAGCCTGTGATTTTGTCATCGCCAACGTCCGCATTGAAGCGGCATTAGATAAGGAGCAAGCATGAAACTGGTCGGCTTGGATATCGGTGGTACCAAGATAGAAGCTAAGGTACTGGACAGCGACGGCCAAGAGCTGTTTGTCCACCGCGTGGCTACCCCAAAGAACTACCCAAACTTTCTCGACTGTGTGGTGGACTTAATCACCTATGTCGAGAGCAAGGTCGGTAACTTCGCCCGCATCGGCTGCGGCCTGCCCGGCGCAGTGTCGCCGGTCACCGGGCTGATGCAAAACGCCAACAGCACCTTCTTAATTGGCCAAGACGTAGTTGGAGACTTAAAACAGCGCCTCGGCAAAGATGTACGTATTGCCAACGACGCCAACTGCTTCGCCCTGTCAGAAGCGGTCGATGGCGCAGGTGCGGGCAGCGAGATCGTATTCGGCGTCATATTGGGCACCGGCTGCGGCGGCGGTGTGGTGATCAACCAACAAGTGCTCACCGGCGCCAACGCGATTAGCGGCGAATGGGGCCACAACCCACTACCGGACTTTGAGCTGGACAAAGACGGTGAAACCGGCCCCTGCTACTGCGGCCGCAGCCACTGCATCGAGCAATACCTCTCCGGTACCGGCTTCGCCCAGCAATACAACCGCAAGTACGGCAAAGACCTGAAAGCCCAGCAGATCATCGAGCTCGCCCAACAAGGCGACAGCCAAGCCAAAGCCGCCTACGAGCTCTATGTAGACCAACTGGCCCGTAGCCTGGCCGCCGTCACCAACATCCTCGACCCACACACCATCGTGTTCGGCGGCGGCTTTTCAAATGTCGATAGCCTCTACCCAGATGTATCCGAGGTCATCGGCAATTACATCTTCGCCGCAGAGCCACGGGTACAGATCCGCAAGGCGAAGTATGGGGATAGTAGTGGGGTTAGAGGGGCGGCTTGGTTGGCTAGGGATTGATGTTGCTAGATACTTGATGGGATAACACGCCGCAGGATCTGCGGCATCACTTACACAGAACTTGCTAACTTACCTTTGGTTTGAAAATATCGTCTTAAAGTTAAGAGGGTTAAGTAACGCCGAGTAACCTAGAGCAGTAGGTACACAGCCGTCAGACCTATCGTTCAAATACCACTTTTCAGCATGTCCTCAAACAGAAAATGGCAGAATCTACCTTTTATAACGGCGGCTTAAGACTCAGTGTCAAGTATCACAAAACTTGTCCGAAATAAACGAAACCCAAGCCCCATAGTTAAAATATCCCCAATCAAAAACACTGCCTCAAACCACCCTATTGTGTTTTTCATCAGCCAACTATAAACTCAAACAAAGTCAACTACATTAAGATAAAAACACTCACAAAAATATCACAAGGCAACCAAGCGAACCGCAAAAGGATATGTGAAGACAACCATAGTCGCCATTTTTAAAACTAATTTAGGGATGAATAATGAAAATCGACGAAAAAATAAAAAAGAGACTAAAAAAGAAACTGTCTACTACAGAGATTGATAAGTTTGAAAAAAGCATCATAAAAAATGAAGTCTATGAGGTTTCCAAACTCCTTGAAACAAGCTCATCTCAAGCCGAAAAAATAATTACAGCGTTAAGGAAAAGCAACGGCAAACATATTCCTTATGACTCAGATTTGCCTAATGAGTTGAATTGGCTAGAAGAAGGATTGGAAACCAATATAATTAACGACATAGAAATAAATTACCCGACTAACAAACAAAAAAACAAATCATCTTTATCGGAAAAGCTAATATCATTATTAATATTAGCACTATTAAGCGTCCTTTTCGTTTATCACAAATCATTCAGCAAATCAATAAAGAAACTACCGATAAGTTATAAAAACTTATCCACCAAGTCTTTATTATCATTCCTATCAGCACCTTTAGCGTACACTGTAATATTGCAATTATCCCGTTTTTTTAACTGGGGGACAGAATATTTATCAGGTTCTCAGTACGTTTACGGAGGAACTAAGATATTCTTGGAAATGACTGCCATTACATATCTGACACTTTTGCCTAGTAGGATTTCAGAACAAAAATTGAAAGACAGCCAACTCAAAAAAGTAGTTGATATGCTCACCTTCACCTCCATCCTATTCGTAACCTATCAACTAGCCTCTATATTGAACTGGACAACACCATCCTCCACTGGCGAAATAGTTAATCTGGCTAACTATTTCTGCTACCACTTCTTTATGCTAATTGCAATTGCGAGAGGCGTGTACTTAAGAAAGAATAAGCTTGAATTCGCGAGGAAGGTAAATTAAAACCGAACAAGAATTAAATGAGAACGCGAAGTAAAACTGCAAACTTTAAAGGCAGCTTAAAAAAGCAACTTACATCAAAATAGTAAATGCATTTAACTATATAAGAGGGGCTGTTTTTCAAGTAATCGGGGCTCATGGGATAGAACTTAACGATCCCCTTTCAAACTCTTACTTACCCCTAGGTTATAATTATAACGGGCCGTACAAGCAAAAGGTAGAGTACCCATGCGAAACTGGGAGCAGGCAACTCTGCTAAGTCTGCACTCAGCATCGCAGTAATGCTGTCAGGAAGAATCATTGATGAGTACCACCACAAAAGTCAAACCAATCTTTCTAACACACAACGAAGACTGCTTCCGCTCTACTCTTTATTTCCCAAAAGTTTCATAGCTCCCCACTGCACCGTGCACCACTTCCCCTTTTCAACATCCCAATGTTTCATCGCCCCCAAAACGCGTGTCCACGCACAGTGGCAAAGGCCCTGCTCTGCCTACTATCTCCCTAATATTCATGCGCATGGTGTAGGCAATTATCTTCTGCCAGCGCGAACGACGGCGCCAGCAAGCGCCCAGTTGGAGATACCTCAATGTCGTTGATTGACTTAAATGGCGAGTGGCAACTGAGCTCACCGCAACATCCTCATATCAGTGTTCCCATGACCCTGCCGGGCGATAATCATAGCGCCCTGTTGGCAGCTGGACTGATTGAAGACCCCTACTACGGCACCAACGAGAAAAACGTACAGTGGGTCGGCGAATCTGAGTGGCAGATCAGCCGAAGTTTCATGGTTGATGAGCAGGCGCTCAGCGCCAGTGCACTGGATCTAAAACTGGGGCGGGTGGATACCGTGGCCAGGGTACTGATAAACGGCCAAGAGGTGCTGGCATGCAGCAATATGTTCCGCCTGTATCGGGTGGACATTAAGCCCTTCGTAAAGCTTGGCGAGAACCAGATTGAAGTGCGCTTTGCCCGCGCCGATGTGGAGGCCAAGGCGCGCGCGGAGCGTCTGCCCTTCCCGATCCCGTCATCGATGGGCAGCAACAACCAGATCCCGCATATGAACCTGCTGCGCAAAACCCAATGCCATGCGGGTTGGGACTGGGGGATCTGCTTGATGGTATCGGGGATCTACGATGCCATTGAGCTGGTGCCGGTACGCGAATGCCGCTTAGAGCGCGTGAGCACCGAGCAGTTCTGGCAGCGCGATGGCAGCGTGGTGGTCAAGGTCAGCGTGCAGCATGACCCAATTGCCGGGCAGCCCATTGAGCTAAGCTTAGGCGAGCTTAAACAGCAGATCAGCAGCGATGCCAATAGCAGTAGCTGTGCCAGCTTCCACATTGAGCAGCCCGAGCTGTGGTGGCCTGCTGGCTATGGCGAGCAACCGCTTTATCCGCTCACCGTGTGCTTGGATGGTCAGCAGATCAGCAAGCGTATCGGCCTGCGCAAGTTGGTGCTCAACGATGCCGAAGACAGCATCGGTTCGGCCATGGAGTTTCAGCTAAACGACTTCCCCATTACTGCCAAGGGCGCCAACTGGATCCCGATTGATGCTCGCCCGAGTAACGAGACGGAAGCGCGCTACCGCCAACTACTACAGGCGGCAGTTGATGCCAATATGAACATGATCCGGGTATGGGGCGGCGGCCAGTATGAGTCGGACCTGTTCTATCAGCTCTGCGACGAGCTAGGCCTGATGGTGTGGCAGGACATGATGTTCGCCTGCTCGCTCTACCCCTCAACCGATGAATTTATTGCCGATGTGGTGCCGGAGCTGCGCGATCAGATCCGCCGCCTGCGCGACTACAGCTGTATCGCCCTGTGGTGTGGCGACAACGAGGTGATTGGCGCACTCAACTGGTACCCCGAGTCCAAGGCCGACAAGGTCAAGTACACGGTTAACTACGACCGCCTGAATCGGGTGGTTGGCCAAACCATTCGTGAGGAAGACCCAAGCCGCCGCTTCTGGGCCAGCTCGCCATGCAACGGCGACCTCGACTATGGCGATGCCTGGCACGAAGACAACCGTGGCGATATGCACTTTTGGGATGTGTGGCACTCCGGCGCGTCGTTCAAGGACTACCTGAAGATCCAACCACGCTTCTGCTCTGAGTTTGGCTATCAGTCGTGGCCATCGCTGGCCGAGGTAAAACGCTTTGTGCCCGAGTCGGATTGGAACGTGACCTCGCCGACATTCGAGAGCCACCAAAAGAACGCCAGCGGCAACAGCATCATCACTGAGATGTTTACCCGCTATTTCCGCTTCCCGGCAAGCTTCGAGCAGATGCTCTACCTGAGCCAAGTGCAGCAGGCCATCGCGATCAAAACCGCCTGTGAGTACTGGCGCTCAGAGAGCCCCACCTGCCGTGGCATGCTCTACTGGCAGCTCAACGACAACTGGCCGGTAAGCTCATGGTCGAGCATCGAATATAGCGGCCGCTGGAAGCAACTGCACTACCATGCCAAGCGCTTCTTTGCGCCGCAGTACATTCCCTTCCAAGAGACCGAAGACGCCATCACCCTGCGGCTAAGCAACAACAGCCGCAACGCTCATGCGCTAAAAGGCCGGGTGTACTGGATGAGCTGGCAGGGCGAAGTGCTAGGACAATGGGATTGGCAGGCGCAAGCCGAGGCCGATGCCAACCAAGTGGTGTGGTCGCTGGATAAAGGCCAATGGCAGTCGCACGCCGATACCGGCTTCTTCTTCGCCGAGTTGTTCGACGCTGATGGCGGCGCGGCCGCGTTGCAAAACACCTGGTTCCCGATCCCAGAGCTAAAAGGGGTGGCCATCGAGAAGGCGAACATTTCTGTGGGCATCAAGGGCGACAGCATCGTGCTTAGCAGCGATAAACCGGCCTTCTTTGTTCACTTGGAGCACGATGGCGATGGCCGCTTTAGCGACTCCAGCTTCACCTTGCTACCGGGCCAGCCAAAGACCGTGCGCTACTTGGGTGATGATCTGGCCAGCCTGCAGCAAAGCTTGCGGGTCTACGACCTGAGCCACAGCTACTAAGGATGCCGAGCATGACTACCACGCTGTACAAGCTTGATAACTGCATCCAACACTACCAATGGGGCAGCCCAACCGCCTTCAGTGAGATGTTTGGCCTGAGCAACGAGGCGCAGCAACCGCAGGCGGAGATCTGGATGGGCGCGCACCCGAAAGGCAGCTCGCAGCTCTCGGGCAGCCCGCTCAAGCTCTCGGAGCTTATCGACCAGTCGCCCAAGAGTGTGCTGGGCGATTACACCTACCAGCGCTTTGGCGAGCTGCCCTACCTGTTCAAGGTATTGGCGGCGGCCAAGCCGCTGTCGATTCAGGTGCATCCCAATCGCCATAAGGCGCAAGCGGGCTATCGCGTCGAGAACCAACGCGGAATTGCGCTGGATGCCGCCAATCGCAACTACAAGGATGCCAACCACAAGCCCGAACTGGTGTATGCGCTCACCCCCTATACCGCGATGAACGGCTTCCGACCGATTGAGCAGATCCTGCTGCTGTTTAAGCAAGCGGCGATTAACGCTTTGCAAGCGGAGCGCGATGCCCTGCTGGCCAACCCCACAGCCACCGGGCTAAAGGCCTTCTTTGCCGCGGTGATGAACCTGAAAGGCGCACACAAACAACAGGTGCTGAACCAGCTAAAACAAGGTCACTTACAAGCAGCTCAAGGCCCACTGGCCCAAGCTGCCCACCGCTTGATTGAGCGCTTTCGCGACGAGTACCCGGATGATATCGGCCTGCTCTCACCACTGTTGCTGAACGTGGTTGAACTGGCCCCCGGCGAGGCGATGTTCCTGCATGCTGAAACGCCCCACGCCTATGTGCAGGGCGTGGCGCTGGAGATTATGGCCAACTCCGACAACGTGCTGCGCGCCGGGCTCACCCCCAAGTACATCGATGTAGACGAGCTAATCGCCAATACCCGCTTTGTGCCGATCCCACCGGATACCCTGAAGCTGGCCAGCTATCAGCAGGACAATAAGCGCTGCTACCCAGTGCCCGTGGATGACTTTGGCTTTGAGGTGCTCACCGTCGACCCGCAGGGCCACCAGCAATACCTGCGCGGTGCTGAGATCTTGTTCTGTATCGAAGGCGAGGTGAGTATCTGCGCCGGGCAACAGCTGCTCACCCTCAGTGCGGGTGAGTCGGCCTTTGTTTGTGAAAGCGCCAAGGTTTATCGCTATCAGGGCCGAGGTACGCTGGCGCGGGCGTTTAACTGAGCGCTAAAAAATGCAGCTTCCCACTGAGTCGTGGGGAGCTGCGTCTTAATACAGGCCTTCTTCATCAACCCACTGATCACAAATTAATCAATAAGAGTTTGAAACTCAGTCTCACCGCTTAACCCCTTCTAAAAACAGTTCTATGGTGTAGATGCTGTTGATCTTTCAGCCTTGGCAAAGCCACCGCTTGCTGACTTAAAAACAAGTAGAAACAGAATGTTAGCCTGGAGACCCGCTTTGCATCAGATAGCTTGAGCAGTGCTTATCGACAAAGCCCTTAAAGAAAGAGCAATGGCGTTATCTATCCGCAATGACCCATCAACTATCTATCGACAAGGGAACTGGAGATGAAGCTTATGTTCAATCTGAAACGCACGATGCTCACTGCAGCTTGTACCCTGCCGCTGTGCTTACCAGCAGCCGCGGCCACCTGCGACTACGAAATAGCCAACGACTGGGGCCAAGGCTTCCAGGCCAATATCCGCATCACCAACAGCGGCACCGAAGCCATCGAGGGGTGGACCGTCTACTGGCAGTACAGCGATGGCTCCTCGGTAAGCTCTAGCTGGAACGCCGTGCTAAGCGCTACTGATGGCTACAGCGCCACCAGCCTAAACTGGAATGCCACCATCGCTGCGGGGCAAAGCGTCGAGTTTGGTATCACCGGCAGCAACGGCGCGAGCAGCGCAGAACAGGTCGTAATTACTGGCGCAGTTTGTGATGAAAGCGGGAATGGCGGTGGAGATAACGGGGGCGGTGACAATAGTGGGGGTGATAACGGCGGTGGTGACAATGGAGGAGGTGACAACGGTGGAGGCGATACTGGCGGCGATGGTGGAGGTGACAACGGCGCTTCCATGCCCGATCAGCCAATCACCGCGCTGGAGGCTGCAGCCTTGATGGGCACCGGCTTTAACCTTGGCCAGATGTTCGACAACGATCAGCATTCGCCCACTCTGGCAGCGGCATCCAAGAAAATCGATGCCTACTACGCCGAGGGCTTTCGCAATGTGCGTATCCCGGTGAGCTGGACCATCTCGATAGGCGGCTCAGCACTGGTAGATAACAGCGGCACAGTAAAGCGCGACCACCCTCGCCTGCAGCAGCTGATTAACACCGTGGACCACGCCCTGAGCTACGAGGATATGTTTGTGGTGATCAATGCCCACCATGAAGCGGCCATCAAAGATGGCAACAACGCCGCCATGCTGGAACAGCTATGGAGCGATATCAGCGATATCTTCAAAGACCGCAGCCATCGCCTGATCTTCCAGGTTCTGAACGAGCCTCACCTATCTGGCGGCGGTGCGATGTCGCCTGATAACCTGCGGCATATGACCGGGCGGGCTTACGATAAGATCCGCGCTAACACCCCCACCCGCATCGTAGTCATTGGCGGCAACCAATGGTTTGGCGCCCATGAGATGGCCATAAGCTGGCCGAATCTGGATGCTGTGGGCGGCGGAGATGACAGCTACCTGATGGCCTCGTTCCACCACTACAACCCTTGGTCCTTCCATGGTCAGGGTAACCATATGACCGACTGGAACAGCTCGCACTTGGAAGGCCCCTTCTCCACCATGCAGAACTGGGCCAATGGCGTGGGCCAAGGCATGCCTATCTACATCAGTGAGTGGGGAACCGACTGGGGCCAGTACAAGAGCGCGATGGACTGCAATAACATCCGCGCCTGGTATCAAGCGCTCGCCGAGCACGCCCGCCTAGAAGGTATTCCCACCTCGGTATGGGACGACGGTGGCTGGTTTATGATCTTCAGCCACGCCAGCAACAGCTATAACAACAACCTGTATCAGTGCACAATCGGCGGTAGCTGTGATTACAGCCCCGCAGACAGCAGCCGTTTTAACGCGGCCTGCAACTGATCTCCCACCCAACCCAACAAGGTCGCCAGATGGCGGCCTTTTTTGATGCCCATAGCGGCGATTAAGGTTTGCTTGTGAGCCCGATTCCGGTTCAAATAGCGCGCTTGTTTTTAAACTTCGCTCTAAGAGGATCGACCATGAAGTATGTGGGAGCCCACGTCAGCGCCGCCGGTGGCGTTGAGAACGCGCCGCTTAATGCCGCCAAACTCAATGCCAAAGCCTTCGCCCTGTTCACCAAGAACCAACGCCAATGGCAGGCCAAGCCGCTTACCGAGAAGAGCATTCAGGCCTTTAAGAAGAACCTCAGTGAGGCAGGCATCGCCCCCGAGCAAGTGCTTACCCACGACAGCTACCTGATTAACCTCGGCCACCCGGAGGCCGAGGCACTGAGCAAATCCCGCAATGCCTTTATCGACGAGCTGGAGCGCTGCCACCAGTTGGGTCTGCCGCTGCTGAACTTCCACCCGGGCAGCCACCTGCGCAAGGTCAGCGAGCAAGATTGCTTGGCGACCATCGCCGAGTCGATCAACCTGGCCCATCAGCAGGTACCCGATGTGGTCGCTGTGATTGAGAACACCGCCGGTCAAGGCAGTAACCTAGGTTGGCGCTTTGAGCACCTCGCCGAGATCATCGAGCAGGTTGAAGATAAGCGCCGCGTGGGCGTGTGCATCGATACCTGCCACGCCTTTGCCGCAGGCTACGACCTATCCAGCATGGAGGCGAGCGCCGAGAGCTGGAGCGAGTTCGCGAAAGTAGTGGGCTTTGAGTACCTACGCGGTATGCATCTTAACGATGCCAAGAGCACCCTAGGCAGCCGGGTCGACCGCCACCACAGCCTTGGGCAGGGCAATATCGGCTGGGATGCCTTCCGCTTTATCATGCAAGACCCACGCTTTGATGGGATCCCGATGGTGCTGGAAACCATCGACGATACCATTTGGGCTGAGGAGATTGCCGCGCTGTATCTGCTACAGCACAGCTAGCAGCATAAGTGAGAGTGAGGGCGAAGGTAAGAGTGATGGCGGGCACTACTTGTAAGCCCGCCAATCGACGCCAAGCTTTTTCATCCGGGCGCGCAAGGTATTGGGGTTGAGCCCTAGTAGCTGAGCCGCCCCATTAGTACCTTCTACCACCCCTTGGCAGTGAAGCAACGCCGCTTGGATGTGCCGCCGGTTCACTTCGTTGAGATCCCAGACGTGCTCGGCGTTTGTCTGGGAAGGGCAACCAGTAGCATGCGCAGCGGTGTCAGCAGGCAGCGTTGCCACCCCCAAGGCTGCCGTGATGTTGAGCACGCCGTTCTGGGCTAACAGCGCAGCGCGGTCGATGACCGAGGCCAACTCGCGCACATTGCCCGGCCAGTGATAGCCCTGTAGTGCCAGTAAGTCTTCGGCGGCCAGCCGCAGCGGCGGCAGGCCAAAGCGCTTACAGGATTTGGCGGCGAAGTGGCTAATCAGCTCAGGTAGGTCTTGTAGCCGCTCCCTAAGCGGTGGGATACTCAGTGGGAATACCGCCAAGCGATACCATAAGTCTTCACGAAACCGCCCTTCAGCAATCATCTGTGGCACGTTGCGATGCGTGGCCGCCACGATCCGCACATCCACTTTGAAGGGGGCTTGCCCACCCACTCGCTCAACCCAACCATCTTGTAGCACTCTTAACAGGCGGACCTGAGCGGCCAGTGGCAGCTCGGCCACTTCATCGAGCAGCAAGGTGCCACCATTGGCCCGTTCGAACCAACCACGATGCATGCTGGTTGCGCCGGTAAATGCGCCCTTTTCATGACCAAACAGCTGCGAGTCGATAAGCTCGGGCGGAATAGCGCCGCAGTTACAGCGAATAAACGGCTGCTCAGCACGGGTGGACAGGCTGTGTAAGGCCCGGGCAATCACCTCTTTACCGCTGCCCGACTCGCCCATCAGCATCACCGGCGCAGGCACACTGGCCAGTTGCTTAACCTGTTGCACCACCCCTGCCAAGCCGCCCTCCGCGCCAACAATACTGCCACCCAACGAGTCTTCTAACGGCGCTACACTCACATGACTGCCGCTATCCAAGTGCAACTTTAGGCAGGCCGCTAGGGGCTCTGCCACTTCTTGTAGCGCCTGCTCTAAGCTCGGCTCCGGCTTGATGGCACTGGCCAACGACAGGCGAAGCAGGTAGGGCTGTTGTCGATACACGCCGAGCCCCAGCAGCAAGGTAGGTTGCGCCAAGCCAAGGCTTAACTCTTCAGGGAGCTGCTCATTTCGCAAAGTCTGTAGTTGCTCAGCGCAGCGCGTCAGTGCATCAAGTGACGCCGGCTTGCTGATAGCGAGCTGGAATGGGTTTGCTGTCTGGCCATCTATAGACAGCGACTCCAGCCTTGCTTGCTGGCGATCAAAATGCAACACCTGTAGCAGCAGAGGCCCTTGCAACTTGGCCAGACCCAAACTGGCTTGCTGCAGACAGTGCATAATACTGTGGGGCTTACCAAGGCTTTGCCAGCAGGCCAAGGCTAAGCCCGAGAATCGCTTCATACCGCCCTCATATTTAGTAGTTAGTCATTAATGAGCTACCAAATATAGCAGGCAGTTCTACGATATTTGGTGATGGCGATCACCATCACCAGAAATAGTCTTTATATTCAATAGTTAAAAACAGGCACGTTGCTTGATTCGTCATGGGGTAAATCACTGACGAAAAGGAACTCCTATGACGACTGCACTGCTTACCCTCCCCAGCCATCTGCTACGCCTAAGACGGGTGCAACTCAGCCTGCTACTGATTACAGCCTGCCTGCTGGCACTCACTGCGCATGGTTGGTTAACACTGGCCGATCCCCACCAGCTAACTCCCTTACTGCTGGTTTTCTTTGCTGCATTTTGCTGTGAATACATCGATTCCAGCCTGGGCATGGGCTACGGCACCAGCTTAACCCCGCTGCTACTGCTGGCCGGCTTCGAACCTCTACAAGTGGTGCCATGTATCTTGCTGAGTGAACTGCTCACCGGCATTGCCGCCACACTGATGCACCATCGCGATGGCAATGTCGATATCCTTGGCGATCGCCAAGCGCGCGGGGTGGCATTCTTATTGGGGCTGCTTAGCGTACTGGGTGCAGTGGTAGCGGTGAGCTTCGCCGTTAGCATCTCGAAGCAGCATCTAACGCTGTTTATCGCCGGCGTCATCCTGCTTACTGGCGTGATTACCCTGCTCAACGCCAACAAGCGACTGCGCTTTCGCCTAGGACATATCCTTGCCATCGGCACTCTGGCAGCCTTTAACAAGGGAGTGAGCGGTGGCGGCTATGGGCCATTGGTGACCTCAGGCCAAGTGGTGTCGGGGATCTCGGCACGTAAAGCGGTAGCGATCACCTCATTTAGCGAGGCCCTCACCTGCCTGGTTGGCTTGCTGGCCTACATGCTACTGCTAGAGCAGATCGACTGGAGCCTGGCCCTGCCGTTGAGCGCTGGCGCCCTGTGCTCAGTACCACTGGCCACCTTTTCCGTACGCGCGCTAAAAGAGCAGCTGCTGCGTCGGCTGGTGGGGATCTGCTCATTGACCCTCGCCTGCTTGATGATCATCAAGCTGTTTGTGTAGAGCGGTAAGGGGCAAGTCTTGTGCTGAGTTGCCCTTGTTTGATGTGCTTTCTTTGATGTGCGTTCATTCCGACTTACCCTATCGATTGTCAGAAATATTTACACTAAAGGGGTAGAAAACGCGGCTTCCCCGCTCCCCTAAGCCGTTTATTCCCAATTGATTCTGCTGTTACTGATACAACCAAGGTGAAAACATCACAAAGCTAAATAGTACATCACCTCACATGATGCGCATTTTATATTTACAGCTTTTGCTGCCATTAACTTTTACACCACCCTATTAACTGCATTAATAAATGATCGTAACCACATGTAAATTATGGATTTTTACGAATGGTACGGTTCCTGCTAGTTGCCAAGAGTAATGCGCTCTGTTTGTTTGAACGCTTAATCTAAGGGAACTTACCATGAAAGGAATATTTAAATTGAGCTTAGGAGCCCTACTATTTGGGATAACAGGCCTAGCTCAGGCAACTCAGCTTTATTTCAATGTCGATGGTATTCAAGAACATGGCTTCGATTACTTGAAAGCAGATGTTTGGGTGCAATCAACTATATCTGGAAACTTAATCAACTGTTCAGCTGTTGGGGAAAAGTGCTCAGTTCCAAATACAGCCGGGATCCAAACTTACGATGAGATGGATCCAGGGAAGTCGCCCGATGAAAGCAGAGTAACTTCACTCGAACCTAATGGCTTAAATGTTAATGATGGTGGATATAGCAATATCTGGGATCTTTCGGTAAACATTATCTCTCCAATTATCGGTGAGTATGTTGGCCTTCCAAATGGATTAGCAGCTCCTTTCTACCAGACCGGTACTCTGGCGCTCGATTTAACAGGAGCATATGGTAACAAGAGCATTGCGGAGATGAACGTTACGTCGGGATACGTTGATGCCGGGAATGTCGAGTTACGAGGCGTATTCGACTTTTCGAATCTCGAGGATATAGGCGATGCTTTTGACGGTGACTTCCTCATGATCAATTGGGACGGAGAAATCCAATCCGTTTATGATCTTTGGCTAGAAGATATCGAAATTGAATGGATCTATCAGTTCAACATTCCAAAAGAATTTGATGAGGAAACTAGTACATGGGAAGACGTTGCCTTTGTGTTACAAGAAAACGGAGACGCCATACGTAACATAAAAATTGGTGGTGAATTCCGAATCACCTCGGTTAACGAGCCGGGTGTATTGGCAATGTTTGGCCTAGGCTTATGCCTGCTGGGCGTACGTTACCGACGTCAACGCCACTAGGAGCACGAGCTCCAGTTCATTCCAAGCCAAGCCTAAGATCAAGCCAGCCCCCAAGCTGGCTTTTTTGCGCCCTAAACCTTAGTTATCTTTGAACAAGCTAACTTTTATCCCCGCCAGTAAGCTTTCCACACAAGCTAAATCGTAGCTCTGCGGGTCGCTATGCCAGCGCTCGAAGCAGCCACTGATAAAGGCCACATACAAGAACACCGCCGATGAGGGCGTGTGAAAGTCCTGCAAATAGCCGCCCGCTTCGATGGCCTGAAAGGCCAGCAGCATCTTGCGCTTCTCTTCGTCGCGCTGGGCTTTAGTATGCGCCAAAAACTCATCGTCACCATGGGCTTGCAAGCTTACCTTGACCAAGGCCTGCATCTGCGGGTCGTCGAGCAGCTGACGGAGCAGGCGTTCGGCTATCAACATCATCCCTTGGGGCAGCTCCGCAGGGGTGCGCATGCCAATCTCATTGAACAGCTCGCCATAGGGCTCGAGTAGCTGATCCCACAAGGCGCAGACCAGTGCCGCTTTGTTCTCAAAGTGCCAATAGATAGCACCACGGGTCAGCCCGGCATGGCTGGCGATCTGCGCCAGCGTGGTCTTAGCCAAGCCTTTCTCGGCGAACACGGCGGTTGCAGCAGCTAACAAGGCTACCCGGGTCTGGGCGGCCTCTTGTTTGGTACGTCGCGCCATCGATTAAACTCCTTCTATTTCGACGTTTGATTCACTGCGTGGCTGTTGATCCTGCTTGGATACGGGCTTAGTTACCTCAGGCTTGGTTAAGAGCAGATAAAACGCCGGGATCACCACCAAGGAGATCAGCGTTGAGGCCACCAAACCATAGACAATCGCCATACACAGCGGATACCACTGCGGGTCGCTATAGGCCAGCGGCAGCAGGCTCAAGATGGTGGTTAGGCTGGTGCTGAGGATCGGCCGCAAGCGATCCGCCGCGCCCAAGCTGGCGGCCTGAGCCACACTCTCGCCGCGGCGCAGATGCTGGTTCATGGTATCCACCAACACGATGCCGTTGTTCACCGCAATACCGGCCAAGGAGACGATGCCGATAAGCCCGGAGAAGGACATCACGGTGCCGGTGAGGAAATACCCAAAGAAGGTACCGATCATCGCCAGTGGCACCACCAAGATAATGATCAGCGGCTGGGCGAAGGAGTTAAACATCAGGCTGAGCAACACAAAGATCGAGCCCATCGCCACCAAGAAGGCGATCCCCATCTGCCCATAGCTCTCATCGGCCTTGGTCACCTCGCCGCCAAAGGCGTAGCGATAGCCCGCCGGCCAACTCTCGCTCAGCTCGCTCATCACCTCTTGCATGTCGGCGACCACTTCCGCGGCGGTGCGCCCCTCCGCCCGTGCAGTGACAGTTACGGTGCGTTGCCCCTCGCGGTGGACAAATACCCGCGGGGTCGGCTGTACCTGAAACTCCACCAGCTCGCGCAGCGGTACCACCCGCCCCTGCTGGTTGAGGATCGGCAGCTGGTTTAGCTCGGCGATATGCCTTGGCCCACCTTGGCTACCCAAGCGGCTGGGCCACAACATACTGAGGCGGATTTTCGGGTCGTCTTCCACCCCTTCCACCTTAAAGTGGCCAATCTCATCCTCTTCCATGGCGACCCGGATCTGCTGGGCCAGCTCGGCCTCGCTGATACCGTGGAAGCTGAGCATCTCATGGCGCGGGAAGAAGCGGATCTCGTTTAGGGCCGGCCCTAGGTTATCGGCTACATCGCTGCTACCGGGAATGCTTTGTAGCTGACGCTTAACCTCGGCCGCTAAGTGAATCAGTTGATTGTAATCGGCACCGATTAAGTCGATCTGGATCGGTGCCGCAGTATCGGGGTTGCCACCGATGTGCACCAGCTTCACCGTCAGTCCTGGTTCGTCGGACAAGGCCTTGTCCAGCCCTTGGCGCAGCGGCTCTAAGTATTCAAACGACAGGCTATCGCGCTGGTCTTTGGGCAGCAGAGTCAGGCTGAATCCCACCTGATTCCAAGCCTCGCTCGGCAGCAGTGCATCGTTGAGGTTGGCGGTGGTCATTGGGCTCTTGGCGCCCACGTAGGCGATGATCTTCTCGATATAGTCTTGCTCGAGTAAGAACTCGCCAGCCTTATCGGCGACACGTTGCGACTGGGCCAAGGTGGCGTCGGGGGCTAACTCAATAGACACGCCAATCTTGCGGTCATCCGCCTCTGGGTACATCTCGGAGGGCAACAGACCCGCGATGTGCAGGCTAAAGGCAAACAGGCAAAACGCCGCTGCACTCCAGAGAAAGGCATGCACACGGCTGGCCAGTACCCAGCGGCTTAGCCAGTTGCTCAAGCCCTCGCGCACCCGTTCGGCGAATTTGTCCATCAGCAGCGGCTGGCTGTTGGCGGCATTCTTCTCCAGCATATAGCGCGACAGCGGCAGGCAAACCAGGAAGGCAACAAACAGGCTGAGCAGCAAGGTCACAGTAATGGTGATTGGCAGGATGCGGATAAACTTGCCGTCGATGCCGCCCACCATCATCATCGGCACCATCGCCAAAATCGTGGTGAGCTGACCGGCGGTAGCCGGCAGGGCAAACTGCTTGACCGTGGCCATGGAAGCCTCGGCGAAGCTGAGCTGACGAACAAACAGGTTCTCGTGCATCCCTTCCATCACCAAGATGTACACGTCCACCATCAGGCCGAGTGCTAGCACCATGCCGATCATAATCATCGAGTTAAAGCTGTAGCCCAGCGCGCCCATAGTGGCGAGCACTGCCAGCATGGTTACCGGTAGTGCCAAACCGGCGATCAATGCCTCACGCCAGGTGAGCAGCAGCATCAGTACTGCAAACACGATCACCACCGCTTGCAGCATCGAGCTGGAGATATCGTTAAAGGCCTGCTCAATCAGCTCGCCGTCATCGTTGATGTGGGTCATGCTCAGGCCCTGCGGCCAGTCGGCCTGACTTTGCAGCTCCTCGACCAGGGCGATGGTGGAGTCGATCACAGCAAAGGTATCGGCGCCGGGGCGCTTCAACACATCCAGCGTAACGCCACGCTGGAAGGGCTCGCCACCGATGCTGAAGTAGGTGCGGCTGCGCTCCCGGTCGAGGCGCAAGTCCACCTCGGCCAGCTCATACAAGCGCACGGTACGCTCGCCCAAGCGCAATATTGGCAGCAGTTCCACCTGCTGCACCTGCTCAAAGCGCCCCGCCAGATACATGGTGAAGGTATTCTCTTGGGCCTCAAACTCGCCCCAGGCCATATCCAAGTTGGCCGCCTGAATACGCTCGCGCACCAACAGTGGGGATATGCCTAACTCGCGCAAACGCGACGGGTCGAGCCGCACATGCAGGCTCTTCTCGCGCATCCCGACGATATCGACTTTTTTCACCAGCGGCAGCTGCTCGAAGGCGCGCTCGACCCGCTTAGCGGTATCGGTGAGCAGCAGGTCGTCGACCTCGCCGCTCCCTGCGTTACTACTTAGCGACCAAGAGATCACCGGCATATTGGAGACCGACATCTCTTCAATCTCCGGCTTCTCAATACCAGCGCCGCTGGGGAACTCTGCCTCGGCCTTGTCGATGGCGTCGCGCAGTAGCTGCATCGCCTCGAGCATCGGCATATCGGCATCGAACTCCACCGCGACCACCGAGAAGGAGTTGTAGGAACCGCTGGAGAAGGTCTTCAGCCCTTTTAGCGCCAGAATCTCATCTTCTAAGTGCTTGGTGACCTCTTTCTCCACCTGCTCCGGCGCGGCGCCCGGCCAGTAGGTCAGCACAATCGCCGAGGGGATCTCCAGATCGGGATAGTTCTCGCGCACCATGCCGTTGTAGGCGAGCACGCCAACCAACAGCACCATTCCCAGCAGCAGCTTGGCCAGCTGGGTTTCAACAAACAGTTTTTTGCTGAGTCGCTGCATCTCTAGCGCTCCACCAGATTAACCTGAGCGCCCTCGACCAGCAGATGCTGACCACGAGTCACCACAGTATCGCCGACTTGTAGCCCGTTGGTAACCTCAACCTTATTCAGACCTTGTATACCTAGCTCGACATCGCGGGTGGTGACGCGCATCTGCTCATCCACCACAAACACAAAGGCATCAGCACCGCTAAAGCTCAGCGCATGTAGTGGCAGCGCCAGCACCTCCGGCTTGTTCTGTGCGGCGATCCACACCCGCACAAACTGGCCATCACGCAGCCGGCCATCTTGCTGGGACAGGCGCACTTTTACAGTGAGCGAGCGCTGCTGCAGATTAAAGGCTGGGCTTACCGACCACACCCGGCCTTGATGGACATTGGCCGTTTCGCTGTCCTGCACTTCCCCCTCCTGCAGTGCCGCCTGATAAAGCTGCTGATCGTCGCTGGCCAGCCAGACGGTTTGGCCCTCTTCGATAAGGTCGGCATCGCGGCCGGCAATCTCGAGGCGTACCTCTAGCTCGCTGTCATCGACCACCACAATCGCCGAGCTCAGCTCACGTTCGCGGTCGCTGGCAGCGCTCATCGGCAGGTAGTAGTGATTATCTTCGACGATGTTCATTGCCGAGATCACCCCATCGAAGGGAGCAAACAGGCTGGTTTTTTCCAAGCTGATGGTGGCGCGGTTTAGCTCGGCGCTCAGGCTCTTGGCCTCGGAATCAATTGCGGCGAGTGCGCTTTCGGCGGCAGTGACCGAGGCTTGGGCGTTCAGCCAGGCGGTGTTGACCCGGTCGAACTCGTCTTGGGAGATCAGCCCGCGCTGATGCACCTCTTTCATTCGCTGGTAGTTTTGCTGATTAAGGGTGCGCTCGTTCTGCGCTTGCAGCAATCGCGCCTCTAGCTCGCGCCGCTGCGCCGCCACGGCTTGCAGTTGCGATTGCAGCGAGGTGACCACCGCGCTGTTATCGCGGCTGTCGATCTGCGCCAGTAGCTGGCCATGGTTAAGCTCGCCCTGCGGGCCAAACACCCGCGAGCCAGCGCGCAGTTCGGTGCCATCTTGCTGAGTGCCAATCGCCACTACCTTGCCGGGATACTCAAAGTCGAGGAAGGCCTTACGCTTGGCCTTGATGGTGCCCTCGGAGAAGACCCAACGGCTGATCGACTCGGGCTGCACCGTTACCACTTCCACCTTGGCAATCGGCAGCTGGCGTTGCGCCATCGCCGGTTGGTTTAGCAGTCGCACATAGCGCACCATCACCAGAGCCAGCAAGCCCAATACAATCAACAACAACGGCATGCGTTTAGCCCAGCCGGGCAGACGCGTAAACAAGCTCGCCATAGCGCTCTCTCACTACTTAATCAGAAACGCCAGGAATTATACATACATCCTTGTATGTATAATTAAGCCATATCAAAATCCAGACTAATTGCCAGCGCTATCATGCAACTATTAGCGGGCTTTGTACTCTTACTCAGGGCGAAACAGCGCAACTAAGTAGCAGCTACTCAAAACCGGACAATTTGCCGTGTTATCTTGGTCAAAGCTGCTATACCATCAAATTATCAACTAGTTATCCTTGGAGAGACTCAATGAAGCCATGGTGGATGCTGGTGCTTGCCCTATCGGTAAGCGTGGCAACTGTTACGAGCGAGGCCGCCAGCCGCTCAGTTCAACCACAGCCAAGTGACCAGCGCATCGTGCTGGGGCGTACCGAGTTTATTCGCTTCCCCACACTCCCCGAGCTAAACGGCGCGCCGCTCACCGGCAAGATCGACACCGGCGCCGAAACCACCTCGATGCACGCCGAAGATATCCATGTGAACAGCAGCAATCCGCTGTTCAGCGAGCTCAGCGATCAAGCCCTGATGAAGGCGATTGGCGAGCACTACGGCAAGGTAGAAGATTCTTGGTGGCTGGAAGAGTTCGACAATGACCAGCGCAAGATTAACGCCACCGTCAGCTTCACCTTGGTCAACCCTCACAGCGGTGAGCGAGTAAGCCTGACCAAACCATTGGCCCGCTTAAGCCTGATCAAAGGCCGCGGTGACGACGAGAGCCAGTACCGCCCAGTGGTTCGCTTAGAGCTAGATATCGGCGGTAAGCGAGCGCTTACCGACATCAACCTAACCGACCGCAGCCGCTTCAGCTACCCGGTACTGATTGGCAAGAGCTACCTGGCAGATGCCGCCTGGGTGGATGCCGGTGCCGACTACTTGGGAGAGCAGGCACAGGCGCGCATGTTAGGTCGTCAAGAGAAGGCGTGGTTTGAGGGCATGCCGATGAACGTCAGTTACACCTTCTCCAGTCGCCACAGCATGCTACATGCCATGAATGTGGTGGTTGATGAGCAGGCCGGCACAGTCAACTTCACCAGCGAAGGCACCAAAGGCAAGCCGCAAACCTTAGAGCTGCCACTCTACAAGATGCTCAACTTTAGCAATGCCAGCTACCCGATGGTGTACATCCCGGTTTATTGGCAAGCGCCCGATAAGGCCGGCGCCGAACCTGACCATCTTCTGGTCTATCTGAAGGACCGCAGCAAGCTGTCCTCCCAGCTTCGTCTCGGTCTGGAAGCGCAAGCCCAGCACTACCAGATTGCCCTCGATCAGAAGTTTATCGCCAAGAAAGATATGCGCTGGTCGAGCTTTGCCATCGACAACCCGCAAGCCATTGAGATCAGTAACCTCGAGACCTTGCTGGTCGATGGCCAGCCGGTCACCGCAGAGCCTGCGACCGGGGTAAACACGCCGCTGTTAGATGTCAGCAATATCGTCAGTAGCGGCAGTGGCAAGGGCCGCAAGGTCAGCTATCTGCTCACGGACAACCAAGGACAGCGCCATGAGCGCGTGTCACCGCAGCTAAAACGCATTGCGGTGGGTAAAGAGAGCCGCCCGGTCATCGATGCCGAGCTGCAGCTAGGCGAGCAGCTACTGGAAACGGAAGTCGCGCTGCAGCAGAGCGAGGCTGCCAGCAGCCCCTCAATGCTACGGATTGGCCGCGGCCTGAGCGATGAGCACTCGGTGGTAGTAAACGTGCGTCGTGAGCAGCGCTTGGCGCTGACGGAGCAATACCGCGCCGGATACATCGAGCAAGTGGAGCTGGAAGGGATGAGCTTCCCGGCCAAGTTGGATACCGGCGCCGATGTCAGCTCGGTGCATGCCGACCATATCGAGCGCTTCCAACGCAACGGTGAGGAGTGGGTACGCTTTAGCTATCGCGACCACTTTGGCAACAGCCGAGAATTCACCAAACCGGTCAAGCGGATCATGCGCATCCGTGCCCGCGCCGGTGAGACTGCCGCCGAGCGCCCCGTGGTAGAGCTAGACATCAAGCTCGGACCCATTGAGCACAGTGTCGAAGTCAACCTACAGGATCGCTCGCGCTTTGAGTACCCGATGATCCTCGGCAAGAACTTCCTACGCCACGGCTTGGTAGTAGGCAGCAACGAGCAGTTCCTGCTAACCGAGCAATAGCAACCAATGTTCACTTTGCCAACCAGTACCCTTTCGGTATGCTGGTTGGCAAGCTTACTCACGCGACGGTATTTCAGCTTGAAGATCGATATTTCAGTTTTTTTCAAAGGCATGGCCATGGGCTGTGCCGACTTGGTGCCGGGAGTCTCTGGCGGCACCATCGCCTTTATCAGCGGTATTTACTATCGCTTACTCGATGCGATTGGCCAGTTTAAGCCGAGCCTGTGGCAGGTGTTTCGCCAGCAAGGGTTTAAGGCGGTACTCAAGCAAGTGGATGCGGGCTTTTTGGCCACCTTGCTGGCTGGCATTTTATTTGCCATTGCCTCGCTGGCGCGGGTGATCAGCTACCTGTTAGAGCATCAGCCGATTGCCATCTGGAGCTTCTTCTGCGGGCTGATCCTGATCTCCTTTGTGATGATCGTGCGGCAGATAAAAAGCCGCAGCCCGTCGGTTTGGCTGGCTGCCCTGGCCGGATTCTACATCGCCTACTTGATCACCTTCGCACACCCCATCGCCCTCTCCGATGGCTACCTTGGGGTGTTCCTAGGCGGCATGATTGCGATTTGTGCGATGATCTTACCCGGTATTTCCGGCTCGATGATCTTGCTGCTGCTGGGCTTGTATCAGCCGGTGTTACTGGCGGTTAAATCCGCTAACTTGCCGCTACTGGCCTGCTTCGCCATCGGCTGCGCCACCGGTCTGGCAACCATCGCCCATCTGCTGTCTTACCTGCTGAAACGCTTCCACGACCAAACGCTGGCCTTACTAAGCTGCCTGATGCTTGGCACCCTAAACAAAATCTGGCCGTGGCGTGAGGTAATGAGCTGGCGTACCAACTCCTCGGGTGAGCAGGTGCCGCTGTTTGAGCGAGCAATCTCGCCCTGGAGTTATGAGCAACTCACCGAGCTGCCAGCACAGATCCCTGTGGCGGTAATTTGCTTGGTACTGGGTTGCGGCATCGTTTGGGCGCTGGAGCGTAAAGCACGCTACTAACTGCAAATAGCTGGCCTCCCTACCAACAGCAAAAAGCCCTTGGCGCATAACACGACAAGGGCTTTTGTTTATCTGAATGGCTGGCAGGCTAGGCTTGATCCTGCTCTTTTTGGAAGCGGCCGCTGAGCAACTGGCCGCGATTGCGCATGCAATACCAGTTGTAGAAGGGGTAGCCAATCAAGCCAAACACGGCGGTGATCGCCCCGTTACTAAACGGCGAGATAATCACCGTGATAAGCACACCAAAGAAGTCTGCGCCTTGAGACAGAGTGTACAAGGCCATCAGCAGGCCCAGCAGAAAACCTACCCCAAAGCCCACCAGAAACAACAGCTTCATCAGACTCATCAGATCAAGCTGCATGCGATAACGTTCGATCAATTGTTCTCTCCTGTTGGATGGCCACTTTCCAGCACCACCGTTGCAAGCGCGTAGTGGCGCTCATCACTAATACTAATATGGGCCGATACCACGCCCAACGCTTCGGCCCGCAGCTTGGCCTGCTGGCTAAAGTGCAGCAGCGGCTGACCGCTAGCGGCATGGCTAATCTCAAAATGTTGGAAGCTAATGCCTTGGGCGATGCCGGTACCCAGCGCCTTCGCTGCCGCCTCTTTGGCCGCCCAGCGTTTCGCTAAAAAGCGCCCGGGCTGAGCGTTTTGCTGCATTTGCTCCAGCTCGGCGGGGGTTAGCACCCGCTTGGCTAGCGCCGCTTGTTGGCGGGAACCGCTGATCCGCTCTATCTCGACGATATCGGTTCCCAGACCTACGATTGGCATGGCTACCGCCTAGCTAGCAGCTTACGCCGCGCGCTTGCAGCATCAGCTGCTTCATCTCGCGCACTGCCGCGTCCATGCCCACCAATACCGCACGGGCGATAATTGCATGGCCGATATTCAGCTCGAAGATCTCAGGCAGCGCCGCAATTGGCTTCACATTGTGGTAGTGCAGACCATGGCCAGCATTCACCTTCAAGCCCTTGTCGGCAGCGTAGCTGGCAGCCGCAGCCAGCTTCTTCAGCTCGGCCTGCTGCTCGGTTTCGTCGGTGGCATCGGCGTAGTGGCCGGTGTGCAGCTCGATATAAGGAGCCCCCACCTCTACGGCAGCATCGATTTGATCATCATCGGCATCGATAAACAGCGATACCTGAATGCCTGCTTCTGACAGCTTGGCCACCGCCTGGCGAATGTGCTCCACATTACCCGCCACGTTCAGGCCACCTTCAGTGGTGAGCTCTTCACGCTTCTCAGGCACCAGACACACGAAGTGAGGTTTGTGGGCCACGGCGATATCGACCATCTCGTCGGTCACCGCCATCTCGAGGTTCACCCGGGTTTGCACGGTTTGCACCATCACCGCGACATCGCGGTCGATGATATGACGGCGGTCTTCACGCAAATGAATGGTGATGCCATCGGCTCCGGCAATTTCGGCAATACTCGCAGCAAACGCAGGATCGGGATAGCTGGTCCCACGTGCCTGTCTTAGGGTTGCCACGTGATCAACGTTGACACCGAGTAGAATCTCACTCACTTCCTGTTCCTCTTAATAGTGTTAAGACTGTTGTTCCCCGGCGTCTTGGGCCGGAGATATCTGTTTAAATAGGGCGCGCGAGCGTAGCTCGCGTCCGTTCAGCAACTGGGCGATAAGCTGCCGACAAAACTGTCTGGCCAGCGGTAGTTGCTCGTCGCTGCCGATAAAATTGCACAGCTGGGCGATCTGCTCACCACTATACGAGCTGTGGCCTTGGGCGGGATAAAACCCACGAGATAAGGAGTAGCTATAGTTTTGCTGGGGTAGCCAATCCTCTGGCAGACTCAAGGCGAAGCCTAGCTCCCGAAACAGCTGAAACTCAAACTGACGCAGGCTCCGCTCGATGGGTTTAGCCGCGGCTAGCTCCAGCAGGCACTGTCGATAGCATTGATACAGCTCGGGATAGGGGCTGTGCTCATCCAGTAGATGATACAGTAATTCGTTGACGTAGAGGGCACTAAATAGATGCTTGCCAAACAGCGGCAAGGCGAGAGTCTGCGATTCGGCGTTGAGCAGGTTGACCAAGCCGCCGTTACCGGCGCTCAGTCCCACCAACAGTGGCGCACCGGGCTGTAGTAAGCTGCGCAAAGGCGAGCGCTTGTTGCGCGCGCCTCTGGCAACGGCGGTGAGCTTCCCGCGTGATTCGCTGAAGAAGGTCACCAATAGGCTGGTTTCGCGATAAGCCCGACTATGCAGCACAAAGGCCGGACTTAAGTCGTGGCTCGCCAATCCTTAGTCGTCTCCGTAACCCAGACTACGCAGGGCGCGTTCATCGTCGGCCCAGCCGGATTTCACTTTCACCCACATCTCAAGGAAGACCTTGTTATCGAACAGGCGCTCCATATCCATGCGCGCCTCGCGGCCGATGGTTTTCAGCTTCTCGCCTTTGTTACCGATAATCATCCGCTTCTGGCTGTCTCGTTCCACCAAGATCAAAGCGTTGATCTGGTAGACGCCGTTCTCCTGCATCTTAAACTGCTCGATCTCAACCGTGGTTGAGTACGGCAGCTCCTGACCGGTGAAACGCATCAGCTTCTCGCGCACAATTTCAGAGGCCATAAAGCGCGAACTACGGTCAGTCACATAGTCTTCAGGGAAGAAGTGGACGTTCTCAGGCAGGCATTGCTGAGCCCACTCACGCAACTGCTCTACGTTCTTACCGTGCTTGGCTGAAATGGGCAGGATATGGGTGAAGTTGTGCTTCTTGCCCAGCTCTTGCAGGTGCGGCAACAGCTCTTCTTTCTCTTTGACGTTGTCGATCTTGTTAACCGCCAACACCAGTGGCACCTTCATGGTCTTGAGCTTGGCCAGCACCATCTCGTCGTCGCTAGTCCAGCGAGTGCCTTCTACCACAAAGATCACCATCTCAACGTCACCCAGAGACGATGAGGCAGCGCGGTTCATCAAGCGGTTAATCGCTTTTTGCTCGTCGCTATGCAGCCCCGGGGTGTCCACGTAGATGGTCTGGTAGATGTCATCGGTATCGATACCCAGGATACGGTGGCGGGTAGTTTGTGGCTTCTTAGAAGTAATACTGACCTTTTGGCCCAACAAGCGGTTGAGCAGGGTCGATTTGCCCACATTCGGGCGACCAACAATGGCGACAAAGCCACAGCGAGTATCGTAATTCATCACAGGCGCTCCAGTACATTTAGAGCCGCTTGTTGCTCCGCCTTGCGACGGCTGGTTCCTTCAGCGACAACCGGTTGTTGCAAGTCCTCTACCTCACACTGCACGGTAAAGCGCTGATTATGCGCTTCGCCACTGACGGCGATCACCGTGTAAATCGGTAGCGGTTTTTTCATCGCCTGCAGCTTCTCTTGCAGACGGGTTTTCGGATCTTTTTGATTGATGCCCGGCTCGATCGCCGCCAGTCGCGACTGATACCACTGGTGCAGCAGCTGCTGGGCCGTGGTGATATCGGCATCGAGGAAGATAGCGCCAATAATCGCTTCAAGCGCATCGGAGAGGATCGAATCGCGGCGGTAGCCACCGGATTTAAGCTCGCCAGAGCCCAGCTTGAGGCAATCGCCCAACTCGAACTCGCGGGCGATATCGGCCAGAGTGACCTCTTGTACCAGGCTGGCACGCATCCGGCTTAGGTCGCCTTCTTTGACGTCCGGGAACTGGCGATACAGGGCATCGGCAATTACCCAGCCCAGCACTGAGTCGCCCAGAAACTCCAGGCGCTCGTTATGTTTGCTGGCAGCGCTACGGTGAGTCAGAGCCTGTTCCAGTAGCGCGATATCAGCGAACTGATATCCAATCACTCGCTGTAAGCGAGCTAACTTATTGGCATGCATCTGCGCATCCATCAAGAAATGCCACCTACTCGGTTAAATCGAACCCCGGTTGGGATCCAGCCCGGCAGCACAGAGTCGGTGCCGCGCTCAAATTCAAAACTGATCCAGATCGCGACCGCTTTACCCACTAGGTGGTCGTCGGAGACAAAGCCCCAGTAGCGGCTATCGGTGCTGTTATCGCGGTTGTCACCAAAGGCTAGGTAATGGCCCTCTGGCACTACCCACTCGCCACGCTGCAGGCCTGGCTGCGCATAGAAGTACTCGGCGCGATCCGGTGCATGCGGGTTGATCAGGATCTGGTGTGCCACATCGCCTAGCTGTTCGTTGTAGGTTTCCAGCGGATACGGCCCCTGCATAAAGCGGCCAGACACCTCAAAGTCGAGCTCAACCGGCTTGAGGCTCTCGCAAGGCTCGCTTTCGCAGCGCGGCTGAATAATCAGCTGCTTGCCGCGGTAGATCACTTTGTCGCCCGGCAGACCAACTATCCGCTTGATGTAATCGATGCGGGTATCTTGCGGGTATTTGAATACCGCGATATCGCCGCGCTCCGGCTCACCGGTCTCGATAAGCTTGGTGCGGGTCACGGGATCTTTCAGGCCATAGGCAAACTTTTCCACCAAGATGAAATCGCCAACCAACAGGGTGGGCATCATCGAGCCAGATGGGATCTGGAACGGCTCGTAGATAAACGAGCGCAGCACCATCACCACCGCAATCACCGGGAACACCGAGCGGCTGTTTTCAACCCAGCTCGGCGCTTTGCTGAGCTTGTCAGAGGCCTCTTCAGGCAGCTCGCCACCGGCGGCGGTTTGAGCATCACTCAAACGGGCTTCACGTTGCTTCTCCCAGATAAACTTATCCAGGCCCCAGATCACCCCGGTAACCAGGGTGGCGATAACAAGAATGAGCGGAAATAGGCTTGCCATATCTGTTTATTAGTCCTTACCGATGTGCAGTACCGCAAGGAAGGCTTCTTGAGGCACTTCCACGTTGCCTACTTGCTTCATGCGTTTCTTACCTTCTTTCTGCTTGGCTAGCAGCTTCTTCTTACGACTCACGTCACCGCCGTAACACTTGGCGATTACGTTCTTACGCAACTGTTTAACGGTTGAGCGGGCGATAATGTGGTTGCCGATGGCCGCCTGAATCGCGATGTCGAACATCTGTCTTGGCACCAGCTCTTTCATCTTCTCAACCACCTGACGACCACGGCTCTCCGCGTTGTCTTTGTGGCAGATCAGCGCCAGCGCATCAACCCGGTCGCCGTTGATCATGATGTCTACACGCACCATATCGGCGGCCTGGAAGTACTTGAAGTTGTAATCCAGTGAGGCGTAACCGCGGCTGGTCGATTTCAGCTTGTCGAAGAAATCCAGCACCACTTCTGCCATTGGGATCTCATAGGTCAGTGCAACTTGCTTGCCGTGGTAGTCCATCTTCTTCTGCACACCACGTTTCTCGACACACAGGGTAATCACGTTACCCAAGTAGTCTTGTGGCACCAGGATGTTCACCTCGGCGATCGGCTCGCGGATCTCGCCAATGTTGTTTACTGGTGGCAGCTTGGCAGGGCTATCTACATAGCTGACTTCGCCTGAGCTTAGCTCCACCTCATAAACTACCGTTGGCGCGGTGGTGATAAGGTCGAGATCGTATTCACGCTCAAGACGCTCTTGGATGATCTCCATGTGCAGCATGCCAAGGAAGCCACAGCGGAAACCAAAGCCCAGTGCGGTTGAGTTCTCTGGCTCGTAGAACAGCGATGAGTCGTTCAGGCTCAGTTTGCCCAGCGCATCACGGAAGTTCTCATACTCGTCCGAGCTGGTTGGGAATAGGCCCGCATAAACCTGCGGTTTCACTTTTTGGAAACCCGGCAGCGCTTGCTCAGCGCCGTTCTTTTGGGTGGTTAGGGTGTCGCCCACAGGCGCGCCCAGAATGTCTTTGATACCGGCGATCACATAGCCCACCTCGCCAGTGCGCAGGGTGCCGGTGCTGGTTTGTTTCGGGGTGAAGATACCCACCTCGTTGACCACGTGCACTTGGCCGGTCGACATTACCAGCATGCGGTCGCCCGCTTTCAGCTCGCCTTGGGTCACTCGCACCAACGACACGACGCCTTGGTAGTTATCGAACCACGAGTCGATGATCAGCGCTTTTAGCGGGCCATCGGTGTCACCTTCTGGCGCGGGTACGTTTTTAACGATGGCTTCCAGTACGTCTTCAATACCCAGGCCGGTTTTGGCCGAGCATACGGTGGCGTCGGTGGCATCGATACCGACGATGTCTTCAATCTCTTCGGCAACGCGGTCTGGGTCGGCCTGTGGCAGGTCGATCTTGTTCAGCACTGGGATCACTTCCAGATCCATCTCGATGGCGGTGTAGCAGTTCGCCAGTGTTTGCGCTTCTACACCCTGAGCGGCATCGACCACCAGCAACGCGCCTTCACAGGCCGCCAGCGAGCGGCTTACTTCATAGGTGAAGTCGACGTGTCCGGGAGTATCAATAAAGTTCAGCTGGTAGGTCTCGCCGTCTTTGGCGTTATAGTCCAGCGTCACGCTTTGGGCTTTGATGGTAATGCCGCGTTCACGTTCTAAATCCATTGAATCTAGAACTTGGGCTTCCATCTCGCGCTCACTCAGGCCACCACAGTGTTGGATGAGTCGATCGGATAGGGTCGACTTACCGTGGTCGATGTGAGCAATAATACTGAAATTGCGAATGTGCTTCATAGAAAATCTGTACGCTAGTTAATTCGATACTGCCTTCCTAAAGCAGCATAGACGTTAGCTTGCTGGGGGCCAAAGGCTGGAAGGGAGACCGTGATCATTGGTTGAGCTCTAAGGGGCGGAATTCTACTCGATTTCGCCCACAGTAGCTACGCTTTGTCGCGCCCTTGATGAACACCGACAATACTGGGCTTGGCATGGTTGCCGGATTGCTGTCGAGAGAGGCGACGGCTGAGCACAAAACCCAGTGCTAAACCGATGCCAGCGCCTGCGATACTCAGGCCCTCACTGCTGCCATTGGTGGCGCCCAGCAGCGCCCCACAGGCGCTCCCCAGCACCAGGCATACCAGCGGTAGCAGATAGACCAGTAAGGCGTGGCGCACCAGCTGCTTGGCAGGTAGGCCAAGCTCGACCTGCTCACCGGGCGCAACCTTGAGTGGCGTGGCCACCTCAAAGCGATGCACCCGCGAGGGAAAGGCCTTGGCCAACGAGCTGTTGCCACAGTCTTCAGCCTTAGAGCAGGCGCTACAGGCACTGCGCGAGATACACTCCACTACCGCGCCGTGTTCGGTGACTTCCACCACCTTGGCGGTTTCGATCAGTAGCTCGCTTTGGTCCTGCTTCATCGGTCGGCCGCGTTATGGCTGCTCAAGGCGTGGCGAGAATTTTACGCTGTCGGCGATACGTGAGGCGGTCTCCGGTGGGATCTCACCGACCACAGTGATCTCGATACCGTTGCGCACTACGGTGTGTAGGCTGGTCGCGCCTTGGCGAACCAAGTGCTCGCGCAGCGGACTGGTAGTACCGATGGGGTTGATATACACCGAGACATCAAACAGGCCATCGCCCAACTGCATGTAATCCACCGATTCAGACAACAGCACCAAGGAGTGCTGCTCGCGGGCGCGCACCTCCATGCCTACCGGTTTCCAACCGAGTTGCCAATCAACTTGCAGCTCTTCGCTGGCATCAAGGTTAGCACCGGTTACCACGCTCGGCAGGTCGATACTGGCTAGCTCTTGCATCCACTCGTTGGGCTTGCTGAACTCAATCAGACTCACCGCCATATGCTGCTCAACCAAATCCCCTTGGCGATCGACGATATCGATACGCAGTGGTAAGGCTGAGTTAAAGTCCAGCCAGAGGTACAGGCCATACATGTCAGCGGATTTCGGCACGATACGCATCACCTGCGCGGGTCGGCCAGCTACCCGACTCTTACCGGCAATGACCAGTTCGTAGTTGGCGCTGAGGCGCTCTGCTTCCAAGGCGGCTAAGTTGCCAAAGATGCCCGGCAGGCGCTTAGAGGTTAGGCTGTAAGGCGGCTGTCCGGCCTCGAAGTAGGCGACCTTGTTAGCGCGATAAACCGCCTCATGGGCCGGCCCATTGAGGTAGACCCGATGGCTGATCTGCACATCATCGACCAAACCGTGGATAAAGCGTACCGGCTCGATATGACCTTGACGCACCTCGATGTAAGCCAGCTCGTAGTTGAGATGATGGAAGGCATGCTGGAAGCGCATCAGCAGATCAAGCGCGGTTTCCTCACGGATTTCTTCTTGTGAGGCCAGCATAGGGGTCACCGCCTGAACGGAGGTGTCGTTACTAGAAGATTCAGGAAGGACAGTTTCAGAAGCTACAGAAAAAGAAGCCAGCGCAATCAGCGCTGGCATCATCAATACAGTCTTGCGCATAGGCGAACTACTCTACAACACGCTGTTGGAACCGATGGTCTTGCAAGTAGGCGCTGATACGTTGACGCTGCTCGAGGATCTCAGCTTCAGTCATTTCACGATGCTGTGGACCTGACTGCAGGCTGACCGGGCTTACTGCTCCACCAACCGGAATGGTATTAAATACAGGTAGTGGCTCTTCGCCCCCCTGCTCTACAGAATACTGCTGCACGCCAATAATCGCGGCAACCGCAACCGAAGCCGCAATCGCATATTGACCCGCGTAACGGAAGAATTTGACGACTTTGGCTGAAGAAGGCTTGTCTTGCTCAGCTTGTGGGCGTGGCGCCACAATGGCTGGTTCCTCTTCAAGGGCCAAGGCAACTTGGTCAGCGATGTCGATTTCAATGCGCGGAGCCACTTCGCCCCGGATAACATCGCCAATCAGGTGATAGTCACGCCAACTGTCGGCCAGTTCGGCGTCATTAGCTAACTGTTCCAACAACTTTGCGTCCTGCAACTCGTTGTCAATTAGCGCTGATAGCTGCTCGTTATTTGCCATAATCTCTTTCTTTTCCCAAAAATCACCGGCTCAATAGCGGCTTGATTCGCTTGTCGATAGCGTCCCGGGCACGGAAAATACGCGAACGTACTGTCCCTACAGGGCACTCCATCACGCTTGCGATCTCCTCATAGCTTAGTCCATCCAGCTCTCGAAGCGTAATCGCAGTACGTAAATCGTCGGGTAATGCCTCTATCGTAGCAAAAACCACTTTCTTAATCTCGTCTGACAGCAGTAACGTCTCCGGAGAATCGCCTTCTCGCAGGGCTTCGCCGCCATCATAAAACTCAGCTTCTTCGGCATCCACATCGTTAGCTGGCGGGCGACGCCCTTGAGCCACGATGTAGTTCTTTGCGGTATTCACCGCAATCCGATACAGCCAAGTGTAAAACGCACTTTCACCACGAAAATTCGGCAACGCCCGGTACGCTTTGATAAATGCTTCCTGAGTGACGTCAGCGACGTCGCCAGGGTTTGCTACATATCGGGCAACCAGACTTGCCACTTTGTTCTGATACTTCTTTACTAACAGACCAAAGGCGGCTTTGTCACCGCGCTGAGTCCGCTCGACCAACGCTTGGTCAGTCCACTGTTCACTCATTGTATGCTACCGACCCCCTAATGCTTGAAATTCGGTAGCTTTTTCGGTGGCGCACTTTTTAGGACTACTGCTTTTCAAAAAAGTTCTCATCAATTCGTTTTTATTTCATTTGGCAAGCGCGACACTGCACAGCATCTTGTATTTCGGTTACACTAGCGCCTCATCCAGTCTGACAACAAGCATCAAGAACACTGCAATGGAATACACAAGCGACGTACTGGTTATAGGAAGTGGCGCTGCCGGCCTGACTCTTGCCCTTAATCTAGCTGATTATGCCAAAGTCCACGTTTTGAGCAAGGGGCCGTTGAAGGAAGGCTCGACTTATTATGCTCAGGGCGGGATAGCCGCCGTGTTCGACAAGAACGACAGTGTCCCGCAACACGTCAACGATACCTTGATTGCCGGCGATGGCCTGTGCGATGAAGAGGCGGTGACCTACACCGCCGAGAACAGCAAGGCCTCCATCGATTGGCTGATTAACTTAGGCGTTCCATTCGACCAAGAACAAGACGCCAGCGGCGAGACCAACTACCACCTGACCCGCGAAGGTGGCCATAGCCGTCGACGTATTCTGCACGCCGCCGACGCCACCGGTAAGGCGGTGCAACGCACCCTGGTCAGCAAGGTGCTGGCCCACCCCAACATCACCCTGCTAGAACGCTTCAATGCGGTGGACCTTATCACCGAGCAGCAGGGCGATAAGAAAGTCGCAGTGGGCGCCTATATCTGGAACCGTAACCGCGAGCGGGTTGAAGTGGTTCGCGCCAAGTTTGTCGCCTTGGCAACCGGCGGTGCCAGTAAGGTCTATCAGTACACCTCTAACCCAGATGTCAGCAGCGGCGATGGCATAGCCATGGCCTGGCGCGCAGGCTGTCGGGTGGCCAATATGGAATTCAATCAGTTCCATCCAACCTGCCTGTATCACCCCGATGCGCGTAACTTCCTGCTTACCGAGGCACTGCGCGGCGAAGGCGCTTTGCTAAAACGGGCCGATGGCACCCGCTTTATGCCTGACCACGACAAGCGCGAAGAGCTGGCTCCGCGTGATGTGGTGGCACGCGCCATCGACTACGAGATGAAGCGCTTTGGCAGCGATTGTGTGTACTTAGATATCAGCCATCGCGATGATGAATTTATAGAACTCCACTTCCCCACCATCCTCAAGCGCTGCTTAGAACTGGGGATCGATATCCGTAAACAGCCGATCCCGGTGGTGCCCGCAGCCCACTACACCTGTGGCGGAGTAGTCAGCGACCTCAACGGCGCGACCGATATCGCCAACTTGTATGCCATCGGTGAAGTTGCTTACACCGGCTTGCATGGCGCTAACCGTATGGCCAGTAACTCGCTGCTAGAGTGCGTCGTGTTTGCCCACAGCGCGGCCAAGCATATCCACCAGCGCCTCGATAAGGTTGAGCTGGTATCAAAACTGGCAGACTGGGATGAAAGCCAGGTAAGCAATTCCGATGAAGAAGTGATCATTACCCACAACTGGCACGAACTACGTCTGTTTATGTGGGATTACGTGGGTATTGTGCGCACCAACAAGCGTTTGGAGAGAGCGATGCGCCGCATCCATTTGCTGCAGCAAGAGATCTTCGAGTACTACTCCAACTTCCGCGTAGGCAACAACCTGCTGGAGTTGCGTAACTTGGTACAAGTGGCGGAGCTTATCGTCGCCTGCGCGATGCAGCGTCACGAGAGTCGCGGGCTGCACTACAACCAAGACTACCCCGACAAGCTACCGGAAGCGAAGCCGACCATTCTCGCCCCCAACAGCTTCTACCACGGCGGTCAGCTCGACTAAGCGAGCAAATTTATCACCGCACACAATCGTCGGTAGTCGCTATCTTCAGCGCTATCGGCGAATACCAACCAATAGCGGCGCTCACCTTGGCGTTGTGCGACCACCAAACAAAAGCCCAATCCCACTCGACTTCGTTGGCTCCACAGCCACGGCGCTTGCTCGCCTGAATCGACCAACCAAAGCTGCTCGGCAGAAAAACTAAACTGTGGGCGGTAGCGCCACCAGTGCTGCAGGCCGAAAATCAGATTAATCAGGGGTAGAGTGCTGATGCTAAGAAGTTGCCAGTGTTGGCGAATGGCCGCCAGCATCACCAGCGTAGAGAGAAGGACTAAGGCCAGGTAGCTAAGGGAGCGCCTGGCCTGAAGCTTATGCTTTAATGCGCTTGAGGATGACATTCACCATCTTCGCCAACTCAGGATCGTCGCATTCACGGTGACCCATAAACCAGCTAAACAGATCCGGGTCATCACAGGTTAGTAAGCGACGGAAGGCTGCTTGATCGGCTTCGCTAAGTTGGTCATAGGCTTCATCAACGAATGGCATCAGTAGCACGTCCAGCTCCAGCATTCCGCGCCGACAGGCCCACTTTAAGCGTGATTTACTTTGTTGCATGTTTTTCCTCGAGGCTAAAACCGCATCGCCGGCAAATAGACTCGCCGGGATTTTTCGCTGCAAACCATACCAAATTCGTGGTTACTTGTCAGAAATTCAGCTCACTAAAGCCACCAATTGCTGGCTGTTCATCACTTCACTTATACAAATGGAGAAACGGCGCTTTCAAGCCTCAAGGAGCTGCGTTGCCAACGCTTTTTTTGTAGAATGCTTGCAACAACGCTTTAACCTTAGCTAAGAAGAGACGCAGACAAAGCAGGCTCACACGGCTAATCACTAGGTTCCCTGGCTTGCCAGCGGCAACGGAGTTAAACCATGACAACCAATGCATTGTGTCCGCTTCCCCCGATTTTTGTTCAAAGCCTCAGTCAATGGCATATCACCGAGGTAAGCGGTGAAGAGGCGGCCAGCTACCTACAAGGGCAGCTCACCTGCGATGTGAGCGCCTTACAAGTTGGCCAACACAGCCTGAGCGCCCACTGCGACCCAAAAGGCAAAACTTGGTCGGTGATCCGAGTGGTACGCCTTGATGAGCAGCGCTTCCTCTATCTGCAGCCGCAGTCAGTAGCAGCTACCCAACTCAATGAACTCAAAAAGTACGCGGTGTTCGCTAAGGTCGAGATCAGCGAGCCAGAGAACCTGAGCCTTACCGCAGTCATGGGTAACCAAGCTGCCAGCTTTATTAGCGAGCAGTTTGACGAGAACCTGGCCAACCACGGCGGCCTACTGAACGATGGCGGCGTATGCATTCGCCTCGATGGCCCACGCGTGCGTTACCTGGTGATCAACGAGCAAGGGTTGACTGCGCAGCCTGCTGATAACACCTTGGATGCCAACCACGTGTGGCTGGCCGGGCAAATCGCCTCTGGCCTACCGATGCTTGAAGCCGCCACCAGTGGCGAGTTTATCCCGCAAGCGCTTAACCTGGACAGCCTAGAGGCAATCAGCTTTAGCAAAGGCTGTTACACCGGACAGGAAACCATCGCCCGCGCCCGCTACCGCGGCATTAACAAGCGAGCCACTCACCGCTTGGTGGGCCACAGCCAACGCCTGCCGGAAGCTGGCGACAAGCTGGAGCTGCAACTAGGCGAGAACTGGCGCGCTAAGGCCACCGTGCTGCAGGCGGTAGCCATCGAGCCCGAGCATATTGAACTGCTGGCCGTCAGTGATAAAGAGCTGGAAGCCGATGCGCGCTTCCGCCTCAGTGGCGATAACAGCAGCCAGTTTACCTTGGCGCAACTGCCCTACTCTATTGGCGAGTAAAAGTCGATTATAGAGTAAAGCCGGTTAACCCAACAGAGAGACGCCTTGTCTCTCCGTTGTTTGATTCCGCCCCGCTTCAATATCCTGCGCTAACCTCATACCCGAACAAGCTCTGAGCCACTGTTTTCGCCAGTAATCGCCTGAAAATTATTGTGAAATCCCAAAGCTGTCACAAATCGGTTGACTAACTCAGCCAATTCACCAAAGTGACATAATGACGTCATAACTTCAGTCTATGGTTAACTAGATGGCAAAGAGCAGTAAAACCGATAAAGCGGCGAAGTCAGATAAATCTAAATCTGATAAGCCTAAATCCGATAAACCAAAGTCGGAAAAATCAAAGAAGAACACTTCGTTGCGCCTCGATCCGGCAACGCTGAAAGCGTTAAAGATTCGGGCCATCGAAGAAGAGCGCTCGGTGCAGAAGATTATCGAGTCACTGATTAAGGCCTACTTAAAAGGCAAGATTTCACTCTAAGTGCGAACGCTAGTGAGAAAAATTGCAGGGAGAATTCACCCATGAAGCCAACCCATGTGATGATCATCCCGGTTAGGGAAGTGGCACAAGGCAGCCAACGTGTTGTGCAGATCTGCCTGATAACCAGCCGAGCCTCGGGCGAGTGGTTGGTGCCTAAAGGCTGGCGCGAGCAGCGCGCGGCAGACCGAGCCCAAGCCGAGCGCGAAGCCTTTGAAGAGGCAGGACTGCTTGGTAAGGTGATTCCGATGAACAGGTCCGCCAAACTAAAAGCGGTGAAAAAAGGCAAGAAGCGTCACTGCAAACTCTACCTGATGGATGTGCAACAGGAGTTGGAGCGCTGGCCCGAGCAACACCAACGCCAGCGCCAATGGGTGCCCATCGACCAGCTACACCAACATCTAAGCTCCAAGCAATTAACTAAATTGGTGCGCAAATACGCCGCTTAAGCCTGTGGAGTATTTGCGCAGCTATCCAGTTATTGATTAAGCTGGCATGAGTTAGCTGATAGCGGAGGTTATCGTGAGGTGTTGGCGAGCTATGCTGATTGTAATCGCGCTGTACGGTTTCTCCACAGCGCAGGCCAGCGCACAAACCGAGCTACGTAGCTGGATGACTGAACAAGCCCCCTTTGAGCGATTCGCCGAAGTTATAAACCAGCAGCTTGAGTTGCCCTTCTCCCTCGAAGACCCACTCGATAACGCTGAGCAAGCCGACGCATTGTTGCAATGGCTGGCTAGTGCCAGCAAGCAACTGCAGCAAGCCAAGCGCTACGCCTCGCCGATACAACACAGCCTTGGCCTGGCCAACCTGCTGCAGTATCGTCGCTATCAGGCGCTGGCCCAACAGTGGCAGAGCCATCAAATCTGGCTTGGCGACCCCAGCTACCACCGCCAAGCATTAGCGACCTTGCTGTTACTTAACACCCTCGATGCCGCCCAAAGCGAAGCCATTCTCGATGCCCAGCGTGACTGGCTGGCTGCGCAACTTGAGCTTCAACCTCAGTTAAGTAGTCAGCTCAACTTTCAGCGCCAGCAACAGCTACTCGCCTTTAGTTATTGTCTGGCCTATGGCGCTCACCCCGGGACGTCTTCGCTGCTGCAGTTTCGGCCGCACTATCAGTGCCCACTACTGCACCCCGCTCTATCGCCAACAGCAGCGCGCTTTCAATGAGCGGATTGTTCCAGCGAGCAGCCATTAGCTAGCAACAGAAAATTTCACACAATCCTGCCCAGAATTAGGCTAGTTTTTACTTTAGGCCCTTACCTTTTTAAGGAACAGTGATGCAAGCCATTATTCCCTACTTGAACTTGGCTGGTCAGGCCGAGCAGGCGCTGGCGTTTTATCAACGTTGCTTTAACGGAGACATCACCACCATGATGCGCTTTGGCGACAACCCCAGCGACGCCCCCATCCCCGATGAGCTAAAACAGAAAGTGATGCACGCCCACTTTAAAGCCGGGCAGCTGGAGTTTATGGCCTCTGATGGTATGCCCGGCGAAGAGCTACAGCCCCATGCAGGAAGCATCGAGCTGAATCTAAACTTTAACGACTTGGCAGAGCAGCAAAAAGTGTTTGATGCTCTGGCGGAGAACGGCCAGGTGATACATCCCTTACAAGACACCTTTTGGGGCGCCCGCTTTGGCCGGATTAGCGACCAATATGGGATTAGCTGGATGCTGAACTGTCAGTTGTAGTCATTGACGCGCAGTTTACATTCCCCGGCGTTTAAAAAAGTCAGCCTCGTTGCCAGTATCGGGCACGTAGAGATTGAAGGTTTTGTCGGCAACGATCTTGTTGTCGATCTCGATGGTCATCCGCCAGTCGCCCAACTTGTTGCTGACCGGCGCCCAAATGGTGTCACCTAAGTAGAAGTTCCAATCGTTGCTGCGAATGTACTCTTCGCCACGAAACGGGGCCATCACCTCGCCGTCTTCATCGGGAATATCGGGGTGATAGATGCAGTACACCAGCTTTTCGCCACGGGCTTTTTTGATGTTGATAATCATGCCAAACTCCACCTCTAACTCGGCTTCAACGTCCAGCGTGAACTGTTTAATTTGTGGTAGCGATTTGTCCTCGCTGTCCCAGGTCGAGTAGATCCCGTAGCTATGTAGTTTGACCAGTGGTTTCGCCTTGGCCATAACGACTCCTAAAATTAATTCGTGTTGCTTCTCAGCTACTGTTAAGCTTAATCGAGACGCATTAAGCGCTGCTTATCAACTGATTTCAAGGAAGAAAAATGAAAAAGTTCAGTTTGTTGCTGCTCTGCCTAAGCTTCAGCCTACAGGCAGCCCCGGTCGATGAATTGGTCGATACTCTCGCCGGCCCCAAATCTATTGAGCGGATCCACCGCCAACTCAATCGCTACCTGATTAGCCAAAACTCGGCACTGGCTGACTATCAGGATGTTCTCGACACTTGGTCACAGCAGCACATCACCTGGAGCAACTTAGCGCCAGAGTTTAAAGAGCTGTACGCCAAGTACTTCAGCGATGCCGAGATCAAAGAGTTGCTGGCATTCTACAAAAGCCCAGTGGGACAGAAAAGCTTGGCGGTGTCGGAGCAAATCAGCCGTGAGGGGGCCGCAGCCAGCCTGAAACTGGCTAAGCAATATGAAGAGCAGCTTAAAACGATGCTAGTTGAAGAACGCAGCCGACGCGAAGGTACGGCGACTAACTAACGCGCTCTATCTATACCCGAGCACTCTCAAACGGCTAGCACTCTGGTTATCACTCGGGCTAGCCGAATTTGTGATACTGCTGATAACGGGTCTTCATGGTATTGCAGAAACGCTCCATTGAACGACTGTCGCCATGGGCGTGGGGGTCGTTCATCATCACTTCCACTTGCTCTTGATAGCGATGCAGGCGCAGTTCGTTGTTGAACTGCAGGCGTTCGATCTCCAGTTGCACCTCTTGATAATCTTGGTGCAACACCTCGTTCATGCAGTTGAGAGATAAGCCCAGATAGTGAGCCACGCGAATGGTCTGGCCATCGGTTGTCGAACGCATCAGCTCCTGCAACAGGGCGGCATAGCCCATGCTGGCACTAAACTCTTCAGCGTTTAGCTCCATACCACGCAGCAGCGCTTCTACATCATCACGCACGCCACTTTCGTTGGTATCGTGACCGAGCCAGCGTCGCTCCAACTCAGCCAGATAAACGTAACGGCGAAACTCATCCCCCTCGCTCAGCTGCTGCTCTTTATAAGCTTCAACCGAATCGCGAAAATCACGATCTACGGGTTCACATGCAACGATGATCGCCCAGATGGGTAAAACAAGAAGCGGTGAACATTTAAAAATCTTCTTTTTAATCAACATCATGCTAGATACCTAATTACCGTAACAGCATCCTAGCACAACGATTTGAGTAAAAACTTATCAAGATCAATACCGTGAGACATTCCACGGTATTGAACAAGGAGAGTTACTCGGAAGCAACCTTGGCCGGTTGCAAACCCAAGCGGCGCTGGATAAACGCCAGCAACATGCCGTAGAGGGGCACAAACAGCGACAGATTCACCGCTACCTTAAATACGTAATCGACCCAGGCAATCTCTACCCAGTGCTCAGCCATAAAGGCATCAGAGCTAGCATAGAAGGCCACCGAGAAGAACAGCATGGTATCGGCCAAGTTGCCGAAAAAGCTCGACGCAGTAGGCGCAATCCACCAACGCTTGTTGCCGCGTAGGCGGTTAAACACCTTCACATCCAGCAGTTGGCCCAGCGCGTAAGCCAGAAAGCTCGCCAATGCGATACGCGCCACGAAGGTGTTAATCACCAACAACTGGCCAAAACCTTGGAAGGCCCCTTCAAAAAACAGCACCGATACCACATAACTCGACACCAGCGCCGGCAGCATCGCCGCAAAGATAATCTTGCGGGCCCGCTCAGCACCGTACAGGCGCACAGTTAAATCGGTTGCCAGGAAAATGAAAGGAAAGGTAAAGGCTCCCCACGTGGTGTGGAAACCAAAGATAGTAAACGGAAGCTGCACCAGATAGTTGCTGGCTGCAATCGTTACAACATGAAACAGTGCCAGAATCAGCACATTGCGCCGCTCAAGCGCAGAAAGGGATGTTAACCACATGGGTAGTACCTTCTTTTTGTTAATTGGGGTGAGAGAACCCAAACACCAGTTTTAATGCCCTGAACCCGTACAGTTGTTAACCAGCGAGTCACAAGGGGGCGCGATATTCGCACACTTTGTCGCTATTTTCACCCATTTATTGGCAAAATTTTGTGTTTATTTTGCTTAGTGGTGATGCATTTGTGGTCAGTTTGCTTAAACGAGAACCAAGCAAGGGCCGCGCGCTATGCTTGATCGGCAATTTCTGGTAACAATGTGGACGCTAAAAGAGAAGTCTTATTAAAGGATCCGCCGTGTCAGGCCTATTACGAATCATACTTATCGACACCCATCTCAATGGCGTGGTCGAACTGAAACTGGACCAGCATAGTAATATCTGCGGGACCAACGCCTCGGGTAAAACCACCCTGCAACGTTTGATTCCGGTATTCTATGGCGAATACCCCAGCCGAGTTGTCCCCAGCACCCGCGACAGCTTTGAGCGCTGGTACCTGCCGCGCGAAGCCAGCTACATCAGCTATGAGTATCAACAGCATGACGGCCAAATTGCTCAGGTGATCCTCTCCAGCGCCCGCGAAGAACAAGGCGTAAAGTACCGCTTGGTGGGCAAGCCTTTTGATCTGGAAGACTTCGTTAAACAGCGCAGCGACACCGGCATTCTGTGTTTTAGCCCCGACGAGTTGGGCCGCGCCTTCAAAAAACGCGAATACCAAGAGCAACCGGTGGCCGTGAGCCGCATGCTCAACACCCGCCAGTACCGAGCGATTATCCAGAATGACCGCGGCCTGCAGCTAGCCAGCGATGGCGATATCAAGCAGTTGGCACAACGCTTCTCGATGTGTGACCCGCGCCATAGCCTGCGCCATATCGAGAAACTGGCCAAGGCAGTGCACTCCAAAGAAGGCAAGATGGAGACCATCAAGTCGATGATTGCCGCCATCTTGGAAGAAGACGGGGTATCACTCACCCCTACCAAGGTGAATGCCGCCAACGCCCAGAGCTGGATCCAAGAAAGCCAGTTGATTGAGCACTTCGAATCGAATCGTCCGAAGTTTGTGAAGTTGGAGCAATCCTTTCATCAACTGCAAAGTAACCTTGAACGCCTCAGCCAGCTTAACCGCTACCTAAAAAACGATCAGGCGCTACTGGCCGCCGACAGTGAGTCCCAGCAAAACCAGCTGCAAGGCGCCAAGCTTGCGCTACAACAGCTGGAAACCCAGTGGAAGGAGCAGAGCTTTGAGCTGCAAAAACGGCTGAGTCAGGCGCAAGCCGACGAGAGCACCTTCGATGAGCAGCTCAACCAGATTGAAGACCAGTACAACCACTGGCAAGACAAAGACATCGACAGCCTGGTGGATGAGCTGGAGCTGCTGCCCAGCCGTCGTGAGCAGCTGGCCGAGGTTACCCAGCGCCACCAGCTGTTAACCGAACAGCACAGCAACATCGAGGCGGCATTTAACCAGCGCAAGAGCGAGACCAACGAGCAGTTGAATAACGCCCTTGCCAAGCTACACCCAGAGCTGACTACCATCAGCGAGCAGCTCTCCCGCGAACGTCAGCAGCAGCAACAAGAGATCAGCCAGCTAGAGCGCCAGCATCAGCAGCAACAAAGCGAGCTTAAGCAGCGCTTCTCCGAGCAGCAGCATCAGCGCCAGCTCGAGCAGGTGGAGCTCAAAGCCAAGGCCGCTAACTTGGGCTTCGATGCCGAGCAAAACAACCAGCTCAATCAGCTGGATACCCGTTTAGAAGATGCCCAAGCCAAGCTACAGCACTTTAGCCAACAGCGCCGCAAGCAAGAGCAGCTGCAACGCCAGGCGCTGGAAAGCCAGCACGACTGCGACAAGCGCCTGACTCAGGCGCGCCATGAGGCGCAAAGCGCGTCGCGCCAGATTGCCGATTTGCGCGAGCAACTGCACCCACAAGATAACAGCCTGCTGGCCAACCTGCGCAGCGAAGCGCCGGGCTGGGAAGAGCACATCGGTAAGCTGATTACCCCCGAGCTACTCAGTCGCCGCGACCTGAAACCGGAGTTCCACGGCGAATCCGATAGCTTTTTCGGCCTCAAGGTCGACCTCAAAGCCATCGAACTGCCTGCACATGCCAAGAACGAGGCTCAGCTTAAGCAAGAGCTGCAACTGGCTGAGGCCGAGCTGGAGCAGTATCAGCTTCAACAACAACAAGCCGAGCAAGCGCTCGCCGAGGCCAACAGCGAGCTGCAAAAGGCCAAATTCAGCCTCAACCAAGCCAGCTCAGCCGAGGCCAATGCCGAGGAAAAACTCAGCCACCTGCAACAAGAAAAGCAGCTACTCAAAGAGCAGTTTAACCAACAGCTGGAAACCCGCCGCCTCAGCCTGCAGCAGCAGCTTACCCAGCTGCAAAAGGCGCTTGATGCCGCAGATGTGCAGCACCAAGAGCACTTGAGCGAGTTGGAAGAGCAGGCCCAAGAAACCCGCCTCGAGAAGATGGCCTGGTGGCAAGAGCGAGTCGATGAACTAGAAGACAAAGAGCGCCGCGCCAAGAAGCGCATCGGCGAGCGCCAACAGCAAGCCAAGCAAGCACTGGACGAGGCCGAGCAGTGGTATCGCGCCGAGCTGCAAAACCAAGGGCTGGACGATGCCATGATCATCGACCTGGCCAACCAGCAGAAACAACTCAAACAGCAGATCCTTAGCGCCGAAGAGAGCCAGGATCTGGTGAACGAATACCGTATCTGGCACAAGCAGGTGTGGCTACAGCAAAAACCGTCGCTGCTGGATAAGCTGCAACAGGCCAAGCAGGACCACAGCCAAGCCAAGCAAGACTTCGCTCAAGCTCAGGCAAGCTTCAAGGCCAGCCAGCAACAGCAACAAAGCGAGCTCAAGCAGTTACAGCAGAAGCTCGACGAGCTCACCGCCCTACAAGAGCAGCTGGCAGGCCAGCTAAAACAGCTCAAGCAGCTACAACTACCGCCACTCTCTAGTGAGCAACTCAGCGACCCAGACCAAGCCGCGATTGCCGAGCATCTGCGCGAAGCCGAGCAAGCCCTGCACCAACGCAAGCAGCAGCTGCAGCAAGTTGAAGATGGGGTGCGCAAGTTTGATAGCCTGCTAGCCCAGCAAGCCGGCAGTGAGTTCAGCGATATCTGGGAGCGAGCACGCCAAGAGCACCTGCGCCTGGATGCCGACGGCGATAGCATCACCGATTACGTAGCACTGGTGCCGACCTTGAGCGATCTGCTTAACGGCCTGCTGCCGCAGAAGATCCAGGGTCTTATCGAGCTGGGTCGCAACTTCGGTATGAGTATCTGTAACTTCTACCAGAACCTGCGCGATATCGACCAACGCATCGAGAGCCAGAGCCGCCGCATCACCAAGGAGATCGGCGAAGACCTGAGTCTTGATGGCGTCAGTGGCTCGGCGGTGAAGATCCGCTCCAAGATCGCCGAACTGGAGTTCTGGGGCGAGCTGGAAAGCTTTGTCAGCCACTACCAACAGTGGGAAAAACAGGGCTTTAGCCAACTGCCCGAGAGCGACTACGCCCTGTCGATGAAACAAGCGCTGGAGATCATTGGCCGCAGCGCCCTCAAAGAGGGGATTGGCCGCCTGCTGATGGTGGAGCTGCACCTACGCGAAGGCAACAGCGACCTGATTATCCGCACCGACCGCCAGCTCAACGAGAGTAGTAGCCACGGTATGGCTTATTTGATCCTGTGTAAGTTCCTGCTGGCCTTTACCCGCCTGCTGCGCGGTAACGCCGACAGCGCCATTCACTGGCCAATCGATGAGCTGGGCACCCTGCACCAAAGCAACGTGAAGAAGATCTTCCAAGCCTGCGATCACAACAACATTCGCATTCTCGGCGCCTTTCCCAACCCCGAGTCGGAGGTGCTGGACTTGTTCACCCACCGCTACATCATCAACCGCGAGAAGCGCCAGCTACAAACCGTGCAGCCACGGGTAAGCGCGCTCCAGCAAAAACTCGAACAAGCCCGTAAAGCGAAGGAGGCCAGCTAATGAGTGCCGCAATGACTGAAAATGGCCGTGTATTAGAAGCCCTGCTGCAAGGCCAGTTTATCTGCGCCGTTAGCGATGAAGACGCCTTCAGCTACTTAGGCTTAGAAGCCAACCGCGCCACCATCAACCACCAGCTCGCGCCGCTGAACCGTCGCCTGGCCAGCGCCTGCGACGGCGAAGTTTACTTCTGCGCCTATGAGGTGCTGGGCGATGATGAGCACCGGGTGCTGAGCTCGCAGTTCCAAGAGATTGCCACCCACCTACATCCTTTAGTGGAATGGCTGCTACTGGCCCAAGAAGCGCAAGGCAGCGATGCCCCGCTATCGGCCGGCGATCCACTACGCCTCAACGAACTACAGAGCGTGATTGAAGACACCCCAGCGCTGCGCGAGCAGCTGGCCAAAGTGGCTCAATACCGCCTGTTTGGCTCTACCAGTAACTCGGTGGATGGCCAGCTTAAGCAGGTATTCAAGCGCTTGGTGGAGCACGGCTACTTTATCCGCCCCAACCCCGAGCGGCTGATCTACACCGCCACCGCCAAGCTGGACTACCTCTACGAGCTGCTGCGCTTTATCGATGAGGCGGAAGACCTGGCGCTCGAACAGCACGCCATGGATGCACTCAATCAGCAGGAGACCTTGCTGTGAACCCCAACCTGCTAAAAGCTGGTAAGCGCCTGTTTAAGCTGTTGGATCGCAACAGCGAGGCGCTAATTGAAGGCTATGCCAATGGCCAACTAAACGAAGCCGAGCTGGACGCCAAGCAGGCCCAAGCGCTGCTGCAAGCCGGCTTGGTGTTTCGACCTGACGCGGATAGCCCGTTGATGCTTAGCTCCAACCTGCGCAGCCTGCTGGAAGAAGCGCTCAGCGATATCCGTAACCGCGAGATTGATGCCAACGTTGGCACCCGCTTAAACAGCCTGAAAACTCTGGCCAGCCACTATAAAGAGGCGCGCCACCAAGGCGATCTGGCCGCCGCCGATGCCTACTTGCAGGATCTGACCCAGCATACCTACCAGCTAACCGAGAGCCTGCGCCACAGCACCCGAGCGCTTTGGAGCCGGATCAACAACGAGTTTGGCTATGTGGCCAGCCTCAGCGCCAAGATCCGCGAAAACCAACTGGCCCAGCAACAAGTCAAAGAACTGCTCGACAGCCTGTCGCTGCTTAGCTTTGAATCGCTCAGCCAAACCGCCGGCGATATTCGCGAGCTGCGCCGCTTGCTGGTGCTGCACTTAGCGGTAGCGGTGGAAGAGTGTACCCAAGAGCTGGCCGTGGTGCAGTCGCGCCTACTGGCGCTGCTAGGCCGCTTCCGCGAACTGCGCGGCAAGGCGCGCTTGCTCAAGGGCTTTGCCCTCCACTGCGAGCGCCAGCCCGATTACCAGCCGAAGGACTGGACGCTACAAAGCCAGCTACCTGATCTGCTGAATCAACCGCCAGCCTGTATTCGCCCGGCAGCGGTAGATATTCGTCATCAGGACCATGAGCAGCCGCTGCTGAGTTTGGCCAGCAAGCTTAAGCCGCGCCGGCACAATCAACACGAGCCGGAAGCCTCCAGCGAGCTAAGCCTGGAAGCCAGCGAAGAGTTCGCCCTGAGTGAGCAGCAGATCAAGCGTGATGTGGAAGACTACCTCGTCTCCAGCTTCGATAGCCTGCAACAGCTGAGCGCCTTGGATTATCTGGAGCAGAATGAGCTGACATGGCCAGCCGAAGTGTGGCTGTATCAGGTATGGGGTAGCTACCACGCCCTACCCGACGAACAGCGCCAGTACTTTAGTTTGGAGCATCACGAAGAAGACTATGGACAGTTTACCGGTAACCGGATCGTGACCGACATTACCGTGGCGGTGCGCTGATATGGCACTCGAGGCTTATGCTGCGAACAGCAGGGTAAGCCTCGACTTGCCCTACTGTTCGCAAATACACATCGCCGCAGTCTCAGCTCGGCGCCCCCTCCTAGTTTCAGCAAGATTACCTCAAGAAAGTCAGTAAATCGGACGGTTGGAGCACGCCAGCCAACATTTAGCTGTCTGGTCGAATCAATGGGCACGATGCCTGCGTAGATTTCGGCTTAGTAGAAACCAGCGTAATTCAACAGCTTATGATCAAGCTGCAAATTCCGCTTTTCCTCGAAAAGAGGCAACAAGATCAAGCAGAATAACCCGCTCAAAAAGCACTAATTGGTTGTTTACGCTGGAGCTAATTGCAATAGTGTGAGATAAATCCCACTTATCGCTGACGTTTTTTTGCACGATTAAATAGTGCTAGGCTATTTAACTGGTCGGAGCTTTCCTTTAGAATGCGCCGCCACTGTATCCATATGGGTTAAACGATGAAAGTAGTCGATTTTATCAAGACCAAGCGCGAAATCTTGGCGAACAATCCTCTGGAGCTAAAGGACTGGCTTTCACCATCACTGCGTGACTACTGGATGGAATTCCTGAATAAGGCGAATCAGACTCAACTGGCGAGTCAGGTTCGCGAGAGCTTGGTGAGCAATGGCCAAGCCACCAGCGCAGTGAACGGCAGCGATGCCGAACAAGCTATCGCAGTAGAGCCTGCGAAGCCCGCTATTGAGTTGAGCGCAGAAGCGCAAGCGGAGTACGACACGCTGTTGCCACAGGTGGGCGAAGAGATCCACGTGGGCGAATGGCTGCACTTGGATCAAAAGCGCATCAACGAGTTTGCTAACGTGACCATGGATCATCAGTGGGTACACACCGATCCTGAGCGTGCCGCCAGCGAATCCCCCTTTAAGACCACCATTGCCCATGGCTTCCTGACCCTATCGCTGATCCCTTATCTGAGCGACAGCGTCAATCCTGAGCAGCCACAGCACCCCAACGCTAAAATGGTGGTGAACTATGGGCTGAATCAGGTGCGTTTCCCTTATCCACTTAAAGTCGGGAACAACGTGCGAGCGCGCACAAAATTACTTAGTGTGACCCCCATAAAACGTGGTCTGGAGCTAGTAAAAGAGATGAAAGTGGAGATCGAGGGTTGCCGTCGCCCGGCATGTGTGACTGAATCAGTAATCAGACTCTATTTCTAAGGCCTGCCTTAAGCCCAAACAGTGAATAATGCAGGCGTGTTGGAGAAATGCCCATGCCTGCAGAATTTCAGCTTCACTCTTCTCAGCACCTGCACCTTGGTGCCCAATCCTATCGCTACCTATTGTCTGAGCCCTTAGGCTATCAACCGGCCGACGGTTGGCCCATGGTGGTATTTCTGCACGGCCGTGGCGAGATTGGCGGCGATATCAGCCATCTTGAAGACTTTGGGCCACTGCGTTATCAGCAGCGCCATCAGCTGGCCGCATTCACCCTAACCCCGCACGTACCGGAAGGACGCATGGGCTGGGAGCTGGATGAGCTAGAGAGCCTGTTAGACAAACTGATGGCACGCCACCCCATCAACCCTAAACGGGTCTACCTCACGGGCCTGAGTATGGGCGGCTTTGGCGCACTTAACTGGGCGCTGCGTTCCCCACAGCGCTTCGCTGCCCTCGCTCCCATTGCCGGTGGCGATCCCAACTTGCTGGCTCCTTGGTCGATGCAGTTGGATGCCCGACCGATCTGCGCCACCCTATACAAACGCCTCAATCAGCTGCCCATTTACCTAGCCCATGGCCTGCTCGACGATGTGGTGCCCGCCAAATTCTCTCAAGAGTTGTTTGATACCTTGGGACAGTTGCCAAGAGAGGCCACCCTCAACTACATCCAATACCCGCAGATTGCCCACCCTTCCTGGGAGCCAGTCTACGACTCTCCCGCCTTTTGGGCATGGCTGCTGGAGCAGCAGCAATCCTCGGTTGCAGATAGCGAGCCGGTGATTGCCGACATGCACGAGTATCAAGGGCGCTATGGCAGTGAGGATGACTTTGTCACCATCCATCAAGGTGGACGCTTGGAGCTGCACTGTCAGGACCAAGACGGTCAGATGATGGAGCTGCCACTGGCGGCAATGGGGGAGGACATGTTCAGCTGCAGTATTGGTGTGCTGCGCTTTATCCGCGAACAGGGCGAACTGAAACAGTTAGTGCTCGCCCGCCTTGCCTTGCTCGACAAGCTCGATTAATCGAGGATCCGCTTGCTATAACAGCTAGTATCGATATCCAGTAGCTCTACCGAGAGTTGCTGGATCTTGGGTGCTTGCGCTTCCAAGGCTGTCAGCATAGCGCCGCTCAAGCGTTGTTTTTGCTCTGCACTGCGCCCCGGGAACAGGTGGATGCGCAGATGCACAAAGCTTGGGTCGGCAAAATCGGTTTGGTAGTAGGCAAAACTGCTAGCCCTGACTTTTACTGTTCCTTCAGCAAACAGCTGGCTGTCTTTGGCACAGCGATAGACCGCGTGAACCAGCGCTTGAACATCCAGCGTTTCTTCCAGTTCACTGGCATATTCAATCAGGCAATGGGGCATGGCTTGCTCTCCTTTTCGAACAAATTCCAACTAGTCAAATTTTAGGCATTGTGGTGGACAATGCTTTCGGGTAATATCCGCGCGATTTCGCTCCAAAGTAGACATGGATCACAGTTTTGGCGCCTGCGATAAGGATAACTGCGCCCTGCCTACGGAGTCCTTATTTAGCATATTCAGGATCACTGTTACATGACAAGCCAAACCACTGCCAATCCAGCACCGCTGGGCCTGATGGGCTTCGGTATGACCACCGTACTGCTCAACATCCACAACGCGGGATTCTTCCCAATCGATGCCATGATCTTATCAATGGGTCTGTTCTACGGTGGCTTGGCACAGGTAATTGTTGGCATCATGTGCTTTAAGCGTGGCGATACCTTCGGTACCACCGCGTTTACTTCTTACGGCCTGTTCTGGCTGACCTTTGTTGGCCTATTGGTCATGCCCAAGATGGGCCTGGCAGAAGCTAGCCCGCATGCTTACATGGGCTGGTTCCTGGCGATGTGGGGCCTGTTCACCGCCTTTATGTTTGTTGGCTCACTGCGCTACCCGGTTGCCAAGCAAGTGGTATTCGGCAGCCTGACCATCCTGTTCTTCCTGTTGGCGATCCGTGATTTCACCGGCAACGAGCTGATCGGCACCATTGCTGGTTGGGAAGGTATCTTCTGTGGCCTGTCTGCTATCTACTTCGGTATGGCACAGGTACTGAACAACGAATACGGCCGTGTGATCCTGCCTATCGACCGTAAAAAGCCAGAGCTAAAACTGGCTGCAGCAGCTTAATTGCTCGCCTTGGGCAAGCGCATCTGCTTGCCCTTGCCTGCCACTGCAACAGTATGATTCTGTTGCGCTTCACCTTTCCAGTTCGCACGCCTTGCCCGGGTAATCAAAGCGCTGTAAATTAGTTGCCAAGTCGTTAAATACTTAAGTACTTGCTGTGACTTTATCCCCCAAATTACTGCTTTGTGCAGCTGCAGTGGCCGTATTGGGTCTGGCGAGCGGTTTCCTCGTTCAGCAGTTTGTTCGCTCATCGCCGACGCAGGTTTATCACGCTTGTGAGCTGGATGCTCAAGGCAGCTGCAGCTGGCAGATCGAGCAGCAACAATGGCAGGTATCGCTGCCAGGACGCGAGTTGGCCTCGATGCAACTGCATCCGATAGATATCCAAACCAGCAGCGAGTTTGCGCCAGAGATAACCATGACCATTGCCGGCATCGATATGTTTATGGGCGAGATCAATCAAACCCTGCAGGCCGATGAACATGGCCGCTATCACAGTGAGGTGTTACTGCCTTACTGCACATCGGGAGAGATGCGCTGGTTGGTACGCATTCAATCCAACGATCCACAACATCCCATTCAATTAGGCTTTGAGGTAAACAGTCAATGAAGACGTGGCAGTGGGTCGTGACGATCCTGATAAGTTTCGCGCTGGGCTTCGCCAGCTTTCGCTTTTTTGCCCCCGATGAGCCAGCACCAATAGCTACTGCGCCCGCTTCAACAGCGCCCATTCAGGTGCCCGCTGAGCTACTTAACATCACCAGTAGCGATGGTCGCTTTAGTGGCCTTCAGCCTACGCAAGCTCTGTATATCGCCTACTTTGGCTTTACCCATTGCCCGGATGTTTGCCCCACCTCTTTAGCGATGTTATCCGGAGCCTTTAACGCCTTGAGCCCGCAGCAGCTTGCCGCCGTGCAAGGCCTGTTTATCACCCTCGACCCCAAACGGGATACCCCAGAGAAAAGTACTGTGTATGCGGGATACTTTCATCCCAACATCGTTGGCCTGACTCCACATGAGGGCCAGTTGCTGGGTTTGAGCCAGCAGCTTGGGGTGTATTACAAGTATGTCGACACGCCTGACTCGGCGATGGAATACAGCGTGGATCACAGCTCGTTTTTCTACCTACTTGACGGACAGGGTCGCCTGCTGGAGCGCATTCCCCATACCTTGGATCCCCAGCCCTTGGTTGATGCGATCATCGCTCACATAGACAACTAAACACTTTTCACCGGAGATACCTATGACACGGACGTTATTCATCTCGCTGTTGCTTAGCCAGCTTGGCCTGCTCAGCATTCCCGCCTTCGCCGAGATCATTATTGCTCATCCCTATGTACGCGCTACCCCTCCGGGCGTGACTACCTCTGCCGCCTTTATGCATATTAAAAATGATGCCGCGTCTTCGCTCAGCTTAGTCAGCGCAACCACCCAACAAGCCAGCAAGGTAGAGCTGCACACCATGGTGCAAGAGGGCGATATTATGATGATGCGCCAAGTCGATGCGATAGACCTGCCTGGCAATGGCGAAGTGATGCTCAAACCCGGTGGCTTACATGTGATGCTGTTCGGTTTGGAAAAGCCTTTAGTGGAAGGAGACAGCCTGAAGTTGGAACTGCAGTTTAGCGATGGCTCAAGCCAACAGATTAGTGCGCCAATCAAGAAAGTGGCAGCGGGCATGCAACATCATAAGCATCAGCACTAAACGCTAAACAATACGACAAGCAATAAGCACTAACAAGACGAGAGCTTGCCTCTCGTCTTGTTAATCGATAACTAACGCTCCATAAAATCATCAATCACCAAACCATAGTCCCGCGCTGACACAGCCTGGAGAATCTCCTCTTCCTCAGAGCCATTTAGATCGATCAGCTTAAAGGGACACTGCGCATCCGTGGCCAGGTCGAACACCTGCTTAACCTTGGGTCGCAGTGGCTTCATCTCGTTACGCTGTATCACCACCGCCAAATGATCCGATTTAAGCTTCACCATGGTCCCTACCGGATACACACCGATGCAGCGGATAAACTTCTCCAGCAGCACCTTGTCACATTGGGTGCCTGCGCCACCGAGTAAGGTCCGAAATGCCTCGGTTGGCGTCATACCACTTTTATAGACACGGTCGGCGGTTAAGGCATCGTAGCAGTCCACAATCAGCGCCATACGCGAATATACGCTCAGTTGATTACCTTTAAGGCCCAAGGGGTAGCCGCTGCCATCCAGCCTTTCATGGTGGTTGCTGGCCACCTCAATCATAATCTCACTGAAGCCGCGCTGTTTACTTAGGATCTCTTTGGAGTGGACAACGTGCTCGCGCATGATCGTCAGCTCAGCATCATCTAGGCGGCCAGCTTTATGCAGCACCTCGTCGGGGGTCATGATCTTACCAATGTCGTGGAGCATGCCGCCAATCAACAACTGACGCTGTACCTGCTTATCCATCCCCAACGAGCGGCCAAAATACGCTAATAGCATCCCAACATTCAGCGAGTGCTCCATCAGATAACGGTCTTTGGCGCGGATCTTGGCCAGGCACAACAGGGCATCGCTGTTGTTATCCAATGAGTCGATTAACGCACCAGCGGCCTTCTCCATCGGCCGGATATCGATGGGCTCACCCTGGCGCAACTGCTCAAAGTACTTACCTTGCAGCGATTTTGCTTCGTTGAAGATAGCCTTAACTTTAGTGCCTTCGGTGGGCGGCTCTGGCTGCGGGGGGGATTCAGGTAGCTTCTTCTCTTCCAGCTCTTCAGGCTCGCTAGAAAACCGGTGGGGAGAATCGAGTTGAACTTTGACTTTCCTAATACCTTTTTTTTGCAGTAAGGCAATCTGCTGGGTGCTGGAGATGCGACCAGACTGGGACAACGAGGCTTTACCGGATTGCTCCGCAATGCCGACCACAAGCATGCCCACCTGTAGCTGGTTAACGGGAACCACGGTTAGCTTTACACCACTATTCGTCATTCGTATTTATGCACTCCGTGCGTTTTATATGGTTCGCATTCCCTGCGCCGTGAGCCCACTGGCTTCAATCTCTTGGGCCAGCTCATGTACTTTCAGTTTGTCTAAGGCACTGAAGCCTCCCTTTTTAGGGCTGAGGGAGGAAAAGTTCAGCGTACCGAAAACCCGCTGCTGATACCATATCGGCGTGGCGATATAGCTCTCTAGTTGCAAGGCTTGGTAGCAAGGGTGCAGGCTCCAGTCGCTGAGCTTGGCCACATGGTCGATGGCAATCATCTGTTGTTGCTCAACCACCGCCTGACAGTAGGTGTTGGTGAGCTCATAGCGGTCGCCTACTTCAACAAAGCCTAGCTCTGAGTAGACGTGCAACACCAAGTAGTGGTCGCCATCCACTTGGCTGATAATGCCCATCTCCATACCCAGTTGCTGCGTATGCTGTTTTAACCAGTTGTCCCAATCCATGGCAAGGTCAAGTAATTGTTAGTTCAATCAAAAAGGTAAACTATTTTCAGGGATTTCGCGATCCTCGTATACTCACAGTATGGATGCTATCACTATTGTTCGGATTACTATTTTCCTCGGTCTGTGCGTGAGCTTGCTGCTGTTGGAAGCGCGCTGGCCAAAGCACAATCGGGCTATTCCACGTAGCCAGCGCTGGCCGGCCAATTTTGCGATCCTGGCCTTGGGGCAGATCCTGACCCGCTTACTGCTTCCCTTATCTGGCGTTGGCCTGGCTTGGTATCTGCACGCACAGGGATGGGGGCTGGGCAACTGGCTGTCGCTCCATCCGCTGGTTTGGGGCGTGGTCTGTGTATTGCTGTTGGATGCCCTGATCTACTGGCAGCATCGACTATTCCATCGCATCCCTTGGCTGTGGCGCTTGCACCGGGTGCATCATGTTGATCAAGACTTCGATGTAAGCTTGGCGCTGCGCTTCCACCCCATCGAGATTGTGCTGTCGCAGCTGCTGAAACTGGCGGCCATCACGTTGTTGGGTGCCCCAGCTTTGGCAGTGGTGGTGTTTGAAATGTTGCTCAATGGTATGGCGATGTTTAACCACGCCAATTTGGCCTTGCCCGAGCGCTTGGAACGTTGGCTACGTTATCTGGTGGTGACCCCGGATATGCATCGCATCCACCATTCACAGCGCCCGGATGAGCACCACCGCAACTTCGGCTTTAGCTTGTCGTGTTGGGACCGCTTATTTGCCAGCTACCGTCATGCGCCGCGAGAGGGCCAGCAAGGGATTCAATTTGGTCTGAAGAACTGGCCGGATAGCCGCGATAATCAGCGCTTACTCGGCCTGTTGCTGCTACCGTTTCGCAAGCGCTAAGCGCACACTGCGCCTCGGAGCGAAACTCAAAGCCCTGCTTTTGAGCCAGCTCGGGTATAATAGCCGCGCTCGTAATTAACCCTTCTCTGTATAACCTAACTGGCTGCAACCAAACTGGAAACCATGTACACCGGACTGTTATTGATCTTAGGCGCCTTGTTCGCCGGCTACTGTATTCGCATTCACTCTCGTTCCCTACAGTTGGTACTGCGCCGCTTTAGCAGCGCCATGCTCTACCTGATTCTGTTCCTGATGGGCTTTGGCCTGGCCTTGGTCGAAGACTTAGGCAGTAACCTACTGGCGATGCTGCAACAAACCCTGTTCTTGGTCGGCGCATTGCTTATCGCGAACTTAGGCTGCTTGTATCTGATTGGCCGCTATCTGGCGATGCCAAGTCCTCACAGCGAAACCGCCGGTCAATCGAAAGGCGCCTCATTGGCTGAGCCGCTGCGACTGATTGCCACTGTGGGCGTTGGCCTGCTACTGGGTTTACTGCATGGCCAAGCGCTCCCCGCTCAGTCTGCCATTGCCGAGTGGGCACTGGTGGCGCTGGTGTTCGCCATCGGCATCGACCTGCGCGCTGCCGGGATCAGCCTGCGCCAACTACTGCTAAATCGTCGTGGCTTGCTGATCGCCCTTACTGTGGTGGTAAGCTCAATGCCGGTGGGCTTGGCGGCGGCCTGGTATTTTGAGCTGCCGTGGGCGGCGGGCCTAGCGATGACCAGCGGCTATGGCTGGTACTCGCTGTCGGGGGCGCTGATTGGCGACGGCTTGAACCCGGTTCTGGGTAGTACCGCCTTTATGGTGGATATGGGCCGGGAGCTACTTACCTTGCTGCTGATCCCCGTGCTGATGGGGCGCAGCCCAGCGGCGATTATCGGCTATGCCGGGGCCACCGCCATGGACTTTTCACTGCCGATGCTGCAACGCGCCGGCGGAAACCAGATCGTACCGGTTGCCATCGCCAGCGGCTTCATCCTCAGCCTGCTCTGCCCGGTGCTAGTGCTATTCTGGCTTGGCTTGGTCTAGCCGTGCGACCTCTTCTCTGAGCAGCTCAAGGTCGCCCGGGAAGTCGTGCACCAGCTGATGGATCCAATCCTCCACGTTATCTTCCCATGCGGGTAGCTCGGGGCTTTGGATCTTATTGGCCAAACGTTGTAAACGCGCCAAGCCCACCGAACCGGCAGCGCCTTTGATCTTGTGCGCCTCACTGGCAATGCCTTCCTGATCCTGAGCGGTCAGGTTCGATTCGAGGATCTTCAGATAGCCCGGCATCACCTCCGCGAACAGCTCCACGCTGTCGATAAAGATCTCAGGACCAAGGTTCTCTACAAACTGCGCGATTAAGTCATAATCGAGCACCGGTTTCGAGCTGCGGCTTAGCACCACATGGGACGGTAGTTTCTTGGCCGCAGCCTGACGCTCGGGCTGCTGTTCCTGTTCACCGATATAGAAAATCTTGTTCAAACAGCCAACCATCGCGTTGTAGTTGATCGGCTTGTTGACGATATCGATGATGCCGGCGTCATCAAAGTCGGCCCGGTCGCGGATCACGTTGGCGGTCAGAGCCACCAACGGCGGCAAGTGCGAGGCGGGGAAGCGCTCGCGTAATCGCTTCGCCACATCAAAACCGGTCATATCTGGCAGCTGTATATCCAGCAGGTACAGGTCGAAGTCATCAGGGTTGAAGTTATCCAAGGCCTCGGTGCCGGTCATGGCCACCGCCACAGTGTGGCCAAGCTTCTCTAGCAGCGCTTTGGCGATGGTGACGTTAAGCTCCACGTCTTCCACCAGCAGGATCTCCAGCGGCGGATGCTCAATCTGCTCTGCCTGTTCAGGCAGGCTATCTAGCTCCACCTCTAAACTGATGGTAAAGCAGCTGCCCTTACCCGGTTCACTCTCTACCTCTAAATCGCCGCCCATGGCTTGCACCAGCTGACGCGAGATAGCCAAACCGATGCCGGTACCGGTGGCCTGCTTGCTGCCTTTGGCCTGATAGTACATGGCGAAGATCTGCTCTTGCTCCTCTTCGGGGATCCCGGGTCCGGTGTCATGCACCTCGATGCGCAGGTCTACGCAGTTGTCGTGCTCGCTTTCAAAGGCGCGCACCACCACCTCAATCTTGCCAGACTCGGTAAACTTCACTGCGTTGTGACACAGGTTCCACAGCACCTGCCGCAAGCGAGTCGCATCGCCATTGATCACGGTGGGCACCGGGCCGTGTTGCTCCATGCTAAATGCCAACGACTTGGAGGCTACCTGCAGGCGGGTCAGGGTTTCGATATCGGTCAGTAATGCTTGGAAGTCCATCGGCGCTAAGGCCACGGCAAAGCGGCGCCGGTCCAGCTTATCCAGGTCGATGATGTCGTTAAAGATGTTCCCCAGCGAGGTAGCGCTGAGCAAGATGGTGTTCACCTGCTTGCGCTGCTCTTTATCCAGCGGGGTATCCAGCAGCATTTGGCTTAGCCCCACAACACCATTAAGCGGGGTACGCAGCTCGTGGCTGAGGGTAGAGATAAATTGGGTCTTATCGCGGTTGGCTTTTTCCACGCTGGCTTGGTGTTGCATGCGCTCAGTGATGTCCCGGCCAAAACCAAGCAGCCCCAAGCGCTTACCGGTGTGCGCATAAAACGGCACCTTACGCAGCTCGAAGTAGGCCTTGCGGCCATCGGGGTATTCCAGCCACTGCTCGTAGGTCACCAGGTCATCGCTTTCAAACACCTGCCGGTCGGTTTCGATGATCCGCTGCGCCACTTCGTCAGGATAAACATCGTAGGGGGTGAGGCCGATCAGCTCTTTCTCGCTATGGCCGGTTAGCTCTTCGTGGGCGCGGTTGCAGCCGTAGAAGCGCCCCTCTTCGTTGCGGTAGTACACCAGATCGGGGGAGCTGTCGATAAAGCTACGCAACAGGGCGTAACGCTCATCGGACTCGGCTTGGGCGATCTGACGCTGTTTCACCTCGCGCTCGAGCTTAAAGATCGCCTGACTCCGCTCCGACTCTGCGCGCTCACGCTCTTCGATCTCGCGGTTAAGTTGGTCGATGTTGGCCTGCAGGCGGTTGGTCATCTGCAGGTCTTTGGCACGCATCTGCTCGAGTTTGCGGATCATCCCGGTTAGACGCTGGCGCGACTCCTCCAACTGCTCGACGATCACCGACATAAAGAACACCGCCCACGGGGTGATAATCAGGCCGAAGAACACCGACCGCACCAGATCCACCGAGGATACATCGCCGGTCAGCGCAAAGGTGACGCTCACCTGAATGGTTAGCGCCACCAAGATAATCAGCACCGCTAAGGTCGCGCTAAACCTCACCACGCCAAGGCGCGACAACAGGAATACGTAGTAAGTAGCGAGCTTCTTGAATGGATGCATGCTTATCTTCCGTTAGCTATCAGGAGGGTCGAATAATACCCCCATAGAAAGTTGGTTAATTTTGACTTGGCTTTTATGGTATAACTAGCCAACTTTTTTCCCTCTCCGCTGTTCACCCCAGCTTTTCGCACACTAATTGGAGTACTTGGTGCATGCCTAAGACAATGCCTGACATCGCGAACACCTCTCGAGCCAACACTGAGGGCACCCTCAACTGGGTCGGGATGGGTCACATCGAAATGCCCATGATGGCTGCATTCGATGGACAGGCGCCAACGCGGGTCAGCACCAAGATCGACGCCTTCGTGAACCTGGCCGATCCCAAAGCAAAAGGGATCCATATGTCCCGTTTGTACCTGCTATTAGATGAGCTTTCCACTGGCGGTGTTCTCGATTATGCCAGCATCAGCAGCCTGCTCGAAGGATTTATTGAAAGTCATCATGAACTTAGTGATCGCGCCAAGGTCACCTTCCAGTTCGACTATCAGCTGCGTCGTCACTCGCTGATTTCCAAAAAAGAAGGCTGGAAAAGCTACCCACTAACCATTACCGCCGAGCTGAGCCCGCAAGGTCTGGATGTTGAGCTGGGACTCGAAATCCCCTACTCGTCCACCTGCCCATGCTCTGCGGCACTGGCGCGCCAGCTGATCCAAAAGGCCTTCAGTGAGCAGTTCGCCGAGCAATCTCAACTGGACGCGGATACGGTGTATAACTGGCTAGGCAGCACCCAAGGGATTGTGGCCACCCCGCACAGCCAGCGCAGTATTGCCGAGTTGAAGATTAAACTGCAGCAAGGCGCTGGCGACATGCCCTTTGTGTCGATCATCGATGCCGTGGAAGATTGTCTAAAAACGCCGGTACAGGCAGCAGTGAAGCGCGAAGATGAGCAGCAGTTTGCCCTGCTAAATGGCCAAAACCTGATGTTCTGTGAAGACGCCGCGCGCCGCGTCAAGCACTGCCTGGAGCAGCGCGCTGACGCGCAAGACTTCTGGTTGAAGGTACACCACCTGGAAAGCCTGCACGCCCACAATGCTGTAGCGGTTGCCACCAAAGGTATCTCCGGCGGCTACACCGCCTAATTCACGCGCCGTTGGTGCAAGCCTGTCCAACCTCAGTCAGGCTTTCACTGGCGTTTGAACAATAGCGCGCTCGCCCGCTGTTCTTGGCCTTGTAGAGCAGCTCATCGGCCATCGCCACCAGCTCACCGTAGTCGCGATCTGCCGCGGGTTGAATGGTAGCCACGCCGACACTCACCGTTAGATGCGGTTTCACCTTCGAGAACAGGTGCTCAAAACGGCGCTTCTCAAAGGCTTGCACCAGCTCGCCCGCCACCTTCTCGGCCCCCTGCTCTTCGGTGTTGGGCAGCAGCACCGCAAACTCTTCGCCGCCATAGCGCGCGACTAAGTCCGAGCCACGTTTGGTCACCGAGCTGACCAGCCCCGCGGTAACCTTTAAGGCCTCGTCACCTTTCTGGTGACCATAGTTATCGTTGAACTGCTTGAAGCAGTCGATATCCAGTAGCAACAAGCTCAGCGGTAGCTCTTCGCGGGTATGGGTCACCCACAGCTCGCTTAGCCGCTCATCGAAGCTACGACGGTTAGCCACCTGAGTCAGGCTGTCCATAAAACTCAGCTCTTCGAGCTGCATAATGGCATCGGCCAGCTGCTGCTGGGTCTCTTTGCGTTCGGTAACGTCGCGGGTAATGTAGATCACCCCTTTCTCGCCGCTCACATCATCCAGATAGGGGCCTTTGATGACCTCGTACCAACGCTGCTGACCGTCGTTGAAGTAGACCAGCTCTTCGTAGCGCAGCGGCTCGCCTTCATCGAGGATCTGCTGATTCTGCTTGAGGTGGGTCTCCAGCGCCTCGCCCTCTACCACCTCGCTGAGGTGCTTGGAGATCACCTCACTGCTGGTGCCGCCAAAGATAGCCGCAAAGGGCTCATTGGCACCCACGATAACCCCTTGGTCATCGAAAAAGCCCAGCGGATCGGGGGTGGAGTTAAACACGGTGCGGATCAGACTGTTCTGGCGACCCAGTTTGCGCTCCGAGCTCAAGCGGTGTTGGTTTTCCTGCTCTAACTTACGGTTAAGCTGGTGCCACTTGGTAACATCGTAGGAGACGCTCAGCACCCCGGTTACCAGTCGCTGCGGATTACGCAGCGGGTAGACGTTGTGCTGCAGCAGGATCTGTTGATCGTCCGGTGCGCTAAACCACTCGGTACTTTGGCAGCGCTCGCCGTTGAGCACCTTCTCGTCAAACTGCTGGCTCTGCTCTAGCTCTTCCTTGGTCATAAAGTCGGCCATGTTCTTGCCCGACAGGCCACTGGGCGACTGGCCATGGAAGCTGGCCCAGGCACTGTTACAGCCGAGCAGGCGACCACCGGCATCACGGAAGTAGATAAACTCGGGGATCGAGTTCAGCACATCGCCAAACAGGGTACGTTCTTGCTCCACCGATTTGAGGTAGTCGTAGCCAGCAGCATCTTCATAGGCGTTGATAAACCAGCTCTTGCGACCTCGGTAGCGGCGATGGTTAGCGTACAAAATCGCGACCGAACGCTGGCCGTCCAAGCGGAAGTTCCAGTGTACCCCGAGCACCTGGCCACGCACCTGTGTCTCAGACAGGCGGCTTAGCAGTTGCCCGGCCATACCGCTCTGCGGAAAGCGCCAATGGCTCCCTTTGTTTTTGAGCTGAAACAACTCGCAGGCCTGCTCGTTGCAGTAGAGGATCTTTTGACTACTAGCGCAGAACACCAACTGCGCACCGGGACACAGCCCACTGATGGAGCGCACCCGGTTATACCGCATACTAACCCGGACCAGAACCGTGGTCAGGCCAAGCACGACGGCTAAAAAGAGAAACAGACTCAGCTGCAGCCAAGAATCTGTGGGGAGTGTGTAAGACATTGAACTGTATAATCATTCCGTGTACAGCTCTCTAATTTACAGTAAACACCTTAAAGATAAAGGGCTAATGTGATCAATAATTACTCGATCTAAAAAACTGCGATCAAGCACTTACTCACTGCAGTAGCGCGAGCCTTGCACGCCGGTCGCCGCCAAGCCCTTGGCAATGGCGGTAATCGGCGGCCAGCGCTGCTCACACCAATCCGGTGCAACCAGCAGCGGTTTGCGCGCCTCAGCCGCGACTCGGTGATAGACCACCTCCGGCGGGGTGTGCTGAATCAAGCGGATCGCCTGCTCCACATACTCGTCTTGACTCATTAGCTCGATACGACCAGCACGATAGGCTTTGGCCATAATGCTGCCCTCAACCACGTGCAGTGGATGCAGCTTGATGCCATCCACATCTAATGCCAGCACCTGCTGCAGAGTTTGCATGTAGTGCTCAGGCCCCTCGCCCGGTAGCCCCAAGATCAAGTGGGCACACACCTGCAAATTCAGAGATTTAGCCTTCGCTACGGTATCGGCAAACTCGGCAAAGCCATGGCCACGGTTGATGCGCTTTAGCGTGTCGTCGTGGGCGGTTTGCAGCCCCAGCTCAAGCCACACTTCTTTGCCTTGTTGTTGGTAGTCGGCCAGCAAATTCAAGACTTGCTCGGGTACACAATCGGGCCGGGTGCCAATACACAGCCCCACCACTGAGGGGTCTTCCAGCGCTTGCTGGTACATGCCTTGCAGATATTCGATCTCCGCATAGGTGGAGGTGTAGGCCTGGAAGTAGGCCAGATAGCCAATGTCTTTGTGCTTCATCTCCGCCTTGCGCTGCTCCAGCTGTTCGGCCACGCCTAAGCTTTGCTGGTGGGGCTTTACAAAGGAGTCAACGTTGCAGAAGGTGCAGCCGCCACGACCGATGGTGCCATCGCGGTTGGGGCAGGTAAATGCACCATCAACGCTCAACTTACGCACCCGGTGGGGGAAACGCTGTTTTAGATGACGACCGAGGGTATTGACGTAGAGATCGAGTTGCACCGTAGATTACCGCTTAACAATGGCTGCTGAATAAAAGTTGGGCGATTTTAGAGGAAGCCCGTGCAAGAGTCAGCTATTTTTTCAAGGAAGCACGGGCGTAACCCTCAGCGTAACGGACACTGAATCGCACTGTAAGAATATCTCATTGAAAATAAAGGAATAAGCTGAGATATCCGCGCCAATCAAGGAGGAGAACCATGGCAATCTATGATCCTCAACTGGTCAAAGATAACTGCGGCTTTGGGCTGATCGCCAATGTCGAAGGCAAGCCCAGCCATAAACTGGTGCGCACCGCCATCCAGGGCCTGCAACGGATGCAGCATCGCGGCGGCATCTCCGCCGACGGTAAAACCGGCGACGGCTGCGGCCTGCTAATGGCCAAGCCCGATGGCTTTTTCCAGATGCTGGCCGAGCAACATGGCTGGCAACTCGCCCCCTGCTACGCGGTGGGGGTGTGTTTTCTGCCCACCGATCCGGTCAGCGCTCAGGCCGCCCGCCAGCTGATCAACCAGCAACTGGAACAAGAAGCGCTGGATGTGGTGGCCTGGCGAGAAGTACCGGTAGAAGCCGATATCCTCGGTGAGCTGGCCCGGCAAACCCTGCCACAGATTGAACAGGTGCTGATCAACGCACCAGCAGGCTGGAGCGGCGACGACTTGGAGCGCCGTCTGTATATGGCGCGCCGCCGAGTGGAGAAAAAACTCGACAAGCTAGCCTGCTATATCGCCTCACTCTCGGCGCAAACGGTGGTGTATAAAGGGCTGTGTATGCCCGCCGACCTGCCGCTGTTCTATCCCGATCTAGCCGATATCCGCCTGGCCAGCACCGCATGCCTGTTCCACCAGCGCTTTTCGACCAACACCTCACCGCGCTGGGAGCTGGCTCAGCCGTTTCGCCTGCTGGCCCACAATGGCGAGATCAACACCATTGCCGGCAACCGCCAGTGGGCCAAGGCTCGTGGCTATAAGTTCGCCTCGCCACTACTGCCAGATCTGCAAGATGCCGCCCCCTTTGTTAACGAAAGCGGCTCCGATTCCTCCTCCTTAGACAATATGCTGGATTTGTTTCTGGCCGGCGGCATGGACCTGTTCCGCGCCTTCCGTTTACTGATCCCGCCCGCCTGGCAAAATCACCCGAATATGGATGAAGACCTGCGCGCCTTCTACGATTTTAACTCCATGCATATGGAGCCCTGGGATGGCCCAGCCGGGATCGTGATGTGTAACGGCCGCTATGCCGCCTGCGGACTGGATCGCAACGGCCTGCGCCCGGCCCGCTACGTGCGCACCAGCGAAGGCTTTATCACTCTTGCCTCGGAGATCGGCATCTGGGACTACCAGCCTGACGAAGTGCTGGAGAAGGGTCGGGTTGGCCCGGGCGAGCTGCTGGTGATCGACACCCAAGAACATACCCTATGGTCGTCGTTCGAGATTGATCAGCAGCTCAAGTGCCGCCACCCCTATCGTGAATGGCTACATAACAACTGCAGCCGCCTGACCCCAGCCGACCAACTCAGTGACGAGCAGATCCAAGACGCACCGATGGACGCCGCAGAGCTATTGGTGCAGCAAAAGATGTTCGGCTATAGCCGCGAAGAGTTGGAGCAGGTCGTCCGAGTACTGGGCGAGCAAGGCCAGGAGGCCACTGGCTCGATGGGCGATGATGCGCCGATGGCGGTGCTCAGCTCACGCAGCCGCTCGCTCTACGACTACTTCCGCCAGTGCTTTGCTCAGGTTACCAACCCGCCCATCGACCCACTGCGTGAGCGCCATGTGATGTCGCTGGCCACCTTGATTGGCCGCGAGCAAAACGTCTTTAGAGAGACTACCGGCCACGCCAACCGCTGTGGCTTTGAATCGCCCATCTTAAGCCCCAGCGACTTTAGCCAGCTACTGGAGCTCAATGCCAAACACTACCAGCACCAACGCTTGGAGTTGAACTACCCAGAATCGCGAGGCTTAGAGGTCGCCCTAGAGCAGCTGTGTGAGCAAGCCTTGGAGGCGGTGCGCGCAGGCACGGTGCTATTAGTGCTGAGCGATCGCAGCCTACAAGCGGATCATCTGCCGATCCCCGCGGCGATGGCGGTCGGGGCGATCCAACAGCGCTTGGTGGAACAGCAGCTACGCTGCGACAGCAATATCATTGTCGAAACTGGCTCGGCGCGCGATCCGCACCACTTCGCGGTGTTACTCGGCCTTGGCGCTACCGCCATCTACCCCTATCTGGCGCTGCAAAGCCTCAATGCCATGGTCGCTGACGGCAAAATCCCACTGGGCGTTCGCGAGGTACAAAGCAACTACCTCAAGGGCATTGGTAAGGGCCTGCTTAAGATCATGTCGAAGATGGGGATCTCCACCATTGCCAGCTACCGCTGTAGCCAGCTGTTTGAGGCGGTGGGGCTCTCTTCCAAGGTGGTCGAGCGCTGTTTTACCGGCATCACCTCACGTATCGAAGGTGCCGGCTTTAACGACCTGCAGGCCGACCAACACAACCTGGCGACCCGCGCCTGGATCAAGCGTCGCCCCCTCGAACCAGGCGGCCTGCTGAAGTACCAACACGGCGGGGAATACCACGCTTACAATCCGGATGTGGTGCAGCTACTACAACAAGCCAGCCAGAGCGGCGACTATGCCACCTACCAGCGCTTTGCCGATGCGGTCAATCAGCGCCCTATCTCCAGCCTGCGCGATATGCTAGCGCTCAAGAGCGCCGAGCAGCCACTCCCTATCGAGCAAGTAGAAGATGAACAACAGTTCTTCCGCCGCTTCGATACCGCCGCCATGTCGATTGGCGCGCTGGGCAAAGAAGCCCACGAAACCTTGGCAGTCGCCATGAACCGCTTGGGCGGCCAGAGTAACTCCGGCGAAGGGGGCGAGGATCCCAGTCGCTTTAACAGCGAGCGCAACTCCAAGATCAAGCAGATCGCCTCGGGCCGCTTTGGCGTCACCGCCCACTACCTGCGCAATGCCGAGGTGGTGCAGATCAAGATGGCGCAAGGGGCCAAGCCCGGTGAAGGCGGCCAGCTGCCCGGTCATAAGGTCAGCGTTGAGATCGCCAAGCTGCGTTATTCAGTGCCCGGGGTCACCCTGATATCGCCACCACCGCACCACGATATCTACTCGATTGAGGATTTGGCCCAGCTGATCTTCGACATCAAGCAGATCAACCCGCAGGTGCTGGTCTCGGTCAAGCTGGTCTCCGAGCCCGGGGTGGGCACCATTGCCACCGGGGTGGCCAAGGCCTATGCCGACTTGATTACCATCTCCGGTTACGACGGCGGCACTGGCGCAAGCCCGCTTACCTCGGTTAAATATGCCGGTAGCCCTTGGGAGCTTGGGCTGGTCGAGACCCACCAAGCGCTGGTCGATAACGGCCTGCGCCATAAGGTGAGGCTGCAAGTCGACGGCGGGCTGAAAAGCGGGCTGGATGTAGTCAAAGCCGCCATCCTTGGCGCCGAGAGCTTTGGCTTTGGCACCGGGCCAATGGTGGTGATGGGCTGCAAATACCTGCGGATCTGCCATCTCAACAACTGCGCCACCGGCGTAGCCACCCAAGACGAGACCCTGCGCAGCAAGTACTTCCTCGGCCAAGCGGAGGCAGTCATGAACTACTTCCGGCTACTGGTGCGCGAGGTACGCGAGCTGATGGCCAGCCTCGGCGTGGCCGAGCTGACTCAGCTGATAGGCCGCACCGATCTACTGGAGCTGCTGCCCGGCATCACTGCCAAACAGCAAAAACTGCAGCTGGGCGAACTGTTGGTTCGCCAAGACAGCCCCCACCCGCAGTTTAACCAGCAGACCAATGCGCCTTTCGACAAGGGCGAGTTAAACCTACAGCTGTGGCAAGCGGCCGAACCGCTACTAGGTAAAGCCGCCAGCCTAAGCTTTGGTATTCGCAACACCGATCGCAGCGTCGGCGCGCTGCTGAGCGGCGAAATCGCCCAGCGTTATGGCAACCAAGGGCTTGCCGCCACCCCACTGACCTTGAAGTTCAACGGCACTGCCGGGCAAAGCTTTGGGGTATGGAATGTCGGCGGGGTGGAGATGGAGCTCACCGGCGATGCCAACGACTACGTCGGCAAGGGCATGACCGGCGGCAAGCTGGTGATCAAACCCCACCTTGGGGTCGCCTTTGCCGCCCACGAAGCCAGCATTATTGGCAACACCTGCCTGTATGGCGCCACCGGCGGCAAGCTGTTTGCCTCGGGCAAGGCGGGCGAGCGCTTTGCGGTGCGCAACTCTGGGGCCATCGCAGTGGTGGAAGGGATTGGCGATAACGGCTGCGAGTACATGACTGGTGGAATCGTGACCGTATTGGGCCAGACCGGGATCAACTTTGCCGCAGGCATGACCGGCGGCTTCGCCTATGTCTATGACCAAGACGGCCAATTTGCCCAACGCTGCAATGGCGAGATGGTTGAGCTGCTGAGCGTCACCGAGCTGCCGATCCATCAAGAACACCTGCGCGGCCTGATTAACGATCACCTCGATGCTACCGGCAGCTCGCGCGCTCAGGAGCTGCTTAACGACTTCGAGAGTCAGGTTGGCCACTTCCATCTGATTAAGCCCAAGTCTGCCGAGCTTAGCTCGCTGCTAGGGCATAAACGTAATTCTGCCGCCGAGCTGCGGGTGCATGCCCAATAAGGGCGCAAGGAGGTCACTATGAGTAAGAATGTCTTCCAGTTTGTAGACGTGCAGCGGGTGGACCCGAGCAAGAAGTCCATCGCCCGACGCCGCAGCGAGTTTATCGAAATCTATCAGCCCTTTTCGGCCACCCAAGCGGAGCAACAGGCGGACCGCTGCTTAGACTGCGGCAATCCCTACTGCCAGTGGAAGTGTCCGGTACACAACTACATTCCCAACTGGCTGAAGCTAGCCAACGAGGGGCGGATCTTAGAGGCGGTAGAGCTGTGCCACGAAACTAACAGCCTGCCCGAGGTGTGTGGCCGGGTCTGCCCGCAGGACCGATTATGCGAAGGCGCCTGCACCCTGAACGACCAGTTTGGCGCGGTAACCATTGGCAATATCGAAAAGTTCATCACCGACAAGGCCTTTGAGATGGGCTGGAAGCCCGATCTTAGCGCCGTGGAGCAAAGCGATAAGACCGTCGCCATCGTTGGCGCCGGACCGGCCGGACTGGCCTGTGCGGATATCCTAGCGCGCAACGGCGTGAAGGCCACAGTGTTTGACCGCTATCCGCAAATAGGCGGGCTACTCACCTTTGGTATCCCCGCCTTCAAGCTGGAAAAATCGGTAATGCAAAAACGCCGGGAGATCTTCGAGGGCATGGGCATCAAGTTTAGACTCAACTGCGAGGTGGGCAGCGACGTGGCCTTCGAGCAGCTACTTAGTGACTACGATGCGGTGTTCCTCGCTCACGGCACCTATCGTTATATCAGCGGCAATTTTGAGCACGGCGATGCCGACGGTGTAGTCGATGCCCTACCGTTTTTGATTGCCAATACCTACTACGTGCAGGACTTCGCCAACCCTCCGGCCCCCATCTCCATGCAGGGCAAACGGGTGGTGGTGCTCGGCGGTGGCGACACCGCCATGGACTGCGTGCGCACTTCGGTACGCCAAGGTGCCAGCTCGGTCACCTGCGCCTACCGACGCGACCAAGACAACATGCCCGGCTCCGCCCGCGAGGTCTATAACGCCCAAGAAGAGGGCGTCGAGTTCCTGTGGAATGTCCAACCGCTCGATGTAGTGGTGAACGCCCAAGGGCAGGCCTGCGGCGTGAAGCTGGTGAAAACCCAACTGGGTGAGCCCGATGAGCGAGGCCGCAGACGCCCCGAGCCGGTGCCTGGTAGCGAGTATGTGCTGGAGTGCGATGCGGTGATCCAAGCCTTCGGCTTTCAGGCCGCCGAACAGCCTTGGCTGGCCGCCCATGGGGTTGCACTGGACCAGTGGCAACGTGTGGTCGCGCCTGAGCAAAGTGAGTTCGCCTTCCAAACCTCCAACCCCAAGATCTTCGCTGGCGGCGATGCGGTGCGCGGCTCTGACTTGGTGGTTACCGCCATCTATGAGGGACGCACGGCTGCTGAGGGGATGATGGATTATTTGGGGGTCTAGTAGCCCCCTTCTTTCCCTACGCCGCAGCTTACATACCAAGTTCAAAGTTGCCGGTCTGTTGTTCATTCGCATCAAACGCCAAGCGCTATTGATAAGACACCTGCGCTATCGCGCAATCTAGGCTCTGCACAACAGGGGAGCGACGAGTTATGCTTGAAGCCATTCAGGTTATTAACTCCAAAAAGGAGCGCCGGTGTACATTCCGAAGCACTTTCAGCAAGACGATATCGAAGCGCTGCTGACGCTTGTTCGCAGTCATCCCTTTGCCACTCTGGTAACCCAGTCACCAGTCGGTCCCGATGCGATGCACCTCCCTATGCTGCTCGAGCAACAACCAGATAAACTGCTGCTTAAAGGGCATATCGCCAAGGCGAACCCGCTATGGAAAACCGCAGGGGAGTCTTCGCAAGTCCTTAGCATATTCCACGGTCCCAACTGTTACATCTCGCCCAACCACTACCCAAGCAAGGCGATGCACGGGAAGGCGGTGCCTACCTGGAACTATGTGGCGGTGCATGTAAAAGGTAGCTTGACCTTCAAACACGACAAATCTTGGCTGCTTAAGCTGGTCGATGGCTTAACCCAAGAGCACGAGTCGAAGAAAGCCAAGCCCTGGTCGGTGAACGATGCCCCAGACAGCTATATCGACAAGCTACTGAACGCGATAGTCGGGGTTGAAATCGAGGTAGAACAGATAGAGGGGCAATGGAAGCTTAGCCAAAATCAACCGCCAGAGAACATTGCTGGCGTTATCGAGGGGCTGAAAAAGTCCGGTGATGATCGCGCAATGCACGTAGCTGACTTAGTCAAGAAAAGTAGCCCGAAGTAGTTATAGAAAAGTGGAGCAAAGCTGAGCGGCAACACTCAGCTTTGCTCTTGCTCGCTAGTCCATGAAGCGATTGCTGAACAAATCAACCAAGGCCTGATTCACCGAATCACCCGAGGGTAGGCCCTCACCGTTGTGGTAGATACCAAAGCTGTACTCGTGGTAGGCATGGTAGTTAAAGTGGGTGCCGCGCTGCTCCAGAATATCGAGCATATCCTCCACCCAGCGCTCGCCGCCTTGATCGTCCTCGAAGCAGTGGCGGATGCAACCGAACTCCCCCAGATACAGCGGCACACCTTGGGCGCGGGCCCAGGACTCAATCAAGTCGATCTTCGCTTCCAACAAGGGGCGATCCCAAGCTAATACCTTATCGACGTCCCCTAGAAAATCTAGTCGCAAGCGACTCGTAGACCCAGCTAGCCCTTGGCCTCGCATCAAGCCAGAAATCTGATAGCCATAGCCCGGCTTGGGCACAATCAGCTGAGAACGGCTGGTCCAGTCGGCACCAGCAGTGGTTCCCTCGGCTCGGCGCACCTCGAGCCCCGACTCTTGATACACCCGGCCGCTACCGCTGCCATTCTGACTCCAAAAGTACCAGTTCTCTTGGTTGCTAAGGTCCACCTCCATCAGCACATTACCCCGGCTGGAGCCGGGGGCATATTCCAGTACCACCGCATCGGCAAACTCAACGTAACCGCTCACGGCCTTAGCCGCTAACACCGGATAAAGCACCTCGACCTCTGGATCGTTTGCCCACCAAATCTCCCCTTCCATCTGCTGCCATTCGCTGTGGTCTTGAGCCAGTGTTGGATTACAAAACGTTCCCCCGATCCAGCGGGAGTTGCCAACAATCTCATAGCGGTAGGGATCAGGATATTCGCGAGCGGCGCTATAGCCAACCAGCCAATCAGCTTGCTGATGGGTCAACGCCATCGGCTCATAAAAGTGGTACTGATAGAGAATGTTAGGGTCCTCGAGTCGGAAGAAGTTTTGCTGCTCATCCACTTCCCAGCTGATCTGAGTTCCCAAGATCCGTTCCACCGAAACAATATGCTCGGGGTTGACCTCGCGGATAGCCGCGACGATTTCATTGGCTAACTGCTGCCACTGGCTATTGCTGCGCGTGGGTCGTGGCTCGTTGAGCAGATCAAAGGCGACAATGTTCGGGTGCCCTCGATAGCGCATCGCGATTGCTTGCCAAAGGCGGGTTAATCGCTGTTGGTTGCTGCGCTCTTCCCACAACGCATCTCCAGCACCGTTGGACTGATAGCCCCCTTGCGGGGCGTGCATGTTTAGCACCAGATAGATGCCATGTTTCTCCGCCCACTCAAGGTTTTTATCCAGCCAATCCCAGCCCGCCTGACGATAGACATATGGCTGGCTGTCTCGTTCAAACAGTTGGTAGTTAAGGTAGAAACGGATGCTATTCAGCCCCATTGCTTTGAGGCGCAGGTAGTCGCGTTCGTCATGGTGCTGAGTAGGCGCATTGGGGTTGGACCAAATCTCGTTACCAAAGGCGACGCCCCGTAAGGTGTGCTCTTGCCCGGCGCCATCGACGATCAGCGCTCCATCAACCCGCAGGCGCTGGCTATGGTCATACTCATCAAAGGCGCGGTAAACCGGCACATCCAAGGGCGGAAGCGATTCATCAGGCTGTTCCAGTGCCCCACCGGAGCTGCCACAGGCGGAGACCAACAACACCGCACTTAATCCGAATAATCCTTGCCAAATCAGTCGCATCACACCACTCCTGCTTTCCTTGTGCATTGAACAGAACAACAACGCCCAGTACACCAGACCTTTCCGACAAAAAAACGTGATGCTATCGAAAAACTATCTATCTGTTTTAAAAAGAGTTTAGAACGGTGAGCTATGCCGCAAGTGGGTGAAAGCGAAAGCAACCCTAAGGCTTCCTTTGGTCAATAGCTGGCTGTGCTAAAGTGATTAGATGCTGTGTTTTCGGTTGTGTGCTGCTCTAACCATCGTTAGTGGGAGTGAATCGATAGCACGCTCACCGGTTTAGAAGCAGGTAATACGCGATGCGCCTTCTCTTACTGTTATCACTACTGCTCTCATTTGGCTCGATGGCCGAGCACCGTGATGACTGGGATGTGGTGAAGATCTGTCACTTGGAGTGGGGACGCTCTACCGGCGACTACCTCAAAGACAAGGGCTTCTACCTACACCTTGCCGAATCCATCTTCGTCAACGCCGGCTATAAAGTGGAGACGTACGTCCTGCCATGGAAGCGCTGCCTAAAAAGCACCGAGGCGGAGCTTATCGATATGGTGGCCGCCGCCTGGCTTACCCCGGAAAACACCCAGAACATGCACTACCCTCCGGCGTTGCTCTCTGGCTATATTGCCCAGAATCACCTGATTACCACCAACACCGGTATCCCGAACTCAGAGCCTGAATCACTGCGAGGTCTGCGCTTTGGCAGCCCGGCTATCAACAGCCTTCCCGATAGAATTCGCGAAGAGTACGTACCGCTGTTCTCCAGCATCAAGTATCAAAACACTCAGGTGCTGAGCATTAAGATGCTGCTAAAAGGCCGCATCGATGTTATCTACAGTCCGCTCGACACCTTCCTCGATGTTTATGACACCTTACCGCGCGACGACCGCCCCGCTTACAAGGTGCTGCACCCCGGCTTTGGTGGGCAACCGGTGGGGCCGTTGATCCCGAAAAACAGCGAACGCCCGGTTCGCCAACAACGCTTGATCGCCGACTACAACCGCTCGTTTCGTGAGATGTGCCTCGATGGCCGCCTGCAGCAGATCATGATTGAGCATAGCGAGGAAGATGGCATGCTCACCCACCTGCAGTATCCTGACTTACCGGACTTGCTGACCCATTGCACCTTGCTGCTGAATGCCCAACGCACCAATGGAGATGTGAGTGACGAGCAGCTACTTACTCTGTCGGGCCATCTCGACAGCGACCCTAGCACCCGCCTAGACCGACACGTCAATCAGGAAAGTGATTAGCCCGTGCTATACTGCGCGGCAAATTTCAAACTAAGCGAAAACTATGAGTGATACCGAGATGTTGGCAGGCTATGCACGCCTGACCGCCAAGCAACGCTACGAGCAGCTAATCGAACAGGCCCGTAAAGCGGGTGCGCTTTGGACCCTTAGCGATGAGCAAGGCTGCCTAATCGTCGATACCGAGAAAGAAAAGGTGTTGTTGGTGTTCGCAAATGAGCAGCTTGCCAAGGCCTGGGCCGAGCAAGATCACCCAAGCTTTGCCCCGCTGAGCATTCCTGTGGAGATGTTTGTCGAGAAGTGGGCGCCGGGCATGAGCAATGATGGCTTCGATGTGGCTGTCGCCCCGTCAATGGCGGGTGAAGGCACCATCGTCAGCCCGGGCCAACTGGCCGAAGAGCTGAGCACCGGTAAAATCGGCTAAGTTTGTTGGCCGCAGCCGCCGCGAGTATTTTTTTAAGCCGCAACTCAGTGTATGATTTGCGGCTTATTTATTGAGTCCCACGCAGGGGCGAATGTTGTAAATCAAACAGGAAAAGTCATGACTACGAATGCGTTAATCGAAGATTTGAAGGCAAGGGGCCTGATCGCTCAATGCACGGCCGATGAGGAGTTGGCGGAGCACCTTTCAAGCGGTTATCGCACCTTGTATTGTGGCTTCGATCCAACCGCCGACAGCCTACACTTGGGCCACTTGGTACCACTTTTGGTACTTAAGCGTTTCCAAATGGCCGGCCACAAGCCTATCGCCCTAGTAGGCGGCGCCACCGGCCTTATCGGCGACCCAAGCTTTAAAGCCGCTGAGCGCCAGCTCAACACCCCCGACGTGGTTGCCGGATGGGTAGACAAAATCAAAGGCCAAGTTAGCCAGTTTATCGACTTCGACTGCGGCGAGAATGCCGCCATCGTCGCCAATAACTTGGACTGGACCGGCGAGATGAGTGCGCTGGATTTTCTGCGTGACGTGGGTAAGCACTTCTCAGTGAATGCCATGATCAACAAAGAGTCGGTACAGCAACGTCTGAACCGCGAAGGCTCGGGCATCTCGTTCACCGAGTTCTCTTACGCCCTGCTGCAAGGTATGGACTTCGCCGAGCTGAACAAGCGTTACGACTGTACCCTGCAAGTGGGTGGCTCTGACCAATGGGGTAACATCGTCGGTGGTATCGACCTGTCACGCCGCACCAACCAAGCGCGCACCTTTGGCCTGACCGTACCGCTGATCACCAAGTCAGACGGCACCAAGTTCGGTAAAACCGAAGGCGGCGCAGTATGGCTAGACCCACGCAAGACCTCGCAATACGCCTTCTACCAGTTCTGGATTAACACCGCCGATGCCGATGTGTATCGCTTTATGAGCTTCTTCACCTTTATGGCGCAAGATGAGATTGAAGCAGTACGCAAAGCCGACGCCGAGCGCCAAGGCCGTCCAGAAGCGCAAAGCATTCTGGCCCGCGAAGTAACCCGTTTGGTACATGGCGAAGAAGGCCTGCAAGCTGCCGAGCGCATTACTCAGGCGCTGTTCTCTGGCGACCTGAGCCAGCTAAGCGAAAGCGACCTGGCCCAGCTGGCCCAAGACGGCCTGCCAAGCGTGAGCGTTGAGCAAGCTGAAATGAGCCTGGTTGAGCTGCTAACCACCACTGAGCTGGCCAAATCTAACAAGATGGCGCGCGAGTTCATCGGTAACGGTGCAGTGCAAGTGAACGGTGAGAAGGTCACTGACCCTATGGCCAACTTCAGCAAAGACGATGCCCTGTACGGTAAGTACAGCATCATCAAGCGCGGTAAGAAACTGTTTAGCTTGGTAAAATGGGGCTAATCGCCGCTTAGACAAACCAACCAACAGTTGTTACTGAGTAATAGTGGGCACTCACATAAGGGTGCCCTCGTCTTTCCTTGCTCCGCGATTGCTGTCGACATACACTGGTGACACAAGGGCTATTTACCCAATTGTCATAATTGCGCCGCAACGGCGTGCGATAGTCGGCAAGATAATAAAAGGATGAAGAAAGACTATGCAAATTCGCCCAATTCAAGAACAAGACGCTACCCGTGTTGCCGAGCTGGCAACCCAACTTGGTTATAAACCTACCGCACAAACCGTCAAACCGAACATCAACGCGATTCTGGAAAACCCCGCCCATCAGGCCTTTGTCTATCTGGACGAGCAGGATCAAGTGATTGGCTGGGTGCACGTATTCGTGGCGCTGCGCCTCGGTTCACTGCCCTTCGCAGAAATCAGCGGCGTGGTGGTAGACGGCGAGACTCAAGAGCAAGGTATCGGCCGAGCTCTGGTAAAACATTGTAAGCACTGGGCTCGTAGCCGTGGTGTTGCCCATCTTCGAGTACGTTGTGACGTTGAACGTGAGCAGGCCAACGGATTTTATGAGCACATTGGCTTTAAACTAAGAAAAGACCAACACGTGTATGTACGTGAGTTATAAGAGAAAACTATGACTACAGCGATTATCGGCGCAATGGAGCAAGAAGTTGTTGCACTGCGCGAGCTAATTCAAGACTGCGAAACCTATAAGTTGGCCGGATGTGAGTTTTACAGCGGCACCATCGAAGGTCACCGAGTTGTATTAACCCGCTCAGGCATCGGCAAGGTAGCAGCAGCGATTGCGACCACAGTACTGATCGAGCGCTACCAGCCAAGCCGCGTGATCAACACCGGTTCTGCCGGTGGCTTCGACCCGAGCCTAAAGGTGGGCGACGTGGTGATCTCCAGCGAGGTTCGCTATCACGATGTGGATCTCACCGCCTTTAACTACGAGATGGGCCAGTTGCCGGGTAACCCCGCCGCCTATATCGCCGATGGCAAACTGGTGGATGTGGCCAAGCAAGCCGCCGCCGAACAAAGCGGCCACAAGATTATCAGCGGTCTTATCTGCACCGGCGATATCTTTATGGCTGCACCAGAGCGCGTAGCTAAAGCCCGGGCCGACTTCCCGACCATGGCCGCCGTTGAGATGGAGGGGGCCGCGATTGCCCAAGTTTGTCACTTGGCGAATGTGCCGTTTGTGGTGATCCGCTCGCTGTCTGACATTGCAGGCACTGAATCACCCGTTTCCTTCGATGCCTTCCTGGAAACCGCCGCCAAGCACTCCACCGCCTTGGTACTGGCAATGCTGAAGCGCTTCGACAGCTAATATGCAACAGGGGCTGCAATGGATTAGCCTGAGCCTGCCATGGCTGGCAATCTTTGCCATTGTGTTGATTCCCGGCTTTGCCATTCATGGCGTGGGCGGGTTTCTGCCCTGGCTGGGCAGGCGCTTGGCTGCCAAGGTCAATCGCGCCAACAATGGCCCCCATCAACAACGCATCGCGGGTTTACTCGCCGCGTTGGTGCTGATTATCCCCTGTTGTTTAGGCTTGGCGCTGTTTAACAGCATCAACCCGCTCTCTAGCCCCTTTGACGCCCTGCTGCTGGTGTTACTGCTCAATTGGCAAGGGCCAATGAACAGCTTCCAGCTGACCGCCCTGCAACTGGAGCAACACCAGCAAGCCCGTATCGCCCTCAAGCCTTGGCTACTGCGCGAATGCCAAAGCCTCACCTCGGTTGGCGTGGCCAAAGCCGGTATCGAGATGTTGCTGCTACGCTTGGCAGCGCAATGGTTCGCCCCGGTGTTCTGGTATGCCTTGGCAGGCATCGAGATGTGTGTGCTGTATGTGATGGTCTATCAACTGCACCTGAGCTGGAACCCCAAGCAAAGCGAGTACCGCCAATTTGGTGCAGCCCTTAGCCGCGGCTACAAGCTGCTGAGCTGGCTGCCGTTTAAGCTACTGGCGCTAGTGCTGGCCAGCCAAGGGGATTTTCGTAGCAACCTGCAGGCGGTTAAACAAGGCTTTCGCTGGCCGTTTAGCGGCAGTGGCAGCTTGCTTAGCGTCACGGCCAACAACCTCAAGCTGGAGCTGGGCGGCCCTCGTCATTACCAAGGGCAGCGCATCGAGCAGGCCTATTTTGGCCCAACCAAGTGCTACCCCAGCGTGCCGCAGATGCAGAACCTGATCACCCAGCTACGCCTGGCCTCACTGCTATTTAGTCTCATCATCGTTCCGGTCTATCTACTTCGTCATGCTCTCTAGATGTTACTACCTGCTGCTGACGCTGTTGCTCAGCCAAACAGTGTTTGCCGCCAATCCTCCAGTGCAACGCGTTATCGCCCTAGCCCCTCACCTCACCGAACAGGTATACGCCCTGGGAGCAGGTGACAAGCTGGTCGCCGCTGTCGAATACAGCGACCACCCGGAAGCGGCAAAGGCCCTTCCCCGCTTGGGTAATGCCCAATACATCAACCTTGAAGCAATACTCGCGTTTGAGCCGGATTTAGTGCTGATTTGGCCGCAAGGAGTACAACTCAACTTGGCCGAACAGCTAGCCAGCTTTGGGATCGCCACCTACCTGAGCGAAGCCAAGGACTTGTATGCACTGCCCGATAACCTGCGCGCGCTCTCTCAAGCGCTAGGTGTAAGCGAGCAAGGCGATGCACTGGCCAGCGATCTGGAGCAGCGCTTTGCCGACCTCAAGCGGCAGGCCACCTCGCGCAAGCCCATAAGCGTGTTTTATCAGCTGAGCGACCAACCGCTGATGAGCATCTCTGCCAGTTCTTGGATCAACGAAGGGCTAAAACTGTGCGCGCTGGAAAATATTCTTAGCGACGCCAAAGCGGCCTACCCCTTGGTCGATGTGGAAACGGTGGTCGCGGCCGATCCGCAGCTTATCTTGCTGGCGGGACCAGATGCGGGCTGGAATCAGTGGCCGCAAATGCGCGCCGTACAAGACGGGGCGCTGCTTGAGCTAGAGGTAGACCGGCTACACCGGCTCACCCCACGCACCCTCGATGGTATCGAGCAGCTATGCGAAATGACCGATGCATATCGATAAAAAAAGCCCACCTGTTACCAGATGGGCGAGAGCATAGAAGAGTGAAGCCATCGCTTCATTGTTGTATATGAAATAAGCGTGCCACTTTATAGTGGGTTAGTGAAAACGCTAACAGATGACTCGCTGAACGGCTCTCGCTAGCGATACCAAATCCCCGGCACCGGTAACTTATCCGCCAGAAAGTCAGGATTGATGGCCAAAAAGCGGCTGGTAACTTCCATCATCCGCGAGGCCGATGCCACCACCGAGCGCGCATCGCCAATATCGCAGTAGTGGGCTGCGCCCAGCTCGATAAATGCCGGTTCCAGTTTGTCGTAGTTCAGAGAGATATCGCCACACGCCGCTTCATGGCGGTGCATCTTGCGTGGGATCAGCGCGTCATCGACCTTCACGGTCATCGCTTCTGGCTCGGCGGTGAGCCGCTTGGGAATGTTATTCCACTCCTCCACCCCGTGAATAAAGGTGTTCTTGGTAAGTGGGCAGCCCAAAAACAAGATCTGCCCATCGACATCGACTAACTTACCCATCGAACCATCGCGCGGGCATGGCGTGCTAGCGTGAGCGTCGTTGGCAATGTAGCTGGCAGCGCCCTGGCCCACCGCCACGACCGAATGAGTGGGGTGCAGTGAGCGATAGGCCCGGGGGCGCTGACGCAAACGCTCGCCCAAGATCCCCACACACGAGGGCTCTTTGCGCGGGTCAAAGACTCCGCCGGGGTTATTGTGTTTGTCCCATGTGTGACAGGCCAATAGCAGCAGCCCTGGCTGCATATACTCACACAAGGCATCCAGTACCGTGTCGGCACCACCTTCCACGTGGCCGATGGCTTTCATCGAGGCATGTACCATTAGCGTTCCTGAGCGCACAATCCCCGAGCGCTCCAAATCATTCAGCAAGCTTTGACGAGTATGCATAATCTATCCTGATTTTTTTGATCCACGACTACAAGGATGTCTTCCATGATGCAGGGGCTGAGCACAAATACCAAGCGGGATTAGCGTGTTTCAACCCACGATTTCCGTAAAATTACTACTGCAAAGCTATTCAGTTCTCATTTGAGGGACTAGACTGCTATCTGGCTCTGGTCAAAGCACCCGTTGCTGGATAAAATCGCGATTTAGGTCACCTGAACAGATTGTAAAACCGGAATGGATTCAAAATGGGCTTGATCAATCTTTTACCGCCCTTGCATAAACGCTTATTGGTACTCAGTCTTGCGCTGGTTGCCATCGCAGGCTTTATCCCCAGCAAGTCAAAATCAAGCCATAGCATCGATGGTCAACGTACCGATCTGGTGATTGGCGAAACCATCAGTGCGACCGCAGCAAGCAACGCCAGCAGCGAGCCGCCAAGCCTAAATTCAAGTGCATCAGGAAGCACCTTAGCGGTTAGCCAACGCAACGGCTCCTCCGCCACAGTGACTGACTCAGTCCCGGTTAAGCTCGCCCCCAAAGCCGCGCCACAGGCCCCAGCGCCAACCGTGGCAGATGCGATAGCCAAACACACAGTGCAACCTGCGACGACAGAAACCCGTAATGAACCAGTAAGCGCAAGCACTGCCCAAGCCAGTGAGCCAGCAGAGCAAAAGGCCGAAGCGCCTCAGCTTGCCAGCAAGCCAACGGATACCCCTAGCGAGGCACCAGGAAGTACGGTAGCCGAAGCATCAGAAAATGCGACAACCGAAGCGCAAGACCAGCCACTTGAAGTCGCCCAACAGGTGCCAGCCCAGCCCGCTTCTTCTCAGCCGAGCAAGCAAACACTGACTACCGAACAACTACTGGCCGAGCAAGAGCCGGTCATCATGGTGTTCAACGAAGAGAACGAGCTACAACAAGGGATGCGCTATCAGCTACCGCTGGCGGTAAGCTCAACCCCGGCTCCGGCGAGCAAGCGCGAGCTCTATAGCAAGCAGGTGCAAACGGTTAAGAACGGCGACAGCCTGGCGCTACTGTTTTCCCGAGTCGGCCTAAGTGCCGCCACCCTGCATAAGATTGACACCTTGGGTGGCGATGCCAAGCAACTGCGCAAGATCCATCCGGGCGACAGCGTTGAGTTCTACCTTGATGATCAGCGGCAACTGGCTGAACTGCGCTACCCACTGGATAGCCGCCGCACCTTAAGTATTCAACGCCAGCAGCAAGGCAGCTTTGTTGCCGATATCGAAGAGCAAGCCGTTGAGCTGCGCTATGGCTTTGCCGAGGGCACTATCACCAGCTCGTTCTGGAATGCCGGGATCAAAGCGGGTCTTAGCCAAGGGCAGATCATGTCGCTGGCGGGGATCTTCGGCTGGGACGTCGATTTTGCCCAAGATATCCGATCTGGCGACCACTTCGTGGTGCTATTCGAAGAGCAATACATCAACGGTGAGTTCGTCGGCTATGGCAACATCGTCGCTGCCGAGTTTACCAACCAAGGCGACACCTTCCAGGCATTGCGCCACAGCGATGAGAACTACTACGGGCCAGAAGGTAAGCCAATGCGCAAAGCCTTCTTGCGCGCCCCGGTCAACTTCCGCTATATCAGCTCCAACTTCAATCCGCGACGCTTACACCCAGTAACTGGCCGGGTACGCCCACACAATGGCATCGACTATGCGGCCAAAGTGGGCACGCCGGTGGTTGCAGCGGGCGATGGTCGAGTTATCGAGGCGGGCTACAACAAGTTCAATGGTAACTACGTGTTTATTCAGCACAGCGCGACCTATGTGACTAAATACCTGCACCTGCACAAACGCCATGTAAAAACTGGCCAGCGGGTACGCCAAGGCAAAACCATCGGCACTGTGGGCGCAACCGGTCGGGTTACCGGCCCACACCTGCACTACGAGTTCTTGGTCAACGGGGTACACAAGAACCCCAGAACCGTGAAATTGCCAGAGTCCAAGCCGCTGACCGGACAAGACTTGGCGAGCTTCCGCGCGAACTCGACCCCGCTGCTGGAACAGCTCAATAACACCAAGCGTGTATTACTGGCGATGCGCTAACAAAACGGGAAGCTCAGATTTTGGCGCTTCCCTGCCCTCTCTGCGCGCTGTACCATAAAGCTACCGACGACCACTGCGCTGTATTATGGACCTTGAGCACCCGCTAAAACTGGAGCAACAGCTTTGCTTCTCTCTATACTCCACCTCTTTGGCAATGACCCAATTGTACAAGCCGCTGCTCGAGCCCTTAGGCCTGACCTACCCGCAGTACTTAGTAATGCTGATTCTGTGGCAGCAAGATGGCGTAGGGCTTAAAGATATCGCCCTGCAACTCGGTCAAAAGCCCGGTGCGCTCACTCCCGTTATCAAGCGCTTAGAGCAAGACGGCGTGGTGATTCGCTCGCGCCGCCCCGACGATGAACGGGCCCTGGCCATCTTCCTCAGCGATAAGGGCAAAGCGCTTAAGCTGCCTGCTGCAAAGGTAGGAGGGTGCGTTGCCGAGGCCTGTGGTATGCCGCTGCAAGAGCTGATTCAGCTTAGAGAAACCCTGTTAAAACTGCGCCACAATCTGCAGCGCTAGTTCCTCCCCCTAAGCACAGCAGCCCAACGACAGAATAATCGGACAAAAAAACCACAATAATCTGCTTGCATAACTTTAGTTATCGCGATAACTTTATAGCTAACGGTCAGCAAGGACCGCTTTTTTATCGACACATAGTTATCGCAATAACTATATTGCTAAGATTCAGGAGAACACCATGCAAGCCATCTACAGTACCAAAGCCACCTCGATCGGCGGCCGTGAAGGCAACTCAGCCTCTGACGATCAGCGCCTACAAGTAAAACTGAGCACCCCCAAAGAACTTGGTGGCGCGGGCGGCGACGGCACCAACCCAGAGCAGCTATTCGCAGCGGGTTACTCCGCCTGCTTTATCGGTGCGTTAAAGTTTGTCGCGGCCCAGCAAAACATCAGCTTTAGCGGCGAGCCAGAAGTGACCGCCGAAGTGGGTATCGGCGAGAACGACAAAGGCATTGGCTTCGCCATAGACGTTAGCCTGACCATCAAACTACCGGGCTTGGAAGGTGAAGCCGCACAGCAACTGGTTGAGACAGCCCACCAGGTATGCCCCTACTCCAACGCAACCCGTAACAATGTCGATGTGAAACTGAACCTAATCTAAACGCCGGTATACACATTGGAGGGGCTCAGGCCCCTTCTAGGCCTAACGCTTTACCACTCTCCCCCTCCAGAAGATGCAAGGCGTTAGATCGACAACCCCACAGCTCCTAAGAACAAAGCGCTAAAACGCACTTCCTTAATGGTGCTTACACCCATTTAAACTTGATTTGTCAGCATATACGGTTATTATTCGCACGTTTTATAGCAATAAATAGACTGAAGCGAAACAATAATGAAACATTCCATTGCAGCGGCCGCACTTTTGGCAGCCACCCTCACCCTTCCAGCCCACGCCTCATCTACTCAAGCAGGTGCTTACCTAGGCCTAAAAGCAGGCTCAATTCTTGTCGATATCGATGAACTTAAAAACGACGGCACCTTCGGTTTTACTGGTGGCTACCAGTTTAACAATGGCTTTGCAGTAGAAGCCGATGCCATGTTTGGTGGTGGCGATACCATCCTTAGTGGCCTTGACTACGATATGACCACCTACGCAATCTATGGCGCATACCGCTCAGATTTCCACAACAACTGGTTCCTGAAAGGTCGCCTTGGTCTGCTAAACGAGAAGGTTAAGCTTTCTGGTTATGGTGGTTCTGAGTCATGGAGCGACACCGGCCTGTCTGTGGGCTTCGGTGGCGGTTACCACTTTGACAACATCAGTATCGAAGCTGAATACACCATCGTGGAACAAGATGCTAGCTACTTCACTATTGGCGCTTACTACCGCTTCTAGTGTTAAAGGAAGGAGCCTTTGGGCTCCTTCTCGCTTTCAGCAAGCACTTGCTATCGCGCTACGTATCGCCTCACCAAACTAATACTCTTCTGGCGACACCCAAAGCGCAAGGTTTTCATAGATGGGATGATCGCTTAAGAAGGGATTGTCGATATGCAACACCAGCTTGTCTTTAATATTGGCCCGACGGATGGCATCGCCGTGGAAGCGGTCGAATATCTGTTTAAACTCGCCACTTTCTTGCAGTGCCCAAAGCCCTTTTTCGATCCGCTCGCGCAGGCGCACCTCATTCGGAGCCACGAAGAAGAACACCGGTAGCGGCACGTGTAGCGCTTTAGTTTGCTCAATGGCCATACTGGGGTACTTGCCGCGATATGCATCGAATTCCGAATAAATCTCGTTAATACCGCGACTAAAATAGTCAAAACGCCCATAGTGCAACATGCCAAACAAGCCATCGTAGTTGTTGCTAGTAACGATGGCGTAGCCTTGCGAGCGAAATACTTTGGTAGTACTCCACTGGGCACCCAGCCCAGCGCGTAGGCTCATCAGCTGCTCATTAGTGCTCAAGTTAGCGAACACCGCTTCATCCTTACGATTAATCAGTAACAAGCGATAGTTGAGCAGCCCTCGAAGGATTGGGAAATAGATAGGCGGTAGAGTCTCCTCCCAATGCTGCTGGCTGGCAGCGCTGTAGACGTTAATGATCTCGCCATGCAACAACTCTTTGAGCGCTCGCTCACGACGCAGTAAAAACGGCGCGTAATCGATGCGGTAAGCGCCGTACTCTTCCTCGGTGGCCTCCAGGGCAGCGGTGAGCACCGTTAGCGGGTAATCATTGCGCTTATCTTCTTGCGAATGGGGAGGGTTATAGCGGACCACATCGACAGCGAATGCAGAAAAGATCATCGAGCATAATAACAAAACACTCAATTTAATACGTAAAATCAAACGCATAGCTCTCTCCAACCCGTACTATCTTGGTCAGTTTAGTTGAGTGAGCGAGTAAGCCAGCGAACAGCGGCGACGATTAACAGATTGGTGAGGAAGATCACCGCTTCATGCTTAGCTGAAGCGGTGATGTTTTACTTAAGAGGTATCAAAACACCCGGCATGTCGGCTAGGCGGCTTCCGCTGCATCGACCGACTTAAGCTGCTTGGCCTTCATCCGGCGTCGCTCGCCAAAGTGATGCATACGATTGCCCAACACCAACAAACAAGGAGTAAGGATCAGCGTCAGCACCGAGGCAAATGCCAGTCCACCAGCCACCGCAGTCGCCAGCTGTGACCACCACTGGCTAGAGGGCGCACCAACACTGATATGGCGATTAAACAGGTCGATGTTCAGCTCCAGCACCATCGGCAACAAGCCCAAAATCGTGGTGACCGTGGTTAGCATCACCGGACGCAAACGCTGGGCACCAGTGCGCATAACTGCATCGATACAGTCCATCCCTTGCTTGCGGAACACGTTGTAGGTATCGATAAGTACGATATTGTTGTTCACCACAATCCCCGCCAGGGTAATCACCCCGATTCCGCTCATGATCAAGCCAAACGGCTGCTGCGCGATCAGCAGACCAAGCAACACCCCAACGGTGGAGAACAGCACCGCCGACAGGATAAGTCCCGCCTGATAAAAGCTGTTGAATTGAGTCACCAAGATCAGCCCCATGGCGAATAACGCCACTAAGAATGCCTGCTCAAGGAACACCGTGCTCTCTTCCTGATCCTCATTCTCACCGCGGATCCGAATGTTCACCAATGGGTCTAGCTCCAAGGCCATTGCCTGTTGCTCCAGCTTGGGCAGCTCAACGCTGAGGTTAAAGCCCGGCGCCATATCAGCGCCGACCGTCAGCACCTGCTTGCCATCCACTTTATTGATCACATCCTGCTTCTGGTGTGGCTCAAGGCGCACAAAGCTGGTGATCGGCACCATGCCGTAGGCGGTCTTCACCCGCAGGTCGCTAAGCCGAGCAATGCTGCGGTACTGCTCGGGGTAACGCACCTGAATGTCTAACTCGTCATCGGCATCATCGGGGCGATAACCGCCGATCTTCAGGCCATTGGTCATAAACTGCAGCGAGTTGCCCAGCAGCGAGACGTCTGCCCCGTAGCGCGACGCATTGCCACGATCTACCTTCACCTGCCACTCGATGCCCGGTTTGGCGGTGCTGTCCTCGATGTTTACAAAGGCCGGGCTTTGCTCCACCAGCTGCCGCAGCTTTTTGGTCATCTCGGGCAAGCGCTCAGGGAAGCGCGAGCTGAGCTCGATCTGCAGATCTTTGCCCCCCGGAGGACCGGCTTTATCCTTGCGGAACTCGATCTCGAGGCCAGCAATAACCGACAAACGCTCACGCATCTCCTCGATGATCTCATTGGCCGGGCGACGCAGGTCCCAATCCTTAAGGTTGACCCGAATACTGCCTAGCTGCTCGCCACCCACCACGGTGTACAGCGTCTCGTAGTCGTCCAGATCGAGGATCTGATCTTCGGCTCGCTTAACCACTGCCAGCTGCTCTTCAATGGAGAAATCGCCGTAGGAGCGCATCACAATGGTAAAGCCGTTGGGCTCAACCTCGGGGAAGAACTCAACCCCCTTACCTGCCGTGCCGTAAGCGAAGATCACCCCGACAGCCCCCACAATGGCCAGCAGCAGCACCGCCAAGGGCATGCGCACAGCACGTTTTAACGAGCGCAGATAAAAACCGGTAAAGCCATCAAGTTCCTGCCAGCGCCCTTCTTCGGCCAGATCCAAGCGTCGCTGCTGCTTGTCGCTTAGCTTACGCTGGCGACCAAACACCTTGCCAAGGGTTGGCACAAAGATCAGCGCCATCACCAACGAGGCACTCAAGGTGGCAATCAAGGTCAGTGGCAAGTAGCCCATAAACTGCCCCACGATTCCGGGCCACGCCAGTAGCGGCGCAAATGCCGCTAAGGTGGTGGCGGTTGAGGCGATAATCGGCCAAGCCATGCGGGTTGCCGCATTGGCATAGGCTTGGTGGCGCGGCACGCCTTCGCTCATCTGTCGGTCGGCGAACTCGGTTACCACAATAGCGCCATCCACCAGCATACCCACCGCCATGATCAGCGCAAACAGCACCACCATATTGATGGTCAGCCCCGAAACTGCCAGCAGCACAATCCCCGCCAAAAACGAGCCCGGGATGGCGATGCCCACCAGCAAGGATGAGCGCACACCCATCACGGCGATGATCACTATCACCACCAGCAGCACCGCCGATAGGATGTTATTTTGCAGCTCAGAGAGCATGGTCTTCACATCTTTCGAGGTATCACCGGCATAGCCCACCTGCAGGCTCTCGGGCCAGAAGGTCTTGGCCTGACTCACCAGCTCTTTGACCTGGCCAATAGTGTTAATCAGGTTCTCGCCGGGGCGCTTACTGACTTCCAAGGAGATGGTCGGCTGGCCGTTTACCCGTGCGTAGGTACTGGGGTCTTTGAAGCTGCGGCGGATAGTAGCAACATCACCAAAGGTCACCACCCGGTCGCCATCAACTTTAACCGGCAAGTCCACCACATCTTTAACCGTCTCGAACACTGCTGGAACCTTGATGGCGTAGCGGCCGCTGCCACTGTCCATGGTGCCTGCGGTAACCAGGCGGTTGTTGCGGCTGATCAATGAGGCGATATCGTACTGGTCGAGGCCGTAGCTCTCCATCAGCATCGGGTCGACCAGGATCTCCAGATAGTCATCGCGGTCACCGCCGATCTCCACCTCCAGCACCTCGGGCATGGTTTCAATCTCATCGCGCAGCTCGCGGGCCGCGGTCAGCAAGGCGCGCAGTGGCAGCTCGCCATATAGCAGCACCGTAATCGCCGGTTGCTCGCTGGCTAAGGTGACTTGATGCACCTCGGGCTCTTCCCCGCCTTCCGGCAGCTTGGGCTTGGCTTCGTCGACTTTGGCGCGCACATCGGCCATCGCCTCACTCAGCGGTACGCCGACTTCAAACTCCAGCACCACCGAGCCATGGCCTTCGGCGGCGGTTGCGGTCATCTCTTTGAGCCCTTCCAGCGATTGAAGAGCCTGCTCCATGGGGCGGATCAGCAGGCGCTCAGCATCTTGCGGCGAGATCCCATCGTGGGCCATCGACACATAGATAACCGGGATTTCAATATCTGGCTCGGCCTCTTTGGGAATACTGATAAAGGTGCTCACCCCGGCGATCAGCAGAAACACCAGTAGCGAGATGACTGTTCGGCTACGCGAGAGTGCCGCTTCGATTAGCGCCTTCATTGGCTTAGCTCCTCGGCTGCCGCCGCGCCTTGGTAAGGCACCGCATCAACCGGATCGCCATGGCGAACAAAGCCTTGGCCGAGGGTAATAATGGTTACCTCACCGTCAAAGCCACCCAGCCAAGCGCCATCAGACTCGGAGCGCAGCAACTGAGCCGGCACAAAGGCGACTCGCTCATCCACCACGGTTTTCACCCCTAAGGTGCCATCTTCATCCAAGGCCAGTACCGCTGGGGTGACTTTTAGCGCCTGCAGTTCGCCAAGGGGGATACGCACCTCAGCGCTCAGGCCAGCTTTGAGCACCGCATCGGGGTTCTCCACCAACACCTCAACTCGGAAGGTCAGTGTATTGGGGTTGGAAACCGCTGCGATAAAGTCCACCTCGCCTTCTACCGCTTCACCATTGAGCAGTGTTACCTGAGCTGGCATGCCTAAGCGCAGTTTTTGGATATCGCGCTCGGCCACATCGGTGCGAACGATTAAACGGCGAGTTTCGGCCAACTTAAGAATAGGATCGCCAATGCCTAAGAATGCGCCCTCTTCCACCATCCGCTCATCAAACACGCTGTCGTAGGGTGCCAACACCTGAGTATTGGTAATCGCCAACTGCAGGTTTTCCACCGAGGATTGCGCCTCGACCAGGGCAGCGCGCGCCTGCGCCAAGCTAGCCTTACCTTGGAAGCCTTGTTTATTAAGCGCTTTCACGCCTTCGTATTCAATCTCGCGCTGCGCCAGCAAGGCCTGAGCACGGGCTAATTGCGAACGGCGGTCTTGTACATCCAGCCGCGCCAACGGTTGACCCTTCTTCACTTCGCGGCCCGGGTCCACCAGATACTCAATCAGGCGACCGGAGACCTCGGCAGATATCACGCTAACCCGACGCGCCTCAGTGTGACCATACAAGAGCAATTGATCTTCGATGGTTTCGGTTTGGAATTGGCTCACTTGAACCCGGGTTGGCGGCGGAGCATTCAGACTCCCGTCTTGCTCCGCTGCAACCACATTATTGCTGCCATCGGGTGTCATGCCAGAGGCCATCCACAGGCACACGGCCAAGACGATCAGAATCGAAAACAAGTAGGGGCGAACAGCAACGAATTGTCGAAAACGCGAAAACATAGGTGGAACGTCCTTATCCAAAACCAACAGCCAAGCTGAAAGTGAAAACCAATCTTTCTACATTTGAGAGTCTTTACCTGCAGCAAGCGGCGCAAACTGGTCGCCAATTTGTGCAACTGGTAAAGAAGCAGCATACCACGGGCTACTTTACCCCTAAAGTAAGCGCTCTAATTGTCATATCTTGCTATTTTTTGACCCGTTTTTGACCAAGCGTACAATTATTAGTACAGCCAAACGGCTGAGTGCGCTCACACCCCTTTGCCACAGGCAATAAAAAACCCGGCTAAGGCCGGGTTTTCAAAGTAGATTTTCGACTCACCAGTTAGATACTGAACGAAGAGCCACAACCACATGTAGTGCTAGCGTTGGGGTTGTTGACCAAAAAGCGCGAGCCTTCCAAGCCTGAGGTAAAGTCAACGATGCCGCCCACCAAGTATTGCAGGCTCATAGAATCAACCACCATCTCAACGCCCTGATTGGTCACTACGGTATCACCGTCATTCACTTTCTCATCGAAGGTGAAGCCATAGGAGAAACCAGAGCAACCACCGCCAGTGACGTACACTCGCAGCTTCAGCGCATCGTTCTCTTCCTCGGCAATCAGCTCTTTAACGCGCAGCGCGGCGGCGTCGGTGAACTGGATAGGAAAGGCACTGGTTTCGCTTACTACTGACTCTGACACTATGGGATTCCTCGGATTAATAATGGCCGCATTATCTAATACCCGACTAATTAGTTCAAGTATTCGTCCGACCACTGTTTTCGCAGAGCTGAGCAAGCAGGTAATCGACTGCCACCCGGACCTTGGGGACTTCATAACGGGAGCGTTGATAGAGCAAATGTACCCCCAAGTCGCTATCGCCCCCACCTATCGTGGGCTCAAGATCTAGCAATTCCAGCTGCCCAGCAGCCAGATAGCTGCGGATCGACCAAAGCGGCAGCATCGCTAAGCCCTTACCCTCTAGTACCTGACGCAGCAATAACTGCGTCGAGTTGGTCACCAGTCGCTTCTGCACATCCACTTTGACCCAGTTGCCCGCTTCTTTTACTCGCCAAGGCAGTTCACCACGTGGGGAACGGTAATCCAATGCATAGTGCTGAACCAACTCGCGATAATGGCTGGGACGGCCATAGTGCTTGAGGTAACTCGGCGCTGCACATAACAGGAACTGGTTGTCTTCTAATCGGTGGGCCACTAGGCGTTGGTCGCCAAGCAGTCCGCCGCGAATAGCGATATCGATGTTGTGTTGGTAAAAGTCCATCACTTGGTCGGTAAGCTCCAAGTCGATAACTAACTGCGGATAACGCTGCTGCAAGCCCTCTATCGCGGGAAGTAACTGCAGCTCCGCATAGCTGGGCATGGCGGTGATACGCAGCCGCCCACTCGGCAGACTTTGGTATTGTGCGACCACATCGTTGGACTGCGCCACCGCCGCCAAAATCTCGCGGCAACGAGGTAGGTACAGCTGGCCTAACTCAGTGAGTTGGTTGCGCCGGGTAGAGCGCAGCACCAACTCGCCTTTCAGGGTACTCTCCAACGCTTGTATCTGGCGCGATACCTTCGATACCGGGCAATTGAGCGCATCCGCCACCGCCGAGAAGCTGCCCTGCTCAGCCACTAGCACGAAGTAGTGCATAGCCTGTAGTTGATCCATGTGCTCTCCTATCAATGACCCGAATTCAAACTCGAGGCCTTGAGCCTTTAGCTCCCCGCAGTCCGCAAGCGCGAAACCACTTTTTGCATTTTACGCAAATTACTTTAGCTCACTATACGGTTTTGGCTAAAAGTGCGTCTCTCTATACTTGCACTATCAACCCTCGTTTGTTTATCACTCAGCATTTGCTTATCACTCAATTAAGGACAGCAAGATGGAACATGCCTCTCACTACCAAGCGATCGTATTGCGCGAGTACCCAACTCACAGTATCGACCAGCAAACCTTCGAGACCCGCCAGTTTGAGGCTCAGCCACTGGGGGCAGGCGAGTTTCGGGTGAAGGTGACGCACCTCTCGCTAGACCCCGCGATGCGCGGTTGGGTCAGCCCCGATCCCAACAGCTATATCCCGCCAGTTGCCATCGGCGAGGTGATGCGCTCTCTAGGTGTAGGCGAGATCATCGAATCGCAACACAGCGAGTTCCCAGTAGGCGCTCGAGTTGCAGGAATGACCGGTTGGACCGAGCAGCTGATAAGCAATGGCACGGGGCTTAGCCTGTTACCTGCAGGGGTTACTCCCGAGCTGGCCTTGTCAGCCTTAGGCATGCCCGGCCAAACAGCAATCATTGGCTACAAAGATGTACTGGAAGCCGAAGCAGGCAAAACCATCGTGGTAACCGGGGCTGCGGGCGCAGTCGGCTCGGTAGTGGTGCAGATGGCAGTCGCCGATGGTCTGAATGTGATTGCGCTGGCGGGTAGTGACGAGAAATGCCAATGGCTGCAACAACTGGGCGCTCAAGGCGTTATCAACTACAAAAGCGATGACATTGCTACCAAGCTGGACCAGTTTGCGCCCAATGGCATCGACTATATGTTTGAGAACACCGGGGGCGAGACCCAGCACCACGTTATCGAACGGATCAATCCCCATGGTCGGGTGGCGGTGTGTGGCCTGATTGCCGATTATCACAGCGCCCAGCCAGCCCTTGCGCCTAGCTGGATCAACTTGATTAAGCGGCGAGCTCGCGTCGAAGGCTTCACCATCACCGATCACTTCCAGCGCGCGCCGGAGCTTATTCAAGGTCTGTTAGTGTACCTGCAACAAGGCAAACTACAGCACAAAGTGCATGTACTGGAGGGGCTAGAGTCCGCCAAGTTAGGCGTGAATATGCTGTTTGATGGCAGCAACGACGGCAAGCTGTTAGTTGCTATCTAGCTGCATGGTGTTTCGGGGTGAATCAGTGGTGTTCGCCCCGTTGCCACTGGATTGACCTTGAGGCACCACCAATCTAGTGGCTGAAGGCGCAGCTTGATTCGCCTCGCCATCGGATTCAATCAGCTCAACCGTGGTGATTTTCTCAACCGGCTTCATTGGTTCCATCTGAGTCTCTGCTTGTGAGATCGACTCACTGGTGCTTGGCGCTTCAGCCTCAGCAAATCCGCTCTGTTGCACCGCTTGTTCCGGCGCGTCTTCCGGCAGCTCTGGTGAAACCAGCTCCGGTGTTGGCAGCAGTTCGATGCCCGCGACCGGGTAGTCATCGACGATGGCCAGCGGTTGCCACTCTTGATTGAGGGTCAATCGGTTCACCTTGCTGGCATTATCGGCCTTGAAGCTGACCACCACCTCAACATGCTCCGGTAAAAAGCCCTCAGGCAGCTTAAAGTTACTGCTTAGCTCCTGAAAGTAACGGAACTTAAAGCTGGGCAAACTGCCGCTATCACGCAGATCCGATAAGCGATACTCACGCGGCTCGCCTTGTTCGCTACCGCTGATCAGCAAGTCCACATCGCCATCGAGCCAGCGCTTTTTATGGGCCACTTGAATCAGCAGGATCTGCATCCGGTAGTAGCCCTCACTCAATTGCTTTTGCAGTTGGAAGCGCTCAATCACCGCGCCACCGGCGCTCTGTTCCGGGGCCATAATCCGCCGATACAGGCTCAGCTCTTCTTGCAGCTCGGCATTGAGCTCCTCGCTTTGGCGCAGCACCTGCTGCAGCTGCTCCACTTCGGCTTGGCCAATAACCAACGCCTGCTCGGTTAACTTCAACTGCTGTTGCAGCTCCAGCGCCTGTTGATGTGCAAGTTCGCTGGCGCGCTCAACTTCTCCCAGCTGATGCTGTTGCTCCATATTTAGGTTGTGTGCCAGCCACACAATAAACAGCGCCAAACTGACAACAAAGGTAACGATAAGCAGCGAAAGTCGTTTCAAGGGATACATCCAGATTAATCCATTACTGCCCGCAGTTTACGTGGAAACACTATACCCGAACAACCTCAAGATACAGGATTCAGAGGCACTCAATGCCCATAGGGCGAGGCGAAAATACGCAGGAATGGTGATCCATTTTTAGTGTTTTCAACGAAGAACTATGGACATTGAGCGCCTCCCAAAGGGCGAGTTTTCCCGTCCCTCATGCTGCGTTACTGTTCCTTGACTTAGACCACTAAGCCTATGTCACAGTGCCTTGCCTGAGGGGCGGAATAATCTCGCTGAACAAGCATCTTGAGGTTGCTCGGGTATATGGGATAAAACGCGCCACGTCATCTAAACAGCGCTGACTTAGACCTAAATTTTGATATAGTGATCGGCAAATTCTGCCTGAGCTCAAAGGATTAAACATGTCTCGCTCTGAATCACTATTCAGCCAAGCCCAACAAGCCATCCCCGGCGGTGTTAACTCCCCGGTGCGCGCCTTTAACGGCGTTGGCGGTACCCCGCTGTTTATCGAAAAAGCCGATGGTGCGCGCATCTATGATGCCGATGGCAAAGCCTACATCGACTATGTGGGTTCGTGGGGGCCGATGATCCTTGGCCATAACCACCCAGCGATCCGCCAAGCGGTTATCGATGCCGCCGAACAAGGCCTCAGCTTTGGCGCGCCTACCGAGGTGGAAATCGAAATGGCCGAGCTGGTGTGTAAGCTGGTTCCGTCGATGGATCAGGTACGTATGGTCAACTCCGGCACCGAAGCCACCATGAGCGCCATTCGTTTGGCCCGCGGCTACACCGGCCGCAGCAAGATCCTCAAATTCGAAGGCTGCTACCACGGCCACGCAGACTCGCTATTGGTAAAAGCCGGCTCTGGCGCGCTAACCCTCGGTGAGCCCAACTCCCCGGGCGTACCGGCCGATTTTGCCAAACACACCTTGACCGCCAGCTACAACGACCTTGATTCGGTCAGCGCGCTGTTCAAGGAGTTCGGCGAGGATATTGCGTGCATCATCCTCGAACCAGTGGCTGGCAATATGAACTGTATTCCACCACAGCCGGGCTTTTTAGAAGGGCTGCGCAGCATCTGTGATGAGCACGGCGCACTGCTAATTATCGACGAGGTAATGACCGGATTCCGGGTTGCCTTGGGTGGCGCGCAAAGCCATTACGGTGTTACCCCCGACCTTACCTGTCTGGGTAAGGTGATCGGCGGCGGTATGCCGGTTGGCGCCTTCGGCGGTAAGAAAGAGGTGATGGCGAAGCTGGCGCCACTCGGTCCGGTCTATCAAGCAGGCACCCTATCAGGTAACCCGATTGCCATGGCCGCTGGTCTGGCTGCGCTCACTGCACTGCAAGAGCCGGGGCTGCACCAACGCTTGAGCGCGACCACTGAACGCTTGGTTAACGGCATCAAAGCCGCCGCAGCACGCCAAGGCATTCCACTGGCCACCAACCAAGTAGGCGGCATGTTTGGCCTGTTCTTTACCGAGGCGGAGCAAGTCACTAACTTCGCGCAAGTATGCCAATGCGACCTAGAACGCTTTAAGCGCTTCTTCCACCTGATGCTGGACGAAGGGGTATACTTGGCACCTTCCGCCTTTGAAGCGGGCTTTACCTCTCTGGCCCACAGCATTGAGGATATCGACGCAACTATTGCCGCTGCTGAACGCTGTTTTGCCAAGCTAGCCAGCGCGTAATTAAGGTTAGGGGGCCCATGCCCCCTCAATATCTTTCCCAACCACAACCACCTTCGACCAGCCGTTTAGCGATAGACGACAAAGCCAACATCGCGCTTGATAAATCCAATACGCGCCATCTCCAACTTTTCGTTTCTTTACATATTTCTTTAAAAACAATCTGTTAGAATATATCGCCGTAAGTGGCCTGACGCTGCTTGCAATAACAAAGACATCGGGAAAGACATCCAAGGAGTAAACATGTCTGACGTACAACAAGTACCAACTACCGCAGCCCCTACCGAAAAAGACAACAACGCGAAAACCCATGCATTGATTGCCTATGTAATGATGGTACTGGGTCTATTTACCGGCGTGTTCTGGCTGGCGGGCGCCATCTGGGGCATGGTGAAAAAAGGTGATGCGGCTGGCACCCTTTATCAAGACCACTACGACAACATCACCAAGACCTTCTGGGTTGGTCTGATCATCGGTATTGTGGGCTTTGTACTGAGCTTTGTGGGCATCGGTATTATCGTGCTGATCGCTGGCGGTATCTGGTGTCTGTACCGTGTAATCAAAGGTCTGGCGCGTTTGACTTCGAACAAGCCTTATAACTAAGCCACACTATGCAGCAAGCGACGACATTTCAGCTTAGTCGCTTGCTACCCTCCGATAAGCGTCCAGCTTGGGCTCAATTAAAGATCCGCTGCAGCCAGTTCCCCGCCTTACGGGTTTGCTCTCTAAAACAGCTATCAACTTCAGTAGTCATTTGCTGATGCGCCGGTAGCAACACCACATTACCGCAATCTGCCGCCGTTACCCGGCCGGTTTTTTGTGACACGTTCACCCAGGCCAACGCATCCGGTTGCAGCGGGCGCAGCGACTGTGGATAGCTTTTTTGCAGGTAGGCGGCATAGACTGGCAGAGCCGCCGACGAACCGGTGACCCCGGCGCTTTGGTTATCATCACGCCCTACCCAAGTGGTGACAATCTCTCGCTCATCAATGCCGACAAACCAGCTATCGCGCAGGTCGTTAGTGGTACCAGTTTTCCCCGCGAGGGCAACCTTGGGCACTCGCCAGCGCAGAGATTGGGCAGTGCCGCTACGCGTCGCCTCTTGCATGCTGTACAGGGTCAGATAGTTAGCCATCTCAGACCAACGTCGCTGGGCCTGCACCTTCGCCTTGTACAAGCTGTTGCCTTGGCCATCGTGTACCTGCTCCACCGCGTACAAGCGGCGGAACTCGCCATCGCCACCGAGGGTTTGATAGATCTGCGCGACCTGATAGGGCGATAAGCTGGTGCTGCCCAACAGCAATGCCGGGAAGGGTTTAAGCTCTTGCTCAAGCCCAGCTAGGTGCAAGGTGTTGATCACCGAGTTCAGGCCCACCTCCATCCCAAGGCGAACCGTGGGCACATTCAGCGAATCTGCTAGAGCGCGGTAGAGCATCACCGGACCGCGGAACTCGCGATCGTAGTTGTTCGGCTGCCATTGATTGCCGTCATCCAAGGTTAAGGTCAGCGGGCTGTCATCAAGCAACTCGCCCAAGTGGTGACCCTCCTCGAACGCACTGAGATAAACAAAGGGTTTTACCAAGGAACCGATGGGGCGGCGCGCATCCAAGGCCCGGTTAAAACCGCGTAGTGCTTCGTTGCGTCCGCCCACCAAGGCGCGGATCGCCCCGCTATAGCGCTCGCTGACCACCATGGCGGTTTCCAACTCCGGCTTGCTCTTATCCAGCTCAGTCAACACCGTGCTGGCGGCTTGCTGGGCATGGCGTTGTGAGCGCGGGTCGAGGGTGGTGAAGATCTTCACCCCATTGTACTGCTGCCAGCCACTGGCATATTGCTTCAGCTCGCGCTGCACCAGCGTCATAAAGCCGGGAAGTTTTTGATAGCCCATACTGCCACGGCGGATAACCCCTAATTCTTGCGCGGTGGCACGCTGGTAATCATCACTGCTGAGCAGCTCATGTTCCACCAGCAGCCACAAGATCAGGTCGCGGCGCTTAAGTGCCCGCTCGCCATGTCGCCAAGGGTCATAGTAGGAAGGCCCTTTTACCAAGCCAACCAAGGTGGCGATCTGCTCGACCCGCAGGTCACTGACCGGCACCCCGAAGTAGAAGTAGCTGGCCAAGCCGATGCCATAGACCCCATTGCTGCCGTTCTGCCCCAGATACACCTCATTGAGGTAGGCTTCCAGCAGCTCGTCTTTGCTGAATCGCAGTTCCATCAGCACCGCGATATAGGCTTCTTGGGCCTTACGCCACAGGGTGCGCTCGCGGGTCAAAAAGAAGTTTTTGGCCAGCTGCTGGGTCAGGGTACTGCCCCCCTGTACGGTGCGACCAGCGCGTAGGTTAACCACTAAGGCACGGAGAATTGCAGTCGGTGAGACGCCATCGTGTTGGTAAAAGTCACGATCTTCGGTTAATAGCAGAGCATCAATCAGTTGCTGGGGCACATCTTCCAAACGCACCAAGATCCGGTCTTCTTGGTCGCTAACGTTAATCCGCCCAAGTAACATCGGGTCGAGCCGGGTTTGCGCCAGCTCTTCAGCGCTGTCTCGATGCTGGATCTGCGCCAAGCGCTGGCCGTTAAAAGTCAGCAGCAACGGCAGCTCAGGCTCGCCGCCATCGGCAAAATCAAAGTTGCGCCTTACCAATTCGATACGGGTGCTGGACACGGCATACTCACCGGCGCGCTGGGCCCGTTTCACCTTGCGGTAGTTCAGTTGAGCCAGCTCGTCCTGCAGCTCTTGGCGAGTCATCCGCAGGCCGGGGTAGAGCTGCAGCTCACGCCCATACACCGCAGCGGGTAGCTCCCATTTGTCGCCAGCAAAGCGCTGTTGAATCTTGCTATCGAGGTAGACGCCCCACAGCAACAGCACCGCAAGCACGCCAATACCCAGCTTGGCACCTAGCACTAAGGCCTTGCGCCACAATGGGCTGGCAGCCTTGGCGCTTTTTCGCGAGCGCCCTTTGCTGGAACGGACTTTGGATGGCTTTCTAGGCTTGGCTTTTGCCTTAGTAGTGGCTTTAGTGTTGCGACCTTTTTTGGCAGCACTCATTGGCAGGGGATCCCAACGACGAAATACTTAAGGAATGGCCATAGGATACCCTGCTTTTGTGACGCATGCAGCTCTGTGGAGAAGTTAGCCAGCGAGCACTCTGTTCTGGGTTTAATTTGCATCTTTTCTATCGCTCTCGCGTCTTTAACTGCACATGAATAAATTCACGAGAGAACCCCATGTTAAAAGTTGTCAGCTTTACCATTTGCCCTTTTGTTCAGCGCATCACTGCCTTGTTAGAAGCCAAGGGGCTGGATTATCAGGTTGAATACATCAGCCTAAGCGAAAAGCCACAATGGTTTTTAGATATCTCCCCCAACGGCCAAGTGCCTTTACTGATTACCGAGCAAGGCACGGCACTGTTTGAATCCGACGCCATCGCCGAGTATCTGGAGGAAGCTTATCCAGCGCTGCAGGCCGATCTCAGCGCTGAGCAAAAAGCCCTTAACCGGGCCTGGAGCTACTTGGGCACCAAGCAATACCTGCTGCAATGTAGCGCCCAAAGCAGCCAAGATATCGCCACGCTACGAGAGCGCAGCGCCAAACTGGCCGGCGCCTTCGCCAAGGTAGAAAAGGTGCTGGGCAATCAGCGCTTCTTCAACAGTGAACAGCTCAGTATGGTGGATATCGCCTGGCTACCGGTGCTGCATCGCGCCGAGATTATCCGCCAACGCAGCGGCTATGAGTTTTTGGCGGGTTTTCCTAAGGTCAAAGCTTGGCAGCAAGCACTGCTGGCCACCGGCTTGGCAGAGCAAAGCGTGGCGGAAGATTTTGAGCAGGCGTTCAGCCGCTATTACCTTAGCGACAAAACCCAGCTCGGGCGCTGCCGTTGCGCCCAGCCCTCACAGTGCCAGTGCCATAGCGAAATCCTTGATCATTGTTGTATAGAGCAGTGTTGTATTGAGCAGGCTGAATGCTGTAACGAGGCCACCAAAGTCGAGCGCAAAGAGAGCTGCTGCTAGGGGTAGTGAACTTAGTCATCGCGCTGCGGCATCGAAACAAGTAGGCTGAAGCAACCTCAGTTCAGGAGTGCTTTCAGTGACCACCGACTTCGGCGCCATCATTACTCGCTTTCGCTCTGCAGAGCATCTTGCTGAATTTATGCAAACTAAGCTCAGCTATGCCTCTGCAGAGCAACGCGAACAAAGCAAAGCACATGGTTGCCAGTGGAAACAGCCACAGCAAACCTACCGGGATGGATACGGTTTTTGCTATGACTTGGCGAGCTTTGCGCTGGCGGCCCTTGCGCACTCGAATATCGCGTCAGCCAAGCTGTTGATGGTGGCATGGGATGAGTGGGGAGCGCGGCGTAACACCAGCCATGTCACCTGCTTTTATCCGGTGTCGACAATGCGCTTTATGTGTTTCGATAATGGCAAGTTGTATGGTCCAATGGACCAAGCGCAGCTCATGCTGCAAGCATCCAGAGGGCAGGCTATCCAGTATTATCGGGTGTTCGATGCCCATGAGATCCCTTATCGAACACCCTTCAATGAGCTGGGCGCGTTATTGCGGGCAGCTAACCCAGCTACTGGCCTAACATTCGTTTAGTCTTACGCGTCGCCACCGCGGTTGTCGGATCATCTGGCCAGGGATGCTTGGGGTAGCGCCCTTTCATCTCTTTTTTCACCTCTTGATAGGCATTTTGCCAAAAGCTGGCGAGATCTTGAGTGAGCTGTAAGGGGCGGCCGGCAGGCGAGAGCAGCTCCAAGGTGAGCTTCACCTTGTTGCCGAGCATTGGTGAACCGGGCTCACCGAACATCTCTTGCAGTTTGACCGCCATCACCGGCGCTTGCCCTTCGCTGTAGCGGATCGCTACTTTGCGCCCTGATGGGGCTTGGTAGTGGGTCGGTGCCAAGCTGGCTAACTGCTGCTGTTGCTCCCAGCTCAAGCGCTGACTGAGCAGCGCCTGCCAATCAAGTTTTTGTAGCTGGCCCCAGCTGCGGCAGCTATCCAAGTAGGGCAGTAGCCACTCATCCAGCTCCTCGAACAGACTTTGCTGATCCAGTCCCGGCCAATCGTTGCGCTCAAACCATTGCTCGGCACAGCGCGCGCGTACCAGCCAGGCTTGCGCGGCTTCATTGAGTGGCAGCCAGGCAAGGCCTTTTTGCGCCAGCACCTCGCGCCAGCCTTCGATTAAGGCTTCACCACTTGGCTGAGCCGCCACTTCTTGCTTGAGGATCAGATCGCCCAGACACCAGCAACGCAGCGCCTGAATCCGATGGCTCTCACTCGACCACTGGCAGCGTTGTTGCCAGCTAAAACGCTCCGGTTGGAGCCTTTCCAGCTCAGTAATATCCAAGGCAGCGCCCAGCGCTAACTGGCCTTGGGCCTGCCCTTCTCGCCAGAACAAGTTAGCAACCACTATGTAGTGTTCTCGGGCTAAGCGATGCTGGCCATCAACACTAACACCAAAGCCCGCGGCCAGAGTGTAAGCGCCCTGACTGCGCTTAGTGGCGATGCGATCCGGGAAGGCTTGCGCCAATAGTAAGCCATCCCATTTGTCAGCATCTGCGCTAGTAACACGTTTGGCCAGCTTGAATCGTCTAGTTAAGCGCTCCAGCAGCTGCGAATAACGCTGCCGCGCCGCACCTTGCAGTGCTCGCTGGGCATGCTCAGGGCTCAATGCATCGCGCGGCAGTGCGCCACTTTCCAGCAGTGCCGCCAGCTCGCAGGCGCGGGCTAACACCTCCTCGCCCAAACGTTCCTGCCAAGAACGAGCTTGCAGCAGCATCGCGCCAATACGCGGGCTCATGCCCAGCTCGCTGACTTGCTGGCCAAGCTTGGTCAGTTGCTTATCCTTGGCCAGTCCCAGCATCTCCAATAGCGCATAACCTTGCGCCAACAAGGCCTTGGGCGGCACATCTAACCAGCTTAGCTCGCTGGCCTGAGCGCCCCATTGGGCTAAGTTGAGGCACAGATCGCTTAAGTCGCTGCGCAAGATCTCGGCTTCGCTGGCGAAGGGGCGGTGGTTGAGCGCCTCTTCGCTGTAGAGGTGGTAGCAACGCCCGGCCTGCAAACGCCCAGCACGACCAGCTCGTTGAATCGCAGATGAGCGGCAGACCATGCGAGTTTGCAAGCGGGTGGTAGCAGAAGCGGGATGAAACGACGCCTGACGCTCCAAACCGCTATCAATCACACAGCTAATCCCCTCGATGGTGAGCGAGGTTTCCGCCACATTGGTGGCCAGCACTATCTTGCGTTTGCCTTGCGGTGGAGGCGCGATGGCAGCTTGCTGCTGCTCCAGCTTGAGCTGGCCATACAGCGGATGCACCTCAAACTCGCGACCCAAGCGCTCACTCAAGCGCTGTTCTAGTTGGCGGATCTCTCCCGCGCCGGGAAGAAACACCAATACGTTACCACTCTCCCGCTCGCAAGTTTGCAGGCAAAACTGCGCCAGTTTATCCAGCCACTCGCGGTCGCGCGGCAGATTATGGTAGTGGTGCTCAATGGGATAACTGCGCCCTTCGCTAATCAGCTGTTTGGCCTGAGGTAGCAAGGCTTGCAGCGGCTCGAGATCGAGGGTCGCTGACATCAATACCAGACACAAATCCGGGCGGTAGGCTTGCTGCACCTCAAGGCTCAGCGCTAGTCCTAAGTCGGCCTGCAGGCTGCGCTCATGGAACTCATCGAAGATCAGCATCGCCATCCCGCTTAGCTCCGGGTCACTCTGCAGCTTGCGGTTAAGCACCCCTTCGGTGACGATCAGCAGCTTGGTCTGCGCGCAAGCCTTGGTCTCCCCGCGCATCTGATAACCGACCTGCTTACCCACCGGCTCACCGAGCTGACTGGCCAGATAACTGGCGATATTGCGCGCAGCCAAGCGGCGCGGCTCCAGCATAACGATCTGGCCATCAAGCTTGGCTTGGCGCAGCAGCATCAGCGGCAGTGCAGTAGACTTACCGGCCCCCGGCGGGGCACCAATAATCAGCTGGGCTTCATCGGGTTGCTCGGCGAGGTATGACAGCAGCTCAGGAAAAATCTGCTCAATCGGTAGGGTGCTCAACAAAGATCTCTTAGACTAAATAGACACGCAGGCTAGTCTACCGAAACATGTCACAGGCAACCAGCAAGGCTATACGCTCTAATGCGCATAACATATCGCAGCGGCAGCGCGTCTTCTTCGCACTCAGCCCCGAGCGAGAACTGCGCGATGCCATTGAACGGCAAGCCGCCGCGCTGTATCAGCAGTGCGCAGCATCAAAGTCAGAGGCGGCACCGCACGCCAAGCTTATCCCGGCGCGTAATTTTCACCTGACCTTGGGGTTTTACCCCGCGGCCTCTTTGCCCGAGCTGGAGCAACTGATGCAGTTAGCAGCCAACGTGCAAGTGTCGCGCTTCCAGCTCACATTAGATCAGCTGGGCTGTTTTGAGAAAGCCGGCATCGCCTGGCTGGGCTGCAGTGAGGTACCAAAGGAGCTAACAGCGCTGGGGCAAGTGCTGCGCCCCACAGAGCCTCACCCCTTTGTGCCCCACATCAGCTTGCTGCGCCGCTTTAATGGTTCGCTGTCGCGCAACGTGCAAGGCCTTAGCTGGTCGGTGAGTAGCTTCGAGCTGTATCGCTCACAGCGCAACAGCCACGGCTCGGTCTATCAGCGACTAGCCAGCTGGCCGCTAGTTGGGTAGCCTACTGACCATCAAAAAAACACTGATGCGATATGCCAAACGATGCAACTAGAGCTACACACCGCAACCTTACTTAAACGCTACAAGCGCTTTTTGGCCGATGTGGTCGACTCGCAAGGCCAAGAGTTCACCCTACACTGCCCGAATACCGGCGCGATGACCGGCTGCGCCGAGGCAGGTAACACCGTCTACTACAGCCTCTCGGATAACCCCAAGCGCAAATATCCCGGCACCTGGGAGCTAAGTCAGGGCGAGCATATGATTTGCGTGAACACCGTGCGCGCCAATCAGTTAGTGGGAGAAGCTTTGGAGCAAGGTGTCATCAGCGAGCTTAGCGGCTATCAGCAGATCCGCGCCGAGGTGCGCTATGGCGAGGAAAACAGTCGCATCGATTTCTTGCTGAGTGAGGGCGAGCAGGCCGACTGCTATATCGAGGTAAAAAGCTGCACGCTATTGGATGAGAGCTTCGGCGAGGGGGCGGGCTTCTTCCCCGATGCGGTGTCAACCCGGGGCCAAAAACACCTGCGTGAGTTGATGCAAATGAAACATCAAGGCTACCGAGCAGTCTTGCTGTTTGCGGTGATGCATAGCGGCATCCGGCAGGTCAGCCCAGCGGCGCATATCGATGCCAAGTACGCCGAGCTACTGGCTCAAGCGGTAGACGCTGGTGTTGAGGTTTACGCCTATGCCGCGAGCTTTGCACTGCCCGAGTTGAGCATCGAGCAGCGCTTGCCAGTGAAACTAGACTCAGCCGATAGCTAACTGGTCACCGGCGCCATTACGCTGTCGATATGGGCCAGGTGGTTGAGTACTTCGTTGCCGAGATCGGTCAGGTAACCGCCATCATCGCGGGTACACAGGCCTTTGTCGAACAGGCCTTTGGCGGCAGCAACCATCTCCGGCGCGGCATCGCTGCTCACCTTGATACCGGTTTGCTGGCTGCTGGCGTCGAATTTAAGCAGCAGGTTAAGTTCGTTCAGTACATCTTTAGAGAAGGGCATAAGGGGATCTCCGAAACTAAGCCTGCATTCAGAGTAAACCGCCCTGACCCACTTGCAAGTGACAAAGCCAGGTTCTGTTAAGCCCTGCGGCTTTGCGCTTTTTTTGCTCAGGATTTGCGCGGCAATTGTTCGGTTAACTAAGCAAAGGCTGTGCTTCGTCGCCGTGGGTTTGCAGCGATGGACGCAATTGCAAGCGTCGCCCTTGGTTTAGATAGGTGGTGCAGGCGACCCGCAGCAGCGAGCTAAAGTTGCCCATCTTGCCGTCTTTGGCCAATACCTCACGGTAGATGCGGGTGATAAACACCGCCAAGCTCAGATCGGCATCTTCGGCAATCTCTTCTAGTAACTGCCAAAAGATCGCCTCCAATCGAATACTGGTGACCACGCCATCGACGCGGATGGAGCGGCTCTTTAGCTCAAATAGTTCGGGCTCGGTCCCGGAGTAGATCTCACACATAGCGCAGCCTTACTTGGCGACAAACCGATGTCTAAGCATGCCGCCAAGTCCTGTTAAGTACCCTACAACTTTAGTCGAGCAGCTGATTAAACTGGGCCAACCAGGCTGGATGAGCCGGCCAGGCCGGCGCGGTGACTAACTTGCCATCGGTGACCGCTTGGTCGATGGCAATGTCTGCGTAGTCGCCCCCTGCGGCAGTCACCTCTGGGGCGCAGGCGGGATAGGCGGATACGCGCTTACCTTCCACCAACCCTGCAGCAGTTAGCAACTGCGCGCCATGGCAGATAGCGGCGATGGGCTTATCGGCCTTAGCAAAGTACTGCAACCACTCCAGCACCTCGGCGTTTAGCCGCAGATACTCCGGCGCACGGCCGCCGGGGATTAGCAGCGCATCAAACTCCGCTACTTGAATATCGGCAAAGCCGGCATTCAAGGTGAAGTTATGGCCGGGCTTTTCGGTGTAGGTTTGGTCGCCCTCAAAATCGTGGATTGCCGTGCGGATCTGCTCGCCGGCTTGCTTGTCAGGGCATACTGCGGATACCTCGTGCCCCATCGCTTGTAGCGCCTGAAACGGCACCATCAACTCATAGTCTTCAACAAAGTCGCCTGCAATGATCAGTACCTTAGCCATTAGGTTCTCCTTAACAAGTGCGTAACATCACACTCACTGTAAACCTCCCGGTTACGGGGTCGGTAGTAGTGGACTACTACATCGAAGACTGGCTACACAGCTCAAGGGTATCTATTTGATTTTACAGAAGATGCTTACGCTCCAGTTTACCAAGTTGTGAGCCCGATCACCGCGTACGCGAACATAGTCGCTCAGCCATTCGATGGATCGGCTTGCCAAACAGCAGCATAAAGCTGAAGGCGATCGGCCAGGCAACCAGATAGGCCTGAGCCCAACGCGCGACAAAATCGCTATCTAACCCGGTATTCACCCAGGTTACTACTCCAGTCATCAGCGTCACCATCAGCAATGACGTTAGTAACGGTGATATCAACCTTAGCCAAGTGGCTGGAAACATCCTTATTCTCCCTCTTGTTCGCTGTCGTCACAGCACCAACAAAATCGTTAATCTGTTATCAGTGTTAATAAAACCTTAGTGCCAAATCGTTACACTAACTCGATAGGCCTTACAATGGGCCAACAATAACTAATACAGCATTTAAAGTGCTTCAATGCAGGAGAGTTAGCAAATGGAATTGGACAGTAGCGACAAACTTAGCCACACCACCCGCGGTCTACATTGGCTGATCGCCTTAACGATTATCGCCCTTTGGGGTGTCGGCTGGTATATGGCCACCAATAAGGTCTATCCACTCTATAGCTGGCATAAGTCCTTCGGCATCTTGGTGGTGCTGTTTGCCGTGGTCCGGGTCGGCTGGCGGATAAAGAACGGTTGGCCCAGCGCGCTCCCCAGCCACCAGCAGTGGGAACGCGCACTGTCTAAGCTGGTTCACTGGTTGCTGATTATCTCTACCCTATTGATGCCACTCTCGGGCATGCTGATGTCGGCGATGGGAGGGCACGGCTTGCAGTTGTTTGGCCTTGAGCTGTTCCCCCACAACCCAATGCCCGACAACCCGCAGCGCAATATGCCCATCAACAAGGAGCTGGCCGAACTGTTCCACAGCGTACATGGTATCGCCGCCAAGGTATTGCTGGTGAGCTTAGTACTGCATGTGGCCGGTGCGCTCAAGCATCATGTCATCGATAAAGATCGTACCTTGAAGCGGATGCTCGGGCGTTAGCGTCATTCAAGGGAGGCCTCCCTCCCTTAGCTTCCTCACGGCGTTCTTGCTGTGTAAGTGATAGGCAGATTTAGGTGAGTTTATTAAGCACAGCCAAATAGTTACCATCATCTTCGGTGCGCAGTACATCGCACTCAAAGCCCTGCTGATCGGCCAGCTCGGCCAAGGTGCTATAGTCCACATCCAACCACGGCACCGGCTCGCTGCACTGGCCGCCATACTCAAAGCTCATCTGACGGATCTGCGGCTGGCGCTCCGGCCCCAGATAGGAGTTCAGCACTACCAAGCCATTCTCATTGAGGTTGATATAGGCCAGCTGCAGCAGCCGCTGTAGCCCCACCAAGGAGCCTGCCAGACCGACGCTGCGGCCCAGCATCAGCCAGGTATCGAAATTGTGCGGCAGGGACTGCTTGAAGATATCGCCGCGGATAATCGAGTTTACTCCGCGCAAGCGCATAATGGCGCAGGCCGCGCCAGAGGCATCCAGCGCACTAACCTCCAAGCCTTGGCGTTGCAGGTGCAGAGCGTGCAAGCCTACCCCGGCCCCCACATCCAACACCCTGCCACGGCACAGGGTGAGCGCGACTTCGTCTATTGGATAGTGTTCAGCATCACGAAAAAACAGCGATACCGGCAACGACTCTGTGGCTTGTCCTTGGGTATGAACATCAATACACGCTTGCTTATCGCCCAGATAAAAGGCCTGCAGGGCTTCACCGAGTATCTCTTGCGCAGTGCTCATTGCTCACTCCTGTAATACCAATCAGAACAAGTATCTGGTCATCTTTGCTGGTTAAAATCTTTGCTGACAGCGTCAGCGCTTTTGTAATTAGCCCACTAGTTACGGCAAGCCCTTCCTTGTCCTCAAAGATTTTCCCTGCGCAACATCTGAACATCTACTTATTCGGATTGGTATAGTCAATGCTATTCGTCGTTGAGTTGATCCAGTATCTCCAGAGCATCGCGCCGTAAACGCGCCAAGCCCATGGTGAGTTTTTCCGTTTGTTCAGCGGGCGCATCAGCAAAGCTGGCCCACTCGCTACCACGCATCCGACAGCGGCTAGCCAGCTTGCCCAGGCCAAGATCATCCAACTCGAAGCTAAGTGCGGTCCACTGCTCAGCCAAGGCCAGTTGCTGCTCCATCAAATCGTCACCATGCTGATCTAGATGCTGCAGGTAGATTTGAGTTTTCTGCGCTGCTACCACCACTTGGCGCAAGGCGTTTAAGGACTGCTGGCGCCGCGCAAGCTTGGCTCGCCGCAGATTGTTGACCCACGAGATCGCATGTTTTCCGAGCTCCCACAGCGAAATGGTGGTGACCATCTCAATCACTTACGCCGCTCCCAACTTCGAAAAGCCACCCGTTATGCATCTCTACCACACCCAGCAACTTGAAAAGATATCCATATAAGACAACAGCTTAGCAGGTGCGGGTAGATGACTAAAGCCACCGACAAGCGCAAGCGGCAGAACTCGGCGACAGCTCACTGTTTACACAATTCTATTTTTACGAACTCTTTTGGCTAATTAATGCGATTTTCTTTCGATTTTACTAAGTCTAGCCTTACAGCATCGACGCTCTTAATCATCAACAGAGCTTAGCGATTAACTAAAAAGGAGAATCACCATGACTGTTCGCCCGATTGTTTCCAGCAAGGCATCCCACGCCACTCGTGATGGTGATGGCGTTAAGATCCAACGCATCGCCGGTTTTCATCAGCATCTTATGGACCCATTCTTGATGCTTGATGAACTGAAAGCCGACGAATCAAAAGACTACATAGGCGGCTTTCCTCCGCACCCTCACCGCGGCATCGAAACCCTCACCTATATGCTGCATGGCCACTTCCGCCATCAGGATCACCTCGGTAACGTTGGTGAGCTGCGCGACGGCGGCGCCCAATGGATGAGTGCCGGACGTGGGATCATCCACTCGGAGCTGCCCATCGCCACCGACGGCGCAATGCATGGCTTTCAGCTGTGGATCAATCTGCCGGCAGCGAAGAAGATGCAAGCGGCAGACTACCGAGACTTCCAGCCCGAAACGATTCCCAATATCGCGCTAAGTGAGAACCTACAAGCCAAGCTGATTGCTGGCTCACTCGCCGGGCAACAAGGGCCATTGGAGAACCCAGCCGTATCGATGCTGCTAGCCAATATTCACGGCGAGGGCGCACTCGCATTGCCGGTAAATGCCAGCTTTAAGGCGATGGCGTATATCTATCAGGGTCAGGTAAGCCATGAAGGCGTCAGCTACTCGCGGGGCAACATGCTGTTTTTCGGTGAAGGGGATGAGATTAACCTCGACCTTGAAAACGCCGGCCTACTGCTGCTCGCCGGAGAGCCGATTGCCGAACCGGTGGTTCACTGGGGACCGTTTGTGATGAATACCCAACAAGAGATCGATCAGGCGATTGCAGACTATCAAAATGGCACGATAACTTGAGTTAGCCATCGTAGCGTTTCAATTACACAACAACAGCATTCAAATAAAAAGGAAACAAGATAATAACAGTTAGTTATCAAAGGAAAACGTATTCATTTATCAATGAGCTATACGATCGGATAGACAAAAGATAAATAAAACAAAAATACGACTTAATATTTTTATTAAAAGGTAAAATAACCATTGACTAACTCAACAAGTTAACAGGAGAATGCCATTAAACTAATACGTTAAATAACCAAACTATCACGGATGAAGTTTGTAATAATCATTTTAATTTCGCTCACAACTTTGGTGGCGAAGGCTAATGAAAACGACCTTATAACGCTTACTGGTTACGGTGCAACAAAGCAAGACGCATTACTAGATGCCAAGTCACAGCTAGCTTCCCAGTATTTGTCAGAAGTTTCTGTCACGACCCGCTCTCATCTTAGCTCCAAAGATGGGAGCAGTCAGCGAAGCTTCGAGCAAAGCGGTTATTCTCAATCTAGAAAAATCCCCATCCCTCATCTCGAAGAGCGCTCGGTATCCTGCCAAAACTCTGAGAGCTGCATCATCGAGTACGCTTTATCTAAAAGCATTTGGATCAGCTATTTAGAAGATCTAGTAGAGAAGGAACAGCAACAAGCAAAGACCTTGCTAACCAGCCTGCGTGACACGAGGCTCACATGGCTAGATATCTCCAACCTGCAACACGCTCAAAAAAAACTAGAACGAAGTGATATCAGCATCTCCTTGCTCAAAGTCTTGCAGAACAATCCGCTGGAATTATCGAAAACAAACCGATTATTGGAGATCGAAATAGCAGAACTAGTGAGAAGCGTGAGATTTAATATTTCACATGATAGCAAACCGATCTCATCAAAGGCATCGTCAGCATTCCAGTCAAGCATTAACTCAGGAAACCCGGCAGATTACTTCATTCATTTCAGCAGTCGTGAAAGCAGAGGTAAATCTGGCTCTAAATATGTAGCCAAATCGATCGTTACAGTAAAAGTATTTAGCTCATCGGCGCTTACCACACCTGTATTTACTAAGGACTACTCAGGTGTTGGAAGGTCTCCGATAAGTTATCAAGAAGCGGTATCAACCGCAGAACAAAGCACTATCAACCTGCTCATCAGGGATCTAATTGAAAAGGACTATCAATATGACCAAGAATAAATTGGCAATTGCTGTGTTAGCCTCCGCTTTTGCCTTTGGCTGCGCTTCTACCTCAACCGAGGAACAGGCAAACTTGGATCGGGAAACAACCAAACTACAACTGGTAGAACGCTGTGACGAAATCGATGGTCACTTAGCCCATGTCTCCTACGCCATCGACAAAGTATCCAACATGTTTAAGTCAACCCAAGAGCGGCAGTGTAAAGTACTGGATGAATACCGCGTTCTAGCGAGCGAATATGCTGATGTAGTGGGCTTTTTGGACGTAAACGCGGGGCTCAACGATGAAGAGCTACGCTTGGCAATTGCCGAGTTTGACCAAGATAAACCGGAAGAAGAGCACATCGGCCCCAAAGTGGCAGCCTATCAAGCTGCTGGCGATCATATTTTTCAGGCCAACATTGAACTCACCGCTCAAATTGCCTTAGATGTTGCCGAGCTGGGGATTGTCGCTGCAAACAACGCTACTGACCTTGCTGTTGAAACCGGCATAGGTACCGTCACGTCTTTGTTCAAATCTGATGACGAAAAATCGCCACTAATGCAAGCCTGGGATGATATGAACTTCCGCAAAGAGCTCATCACTGATGCCAATACCCTGATTGCCAGCGACAAAGCAACCATCGACCAGCTAAAAGAGCTGGACCAACATATCGCGGGGGTTAGCCAGTAATGAAGCTAACCAAACTATTTGGCCTTACAGCCGCAGCCTTAAGTTTGGCAGCGTGTCAAAGTACCCCACAGCCGAGTCAAACTACCGAGCTGAAATCCAGCAGCGGCGCCGACTCAAAGGTTATCGTGGGCAAGTCCGCTTACAACTTCGAAGACAAAGATATCGAAGTCCCAGCCTACTTTAACACCCAGGGTTTGCAGTTCTGTAGCTATGAAAGCATCGAAACTGACTCGCGCTGCCCACTGGCAAAGAAGACCATTCGCATCTTCTTTGGCGATGTAAACACCAGCTTAAGTGACCAAGTACAATCCTCTAGCAAAGTGTTTGAGCAAATGCATAACAGCATTGGCAGCTTCAACTCGCAAGCATTGAACAACGTACTGGAAACTCAGTTTGCCGGGGTAAACCGCTTCCGTATTCTGGCGAGTGATACCAGCAGTATCTCTGAGATGCTGAAGGTCATCATGGAACAAGAAGGCGCAGACTCCGTTGCCAACAAACTGTCGACCAAGTCGGCCGTGAGCACCGACTACGTGATGAAGGTGGATGTCATCAAAACCGGTGACATGCTGTTTGGCTCCAAACAGTCGCTGTTCCAAACCTCGCTGGATTTAACTGCAGGGATTATCGACCCCTACACTTCTGAGCGCTTGAGCTACCCCAACGTGGGCAAGATCCGGGTCTCCAACTTTGACGTTCGTGACAAAGGTGACTTCACCACTGTCATTGCCAACGGCAACTACTATCGAGGCTTCAATTACACCAGCGAAGCAGATGTAGGTTCGGTACTCAACGAAATGGCCTCTCGCAGCTTTGACATCATGCTGTCGCGCCTGTTGACCGAGATGCCCGCAACAGCCCAAGTACTGGGTATCAAAGACGACCGAATCAGCCTGGATCGCGGCCAGAATGCTGGGATCCTACCAAACGAAACCATGGTGGTATTTGAGTACAGCGCTGGTTTTGTCGAGCCAGTTGGTGTTGCCAAGGTCAACCCTAGCGCCCAAAGCGCCCAAGGTCAGATCATTCGCTGGAAGAAGGCAAAAACAGCGGACTCAATCAAACAAGACGCTAAGGATAGCATCTACCGCCCCAACGGCGATCGTAAGCTGTTTGCGGTCAGTGTTGGCGTACCAGCTGAATACTTGAAGGAACGAAGCGTATGGGACGACCGCGGCTAACCGTGCTGCTAATGGTGGGTGCATGTGCACTCACCGCAACCAAGCACAGCCACGCCTTAAGTCTGATTGAGGTCATGGGACAACCAGCTCTGGCCCAAGAAGGCTGTAGCTATGGGCGTGGTAAGCAAACTATCGAGTCTGCGAAAGCTGAAGCTGCTCAGCGCTTAGTGGAGATGATGAATCCCGCAACGATTCAACAGCTCAGTAAAACCGACCAAGCGTTGATCGACAGCCAGTTCACGGAGCAGGAATTCGCCAGCTTTGTCGATGCAGTCAACACCCGCCGAGTGGCTGTTGATTTTCAGCAGCCTTACCTGCAAGGCGATGATACCTGTGTGGTTGCAGCGGTAGCGCTCGCGCCTCCCCCTTCTTCCGATGACATCGGCGATATTGCTTGGGAGCAAGGTAGCAGTATCACCATTCAAGTTACCGGTGAAGGAGCGGCAGATTCAACCCGTCAGCTAAGCGCCCGACAAGCTGCTGAAATGGACGCATTTGCTCGCGCGATAAGCCAGGTATTAGGGGTGGCGATCAGCTCTGGTTACTTGGAGCAAAGCTACACCCATTTACTGGCTCAGGATGATAGCGATAGCACCTCTATGGTCGACATCGCCCGCCGTTCGCTGAGTTCACATTCGCGCGGTTACATCTCCTCGTGGAACGAGATCGCGGTGCAAAGTATGGAGGATGGTCGAGTACAAGTGGTGCTTAACGTTACCGTCGAACAAGAAAAGGTGGTGACCGAGCTCAGCCAAATCTTAGATCAGCTGCAACATCCCAAAGTCTTTGTGGCCAGCGAGATACCCAGCGTGCGTGAAGCGGTTATCCAAGCGTTGATCGCTAAGGATGTTCGCACCACGCCACAACGCGCCGGGTCAACCTTTGTGGTCGCCATTGAAGAGACTATCCGCAAGGTTCAAGGTGGCAAACAGCTGGAAGTTCGCCTGAAAGTGATCGACAAAACCGGTGAAATATATGCCCAGTGGAACAACGATCCTAGCTTGGTCACGCTTCCTGGCAGCGATGACAGCGCAGAGAACCTGGCCAAGATCCACTTTGCCAATGAACTGAACCGTCACGAGCTAAACCAAGCGCTAAACACCGCAATCAAAAATGTGCTAGCCCGAGGTGGCGCTGTACATCAAATCAAACTGAGCGAAAAAGCCGCCGGCGATCAAGTGCAATTGATCAACCTAGTAAAAGCTATTCCAGGTGTCAGCGAGGTGCGTTTCGAAATCAGCGGGGAGGAGCGACACCTCTACTTGCGCTATCTGCGTGATGCCGCCCATCTCGCTCAGTATCTTAAGCCAACGCTGATGATTCACCACCCTGACTATCAGCCTTCCATTCAGATCGTCAGCGACTCATCGCTGGACATTCGATAGCTTATCAAGGACGACCTATGAAGTATCATTCTCCCCTTTCAGCTCTGTTTGCGTTAGCGGTATTGCCGTTAAGCGTTCAGGCAAATTTTGATCTCAACGACTTAGTACCTGCTACCAGCGAACAAGGCCAAGCCTTGGTAAGCAACGAGCTAGAGCCGGTAGACGGCGTGATTTTCGCTGACTCAGAGCCACAAGCCGTTGCAACCGCCCACCAAATGCTACTGCAAGAACAAGCCGATGGTATTCAGATGATCTCGGTCGGCTCTGGCATCGGCATCTTGTCAATTGGCTCTGCCGACTACAAAGCCTTTGATAACCGTAACGCTACGCTGCTTTCCAAGCGCAAAGCCTACATTCAGGCCTTTGAGATTGCTAAGAAGCAGTTTGTTGAAAACATGCAGGGAATGAACAACGCCTGTACCACGGCAATTAGCGAGAGCGTCGACGTTATCGACACGGCGACCGAATCGGTGGCCAATGTCACCAGCGACATGGTTGATGCGTGTTTGGAATCCGTACAAGGCTCTTTGGCAGGCTATGTCACCTTCGATGTGTTTGATGACATGGATGCACAACGGGTCAGCGTCAGCTTGATTTCGACGCCGAAAACCCGTCAACAAACCAAGCGTCAGCTCGGTTGCTTAACCGTGAGCACCGACCCCAATGAGATCTTCAAACACATCATTGACGACCTGCAAAGTGGCGTAATGCCCCCGGTTGGCGCCAAAGTCATTACCCATCCAGAAACCAATGAAACCTACGTGTTAGGCTTCGGTTCGTCGATTATCCGCCACAATCGTAACAAGACCGTCCAACGCAAACTGGAAGGCGCCGCCATCAATCAATCCCAAGCCAAGGCGCGCAGCGCGCTGCTGGCAACCATGCAGGGTGAGGAGATCTACTGGCAAGGCGGCTTTTCTGAGACCTTGCAAGAGGCCAATGAGCAGTTCGAGTATGTGCCTGAGGCGCCCGGTCCAGACAACGTCGTGGTGTTGGAGCAAGATCGCAGCACCTTCGTCAACCAGCTGAAGATGACCGACAGCTACAAGTCCATTTCAGCGGGCCAACTACCTGCAGGGGTTTCAACCAAGTCTTTCCAGAGCCACGACGGCGACTGGATGCTAACCGTCGCGGTCTACTCGCCGTCGCTTGAAGCGGTAGCAGTAAAAGCTCGTCAAGAGAACGACCAACGCACAGCCACACACAGCCCAAGTAGCAGCAAACATAAACTCAGTGTGCATGGTGGGGAGTCAGAGCAAAACAACTCCAGCCAAGGGCCAAGTGGTCAGGTAAGTAGCGCCAATGATCTCTAAGTGGTCATTGCTGTTAGGACTGGCCTGTTGGCCAGCCCTAGCCAGCCAATCATGGCAGTTCGGAGACACCCAGTATCAAGTAACGGGAGAGCAGCCCGTTCAAGTCACTATTAGCGCATCAAAGGGCTTGAATGATGCTCAGCTGCAACGGCTGTGTAGACGGGGCTTAGGTTTGCCCTTGCGCGCCAAGTACGAATCTCAGTTGCTCGAACAAGCTCGGATAGAAAAACCTCTCAGCAGTTGGCCGATTGCAGGACTCAGTTATCAGACGCAATCCCTGCGCTTCAAAAAGCACGGACCGGGCAGTGCCAGCTGCTCTGCAATGGTTAGTGAGCAAAACCCGGAACAGAATCTTGCATTAACGTCGCTACATTACGGCTACCATTACCATCGCCAACAGCAAGCCGACGCCTTGGTCGCAGCCTTGCGCCTACCGCTCAGTCACAGCTACACCGCCAATGATGCCGCTGCCCTGGTGTTACTGATGTTGCAAGCCAGCCAGCCCGAACAAGCCGATAGCTACTACCAACAATACGTGGCCAATAAGCCACTACTCAATCAAGGCTTGTACTTGGAAATTGCTCGCTGGCAAGCCGAGTCTTCGCGTGAGGATGATGCCCAAGCCACCTTAGCCCAATGCAGCTTGGCCGAGTGTGATAACTACTCAGTTGAACTACAGCTTCTTCAAGTCCAGCGGGATCAAGACTCCGTCAGCGACCTAGGCGCATACTTTTCCATCGAGAGAGAGTAACCATGAAGCACCTTTTCCCTTTGATAACGCTACTTTTACTCGCTCCCCAAAACGCTAGCGCCGATCCTTTTGCCGAGCTAGACCAAGCGGTAGAACAGCTCACCCAGCCCGATACTGAAGAGTTTTCCCTCTGGTACTATCAACGAATGCAGGAGTTCTCGCAGTGGCAAGAACAGCACCTCGCAGAATGGGATGCCTACCGAGCAGAAGCAATGCGACAATGGGGCGATACCCATATTGAACAGCCCGACACACTGGTATCTGTCTCCGAACAAGGTGATGTAAAAACCACGGTGGATCTGGAGCAGCAGCAGATTGTGGTGCGTTTTGTTCAAGTGGCTCCCGAAAACGAACCATCGCCCGATGCAACGCCTAATGTAACGCCCGACTCACCACAAACACCCACGCAGCCTACAACTGACGGCGTAGTTGAGGTCAACAGCATTCGACAAGCTCACACGCCGCATCAACAGGTTATCGAAAAGGTTAATCAAGCCCTGCAAGCCAACCAGCAACTCTGGCAACAACTGCATTTCACCCCGCCCGCTGTGACGTTGGAAACAAAGCAGGTCACCATTCAACCGGAGGTACTGCCCACCGCAGAGCTGCAGAAAGTTCACCAGTTGATCGACCAACAAAGCCAACAGCAACTAAGCCAGTTAGATATCCAAGTCGAACATGCGCCAGCAGAGGTCAATCAAGACTTTCGTGATCGCTTAGTCGCCGAACAGCAACAACGTATTATGGCCACGCGAGAGCAACGAAAACAGCAAGCAACCAGAGATTTCGCCAGTGCCAGAAAAGAATGGCAGGAACAACCCAAGCAGGTCGTTGAATATCGGGTAGCCATCCCCTCCGGCTCTATGGGCAAGCTAGCAGCAGCGTACCGAGAGCCGGTGGAGCGACACAGCCAAGAATTGCAGCTTCCGGCAGCTCTGGTGATGGCAATCATGCATACCGAATCCCACTTTAACCCTCAGGCTAAATCACATATTCCCGCCTACGGGCTGATGCAAGTGGTGCCGAGTAGTGCTGGCCGGGATGTAAATCGTTTGTTCCACCAGCGCGATAAATCGATGTCGCCACACCAGCTCTATGACCCCGAGTTCAATATCCATACCGGCATCGCTTATCTCAGTATTCTGCAAACGCGCTACCTAAAAGGGATCAACAACCCCCAGAGCTCGGAGTACGCCATTATCGCTGCCTATAACACCGGCGCAGGCAATGTGGCCAAGGCCTTCAATACGCGCTCAACCAGTAAAGCGGTTGCAGCCATTAACCAGCTAACACCTGAGCAGGTCTATCAGCAGCTACTTGCCAACCTCCCTTATCCGGAGACCCAGAACTACCTGAAGAAAGTGACCTCTCGTAAGCGTCTTTATCAGCAATAACCAGGAATTACCCTCGAGGAAGAGACTATGAAAATCAGCACTATCACAAAACCCAGCGTTATCATGCTGAGCCTGCTGCTTGGGGCATGTGCAAGCCAACAGAATGCTCGCTATGGCGAGGTAGAAACTCAAGCCCAGCTGCCACCTTGGGTGCTAACGCCGTCAGCTGCTAATGGCTTGGCTGCGTCAGACTGCATTGTCAGCTCTGGAGACTTCGGCATCGATCGCAATCATGCAATCGCCCAAGCGAGAAGCTCGCTTGCGCAAAGCATTGAAATGAAGGCCGATGTGCTGGAAAAAACCTACCAGAAAAGCCAAAATGCGGCGGGCATCTCCACCACAGGCACCAGCTTTGAACAAATTGCTCGCAATGTAACCTCGGTCACCTTGAGTAACACCCAAGTTGAGCAACTGGCAATGGTTAAAATCGAGGATGTCAGCCACGTATGCGCGCTGGTAACCCTACCAGCCAACCAGCGTGATAGTTTGTTCGATGACATAGTAAGCCAGAGCGGACGCGAGTTGGATCCGACCGACCAAAAATCGCTATATCGTGAGTTCACTACCCAGAAAACCACTGAGCAGCTGGAAACGCAACTGCGAGAATACAACTAGTCCTAGTCGGCGCTTCTTGCCCGCTTGGAGCCAAGAAGCGCAGTTTTTTGCTTACAGATTAGGCTTGACTACGCTGTGACCTCCGCGCAAACTAACCGAATGAACATTCGGTATACAGATAAACGCCAGCGCATTCTCGATGCTACGATGGAACTCATCGCCGAGAATGGCCTGCATAACACCCCCATGTCACAGGTGTCCAAGCACTCCGGTGTATCGGCTGGGGCGATCTATCATCACTTTCCCAGCAAGGAAGTGCTGATTAATCAGCTCTACCTGCTAGAAAAACAGCGGGTGATGGATGCCACCTTTGGCGAGCTCGATAACACACTCGACTACCGCCAGCAGTTCTATCAGCTACTGGAGCTGACCTATGGCTACTTTATCCGTTACCCGCAGAAGCTCTCGTTGATGGAGCAGTGCGCCAACTCACCGCTGATCAGCGAAGATACCTTGAAAGCCAAGCTCAACTACGAGCAGATTGCAGCGCAGTTTATCTTACGCGGCATCGAGCAAGGCCAGCTAAAAGATCTCAACTTGGCGCTACTAATGTCGCTGCTGTTCAGTCAGATTGTCGCCTTGGTGAAGCTGCCTAGCGTGGGACAGCCAGTGACTGAGCAGCTCAAGCAGCAGGCCTTTGACTGCTGTTGGGATAGCGTCAGCGCCTAGATTACTTTGCAGCCAACCGCCCTGCGCGGTTGGTTTTATCTACCCGACAAACAGAACGAACGTTCGATTTATACGATAAAGAGGCGCCAATAGGATGCTAAAAAAACTACTTATTCCCCTAGGCTTGGCGGTATTTGCCATCAGCGCCTGTGTCAGCAAGGAGCCGACAGCCAGCCACAACTTGCCGATGATCGATCATGGCAAGCCCGGCGCTCGCTACCAAGACGGCAAGTTCCACAACGACGGCTTCGAGATGCGCTTTGAGTTTGCCACCATGTACCGAGCCATGCGTTCGGCCCGGCATGAGGCCTCAACCCCCGACCACTCCCTGCCGATCCAGCCGCTGGATAGCGACGCGCTACAGAGTGTTAACCCAGAGCGGGTTTATCGCCTTGGCCACTCCACGGTATTGATGCAACTGGGCGAACAATGGCTGATCACCGATCCGGTGTTCTCCGAGCGCGCCTCGCCAACTCAATGGCTTGGGCCAAAGCGTTTCGAACAAACCCCGATTGAGATCGAGCAACTGCCGCAGCTGCGGGCGGTGATCATCTCGCACAATCACTACGACCACCTAGACAAGCGCAGCATCGTAAAGCTGAAAAATCGCGCCGACTACTTTGTAGTACCGCTAAAACTCGGCGCGCTGCTACGGCGCTGGGGTGTGGCCGACGAGAAGATTGTCGAATTAGACTGGTGGCAAGGCGTCGAACTTGGCGAGCTTACGATTAGCGCTACTCCGGCTCAGCACTATGCCAACCGCGGGCTAATGGATCGCAACAAAACCCTGTGGGCTAGCTATGTGATTGAAAGCCCCACCAGCCGGATATTCTTCAGCGGTGACAGCGGCTACTTCGACGGCTTTGAAGCGATTGGTCGTCACTTTGGTGGCTTTGATATGGCACTGCTGGAAGTGGGGGCCTATAACGAGCTATGGCGCGATATCCATATGCTGCCGGAAGATGCTATGCAAGCGCACCTCGACTTGCAAGCCAAGGTACTGGTACCGATCCACAACGCCACCTTCGATCTCGGGCGTCACGCCTGGTGGGAACCCTTCGAGGCGATGGAGCAGTTAGCCGCGCAGCATGCTACCGAAGTCAGATTGCCGATGTTCGGCGAGGCAGTAGCCATCCACCAACCAGAAGAGTACCTCGCTTGGTGGAAGGCCTATCTGCCTGAGTTCGAGCGCGCCCAGCCAATGGATGTATACGCAGAATAAACACCGAATACGAGAGTAAAACAATGAGCAATTTCAGCAATCAACAGCAGGGCCTGCGCCTGCTGCTTATTGGCGCAAGCGGCATGGTCGGTGGTGAGGTACTGAAGCTGGCTTTGCAAGCCTCTGGGCTTGCAAAGGTAACCGCGATTGTGCGCCGCCGCTTGCCCATCGAGCATCCAAAACTTGAGCAGGTTGTCCATCAAGACCACCGCGATTTCTCGGCACTCAACGCTGTGCTAGCAGAGCAAGACAGCTGCATCTATTGCTTGGGCGCTTACACCGGTGCGCTGCCCGCCGAGCAGTTTCGCCAAGTCAACGTCGATCTTCCTGAGGCACTCGCCCGAGCCTTGTACTCAGCCAACCCCAGCGCCCTGTTCCATCTATTGAGCGGCATGGGCGCTGATCGCAGCGAAAAGAGCCGGGTGCAGTTTGCCCGCGACAAAGGCTGTATCGAGAACCGCTTGTTGGCACTGTTTGGTGACAAGTTCTCCAGCTATAGACCGGGCTACATCTACCCGGTTGAGCCACGCATTGAGCCCAACTTCAGCTATCGCCTGTTTCGCTGGCTCTATCCTGCCATGAGCAAACTGTCCGACAGCATCGGGATCCGATCGACGCAACTGGCACAGGTGATGCTCAACCGAGCCATCGCTCAGTCGGTTGGAGACACCTTAGAGAACAAACAGATGCTGGCCCTGCTTAAGTAAACAGCGCAGATAGCAGGAAGCGCTTGTCGCAACCAGCTAACACCTTTCAACCTCCGCCGGCACTCTGCTGATCACACCTTGCTGGCCCGCACCACATAGCGCAGCTCACCGCCCCAAGACGCGCTGGAGAAGGGGTAGCAGGTGATTAGTGTGAGCAAGGACTCATCACTCTGCTCAGCCCAAATAGTGTCGTACTGATTCACCACATACAGGCCGCTGACCCGGTAGCGCAGCTCATTGCCTTGGGCGTCTTGCAGCAGCAGCTGCTGGCCGCGTTCGAGCTGGTCGAGATTGGCAAAATGAGTGTCGTTATGGCCAAAGATCACCACATTGCCCGGCTCGCCCGGCGCAGAGGTGGACTGCTGTAAGGTAGGACCAAACGCCAGATTGCGACCGTTGGCCCCACTTAGCACCAACAAAGGTTTGTTGCTGCCGGGCAGGTTTAACTTCGCCACCGGATGGGTATCGGCCCACGACCAAGGCTTGTGCCAATTGCCCGTTGCCAGTTGCTGACGCCAGGCATCATTGATCAGCCACTGGGCGAGCTGGGCCTTGAGTTGGATGTAAGCACCTTGGCCCAACAAACCGATACCGGAGAGCAGCAGGATCACCGCAAGGGTACGTGTCACAGGGCAGTCCATCACAAGCTCTCCCGGTTAGCACCGCGTCCGCTTAGCCCTTTACTAGCTAACCCCTTTCCAGCCAGCCCCTTGCTAGCTAACCACAGCCGCCAAGCCAGCAGGCAGAGGATCACACCGGCGAGAACCTGAGTCCGGCTGCCTAGCCCGGTTTGTAGCAGCTTGGCTGAGTTCATGTTCCAGCCCGCAGGCATATGCGGCGCCACTTGCTCAAAGGCCAGCGGTGTATCGAGTGGTCGGCTGGGGGTTTTATCCACCGCGATTAAGCTGGTGTGGTCGGTCACCAAGTGGAAATCTAAGCCCAGCTGTTGGATCTGCTGGCGCTTTTGCTCGCGCTCCAGCTCCCCATCTAGTTTGATACTGGCGATCTGCTCTCTGGCCCACTGCACCGCGATACCCTCGCCGCTTGCCGCTTGGACCAGCTCGATGCGATGCTGCCAAGGCTGGCTCAGCCCCTGTCCTTTAATCTCAAGCGCCGACACGTTTGCGGGCACCTTCACACTGACCAACAAGGGCTCACTTTGATAAAGATCCGGCAAGGGTCGTGGCCAGTAATCGGCCACCTGACGCGCGCCCTGCTCATCGAGCCAACTCACGCTGAGGGTGTGCATCACCGGCTGACTGAGCTTGGCGAACAGGCGCTGCATCTGGCGCTGCACCTCCGATTGCTGGGCGATAAAGGTATAGCTACCCTGCCCCACCCGCGCGGCCCGGCGCATAAAGTAACCATTGGGCGCAGTGCCAATACCCACCATAAACAGTCGACGCTGCTGCTTGTCACGTTCAATCATCGTAAATAGCCGCTGCTCGTTACCCACGCTACCGTCGGTGATAAACACCACCTGCTCTAAACGCTCGGGATCTTGCGGCTGGGCAAAGGTAAGGGCTAACGCGCTGGCAATCTCCGTGCCGCCATCGGCCTTGAGGCTGCGAACAAAGGCATGGGCCCTGGCCAGGTGTTTCTCGTCGGCGGGCATGGCCACCGAGCCAAAGCGCTTCGCCTGATGATTAAATACGATCAGGCTGAAGGTATCTTCGGACTTTAAGCGCGCCAAACCATCGAGCAGGGCCAAACGTGCTTGGCGCATCGACTCGCCGTGCATCGAGCCAGAGATATCCAGCACAAAGGTTAGATGGCGTGGCAAGGCCGCTTGAGAGACCGCCCCTTGCTGCTGAGGTTGCGGCGGCATAATCATCGCCAAAGCGAAATCTCCCTGTGGGTGCTGAGCCTCGCGAAACAGCGCTGCCCGCGGCGCAGCACTGGGCGTTGGCTGCCAACGCAGCACAAAGTCGCGATCGCTGATCGCGCTTTGTGCCAAGTTGACTTGATAACGGTTGTCGCTAAGCGCCTCTCGATTAATCGCAAAGTTGCTTTCGATACTTGCCAAAGGCAGCCCCATATCCAGCAGTACCGCGATTGAGAGTCCAAGCTCACTGGCATCATCGCGACGATAGAATGGGGTAATCAGCGGCGCATCGGGCACTTGGTCGGTGGCAATGCCCCAACCCAGTTCAGAGAACGCAGTGGAGTGGGAGGCCAGCACGGTTTTGCCAAAGGCGTTATGCGGGGTCGGCTCACTGGTAAGCTCTGCGTTGGCTTTAGCTTTGCTCTTTGATTCAGGGCTATCTTGCTGCTGGTTCCGGTCATGGCGTTGCGAAGCAGATGCTGGCGCGGCTGAGATTAACGGTACACCGGGGATGTAACGCGGCCCCACGGTGGAGGGAAAGCGCAGGCTAAACTCGCCATCGCGATAATCGAGCATCTGCTGGTACTCAATCTCCACCACCACCGTCTCACCCGGGGCGATATTCGCCACTTCGGTGGAGAAGATATTCGGGCGATGCTGTTCCACCAAGCTGGCTTTCTTGCCCTGCTGCTGGGCTTGAGTATATTGCTCGCGCGCCCGCTGCTTGGTTTGGATCTCCCCCTCGATAAAACGCTCGCCAATCCACAGCTTGAGGCGATCCACCGCCGCATTTGCTGGCAAGGGAAACACATAGCGTCCTTGCTGCCACTGGTTGCTGTCATTAACAAACTGCTGCTTGACCACCGCCCGGCTGAGCATCCCGCTCACCGTGATGTTCACATCGGTGCTAAGCTGCAGCGCCGCTTGGGAGCCACTATCACCACTTAGCACTAGGCCAAACGGCTGCCGATCCTGCCCGTGTGCATTTGCCTCGCCACGATAAGCCAACTCATCGGCAAACACCCGATAGCTGAAAAAGCCCACCGCCAATAAAAACACCAGCCAAACCAAACGCTGCCCCCATTTGGGCTTGTGCGCCGGCTTTGGCCAAGAACGCCGTTGTCGCCTGAACATGCCTGTACTCCTGTCATCACTTGATAACGCAAGTACACCAAAGCAAGCGGGCAATCAGGGGCAGGAAAGATGATCAATCACGACCAAATATGGCGAAATTCGGGCAGGCTTACCTGAATCGCAGTAATAGGCCAAAAACAGACTTTATTTGATAGTCAAGCGTAACTAGATTATCTAGTAAGCCAACCTGCTAGCGAGACAGCTATGACACTTCCTACGCTTCATCAGCTCATTACTCAGGGCGACCTTGACGGTTTCACCCAAGCCTTACAAGACGGTGCTGATCCCAACCAATTAGATAGCGTGATGGGCAATGCGCCCCTACATATAGCCGCCCAGCGCAGTGAAACTGCTTTTGTTAAAACGCTGTTGGAGCACGGCGCCTTTATCAACTTGCAAGTCCCCAAGCATGGAGTGACGCCGCTGATGGTGGCGGTATGGCATCGCAAACCTGCGGTGGTCGAATGCTTGTTGGCCGATAAGTACATCAACGTCGAGATCAGCTCGCACTTTGGCCTGAAGGCGCAACAGCTGATTGATTTTGGCGCCGCCGACGATGACCGGTTTGGCCAGCAGCAAGCCGAGCAGATCCGCGCCTTGTTCGAGCAACACCACAAGCAACAACTCAAACAGCAAGCGACGATGGAGGCCTTCAATATCGTGACCGCCGCATCCAGCAGCGATCAAGAGAAGGCTGCTCGCTTGCGCGCGCTAAGCCAGCAGCAAACCCTTAACGCAACCAGCCCGGTCACCAGCTCAGGTAACGATGAGCACACCGCGGTGATGGTGGCGGCGCGCGATGGTTTGGTTGCCAGCCTTCGCCAGCTAATGGACCTAGGTGGCGATCAGCAGATCCCTGATCACTATATGAAGGCCATACCACTCCACAAAGCCGCCTACAACGGCCATGCGGCGGTGATTGAGTTATTGGCGGACTACCCGGGCTTTCAGGAAACGTTGAACGCGCAAGGGCCCAATAATGGCTATACCCCGCTGCACGATGCTATCTGGCATGGACACCTCAAAGCGGCGCAAGCATTAATTGAAGCAGGAGCCGATATCGAACTACGCGCTTACGATGGCACCACGCCGCTGGAGCTGGCCAAACAATACCAGTATCAAGAGATTGCTGAGCTATTAGGCAGCAACAAGTAGGAAAGGCAATCACTGGCTAGATGCCAAGCACCAGCCAGTGTTCACCCATGCTTAGTTTTGTGCCAATTCAGCCTGTTCAATCTGGCTGCGGTTAAGGATCTCTAGCTCAGCCAACGCAGGATAAAGCGCAACAGCCTTCTGAAGATCTTGCTCAAAGTTATCGGAGCGCTCGACCACAAAGGTCCCGCTGGATGCACCAGCAACCTCCTGAGCGTTTGATGGTATAAGCGCTCCTGCTCGAGGTTGCTCCTCGGAGGTACGTTCAACAATCTGCGCGTTGAAGTGCCCGAAATAGTTGATGGTTCCCGGCTCCAAGCTCACTCTACGCGCAATCGGTAGCTTGAATGTGGCGTATAGAAGCACTGCATTGAAGGTCGCCACCACCTCAGAGATCAGGTAGTCACCCGGCGTCACTTCAAAGCTCAATAAATACTCTTTCTCGTGCAGTCGGACTTGGTGGGCCTCTTCGATTTTAAACATGACTCGATGAGTCTCATTTTTACGATGTGTGTGAACAGCAAAAAAGTCGGCTTTCGGCTGAAAGTGCTTTTTGTATTGGTTGGATAAACGCAGGCTAAAAAAGCCTATGGACCTTCCGTTTAGATCTATCGTCTGTCGCTGTTGAGTCAACGGGGGTGGTTGAACAGACGCACAGGCCGATAGCATTAGCACGACTAGTATCATCAGCTTCCTTGCGAACATCTATTCACTTCCTTATGAAACTAAAGCAGCACCCACTAGTGAGTCAACAAACACTAAGGATCGTAAGGTTATGATATTTATAAATTACCGTCCATCACATCAAGTGAACTCAGACAAGCAAAACCCAACTTGCCTATCTGCTTTACGGACGTTTCGTGATCAGCAACTCTCCGTTGTTAGGTAGTTCTAGCTGAGAAATCATCGCGAAAACGCGCTGAAAAATAATTACTAAACACCCGTTGACTCTAGAACAACCCAAGACTTTATCATCCTCTCGTACTCAATAAACAAGCAAGCGAGAGCATCATGAAAAACTCTATTCAAGACCTGTTTGGCAGCCTTCGTCTGCTGTTCAGCGAAGGGGAAACTACCCCAAACAACCTGTTTACCATCTACGCGAACCTGGATACCACCAACCCAGACAACCGCCGCGAACGTCCAGCGTGGTTGATTGAGGTGAAGAACCAGTTCGACAAGCTGGCCACTGAGATCGACGAAAATGTGCTGCCAAGCAATGTGACCCTCGGTGAGATTGAAGAGCACGTAATTGGCACCCTAAACGCGGTTGAACCGCGCGGTCGCTCGGTGGTGATGTTCACCGATTTGAGCAATGAGATCGTGGTCGACCTACCACAACCCACCACTACCCGTGCATACTACGGCCTGCCACAGATTAAGCACTTGTTGTCGCAGTTACACCGATACGGTAAGTACTTGGTGGTACTGTTCTCTGAAACAGAGCATCGGGTAATCTCCATCGACATCACCGATGTGGTGGACGAGCACACCGTGGACTCCAGCGTACAGCTAGGTGTATTCCTGCGCCCCGGCGGTAAGAAGGCTCGCACTCAGGCCTCGGAGCGTCGCGACCTAGACTCAGAACGCCGCGTGTATCGCGAAGCGGCCCACGAGATCCAAAGCTACTTCGCCGACGAGCCAGAGTTTGATCGCATCATCTTTGGTGGCAACCTGCGGATTGCCCACAACGTGAAGAATGCGCTGCACCACAGCATCTCGGAAAAGCTGGTATCTATCGAGCCGATCCCACTGGATGCATCGGTGGATGCTATCCGCGAGACCGTGCAGCAGATTGCGGAAGAGTGTAACCGAGTCAACGATATCGCCCAACTGCAAGAGCTACTGACCCGCCAAGAGACCTGTGAGCGCGCAGTAACTGGCACCGAAGCGGTACTGGAAGCGCTGGGCAATGGTCAGGTGAGCAAGATCTTGCTGCCCTACCCAATGGACACCGATGACTTCGATGCCCTGCTGGTAGAAGCGCTCAAGGCGAATGTAGATGTTGAGCTACTGCACGGCGAGGCAGCTGCCCGACTGCGCGGCCTGGGTGGTATTGGCGCTATCCTTTACTACTCGCTGTAAGCAGACAATGACTAACTCAAAGCGCGCCCTTGTGGCGCGCTTTTTCGTTGTTAGCCCGCCATAGGCTTAACCGGCACCTGAATCTCCGTTAAGAACTCGCTTGGGTCATCAACTTCGTGGAGATCCAACAGATATACCTCCAGCACCGGGCCTGCTATCTCCCAGCCGTGTTGCTGCATATAGGCCTGGATCTGCTGATGCTTAGGCGCAATATCGTCGATGTTCTCATGGCCCCAGTAGTACAAACACAGGAACTGCCCGCCTGAAATCACCTGCTTACCGTTGGGGTGCACGATAAAGCTGCTGGAATAACGGTCAAACCGCCCTTTCTGAAAATCCTTGCTGGAGATGGCCGCGCCACGGCGGTACAAGCGAGTGATATACTCTTCGGTACTTTCCGCCGAAATCTCCGACTCAAGTTCTTGATGTTGTCGATCAATATCCCAGTAGTTCAATGCCGCTTTATCTGACTGCCACACCTTTCTCTCGGGCAGCTCACACAGCCTGATGTCGGTGTTCTCCGCCTCAGTCATTACCGCTCGCACATCTCGGATCTTTTCTTTCATCAACCTTTCTAGATCTTTAAGGTCACGTATTTTCTGCTGCACTCGCTCGAGATTGAGCTCAGAAAACGCAAAGCCCTTTTCCAAGGTTCGCTGATTCATATACTCGGCGATCTCTTCGAGGCTGACATCGATGGTTCTCAGACGTCGCACCGTTGCCAACCGCCAAATCTGCCGATTCGAGTAGTAGCGATAACCGCTCTCTTTGACGATCTCCGGCTTGAGGATGCCCAGCTTTTCATAGTGGCGCAGGGTGTCCACGCTGATATCAAACAGCTTGCTTAGCTGACCAATGCGATAAAGTTTCATTATTTCAATTCCGACCGTTGACTCTGGTACGACTCGAGACTTTATCATAGCCCCATTCCAACAAAGACCAAAATTTTAGATTTTATAGGTGAACTATCATGTCAGCTCCATGCGGCACCATTGACTTAAAAAAAGACGGTGTCGGTAAAACCCTGTTCCGCTATGCACTACCTTCCACCATGGCGGTTTGGGTATTCGCTCTCTATACCATGGTTGATGGTATGTTTGTCGGCCGAGGCGTCGGCCCGCAAGCACTTGCGGCGGTGAATCTGTCACTGCCATTTATCGCCATTATGTTTGCCTTCTCGATCCTGATTACCATCGGGGCCGCCACCATTGCTGGTAAGCAAAAAGGTAAGGGCGATCACGAAGGCGCCAGCCGCACCTTCTCTACCACCATCTACTCGCTCCTGGCCTTCGGCCTGCTGGTCTGTGGTATCAGCTACTTCAACGTTGAAAAACTGGCTTACCTGCTAGGTGCCCGCGATGAACTGGTGCCCTTGGTGGTGGAATACCTCTCTACCCTGCTGATGTTTAACGCGTTTTACATGGTGGCCTACTCCATGGAAGTGTTCGCCAAGGTAGATGGCTTTCCCAAGCGTGAGCTGGCCGCTATCTGTTGCGCCGCCTTGGCCAACATCGTGCTCGACTACTTCCTGGTGATCCGCTTTGGTTGGGGCCTGCGCGGCGCCGCGATCGCCACCGGTTTCGCCCAGCTGCTACAAGCCAGCTTGCTACTGCTGCACTTCTTAAGCCCAGCCGGTACCATCCGCTTTAAGCGCATCATGCCGAAGCTGCGCGATGTGGCGCGCTACGTGAAAATCGGTCTGCCCGATTGCTTGACCGAGATGTCGGCCGGTATCGTCCTGCTGGCCTTTAACAGCGCCATCCTGTACTACTTCAGCAGCACCGAGCTGTCGGCCTTCAGCGTGGTGGGCTACATCAACAACTTTATGCTGATCACCATGATTGGTTTGACTCAGGGTATGCAGCCAATTGTGACCTTCTCACGTGGTACCGGAGACTACCTGGGCATCAAGCGGGTTAGCGGTCTAACCATTCGCACCGCCTTTGTTATCTGTATCAGCTGTTACTTGGGTATCTTCTTCTTCGGTGACCGCATCGCCTCAGCCTTCCTGGCCGATCCAGAGTTGGTGGCTCAGTCGCACAGCATCCTGCGGATCTTCAGCCTTGGCTTCCTGTTCATGGGTATGAACGTAGTGACCTCGGGCTTCTTTACCGCCCTGGAAGAAACCAAGCGCGCCGGTGCGCTATCGCTACTGCGCGGCTTTATCCTGGTGCTTATCTCATTGGCTATCATGCCACGCCTGTTCGGTCCTGATTCCATCTGGTGGGTTGCCCCAGTGTGCGAGCTTAGCACCCTGCTGGTCAGTGTCTGGCTGTATCGCAAGCAAATCGCTAACTGGTATCGCAACCGCATGATCCCAGAGATGGCCTAAGCCCAACTTAGCCAAACCCTAAGACTTAATTTCATTTCGTAGAGCTGCCAGCCGACGCCTTCGGGCGGACCGGTTGCGCCGCTCTGCGCCCTGAAAACACTAACGTAACTACTCAAGGAATTCGGAATGTCTCAGAACTTACTCCGTTTTACCAACATCCTCAGCATTGTGGGTGACTTGATCCGGGTACAAGTACCGGTGGTTGGCAGCAATGCGCCCCGCCCTAAATATGGCGACTTAGCCGTAGTCGAACAAGATGGCGAGGCCTACTCGATGGCCCAGATCATCAAGATCGACCACGACGAGGTATCGCTGCAGGTGTTTGCCGGCTGTCAGGGCCTGTCGACCCAAGCCTCGGTCAGCTTCCTCGACCAGCCGATGCAGGTCACCTACTCCGGCAACATCCTTGGCCGCATCTTTAACGGCGTGGGCAACCCGCTAGACAAGGGGCCCGAGCTGGAGCACGACCCCAAGGTGGAAATCGACGGCCCCTCGGTCAACCCGATGCGCCGCACCCTCGCCTCGAAGATGGTGCGCACCAATGTGCCGATGATTGACTTATTCAACACCTTGGTGGAATCGCAGAAGATCCCGGTGTTCTCGGTGGCCGGTGAGCCCTACAACAAATTCCTGGCGCGTATCGCCATTCAGGCGGAAGCCGATGTGGTGGTGTTTGGCGGCATGGGCCTTATCTACGACGACTACCAGTTCTTCAAAACCCAGTTTGAGGAAGCGGGAGTAAGCGCCCGTACTGTGATGTTTGTAAACCAAGCCTCCGACCCCACGGTTGAGCGCCTGATGACCCCGGATATGGCGCTGGCCGTGGCCGAGCACTTCGCAGTGGAAGAAGGCAAGAAGGTATTGGTGCTGCTGACCGATATGACCTCCTACGCCGATGCCATGAAAGAGATTGGCGTCTCCATGGACAAGATCCCGGCCAACCGAGGCTACATGGGCGATCTCTACTCGCAGCTGGCCAAGCGCTACGAAAAAGCCTGCGATTACAAAGGCGCCGGCTCAGTCACCATTTTAGCGGTGACCACCATGCCGGGCGACGATGTGACCCACCCGGTACCAGACAACACCGGCTTTATCACCGAAGGTCAGTTCTACCTGCACAACGGCGTGCTGGACCCCTTCGGTTCGCTGTCACGCCTCAAGCAGATGGTGATCGGTAAAGAGACCCGTGAAGACCACAGCGCGATTATGAGCGTGATGATCCGCTTCTACTCCGACTCGGTGGAAGCCGCGCAGAAACAAGCGATGGCCTTCGAGCTCTCTGAGTACGACCAAAAGACCCTCAAGTTTGGCGAGCAGTTCAAGCAAAACTTTATGAGCCTGGACGTAGACATGAGCCTGGAAGCGGCGCTGGACCTAAGCTGGCAGATCTTGGCGGAGTGCTTCGAGCCCGAAGAGACCCTGATCAAAGACAGCCTGCTACGCACCTACTGGCCAAGCCGCACTGAAGCGACCTCAGACAGCGCTTCGTCTGAGCGCTCTTTGTCAAAAAGTGAGGGGTAAAGACTATGGCCAAGGTTGCGCTAAACAAAAGCTCGCTGAACAAGCAGAAGCGCAGTCTCAAGACCTATCAGCGCTATCTGCCAGCCTTGGAGCTTAAGCGCCAGCAGCTAATGCTGGAAAAACGCAAAGCCGAGCAAGCGGTGAGCGAGGCCCAAGCGCGGGTTGCGCAGCTGCGCGCCAGCGTGGAGCAGCAGTTACCGATGTTAGCCCATAGCGGGATCCGCCTTGAGCAGCTGGTGACGGTGGCCGAGATCAAGCTGGCCACCCAGAACATCGTGGGCTGCCGGGTGCCACTACTCAACGATTTGCGTGTCGCACTCAGCAACTACAGCGACCTGACCCATCCCCACTGGGTGGATGCCTTGGTCAGCCAGCTGCAAGAGATGGTACGTCTGCGGGTAGAACTGTCGGTGTCGGAAAAGCGCTTGGCCGAGATCAGCCAAGCCGGCCGGGTCACCAGCCAGCGGGTCAATCTGTTCTCCAAGGTGTTGATCCCCAATACCCACGAGGCGATCCGCCGGATCGGTATCTACCTGTCAGACCAAGACCGCGCGGCGGTGATGAACGCCAAGCTATCCAAGCAAAAGGTGCTGGCTCAACACGCCCAAGGAGCAAGTAATGGCAATTAGCAAGCTTAAACGCCTGACTCTGGCAGGCAGCAAGCAACAACAGCAGGCGCTACTGAGCGGCTTGCAGGCCCTCGGCTGCACCCACTTGATCCCATTGAATCGGGATAACAAGGACCAGCAGCGCTCCAGGGTGATGCGCCAGCCCAATCAGGCTAGCGAAGCACTGGCCTGGCTCAATCAGGCAGAGCGTCGCCGCCGTTTGGTACGCGAACGTGGACAAACCAATATCGAGAATATTGTCGCTCAGGTACTGGGCAACAAGCGGGCACTGCGAGCCACCAGCGACAAGCGCGACAGCCTGATCCAACGTCTCGATGCGCTCAAGCCTTGGGGCGAGTTTAGCCTGCCACCGCTGGAGTCCATCGATCATCAGCGCTTTTGGTTCTACGTGGTACCACTCAATCAAATGACCGAGGTACAGGCCAATGACCTGAGCTGGTTTGAGGTGCATCGCGACCAGCAGCACGCCTACATCGTAGTCGTGGCCAAAGACGAGCCTGCTGCCAAGGCAATGCCGGTGGAACGCAGTCATCTGGGCTACCTGCGTATGAGCGAGGTGGCCGCACAGATCGAAGCCTGCGAGCACCAGCTGGAAGCGCTACGCGCCGAGCGTGAAGCACTAACCCGCTGGATCTACCTGCTCAGCCAAGATTTGGCAGCCTACCAGGACAAAGCCGAGTTGCTGATGGCCTGTGCGGGCGCCCGTGATGAACAGGATTTCTTCCTGATCCAAGGCTGGGTACCGGAGGAGCAGCAAGAGGCGTTACTGGAGTTGGCACAACAGTTTGGCGCGGCAGCGCTACTGGAAGACCCGAACGCCGATGACCAACCACCCACCTTGCTGAAAAACAGTGAGCTAACCGGTGGCGGCGCTGAGGCGATGAGCTTTTTCCAGGTGCCTAACTACCGCGCTTGGGATCCCGGCAAGTTGGTGTTTTTCTCGTTCGCCCTGTTCTTCGCCATGATCATGTCCGATGCGCTCTATTCGGCACTGTTCGGCGGGATCTTGTGGCTGGCTCGTAAGCGCATCCGCAGCAGCGAACGCGGTGTGCGCCTGCTCAACTTGGGCCTGTTTATGTCGCTGTTGGGCGTGGTGTGGGGGGTGTTAGTGGGTTCCTACTTCGGTGCCGGCCCGCAAAGCGGCCCACTGGCCTCACTCAAGCTACTCGACCTGAATAACTACGGCGCAATGATGAAGCTGTCGGTGTTTATCGGTGTCGGCCATCTGGCCTTTGCCAATGTGATGAGCGCCTATGTCAATCGCCATCAGGCGCGTGCCTTGGCGCCACTGGGCTGGGCGCTACTGATGGTAGGCGGCATGCTGCTGTGGTTTGGCTCCGATGGCGCCCTGCCTGCGCTATTCGCGTCGACGATCGGCCCTTGGATGATGGGACTCGGCGCAGTATTGGTGGCTGTATTCACCTCGGATCGCCCGGTGAACTCGCTGAAATCATTGCTGCTTCGCACCCTTGACGGTGCCAAAGGGATTTACAACATCACCAGCGCCTTTGGTGACGTGCTCAGCTACATGCGCCTGTTCGCATTGGGCCTGTCTGGCGCTTCACTGGCGATGACCTTTAACAGCTTGGCTGGCCAAGCACTGGAAAGCAGCCCGGTTATCGGGGTGCTGTTTGCAGGACTGATCTTGTTGCTCGGCCACCTGCTTAACTTCGCGCTTTGCATCATGAGTGGTGTGGTGCACGGCATGCGACTGAACGTTATTGAATTTGTTAACTGGGGACTATCCGACGAGGGATACCCATTCAACGCTTTTCGTAAGAAAGAGGATTAATCATGGAACACTTTGTAATTGCACTTGGTTGGTTGGGCACCTTCGCACCGGTAGCCCTTGGCGCAGTTGGCTCAGCCATCGGCTGTTCACTGGCGGGTCAGTCTGCCTGTGGCGCGATGCTGGACGTGGAGTCGGGCTACGGAAAATTCGTCGGTCTATCGGCCATGCCATCGTCGCAGGTGATCTACGGCATCGTGATCATGTTCAGCCTGATGGGTGTGGGCGTATCTGACGCCACCGCTGGCGCGCTGTTCGGCATTGGCCTGCTAACCGGTATCGCCCTGCTTTTCTCGGCGATGTACCAAGGTCAGGCGGTAGCAGCAGCGATTAGCGCCTCTAAGAACAAGCCCGAGGTATTCGGCCTGTCTATCGCGCCAGCTGCCATTGTAGAAGGCTTCGCCGTATTCGCCTTTGTATTTGCTCTGGTGCTGGGCGCCAGCATCGTCGCTTAAGTAAGACTGGGAGATAAACATGTTAGACAACAAGATCCTGGACACCAAGCACGCTCCGGTATCCCAAGGTATCGACCAGCTGGCTCATACCCTGCGCGAGCAGGGGGTAAAAGCCGGCCGAACCGAAGCACGCAAAATGATTATCGACGCCCAGACTCAGTCTGACAGCGTTATTGCTGACGCGCGAAAACGCGCTGGACAGATCATCAGCGAGGCCAACAAAGAAGCCGAGTTTATCAGTAATGCCGGTAAGCAAGCGCTGCACTTAGCCGAGCGCAATGCACTGCTCAGCATGAAGAGCTACCTGCAAGAGCGCTTTGCCGAGCAACTGCACAGCTGTGTTGAGCAAGCCATGAGCGACCCGGAGCTACTGAGCAAGATGATCCTGGAAGTGGCCGGACAGAACGCGATTGCCGAAGGCGAGCAGGTTGAAGTGCTGCTGCCAGCACAGCCGCTCTCTAAACAGCAGCTTGCTGAAAGCGCTGAAGACTGCGAGCTCAACGCATTTGTGAAAGCACGCACCAAGGAGATGCTCAACCAGGGGGTAAGCATTCAAGTGGGTGAGCAAGGCAGCCAGGATCTGCTGTTCCGTATTCAAGATAAGGACATCGAAGTGAACCTGGGCACTGAGAGTGTTTCTCAGATGCTGTTAAGCCACTTGCAGCCACGTTTTCGAGCCCTGCTCGAAGGCGTAGTGAAGTAAACCACGAGGTCCACCATGGCTAACAACGCCTATCACAGCTTGCTGGCATCGCTGCCACATCTAGACTCACTGTTCGATTGTAAGCAGCTGCCGATCTCCCGCTTTCAGCTAGACCAGCGCTTAAGCGCGCTGGGCTTTAGCGAGCGCGCCCTGCTCAATGAAATTGAACAGCAGATGGAATGGGGAAACGAGGCTCCTGCCCGCCCAGAGCAAAACAGCACAGCCCAGGAGTTCGACCTGATCCAGCACGCCCACAGCCTGATCAATCGGGTAAACAGCCCCGATTTGGCGGCATTGTTGAACTGGCGCTTAGACGTACGCACGGTGGTTGCGGCGCTGCGCAAGCGAATGCGCGGTGAAAAAGCCCCCGGCTATTCGCGCTGGAGTTTTGGCTCACGCCGCGAGTTTATTCGCCGCAACTGGAATGCCCCCTATTTCAACCTGGAGCACCGCTTCTTGTGGCTGCCCGATGTGGCCAAAGCGCTGGAGCAAGGACACAGCTTCGAGGCGGAAAAGCTGCTGCTGGCGGCCGTATGGCAACACCTCAGCGCCGAAGCGGCCAAACAGCGCTTTAGCTTTGAGGCGGTTGTTATCTATGTGCTGCGCTGGAATGTGTTGCAGCGCTGGACCTCTTACAACCACGAGCAAGCGATTGTTCGATTCGACCAATTAGTGGAGCAGGCGCTCGGCCAATATGCCGCGGCGCTGCCCGAGTAGCAGTAAAGGTAGCTTATACTATGAGCACTGATTTATCTCAAATCCCAGCGAGCGCCGAGGTGACCTCGGTGATCGGCGACACCCTGCGCATTCGCTCAACCGGCAGCCAGGGCCTGACCAAGAACGAAGTGGTCTACGTGATCCCAGCGCGCCCGCAAACCGCGGGCCTCGAAGAATACCTGATGGCGGAGGTGCTGCGGGTACGCGGCGATAGCGCCGACATACAGGTGTATGAAGACACCCGCGGCATCGCGGTGGGCGATCAGGTGATCCAAACTGGCGAGATGCTCACCGTGGACCTCGGTCCTGGCATCCTCTCGCAGATATACGACGGCCTGCAAAATCCGCTGGAGCGCCTCGCCCAGATCCACGGCAAGTTCCTCAAACGCGGTGTGCAGGTAGAAGCGCTGGAGCGTGAGCAAACTTGGACCTTTAGCGCCAAGGTGCGCATTGGCGATAAAGTCCGTGCTGGCCAATCACTGGGGTCGGTACAGGAAGGCCGCTTCGAGCATCAGATTATGGTGCCGTTTAACCTGCGCGGCGAGGCCGAGGTCACCTGGATCCAAGAAGGCAGCTTCAGCATCCACACCGTGATTGCCCACCTGACCGATAGCCGTGGCAAAGAGCACCCCATCACCATGGTACAGAAGTGGCCGGTGCGTCAGCCGATTGCCAACAATCTGGCCAAGCGCGGCAACACCGAGCGCCACTACCCCAGCGAGCCGCTGGTGACCACCATGCGCTCAGTGGATACCTTCTTCCCAATCGCCCGCGGCGGCACCGGCTGTATTCCCGGCCCCTTCGGTTCGGGTAAGACGGTATTGCAGCACTCGATCTCACGCTACTGTGATGCCGACATCGTGATCGTGGTGGCCTGTGGCGAGCGCGCCGGTGAGGTAGTGGAAACCATCGAAGAGTTCCCCACCCTGACCGATCCGCGCCATGGCGGCACCTTGATTGACCGCACCGTGATCATCTGTAACACCTCGTCGATGCCGGTCGCTGCGCGTGAGGCATCGATCTACACCGGTCTGACGCTGGGCGAGTACTACCGCCAGATGGGCTACAACGTATTGCTGCTGGCTGACTCCACCTCGCGTTGGGCCCAGGCGATGCGTGAAACCTCCAACCGCTTGGAAGAGATCCCCGGCGAAGAGGGCTTCCCGGCCTATATGGACTCAGCCATTAAAGGCGTGTACGAGCGTTGCGGGGTGATCAGCAACGAAGATGGCGAGAACGGCTCGCTGACCATGATCGGCACCGTATCTCCTGCTGGTGGTAACTTCGAGGAGCCGGTGACCCAATCAACCTTGAGCACGGTGAAGACCTTCCTCGGCCTGAGCTATGACCGCGCCTACAAACGCTTCTACCCAGCGATTGACCCGCTGATCTCTTGGTCGCGCTACCTCGAGCAGCTCGAGCCATGGTATCGCCAGCATATCGGCGAAGACTGGGTGAGCAATGTGCGCGCCATGCAACAGCTGCTAGCCAAGGGCGATAGCATCGGCAAGATGATGCAGGTAACCGGTGAAGAAGGGATCTCGCTGGACGACTACATCACCTATCAAAAGGCGCTGTTTTTGGACATGGTCTACCTGCAGCAAGATGCTTTCGACGATGTAGACGGCTCCTGTAGCTTTGAGCGCCAGAAGTTCGTGTTCGAGAAGGTGGTGACGATCATCGACAGGACCTACCCCTTCAGCGGCAAGGACGAGGCGCGTAAGTACTTTATCGCCATGACTCGACTGTTCCGCAACTTCCACTATGCAGCGGAAGACAGCGCAGACTATCAAAACTATAACCAGCAAATCGACCAGCTGATGGCCGAGGCGCAATAAAGAGCAAATGCCAGCCCCCAACACGGGGGCTGGCGATGCAAACACAACCTGAAACCTGTACAACAAGTAAGAAACACCGGCCATTCCTGCTTTTCCCCAAGGGCAGGAGTGGTTAGTGTTATTTTCCTGACGTCTTTTTCTATTAAACTGGCTTAAATTCAAGCCGTTCTACCACGAAGAGAAGCACTCCATGTCTGAAGTACACGCACTTAAGGTGTCGATTCTGGCGGCACTTAGCTTTGCTATTATCGGCGTTATCTGGGGGATGATGGCCGATTCCGGGATGATCATGTTTGACGGGGTCTACTCGCTATTCAGCGTGGGGCTCAGTGGCCTGAGTCTGATTGTCCTCAAGCTGGTACGCGCGCAAAAAGAGGACACTAAGTTCCCCTTTGGCAAGGCGCACTTCGAGCCGCTGTTGATTGTGTTTAAATCACTCACGCTGGTTGGCATGTGTACCTACTCGGCCTTCGATGCCTTCGGCAGCATCCTCTCTGGCGGTCGAGAAGTGAGCCCCGGCCCCGCCTCGCTGTATGCCTTGGTCAGCACCTTAGGCTGTATTGCCCTTACCCTGTTTATCCGCCGCGCCAACCGCGAAGACTCGGCCCTGCTCAACGCCGAGAAAGACCAGTGGCTGGGCGATGCTTTGCTAAGCCTAGGGGTGTTGATTGGCTTTGTGGTTGCCATCTTTTTGCAAGGTGGTGAGCTTGATTGGCTAGTGGCCTATGTCGACCCCGGCATGGTGATCATCGCCTCGAGCTTTTTCTTGCTGTTCCCCTTAACCAGCTTCGCCAAGGCTGCCAAAGAGCTGATGTACTTTAGGATGAACGAAAAGGCCATTGCGCCGATCCGCCAAGAGGTTGAACTAATTGCCAAGGAGCTGGGTGCGGAATACAAACTGCGCACCGTACTGGTGGGGATGGAGCTGACCATTGAGAGTAACTTCTTGGTCAAAGAGGGCAGCTTTGATGTGCTGCTGATGGACAACATTCGCCAACGCATCGCCTATGTGGCAGAGAGCATCAACAAAAAGCATTGGGTGAATGTGAACATCACCCGTCAGGCGTGTTGGATGTAAACCTGTTGGAAGTATGTCTTTTGTATATAAGCCGTGGGCGGGCTTACTCGCCCGCCAACAGTACTTTCTTCAGTAGCGCCGCCAGCTGCTGTTGCTCGTTGGCATCTAGCACCTGCAGCATACCATCCATATTTGCCACATGGGCATTGACCGCCTGATCCACCAGCGCAACACCGGCCTCGGTGAGTTTCACCTCGCAGCTACGGCGATCCTGTTGGCTGGCCAAGCGTTCCACCAAGCCCCGTTGTACTAACTGCTCAATCCGAGTACTCACCGCCCCCGAGGAGAGCATCAGGGTCTGGTAAAGCTGAGTCGGTGTTAGCGGCTGATCGCAGCGGCGCATGGTGGCCAGAATATCGAACTCCACCGCACTCAACTCATGGTGTTTAAACACCAGATCCAGCTGGCTCTTCCACAGGTTGCTGGTTTGCCGTAAACGCCCCACCACCCCCATCGCCGAACAGTCGAGATCGGGCCGAACCTGTTGCCACTGGGCAAGGATGCTATCGACTTTGTCTTGGGACATGCCGCCCTCCAGTAAATATCTTTTTAAAAAGATACTTGATCAAAAGTTAAACTCCCACTATTTTCTAAAAAGTATCTTTCATAAAAGATATATTTCATGAAGACAGTATCCATTTACATATTCCATTCACATAGGAGCCACGCAGCTTATGCAAACGCGACACGCTTTCTCATTGCTGGCACTAACTGCACTGGCACCGATCATTTGGGGCAGCACCTATGTGGTGACCACCCAGGCCTTGCCGCCAAACAGCCCACTGCTCGCAGCCACCCTGCGGGCACTACCAGCGGGGGCCCTGCTGTTGCTACTAACCCGACAAGGGCTGCAAGGCCAATGGTGGCTGCGCCTGCCGCTGCTGGGCTTGCTCAATATCGGGCTGTTCTTCTACTGCCTGTTCTACTCAGCAGAACGCTTACCCGGCGGCATCGCCGCTATGCTGATGGCGATTCAGCCCTTGCTGGTGATGGCGCTTTCGCGTGTGTTGCTGGGCAGTACCATTCGGCCACGGCAACTGCTGGCAGGCATTGTGGGGTTGGTCGGGATAGGCCTGCTGGTCGTCAACCAACAGGCTCAGCTCGACCCAGCCGGGATCGCCATGGCGCTACTGGGCGCGCTAAGTATGGCGGTGGGGGTCGCGCTAAACAAAAGATGGGGCCGCCCTATGGGGATGAGCATGCTCGGCTTTACCGGCTGGCAGCTACTGTTCGGTGGCCTGATGTTGCTGCCGATAACGCTATTGCTGGAGCCGCTACCGCCAACATTAAGTGCGCTCAACTATCTCGGTTTTGGTTACCTCAGCCTGGTGGGGGCACTGCTCGCGTATACCCTGTGGTTTCGCGGTATTGAGAAGCTCGACCCGGTCACGGTGTCTTTTCTGGGCTTTTTGAGCAGCATTTCAGCCAGTGCGCTCGGCTACCTGCTGCTGGGGCAAAGCCTGAGCTTGCTGCAAGGCCTTGGCGCGGCGGCAATCTTGCTATCGATTGTGCTAGCCAGCCAAGGTGATTGCCGCCAGCACACTTCACAACACCACACAATCAACCACTTATCGCAAAAGGAGTTGCTATGAACCTCTGTATCGTCTCGGCCAGCCAACGTGCTGACTCACAAAGCCTGCGGGTAGCCCGCTACCTGGAGAAGCTGGCCATCGCTCACTTCAGCCAAAGCCAAGTGCTCGATCTCCATCAGCTTGCCCTTCCCCTGTGGAATGAAGGGGTATGGCAAGGCACTGAAGAGTGCCAGGGCTGGCGCGATATCGCCAAGCAGCTTAAGCAAGCAGATGCCTTGGTGCTGATCACCCCTGAGTGGCACGGCATGGCTACCCCGGCACTAAAGAACTTTCTGATGCTGGCCACTGACTATGAGCTAGCCCACAAGCCCGCACTGCTGGTCAGCGTATCTGCCAGCCTAAATGGCGTGTATCCAATCAGCGAGCTGCGCATGAGCGGCAGCAAGAACAATCATCTGTGCTTTTTGCCGGATCATCTGATCTTTCGCTACTGCGAAGACCTGCTAAACGACCAGCTGGAGTGTAGCGACCCGCAGATGCAGCAACGCAGCGCCTATACCCTGCAGTTACTCGCCAGCTATGCCAGCGCCCTTGCGCCAGTGCATCGGGATATGGTCGAAGCGGGGAGAGCCTTTCGCTATGGGATGTAACCAAGTGGCAGATGGGCAGCCAATGCTTTTAGCTGCCCGGTACGAGAACTAACGCTGATGACGCAGCAGGAGTAGTTGCTCACTTAGCGGCTGCTGGATGTCCTCTTGGAAGGAGTCCGCTAGCAGGTAGCGGCCACTTAGTTTGTCGAGATCTCCGCTAAGGATGGCTTCCAGCAGCGCAACCGAATCGGCAATGTCCGACATGGCCCCGCTATTCATCACCTCTTCCAGGTTTGGCATGTACTTTTTAGCCACCTCCGAGGCCACCAGCGTCTCGGTGCGTTGATTACGAATAAAGCCCGGATTAAAGCAAAATGCGCGTAAGCCGAGCCCTTGTTCAATCAACTCTTGGTTGAGGGTTTCGCTAAACTTCACAATCGCAGCCTTAGCGCTGCCGTAGGCAGAACCAAATGGCTTCGGCTTGTCGGCACCACCACCACCGAGATTTACGATATAGCCGCGTGCCTGCTGTTTCATTGCCTTCGCAGCAGCCGCGCTGCCCAGATAAGCGGTAAACAGGTTTAGCTGAACCTCCTTCCACCACTCGCTGACATCCACGTCCCAAGTCGGCCCCATCGCGGCGTGATTGTTTACCCCAACGTTGTTGATCCACATATCGATATGACCATGGCGCGCCGCCACCGTCATCGCTGCCGATTCCACCGCAACCGACTCACTCATATCGGCCACCACATAAGAGATATCAGCTTCACTCAGCCCTTTCTCTGCACAAGTGTCATCGACAAGGCGCTGCAATGCGCCCTCTCGACGCCCAACGCAGACGATATGGCGATGACCGCCACAAAGGTTCTTCACCAACAACTGACCAATACCCCCGGTCGCCCCGGTGATCACAATAACCTGCTTCATCACTAGTATTCCTTAACCCTTAAAATGCACTCACCGCATAGCAGGGAGTGATAAACCGCAAAGGAGGACAACTATTATTCGATCTGTCTTTACCCCTGCTACAATGCTTTGTCTCGCAGCAGCCATACTAAACAGCCTTATCTTTAAGTAAAAGAGGCCGGCTAAAGAGCTGAGTCCTGAGTGCAAATTCAGACTATAGATCAGTAGCACTAATGGAGAATTGGAAAGTCAGTTTAACCTGAGTTAACTGCAATTAGGTATCGGAAGTTGAACTATGTTTGAGTGTCTTACTACCAGCAAAAAACCGAGAACAAATAAACTCATGATGTTAAAATACCGCGACTCCAAATTTTAAGGTTCAGACAATGAAAAATGAAGGTGTTAGCCTCTCCGATTGGCAAGGGCAATATATAGCAGGAAGGGAAGCCTCTCCAATTGAGGGATGGAAGCATGCATGTTTTGGTGACATATCTTTCAGCTTTCACCCTGATTTACCTTACATTGAAGTATTTAAAAATGGGAGTTTATGCGGTGTCGTTCTTGGCTGGCTTATCACACCGAGTGGAGAGCGAATAGAAACCGTAACCATTGCTCATAATGAAGACATAGTTAACACCATATTTACATATGGTGGCAGGTGGGTACTTGTAACTGAAGAGCATGTTTACCCTGACCCGACAGCTTCTCAACCAATTGTTTACTCATGCTCCAGTCGAGTGTTCGCATCTTCAACTGAGCTAATCCAAGCCCCCTATGACGATGAATTAGTGGATAGCATTAATGTTGTAAGAGGAGATAACTGGTATCCCTTTGGTTTGACCCCAAAGCTAGGAGTAAAAAGGCTTCTACCAAACCATAAGCTAAATTTAAGTGACTTCAGCGAAGAAAGAACAACTATCACCAATACTCCAGAAAACATTGATGACGTAGTATCTAATAGCATAAGCACTGTTCAAAGTTTTGCAGAATTTTTTAAGGAACAAGGACTGTTCGTTGGTCTCACTGCTGGAATAGACTCTCGAGTTTTACTAGCCGGGCTGCGTGGAAAGCTATCTCTAAATGTTGAGTTTTGGACAGCAAAAAGTGTTGCACTAGCAAACATCATTGATATCACTACCGCAAAAGCTCTTGCAAAGAGGTTCAATTTAACACACAAAGTCGTGTTCCCGGTTCATACAGAACAACGCCATATCGATAACTGGTTAAAGCGCACTGGTTATGTGAGAGCGGGCGCAAAAATGTTAAATCATCGAATGGAAGAAACTGCCGGTGGAGTAAAGCCATTCGGTCATAGTGTCATTGGGGAATTAGCTCGAGGAGACTATTGGAGAAAACGAGACGACTTGAACACTCTCATTACCCCTGAATTAATAATCAAGCGCATGAACTTGCCACACTCCCCCAGATTACAAAGTGAAGCTCAAAAATGGCTTGATGGCTTGCCACAGCTAACGCCATTTCAACTTCTCGACTTGCTATATTTAGAGCAGAGAATAGGATGTTGGGCTTCTCCTGCTAATGTAGCATCGAAGCGCCCAGCCCCCACTCTTTTCTTATTAAATAGAAAGGATGTAATCGATGGAATATTAGGCATGTCTGTAGAAGAAAAACGCTCTTCAGCGCTACATTTTAAGATAATGAAAAGAGCATGGCCCGAACTTATGGAAATCCCCATAAATAAACCCATTGGTCACTTGGCCTACTACTGGAAGGGGCTATTACTCTTCAAAAAAATCCAGCAAAAAATACGCAGAGTGATTAATAATAAGGCTGCTGGTTACTAACAACTTTTCAGACCACAATAACTCTAGCCGAAGTAATGCTGCGAACTAACTCGCAGCAATCATATATCTTTCAGTGGTCCTGTTGATCACCAACAAAGACGGGACTAACTGTTAATGAAGCTATTTGCCCCTGCCAGAACGCGCAGCTCTCACAAAGTTACTTCAGTAAAAAAAGGGGGGGGGCAGCCAAAGCACTGGCACACTCCCACCACACGATATGGCAGATCAAACACCAAAACTCCAAAGAAAAACTAGAAACGATACTTCAACATCGTGGTGGCCCATATGATACTGCTGCTATCAACAGACCCATAACTAATCTCTGCAGATAGAGCCAAGGCGCTTGAAAGCTGCCATATGTATCCACCACCTGCCGCAACTCCGTACTCTCTTGGGCTTGAGTTGATATAGGGAATGCCAATATACGCAGAAAGCGCTGATTTGTCAGACACCTGCTTTCCAAAATCAACAACTCTCCAGGTAGCCAGCAAATCTCCACCAAAGTTTGGAACAAACTCTAACGAGGTACCAATCGCTGTATCGGGGCTATTCGGCTTAAATACCCCAAGCTGAAAAGCGGGTCGAAAAACACTACTCTTACCGCTGAATTTGTCAGCATCGTATACGTATGCGCCACCTGCTCCAAACTGAAGATTGAGTTTGGCTGCACTGGGTAAGGGCAGCGCAAGGCAAAACGCAAACACAAGCATCCATTGCTTCATAACACTAGTACCTCAACGTTAACTTGGTGGCAAAGGCATTATCACCATTATTCTGCTTCTCATAACTAAGCTCTAGGTTTGCCAAAAACTCGCCAATTGGCCAGTTGCGAGATAACGCGACTTTATATTGATCATCGATGCCAAACTCATCGGCATTCCAGCTCTCAATGCCTAGGTCATAACGCGTGTAGTTATCACGCTGCCAGCCAAGCCCCAAATAAAAGGAAGAACCACTATAGCCGGGCAGCAGAGTGCTGCGTTCCAAGCGAGCTAGTTCGAAGTCAGTATTGTCACTATCCCAAACTTGCCGCTCCACCGTTAGTGATACATTTTGCAACCAAACTAACGGAGCCCCTAAGGGCAAATCAGCCCCAAGCGAAAGCCCTTTAGTCTCATACCGCTCATGTTCAAATACAGTGTGTTCTCCATAAACCGAGACTGGCAACGGTACTGAAAAGTTAAAACGGCTGGATAAGGAGTAAGAATGCTGACCTTCAACAAAAATAGTCTCTGAGTAGTCACCCTCTTTGATATCGTCTACGCCAACCCCTAAGGTCCAGCCCTTACTAGGCTCCACACTAAGATGAAAGAAACGATGCTCAGGCGCTGCAGAAAACGAAAGAGAATCTTCCCCGAGCCAACGAACGCCTAACTCAATATTAGGGCTGTACCTCTTAGCAACCCCTTGGAAACTACTGAAACTAACTGACGGCGAGGCCACTTGATACAAACTGTTAAACCAACGAGAGAGCTTCATCACGCTGCTATTGCGATCTTTATACCCGACAAACATGTTCAGGTTAGGCTGGCCAAGGCTTAGATAGCTGTAATTCGGTTGAAAGCTGTCCTCGCCCTCTTGATACCAGCTGCCTCCCAGAGAGAGCAGCAAAGAGGGCGCAAAACGATAATGAGCAATGGCCCTCCCACCAAGGTTAGAGCTAGTGAATTCGCCCCCATACCGAAATCTGGAAGGCTCAGAGTCACTCCTCGAGCTCACTTGAGCATACACATCAGCATAACTCAGTCCATAAGGCTCTTCGTATTTACTCAGTAAGCCATTGATTTCAAAGTACAGACCTGGCACGTCACGCTCTATTTTATCCAACGCAACCCTAACCACCTCAACTGAGTAAGGCTTTGAAATCAGGGGAATATTGGCGATGACTGCTAACTGCTCTATTCTAGCGGTAAGGTACTCATCCTGAAGAGGTATATACTGTGAAGCACTGGCGTTAATTGAAGCAACCCAGCTACTCAACAGTAAAACAAGTAAAGAGGCTCTCATCCTACAACCTAACATGCTCCAGCCCTTGCGCTAAGCTCTGCTTCAGCTCATCCCACTGGCTGCTATTGTCCACAATGCGGGGCGTTACCATAATGACCAACTCCGTTTTGGTCACACTCTCAGTCTTGGTACCAAACAGCCCTCCTATCAAAGGCAAGCCTCCCAGTACCGGTACTGCCGAACCATTGTCTGTTACATCTTCACTAATTAAACCACCCAGTATCACCGTCTGGCCCGACTCCGCCACCACCTCTGTGGTGATACTCCGGTCAAAAATAGACGGGTTACCTTCTACTGAAGTACCGCCATCTACCTGGTTACTGTTCTCCTGAGAGATGGTCATCGACACGATACCTTGCGAGTTAATCGTGGGCGTCACCGACACCTTCACACCCGTCTTACGGTATTCCACTGAGCGAGTTACACCATTATTGCTGTCTGTCGTGGTCTGCCCAACCACCGGTATATCGGTACCCACATTGATGTTCGCTTCAACACCATCTCGCACCAACAAGCTTGGCTTCGACATGATGTTCACGTTGTTATTGCTCTCAAAGGCCTGCATGTTGATGAAATCATCCCCACTCATCCATTTGATAAAGCCACCACCGACACTATCCAGACCAAACGCATCTGCCGTACCACCAGAGAAGTTGCCCTTGGCAAATGCCCACTCCACACCAAATTTAAACTCGTCAGTCATGGTCACTTCAGCGATGGTCATTTCCAAAATGACTTGCTTGGGCATTACATCCAACTGCGCAATCAGCGGCAGTAGCCCCTGATACTCATTGGCACTGGCCTTGAATATCAAGGTATTCGCTCGCTCATCCACCACCAGGCTCATGCTATCGTTTGACACCGAGTTGCGACTTTGCGCATTCTCTTCCACCCGTGCTGAATCTCGTTCGGCCGAACGTTGTACCGACATCGAGCGTCCGCCTATCAGCTTACTCAGGCTCTCACCAATATCAGTGGCTCGGGCATACTTAGGCTGATAGATAAAGTAACGCAGCTCCGCTCCTTGGCTCGGCTTATCCATTTGCTCGGCCCAGTAGCGCACCCGCCCAACAAAGCTGCTCTCCGAGGCAAACACCGCCAAGGCCCCCAGCTGGGGAATCGGTACCAATGAGATACGGCGGTCATTTCCAGCCTCCGGGACTATCCCTTCGCTTTTAAGCAGCTCATTGACCGTCTCGATAAAGTCTTCAAGGGTGATATAACGCAGTTTTACCAGACCGATATGCTTACTGGTGTTCGCTGGCGCATCCAGTATTTTTAACAACTCAAGTGCACGTACTACCTGAGTACGGGAGCCGCTCAGTATCAATACCCCCCGGCGCAGGTCCGGCGAGACTTTCACCGAAGTGAGTTCGCGCAGTACCCGAAGATTTTCCAGGCCAAACACAAACTTTAGCGGCACCACTTGAGCTACATTCTGCGCACCTTCTGGTATCGAATCGGGTGAAGCGCCATAGCCCAGCACTGTGTTCCCCTGCCCACCTTGTTGCAGGTTCATTATCACGTACAAGCCATCACGAGCCTGAATAGTGACCTCTCGCTCCAACAACAGCTCTTGAGTCAGCTCAAACAACCGGCGGGGACTGATGGCGCTTTGCACATTCAAGGTAACCGGAGTACGGATACTCTGGAGGTTATCACCAAGGATGTAGTCAACTTGCAGCAACTCTCCAAACACGTAATGCAGAAAATCATTCATCGGCATTTCATCCGCCGCCAAACGAATACTTGCTTCTGAACCAAACTGACTCGACAGGCTGGCTCCCGAGTTAAACCCCTCTGACCCCAAACTCAAGCTCGGTACCGCTTCAAACTGCCCGCCCTGCTCAGCCTCTGGTAATCCCTCACTAACCTCCGCTTCGGCAACTGGCTCGCTGGCCTCCGCGCTTACTGCCTCCGCACTTTCTAAGTACGAGCTCTCTAACTGATAGTTGCGGCTCG
>NZ_KE386907.1:195095-698113 GCF_000429485.1 Aliagarivorans marinus DSM 23064 | reverse complement strand
CCTTGGCGGTGCCCATAGTGCGACCTGATAGTAGGGTTTAACGATCAGATCGCAGATGAGCGAATAGGTTCAATTCTATTTAGGCAACAACGCCATCCAAGAGCATTCTTAGGCCAGTACGGTTTGTCGATCTAGTAACATAAGTAATCAAGTGTGGCGCGACGAGGTGCCGGAGTTTGACAGCCTAGCCTTACCGGAGCTATTTGTTAACGAGTAGCGACTGATCTTAAGGTGTTGATTTAAATGCATGTTCCTCCTCATCCAGGCAACCATCGGGCAATTGGCGCAATGGACGTTGCGATGGCTTTTCTCTCTTTGCTGTTGGTGCTGGGTGGTTTGGTATCGCTCACCGGCGATCGCGACAATGAGTTCCACCGTGCGGTGCTTGGGCTGGATACGCTGATTTGCTCGGTGTTGCTGTTGCATTGGTTTTGGGGCTTGTTTACTGCGCCGCACAAGCGCAGTTATCTCAAAGAGCGCTGGATTGATGTTATCGCCTCCATTCCAATGCTAGAAGTTACCCGGCCACTGCGCCTGCTGCAGATCTGGCGAGTCATTTCGGTGTTTCGTCGCCATCATCGGGCGCTGGAAGAGATTCAGGACGAGCCTTTAGAGATCACCCTGGCCTTAGCGGTGCTTGGGGTGTTGCTGGCGATTACGGCCAGTACATTGGTGATGGTGCTGGTTGAGATCCCTGATCCTAACAGCCCTTTTGAGGATGCCGCCGATATCATCTGGTGGAGCGTGGTGACACTCTCTACCGTGGGCTATGGCGATTATGTGCCCACATCGATGGCCGGTCGGGCGGTGGCCAGCATTGTGATTTTGGCAGGCGTATCGGTGTTCGGTGCGTTTACCGCTTATGTGACCTCGCTGATGATGAGTGCCAGCCGCAACGCCCATGAGCGTGAGCTATTAACCCGTTTAGAACGCTTAGAGCGCAGCCAGAAGCAAATCCTGGAGGAGCTAAGGCGCTTGGGTAGGAACAAGTGAGTTAACCGCGTAGCGTGTAGCGCTTAATACATGCCGATACAAAAAACGCCCCAATTGGGGCGTTTTTGCTAAACCAGCGAAAGTCTTAAGCAATCGCTTGTTGCAGCGCTCGTTGGGTGCGAACCACGTAAGCCTTCATCACAATCGCGATGGCCAAGGCAACCGACAGTAGGCCAACCAAGATATACATGGTCATGGTGTAGCTACCGGTCTGCTCGCGCACGTAAGACGACAAGCTAGGGCCAACCACACCGGCCATTGCCCATGCAGTTAAGATGTAGCCATGGATGGCGCCAAGCTGTTTGGTACCGAACAGGTCACCGATGTATACCGGCAGGCAAGAGAAGCCGCCGCCGTAACAGGTGATAACAATGAACACCAGCAGCTGGAACATAATCGCATCGGTCATCATCGGCAGTAGCAAGAAGGCCACAATCTGAATCGAGAAGAACGCCAGGAAGGTATTTGGGCGACCCAGGTAATCAGAGCCAGTTGACCAAAGCAGACGACCCAAGCCGTTGAGCACGCCAATCACGCCTACCATTGCCGCGGCTTCCATCGCGCTCAGGCCAGCAATCTCCTGCGCCATTGGCGAGGCGGCATAAAGGATAGACAGACCACAGGTAATGTTGATGAACAGCATCAGCCACAGGCCCCAGAATTGTGGGGTACGGATCGCATCGTTAGCGTTCTGTTGGCTCAGATCGCCAGTGGCTTGCTTGCCTTCTTTCTTGGCCGCTTGCTCGTTTTCTAGCATACCGGCTGGCTTCCAACCTACTGGAGGGCGCTCCAGATAGCTTGCTGCCAAAATCATAACCACAAAGTAGCAGCCGCCCATGATTTTAAAGGTGGCCGATACGCCATGGCTCTCAATCAAAAGCTGAATCACCGGGCTGGCAATCATCGCGGCGAAACCAAAGCCCATAATCGCCAGGCCAGTCGCCAGACCACGACGGTCGGGGAACCACTTGATCAGGGTCGATACTGGGGTCACATAGCCCATGCCCAGACCAATACCGCCGATTACACCATAGCTAAAGTAAAGTAGGTACAGGCTTTCAATACTGGTAGCAAAGCCTGCACCTGCTATACCTGCGCCAAAGAAGCAAGCAGCAAAGGTGCCGGTAAAACGAGGGCCGTGTTTCTCTACAACCTGGCCCATCACTGCAGCCGAGGTACCCAAGAAGAAGATGGCAATACCAAAGGTCAAGCCGATCTGCTGTGAGTCTTTGCCAAGAAGCTCCATCAGCGGGTTGGAGAATACGCTCCAGGCGTAAACAGATCCGATAGAGATGTGGATCGCGACTGCGCACAGGGCGATCAGCCAGCGGTTTTTGATTTTTTGCTCATTCATAGTGGAATGCATACCTAGTCAAGATTGAAACCATAGTGGTTGTTGCCTTGTCGACCCATATGGCCGATTGAATAAGCGGTATATCTTCCGTGATGAGCTCTGAAATGCGCGTAAACGCAGCATTATTGAGGGCCAGTCGGCCGAGATTAGTGCAGTGCCAAGCCGCAGTGAACGCGCGAACATAGCAACATGAATGCATACCTATTCGCCAAGGCGAAGGTAGATGGTCAAACTAGCGACGTCGCGGGCAGTGCGGCAGGAGTATTACCTACGAAGGGACTGCAACAAGCTCGGGCGATAGTCGATCCTATGGCCCCACTTATTTATAGGGGCGTATTCTGCTACTAAAGAGGTAAGATTCCAATCTTCGCTGACAAATTATTTGGGGGAACTGCGCTTACCTTGCGTCACATCAATTTTTGTCCATGACTAATTATGCCGACAACGCTTTCTAGCGAGTTTCGCCCTTAAGCCCGCGTTTCATCGCTCAAGTTTGCTGCAACGTGTGTTGTGAGGTGTCGGATTTTCGCGCTGAGGGTAGTAGATGGTGCTTACTTTAGTGCCGTGAAAAGAGGGGTATAGCGCGTATTTTCGCAAAAAGCTCACGCTTTTTCGTCAATTCCACAGGGATTACACTCCAGAGTCTCGACCTTGCCAAAAAGCGCAGCTATAATGCGGCGTTTTCAAATTATGGGTAACACCCAGACAAGGATTTAGTGGGTCGCCACAGCGGCGGCTGCTTTCCCATTGGTTAGCAAATCGAGTCGGGCAAGCCCGACTACAACCGAGGTAAAAAAATGCAGGTTTCAGTAGAAACAACTCAAGGTTTGGAGCGTCGCGTTGCGATTTCTATCGACGCTACCGAAATCGACAAGCAAGTAGAGCAAGCGCTTAAGCAAGAGTCAAAGCGTGCTCGCATCGATGGCTTCCGTCCAGGCAAGGTTCCAGTTTCTGTAATCAAGAAGCGTTACGGTGCTGCTATCCGCCAAGACGTTGAAGGCCAAGCTATGCAGCGTGCTTTCTACGAAGCGATCATCCAAGAGAAACTGAACCCAGCCGGTGCGCCTGCTCTGGAAATCGGTGAGCGTAAAGAAGACGAGTTCAACTTCACTGCCACTTTCGAAGTATTCCCAGAAGTTGAAGTGAAAGGTCTGGACGCAATCGAAGTTGAGCAAAAGACTGCTGAAGTACAAGACAAAGACGTTGACAACATGATCGACACTTTGCGCAAGCAGCAAGCGACTTGGAAAGAAACCAAGGGCATGATCAAAGACGACTTCCGCGTAAACCTGGACTTCCTGGGTAAAGTAGATGGCGTTGAGTTTGAAGGCGGTAAAGCTGAAGGCTTCGACCTGACCATGGGCGCTGGCCGCATGATCCCTGGCTTCGAAGATGGCCTGATGGGCAAGAAAGTGAAAGAAGAGTTCACTATCGACGTAACCTTCCCAGAAGATTACCACGCTGAAGCCCTGAAAGGTAAAGCTGCGACCTTCGAAATCAAGGTAAACAAGGTAGAGAAGCCTGAGCTGGCCGAAGTTAACGAAGAGTTCGTTAAACTGTTCGGTATCGCTACCGGTGAGCTGGATGAGCTGAAGGCTGAAATCCGCAAGAACATGGAACGCGAGCTAGAGCAAACTCTGAAGACTGGCGTTAAAGAGCAAGTTATCTCTGGCCTGCTTGAGCAAAACCCAGTTGACGTGCCAAAAGCACTGATCGACCAAGAAGTTGAGCAACTGCGTCAGCAAGCGCTACAACGCTTCGGTGGCGATGCGAGCAAAGCACCTGAGCTGCCAGCTGAACTGTTCAGCGAGCAAGCTGAGCGTCGCGTACGTGTAGGTCTGCTACTGGGCGAAGTAATCAAGGTTAACGAACTGAAAGCTGACGACGAGAAAGTTAAAGCTCACATCGAAACCATGGCTTCTGCCTACGAAGATCCAAGCGAAGTGGTTGAGTACTACGCGAAGAACGAAGAGTTGATGAACAACGTTCGCAACGTCGTTCTAGAAGAGCAAGCGATTGAATTCGTTAAGGCTCAAGCAAAAGTAACCGAAACTTCTGTTGCTTTTGATGAAATCATGAACAACCAAGGTGCGTAGGTAAGTCCTTATTTGACTTATTTCCACTAATCTTGGATATAATGGCTCGTATGTTCCCATACGAGCCATTTTTTTAAGGAAGAGAGCAGTAAATGTTAAATAAAGATAACTCATTTGATCCGATGGCCGCCTTAGTTCCCATGGTGGTAGAGCAAACGTCTAAGGGCGAGCGCTCGTATGATATTTACTCGCGTCTGCTAAAAGAGCGACTGATTTTCTTGACCGGCCCGGTTGAAGACCAAATGGCCAACCTGATCGTAGCCCAGCTACTGTTTCTTGAGTCGGAAAACCCCGAGAAAGATATCTTCCTTTACATCAACTCGCCGGGCGGCTCGATTAGCGCCGGTATGGCGATCTACGACACCATGCAGTTTATTAAGCCAAACGTCAGCACTGTGTGCATGGGTATGGCGGCAAGCATGGGTGCCTTTTTGTTGGCCGGTGGTGCCGAGGGCAAGCGTTACTGTCTGCCTAATGCCAAGGTGATGATTCACCAACCGCTGGGTGGCTACCAAGGCCAGGCGTCGGACATCGAGATCCACGCCAATGAAATTATCAAAACTCGTCAACGCATGAACGAGCTTCTGGCGTCACATACCGGGCAAAAACTGGATACCATCGCCAAAGATACCGACCGTGACAACTACATGACCGCCGAAGAAGCCAAGGCCTATGGTATAGTTGACGAAGTATTTCTGCGTCGCGAATAGGATTTAGCGTTGCGACGGTCTGCTGTGTTGAAATCTCGCGTAGCAATATTGAGCGCTTGGCGTAAACTTGAAAGTAAACACGGCACATAAAGCATATTGAGGTTAGCGAATGACAGATAAGCGCAAGGGTGATGGGGAGAGCAGTAAACTGCTCTATTGCTCATTCTGCGGTAAAAGCCAGCATGAAGTGAGAAAGCTGATTGCAGGTCCTTCCGTTTATATTTGCGATGAGTGTGTCGAACTGTGTAACGACATTATTCGTGAAGAAGTAAAGGAAATTTCTCCTAAGAAAGATGGCAACGCGCTACCAACACCGAAAGAGATCCGTGCCCACCTCGATGACTACGTCATCGGACAAGAGCACGCCAAGAAGGTGTTGGCCGTGGCTGTTTACAACCACTACAAGCGTCTGCGCAACGGCGATAAGGCCGATGGCATCGAGCTTGGCAAGAGTAACATCCTGCTGATTGGTCCAACTGGTAGCGGTAAAACCCTGCTGGCAGAAACCATGGCTCGCCTGTTGGACGTACCGTTCACCATGGCCGATGCAACCACCCTTACCGAAGCCGGTTATGTGGGCGAAGACGTAGAAAACATCATCCAGAAGCTGCTACAGAAATGCGACTACGACGTAGAGAAGGCCCAGCGCGGTATTGTCTACATCGATGAGATCGACAAGATTTCTCGCAAGTCAGATAACCCATCTATCACTCGTGATGTAAGCGGTGAAGGTGTGCAGCAAGCGCTTCTCAAGCTGATCGAAGGTACCGTTGCTTCTGTACCGCCGCAAGGTGGACGTAAGCACCCTCAGCAAGAGTTCTTGCAGGTGGACACCTCTAAGATCCTGTTTATCTGTGGCGGTGCCTTTGCTGGCCTGGATAAAGTGATTGAGCAGCGCGCCGCGACCGGTACCGGTATTGGCTTTGGCGCTGAAGTGCGCAGCGAGTCAGACAAGAACAGCCTGAGCGAAACCTTTGCCAAGGTGGAGCCAGAAGATCTGGTGAAATACGGTCTTATCCCTGAGTTCATCGGTCGTCTGCCTGTCGTAGCTACCCTGACTGAGCTGGACGAAGACGCGCTGATTCAGATCTTGAGCGAGCCGAAGAATGCACTGACCAAGCAGTATGGTGCACTGTTCAAGCTGGAAGAGACTGAGCTGGAGTTCCGCGAAGACGCGCTACGTGCCATTGCTGCTAAAGCCATGGAACGTAAGACTGGCGCCCGTGGCCTGCGCTCCATCGTTGAAGCGGTACTGCTGGATACCATGTACGAGCTGCCATCGATGGATAACGTGAGTAAGGTGGTTATCGACCAAGCGGTTATCCAAGGCGAGAGCGACCCAATCCTTATCTACACCAACGAAGATAAGGCAACCGGTTCTGAGTAAGCGCTAGTCGATGTATCAAATAAAAACCTCAGCCAACTGGCTGAGGTTTTTTTATGTCTGAAGTTTGCGGGGGAGGTCCCCGCTTAACTCGCATTGCCTAGGTTCTAAAGCGCGATACCAAACCGGCCAGTGCTTGCGCTAGCTGATTGAGTTCCTCCGCCTTGGTTTCCAAATCCAGTGAGCCTTCGTTACTTTGGTTGGCGCCATCATGGATGTCGGTAATGTTGCGGTTAATCTCTTCAGCTACCAAGTGCTGCTCCTCGGCGGACGCGGCAATCTGGGTGGTCATATCGCGGATCGTCAGCACCGACTCCATGATGGACTCAAACACGCTGCTGGTTTGGTCGGTGGCCTGTACCGACTGCTCTGAGTGCTTGATGCTGTCGTTCAGGCTCTGCGCAACCACATCAGTTTGACTGCGCAGCTTGGTCAGCAACTTGTCGATCTCTTCGGTGGACTCGGCGGTGCGCCCAGCCAAGGTTCTCACCTCGTCGGCGACCACTGCAAAGCCACGGCCTTGCTCGCCAGCGCGGGCAGCCTCAATCGCAGCGTTAAGAGCCAGCAGGTTGGTTTGCTCGGCGATGCCGCGAATGGTGTCGAGGATAACCGTGATGTTTTGCGAGTCTTCTGAGAGCTCACGCATCGCTTGGTTAGATTGATTGAGGGTAGTTTCTAGCTGATTCACGGCGCTAACGGTTTGCTGAATCAACTGGTGGCCTTGCTCGACTTGCCCTTGGCTATCGTCGGCGGCCGAGGCGGCTTGGCTACAGTTGTTGGCGACTTCATTGGAGGTGGCGACCATCTCGTGGAAGGCGGTGGAGACTTGCTCTACGGCGGCTAGCTGGCTGGAGGCGACTCCTTTCATCTGCTGGGATAGCTGGGCAGAGGTATCGGCTGAGTCATTCAGCTGGCCGCTCTTCTCTTTGATGCTGTCCACCAGCTCTGCGATGGTGCCAGCAAAGCGGTTGAAGGCACGGGCCATCTGCCCTGATTCATCCTGGCTGTCGATGTTCAAGCGCTTGCTAAGGTCGCCGTCACCGGAGGCAATATTTTCCAGGCCATCGGTGATGGTTTGCATTGGGCGGCTAATCAGTTTCATTAGCACGAAGCCGATGCCCATAAAGATTGCCACCATAATCACCGACATCACGATGATGTTCCAGGTAATCGCATTGGCATTCTGATAAACCTCATCGGTGGGGATCATCCCAACCATCTTCCAACCGGTTGCGGGTGAAAGGTAGACGTTGGCATACCAACTCTCGCCACCGATCTCGGTTTCAACCAAGCCTTGCCCCTGACTGGCTATGCGTTGGTAGTCGGCAATCTCACCGAATGATTTGAAGTTATTGTCGGGGTTCGATGGGTCGGCCAGCACCGCGCCAGTGTCCTCAATCATCATCACATAGCCGCTTTGGCCAAACTTAATACTGGCGACGATCTCGGTGAACTTCTGCAGTGATACGTCGACGCCAATGGTGCCCTTGATCCCTTGCTTGGCGCTAAAGCTATGCATGTAATCGAGCAAGGGGTTGCCGGTTGCCAAGTCGATGTAAGCCGGGATCCTCACCGCCCGGTTCTGGCCAATGGAGGTTTTGTACCAAGGGCGAGTGCGCGGGTCATAATCGTCGGGCACATTGCTCTCCGGCCAGACGATATAGCCGCCATTGCTCATCCCCAGATACACATAGGCTAAGTCGGGGCGGGCCTCACCAAACTGACGTAGCAGGTGGTATACCTCGGCTTCGATGCCGCCGTTTTGCGATGCGCGCATCATGCCACCGGGCTTGCCCATGTAGGTGGTGACCGTGTCGTCTAACTGCTTGACCACGTCGGTGCTCGCCAGAAACGCGGCGTCTTCGGCCAAGCCATTTAGATAGATGCTAATGGCGCTGTCGATATGGGTGAGCTCGGCATTACTGCGTTCCACAAAGTTGGCTTGGGCTTCGTTGCGAACCTTGATGACCACGGTGGTGGAAATGACCAAGATGGGAACGATGATGCTGGCGAGCAGTAGGAGGAAAAAGCGGGTGGTTATCTTCATGTAGTAATGTCCATGTGGAGACAATAACTTGATGTGTATCAATAAAATGTAATTGAAGATGAAAGGCTTGCAAGGTTGGGTGTGGAATAATCAGAGCCTCGTCGTCTCGGCATGGCCGAAAGTAGAATGATATTAGAAGGGTTAATGGAGAAACGATTATCACGCATTTATTTGTTTACGGCACATTAGCGCCGGGCCGGCCAAATCAACATGTACTGGCAAAGGTAGAAGGCCATTGGCAGCCGGCCAGCGTCAAGGGAAGGCTCGAACAGAGCGGCTGGGGGGCGGAGCTGGGTTACCCCGGTTTAGTGCTGGATGACAGCGCAGGCGAGGTTAGCGGATTCTTGTTTACCGCTGAGGGCCTAGCCGAGCAATGGCCAATGCTGGATGAGTTTGAAGGTAGCGGCTATCAGCGCTGCATCACCCAAGCGACGTTAGCCAATGGAGAGCAGGTGGACTGCTACGTTTATGCGCTCAGCCAGCCTTAAAGCACTTAACTTGTAACAGGCTGACTACCCGCATACTGTTGTTGTTTACACATCGGCGATGTCATTTAAACAACGCCGAGCTTTTTCCCTAGTCGGTACAGGTTGCCCCGGTCCATCTGTAAGCTGCGGGCCGCTTGCGCCCATACACCGTCATGCTGGGCCAAGGCCTGTTCAATCAAGCGTTTTTGATAGTCCTCGATGGCACGCCGAAACCCCTGCTCAGGTACGCTCGCAATGCCAGCGGAAAGGCTCGGGTTTACCTGCTGCAGGCCAAGATGGCGCTGGGTGATCACCTGCTCGCCTTGCTGAATGGCACTCAGGGCTGCGCGCATTAGGCAGTGCTCTAACTCTCGCACATTGCCTGGCCAGCCCTGCTGCTCGAGAAGGCTAAGACAGCGAGGCTGAATGTGTAGCTGCGGGGCATGGAATTGGGTGCGCACCTTATCGAGTAGGTGGCCTGCCAGCAGAGGGATATCGCCATCTCGCTCGCGCAGCGGTGGGAGTTGAATGGGGAAGACGTGCAAGCGGTGGTAGAGATCGGCGCGGAAGCGGCCCTGCTCAACCTCATGTTGTAGATCGCGGTTGGTGGCGGCGATGATCCGAACGTTAACGTGCTTGAGCTTGTCGGCGCCCACTCGTTGCACTTCGCCTTGTTGCAGCACCCGTAGCAGTTTGGCTTGCAGCAATAGCGGCAGTTCACCAATTTCATCGAGAAACAGGGTGCCCTCATCGGCCAACTCAAATTTGCCGGGGCGATGGGAGGTCGCGCCAGTAAACGCGCCCTTCACGTGCCCGAACAGCTCACTTTCGGCTAGCGACTCGGGTAGGGCCGCACAGTTGACTTGAATCATCGGTTTGTCGCTGCGGGTCGATTGGGCATGTAGCAGGTGGGCGACCAGCTCCTTGCCGGTGCCGGTCTCGCCACTAATCAGCACCGCAAAGTCTGAGGGGGCCACCGTGGCGATGCTGCGCTGCAGCTGCTGCATCTGAGGGCTGTTACCCACCAGCTCACCCTGTTGGGCGCGGGCTTGCTCTATCAGCAACTGGTTGATGCTGTGCTGATGGCGGTTGCTGCTGCGCAGGGCCTCAATCAGGGTGACATTACGCACGTTGGCCGCAGCCAAAGCGGCAATGGTCGAGATGGTTACTTCTGAGACCCGGCTAAACGCGCCCACTTCCATCGCGTCGAGGGTTATAGCGCCAACCAGTTCATCTTCCACGTACAGGCTGCAACCGAGACAGTCATGCACATCCAGCTCGCCATCGGGCATGCCTTCGACCAACCCATCGAAAGGGTCGGGCAGGGGGGAGCCGGCTTCAAAACGCACCGGTTCGCGACTCGCTAGGATTGCTGCCAGCCTCGGGTGGGCGGTTGGTTCAAAGCGCCGGCCCAATATAGCGGGAGACAGACCACTGATTGCCACGGGCACCAAACTCTTGTGGGCATCCAGAATAAACAGGGCGCTGGCATCACTAGGTAAGACTTGATTGAGCGAATCTAGCAGGCGCTGATAGTGCTCTCCCTCAGGCAGTTGAGCACTGAGATCGACGGCGAGTTGCAGTAACAGGGTGTCAATGGAATTTGCTGGCATGGCAATACTGTTTGGAAATGACATCAAGATGCTGAGCATTGTAACGTTGTGTTGTAAAAAATACATCGACTCATGTTGGCTTTTAGATCGCGCTTTATCTAAGTGTTTGAAATATTTAGTTTTAAAAATTGGCTTGGATCATGCTGTACGAAAGTTACTTTACACTTACTAAGTTATCTAGCGTACGCGAGCATACGCAGCGTTCAGGAGTCACCCTTGCTAAACATTGTTGATCGAAGCAAAGAAGAACAGATCCCACCTTTTTTGCGCCTGGGCTTTCGGCCCTTCTTTGCCCTTGCCGGCATCTACGCGGTGCTGGCTATCGGCTTATGGCTGCATATGTGGACAGGTGGGCCGCTGCCGGGGCTGCAGGTCGACCCGCTATGGTGGCACGTGCATGAGATGATCTTTGGTTTTTCCATGGCGGTTGTGGTGGGCTTTGTGCTAACCGCCGTGCAAACCTGGACCGGACAGCCCGGCACCAAATCCTGGCGACTATTGCTATTGATTGGTCTCTGGCTCGCCCCACGCGTATTGCTGTGGCTGCCCGTGCCGCTTTGGCTTACCTCTTCTGTGGAGGGGCTGTTCTTATTGGTGGCCTGTTGGGAGGTCGGTAGCCGCGTTGTGAAGGCCAAAGGTTGGCGAAACCTGTTCTTTGTGCCGCTGTTTTTGCTGGCTATCGCGGCAAATTTTGCAAGCTATGCCGCAATGAAAGGCCTTCCACCCTTTAGTGTACAGGCGGTGTGGCAGGCAATGTTGTGGTGGTTTGCTATCCTGTTGTCGGTGATGGGAGGCCGGGTGATCCCCTTCTTCACTGCCCGGCGCTTTGATTTTGCCAAGCCTCCTGCGCTGTGGTGGTTGGAATGGGGAGCTACCCTCCCTCTTATCGCGTTACTGCTGCTAAGCTTCTTCCCCTTGGTTTATCTCAATGCATCGGCCTGGCTAATGGTGGTTGCTGGCGTGTGTCAGCTGCTGCGCTGCCTGCGTTGGAGAAGCTGGCGCACCTTCTCGGAGTCTTTGGTGTGGTCGCTGCACGTTGCTTATTGGTGTCTGCCACTTAGCCTGCTGGTACGGGGGCTGAGTAGCAATGCCTTTGTCGCTCATAGCTTTGTTCACCTGTTCGCCATTGGCGCTTTAGGTGGGCTGATCCTAGCGATGATGGCGCGGGTGAGCATGGGACATACCGGGCGTGAGATCTACAAAGGCCCCGTGATGTGGCCAGCCTATGCTGCCTTGTTTGCCGCGGCCGCGATTCGTACTGCAGGCGTTGCGCTAATGCCTGCTGCATTGGTCACTCTGGTGCAAGTTGCAGGGGGGTTATGGATGTTTGCCTTTATCTGGTTTGTCTGGCGCTTTGTTCCGATGCTGGGTCAGCCGCGGGTGGATGGTCACCCGGGCTAGCGAGCCCTTGCTTGTTAACAAAGTGATAGCTCACGAAACAAATGTGACAATTAAGTAAATACTTGATAGAGCGCAAACTTCTTCCCTTTTGCTATCTACAGCGTTTATAGCCTTGATTAGACTGGCTGAGGTGTTCGTTATATCAGTAACGAATATCTCAGCCTTCCTCTTAGTGATTGTGCAGCCTTGCTGCGTTGTCTTTCTGATGTTTTGAAGCGGGCTAACTGGCTCCCCGGTAAGGAGTCTGGCAGCGCGTAACCCTTCATCTTTCAAACAATTAGAAGAGTGCCCGCATGCCTACTGGTGCCTAAGTTCACTTGGGCAACACTAACTATACAAACGGGAAAGGAAGACATGAGAAAAACAAGGCTGGCCGTCTTAACGATGGCCATGGTCGCTTGTGCCCATTCGCATGCACAAATCGCGGCGACCCATATCTACCACAATCACATGCCCAATTTCTGGCCTTACTACGACGTAGATCAGTACCAGAACCTCAATGTGGGCGAACCCATCCGCTACACCTACGATGGCCAGGTCATCGAACTGAAAAACAACCCACCACCGGGCTACACCTTCTACATCCCCGGCAGCGGCCTACCGATGCCCCACGATGATTTGGTGGCGTACTACTCACACCATGCCAAGACCGGCGCGTATCTAAGCTGGCCAATGGATACCGCCAGAAACAACAACGGCGCCCATCCGCTTAGCCAGACTCACGTGACCATGTCGGCATCGGTGATTAACAATGTTCAGAGCTTCGCTGAGCTGGGTAACCTTAGTGGCTATAACCTCGGTTGGGGAAACTACTGGCGTGAGACCCAGCAGGGCACCAAAACCACCAATGGCTATAACGCGCTGGATACCATCCACTTCAGCGGCCACCACACCATGGGCCCGTTGGTGGGCAATGATTACTTCCTCAAGGATTTGATCTACCAGAATGCCACTTTGGCGCAGGATTACTTCCTCGGTGACAGCTTCCGCTCCTCCAAGGGTTTTTTCCCCACCGAGCTGGGTTTCTCAGACCGGATTATCCCGGTACTAAACAAGCTGGGGATCGAGTGGTCGGTGCTAGGGAACGTGCACTATTCGCGTACCCTGCGTGACTACCCCTATCTGAATCAGCCCGGGGTGGACACGATGATCTCCCCACCAAACCGGGCCGATCTGCGTAACACCAGCGATATTGGTGAATGGGTATCGATCCCGATGTTCAATGAACAGCAGGTCACCCAGAACAAGTTCCCCTTTGCCTCCATTCCCCATTGGGTGCAGTACGTCGATCCTGACAGTGGTGAAGAGTTTCGGGTCGCCGGTATTCCGGTCGAGCAAGCCAGCTCGTGGGAAGAAGGCTATCAGGGCAGTGTAAGCGCCGATGTGCTGAAAAGCTTTGTGGGTGATGCCGACAGCCTGGGCCGCCGTCAGTACTTTGTGATTGCCCACGATGGCGATAACTCTTCCGGCCGCGCCGGCGATGGCGGCACTTGGGCAAACTCGGGCAATGTCACCTACGCCGATGGCGCCGTTACCGGTATGGGGGTTGAAGAGTACCTGCGTGCTTATCCAATCCCTGATGATGATGTGGTGCATGTGCAGGATGGTTCATGGATTGATACCCGTGACTCTTCGGCCGATCCTACGTGGTACCACTGGCATATTCCGATGGGGGTATGGGCCGGGCAGATGAGCGACTTCAATGCTGCCCACGCCAGTGACTATGTGGCGACGCGCCAGCATATGGTGTCGCTGGAGCTGGGCTATCACTACCTTGAACGTAACTTCGCGCTGCTACAGGCCGCCGAGAACTACGCGAAAACCGCCGAGCAGATCTGGCTGGATGACAATCCCAACCACTGGCAGCCCACCACCCAGATGGACCACGAGATAACCTATCCGGGTAACCAGCTCAACCCGTGGATGATGTCCTATCCGGTGAAAGGCGATGCCAGCAACAACTACGCCGGTGGCGCTAACCCGGCAGAGCTTGGCTGGTACTTCCTGATTGCGGCCATCGACTCTGGCTTTGGCTACTACGACGAGAACGTGGATGATGGCGTTAAGCCCACCATCTCGTTTAATCAATCGCTGTACTTTAGCGAGCCCTACGTGGAGCAAAACAAAGGCAAGGACCGCACCGGACCATCGGTGTGGTGGCCACAGCGTTATCCCTACAACCCGGGCAGTGCCAACAAGAGCAAGGCCGAAGGTTGGGCGGAGATCTACGCCGATACCACCTTTGCCATCTACACCTATGCCTTTGATGCCAGCGGCATTAGCGATATCCAGGTGAAGATCCGCCCACACACCAACAAGTGGGCAGATGCGACAGATAAAACCTACAAGCTTTACGATCCGGCCGCCCACGCCTCTGACCCTAACGTCGACCCATCCCGGGTGGGCGAGTGGAGCAGCTTCCCGCTAACCGAGCGTGATTTAACGCCGGATATCAATGGCGTTAGCTGGCAGGCCGCCAGTACTGAAACCTTCGAGGTGGTGCCCGCCGATAAGATTGGCAACATGTACTATGCCTACTTCGATCAGTACCAAGAGCAGTTGCTGGACTACTATATCGAAGCCACTGATGCTAAGGGCAACGTGACCCGCTCGGCGATTCAGCAGGTGTATGTGGGCGCCGGTCGCTATCGCAACGAAGGCGGCCTGACGGTTGAGGATGTAAACGGCAATATTGAAGGTGAGTACGTGTTCTTCACCGCCGATTACACCGGTAACCGCAAGCCAAGCGCGGTGATCACCCCGGGAAGCCAAGCGGTTGAGCGTGGGGCAGTCGTTACCTTAAGCGGCGCGGATTCATCGGATGTCGATGGCGAAATCGTCAGCTACCAGTGGAGCACCGGCGAGACCTCGCAATCGATTAGCATAACCGTAGATGAGCGCACCTCGGTGACCCTCACCGTGACCGATGATCAAGGCGCTACGAGCAGCTCGACCATAACTCTGAGCATTATTGGCGAGGCCATTCTCTCGACCCTGTACTACGAGGACACCCAAGGTTGGGGCAAGGTCTGTTTGCACTACAGCACCGATGGGGCGCAAACCTGGACCACGGCTCCGGGCGTGCAGATGGAAGCCGCTGGCAGCGGCTGGTTCCGTTATACCGTGGAGCTGGAGCGAGGCCAGCCACTGGAGTTTGTTACCAACAACTGCAGCGGCAGTTGGGATAACAACGGCGGGCAAAACTATCAGGTCGACGAAGGCGACTGGCAGTTGTCGGCCGGTGGTGTGGCTGCAGGTATCCCGGATGAGCTGGGTAACCAAGCCCCCAATGCAGTGATAAGCCCACCGGGGCAAAGCGCGGCAGTAGGTACGGTTTTCAACCTAAGCGCTGCTCAATCCTCCGATAGTGACGGCGAGATTGTCAGCTATCTGTGGAGCACCGGTGAAACCTCCCAGAGCATCAGTTTCACTCTGCAACAAGATATCACCATCAGCCTGACTGTGACCGACAATGAAGGCGCGACCCATAGCGTTAGCGAGCTCTATCAAGTGACGGTCAACCAAGCGCCGGTGGCCGCTATCGAGGCCTCAGCAACCGAGGTCTCGGCGGGAACCACGGTTACCTTAAGCGCAGCGTCTTCTTACGACCCTGAGGGCGAGGCCTTGAGCTACCTATGGAGCACCGGCGAAACCAGCGAATCCATCTCGGTGGTGGTTGAGCAGGACATGAGCGTTAGCGTCACGGTGAGCGATGTCGAGGGACTGAGTGCACAGACCCAGATTGAGCTGAAAGTGGTCAGCGAAGAGTTGGCCAGCAACTTCGAGCAGCTCTACTTCCGCGGAACAGCAAACGGTTGGAGTGCGGATGCGATGGCCTTGGTGGCCGATAACACCTGGCAGCTGGTGGTGGACTTCGATGGGCAGAGCCAGCAGCGCTTCAAGTTTGACGTGAATGGCGACTGGAGCCTTAACTACGGCGATAACAATGCCGATGGGGTGCTTGAGCAAACCGGCGGCGATATCTTCACCACGGTCACCGGCAGCTATTTGGTGGAGGTGAACGATCAGGCGATGACCTATCAGCTAACTCCAGTGAGCAGCGACCAAAAGCCTAGCGCAGTGATTGATGTGAGCAGTACCCGTGTGGCGGTAGGCTCGGTGGTGAGCTTTAACGCTGCCAGCTCGAGCGATGCTGAAGGAGATATTGTTGGTTATCAGTGGAGTACCGGTGCCAGTTCAGTACTGCTTGATCTGACCTTCGATCAGGTGGGCCTGTTTGATATCAGCCTCACCGTTACCGACGAGGCCGGCCAGACCGATACTGCCACCGTGAGCATTGAGGTCTTCGACCCCAATGCCAATCTGCAAAGTAACTTCGAGCAGCTCTATTTTCGAGGTACACCGAATGGCTGGGCCAGCAGCGCCATGAACTTGGTCGGCGATAACACCTGGCAGCTGGTGGTCAGCTTCGATGGCAGAAGCGAGCAGCGCTTTAAGTTCGATGTACATGGCGATTGGAGCTACAACTTTGGCGATAACAACAGCGATGGAGTGTTAGAGCAAACCGGTGGGGATATCTATACCTCAGTGGTGGGCGACTACATCGTTGAGGTGAACGACCAAAGCATGAGCTATCGGATTGTGGCGGCGCACTAGTCGCTTTCGTAAATCAAGATAGGGTAACCAAGGCGCGACTGGCTTAGATGGTCGCGCTTTTTCGTTGCTGTTTAGGTTTTGCTTGTTAACTCTTAGCGCTATTACAAGGTGCTTAGTTCTATTACAAGGCGCTTTCCTCTATTACAAGGCATTAAGGCCGTGCTCAAAGCAAGGAAGCTGGTATGCGTGTCGCAGCTCACTGGCCGATGCATTGGCACCACTAAACTGCACAACGACCTTTTTGCCTTTCAAGCGTTCACGTAAGCGTAGGGCTGCCATTAAGCTGGCTGAACCGGCTCCTTCCATCAGGTTTTGGGTGTAATGCGCCGCCAAGGCAATACCTTGATAGATTTCCTGCTCGCTGAGCAGCACAAAGTCGCTCAATGACTCACGGTAGTAACTAAAGGGCAGGGCGTAGCCACTGCCAGTGGCAAAGCCGCCCGCGAAGGTGCGATTGTCAGCGCTTTGAATGCGGCCTGCGCGCCAGCTTAGATAGGCGGCGGGTGAGGATTCTGCTTGAACGGCGAAGATCTCCACCTCTGGTTTTAGCTGTTTTAGCACCAAAGTGGCGGCAGCCAGCTCACTGCCAGCACCAATCGGCAAGATTAGCGCATCGATATCTGGCAACTGTTCCAAGATCTCCAAAAACTCACTGGCAACGCCATTAATCAAACAGGGCTCATCGGCCGGGTGGGCATAGTAGAGCCCTTGCTCATTGCATAGTCGCTCGGCGGTTTGTGCAGCGTGTTCAAAGCTGCTGCCTGCTTCCAGCAAGTTTGCGCCTGTCGCTTTGATTCTGCGGTTCTTAGCGGGGTTGTTACCTTCTGGCACCACAATCGTTGCGGGCAAGCCAAACCATGCGGCCGATTGTGCAACGGATAAGCCATGGTTACCGGTAGAAAAGGTAATCACACCCCGCGCATTGGTCTTGGCCAAGTGATGCATCAGATTAATGCCGCCACGGATCTTAAATGAACCGGTCGGGTTGTGGTTCTCGTGTTTTATGTAGAGCTCGCAGTCGAGTTGTTGGGATAGGGCTTGGCAACTCAGCAGCGGGCTTGCCTGCATGTGCTGGTAGATTGGCGATAGCGCGTCTCGCGCCTGCTCAAGTGAAATAGGGGTATGCTTTAACGGGTGCATCGCAATCCTTGCGCAGAATCTGCGTGTTAAGCTAAACCGTCCATCCTAGAAGGCAACGACCCGTAGAGTATGGTGCCAAATCAATAAATGGACTATTTAGCTGCTAACGTCGCTTAAATTGCTCTGTAAATCGCAGAACTCACCGTTAGTCATGAACGCGTAATAATCTATGTTGGCGCTCACAAATCGCTCACAAAAAACACAGTAGTATGACGACTGCATTTTCTAAGGAAGCGTTTACTTACCTCTATCCCGTACAGTAAATGCCTGATAAGTAGCGTAAAGTTGTCACTACTGGAGTAGATATGGATATTGAGCAGTCCTTGCCACCCGTGCAGGCACTACCGGCCCAACAGGTATCGCGTTGGCGACGTACCTTGCGTTGGACGCAGTTACTCATGCTGCTATACCTGCTGCTGGTTGCCGTTTCCGCAGTGAGTAGTGGCTTCAAGATTGCGGCGGGTAACCATGCCGCCGAGCTGTTTGAGTTTGCCTCTCATCCGGTTGCTGGTTTGATGATTGGCTTAATCGCTACCTCGCTGATTCAATCGTCCAGCACCGTCACCTCGATCATCGTCGGGTTGGTGGCGGGCGGCTTGCCGGTGGGGATTGCCATCCCTATGGTGATGGGGGCGAACATCGGTACCACCTTGACCAATACCTTGGTCAGCCTTGGCCATGCCGGGGATAAGACCGAGTTTCGCCGCGCCTTTGCCAGCGCCACGGTGCATGACTTTTTCAACCTACTCGCAGTCGCTATCTTCCTGCCCTTGGAGATGGCCTTTGGCTTGTTGCAGCGCCTCAGCTCAGCCTTCGTGCCGCCGTTTCTTGATAGCGGCAATATGAGCATGAAGGGGCTGAATTTTATGAAGCCGCTGATATCGCCCGGCGTCGATGCAATGAAAGCGCCCTTCGCGGAACTTGGCATGCTGGGTGGCGTGCTTTTAGCGCTCACCGGTGTACTGGTGCTGATAGTATCCATCACCTTGATGGGCAAGTTGATGCGCAGCCTGATGGTAGGCAGAGCCAAGCGGATTTTGCAATCGGCCATCGGCCGCGGGCCGCTACATGGGGTGGCATCGGGCACGGTGGTTACCACGCTGGTGCAGTCGTCCTCGACCACCACCAGCTTAGTGGTGCCTTTAGTTGGCTCGGGCGTATTGAAGGTGCGCGATGTCTATCCATTTAGCGTGGGGGCCAATATCGGCACCTGTATCACCGCCTTGCTGGCAGCCACCGCGATCACCGGCGATACCGCCGCCTTTGCCCTACAGATCGCCTTGGTACACTTGCTATTTAATACCCTGGCGACGCTAACGATCTTCGCGCTACCGGTACTGCGCGAGCTGCCTTTGAAAGGCGCGAAGCTGCTGGCCGATATGGCCACCCACACCAAATGGGCGATTGCCGCGTATATCGGTGTGGTGTTTTTGGCTTTGCCGGGCGCAGTGCTGCTTTTTACTGTCTAGCCGCTCAAGGCTGTTTACTGTCTAAAAGCTCAAGGCTGTTTACCGTTTAAGCCCGAAGCTCAAAGCTCAACCGTCACATCCGACTTCAAGGTACTGGAGCAGGCCAGCACATAGCCTTGCTCCACCTCTTCAGGGGTAAGCGGGCCATGGGTACTGCTTTCCACTTCACCACTGGTGACCTTGCACTTACACGAACCGCAGATCCCGCTGCGGCAGGCTAGAATAACCGGCACCTCGGCATCTTCCAGCGCTTCACTGAGCAAGCTGTCGGCATCTGCTGGTTGGCTGGCGCCAAACTGCGGGATGACCACCTGTACGCTATCGTGTGCGGGTGAGGTGCTCGATGCTGTGGGCTCCGGCTTGGTCGGGGTAAAGCTCTCCTGATAGAAACGGTCCATATCCAGGCCGCCTTGCTCTAAATAGCTGCGCATATCCTGCATAAACTGCTCTGGCCCGCATAAGTACACGCTGCGCTCGGAAAAATCCGGCACTAACTTGTTTAGCCATGCGGCATCGAGGAAGCCCTCTGGATAGTGGCTGCCAGTAGCGTCATTTAGCAGCAACTTTAGCGAGAAGTTGTCGTGGTTTTGTGCCAACTGCTCGAGCGGCTGGTGGAAGATAATATTGGCCTGATCGCGGGCGGTGTGCAGGAACACGATATCGATATCGCTGTGTTGCTCCAGCCAGTGGCGAGCCATGGAATAGACCGGGGTAATGCCGCAGCCTGCGCTAAGCATCAGCACTTTGCTACGACCATGGTTTGCGACGGGCGGGCATTGGTTTAGGTTAAACTCACCGGCAGGCGCGAGTATCGGCAGCTCGCTACCCACCTCGATGTTGTCGACAATACGGTTCGACACTACACCGCCGGGCACCCGTTTCACCGTGATCTGCAGTTCGTCGTCTTGTGGGGTGGAGCTAAGCGAGTAGGCACGGTACTCATTGCGCCCATCCACCTCTATACCCAAGGAGATAAACTGACCGGGATGAAAGCTGAAGGGGCGCACGCCATCATGGCTGCGCAGACGCAGCGATACCGTATCGGCGGTCTCTTGAATGCGGGCACTGCAGCGCAGGGTGATGCCTCGGGCTGAACAAGTCGCTTGTTGCATAGGGCTGCCTTTTCGTTTGAAAGTAGTGATTGCTTTGAAAATCGTGGAGTTTAAGAGAGGGGAAGCGTGTGGCTTCCCCTCTGCCGGGTCGGCTTAACCTTGCAAGATGGCCTGAAGGTCTTCTTCAACCGTGCCAATCATCCGCATCTCAAACTTATCCTGGATGATGCTGATTAGGTTATCGGTGAGGAAAGCCGGTGCACTTGGTCCGGTGTAGATCCCTTTTACGCCTAGCGCGAACAGGGTAAGCAGGATAACAATCGCTTTTTGCTCAAACCACGACAGCACCAAGGTCAGCGGTAGCTCGTTGATATCGCAATCGAACTCTTTGCTGAGCGCCAAGGCCAACTGGATGGCCGAGTAAGCATCGTTGCATTGACCCACATCGAGCAGACGAGGAATGCCGTTGATATCGCCAAACTGGTTCTTGTTAAAGCGGAACTTACCGCAGGCCAGAGTCAGGATCAGGCTGTCATCGGGGGTGGCAGCGGTAAAGTCGCTGTAGTAGCTGCGCTCGGCCTTGTCGCCATCGCAGCCGCCAACCAAGAAGAAGTGGCTGATATTGCCTTGTTTCACCTGATCGATAACCGCAGGCGCGGCTTCCATCAGCGCGTTACGGCCAAAACCTACGGTGATGTAGTGCTCAATCTCATCGTGCTGGAAGCCAGGCTGCGCTTCGGCGCAGGCAATCACCTCACTGAAATCGTCACCTTCAATATGTGCCACCCCAGGCCAACCCACAATGCTGCGGGTAAACAGACGGTCGGCATACTGACCGACGTTAGGGTTAAGCAGGCAGTTAGAGGTCATCACAATGGCGCCGGGGAAGTTGGCGAACTCTTTCTGTTGGTTCTGCCAGGCGCTGCCGTAGTTACCGACCAAGTGCGGGTACTTGTTAAGCGCAGGGTAGCCGTGAGCCGGCAGCATCTCACCGTTGGTGTAGACATTGATGCCAGTGCCAGCGGTTTGCTGGAGGATCTTCTCTAAATCGTGCAGGTCGTGTCCGGAGACCAGAATACATTTACCTTTAACTGGCTTAACGTTCACCTGAGTCGGTTGCGGGTGGCCGAAGGTGTCGGTTTCGCCGCGATCCAGCATCTCCATCACCTGATAGTTCATCAGGCCGATCTCCATCGAGCAATCCAACAGGGCATTCAGGTCGGTGGGGTCAGTGCCGAGCCAGCCCATAATCTTGTGATACTGGCTGTATAGCTCTTGGCTGGTTTGACCCAGTACCCGGGCATGCTCAAGGTAGGCGGCGGCACCTTTCAGGCCATAGAGGCACAGTAGGCGCAGGCCAATTACATCTTCATGCAGCTCATGATGACCACGGTTCACTGCAACTTGTGGGGCGTAAGCCAGGATCTGTTCGGCGCTGTCTGGCAGCTTGAAGTTGGCCACCGCAGGATGAGTGGGCAGGGTATCAGCGGGCAAGGTATTAGCGGCGAGCTGGGCGGCTTGGCTAACCCGCTCTTGCAGGCGCTGTTGGAAGCGTGCGGCGGTGTGCGAAAGCTCGATGATGCGCTCGGGATCGAAGTTTACATTGGTCAACGTGGCAAAGAAGGCTTTGGGTGCCCATTGGTCGATTTCGCTATCAATGATGTTGTAGCTGCGACCTAGCGTGGCCCAGTATGAGACGCTTTGCAGGGTATACACCAGCACGTCTTGTAGGTCGGATACCTCGGAGGTTTTACCGCACATGCCTTGGGTGTAGGCACAGCCTTTCGCTACAGGGGTTTGAATCGTCTGTTCACATTGAATACAAAACATTGTTGTCTCCACATTGTTGTATTGCCGGGCGAGGGAAGGCCCGAACTTATCCAGTTGCAGAGGCTATTACAGGCTTTGTGCCAGTTTTTAAGTCACTGAATTTATTGAGTAAATTATTGAGGTGGCATGTTGGCTGATGTTATTTATACATCGCGATATGATGTTTAAATTACATCGAAAGGCAGCCGTCGTTGGCAAGCGAACGAGTCATTGCTAGTACAGCGGATTAATTTGCTAGGAATGAGAGCGTAGAAAGTACACAAACTGTTTTTATATCAATCAGGTATGCTGGAATGGCGCTATTTGAAAACTAGCATGCCCAGCTGATGTTTTAATTACATCAACTGGACATATAGCAGTGGACTTAGCCTTGATAAGGGTGCTCTGCCATCCAGTGCTTGGCGATATCTATCCTTCGCACTACCCACACCTGCTGGTGGGATTGGATGTAATCGAGGAACTTCACCAGCGCCATAAAGCGGCTCGGTTTGCCAATGGTGCGGCAGTGCAGCCCCACAGACATCATCTTCGGCGCATCGGCGCCTTCCTGATACAGACAGTCAAAGTTGGCTTTCAGGTACTCAAAGAATTCCTCGCCATGGCTAAAGCCGTAGGGCGAGGCGAAGCGCATATCGTTGCAATCGAGGGTATAGGGCACCACCAGATGGGGCCGGGTTTGCTCGCTGTTGGGCTGCTTGACCTGAGTCCAAAACGGCAGGTCATCGCCGTAGTAATCGGAGTCGTAGACTAGCCCTTGTTGCTCAGCCACCAACTGACGGGTGTTGGGCGAGTCGCGACCGGTGTACCAGCCCAGCGGGCGCTCGCCGGTAAGCTGTTCGATAATATCTAGCGCCTCGGCCATCTGTGCGCGTTCTTGCTCGATGGGCATATCCTGGTAGTGGATCCACTTCAGACCGTGGCAGGCTATCTCGTGGCCAGCATCGACAATCGCCTTGGTAACCTCGGGGTTGCGTTGCAGGGCGGTGGCCACCCCAAAGATGGTCAGTGGCAACTGGCGACGCTTGAACTCATTGAGTATGCGCCACACGCCCACCCGCGAGCCGTACTCGTACAGTGATTCCATGCTCATATGCCGCTCAGGATAGGGGGCGGCGCCAAAGATTTCCGACAAGAAGGTTTCTGCGTGCGGGTCGCCGTGTAGCACGCAGTTCTCGCCGCCCTCTTCAAAGTTCAGTACAAATTGCACGGCAATCCGTGCCTTACCCGGCCAGTTGGCATGGGGCGGGTTAGGGCCATAGCCCTGATAATCACGTGGGGGGAAGTGGTTCATCCTTGTTCCTTTTCTCTCTTTTTTTATTGGGACCAGTGCTGATAGCGCCCAGTGTATTGCTTGGGCAGTGGCGCGGCGTAGTTGCCGGTTTTGGCGGTCTTTAGCCCCAGTTGAACCAATGACTCAGCCAACTTCACTGCCGCTGCTACTCCATCTATCACTGGCACTGGCAAGGCTTGTTGCAGACGGCTCACCAGATCGCTCATCCCGGCGCAGCCAAGTACGATGGCCTCGGCGCCATCGTGCTCAACCGCTTGCTGGCATTCGCTTAGCAAACCATGCAAGCTATCCTCACTGACCGCTTCCAGATCCAATACTGCGATATCGCTGGCGCGCACACTGGTACAGATGTGTTGGTAGCCATAGCGTTGCAGCAGGTGATGGCTGGCGGGCAGGGTACGGCTTAGGGTGGTGACTACCGAAAAGCGCGATGCCACCAAGCTGGCTAGTTGAAAGGCAGCCCCGGCGATACCTATTACCGGTGCGCTGGCGAGCTCGCGGCAGGCATCGATAGCCGGATCGCCAAAGCAGGCAATAATGTGGGCATCCACACCGGCCTGCTCGCCCTTGGCGATACAGTCGAGCACTGCCGCGCCAGCCAGTGCTTCATCGAAGGCACACTCAATGCTAAGCGGGCCGTGCTCGGGGCTTTGCGCGATGATCTCGCTGTCGGGCACGCAAATTGCGGCCGCTGAGGTGGCGATCTTGTCAGTCATTCCCTGACAGGTGTTGGGGTTGATCAGGTTAATCTTCATGGCTGCTACATCTCCGAAAACAGGCGCTGAAAGTCGATCTGGGCACAGTCGTTCCCATCCAATGAGATGGACTGCTTCACTTTGATAAGGTGGTGCTCCATCCATTGTTGGGCTTGGGCAGTTTCGCGGGCATCCAGCAGTGCCAGTAGCTCGGCATGGTCTCCGCTGTCGCAGCTCACGCTTTTACGCGAGCCATAGGCGGCGAGTACCAGGGAGGAGCGATAGCAGAGCTGCTCGACAAACTCCGCCAGGATGCTGTTGTTGCTAATGGCTGCCAGTTCGTAGTGAAACTGGGCGGTCAGCTGAATCGACTGTGACAGCCAGCCTTGCTCGTCGGCATGGTTCTCTTCATCGACCATGGCGTAGAAATGCTTGGCGTGTTTAGCCGTCCAGTTGTTAACGATATCTGGGATCAGTTGGGGCTCGAGAAGGATGCGACTATTGAGCACCTCTTCCGCCTCTTGCCGGCTGGGGCGATTAACATGGGCGCCTTTGTTCGCCTCTACGATAACAAAGCGCTCCAGAGCGAGGCGTTGAATCACCTTGCGGATGCCGGTGCGACTAATGCCGAAGGCCTCTGCCAGTTTATCTTCGGGCAGACGTTCGCCCGGTGGCAGTTTGTGCTCAACAATGGCCTTGAGCAGCTTTTGGTAGATCTGTTCGTCCTTTAACATGGCTCACCTATATTTTTGTATACGATTATTCTGCACAACGTATACCAATTTTCCAAGCCCCTTTAACTCCGCTCCCTCTTTGGATTGCACCGCCTTAGAGAGAAAAAATAGAGTGAATGCTGCACCTTGCTGGGGATTACTTGCGCTGATGTAGTGCAAAAAACACGCAGGCCTTGGCTTGCAAACCCACCAAGTTCCCAGGATCGTCAGGCGGTATCGGGCCTGCTATTGATTGGCATGTTTATTGTTAAGTGCTGAGTATTGTATTTGAAATTGTATACAAAATAGGGAAAGCACTATGAACAAGGAATTTGCAGTCAGTGATCGCCTAAGCAATCACGATCTCAAGCCCGACGAAGAGCAGAAATGGGGATGGTACAGCATCTTTGCTTTTTGGATGTCGGATGTGCATAGCGTCGGCGGCTATGTGCTTGCAGCCAGCCTGTTCGCCTTGGGGCTAACAGGTATTCAAGTTTTTGTTGCCTTAATGGTAGGTATCTCCATCGTGTTGCTGTTTGCCAATCTTATGGGCAAACCCGGGCAAAAGGCTGGGGTGCCGTTCCCGGTGGTGGCACGGATGTCGTTTGGGGTGTTTGGCGCGAACATACCGGCGGTGATCCGCGGACTGATTGCGGTGGTGTGGTACGGCATTCAAACCTACCTGGCCTCCAGCTCGTTTATCATCTTGTTGCTATATATGTTCCCGTCGATGGAAAGCCTGGCTGAGCCGAGTTTCTTGGGGCTATCGTACTTGGGCTGGATCGGCTTTAGCTCTATGTGGTTGGTGCAGGGTGTGGTGTTTATGTTCGGTATGGACATGGTGCGCAAGCTGATTGACTGGTCAGGGCCGGCGATTTATCTGGCAATGTTCGCCATGTGTATCTATATGATTCAGCTTGCAGGCTGGGACAACATCAGCTTTAACCTCAGCAGCAAACAGCTAAGCGGCTGGGAGTCATGGGGCCAAACCATCGCGGCAACTGCCTTGGTGGCGGGCTACTTTGCAGGACCAACCCTGAACTTCAGTGACTTCTCACGCTATTGTGGCAGCTACCGCCAACTGAAACTGGGGAACTGGCTGGGGCTACCGCTCAACTTTATGTTGTTTGCGGTGATCAGTGTGGTGATTGTGTCAGCCTCGATCCCAGTGTTTGGTGAGATGATCATGGATCCGGTGGAAACCGTGAAACGCCTCGATTCTGGGCTGATTACCATCTTGGGTGCGCTGACCTTTATCTGCGCCACGGTGGGGATCAACATTGTGGCGAACTTTGTGGCGCCGGCCTTTGACTTCTCCAACGTGTCGCCGCAGAAGATCAGCTTTAAAACTGGAGGCTTTATCGCCGCCTTCGGCTCGATCCTGCTTACCCCGTGGAACCTGTTTAACAACCCAGAGGTGATCCACTACACCGTGGACGTACTGGCGGCCATGATTGGCCCACTGTATGGCATCATCCTCGTCGACTACTACCTGTTAAAGAAGGGGCAGATCGATGTGCCATCGCTCTATACTGAATCGCCACAGGGTGCCTATTGGTACCAAAACGGCATCAACAAACGCAGTGTAATGGCCCTGCTTATCGCCAGTGTGGCCGCTATCTTTGCCACCTTTGTGTTTACCCCCTTGGCCACTTACGCGCTGTTTATCGGAGGCTCGGTGGCTGCGTTGTCCTATTACTGGTTAATGAAACCATCGTTGGCAGTGAGCCCACAATTGAATATGGCAGAGGCCGATTCATAGTCAGTTCACTCTCGGCACAAAAAAGCAGCGTGTTAGCGCTGCTTTTTTGTGCCCGTATCGTTTTCTATCCCCTTGTCTACAGGGCGCTTAGTTCAGCTTAAAGGCTTGTTTAAGGTGACCCATCGCGTTGCTCTCGACCGGGAGGCCGTGGGCCATAATGATGCTTTGCGGCTGCCAGCCCAAAATGGTGGTGAGGTGAGTGGCCAACTGTTTACGGCCGCGCCAAAAGCTCAGTCGCCAATCCAGTGGCATCTTGCCATCGGGCGCGAGGATCCCGGCAAGCTGAGCAATCGGTTGTTGCCAGCGCTTAAAGTGTTGGCGCGGAAAGTTCTCGATAAAATCGCTGACCACCAAGCATGCAGAGGCCTTGTGGAAAAACACGCACTCCTGCATGGCCGGTGAGCCGGTCACCAAGCAGTGAGCTAGCTCGTCACCCCACGGATAGTCTTGTTGGTTATCCAGTACCTCATCAAAGTGCAGATCGCTACGCTTTTTAGCCAGCTCTTTTGTGGCGTAGCTGGTGGCGTCAGGGTAGCGTTGCTGCCATGGCTGCAGGAACAGATGATGTAAATGATTGGGAGCAATCAGATAGCGCACCTCGCCAAGTGCATCGACCTGTTGTTGTAAGCCGTCGTCCAAGGCTATCGGGCTGTGTACCCACAAGGTGCCGTCGCTAAGTTTGGCGATCACCATCCGGGTGGTGAAGGGAAAGCCGTAAAACGAGACGGTGCTGCCCTCGACATACCAAAGATTGTCATGCCAGGGGATAAGTCGCTGGCTGCTTGCGCTTGGTGTTGTTTGCGCTGTTTCTACATCCGTTACTTCTGCGTCCATTGCTTATAGGTCCAGTGCTTTTAGATCCAATGCTTTTACGTCTAATGCTTCTGAGATCATGCGATTCGCTGAGTGCGCCGCCACTCTCGATGCTGTTGTTCGAAGGGGATTATTGGTTGGTCACTAGCCTGCCCGCCAATAGCAGCAGTAGCCCACCCGAGGCACCTTCGATAACCCGGCTAAGCTTGTCGCGGTTGGCGCGGCTGAATAGCCAGCTACCCAGCAGGGCGTAGCTGCTGTTAACCACCGTGGCCAGCAGGGTAAACACAAGCCCCAACGTTAGCAATTGCTGGGTGGTGTTGGCTTGCTCGAGATTAATAAACTGCGGTAAAAACGACAGGAAGAATAGGGCGACCTTGGGGTTTAAGATGCTAACGATCACGCCTTGGCGAAAGGCGTTGTGGCTAGCGGGGGTGCTTTGCTTAAGGCTGAGCGCGCCGCCGCCTTGATAGGCTCTGCGCAGGGCGCTGAGGCCCAAGTAGACCAGATAGGCGGCCCCCAGTAATTTGACGACGGTGAAAGCAAATGCCGATTGCAGTAGCAATGCCGACAAGCCTAATACCGCTGCCGCGGTGTGCAACAAGTAACCCACGCCAAGCCCCAGTGCGGCAGTGAGCCCGCGGCTAAGCTTGCCATGCATCGAGTGGGAGACGATATAAACCACATCTGGCCCCGGGATCAGGTTCAGAGTGAGGCTGGCCAGTAAGAATAAGCTAAGGGTGTTCCAATCCATGGTGGTTACGGCTTCGCAGGGTCATGCTTGCTACTGTAACACAGTGGCGGTGCAGACGAGGGGCACCCGTAAGACCTTTGCCAGCAATAGATCATGTAAAACAATGAAATAATGACGTCATTTTTCGCTATCTTAAGCAAAAATGGCTTTTTTGATGGAAAAAATAGGTAAAAACAGTCGAATATCCTTTACCTTTTGTAAAAAACTCTCAATACATATATTCCTAGTAATTACAGTGGGTTAGTGAGCGCTTATGACCTTAGAGGTAGTTTAAACAAAAGGGGGTGGTCAAAATTCACTCAATAGTAAATCGACTTACATAAAAGTGTAATATAAGCGTAATTTAAGCCCTCTACCATCGCGCCAAATTCAATTAACTGACACGTAAATGACATTCAATTGTCATCGAGACAGGTTATGACAACTCAAACGATTACGGCGCAATCTACTACAGTATCTCAGCGCTGGCTTAAATGGGGCCAACTGGCTCTAATGCTTTACTTTATGTTGGCCGCGGTATCTATGGTCAGCGACGGTTTTAAGTGGGCAGTGGGAAGCCAAGCAACGGTACTTTTCGACTTTGCGTCGCATCCGGTTGCGGGTTTGATGATTGGCCTTATTGCCACTTCACTTATCCAATCTTCCAGCACCGTGACCTCGATTATCGTAGGTTTGGTGGCGGGCGGCCTACCGGTATCTATCGCTATTCCAATGATCATGGGTGCCAACATCGGTACCACCCTGACCAACACGCTGGTAAGCCTTGGCCATGCCCGCTGTAAGGTGGAGTTCCAGCGTGCATTTGCCTGTGCCACCGTGCATGACTTCTTCAACCTACTGGCCGTGGCGATCTTCTTGCCGCTAGAGATGATGTTTGGTCTGATGGGCAAACTGAGTGCTTGGATGGTAACCCCGCTGGTGGGTACCGGTAACATGAGCATGAAGGGCCTAGATTTTATGAAGCCGATCATCGGCCCGATGGTCAACACCGTGAAGGCGCCGCTAGAGAGCTTGGGCACCATGGGTGGCGTTGCCTTGGCACTAATCGGTGTAGCGCTGATTGTGGTATCGATTACCCGCATGGGTAAGTTGATGCGCAGCCTGATGGTGGGCCGTGCCCGTGAAATCCTCAAATCGGCGATCGGTCGTGGTCCGTTGCACGGTATCGCGTCTGGTTCAATCGTTACCGTGTTGGTTCAGTCTTCATCTACCACCACTAGCCTGGTTGTACCGCTGGTTGGTACAGGCGTGCTAAAAGTGCGTGATGTGTACCCATTCAATGTGGGCGCAAACATCGGTACCTGTATTACCGCGCTATTGGCTGCCACTGCTATCACCGGTGAGACGGCGGCCTTTGCCTTGCAAATCGCCTTGGTTCACCTGATCTTCAACGTGCTGGCGACCCTATTTATCTTCGGTGTTCCGGCACTGCGCGAGCTGCCAATGAAGGGCGCCGAGTTCTTGGGTGACATGGCGGCCAAAACCAAGTGGGCCATCGCGGGCTACATTGGTTTGGTGTTCTTGCTGCTACCTGGTTTGGTACTGCTGGTTACGATGTAAGACAGCGCTGCTGATACCCAAAAGCCGACCTGATGGTCGGCTTTTTTGCGTTTAGGCGGTGGGGATTATTGCTTTTCGTCTGAGTCTTGTTCGGGCCCTTGGTGCTGGTAGGCGCGCTCTGTAAGCTGTGGGTTTTGGGTGTGCTCAGCCAGTTTGGCTTTATAGTGTAAGCCCGCCTTGGCCAGCATATGGGCCGAGATGGGGGCGGTGATTAGCAAGAACAGGGTAATCAACATCTCAATCAGGCTTAGCTCACCTTTTTGCACGCTAAAGTAGATGATCGATGCGACCAGAATACAGCCCACGCCCAAGGTCGATGCCTTAGTAGGCGCATGTAGGCGGGTGAAGAAGTCCGGCAGCTTTGCCAGGCCAATCGAGCCAATTAGCATAAAGCCTGCGCCGATTATTAGCACGGCACTCACAATAAATTCAGTAATAGGTCCCATCATAATTACTCGATAATATCCCCACGAAGTAGGTACTTACAAAACGCTGCGGTGCTGACAAAGCTCAGCAGGGCAATCAGTAATGCACCTTCGAAATAGAGAGTAGAGTGGTGATAAAGCCCGAGCAGAATAATCAGGCCGATGCTGTTGATGTACATGGTGTCTACGGCGATGATCCGATCCGGCGTGGTGGGGCCGATGATTAAGCGCCAGGCATTCAGTGCCAGGCCGATGCAGATCAGCCCACAGGCAATCAGGATTGCGAACTCTAACATTGGAATACCTCGCGAAGTGGGCGCTCATAGCGCTGCTTGATATGGGCGATCATCTCTTGCTCATCGTCCAGATGCAGCACATGGATATACAGCCATTTACGGTCTTTAGATAGCTCCACACTCACCGTTCCCGGGGTCAGGGAGATTGAGCTGGTCAAAATGGTTAGTGGTAGTGGCGGCTCCAGCTCCACCGGAAACGCGATAAAGGCCGGGCGCAGCTTGCGGTTGCTTTGTAGCACCCGCTTGGCCACATCGATGTTCGACACCACGATGTCGCCAAGCAGTACCAGCAGGTAGCGCAATGCCAGCAAAGGCTTTTTGGCGTACACCTGCTGAACCCTTAGCGGCGCCACAATGATCGGGATGGCGATAGCCAACACTGTTCCCAGCAGGATATGGCCGGGGGTAAAGCCATGTAGCACTTGCCACACCGTCCATAGCAGCAGGCTGTGGTAGGGCGTTGGCAGCAGTTTCGATTTAAGGGTCTTTACCATTGGCTGACCTCCAACAGGGTCTCTACTTCTAGCGCACGATGCAGGTGCTGAGCGGCGGTGTCACTAAGTTCGGTTAGCACGCCGCCAAATACCACCATCAGAGGCAGGCTTATCACCAGCAGTAAGATGGCAGTGATTTGCAGTGGGTGGATGGTACTTGCTTCTGGATGATCCCCACTGGTGTTCCAAAACAGCGTGGTGCCCGCGCGCGACAGACCAATCAGCGCCGCTAGACCACCGATGAGGATGGCCGACCACGCCCATAGCTGCAGCTCGGGCTGTTGAATGGATTGTAAGATCAGCGCCTTGCCCACAAAGCCCGATAGCGGCGGCATGCCAATCAAGGCAATCGCCAGTAGCGCGAACAAACTGCCGAGTAGCCCAGCGCGAGGCATCGGTTTAGCGCTGACTAAACGGTCTTCCGCTTTGCCGCGCAGCGAGACAAACACCCCTGCCAGCAAGAACATTGCTGCGCAGCTCAGGGTGCTGTGGATGAGGTAGTAGACGCCGGCGCGAGTGGCATCGAGCTGATGAATGTAGATGGTGATTAGCAAGGTGCCCACAGAGACGATGACCAGATTACTGATTAGCGTACGCAGGCTTTGGCTGGCCAAGGCGGCAATCACGCCCAGTGCAATGGTGGCCAAGCCGATCGGCCATAGCCATGGCTGGGCTACGTTGGCCAGCTCGCCAGCGTAGTCACCGAAGATAGCGCCATGCACTCGCCAGATACTGTACAAGCCCACCTTGGTCATAATCGCAAACAGGGCCGCAACGGGGGCAGTGGCACTGGCGTAGGTCTTCGGTAGCCAGAAGTGCACCGGCACCATCGCGGCTTTCAGGCCAAACACCGCTAACAACAGCAGGGCACCTGCTTTCGCGATAAGCTGCTGCTCAGCATCGAGCAAGGCCACGCGCTGGGCCATATCGGCCATGTTGAGTGTGCCAGTGGCGCCATACAAGGTGCCCAAGGCGAACAGGAATAGCGCCGAGCCAATCAGGTTGAGGAACACATAGTGGACGTTGGCCTGGATCTTTGCCTTGCCGCCGCCGTGAACCATTAAGGAGTAGGAGGCAATCAGCAGGATCTCGAAGAACACGAACAGGTTGAAGATATCGCCGGTCAGAAAGGCACCGTTGATCCCCATGATCTGAAACATAAACAGCGGGTGGAAGAACGGCCCGCGTTGGTCGTCGCCGGCGCAGGCGTAAAGGTGGACACAAAAGCCCAGCAGGCAGCTTAGGCATACCAATAGCGCTGACAGGCCATCGCCGTACAGCACGATGCCGAAGGGGGCTTTCCAGTCGCCCAGTGCATAGGCGATGATGCCGTCTTGCACCGCAATCAGCAGGTATACGCAGGCTATTAAGCTCGCCAGGTTGCCAAGGCTGGCGGTAACGCGCTGATAGCGCACGTTGTGGCGTAGCTGCGGCAATAGCAGCAACAGCCCGGTCAGCATCGGTAGCAGGATGGGAAGGGTGATTAAATGCTTGATCATCGTGGTTCCTTCCACTCCAAGTTAGGTTCTTTGCCATCGACGTGGTCGTTGCCCGAGTCAGAGCGCCCACGCATCGCCAAAATCACCGCAAAGGCGGTCATGGCAAAGCCGATAACGATGGCGGTTAGCACCAGCGCTTGGGGCAGTGGATCGGCGTAGTCGTTGCTGGCGCCAAGCACATCGGGCGCGCCTATCTTCAGGCCGCCACTGGCAAACAAGAACAGGTTTACCGCATAGGAGAGCAGGGTGAGTCCGATCACCAGGGTAAAGGTGTGGCCACGCAGCATCAAAAAGATGCCACAGGCACTCATAAAACCGACGCAGGCGGCGAATACAGCTTCCATTATTGGTCTCCATCGGTAAGGCGCTCGGCGGTGGTGAGCTTGCCGAGATTCGCCAGAATAAGCAGGGTGGCACCGATTACGGTGAGGTAAACCCCCAAGTCAAAGGCGATGGCACTGGCCAGCTCAAACTTGCCCACCCACGGCCAGTAGAAGAAATCAAACCACGACGTGAGGAATGGCCGGTCAAACAGCCAGCTACCCAAGCCGGTGAGCAGTGCAATTGCTAAACCAGAGGCAACCAGGTACAGGTAGGTGAGCTTGAGGCGTTGTCCCATCCATTCCACACCATTGGCCAGATACTGCAGAATCAGTGCGATCGAGGTAACCAGACCGGCGATAAAGCCGCCGCCGGGCAGGTTGTGGCCACGGATAAAGATATAGGCCGAAATCAGCAGTGATAGCGGCAGCAGGCTCTGTGACACCACCGCCAGCAGCATCGGATAGCGCTCCTTGGCCCAGAGGCGACCGGCACCGTCGCGGTTGCGCGCCGACAGGCGCATACCGGCAATCAGCTTGAAGATACCCAGCGCGGCAATCCCCAATACGGTGATTTCCCCTAAGGTATCGAAGCCGCGGAAGTCCACCAGAATCACGTTCACCACGTTGGTACCACCGCCGCCGCTTTTGGCATTCTCGATAAAGAAGTGGGAGATGCTATCGGTGGGGCGAGTAATCAGCGCATAGCAGATGCCGCCAATCACACAGCCAAGTAGCGAGGCGATGCCAAAGTCGCGTACAAAGATAATCGGTCGGGTGCGGGTGGCGGGTGTTTCCTGCGGCAGGAAGTACAGCGCCAACAGCAGCAGTATCACCGTTACAATCTCCACCGAGAGTTGGGTGAGAGCCAAGTCCGGTGCCGAAAAGTAGGCAAAGCTAATCGAGACCACCAAGCCCACCAAGGAGAGCATCAGCAGGGCGATGAGGCGATAGTGGCTCCAGATCACCTTGGCCAGTGAACCTGCCAGCATCAGCACGGCACCGACAATGACCGCGCCATTGAGCTCGCGCACGCCTTGGCTGCCTGTGGCATCGGCCAGCTTCAACAAAGGCGCACCAAATAACACTAGGGCGAAGATGACCAACAAGAAGGCGTAGCGCTGGAAGGAGCCATTCTCCAAACTCTGGTTAAGCGCCCGAGCCTTCTCGGTTAGGCTTAAAATGGTGGTTTCGAAGTACTCTTTGGCATCCACTTCTTCGAACTGGCTCTGGAAGCGGAACAGCAGGGCGCGATTGGCATACACCACCAAGCCGCCGGCAATCGCTACCGCACTCATCAGCAGTGGCACGTTGAAGCCATGCCAGATGGCCAAGCTAAAGTAAGGCAGTGGCTGTGCCAGCACCGCTAATGATGCGGCATCAAGGATCGGGCCGACGGTGTAGCCGGGAACGATACCCACCAGCAAACACAGCGCTACTAGTACCTCTACCGGTACCCGCATATAGCGCGGTGGTTCGTGCGGTGTGCGGCTCAGCCCTTTGGGCTCGCCATTAAAGAACACGTCATGAATAAAGCGCGCCGAGTAGGCCACCGATAGCGCGCCTGCAATGGTCGCCAGCACTGGGATCAACCACGACAGCGAACCGAGGATGCTCTGCTCGAGGGTTTCGGCAAAGAACATCTCCTTGGACAAGAAGCCATTAAGTAGCGGCACGCCCGCCATCGACAGGGCTGCCACAATCGCCAAGGTGGCGGTGATCGGCATGTAGCGATAGAGGCCGTTGAGCTTACGCATATCCCGCGAGCCCGACTCGTGGTCGATAATCCCGGCGGCCATAAACAATGAGGCCTTAAAGATGGCGTGGTTCATGATGTGGAACACCGCCGCAATCGCCGCCAATCGAGTGTTGAGCCCGAGCAGCAAGGTAATCAGGCCTAAGTGAGAGATGGTCGAATAGGCCAACAAGCCCTTAAGGTCGTGCTTGAACAGCGCCATATAGGCGCCCAACAGCAGGGTGAACAGGCCAGTTAGTGAGACGGTGATAAACCACAGCTCGGTACCCGCAAACAGAGGATAGAAGCGCGCCAGCAAAAAGATGCCTGCTTTAACCATGGTGGCGGAGTGCAGATAGGCGCTAACCGGTGTCGGTGCCGCCATGGCGTGGGGCAGCCAGAAGTGGAAAGGAAACTGGGCCGATTTGGTAAACGCGCCGAGCAGGAACAGCCCGAGTATCCATGGATACATCTGGTGCTGTTTAATCACATCGGCTTGAGCGAGCAGCTCATCGAACTGATAGCTGCCGCCAATTTGGCCCAGCAGCACGATCCCGGCCAGCAGCGCCAAGCCGCCCGCGCCAGTGACGGTGAGCGCCATCCGCGCACCGCGTCGGGCATCGCTGCGGTGGGTCCAGAAGGCGATCAGCAAGAACGAGCTGATACTGGTTAGCTCCCAGAAAAACCATAGCTGCAACAGGTTGTTAGACATGACGATGCCGAGCATGGCGCTCATAAACATCATCAGGAAACAGTAGAAGCGGCTGAAGCTGTCGTTGGCTGAGAGGTAATAGCGGGCATACAAAATCACCAGCAATCCGATGCCCAGGATAAGCATGGCGAACAGCGATGATAAGCCATCGAGGCGGAAGGAGAGCGATAGCTGCAGAGCAGGGATCCAATCATAGCTTTGGCTAAAGCTGTTGCCCTCCAAAACCAATGGCAGGTCCAGCACCACTAGGATTAATGCCAGCGCCGGAAGAACGGCGGTGGCCATGGCACTGTGGCTGCGACTCAAGGATCGGGTCAATAGGGGGACAAAGATTCCTGCGAGCACCAGAAAAGGTACCCAAAAGTAGTACATCGTGGCCAGCTCCATTAGCTAATATACTGTCAATTAAGGAAAATCATAGCTAATAACGTATGCTCCACACAAGCGACACGTTACGTTAACGTCTTGTAAACGATACCAGTTTGAGCATTACTTTCGGAAGATTTATGGAACGGCGACAATTCACAGAGGTTTTTGTTGTTTTTTGCAGTTTTTGCCTGATATGCGTATCAGGCCTTCTTCGCGCTGAATCCTCAACCGACGAGGCCACTTACCGCTGGCAACAAGAGCTGAACAAGATCGAGTTTTTACTTGAGGCGGTGGAGCAAAATCCCCATGGCTTTATTCGCAACGGCACGCAATATGACGGAGCAGAGGCTGCGGCCCATTTGCGTATGAAGCTTAAGCGCGCGCAAAACTGGTGGTTTGCGCCGCCCAAAGAGCAATGGAGCGTAGAGCTGTTCATCGACAAAGTAGCCAGCGGCTCCAGCATCAGCGGCAAGCCTTATTTAGTGAAAGATGCCCAAGGGCAGGTCCATCCTTCGGGCGAGTGGCTAAGACAGCGCTTAGCCGAGTACGAGCAAGGCGCTGATAGCCTTGCCCGTGAGTGATGGCGGAAGAGTAATGGCGGAAACGAGGTGAGAGATTAGCCCTGTTTGGGCAGGACAAAACGCCAGATGCCCAGCACGACAGTGATGTAGCTTGCAGCGACCGCAAAGGCCAGCCAGTGATAGCCCGACACCATTGCCAGTGGCATCAGCGAGATCACGAAGATATCGGTGATTGAGCCGGGTACGTAGGCAATGGCGTAATCATCCAGCACCTTGCTGCGCATTTTCGGGTCGACGATACGCAGCAATGCAATCCCCATCGCGACCGTGCCGGTGAGCCAGCCCCAGCTAAAGATGCCTTTCTCGAACCAACCTTTGCCCAAGATCTTCGGGGCAACCCACAGGATCAAGAACAGGGTAAAGCTGATACCACCAAGCATCAGCACCACCATCGGCAGCAGGTAGTTCGCCAGTACCATCACCTGAATCGAGGAGATGCCAAATACGATCAGGTAGTCGGTGCTGCAGCCACTGGCGTGATTAAACACCTTGTCGCACAGGTAGTTAGCACTGCCGGTGAGCTGAGCAATACGGCGAACTAACATGCCACCGATAAAGCCGGTCACGAAGGTGGGGATCTGTACCTTGGGGTGAAATGATGACAAGTACTCGCCAGAGAGATAGGCAAACGCAGTCACCGCGGCCACCATCGCGAGATGCACAGCAAAGCTGTCGACTGACAACGATGACATGGTTTCGGTCATCACTGCCTGCTGCTTTTCAGGCTCAATCAGGCCACGGCGCTGGTAGCGGTCCATCTGCTCGAAGCTGGCGAAGTTGTCGATAAGACCCAGCTTTAACGCTAATTGCAGCAGCAACATGCCCAGAATAATCGCGATAAAGATGCCGGCGGTGGCAAAGCTCAAGCATAGAGTCAGAGCATCTTCCCAGCCCAGATCGCCAAAGATCTCACCAACCACCACCGAGGTGCCGTGTCCACCCATAAAGCCGGACGACATGACCAGACCAAAGCCCGAATTCAGCTCAGGCCAGATAAAGGTTGCCAAGAACAAACCGAACAGGGCGGCAAACATCCACTGGGAAACGGTGGCAATCTGATTGAAGGCCCACAAGCTGCCGGCGCGGTTTGCAACCTGGCTGGGAGAGGGGATATCAGTGGCCAAACCCAGTGAGCAGAACAGTACCGTGGTCAGTAGGCCCGCATTGCTGCCAAAGCTGCCACTCCAGGGCAGGATGTCCAGACTGGAAGGCCCTAAAGCCAGGCCGATGATCCCGGCAATCACGGCAGAAGGCAGATAGAAGCGCTGCAGTAAGCGGCTGTGAACTCGTATAACTTTCCCTAGTAACAACAAGCATCCCGCAATGGCAAAGTCATTTAACATTAGCCAATTGGTCATGATAGTTACTCTTTGTTTGTATTGATGCGCGAGGAGTTAGCAGCAGAGTTAGACGGTAGTTACCGATACAAATACCGATAGGCGGAGCGCTGCTCTGGCGCAAAAAGGCGGCGATACTAGCACAAAGGATTAGGAATCAAAATAGCATCACGTTGAGTATCTAAATGCTCAACAGCATAAAACAAAAGCGCCACTTGGGCGCTTTTGTCGTTTGAACTCGTTGTATGCTCGTGAAGCCAGTGAATACGTACGCTACTGGAAGCTAGGAGCTGCGAACACAAAGCCGCGACAGTCTCCGTCGGAGGCGGCCTGCTCTAGCTCTTCTGCGTCATAGCTGGAGCGTTTGTCTAGCCACGCCAGCACCGCTGAGTTGTTACCGCTTTGGCAGGCGCTCACAAACACCTTCTCAACATTGTTGGTATTCACCGCATCTACAACCAGTACTTTGTTTGGGTCGATGCCCCAACGCTCTAAGCTTTGCTTACTAGGTACAAAGTGCGGCGCAATCAGGGTGATCCAACGATGCTGACGGCTCAATACGGCTAAGCGGCAGAGCAACAGTTTCTTTTGTTTGTCGTCGGGTGAGTAGGGTAAGAACTGGACCTGGCTGCGGGAGAGTTGCCCGCTATGAGATGTTGGAGTAGCAATCTTGAATTCAGACCAGTAAGGGTTCAGTTTTACGGTGTTCAAGCTATATGCAGTTGCAGCCATGGTTCTATCTCCTTGCCAATCGTTGGCGAATGAAACGGTGCCTACCAGTTGTTACTCGATTAAGTGTTACTCGGTTAAATTCTTGCTATTTACCAGTGCTGTATGCGACGCGTTGCTGATTGCTCGCCGCGGTACGGTTTGGTTGCTGAATCTGCCGACGTTGAGATTGGCTGACTCCTGAACCTGTACAGTACCTGTATACATAAACACTGTATGGGTAAACAGTATACTGTGTGTTTATACAGGTCAAGACTAAAATAGGATTTTTTTTGAACAATTTCCGTTCTAGCATTAACCAATAAGGCAGTGCACAATGTCGTAAAGCCTGAAAAGGTTTTCATAAAACAAAATCATCAGTACTAGGGAAGGGGTATGATTACACTCGGCGAATACATCATAGAAAAACAACACCAATATCCAAATGCCACCGGCGAGCTTACTCAGCTACTGGGCGCGATCCGCTTAGCGTCAAAAGTCGTCAACAGGGAGATCAACAAGGCCGGTTTAGTCGATATTATCGGTACCACAGGGGTGGAAAACGTACAGGGCGAGACCCAGCAAAAGCTCGACTTGTACGCTAATGAAGTTTTTAAACAGGCCTTGGAAGCACGCGGTGAAGTATGCGGCGTGGCCTCAGAAGAAGAAGACTGTTTTGTTAGCTTCGACAGCCAGCGAGCGATTAACAGTAAATATGTGGTGCTGATGGACCCGCTTGATGGCTCCTCCAACATTGATGTGAATGTGTCAGTGGGAACGATTTTTTCCATCTATCGCCGTCTTAGCCCGCCGGGAACGCCAGCCATTGCAGAGGACTTTCTTCAGCCCGGCGTGAAGCAGGTTGCTGCCGGTTACGTGGTGTATGGCTCGTCCACCATGTTGGTTTATACCACCGGACATGGCGTGCATGGCTTTACCTGCGACCCTTCACTGGGTGTGTTCTACCTATCCCACGAGAAGATGAAGATCCCCCAAGAAGGCAACATCTTGTCGATTAACGAAGGTAACTATCTAAAATTCCCCGATGGCGTGAAAAAGTACCTGAAGTTCTGTCAGGAGATTGACCCAGATACCTCCCGCCCTTATACCTCGCGCTATATCGGCTCGCTGGTATCGGATTTTCACCGCAACCTGATTAAAGGTGGCATCTACATCTACCCCTCTACCGCTTCGGCCCCCAAAGGTAAGCTGCGTTTACTCTATGAGTGCAACCCCATGGCATTCTTGATTGAGCAAGCGGGCGGTAAGGCGAGTGACGGCTTCCGTCGAATCCTGGAAATTCAGCCCAGCGAGCTGCATCAACGGGTGCCGTTCTTCTGCGGTAGTACTTCGATGGTGGATAAGGTCGAAAGCCTGATGGAGCAGTACTCTGCCGATCATCGCGACTTTAGCTAGCTTAACGGCCCTTGGCGGCTGCTAGCCAGCCGTCGGGGCAGACAAACAGGCGCGCTTGGGTTTGCTTATGCACTAACTGTATTGGCCGGCTTAGTGCGCCACCTACCAGCTCTTCAGTATTTTTCTCAACACTTCCCTTAGCCGATAACCAATCCTGCTTGCCTATCGCCTGCCACTGCGTGGTGTCAAATCGCGCCCGCCAATCGGCGTATTCACACCATTGATGCTCGCTTGATTGCGCTTGCCACGGCGAGAACAGATAGCCACATAGCAGCATTCTTTGCTTGAACTGGTAGTGCCGGTAGGGGGCAATCTCAGCTTGCAGCTGCGGGTGTCGGATCAGTGGCAGTTGCTTGAGGAGTAACTTGCTGAGCTTGTTGCTCAGTCTGTCTTGTTGGTTGGGGCCTAGGTAATCATAGATACGCGCATTGGCGCAAGTTGCCAAGTAGAACTTCACCGCCAGTTCCCAGTGCTCAAGGCATTGCTGCTGATGATTAATCACCACAAAATCGATGGCGCCAATCGTGCGTCCACCCTCAACGATGGCCCGGTTGTCGATAAGCAGTTCCCACTCGGGGTGCAAGGCAATCAGCTGTCGCCAACACGCCTCAAAGTACAGGCCCAAGCGCTTGATCTGCGGGCGCGGCGTATTGTGCAAAGTGGATACATCCAGCTCTTCACGCCAGCGCTGATAAAACCCGCTGTCGGCCAAGTAAGGGGCTGGATGGGGCAGTAGTCGAGGTGGCTCAAGACACCAACTCAAATCCCGGGTGAAGTAATCACTCATGTTTCTCTAATGTTAACAAATTTACAAAAACACAAACTTAACAAGCGGTATTGGTGATTATTTCGCTAATTTTGTAGTTAAGTTACGTACCTTGGGGTAATATCTTCTGGTCAAACCAGTAGGAGTTACCCTAATGACTAAATCATTTTCTGCTCTTTCGATCGTGTCACGCCGCGTTGGACTGGTATCACTAGGGATTGTCTCGTTTCCATTCGTTGCAATGGCAGGTCTGCGCAAGCCGTTTTACAGCTTTATCCACCGTCAATGGATTAAGCGTAACGACAAGCCAAGCTGGCTGCAGCAAGCTGAAAAATCGGTAGAACACATCCTATTCTAAGCCCTTTGCGGCACAGTGGCCGTTATCCAACGGCCACCTTTGATCTTAGCCCGTCATACTAGCTATTCGACCCCTAAGGGTTACAATACGGCAAAATTTACAGTGAGTTTGCCGTATGAAGAACACCCGCCTAGAAAACATTCTCAATCAGCATCTTGAAAGCTTCAAGTTCAAAGACTATTGCCCCAACGGCTTGCAAGTTGAAGGACGCTACAAGCTACAACATATCGTCACTGGTGTGACTGCCTGTCAGGCCTTGATTGATAAGGCGATCGAACTCGATGCCGATGGCATTTTGGTGCATCACGGCTTTTTCTGGAAGAACGAGGCCGAGGTGATTACTGGCATGAAGCGTCGCCGGATCCAGGCCCTGCTTAAGCACGATATCAACCTCTATGCCTATCATCTGCCCTTGGATGTGCACCCAGAGCTCGGTAACAATGCCCAGCTGGCTAAGCGATTAGGCCTTAGCCTAACCCGTGGCTTGGAAGCGTGGGATCCGCGCTCTGTGGCGATGGTGGGCAAGCTAGATGAGCCTGTGTCAGGCCCTGAGTTTGCTGCGCGCATAGAGAAGGTACTGGGTCGCCAACCGCTGCATATCGCCGGGCACGCTGGCGAGCTTAAAAAGGTCGGGATATGCACTGGCGGCGGTCAGAGTTATCTTGGCCTGGCCGCAGAGCAGGGGCTTGATGCCTTTATCAGCGGCGAAATCTCTGAGAACACGGTACATACCGCACGTGAGATGGGTATCGACTATTTTGCTGCTGGCCACCATGCTACCGAACGTTATGGCGTGCAGGCACTGGGCGAGTGGTTGGCGAGCGAGCACAAGCTGCAAGTGACCTATGTGGATATCGATAACCCCGTTTAATGATCTTAAGTATTGAAAATGAGAATGGGTCGCATTAAACTTACCCCTGCTTTGAGTAAAAGCGCCGGGTAACACAGAGCTGAGTCACTGCACTTAGCCACATAGAGTTTAATGCGAGGTTGAGCATGTACGTTTGTCTTTGTAAGGCAATCACCGATAAACAGATCCGCGAAGCGGTGATGGAAGGGCACGATACCCTGACGAAGGTGCGCGAGAAATTAGGCGTGGCATCCGGCTGTGGCAAATGTGCGCGTACTGCTCAACAAGTGATTAACCAAGAGCTGCAGAATCAGCCAAGTTACTACGAAGTCGCTTAAGCCTCTCTCAAGATGAAACGGCCACCCGGCCGTTTAGCTGCGCTTCTCGGCGATAAGCCAATCAAAACCCTTATCGAACCACTCCTGATTCAAACTCTGAACGCCCACTAGGGCCAGTTGCTGCGATAAGCCGGCGGCTTTCTCCACCCACTGTTGCCAGTGGCTATTGAACTCCGGGATCTGCTGGATTTGCAGCCATACATCGAAGGGCAAGGCCACCATATCGAACAGTTCGCTGTTCTCAAAGCTCCGTTCGAGCTGTTTAAAGCCCTGCGGCTCCCACACCAATCGAAAACCAAACTGCTTAAGGCGGATCAGCTCGCCGATGCGCTTGAGGTCGTTTTCCCCTTGGATGATCAGCAACAGGTTTGCATTATGCGCTGCCAAGGCTTGCTCCGGATGGGCGTTGTCGCGAAATGCCCGGCGCACATGCTGCCACGAGCAGGCGGCTGTCATCTCCGGCCGCAACTCTTCCAGTGGCCAGTCCCAATATAGTTGTAGTCCTTTGGCCGGAGGGCCGTAGGCGAAGTAGCGCAGGTAGCCTTTCGGCTTGGCTTGGTGGCGCAAACGGTAACGATAGAGTCGAAACGCGGAGACCGCTACGTGGTTAAGGTGGGTGCCAATCTGCTGTTTGGGCAGATGGTCATAGACCAAAATCCCCAACTGGCGGCATAAAGCCAGATAGCTAGTGAGCAGCGGAGACTGGTAACCGTGGTAGATAAGTAGCGGAGGGCGTGGGTGGATCTGGGCGAAGGCCTCAAACCAATCCACCAAATAGCTATCGTCATCTTCGGCCAGTAACACCATCAGCTGAGATTGCGCCAACATGGTGTTGAACTGTGGCGAAGGCGCCTGCCAAGGAAAGGCTTTAACGTTGCTACGGCCGCGCAGGGTTTGTGCTAGATCGGGTTGGCTTTGCCTTGGCTGGTAGTAGCAGATGGACTTGCTGTTAGCCCAGCTCTGAAACTGTAGCTCGAGGCGCTGCAGCCAGTTGTGGAGCTCTTCTATCAGCTTGTCGGGCTTGGGGCAGTAGATAAAATCGGATACGGCAAAGCGCATGGCAGGCATCGCCGTTAAGAAGATAGAGACTTGGCTGTGCTCGTTAAGACGCCGGGCAAGCTGGGCTTGCTCAGCCACACTGACGGCGTCGGGGTTGATAATAATCCCATCGACACTGGCCAGCAGGTCAGACTGACGGTCTAGGCTGGGCCAGTCATCAAATTGGTGTTCGATTACCTGACGATTAAGAGGCTGAGGCGCGAGCCCCAGCCAGATAAGCTGAGTACGCTCAACTTGCCGTAGTGAGCTGTCCGGCGTTGCTGTCAGCAACGCCAGCTCTTCACTACTTAGCAAATTGGCATAATCATTCATCGATATGTAATGTCCACCTTACTGGCAACGGTTTTCGCCTTCTCAACTGCTTGTTCGATGCTCTCACCCAAGCTTAATGCTACACCCAGACGGCGTTGGCCGTCGATCTCCGGCTTACTGAACAAACGCAGTTGGCTATCATCGAGTTGCAAGGCCTGTTCCAAGTTAGCAAAGCCAATATCTTGACTGCTGCCGTTACCTAGGATCACCGCCGATGCGGCAGGGCCAAATTGGCGGATCTGGCGGATCGGCAAACCCAGTACCGCTTTGGCGTGCAGGGCAAACTCAGACAAGTCCTGAGAAATCAGAGTGACCATGCCGGTATCATGCGGGCGCGGTGATACTTCACTGAAGTAGACCGAATCACCTTTGATAAACAGTTCAACGCCGAACAGGCCATAACCGCCCAGCGCATTAACCACTTTCTCTGCCACTTGCTGTGAGGCGGCCAGCGCTGCGTCAGACATTGCTTGAGGCTGCCAAGATTCGCGGTAGTCGCCATCTTCCTGACGATGACCGATAGGCGCGCAGAAGTGGATACCATCAACCGCGCTTACTGTCAGCAGGGTGATCTCGTAATCGAAGTCGACAAAGCCTTCAACGATCACGCGGCCAGCACCAGTGCGCCCGCCTTCTTGTGAGTATTCCCAAGCAGCATCGGCCTGTTCGGCCTGCTTAATCACGCTCTGGCCTTTGCCCGATGAGCTCATTACTGGCTTCACCACACAAGGCATACCTACTGCATCGATTGCGGCGAGGAACTCTTCTTTAGTATCGGCAAAGCGATAGTTAGAGGTGGGCACCTCCAGCTCTTCAGCGGCCAGGCGGCGAATGCCTTCGCGGTCCATGGTCAGGTGGGTGGCACGTGCGGTAGGGGTCACGCCGTAGCCTTTGGCTTCAAGCTCTAGCAAGGCACTGGTGGCAATGGCTTCAATCTCAGGGACGATGTGCTGAGGACGCTCTTTTTCAACCAGCGCGGTCAGGGCATCGGCATCGAGCATATCGATAACATAGCTACGATGGGCGACATGCATCGCCGGTGCGTTGGGGTAACGGTCAACGGCGATCACTTCAACGCCGTAGCGCTGTAGTTCGATGGCAACTTCCTTGCCCAGCTCACCAGAGCCGAGAAGCATGACTTTAGTAGCTGAAGCGCAAAGCGCGGTACCTAGCATAGGTGGAACTCCAAAGTTTAGTCGTAGTGGTGGATCTCAAGGCTAATGCCTTGCTGGTGTTGGCAGAATTGCTCTAACTCTGCCTGATAAGAAAACATTTGCTCGGCCGGCTCCCACAACTCAATGGCATCAACTTCAGACAAATCGTAGTCCTGAAGGCGCAGCTGAGAGAGCAGACTCAGTAGCGGAGACAATGAGGGGTTATAGGCCGCATTCTCCATGTAATAACTCAAGGCTAGCTGTTTGTCGCCGATTCGAGCGGTAAGTGCACTTTTGACCCCGGTGTAAGGCGAATAGCTGGCTTTCGCAGCTTGCTCTCCGCTAACTGGGCTTGGGCTGGCCGGGCATAGTCCATCTTCGATACCCAGATCGCACGGGCCGAAAGCTTGCGGTAGTACCTCGCCAAACGGGAACTGCTGCTGGGAAAAAATCAGGGTTAGATCTGGCGCGCAGCCTAGCTCTTGGATGAACTGACGGCACAGCCCGCAGGGGGCGGCATTGATTACCAAGCAGCGCAGTGGCTTATCTTGGTGGCTGTAGGCATTGAAAATCGCCGACTGCTCGGCATGCAGCGAGCCATTTAGCGAGCCGTAATCCAGCTCATAGTTGGCACCAAAGTAAAGTTCATCGCCTTTAGTGACTGCGATAGCACCAACATGAAAATTGGAACGGGGAGCAACCGAGAACTGGGCAACCAGCGGAAGCATGGCTTCGGCTAACTGCTCGAGGGTACAGCTTAACTGTTGGCAGAGCTGCTCACCTTGTTGTTTGCTGAGGAAGGCCGGCAACTTAATCTGCGAGTCGTCGCAGTTCAGGATCTGGCGTAATGCACCTTCCATGGCACTTTTTTCTGGGAGCGTATTTGACATAGCGTGGTTCCTTGATGTGACTTCACTCAACGATGCCTTGGTATATTTGATGGGTAGCAGCGGCTAAGGCCCACGGTAATCGACAAGATTAACTGCTTTGTGTTGGCATCTTGGCAGGAAGTATACCTTTTTTCACGTCGGTTTTACTTGGAATTTGCACGCTTACATACGATGCTAGCGCTATCCAAATATCCTGAGTTTCTACCTGTATATGTACACCCAATCGAAGGCCTTGGCCGAAGTGCGTAGCTGGCGCCAGCATCATCCTGACTATTTGCTTACACATCAATGGTTTGATAACTGCTGCCAGGTTCGGATAGATAATCTTGCCGATACTGGTCGCCGCCCCGGTGAGCTGATTTTGTTCAATGGCCGTCTGCCCGAGCACCGTAACCTGTATATGGAAGGGTGGCAGATGCTAGCGCAAAGCTTGGGCAATTCGGCAGCTCTAGAGGATGTCGGGCGCTGCCCCGATAACCAAAGCTATCGCTTGGCCAGCGGCGCTGGTGCTAAGCGTGGCTATAACCTGCTGCTGCTTGAGGGGGATGAGGGCTACTGCCTGATCGGTTTTGCCTCCTGCCTGCGTTTTGCCGGGTTCTTCGATGTCTACCCGGATGGAACAGTCGCTATCGGTATGGACGCGGAGCAATTGGCGTTTGCCCCGCGCAGCTACTGGTTGAGTGAGGCGATAGTGGTGCTGGCCGGCCCTGAGCGCGAAGCTTTACTCAGCGAGTTTGCCCAGCAAATTCAACAGCATCACCCGCAACTGCCGGTCGCCAAGTCGCCCACTGGCTGGTGCTCGTGGTATCACTACTATGCCGATGTGAGCGAGCAAGATGTGCGCGAGAACCTGCAACAGATGCAACAGAGCGATATGGACTATCTGCTTATCGACGATGGCTACCAAGCCTTTATGGGCGATTGGCTAAGCCCGTCCGATAAGTTTGCGGCGGGCGGCAAAGCCCTCTGTCAGCAGATCGCCTTGCAAGGCAAGCAGCCTGCTATCTGGCTAGCGCCGTTTATTGCCCAGCCAGAATCGCAGTTGTTCCGCGACCACCCCGATTGGTTTGTCAAAGGCGATGACGGTCAGCCTCTGGCAGCCGAACTGGTGACCTACGGCGGTTGGCGCTGTACGCCATGGTATGTGTTGGATACCACCCAAGCCGGGCCGCGCGACTATCTGCGCTCGGTGTTTCGCGAGATGCGCGAACAATGGGGCGTGCGCTACTTCAAGCTCGATGCGCTCTACTGGGGCGTACTGCCGGGCGGGTATCGCGCCGATGCAAGCAAAAGCCGTATCGAAGCTTTTCGATTGGGCATGCAAGCCATGCTCGAAGGCGCAGGTGAAGACAGCTTTATCCTTGGCTGTAACGCCGCATTTTGGCCGAGCTTAGGTCTGGTGCACGGCATGCGCATTGGTGATGATGTGGAGCGCAATCGCGGTCGCTTTGCTCAGATCGCCAAGGAGTGTTTCCTGCGTAACTGGCAACATCAGCAGCTGTGGCAGAACGACCCTGATTGCATCACCTTGAGCGATATTCCCGGACAAAACACCGACAGTCGCGCCTACAACTGGCACCGCGTCAGCCTAATGGCCAGTAGCGGCCTGATGTTCTCCGGCGATCGCTTAGCCAATCTGCAGCCAGTGCAGTGGGACACCTTGAATACACTGATAAGCGCGCAGTTGGCACCTGCTCAGTTCCACGACTTGAGTTTGGCCACCGCGGTGCAGTATCAGCTTGGTGAAGCGCAGGGTAAGCCCCAACATTCGCATAGCCAACCAGAGCATGCCTACTTCTTTAACTGGCAGGGCGATACCCAAGAGCTAACCCAGCGTTTGGAAGGGCAATGGCAGGTGTTGTGGGGCGACGACGATGCGCTATTCACGCAAGAAAATGGTGAAGTTCGCGCTACGCTTGCCGGGCACAGTGCGTTGCTCTTACAAAGAAAGAGTTAATACAAACGAGTTGTAAAGAGTGGGTTAGCGCTGAGTGTTAGAGCTGCCAGCCTAAAACTTCATATCCAAGCCCAGTACGAAACGGCTGTCGCCGTAACCGGGAATATCGTGGCTGGAGATCATCGAGCGCAGATTAACGCTGGGGCTAAGCGGTGTCATAAAGCCTAGCCCGACACCGATATTGGTTTTGTCCATCTTATAGGCCAATTGGCGCTCGGCGATGTCGTAGTAGACCGAATCGCGTCCCATGGCGCGATAGGCGCTATAACGCGGGTCATGTAGCTGGGCGAACAGCTCTAGTTGGTAACCTTCCAGCGGAGTTTGAGCAACTGGGATCCCCACCACATCGTAGAGCTCGGTGTCATCGAAAAAGCTGTTGGTTAGGGTGGGGGTGAAATCGGTTTTTTCGTAGGCTTTTTGGAAGGCTGCATAAAAGGTGCGGAACGGTTTGTCGCCTATGCGCAGGAAGGTGGATTGCCAGATATGAAAGTAGGGCTTGTCGACCTCTTGTGGGTCAACGCCTGGTGCTTCGGCGGCGCTTAGTGAGAGACTCAACGGGGCGGTAAGTAATACCAGTACGCTAAGCCAGAGTTTGCTGTTCATTGTGTTAACCGTTGCTCCTTGCTGTCCCTTCCATGGGCCCATCGATCAGTGTATGGACTGGCAGGCTGGTTAACGAGATTTTTTTGTTAAATTACGTTATTTACTGTAAGAATTTTGTGCTGGCTCACGATCTTCTGGCACTACTGAGTTTTCTAATCACTTGTTTGCGGTGGATCTACGAGCGGGGAAGGGGGCACAGAATGAGCCAGTTAGCGAAATGAACGGGTGATCAAGGCTACCCGCTCGCCCCAACAATTGGTTAAGTCGCACCAATTGCGGGACTGCGAAAATGATGATTTATAACTGCTGAATGTACTGGTAGACCTGTTTGAGGATGGTCATTTTCTTTTGGTCGTTGGCGTGCTCAAGGCTCAGTTGCTCCAGCTCTGGCAGTACCTTGCTAGCCTGTTGTTGCAGGCTGTGTTCGCGGTGGCTTTGCCATTCACGCAGCTCGCTCTCGTTTAACAGCTCGGGGTAGTTACGCCCCTTGTAGCGCAGCAATAGCCGGTTAAGTCGTGCATCGTCGAACTGGAACTGTTCGCGGGTGATCAACTGCGGATCGCTGCTGCGCACCAACTCCATCAGTTTTTTGTCGGCATTACCTACAAATCCGCGGTAGAGGGCGGTATCCGGGTTGTCATCATCGTTAAACTCTCGCTCAATCGCATACATGGCGATCAGCTTCTCGCGTACTTCGGCTGCATGGGGCGTTAGCAGGTTCAAGCTTTGGCGACACTGCTGCGCTGATACACCGAGCGCTTCGGCGCGATCTGGTGTCAGGCTTTTGGCCGGGGCGACAAATGGGCTCTTGTTGCTGTGAATGAGCTTAACCGGCACCCGGCTTTGGCCTTCTTCTAACTCAGCGCGCGGGGTGTAAAGCCGCTCATGCAACTGCTCGGGGCTGAGATCTAGCAGTACTTGAGCATCTTGGTTGAGATCGACTGCCATCATCGCGTTGCTGTTTTGCGGATGCCAGGCCAGCGGCAGCATCCAGCTTACACAGCCTTGAGCAGCGCCAAACATGCCCGATACATGCACAATCGGCTTGAAGTTAATCAGGTCAAACTGCTCGGCTACCTTGCGCTTGTTGCGCAGCTCTAAATAGAAGTCGAACAGGCGCGGTTGGGCTTTTTTCAGCAGCTTGGCCAAATCGATGGTTGCCTGCACATCAGATAACGCATCGTGGGCGTTGGCGTGGCCCAACTCATTGGCTGCGGTAAGCAATTCTAAGCGAAAGCTCGGCAGACCATCTTCATTCTCTGGCCACTCAATGCCCTCGGGGCGCAGGGCGTAACAGGCGCGCACCAAATCAATCACATCCCAGCGCGAGTTGCCTTGTTGCCATTCGCGGGCATAGGGATCGAAGAAGTTGCGGTACAAGGTGTAGCGGGTCACCTCGTCATCGAAGCGAATACTGTTGTAGCCAACGCCACAGGTACCCGGTTCAGAAAAGGCTTGGTTCACCTTGTTGATAAACTCGGCTTCCACCAAGCCTTTGCTCATGGCGATTTGCGGGCTAATTCCGGTCACCAAACACGCGCCGGGGTGGGGCATGTAGTCATTCGGTGGCTGGCAGAACCACTCCATCGGCTTGCCGATGGGGTTGAGATCGGCATCGGTGCGAATAGCGGCAAATTGGCAGGGGCGATCCAGGCCCGGATGGGTTCCAAAGGTTTCGTAGTCGTGAAACAGGAAGCTCTGTAGTGTCATTGTTATTGGCTAGCCAGAATTAATTGCTGCAACCCTATCACAAAACATGGATTTTCGCTGCGCTGGCAGGCTTTAACATTTCGGCGAAAATCTTGAGTGTGACCCATACTAACAATGGTTTAAATCGTAAGCTGTTATTGAGTAAGGGATAAAACAACGCATGGACACCAGCAAGGCCAACATTCTGATTGTTGACGACACGCCCGAGAACATTGACGTCATGCTCGGTATTCTAAAACAGGACTACAACTGCCGGGTCGCCCGTGACGGCGAGATGGCGTTAAAGATCTGCGCCAAGGTCAACAACCTCGATCTTATTCTGCTCGATATTATGATGCCGGGGCTCGACGGTTATCAGGTGTGCGAACGGCTAAAAAGCGACCCCATGACCAAGCATATCCCAGTCATTTTTGTTACCGCTAAGATCTCCCCCGAAGATGAAATCCGCGGCTTTGAGCTGGGGGCGGTGGACTACATCGCCAAGCCGGTTAGTCCCCCGTTAGTGAAAGCGCGGGTGAAAACCCATGTGGCGCTGTTCGACCAAAAGCGCGAGCTATCGCGCTTGGTAGACGAGCAAACCCAAACCATTGAAGAAACCCGGATGAAGATCATCCAACGGCTGGGTCGCGCCGCCGAGTACAAAGACGATGATACCGGTATGCACGTTGTTCGCATGGCCCACTACTCCTACATTCTGGCCAAAGCCGCCGGCATGCCAGAAGAGCAGGCGCGTACCCTGCGCGACGCTGCCCCAATGCACGATATCGGCAAGATTGGCATTCCCGACGCCATCTTACAAAAGCCCGGCAAGCTCGATGGCGACGAGTGGGGCACCATGCAGCTGCACGTGGAGATCGGTGGCGAAATTCTTGGTGATGACCCATCAGATTTACTGCAGATGGCGCGCACTGTCGCGCTCACCCACCACGAAAAGTGGAATGGCAAAGGCTACCCCAAAGGCTTAGCCGGTGAAGAGATCCCATTGGTTGGTCGAATTGTCGCCATCGCCGATGTGTTCGACGCGCTGACCTCGCCGCGCCCCTACAAGCAAGCCTGGACGGTGGAGCGTGCTGTTGAGATGTTCAAAGAAGAAGCCGGTGGGCACTTCGACCCAGATCTAATTAAGCTGTTCTTAGATTGCCTGCCCGAAGTATTAGAAGTTAAAGAGCGCTTTGCCGATGAGGCTAAGCACAATTAATTAATGTAGCGCTGACATTCTGTCAGCGCTACAGCGCAGTTATCACCGCGTTTCATTTGGTATAACGCCCTGAATCCGCTAGAATCCGCCTGCCTGTAAAACACATTACCTAGGGGAAGCGCGGTGACCGACACTCTTACCATTACTCGTCCTGACGATTGGCATTTACATCTACGTGATGGAGCGATGCTCGATGTAGCAGCAGAAGCGACCTCGCAGCACTTTGCCCGAGCCATTGTGATGCCGAATCTGGTTCCCCCGGTTACCGAGCTGGAGCACGCTCAGGCTTACGCCGAACGCATCAACGCAGCCGTACCAGCGGGGCGTAACTTCGAGCCGTTGATGACCCTGTATCTGACCGACAACACCACCCCAGAGCTGATTGCCCGCGCAGCAGCCAGCGGTTTGGTGAAGGCCTGTAAGCTTTACCCGGCCAACGCGACCACCAACTCGGCCCACGGCGTGACCGATGTTGAAGCGCTATACCCAACCTTTGAAGCGATGGCTGAGCACGGCCTGCTGCTGTTGGTACACGGTGAAGTGACCCACAATCATATCGATATCTTCGACCGCGAAGCGCAGTTTATCGAAAGCAAGATGGCCAAGCTGGTGGCCGATATGCCACAGCTGAAGATTGTCTGTGAGCACATCACCACCAAAGAAGCGGCTGAATTTGTGATGGCATCTGGCGACAACGTTGCAGCCACCATCACCCCGCAGCACCTGATGTATAACCGTAACCACCTGTTAGCTGGCGGCCTGCGCCCACATAACTACTGCCTGCCAGTACTTAAGCGCGCCACCCACCAAGAGGCCTTGCAAGCAGCGGTTGCCACTGGTACCAACAAGATCTTCCTGGGTACCGACTCAGCGCCTCACCTAAAAGGCGCCAAAGAGAGTTCATGCGGCTGCGCCGGTTGTTACAGCGCGCCAGCGGCGATTGAGCTGTACGCACAGATTTTTGATGAGCTGGGTATTCTGGATAAACTGGAAGCCTTCGCCAGCTTCAATGGCCCAGATTTTTACGGCCTGCCACGTAACACCGACACCATCACCTTGGTGCGTAAAGCCTGGAACATGCCAGAGCAGGTGATGGTAGGAGACGAGCCACTGGTACCGTTCATGGCCGGTGAGCCACTGACCTGGCAGGTTGCCTAAGGTCACTGTATGTTTCGTTAGCCAAGGCTAGCGCTACATCGAACTACCCAAGTTGGTCGCTAAGGCGTGGCTAACTTGGGTTTTGTTGTAATTAGCCGTTTGAAAAATTTCCGAACGCAGCTCCAAGCAACACGTAGTCCAGCAACAACAGTAAGCAAGTAACAACAGCAAGCAAGAGCAAAGAGGTAGATGGTGTCACAGCAGCTTCGTCAGCAGATCAAGCAGTGTATGTCCAAGGATCAGTTTCGTCTGGGGCGCGAGTACAATCGCATTAAATCCTTAGATGCACAGGACGAAGCCGCCGTTAAGTGGCAGCAAAAGCTCGAGCGTTCGCTGGAGCAGGCCCAAGTGCGCCGCGACAGCATCCCCACCATCGATTACCCCGCGCTGCCAGTTGCCGAACAAAAGCAGGCGATTGCCGATGCCATTCGTGACAACCAAGTGGTGATCGTGGCCGGTGAAACCGGCTCGGGAAAGACCACTCAGTTACCGAAGATTTGCTTGGAGCTAGGCCTTGGCGCACAGGGCTTTATTGGCCACACCCAACCACGGCGTTTGGCGGCGCGCAGCGTAGCAGCGCGGATTGCCGAAGAGCTAGACACCCCAATCGGCGAGCTGGTGGGTTATAAGATCCGCTTTAACGACCAAATCAAGCAAGACAGTCTGGTTAAGCTGATGACCGACGGTATGCTGCTGGCCGAGATGCAGCAAGACCGCTTCCTCAGCCAGTATGAAGTGATCATCATCGATGAAGCGCACGAGCGTAGCCTCAACATCGACTTCCTGCTGGGCCTGCTAAAACAGCTATTGCCAAAGCGCCCCGATCTAAAGCTGATTATCACCTCGGCCACCATCGACCCGCAGCGCTTCTCCAAGCACTTTGGCGATGCGCCAATGATTGAAGTGGCCGGTCGCACCTATCCGGTGGAGACCCGCTATCGCCCAGTCGAAGAGTATGCCAATGGCGATATGCTCGAAGGGATTAGCCTGGCGGTGGATGAGCTGTATCGCGAAAAGTCCGGCGATATCCTGATCTTTATGAACGGCGAGCGGGAAATTCGTGATGCGGCGGATTTTCTGAACAAACGCCAGCTACCGAATACCGATATCCTGCCGCTATTCTCGCGCCTCTCCAACGCCGAGCAAAACCGTATCTTCGCCTCGCACCGCGGGCGGCGCATCGTACTGGCCACCAACGTGGCCGAAACCAGTTTGACCGTGCCCGGTATTCGCTATGTGATTGACCCGGGTACTGCACGCATCAGCCGCTACAGTGTGCGCTCCAAGGTGCAGCGCCTGCCGATTGAGGCAATCTCGCAGGCCAGCGCCAACCAGCGTAAGGGCCGTTGTGGCCGTGTCGCCGAAGGTATCTGTATTCGCCTGTACAGCGAGGATGACTTTAACGGCCGCCCGGAGTTTACCGACCCGGAGATCCTGCGCACCAACTTGGCCTCGGTAGTGTTGCAAATGCTGTCGCTGCGCCTTGGCGATATCGAAGCCTTCCCGTTTATCGATGCCCCCGACCAGCGCAACATTAAAGACGGCCTGAACCTGCTCGAAGAGCTGGGCGCGCTGCAAATCAAAGGCAAACAGCGCCAGCTTACCCGCTTGGGCCGCCAGTTGGCCGCCTTCCCGGTGGACCCGCGTTTGGCGCGCATGCTAATTGCCGCCCAGCAGTTTGGCTGTGTCCGTGAGGTGATGGTGATCTGTGCCGCGCTGTCGATTCAAGACCCGCGCGAGCGCCCGCTGGAGAAACAGCAAGCTGCCGATCAGGCCCATGCTGAGTTTAAAGACCCAGATTCGGATTTTATCGCCTTCCTCAAGCTGTGGGACTACCTGCAAGAGCAGCAAAAAGCGCTCAGTAATTCGCAGTTCCGCAAGCTGTGTAAGCAGCGCTTCTTGGCCTATATGCGCTTGCGTGAGTGGCAGGATATCTATAGCCAACTGCGCCTTGTGGTGCGCGAGCTGGGCTTTGCGATTAACGACCAAGCCGCCGACTACGAAGCAATTCATATGTCGATTACCTCTGGCTTGCTGAGTCACTTTGGCTTTAAAGACAAAGAACGTGAGTTCTTGGGCGCACGTAACACCCGTTTCTTGGTGTTCCCCGGCTCGGGCCAAGCCAAGAAGCCGCCTAAGTGGGTGGTGGCCTCGGAGTTGGTGGAAACCTCGCGCCTGTTCGCCCGAAATGTCGCCAAGATCCAACCGGCCTGGCTGGAGAAGCTGGCGCCGCACTTGGTGAATATCAGCCATAGCGAGCCCCATTGGTCGGTCAAGCAGAATGCGGTGATGGCCTATCAGAGCCAGCGCCTGTATGGCGTGACCATTGTCAATCGCCGCTTGGTGAACTTTGGCAACATCGACCCGGTGATGGCGCGCGAGGTGTTTATCCGTAGCGCCCTGGTGGAAGGGTTGTGGCAATGCAAGCAAGACTTCTTTAAGCACAACCAAGGCCTGCTGGGCGAGATTGAAGAATTGGAAGAGCGCCAGCGTCGCCGCGATATCCGGGTGGACGACCAGATCCTGTTCGACTTCTACGCCGAGCGTATCCCCGAGGATATCGTCTCAGTGGCGCACTTTAATCGGTGGTGGAACAAGGCCAGGGTTAAGCAGCCCAAGATGCTGCACTTTGAGCGTGAGATGCTCACCAAGCACGACGCCGAGCACGTCACCGAGAAGGATTACCCAAGCTGCTGGCAGCACGGCAAGATTGCCCTCAAGCTTAGCTACGTGTTTGAGCCAAGCGCCGAAGACGATGGGGTGAGCGTACATGTGCCACTGGCGCTGCTAAACCAGCTCGATTACAACGTGTTCGAGTGGCAAATTCCCGCAATGCGCGAAGAGCTGCTGATCGAGCTAATCCGCGCCTTGCCCAAGAGCCTGCGCCGTAACTTTGTGCCGGCGCCCAACTATGCCCGCGCCGCGTTGGAGTCGATGGGGCTGCCAGAAGGGCGGCTGTTGGAGCAGTTCTCCCGCCAGCTACTGCGCATGACCGGTGTGCGGGTCGAGGTGGATGAGTGGAACTGGCTGGGCGTGCCCAAGCACCTGCGGGTGAACTTTAAGGTTATCAACGAGAAGGGCAAGGTACTGGCCGAGAGCCGCGAGCCAGAGCAGCTACAAGTGAAGCTGCAAAAGCAGGTGAAGCAGACCTTGGCCGAGATGAAGCCCGATGTCAGCTTCGAGCAACAAGCGCTGGAAGATTGGAGCTTTGGCGAGCTGCCCGAGCAGATCACCGAGCAGCGTCAAGGCTACGAAGTTACTGCCTACCCCGCGTTGGTCGACGAGGGCAAGCAGGTATCACTCAAGCTGTTCGACAAGGCCGACGAGGCCCAATGGCAGCAGGCGCGTGGCCTAAGTAAGCTGATTCAGCTTAAAGTGCCATCGCCGATGAAATACCTGCAGCAGCATCTACCGAACAAGGCCAAACTGGGGCTGTACTTTAACCCCTTCGGTAAGGTGGAAACGCTGATCGAAGACTGCTCACTGGCGGTGATTGACGACTTCGCCCAAGGCCAAGATGTGCGCGACCCTAAGGCCTTTGATGCCTTGGTGGAAACCGTGCGTGGCGAGCTGGCTGAGCGCTCGCTGAGCGTGGCCAAAGACGTCGAAACCGTGCTGAGCATGCACCACAAGCTGGCCAAGCAGATGAAAGGCAAGGTCGGCTTTGATCAGGTATTGGCCCACGCCGATATCAAAGCCCAGCTAGGGCAGCTGGTGTTCCGCGGTTTTGTACGCCAAACCGGCGTGGCCGGGCTCAACCATCTGCAGCGCTATATGCGCGCCATCGAGCGCCGCCTTGAGAAGCTGGCGATTGACGCCCATAAAGATCGCCTGATGCTGCAACAGATCCAACAGGCCGATGAGGCCTTTGCCGCGCTTAAGCTGGTGGACTACGACCCGGCCCGTAAAGAGATCAACACCATGATCCAAGAGCTGCGGGTATCGCTATTCGCCCAGCAGCTAGGCACCCAATACCCGATCTCGCTCAAAAGGGTACTCAACCATATCGAACAAGTCAGGAAAGAACGAAGCTAGATGAGTGAACTCAAGGACGACCAACAGCTAAGCGCGGGGGTGAAAACGCCCCGCGTAGAGATCCACTACTGCACACTATGCCGCTGGTTACTGCGCGCCAGCTGGCTCAGCCAAGAACTGCTCTCAACCTTTAGCGATGAGCTGGGGGAGGTGGCCCTTGTTCCTGCCAGCAAGGGCCGTTTTCAGATATTTGTTGAAGGGCAGCAAGTGTGGTGCCGGGTGGCCGATGAAGGCTTTCCGGAGGCTAAGGTGCTTAAGCAGCGGGTACGTGACGTGATTGCGCCCGAGCGGGACTTGGGGCATAGCGATCGATAGAACTTATGGGGAGGTGTTCAGCGATACTCAATGACGCTGAGTACGGCCCATGATAGTTAGCCTCTTTGAGTTGGATAAGTACAAAGGCTAGCGCCGCTAGTTAGAGTTTGGGGCAACAAACACGTTACTTTATTCTGCAAGTCTCTCGATAAGTTAAACAGAGCTAGGTTAGCTTAAACGAGCAGAGTCCTACTGTTACTGGTGTTAATCAATCTTGGATTCCAATACCGTAAACTGACCTAACACTTTTGTCATACCTCAAGCAGCTAGAGCTAGCCAACAACCTTTGCACAGTGGCATCATAGAACCCTCCTTCAGGGCTCGAAATTTTAAACCTGCTTAGTAATAAGGGATCTGCATTCTGATGCTCTATTCGAGCCGTAAAGTTAGAAGCTTGGCCTGCCAGACGAGTCAATTGGGCTGCATTGCGGTTATTGTTCTGGACCATCCAATCAGTCGCTTTAAGCCAGTTTCGAGCAGTAGCAAAATGACCTTGAGACTTACGAAAGTTTTCTTTTAGTTGATTATCGATGGGCACAACATTGAACTGATTGTGAGCCTCTTGCCAAGGATATGTCACAACTCCTAGTGTTTTATGTTGAGCATTCATCAGTTCCTGCCATCTGGAGCCGCTGTCCGTAACCAGTGCAGAGCCTGTTGCTTGGGCAATCAGTAACGCCATTTCATAATTTGGTCCCATTCGAAATTGCATGAGTTGACCAGCATTTCTAGTTTCAACTTGTTGAAGCAATACAAGAGGTGAATCCTCAGCAACATGCTCTAACTCTTCAATGGTTTTGGTAGCCGCCTCTTCATCTAGCCCAAGTTCATTGCGTAGTAACTGAATCCTCATTTCTCTTGGCATCAATGCCGTCGAATTTAACACATCGTTTATAGACATAGAGGAGTACAGTCGACGCTCCTGATCATTCAGAATATCCTGCCTATTACCCCTTTTGTCCGCTAGTGCCATCATGCTCTTCTTTAGAGGCATATCAAATTCGCTTGGATCGGGAATCAGGTTTACGAGCCCCGTACCAATGTACGGCTCCAACTGCAGCATAAACAGAAAGTCTTTTAATGCTTGATACTTGTATCTCGCGGGATTCTCTATTGGACTAAACTCAGGTCTGACGTTATTAGGGTTAGTTACTGGAGTCTCGATTAAATACTCATCGAACATTGATGCCATCGGTACCGCAGTGATGCCAATTGTTCGTACATCTAGTGGACCTGTGTATAAGCCTCTAAATTTGCCATCAGATTTTGGCAGCAACGAGTAAATATCAGTTTCTCGGGGCCATAATGCTGAATAGACTTCGTAAATTCTCTGAATTTGCTCGTTCGACAGCTCTTTCCTGACGTCCAGCCACGTTTTACCACTATCAAGTCCCAGAACTCCGCGGATGCAGTTGCAAAACGTTAAGTTCCGTTCTCGGATACTGGCAACGCTCCAAGATGTGCGTAATTCCAGAGGCACGCGTTGACAGCAATTCTTGTATTTCTTTCCACTGCCACAACCACATAAGTCGTTCCGCTTCAATTGAGACTCATCAATATCTTTAACCAGGTATTCGGTAGGTGGTTTTGTTCTACCAAAAGCATCCTGGTAATGAACTGTACCATCTTCAAATTGGGCAAACATTTCACCACCATATCGGTAGAGCTCACTTTCAGATGGTATCAATACATGTCTTAGTTCGGCCCAGTCGTAATTAACATCACCTTCCGGATATAGCCAATCTTTATTACCTGCAGCAATAGATTCTTTGGCTCTACTCTTGATAATGTGGTTTATCTTTGTAACGTCACAAGCAGTTAGCTTACGAGAGTTGATAAATTCAATCGTGCTCACCATGCTTCTGTGCATGCGGGTCGCATGAGTACGTTGCTCTAGCGGGTTAGCATTTTCTGGGTCGTTAGCGTACTCAAGATTTGTAAGAATCAAGCATCGATTTTTGTCTAGTGGGAAGATTGTTTGGGAACCCTTAAGCGTAATATCAGGATCGTTAGGATACTCACACCACTCAGAATCAGGAGGACAAGCATAGTTGTACACGGTTATCGGATGATCTGAAACAATGAACTTTACTTCCGATTCTTCGGCTGATACTAATTCTCGAACGCCTTCAGCCCATAATGTACAGTGCAAGGAACGTAGTGATTGCATCTCAATCATTAACTGCAGTTGATTTAGTTCGGGATATTTACTTCGAATCCAATCCAAGCCTTTAGGTGTGCGAAGCTTCTGCGCATCTAAATAGGTGAAGAAATCTTCAAAGTTCTGATGCCACTGTCCCTGATCATCAGTCAGGAATCCTCGAACGGCCTTTGAACCGTTGTCGTCAATTGGGCCAAATAGCTTCTGTTCTATTTCATCGTTGACCTGATTGCCGAAGAACGTTGAATAGAGGTGCTCTTCATAAAATCGCTGAGCAGGCGTGTACCACTTACAGCTTTCAACAATTTTCAATTCTCCATTCGGCAAAGTGATCTCTTTGCGCGCTAGATGGCAGAGCTGGTTGTCGCGTTCACTCATAAAGCCTTTTTGATACCACTGCGGGATATAATGATTGTCTTTAGTTGCCATCTAGCCTCCATTCCTAACCCCTTAATATATAGGGGGCACTCTCGGAGTTTCAATGTTAAAAAGAGAGACCTAGAACAGACTTCACATCAATAGGTTAGCGACATCGTAAATAGCAAAACGGTTCGTGGCGGATGTGGGCGACAAGTTACTTTGGATTCTGAAAAACGGTTCTTTCTTTGCCACTCAGGCTACTGCAACTGACTCTGCAGTAGTTCAGCTTGCAAGAATGCCGTTCGTCGCTTAATGAGCTGTGTAAGCAAAATGTGTATTGGTTTTGCTTATTGACAACTAAACGCGTTCTAAAACAGGTTGGGGTATAGAAGATTTTGGTTCGCGATCTACTCTCTTTTCTTCATAACTCCAATATGCGAGAACTCACAAAATAGAGTATTCGTTGCTGTTTATCCATGCCCCTCGAAGCGGATCACAAAATCCCCAGAACCTACTGAATTAGAATGATTTTAGTCATTTGAGCAGGAAAGCATTTGCCAGTGACAGTGTAGGCTGGACGCCAATAGCAACAACCTAACAGGCGTAGCCTTGGTTTATTTTTCTGCTCGACGAGCGTTGGTCGAGTGGGGGCTTAGGGGAGGATGGCAGTATGGCTGTCGGGTTGTTTGTGGTATCGATTGCGCTTTTGATTGTGATGATCACTAAGTTTCGGATTCATGCCTTTATCTCGCTGATCACGGTGGCGCTGCTGTTGGGGCTGGTGTCGGGAATTCGGCCAGTTGAGGTGGCAGCGATTGTGAGTGGTGGCTTTGGTGGGATCATGTCCTATATCGGGATTGTGATTATCTGCGGGATTATCATTGGCGAGGTGCTGGAAGTGACCGGCGGCACACAGAAGATTGCTGACTCTATCTTGCAGGTGGTCGGGGTGAAGCGGGCGCCAATGGCGACTACCTTGACCGGGGCAGTGGTATCGATTCCGGTGTTCTGCGACTCGGGCTTTGTGATTCTAAACCCGATCATCAAGGCTATCTCGAAGTTCGGTAAGATCCCATATATGACCTTGGTGATTGCGCTAATGGGCGGGCTTTTGGTTACGCACTCCTTTGTGCCGCCCACGCCCGGGCCGATTGCTGCTGCGGGGATACTCGGCGCCGACCTTGGCAAGGTGATGATCTACGGCATCATCGTCACCATTCCGGTGGTGATTGGGCTGGTGCTCTGGGCCAATAGCGGCTTTATCCGTCGGCGCTTTCCCGATATTGCCACCACCTCCGAGGCTGAAGAGCGGCAGGCGCAAGAGTTTAACGAGGTGGTGCAGCGCGCGCCCTCCACCTTTAAATCCTATATGCCGATTGTGGTACCGATTATCTTGATTGTGGTGGCATCCGTTAGCCGCCAGTTTATCGACCAGCAAGGCGTGGCGGCGGATGTAATCAACTTTATCGGTACGCCTTTTGTGGCTCTGCTGCTAGGCACTGCCATTGCTTTTACTTTGCCAGAAAAAGTGAATGGCACGGTAACCGAAACCTGGGTGTCCAACGCCATGAAAAAGGGCAGCGAGATTTTGCTGATTACCGCCGCGGCAGGCGCCTTTGGCAAGATGTTGCAAGCGGTGGAGGTGGGCGATGTGCTGGCTGAAATGCTGACATCTGCAGGCTTGCCGATGATTGTGGTGCCGTTTGTGATTGCCTCGTTGGTGCTGATTGCCCAAGGCTCGGCCACGGTGGCATTAACCACCACGGCGGCGATTGTTGCGCCGATCCTTGATTCCATTGGCCTAAGCCCCGAGATGGCGGTGCTGTCGATTGCGGCGGGTTCGTTTACCGGAGTGCAGGCGAACGGCTCGTACTTTTGGTGTGTCTCCAAGCTGGCGGGTTTTGATTTGCGCCAGAGCTATATCGCGGTCACCTTATCGACCTTTGTGATGGGGGCTGTGGCCTTTGTGTCGGTGCTGGTGCTGTCGATGTTTATTCGCTAGCTTTATTCGCTAGCCATGAAAAAGCGCGCTCAGGCTAACCCGAGCGCGCTTTGATGTTTAGCGCCAGCGTTGCTATTTGGCGGCGGCTTCGTCCAGCAGGGCTGGCTGGGCGGCTTGGCTTTCTGGTTCTGACTCTGGCTTGGCTTTCTTGCGGGCCAGTACATAGTAGAACAGCGGCGTCAGCAACAGGCCAAAGAAGGTTACGCCAATCATCCCGGCGAATACCGCCACGCCCATGGCTTGGCGCATCTCTGCGCCAGCGCCGCTGGAGTAAACCATCGGCACCACGCCCATAATAAAGGCGATGGAGGTCATCAGGATGGGGCGCAAACGCAGGCGCGAGGCTTCCAAAACCGCTTCTAGCGCATCGCGGCCTTGCTCCTGCAGCTCCTTGGCGAACTCAACAATCAAGATGGCGTTTTTGGTCGCCAGACCCACCAATACAATTAAGCCAATCTGAGTGAAGATGTTGTTGTCGCCACCCCAGATAATCACTCCGGTAATCGCCGACAGCAGGGTCATCGGAATAATCAGGATAATCGCCAGCGGCAGGCGCAGGCTTTCATACTGCGCAGCCAACACCAGGAACACCAACAGGATCACCAGCGGGTAGATCAACAGAGCGGTGTTACCGGCCAGGATCTGCTGGTAGGTCAGCTCGGTCCACTCGTAGCTCATACCGATGGGCAAGGTCTCGCTTAAGATCTGCTCGATGGCGGCTTGGGCTTCGCCGGAGCTAAATCCGGGCGCCGGGCCACCGTTGATCTCGGCGGTGGTGTAGGCGTTGTAGTGCATCACCCGGTCCGGGCCTGCCACGTAGTCTACATCCACAAACGAGCCGAGCGGGATCATCGCGCCTTCAGCGTTGCGCACCTTAAGCTGGCTGATTTGCTCAGGTGTTTGACGATAGGCTTCATCGGCTTGCACGTTGACCTGATAGGTACGGCCAAACTGGTTGAAGTCGTTCACGTAGGTCGAGCCCATATACGCCTGCAGGGTGCTGAACACATCGTTGAGCGCCAGGTCTTGCTGCATCGCCTTGGTGCGATCCAAGTCCAGCTGCAGCTGTGGCACATTCACCTGATAGCTGGAGAACACGCCAGTGAGCGCAGGGTGTGCCCATGCCTTCATAATCACCTCTTGGCTTACACGATACAGCTCTTCATAGCCCAAGTTGGCTCTATCTTGGATCTGCAAGCGGAAGCCACCAATAGTGCCTAGCCCTTGTACCGGCGGAGGCGGGAAGATAGCGATAAAGGCATCGGGGATGGCGGCAAACTTCTGATTAAGCGCTCCGGCAATGGCGCCCGCTGACATGCTTGGGTCTTGCCGCTCGTCGAAATCCGCCAATGGCGTAAACACAATCCCGCTGTTCGGGCTGTTGGTAAAGCCGTTGATGCTCAGCCCCGGGAAGGCGACCGAGTGCTCAACCCCTGGCTGGGCCAGCGCAATCTCTGACATCTGCTTCATTACCGCTTCGGTGCGTTCCAGTGAGGCCGCATCAGGCAGTTGAGCAAAGGCAACCAAGTATTGTTTGTCTTGCCCCGGCACATAACCGGTGGGCGTGTTCTTAAACTGCTGCCCAGTGACTGCTAGCAGGCCGACATAGACGATACCAACCAGCAGGCCCATACGGATAACCTTGCGCAGCACATTGGCGTATACCCCGGCACCCCAGTTAAACAGGCGGTTAAATGGGGCAAAGATCAGTCGGCCAAACAACGCGTCCATTGCCCGGGTTAACCAGTCTTTGGGGGCGTCATGGCTGCGCAGCAACATGGCTGACAGTGCAGGGCTTAAGGTTAAGGAGTTAATCGCCGAGATCACCGTGGAGATGGTAATGGTCAGGGCGAACTGCTTGTAGAACTGACCGGTCAGGCCCGACATAAAGGCAGTGGGAATAAACACTGCGGCCAACACCAAGGTGGTAGCGATAATTGGTCCGGTTACCTCTTTCATGGCTTGCTGGGTTGCGGCAATCGGGCTCAGGCCATCGGCGATGTTACGCTCCACGTTCTCTACCACCACGATGGCATCGTCCACGACAATACCGATGGCGAGTACCAAGCCGAACAGCGACAGCGCGTTGAGCGAGAAGCCCATTAGCTGCATAAAGGCAAAGGTGCCCACCAAGGAGATGGGTACGGCAACCAGTGGGATAATCGAGGCGCGCCAGGTTTGCAGGAACAGTACCACCACAAGCACAACTAGCAGCACCGCTTCGAGCAGGGTTTTCACCACCGCCTCAATCGAGCCACGTACAAACACGGTTGGGTCGTAGACAATCTCGTAGTTCAGGCCTTGCGGGAAGGTCTGAGACAGCTCGGCCATCTTGGCGCGCACATCTTCGGAGATCTGAATTGCATTGGAGCCCGGTGCCTGGAAGATGGCAATCGCGATGGCGTCGCGGTTATCCAGCAGCGAGCGCAGGGCGTAGTTATCGGCGCCCAACTCGATGCGAGCAACATCGCCCAAGCGGCTGATCTCGCCGTTATCGCCCACCTTGATGATGATATCGGCAAACTCTTCAACGCTGCTCAAGCGGCCTTTCACGTTAATCAGCAGTTGGAATTCCGCCTCTTTGCTTGGCTGTGAGCCAAGACTACCGGCCGCTGCTTGTTGGTTTTGCTCGCGGATTGCCGCTACCACGTCGCCGGGATTAAGGCCGAGCGAGGCCACTTTGTTTGGATCCAGCCAGATCCGCAGGCTGTACTCTCCACCGCCAAACTGACGCACCGCGCCGGCGCCTTCAATACGCGCCAGCTCGTCGCGCACATTCAGTGCTGCGTAGTTGGAGAGGTAGAGCAAATCGTAGTGAGGCTGGTCGGAGACCAAGTGGACCACCATGGTGAGATCGGGCGAGGATTTCTCGGTCACCACCCCTAAGCGCTGCACTTCTTCGGGCAGGCGGGGCAGGGCGCGGTCAACCCGGTTCTGTACCAAGGTGGTGGCCTTGTCTACATCGGTGCCGATGGCAAAGGTGACGGTGAGGGTCATGCGGCCATCAGAGGTGGCTTGGGACGACATATACAGCATGTCTTCCACACCGTTGATCTCTTCCTCAAGCGGCGAAGCCACGGTGCTGGCAATCACTTTCGGGTTGGCGCCCGGATAGTTGGCGGTGACCACCACGGTGGGCGGTACCACTTCTGGGTATTCGGTAATCGGCAGCTGCCATACCGCAATCGCCCCACCGATAAAGATCAGCAGCGATAATACGGCTGCAAAGATGGGGCGTTTAATGAAAAACTGCGAAAACATGGGCAAATTATCCTTGTTGCTCGGCCAAGGCGGCGGAGGCAGCGCTTACTAGCTCGCCCTGCGCTTGACGTAGTTGTTGCAGCTGCTGCTCGCTGGCCATTGGCTTATCTACCGGCGTGACCGGCATGCCGGGACGCACGCGCTGCAGGCCGTTCACCACGATACGGTCGCCAGCTTGCAAGCCTGAGGCGATAACACGCAGGCCATGCACCTGCTCACCCAGCTCCACTAAGCGATATTGCACTGCTTGCTGTTCGTCCAACACCAGCACGAACTTGTTGTTCAGATCAGTGCCGATGGCTTTATCGTCGATCAGCACGCTTTGATAGGGCTGGCTACCCGAAAGCTGGATGCGAGCAAACATGCCGGGCAACAACTGGCTGTTGGGGTTGGCAAAGTTGGCGCGCAGGCGAATGGTGCCGGTCTGCTGGTTTAGCGCGTTGTCGACAAAGTCGATCTCACCCTGATGGGGGAAGCCTGATTCGTCGGCTAGCGCCATCTGTACCTGCTGGCCCAAGGCGGAGGTGGTTAGCTCCTGATAACGCAGGAAGCTCTGCTCATCCACATCGAAGTAGGCATGGATCTCATCGGTGGAGACCAAGCGGGTGAGCTCGCTTTGCCCTGCGGTGACGTAGTTACCCTCGGTCACCTGCGCGTTGGATACGCGACCTGAGATGGGCGCGCGTACCTCACTAAACTCAAGGTCGAGGCGGGCGCGGGTCAGCGAGGCTTCAATGGCGGCTACCGAGGCGGCGCTGCGCTGCATGCTGGTAAAGCGGCCATCGAGTAACTCTTCAGAGATGGCTTGTTGAGCGCTTAGCTGCTTGGCGCGCTGGTAGTCTTTGCGAGCTTGGCTAAGGCTACTGTTGGCGCTATCTAGCTCGGCTTCCAGTCGGGCAACTTCGGCGGCGAAGATGCGCGAGTCGATGCGAAACAGCACCTGACCTTCTTCCACCAAGCTGCCTTCTTCAAACGCCACTTCTTCCAAGTAGCCGGATACACGCGGGATCACCCGCACGGTATCCGGTGAAGATAGTCGGCCGGTGTATTGATCGGTCTCGACGATCTGCTCCACCAATACCTCTGCCACTTCAACTGACGGAGGTGGTGGCGCACTGGCTGCAGGTTCAGACGCTTGTAGCTCTCCGCAAGCACTCAGCAGCAGGCTGGACGATGCGATAAGCGACGCAAGAAATAGACGGGGAGTTAGCGTGGCCATATTACGTTCCCTGTAGTAAAAGTTGACAAAAATTTTATACCGTTCGGTATAATATGGCCTAAAAGTGATCTTGATCAAGGGTTTTTGTACTGAATGGTATAAAAAAGCAACTGGACGAGACGAATAGGCAAGGCTTATTATTGAGTCAGTAAAAACTAAAGGTAATCTAACGTGGTTGGTTCGTGTTCTGCCCTAGGGCGCCCTCGCTGTTTTGATATAGACCATGCTTTGGAGCAAGCGCTCGACGTATTTTGGCGAAAAGGCTACGACGGCACCTCGCTTAATGATTTGACTCAGGCGATGGGTATCAACAAACCGAGCCTGTACTCGGCGTTTGGTAACAAAGAACAGCTGTTCTTACAGGCCATCGAGCTCTACGAAGACCGCCACGGTGCCTTCTTTTATCAATCTTTAGAGCAGCCAACCTTGCTTGAGAGTGTCGAGTATATGCTCGAGCATGCTGTGACCAACCTTAGCGATCCGACTCAACCACAAGGCTGTATCGTGGTGCAGGGCGCATTACTGTGCAGCGATGCTGCAAGCAGCGTAAAGCAAGCGCTGATTGAGCGCCGCAAGCAAGGGGGAGAGGCCCTAAAAGAGCGGGTTCGTCTGGCTAAAGCGCAAGGGGAGCTACGTGATGGCATCAGTGCCGATGGGCTAGCCCACTATTTGGCGACGATACTGCAGGGGCTGACCGTGCATGTGACTAATGGGGTGAGCGAGCAAGAACTGCGCGAAGTGGCCGCTTTGGCGATTGAAACCATCAAGAGCAATCTGGCGCACGAGTAGGTTAGTAGCAGCTCGTCGCGAATTGAAGGTACAAAAAAGGGCGCATTTAGCGCCCTTTTTACATCTGGCTGAGATTAGCCCAGGTTTTCTGCAACGAAGTCCCAGTTAACCAGTGCCCAGAAGGCTTTCAGGTAGTCAGGGCGCAGGTTGCGGTAGTCGATGTAGTAAGCGTGTTCCCACAGATCGCAAGTCAGCAGTGGGGTTACACCTTCTTCGGTCAGCGGAGTGGCTGCGTTGCTGGTGTTAACGATGGCCAGGCTGCCGTCGGCATTTTTCACCAACCAGGTCCAGCTCGAACCGAAGTTGTTGATTGCGCTGTCGGTGAACTTGGCTACGAACTCGTCGAACGAACCGAAGTTAGCTGCGATAGCGTCTGCCAGTGCGCCGCTTGGCTCGCCGCCAGCGTTAGGTGCCAAGCAGTTCCAGTAGAAGGTGTGGTTCCAAACCTGAGCAGCATTGTTAAATACACCACCGCTTGAGCTCTTAACGATCTCTTCCAAAGACTTACCTTCCAGCTCAGTGCCTTCAATCAGACCGTTTAGCTTAACCACGTAGGTGTTGTGGTGTTTGCCGTAGTGGTAAGACAGAGTTTCTGCTGAGATGTGTGGCTCGAGCGCGTCCTGAGCGTAAGGTAGTGCTGGTAGCGTGAATGCCATGTTTCTCTCTCCTTTAGTTGCCTTGGTTGGCTTGCTATTAATTAGTAAAGCAAAATCTTTACTAATGAGTCTAACACTCGCATTATGACTGTGAAACCCTGAGCGCAAAAAAAAATTGATCCAGCGCAATTTGATGAAATGACCTGGCAAAACTGCTAGTGTTAGCACACTAAAATTTGAGTAGAGACAAACATATGGAAACTGTAGATAAAATTAAGCAGCAGATCGCCGAGAACCCCATTTTGTTGTACATGAAGGGCTCTCCTAAGTTCCCGAGCTGTGGTTTCTCTGCCCAGGCCGTACAAGCGGTAATGGAATGCGGTGAACGCTTTGCTTATGTAGATATCCTGCAAAACCCCGATATTCGCGCGGAACTGCCGAAATATGCAGATTGGCCAACCTTCCCACAGCTTTGGGTAGATGGCGAGTTGGTGGGTGGTTGTGACATCGTGGTGGAAATGTTCCGCAGTGGTGAACTACAAACCGTTATCAAAGAGTGCGCAGCGAAACACGGCGACTCAGAAGAAGCCTAGGGCTCTTTTGAACGAGCGGCGGGGGCGTGATTGCCTTCGCCAATCTTTTGCTGAGCGAGGTAACAGCGTCGCTCGGCAGACTTCAACTCCATTAGCACTACCTGAATATCCTCCAGCTGCTGCAGCAAGCTTTGCCGTTTATTGGTGATGATATGCAGCAAGGCCTTAATCTCGTAATTGGTAGTGAGCTTGGCATCGTATAGGTCGAACAGCTCTTTAATCTCTGCCAGCGAGAAACCCAAGCGTTTTCCCCTCAGAACCAGCTTTAATCGCAACTTATCGTGTTTGTTGTACAAACGCTGATTGCCGCTGCGCTGTGGGCTGAGCAGGCCTTCGTCTTCGTAGAAACGAATGCTGCGGGTGCTGACCTCAAACTCCTTGGCCAGTTGCCCAATGGTGAACTCTGCGGGGCTGTGATTTAGTGCCAATCTATTTAACCCTTACGTTAAGGTTACGATAATCATCGCGGCAAGACCCTGCGGCTGCCTCGATGGCTATAGTAAGTGTTTACCTGCTTAATAGGTGCGTCAAGAGACTTTGGTAGAACAAGGGCCGCTCCAACAACGTTGTGCGGCCCCAATTACTCGAAACTAGCTGCAGCGGTGATTAGAAACTGTGGTTGTACTGCATGCTGATCACGTAAGCATTACCCTTCGAGGTGAACGGGATCTCCTCTTCCACAAACGCGCCTTTCTTGCCGTGGATGAAGAAAAAGCCTGCATCAAAGCTCTGATGATCGCTCCAGTGGTAGGTCGCCCCAGCGCCGTAATTCCAGCGGTTGTTATCCGGAATACTGATCGATGGGAGGGTACGTGATGGGGTGCGATCGAACGATACGCCGGCACGCAACTCCCATTTGGGGTTCATATACCAGGTACCGCCCACGCCGACTCGGTAAGAGTTCGAGAACTTCTCATCCTTTTGCAGTACCGTGCCATATTCTTCGGTGGTACCGCGGATCTCTTGGAAGGTGCTCCAACCAATCCACATATAGCTATAGTGCACTGCAAACTTTTCATTGAGGCGGTGGTAACCGGAGAACTCCAACATATCGGGTAGATTCAGGGTTAGCTCTCCAGGGATGTTCTGGCCACTGGTTCCAGCTGGGCCATTGGGCCCTGCTATCAGTCCCTCGGGAAGGTCTGAGTAGTAGTCACCTTCAAAATCTACATCAATCTTAGACCGATAAGCGAGTCCGAAGCGATGGTCCTCGTTAAGCTCCCACATCAGGCCAATATTCCAGCCAAAGCCCCAGCCATCACCTTTCAGCGAGGCTGACACGTTGCTTGGCGAGTATGGATCAGGAGCAGCAACGCCAAAGTTACGTTTCAGTTCCGCATCGCCATAAACCGCGTTGAAGCCGGCACCGACACTCCATTGCTCGTTAATTCTGTAAGAAACGTTGGGGTTAAAGTTCACTGTAATCAAATGGGTTTCACCGGCAAGTGCGCCAGCAGGGTAGTCTGCAGGGAATTCACTGGCTAGACCGAAATTTGAGAACATTGCAAAGCCCCACGCCCACTTATCGTTGAGGGGTTGAATGAAATAGCCGGCAGGTACCGGTGCGCCCGGCACCACATCGTTGTTTGTTAACGAAGCGTTGTTCACTGGACCACCCGGGTCGGTGGCATAGTTGCCTCGCACGTAGACATCGGGTGCGATATAGGTGAGGGCACCTGATGCCGAGATGCGGTCAAAGCGGGCCATGGCGGCGGGGTTGCGTGCCAGTACCGACGCATTGTCGGCAATCACTGCTTCACCGGCAAACACGCGGCCTGCGCCGGTGGCTGAGTGTTCTACTAATTGAAAGCCTGCTGAGTGTGCCTGGCTTGCTGCGAGTGCAATCGCGGCCCCGACTACGCTGGGGCGAAACATCCGACCTGTCATTCCAATCCTCTCATCCTTATCTGGTTAGCTGCTTCACTATAGAGGAGATGTTTCGCAAATGTTAAACAGATGTGTAAAACGATTGTTTGAAATTAGAGCTATTGCACAAAAAGTGTAACTTTTGCGGGAAATGCGTGTATTTAAACACTAAGGCGTAAAAAAGGAGCCTATCAGACTCCTTGATTAATTATGGCTGGCTGACCGATGCAGCGCTTAGATACTTTGGTTCAACTGCCCTTTGATTTTGTGCAGCAGGCCGTCAAGCGGTTCGGCTTTCTCGCCGACAATCACTAGGTTTGCATCGCTTAGCTGGGAGACCATACCGTGCATCTTGCTGTCAGAGAAGGCTGACGAGCTGGGTAGGTCCACCGTTTGCGGTACTACAAACACGTTCACATCGCTGCCTTGCTCGCTGCGCATCACCATATGGAAGGCCGGTGAGCCGTGGTAGTTACAGTGATTTACAAACACCACTTGGCCGGGTAGCTGCTCAAAGGCCTCGCCGTAGCGGGCTAGCTTAGCATTCACAGTTTGCAGCGATGGCCGCTCATCGGTACCGGTAATATAGGGGGACGCATGATAGACATGATCCAACGCTACATCGCCAAGGCTCATCGACGGCTGACCTGCGGTAAACGGGTTAAGGGTACTCACACCAATGCCCATGGCAAAGGCGACTGACGCGGCCAAGGCCATATGCCAACGCGGTCGTTTCGGCTTGGCTGGCGGCGCAGCAAAGCTTTGTCTTAGGCGTAACCGTTCGCTCAAGCCATCGGGTACATCGACTTCCATCGCGCGTTGCAATTTGCCCTCGAACTGCTGGAGTTCGTCGTAAAACTTCTGGTTTTTAGGGCTGTCTTTAATTGCAGCTAGTAGTGCGTCACTTCGATCCCGAGGATTGGCATACAACTGGCGGCGAAATTCTAGCTCATCCATTACACTGTCCTCGCTGTTCATCTTTTTCAAAAGCGTCTTTGAGTTGGTTGCGGGCCCGGAATAACCGGGTCATCACGGTATTCTTGTTAAGCTCCAGAAGCTCGGCGATCTCTTCCCCGCTAAAACCACCAATGACCTGTAGCAGCAGCGGTTCGCGATACTCTGGCGAGAGCTTATCAATTTGCCGTCGTAACCACTCGTTCTCGATTTCTTGCTCACTTGAGAGGGCGTCTTGGTCGGCTACCGAGTGATCCTCGATGTCCACCAGATCAAACTGCTTCCTCTCAAAGCGGCGGGCATTCTCCCGCCTCAAGATAGTAATCAACCACGACTTAGCGGCCTTGTCATCCTTCAAGCTGTCGAGTGAACGCCAGGCTCGCAGGAAGGTTTCCTGAACCACGTCTTCAGCGACTTGCTTGTCTTTGCACAGCCAGTAGGCGTAGCGATAAAGATCGCGGCTAAAGGCCTGCACCAGCGCTTCGTAGCGCAATTGTTTAGTATCCATGCCCGAGTTGACCGAGCTGTTTGACTTTTTCTTTCGCGAAAATGGCAAAATCATAATTTTTTTAGCGTATCCAATCGCCAATCATCCCTTTATAATAGCGGTGAGCGCTGTTTTTAGTTGCGAAGGCGCAAGAAAAGTAGCGACAATGTTGTAAACAGCTTAATGAATTTAAAGGAAAATTGATGAAAACTAAACTAGAAGAGTCAAAAGTTTGCTGCTGTGTTGATGTAGGTGCGATTATCGACGGCGAAGAGTGCTCAACGCAGTTAGTGGAAGTTTTCCAGCAGCAAGAACATGCCCAAGCGCGTTTGGATACCCTGACCACTAAAGCTCGCAATGCTGAGTCAGAGCCGTGTGATATCCAATCAGAGATCGTTGAAACCGAGCAAGGCTTCCAGCTTAGCGCATCATTTGGCTTTAGCTGCCAAGCTGAAAACCTGATCTTCCAATTGGGTATGAACCGCTAGACCCGTCTTTAGCGAGTAACGCGATCCAGCGTTACTCGCCTCAAACTCCCTACCTTTTACCTGCCACAGCCAGTGCTAAACAACTAGTGCGGAGGGTTTAGTGACGGCAGAGCCTGCGTTTTGCTGGTTGCAGCGGTTTGTTTGCGAACCTGTTGGCAGCGCTGAAGCAGCGCCAGTAGATCAGGTTTGTCACTTACATCGCCCTTAAGCGGCGACCATAACTGCTGACTTAGCTCCCCAAGTACTGCCTCTAATTCTTGATTTGGCTCGACCTGCAGATAACGTCGTAGCTGATATTCGGCCTGATGGGCATCATCGCGCTGACATGCCTTCTCAAACGCCTGCCAGGCAGGGCTGTGGTTAAGTGTTGGTGATGTTTCATCCTCGCTCTCTAGCGCCGGTTTAGGTGCGCGGCGACTGTGCCATAGCCACAACAGCGCAGTGGTCAGCCAGGCTAAACCAAACAGCCAGGTCAGCCAGGAGTGCTGACGCTCGGCAGCAGGCGTATTGCCACTTGGGCTAATGGCGGGCTCGGGCAGGGCAAGGGTGTTCACCCGGCTGGCGTCCACCTCAATCTGCTTGCTTGGCAGCTCTGCCTGCATGGCTTCGTCTTGCTCGACGTTCCACCAATCTAGCTGCCAGCCGGGCAGGGTGAGCTCGCCGCTACGGCTAGGGATAATGGCGGCGCTAAGCACCCGCTGGGCAAACACAATGCCGTCTTGTACCACGGTTTTGTCCTGGTAGGGCTCGGGGTAGACTCGGAAGTCGTCGCCATAATCGAGGGCAATCTCCGGTAGCTGCTCCTCGGTAATGCCCGCAATGTTTAGAGTAATCCTTCGGGTAAAGGCTTCACCTTGCTGGTAGCGGCTTTGCTCCGGTTGCAGCTCGTCGTTTAAGAATACATCGGTGCTGGGGAGCCAATTGAGCATCGCCCCATCGGGGGTCGGTTTGACCTCGATGGCGAGGGTGTCGGCCACCACATCCACCGGCAATGAGCGCCCATAGCGGTCACTGGTGATACCGCTTAGACGAGTGCCGCTGATGTTAAAGCTGCCGGCCTGCTCGGCGGTGAGCAACCAGCGGCGGGTAAGGGTGCGATAGCGTTTACCATCGACTATCTCCATCTCCTGCTGGTCTTCGCCTAAGGTCTCGAAGCTCGCGCCCAGCATGCTCGGCGGAATGATATTGGCTTGCTCAAGGTTACTGGCCACCCATACCTTGGTGGAGTAGACCGCAGGCTGACCGATATACACGGTGCGGCGATCCAGGCTCGACTCCAGGCGGATCTCTTGTTGCTGCTGCACGTCGCCTTGTTTAACCCGCAGTTGAATTGCCTTAGTGCGTCCATCTCCCACCTCAAAGGCGGGGATGGTGTAATCGCCAGCGGTGCGGGCCATCAGCGTGGTGGTCCAGGTGGTGCTGGTGGTTGATACGCCATTGATGGTGGTTTGGCGGCGGCCGGTGGAGGTGTTTCCCACCACAAAGCCTTGGCGCAACAATAGCTGCGGGTCGAAGGCATTGGCGGGTAGGTTGCTATTGGCCTCGATATTCAAGGTAAAGGGCTGGCCTTCAGCTACCGGGTTGTGGCTGACACTGGCGGTAACTTCGGTAGCGGCGTGAGCCAGATGGCTAAGAAACAACGCCAAAAATAAGCCGAATACTCTCACTTACCAATTCTCCTCTGATTGCGGCTGGCGACGCCGCTTTTGGTATTCCAGATACATTTTATTGCGGAGCAGCAGGCTTGGGTCGTTGGGCAGGGCATTCAGCCAGCGCTGCAGCTCTTGGTCATCGAGCTCGCCCTCACCGTTTGCTTGCGCTGGTACTTGCTGCGCCTGCTCATCAGGCTCTTGCTCGGTCGGCTCTGCGGGCTGCTCGGCCTGTTGCTGCTCGCCTTCTTCTTCACCGGGTTGTTGCTGGGCTTGCTCTTGTGCTTGCTGCTCGTCGCCTTGCTGTTCTTGGTCAGGTTGAGGCGGTGGGCTTTGCTCGGACTGCGCTTGTTGCTGATTACCCGGTTGTTCTTCGCCTTGTTGGCTTTCACTTTGTTGGCCTTCACCTTGCTCACCGTCTTGCTGTTGCTCAGAGCCCTGATCGCCGCTGTCTTGCTGTTCTTGTGATTGCTGCTCTTGCGACTGCTGAGACTGCTGCTGCTCGAGCACCGCTTTGTTGTGCGCTGCTTGCTCAAGGCTCGGGTCACGTTCGAGCGCTTGGTCATAGGCGGCGATGGCCTGCTCGGTTTCTCCCTGCATGGCTAAGGCATTGCCTTGGTTGTACCAGCCCTGTGCGCTGTCGTCTTGGGCGAATAGCTGCTGCGCGCGCTGATAATCACCCGCGCGATAGGCCGAAGCGGCTTGCCACTGCGGATCGTTGAACAGCGCTTCGGCGTCTTGGTAGTTCTCTTGCTCGAAGGCGCTATGGGCGCGCTGAGCCTGGTTGTTCCACCACGCACTGCCTTGCGCTTCTTCAGCAAAGCTATACCCGGGCAACAACATCACGCCAGCCAGCAGCCACAGCGGTAGGCTTGGGCGTAAATACTCCCACAGCGCCAGCAGTAGGGCGGGGATCAGCAGCCAAAAACCGAGGTCGACCCGCAGGTCGATAAGCTTGCCTTCCGCTTCGTTACCGCTCAGAGCACGTTCGCCCAGCTGGCTTAAACGCTGAATATCCAGGTTATCGGCGCGCAGGCTCTGACACAGACCGCCGCTTTGCTGGCATAAGGGCAAAAAGTACTGCTGCTCGAGTCTGGGGATCACGATGCTGCCTTTGCTGTCTTGCAGCAGCGCACCGCCCTCTAAGGGGATTGGCGCGCCCTCGGCGGTGCCCACTGCCAGCATCGAGAAGCGCAGGTTACTGCCGCTCAGCGCTTGCTGAGCTTGCTCAAACTGCTCGCGAGAGAAGCCATCGCTGATGGCGATAATGTCGCCGCCCGGGTAGCCCGCGTTGAGCAGCAGCTCTTTGGCTTGCTCGATGGCTGCAGCGAGATTGGTGCCGTGCACGGGCATGATCTCGGGGCTGATATGCGGCAACAGATTAGCGAGGTTGTTGCTGTCGTGGGTCAGTGGCGAGAGCACAAAGGCATCACCGGCGAAGGCGATAAGGCCGGTTTCGCCGTCCTTCCAGCTGTTAATCAGATCGAGCGCCTTGTAACGGGCCAACTCTAAACGGTCGGGTTTTACATCGTCGGCGCGCATCGAGTAGGACATATTAAGTAGCAGCACTCGCGCCGAGCCGTCGCGATACAGCTGGCCCTGTGGAAGCTGCAAGCTCGGGCCTGCGGCAGCCAGGCTGAGCAGTGCAATTAATAGCATAGGTCGCCATACCGCCATCTTGGCGCTGTCCGCATCAGTTAGCAGGTGCTCGGCAATTACAGTGGGCAGTAGCTGCTGCCAGCTAGAGCTGCGCTGCAATTTGCGCAGATACCACAGTAATGCCATGGCGATTAGGCCGAGTAGTAAAAAGCCGGGGCGTAACAGAGTCATACTGCTCACTATGTTCGCTCCTTAAGGTTGTTAATGTTAGGAACTGCGACAGGGCGCGGCACAGCGAGAGCCAGCTTAAGTAGCAATAGGCCCAGCATTAGCCCCAGTGGCCAGAAGAACAGCTCTTTTTTCGGGCGAAAGAACTGCTCTGCCTCGCTGATGGGGTTGAGATCGGCGATTTCGCGGTAGATCTGCTGCAGCTGCTGCTGGTCGCGGGCCCGAAAGTATTGCCCGCCGGTCATCTGCGCTATCTCAATCAGGCTTTGCTCATCGAGATCCCAAGACGGGTTTACCTTACGCACGCCAAACAGGCTGCGCTGCAGCATCTCGTCAGCGCCAATGCCGACGGTGTAGATCACCACTTGGTTATCTGCCGCAACCTGCGCTGCCTCCATCGGATCGACACTACCGGAGGTATTTTGACCATCGGTCAGCAAAATCAGGATACGCTGCTCGGCCGGTTGTTCTAGCAGTTGTCGCACACCCATGCCAATGGCTTCGCCGATGGCGGTCATATCGCCCACAAGGCCGTGCACCAAGTCATCGACTTGGCTCTGCAGGGCTTGCAGGTCGAAGCTCAGTGGCGAGGCGAGGTAGGCATGATCGGCAAACAGGATCATGCCGATACGGTCGCCACGGCGCTCGGCAATAAACTCTTTAAGCAGGGCTTTTACGATAGTCAGGCGGTCGACTTGTTCATCGTCCTGCACCAGATCGTTAATCTGCATACTGCCCGACATATCCACTGCTAGCAGCAGGTCGCGCCCCTGTTCGACAATCGGCTCTGGGCTATCGCCGAGCAGTTGCGGGCGGCTAAGGGCGGCCAGTAGCAGTGACCATAGCAGCCATTGCCACAGCTGTTGCGGGCGTTTGCTATGGATGGTTTGCTGCTGTTGGCTATCCAGGCTCGGTAGGCTGACGTTGTTCAGGCTGGCCGAGAGTTGCTGCTGCGGTTTACGCCAGCGTTTAAGTAGCAAGGGCAGGGGCAGCAGCAGCCAGATCCACAGCCAGGCAAAGCTTAACTCAGTCATGGCGACGCTCCTTAACCGGGCGTGCCGTGATGGCTGGTTTGACAATGGGCAAAAGTAGCTGGCGGATACCCTGCGGTGGCAGGGCTTTGCTTAACCAGCGCTTGGCCGATGCGCGCTGCTCTGGGCTGCAAAGCTGAGGCTCGGGGCGATAGCGCTGATTGAGCCACTGCTCGGCGTCGAACATACTTGGCTGCTCAGCGGCTTGGTCGAGCGATTGGTTGAGCGATTTGTTGAGAAAGTCCAGCCAAGCCTGACCGTGCAATCCGGCCACGCGGGAGCGGGGAAAGTAAGCCAGAGCGGCTTGTTTGAGCAGTTGGTCGAGATCTGCCATATGCTCAATGGCGTCGACTTGGCTCAGTGCCTCACGTTTTGCGGCGGTGAGCTGGCGATAGCGCAAAACCAGATAGACCAAGGTGATAATCAACAGCGCAATAACACTGCCCAATAGCCACCAACCGGGCGCAGGCCAGCCTTGCTCAAGCTGGCTCGGTAGCAGGATATCTTGCAGCTGAGCGCCAACAGCAGAGGAGATAGGCTCAGACATGGTCACTCCATTGGTGTTCGGTCGAGAGGGCGTTAAAGGCCATGCCGCTTTGCAGCAGTGCGCGCTCAATATGTTGCTGACGGGCCTGCGACTCGGCCTCATACTGGCTGTGAAAACTGACCTTGGAGCCGCTTAGCCAGTGGGCGCGGCCATCGCGGCTGACTTTTAGATCGCTGCGCAATTGGCGAGGCAGCTGCTGCTCAAGCGGGTCGCTTATCTGCCAGGCAAAACACTGGTTGTGCTGTCCCAGTTTGAGCAGGCGCGACGCGCTTTGCTGGGGTAGATGGTAAAAGTCGCTAATCAGATGAAGCTGATAGCCGGTCTTCACCAGTTTTTGTAGCTGATCTAAGGCTGCCAGCTGCGCATCGGCGTGGTGCTGCAGTTGCTGTCCTTTGAAACGGGCCAGCTGCTGTTGGTGGTGGTCGCAGATGTTGTGCAGCATCCGCAGCCAAGCTGAGCGGTTGGCAGCAGGGCGCTCCACCACACACTGCTCGCCCAGTTGCACCACTAGGCCTATACGCTCGTTCAAGCTCTGAGCTAGCCAGCCAAGGGCGGCGGCGAGCTCGCCAGCCAACACACTTTTAAGCACTTGGGTGCTGCCAAACCACATGCTGGCCGACATATCTAAGTAGATCATCACCGGGTGCTCGCGGTCTTCACGGAACAGCTTGGTGTGGGTACGACCAGTGCGCGCGGTCACGCGCCAGTCGATGCTGCGCACATCATCGCCCGGTTGATAGTGGCGCACCTCATCGAACTCCATGCCGCGACCGCGTACTCGGCTCAGGCGATTACCATGGCGTAGTGCTTGGGTATTCTTCCAGGGCGGTAGGCGCAGGCGATAGCCGCGCATATCGATAAGCTGTTGCACGCTTAACTCAACCGCCGAGCGCTGGGTGTTAGCGCCGTGAGTTACTGAGTAGTTGTCCATGTTTCAGCCTCCGGCTTACGCAATGGCAACCAGTTCAAGCATACGCGCAATCACTTGCTCGCTGTCGATGCCTTGGGCTTGTGCCTGATAGCTGAGCAACAGGCGATGGCGGAGCACTGGGTAGGCCAAGCTTTGGATATCGTCGGGAGTGACATAATCACGGCCTTGCAGCCAAGCGCGGGCGCGGGCACTGCGGGCCAATGCTAGGGTGGCACGAGGGCTGGCGCCAAACTCTAGCCATTGTGCCAGCTCATCGCTGTAACGCTGTGGCTGGCGCGTCGCGGTAATCAAATCGACGATGTATTGGCTGAGCTCATCGGCCATGTGGATCTCTAAGATGGCGCGGCGCATGGCAAACAGTTTTTGCTGGGACAGCGGCTCGGGGCGCTTCAGCGGTAGTTGTTTCTCTTCGCGCTCAACCAGTTTGAGGATGGCCATCTCGTGCTCTGCGCTGGGGTAGTCGAGGCACAGCTTGAACATAAAGCGATCCAGTTGCGCCTCGGGCAGCGGGTAGGTGCCTTCTTGCTCAATGGGGTTTTGGGTGGCCATCACCATAAACAGCTTAGGCAGGGCATAGCTGGTACTGCCGACGGTGATCTGCTGTTCTGCCATCGCCTCGAGCAGTGCCGATTGCACCTTGGCTGGAGCGCGGTTGATCTCATCCGCCAACACCAAGTTGTGGAAGATCGGCCCTTTTTGGAAGCTAAAGCTGGCGGTTTCCGGGTGGAAGATGTCGGTACCGGTGAGGTCGGCAGGCAACAGGTCGGGAGTAAACTGTACCCGGTGAAAATCGCCTTCGATACATTCAGACAGGGCCTTCACGGCGCGGGTTTTGGCCAGACCCGGAGGGCCCTCTACCAGAATGTGTCCATCTGCCAATAGGGCAATGAGTAACTGTTCAATAAAGCTGCTTTGGCCAATAATGCTGTGGTTGAGATAGTCCTGAATGGCAGCTAGATTTGGATTGCTCATGTCGTCCTCTTACCTAAGAATTGCTGGCAAATCATATTACAGGGATCAGTGGGGCTCAAAGAGTTTCTCCGTGCCTGCTGTTCCAAGGTGCTGATTAACCGAGAGATTACCTTTTCATGCCAATGATATTGAGGCGCTTTGTAACGACTTCAAGGTATATCCGACGGAATCGCGTGCTTGTTGTTGAGCGCTTACGTGATGCACTTAGCGTTGTTTTAAATGGCTGTTTGAAAAATGTAATCAAATGGTTAAACTTGATTCACGATTACAGGTCAGACCTGTGCGTGGTTTAGTCAGCCTAATACCGAGCACAGGGTAACAACTACAAGGAAGGAATATGGGAAGCAAATCTACCGCTGCAGCGAACGGTCAACGGGTTGCCATTGTTGCCGGCCTACGCACGCCGTTTGCCCGGCAAGCCACCGCCTATCATGGTGTGCCTGCTGTTGATCTGGGCAAGATGGTGGTTGCCGAACTGATGCGCCGTCAGGAGCTTGACCCCGAGTTGGTCCAGCAAGTGGTGTTTGGACAAGTGGTGCAGATGCCCGCCGCCCCGAATATCGCCCGTGAGATTGTGCTGGGTACTGAGATGAATGTGGGTACCGATGCCTACAGCGTGTCGCGTGCCTGTGCCACTAGCTTCCAAGCCACTGTGAATGTCTATGAATCGATTATGGCTGGCACCATTGATTGCGGCATTGCTGGTGGGGCCGATTCCTCTTCCGTGTTGCCGATTGGGGTGTCGAAGAAGCTGGCGCATAGCCTGCTGGATCTCTCCAAGGCGAAAACACTGGGGCAGCGCTGGAACATTATCAAGAAGATCCGCCCCAAGGATTTAGCGCCGGTGCCGCCAGCGGTGGCTGAGTACTCCACTGGCCTTTCGATGGGGCAAACCGCTGAGCAGATGGCCAAAACTCACCAGATCCCCCGTGAAGAACAAGACCAATTGGCGATCCGTTCGCACCAGCGCGCCCATAAAGCCTGGGAAGACGGCCTGCTCGACGATGAAGTAATGACCGCCTACCCAGAGCCTTATAAAGAGCACCTGCGCCGCGATAATAACATTCGCGCCGATATCTCTGCGGAAAAGCTGGCCAAGCTCAGACCGGTGTTCGATCGCAAGCATGGTTCAGTCACCGCCGCCAACGCCACGCCGCTAACCGACGGGGCTGCAGCAATCATGCTGATGCGCGAGGATAAGGCTAAAGCGCTTGGTCTGTCGATCATGGGCTATATCCGCAGCTACGCCTTCTCGGCCATCGATGTTTGGCAAGATATGTTGATGGGGCCCTCTTACGCCACGCCGATTGCACTCGAGCGGGCGGGCTTGACTCTGCAAGACTTGGATCGCATCGAGATGCACGAGGCCTTTGCCGCGCAAACCTTGGCTAACCTGAAGATGTTCGCCAGCGACAAGTTCGCCCAGTCCATCGGCCGCAGTAAGGCCATCGGTGAAGTAGACATGGACAAGTTTAACCCGCTTGGCAGCTCGATTGCCTACGGCCATCCATTTGCGGCCACCGGCGCACGTATGATTACCCAGATGCTCAATGACCTGCGCCGCAACGGCGGCGGGTTGGGGCTGACCACTGCATGTGCTGCGGGTGGTTTGGGCGCAGCAATGATTCTGGAGGTGGAATAATGAGCCAATCGACCTTTGAGCTAACGATTGAACAGGATATCGCGCTGCTGAAAATTGACGTGCAGGGCGAGAGCATGAACGCTCTGCGGGCAGAGTTTGGCCCCGAATTGGAAGTTATTCTTGACGAACTGGAAGAGAAAAGTGGCCTAAAAGCGCTGATCTTGTATAGCGGCAAAGAGAGTTCGTTTATCGCTGGCGCTGATATCAGCATGCTCGACAGCTGCACCAGCGCCGAGCAGGCCAAGCAACTATCGATGGACGGCCATAAGGTATTTAAACGTTTGGAAACCATGCCCTTTCCGGTTATTGCGGCGATCCACGGCCCCTGTTTAGGCGGTGGTTTAGAGCTGGCGCTAGCCTGCGACTATCGGGTGTGTAGCGACTGGGACAAGACTGCACTTGGCCTGCCTGAAGTGCAACTGGGCTTGCTGCCCGGCGGCGGCGGTACCCAACGCCTGCCACGCGTGGTGGGCTTGCAGCTAGCGCTGCAGTGGATGCTAACCGGCAAACAGCTGCGACCCAAGCAAGCCTTAAAAGCAGGTCTGGTTGATGATGCGGTGCCTAACTCCGTGCTGTTGGACGTGGCTAAGAAGTTCGCCGATAAACCCAAACGTAAGGCCAAAGTGAAGCTGAAAGGGGCGGCGAAAGCGCTGGAAGGTAACTCGCTTGGGCGCAACCTCTTGTTCAGCCAAGTTGAGAAGCAAACGCTGGCCAAGACCCGTGGCAACTACCCGGCGCCGATGGCGATTATCGATTGTGTCAAAGCATCACTAGAGAAGTCAGAGGCCGAGGGCTTTGCCTATGAGGCGCTGCGCTTCTCCGAGCTGGTAATGAGTGATGAATCCAAGGCCCTGAGAGGGTTGTTTTTTGGCTCCACCGAGCTTAAGAAAGAGCAGCTGTTTGATGGCGTGGAGCCGCGTAAGCTTAGCCAAGTCGGTGTGCTCGGTGGTGGTTTGATGGGCGCGGGGATTGCGTTCGTCTCCTCGACCAAGGCCGGGCTACCGGTAGCGGTTAAAGACATTAACGAGCAGGGCATTAGCGCGGCGCTTAACTATGCCTATAAGCTGCTGGATAAAAAGCGTAAGCGCCGCTTTATCAGCCATGCCCAGCTGCAATCTGAAATGGCTAAGATCTCCGGTGGCACCGATTATTCGGTGCTGCGCAAGGCCGACATCGTGATTGAGGCAGTCTTTGAAGACCTCAACCTCAAGCAGCAAATGGTGGCTGATATCGAGCAGCATGCTATGAGCGATACCATCTTTGCCAGTAATACTTCCTCACTACCAATTGGCCAGATCGCCGCAGAGGCGGCGCGACCTGAGCAAGTGATTGGTCTGCACTACTTCAGCCCGGTGGAGAAGATGCCACTGGCTGAGATCATTCCCCATGCGGGCACCTCAGAGCAGTGCATCACCGATACCGTTGAGCTCGCCCGCAAACAGGGCAAAACCGCCATTGTGGTTAAAGATAAGGCGGGCTTTTATGTCAACCGCATCCTTGCACCCTATATGAATGAGGCGGCTAAGTTGCTGTTAGAAGGACAGTCCATTGAGCATATCGACCGCAGCTTACTGGATTATGGCTTCCCCGTGGGGCCGATGACCCTGCTCGATGAAGTGGGTATCGATATCGGCGCGAAGATCGCCCCCATCTTGGAAGCTGAACTTGGTGAGCGCTTTAAAGCGCCGGATGCCTTCGACAAACTAATAGCTGATAAGCGGCTGGGTAAGAAGACACGCAAGGGCCTCTACAGCTACGCCAAGCCAAGCCCGTTTGCCAAGCTTAGCGGCAAGAAGGCCAAACAAGCGGATAAGGCGGTGTATAGCCTCCTAGGCATTAAAGCTGCAGAGCCGCTGGATGAAGCCGACATTGCCAAGCGCTGCGTCTATCCGATGCTCAATGAAGCGCTACGCTGCTTGGATGAAGGGGTTATCCGCAGTGCCCGTGATGGCGATTTAGGTGCTATCTTCGGTATCGGCTTCCCGCCGTTTTTGGGTGGCCCGTTTAGCGCTATCGAGCAAATCGGAACTAAACAGTTAGCTGAAGAGATGAGCGAGATGGTTGAGCAGTATGGCGAGGTGTTCCAGCCCTGTGACTATCTCCTGAAGCTGGCTGAGACCAACGCCTCTTGCTTAGATAGCTAAGCCATGCGAGCCATTGTGAAGCGTTGCGTGGAGCGATGGTTTTTTGCACTCGAATATGAATTTTGTTCGAGTGCAAGCATGAATCTTTTGCTACAATCGCCCGGTATTAATTTTGAGCAGTATGAACTATGTTGATAAGCCCTGTGCTTTGCTTGGTGTTCGCCGGCTATCTCTATCTCAACGCCTTCCAATCAGCGATGCCGATCCGACGATGGACCATTCTGGGTTTGTTGTTTGGCCCGCTTGTCTTGCCGCTGTTCTGGCTGCATCAGAGCCTTAATCTGCGCCGGCAGCTGGGCTTTGCCGATGTGTGGTTTAAGGCCTAACTGTTCAAATCCTGTCGATTCAAAAAAGGCACCGTAAGGTGCCTTTTTGTTGAGTTAACTGAACGTCGGTTTTAGTCGTTGTTATAAAAACGTCGCATCTCGTTCATCACCTGCACCATGGTGCGCAGTGACACCTTGTTACGGTCGCGCTCGGTAACGGTTTGGCGGTCAATCACCTGATAGTCGCCGTCGTCATCAAATACGGTGATGCGTCCCGACTCGACAATCGCTTGCTGTTGCTCACTGCCGATCATCACCCAATCTAATTCACGGTCTTGGAAGATGTTTTGGCCACTACTGAAGTCGCTGGCATTGTTATTCACTGCCAACACATCCTGTAGCAATGTAGGCACTAAGTCTAAGTGGCTGGTATCTTGGGTAAATAGCTCTGGCGTACGACCGGGCCATTTGATCAGCAGCGGCACCTGGCTTTGCTTTAATGACAGGCTGTTGCCAAAGCCCCAGCTATTGTCGCCTTCTTCATTGAACTCAATACCGTAATCACCGGTGAGGATAATCACTGTATTGCGCGCTACGCCATTGTCCGCCAGAGTTTTGCTCATCTGCGCCAGTAGTGAGTCGAGTTGGGTGGCCGAGGCTTTGTAGTACTCGCGCATGGTTTCGGCGCTCAGATCTGGCGGCGCTGGCAGGTCGTTCTCAAACTGGGCGATACCATCGAGGTACACCAAGTTGAACCAAGGCAGGTTGGCGTGCTGATCCATCCAGCCTTTCCACTCATTGACAAGCTCGCGGTCGCTATCAAAACGGCGCTGCTGGGCCTTCTCGAAGCCTAAATCGATCACCGAAGAGGTTTGGCCATTATAGAACGCCATGCTTTGGTAGTTTTGCTGAGACAGCACCTTGGTCAGTACTGGCGGCACTTGCTGAGCCTCAACCGCTGGCCAATAGCTGCTCGGCAGGCCGTAGAGTAGCGAGAACATACTCAAAGGCTGCTGGTTGCTGGCTGTGAAATGGCTTTGGAACTGGCTGGAAGAGGCTGCTGCGGCGCTGGCCGTTGGCATCACGTCAGGTTGCAGCAAGTCCCAACGCATGCCCTCGGCAATCACTAGCAGTACGTTCATTCGGCTATCGATGCGACGTACGTCCAGATTGCGCGCTGGGTAGCGCAAGTCGTTGGGGCCAGCGAGCTCATCACGCACTTGCTCGGCATGGGAGTAGGCATCAAAGATGCCTTGCTCAAGCAGGAAGCTGCGCGCGGTGAGAGGATAAAACAGCGGATAGTTATAGCGCTGTTGGGTAACCGGGCGGTAACTCACTGCATCGGCCCAAGCGTGCACTAAGTGAGTCGCCAGAAAGCACAGTATAAAGACGGCTGCAATTGGCTTGCCTAGTTGCTTATGTTCGATGCGGCGCAGATAAGACCAACACAGTTTACCCAGCCAAAGCTGCAGCAAGAACAGGAAGGGGATAAGGACAAAGAAGCCATTAAAGTTGGTGGCAGTTTGCGACTCTTTGTCGATAAGCAGGCTGAACATTGCCGGGTTGAGGTGTACCCCATATTCGGCGTAGACCTCAAGGTCCAGTATTAAGGCGCACAACCCCGCAGTTGCCAGCAGGGCGCCGATAAAGCGCAGTGTTCGGAAGCTGGGGATGGCGAAGCTCAGTGGAAACAGGATCAGCAGGAACAGCACAAACGGAATAAAGGCAAACTGCCCAGCCCAGCTAACCAGCAGATAGATTTGCCCGATAAAGGTTTCTGGCGGTTTAGCTAGCACCAGATAGCGTAAGCCCAAGATAAGGCTTAGTAAGATATTGCTGAAACAAAACCAGTGCCCCCAGCTGATTAGCTGGGAGACTTTATCCCGGTAAAGCGGGGTGGGGTGCAATCCTGCCATAGTGGGTTAGTGTGGCTTCTCGCTTTGCATTGAACTAACCAGTACCTTACCAAACTGCTGGGCAATATGTTCCCGCTGCTCTGGCGCTACCTTGCTATTAATGATGTGAGTGGCTGCATTCCCTAGCACCATCAGTCCTAACTCGGTACTGGCGTCGTGTTTGTTCAACACTTCCAGTAGCTCATTGAGGATGTTTTCGATTTGTTGGGTTGAATACTTTGAAACGATGGCCATGCTTTGCTGCAAATTTAACGATAAAGAAGCGTATAATACCCCACCTTATCTACAAACACTAACCTTGAGTCGCATGAACATTTCTCTAAAACACTTGATTTTACACTCGCTATCACTGGGTTCAGAAGGCGCCGTTGAGCTGCAGGCGCGGCCGCAGGAACTGGCTGCCAGCGATAAAGCCATGGAGCTTATCGAAGAGCTGCACTTAGGCTACAACGCTAAAGCGGCGAAAGGGTTTGGCTATTACAACAATGAGAACAGCAGCCAATTTAAAGGCTCGTTAGATGCCTATTTAAAGCAGGAAACGCCGTTTTTAGCCTTCTCGCAAGACATTGCCAGCATTTTGGTCGAGCAGGTCAATGCCTACCAAGTGGTGGAGCAGGGCGTGTTGCTGGTGGCTGAGTATGAGCACGTAGCAGGCGATTACCTATTGGTTGCGGTGCTTGAGCGTAAGGTTTCGCCGAGTGTTAATGAGCAGTGGGAGATCACCGATAGCCACTATCTGGAAACCTCTTCTATTCAACTCGCTGCCCGTATCGACCTTACCGATATGCAACGCAACAGCGAGTCCACGCGTTACCTCTCTTATGTAAAAGGCCGCGCCGGACGCAAGATCTCCGACTTCTTCGTCGAGTTCTTGGGCTGCGATGACGGGCTGGATGTAAAGCAGCAAAATACCGTGCTAATGCAAGCCGTTGAAGAGTTTTGTGCTGCTACCCAGCTTGAGGCTGAGGAAGGTGCAGAGGTGCGTAAAGAGGTAAAAAGCTACTGCGAGCAGCAGCTCAAAGACGGCGAAGAGATCAAGGTTAAAGAGCTCACCGAGGTGTTCCCGGAAACCGATGAAGGCATGGACTTTTATCAGTTCGCCGCCGACAACTACCCACTGGAAGAGCAGTTTCCGGCCGATCGCGGCAGCCTGAAAAAGATGGCCAAGTTCTTTGGTCAGGGCAAAGGGGTGAGCATCAGTTTTGATCGAGATCTATTAGGTGAGCGAATTCAGTACGATCCTCAAACCGACACATTGACCATTGTCGGCATCCCTCCTAATTTGAGAGAGCAGCTGAGCAAATAGTGCTCAGCCCCTACGCGTCTTGAAAACCTTGTCAAAGTTAAAATGTAGTAAAATTACAACATGAAAAAGTTTTCAAAGGGAAATGTCACCAATAATGTTGTTTTATTACACCCTGTTGTGATGGGTATTTGGGCTAAAGCCGCATAAAGTCTCGTTTTGTTGGTTTGTAATATAATTTCAAAAATGCGAGCCAAGTCATGTGCCGACAGCCCTAAACGAGTTACTATCATCGCCAGCAAGAACATCACTTGCTCCCATAACAAAATAACTTAGTTAAGGAAAGGCTAATGAAAAAGACAATTCTGGCAACTGCTGTAGCGGTTGCGTCTTTGGGTATGGCTGCTACTGCGTCTGCAAACATCGAAGAAGGCCAGTTGACCATTTGGATCAACGGTGACAAAGGCTACAACGGTCTTGCAGAAGTAGGTAAGCGTTTCGAAGCTGACACCGGTGTTAAAGTAACCGTTGCTCACCCAGATGACGCACCTGGACGTTTCCAGCAAGCTGCTGCTACCGGTGCTGGTCCAGACATTTTCTTCTGGGCTCACGACCGTTTCGGTGACTGGGTTGACGCAGGCCTGTTGGCTGAAATCAAGCCAAGCGCTGAGAAAGTTGCAGAAATCGAAGATTTCGCTTGGGACGCAGTAACCATTGACGGCAAGGTATATGGTTACCCAGTTGCTATCGAAGCTGTTGGCCTGATCTACAACAAAGATCTGGTACCTACTCCTCCAACTACTTGGGAAGAGATCCCTGAGCTTGACAAGAAGCTTCAGGAACAAGGCAAGAACGCCATCCTGTGGGACTACAACAACACCTACTTCAGCTGGCCACTTCTGGCTGCTAACGGCGGTTACATCTTTAAGTACGAAAATGGTTCGTACGACGTTAAAGACACCGGTGTTGCTACCGACGGCGCGAAAATGGGCGCACGTGTAATCGCTGACCTGATTGAGAATGGTCACATGCCACGTGGTGCTGACTACGGTGTAATGGACGCTGCCTTTAACAAAGGTGAAGTGGCCATGATGATCAACGGTCCTTGGGCTTGGGATAACGCTGATAAGAGCGGTATCAACTACGGCGTAACCTACATCCCAACCATCAACGGCAACAAAGCCAAGCCGATGGTAGGTGTACTGGCAGGTGCGGTTAACTCTGCGTCTCCAAACGCTGACTTGGCTATCGAGTTCCTAGAGAACTACATGCTGACTGTTGAAGGTCTGAGCGAAGTGAACGCTGACGTACCACTGGGTGCGGTAGCTCACAAAGAGTACATGGCTGAGCTGGCTGACGATCCACGCATCGCTGCTACCTTTGCTAACGCTCAAGACGGTGAGCCAATGCCTAACGTTGCGGCTATGGGCAAGTTCTGGTCTGCAATGGCAACCTCACTGACCAACATCACCAGCGGTCGTCAAGACCTGGATAAAGCGTTGGACGCTGCTGCGCGCCGTATCGCTAAGTAAGTAGGAAGGTCACTTCCAAGCGAGAGGAGGAGTTCGGTCACTCCTTCTCTCATTTTTTGTTCGGAACAATAAAACAAAGGTTATATAGATGGGTGTTTCCACGACTTCAGGACTTATGCAAGGCAAGTATGCCTGGCTGAAGCTGTTGCTCATCACTGCAATTGTGGCGCTTAACGGCTACGCAATTATTATGATGTATGCAAGCGGTGAGTATGCGTTCGCGCTGCTTAACCTCGTTATCGTCGCTTCTGGTGTTTACGTATTTACCAGCAAGCGCGCCTATGCCCACCGGTATATTTATCCGGGTATGGCGGGCATGGTTATGTTTATTATCTTCCCACTGCTTTATACCGTCGGGATTGCATTTACCAACTACAGTGGTACCAACCTGCTCACGCTAGAGCGGGTAGAGCGTATGCACTTAGCAAGAACCTACACCGCACAAGGCGGCACGTTCGATTTTGCAATGTTGGAATCTGGCGAAGGGAAGTACGTGTTGCAGCTGGTTCAGGACGACAAAGTTCTGGTTAGCTCGCCACTTTCTCCAATTTCTAACTCTGAGCTGTCGGCTCGCAAGCAAACGCTTGAGAGCAGCGAAGTTAAACTCTCTCATGTTGAGCAAAAGCCTGAGCTTGAAGTTGCGCAAATCCGCGCCATCACTCAAAACCGTCAGTTCTTGAACAGCCTGGTACTGGTTACTCCTGAGGGCGATGAACTGGTAATGAGCGGCCTGCGTAAGTTTGCGGCCCAAGCGCCACTGTTCACTAAGCTCGACAAAGACCGCGTTCTACAAGACAGCGGTGTCGTGATCCCGGGTGGCTCTGCGCTACGCAACAACCAAACCGGCGAGCTGATGATGCCGAACATGGAAACCGGCTTCTATCAGTACATTGATGGCAACGCAGAGTTTGTCGGCAATCGTGTTACTCCTGGTTTCACCGTAAACATCGGCTGGAAGAACTTTGAACGTGTGGTTAAAGATGATGGTATTAAAAAGCCATTTGTTCAAATCTTTATCTGGACGGTTATCTTCGCTGGTTGTTCGGTCGCCTTCACTCTGGCAATCGGTATGGTGCTGGCTTGTGTGATTCAGTGGGAAGAGCTGAAAGGCCGCGCGATTTACCGCGTACTGCTGATTCTGCCTTACGCGGTGCCAGCGTTTATCTCGATTCTGGTGTTCAAAGGTTTGTTCAACCAGAACTTCGGTGAGATTAACGCGCTGCTGAATGCGTGGTTCGGTATCAAACCTGACTGGTTCACCGACCCAACCTTAGCCAAAACCATGATTCTTATCGTGAACACCTGGCTGGGTTATCCGTACATGATGATCCTGTGTATGGGTCTGTTGAAGTCTATCCCTGAAGACTTGTACGAAGCGTCTGCGATGGACGGTGCAGGTCCGATTAAGAACTTCTTTAACATTACTGTCCCGCTGTTGATGAAGCCACTAACGCCGCTGCTAATCGCCTCGTTCGCGTTTAACTTCAACAACTTCGTGCTTATTCAGCTATTGACCTCTGGTGGCCCGGATATCATCGGCGCTACTACCCCGGCAGGTACTACTGACCTGTTGGTGAGCTACACCTACCGCATCGCCTTTGAAGGCAGCGGCACACAAGACTTTGGTTTGGCCAGTGCAATTGCCACCATGATCTTCCTGGTTGTGGGTGCGATAGCCTTGTTCAACCTGCGTCTAACTAACGCTAACAAGTCTGTGTAAGGAGAACAGTTATGCCAATGGTTCAACCGAAATCACTGAAATACCGCAAACTGGGCACTCACATAGCTATCTGCGCGTTTCTGTGTTTGATTATTTTCCCACTGCTGATGGTTATCGCCATCTCATTCCGTACCGGTAACTTCTCGGTGGGTGACATTATCCCTCGTAATCCAACCCTTGATCACTGGCGTTTGGCGCTGGGCATCTCTGTGGAGAATGCCGACGGCTCAATCACGCCTCCTCCGTTCCCGGTTCTGACCTGGTTGTGGAACTCGATCAAGGTGGCGGGTATCTCTGCGGTACTGATTGTGGTGCTTTCTACCACCAGTGCGTACGCGTTTGCTCGTATGAAGTTTAAAGGCAAATCGACCATCCTGAGCGGCATGCTGATCTTTCAGATGTTCCCATCAGTGTTGGCGCTGGTTGCCTTCTATGCCTTCTTCAACATGATTGGCGATTTCATCCCTTGGCTAGGCCTGAACACCCACGGTGGTCTGATTCTGGCTTACTTGGGGGGTATCGCACTTCACGTTTGGACAATTAAGGGCTACTTCGAAACCATTGACCCGGCTCTGGAAGAGAGTGCGGCCATCGATGGCGCCACCCCTTGGCAAGCCTTCCGTCTGATTCTGCTACCGCTATCGGTGCCGATTCTTGCGGTGGTATTCATCTTGGCCTTCATCGGCATCATTACAGAAGTACCAATGGCCTCGGTGCTGGTTCAGGACATCGATAAGATGACCCTGGCAGTGGGCTCACAACAATACTTCTACCCGCAAAACCTATTGTGGGGTGACTTTGCCGCAGCTGCTGTACTGTCCGGTTTCCCAATCACCATCGTGTTCCTGTTGGCACAACGTTGGCTGGTTGGCGGTCTGACCGCTGGTGGCGTGAAAGGTTAATTAATTTTTAGGCGGGCCGTAGCGCGGCCCGGTAACACAAGATTTAAACGATTAAGCAGCACAGCGCTGTTTATATTGGAGCTGAGAATGGCTGAAGTAATTCTAAACAACGTACGTAAAAACTATGACCCGGCAATTCACCAGGACACCCTGCGTGACATCAACCTAAACATCGCAAACGGAGAGTTCATCGTATTCGTAGGTCCATCAGGTTGTGGTAAATCAACCCTGCTACGTATGATTGCGGGTCTGGAAGACATCACCAGCGGTGAGCTGAAGATCGGTGGCAACTACATGAACGACGTTCCACCGGTAGACCGTAACGTAGGTATGGTGTTCCAGTCTTATGCACTGTATCCACACATGGATCTGCGCGAAAACATGAATTTCGGCCTTAAGCTGAAGAAGCTGGACAAGAAAACCATCGACGAGCGTGTTGACCACGCCTCTGACATCTTGGGCCTAACCCCGCTGCTGGACCGTAAGCCTAAAGAGCTAAGTGGTGGTCAGCGTCAGCGTGTAGCAATTGGCCGTTGTATCGTTCAACAACCAAGCGTATTCCTGTTCGACGAACCTCTGTCTAACCTGGATGCAGCGCTGCGTGTGAAGATGCGTATCGAGATTGCCAAGCTACACAAAGAGCTAAACTCAACCATCATCTACGTAACCCACGACCAGGTGGAAGCAATGACCCTGGCCGACAAGATTGTGGTACTAAGCCCGCTCAACCCTGATGCGCCAACTAACCTTGAGCAGTTCGGTGAGCCACTAGAGCTATACCACAACCCTGCCAACAAGTTCGTTGCAGGCTTCATCGGTTCGCCGAAGATGAACTTCCTGGCCGGTGAGCTGGTTGAGAAAGGCGACAAGACTAGCCGTATCCGCCTGTACACGGGTGATGAGATCGTTGCTGCGGTAGACACCAGCTCTGCGCAAGTTGGTGACAAGGTTGAGCTAGGCTGCCGTCCTGAGCACTTGGTAGAAGTGGGCCACGCGCACGCTGATTGTCAAATCACCGGTACCGTGCAGGTTACTGAGCACTTGGGCTCGGAGTCTTACGTGTACATGGACGTAGATGGCAACGACTTTACCTTTAAAGCACGCCCAGAGTTCCCTGCAGAAGCGGGCCAAGAGCTGAAAGTAGGTCTGCCTACCGACGCCTGTTACCTGTTTGACAAAGACGGCGTAGCCTTCCCTCGTACTGCCAAGTACAACAAGGACTAAACGTCGCTTCATTAGCCTGAATTTAAGCTGCCTCCGGGCAGCTTTTTTTGTGCCTGCGGTTTGGTCGTGCTCGGTTCACGGAGTATTTATTGGTCTAGTTCTGTAATTGCAAATTGCAACAGCCATTCCTTCGCTGTTAGCGGTTTTCGCATTATGCGAGTTCACTAATTCACTGAAAAATATAGGTAATTTTAAAGAGTTCGCTTGGAACGGGAATTGCTCTACATCCTGTGTGACGCTATTGCACATACGGGAGAACGATATGCAGCAAGACACTAACCTAACAGCGCGCCTGTCTCACATTGCGACAGCAGCATTTGCTTGGCTTGCCATGTCAGCGTCAGCCCATGCTGGTCTGATACTGACCATCGAAGAGGCTGGGATCCAAGACTCTCAAGTCACCGGCACGAAGATAGTTGAGAACTTTGATGAGTGGGGCGAGGGTAGCTTTGTCGAAGATGTAGAGACGGAGATCGGTACCTACTCGGTGTTAAGTGGTTCGGGCAATATCGTACCTCACGGCCAGTACGGTGGCGCAGATGGGGAGGGCAACTATTTGTTTACTTCCCGAGGAGGCAACCAAATTGAACTTGTTTTCGACCAGCCGATTAGCTATTTCGGTTTTTGGTGGAGCGCCGGAGATGGCGGAAACCTGCTCGATGTAGACACCTTAAACAACAGCCATCACTTCACCACTCAAGCTATCTACGATGCAGAGGCCCTTAGTGATGCGCATATGGGGAATCCCAATACCAACTACTTGGGGAAAAACAAGCGCGAGCCTTACGCTTTCGTCAACTTGTTTGCCACCGATCAGCAATCGCGGATTGAGAGCATCCGTTTTTATGGCTCCAACTTTGAAAGTGATAATCACACCGTGGTGGTGACGCCGTTACAACAGGTTCGTGGGCGGGTGGTGAGCGATGTTAATGAACCACCGGTAGCGGCACTCATGGCTGGGTTGTTAGGCTTGTTGCTACTGCGACGTAAAAAGTAACGGTCAGCGCTCCAGCGTTATGTAACCCCGCTGATACAGTTTGCGTGTTTTCTCTTGGTCAGCGCTTGATATACTCTTTCGAGTAATTATTTGGTGGTGGGCTTGCGCCTTCCCACCGGTTCGAGAGTTGTCACCGAGGAAACGTGATGGATAAGAAGAATGCAGAGCAGGTTGCACGCGTATTAGAGCTGGTATCGATGAGCCGTCGCCGCAACAAACTAAAACGGGAAATGACCGATATCGAGAAGAAGATCCGCGACAACAGCAAGCGGGTTGAGCTGCTCGATAACCTGAACAACTACATCCAATCAGACATGAGCGTCGAGGAAGTCAAAATCATCATCGAGAATATGCGTGGTGACTATGAAGACCGTGTCGATGAATACACCATCAAGAATGCTGAACTCTCTGCTGAGCGCCGCCAGCTCGCTAAAAAGCTAAAAGACGCTAAGTTTTCTTAAGCTCTGGTTGCGATAAAAAGCCCAAAAGGTCGAGCAATAAAGTGAAACTGTGGCTGCTCATGAGAAAGTATGGGTAGCCCTTTTTTATCCTGTCGATTTATATGGCTTATCAACCGCGTAGCTGCTGGCACACCATAGAAATGCTAAACAACTCAAGGGGCTGAGCCTTCAGCATATTTAGAAGGAACAACTCAGCTAGGTTTTTAAAATAAAACGTTGCGAAGCCCAAAAAATCAAAATCGCACAGACCAACACTAAGAAATTGTGATAAAAACCAAACCCCAGTTCGCTATAAATGCCAGCCCGATGGCCATAGAACCATTGAATTACTCTACCAAGTAACATTATTGAAAGGAGTCCTGACCATGTCTGCAAGAGCCCTTTCAAAAAAGAGACTCGAAAATATAACGACAAAAGAATCACAATAGATAAGGCTGCGGGCAGTAATGACGACCAACTCCAGTCCTTCATCTGTATCATTCCCCATGCCAAATGACCACCAACAAACAAGTACAATCCCATAATAAATAGGCTGTTTTCAACGCTAGTTTTGTAAAGCACTTCCTCCCCCCTCTCTACTACGAACATCTCTCAACAAGCTTCACTAACCGTAGGTTTACTTATTGCGATGTGGTTCCATACCATAAATGCGATATCTCTCACCGAGAAGTGTTGCTCTTGTTCGGGTACAGTGAAACCCTTCCTCGTCGATCTTGCCGGTACCATTGGGTCCTGTGATTACTTCCTGTTCCCCCACATAGATTAACGTTCTTTGGAAGCCTTTCCTATCACCGCTGCGACCGGCTCTACAGGCACAACCACCTCTGGAGTTGTTGCTTTCAACACAGACTCGTTTTACGTTCAAGGAGGAGAGGCAAAATCTGAACATTAAGTAAATTGAGATGGAATAAAAAAGCTACCTAGCTTTAGAAGCCAAGTAGCCATTCTCTGACGTGAAAGCCCCAATTATTGGGGCTTTGTTGTTTATGAGCGCTTATCGGCCGATATTGCTGCCGTAGCTCTCCACTTCTGGCCAGCACTCTCGTGCTTCTTTACCAATCAGTTGAGCTCCGTTAGAGGCAATCTGCTCGCCGTACCAGTATGCTGACTGCTTCATGGTCCGTTTCTGCGTGGCATAGTCGATATGCACCAAGCCAAAGCGCTGGCTGTAGCCTGCTGCCCACTCGAAGTTGTCCATAATCGACCACTGGAAGTAACCCAGTACTTCGGTGCCAGCTTCGATGCTTTGGTGTAAACCACGCAGGTAGCGGGTTAGGAAGTCGATGCGACCATAGTCGTTCACTTTGCCGTCTACGCCCACCCAATCGTTGGTGCTTAGGCCGTTCTCGGTCACGATGATAGGCTTGCCGTAACGTTCGTACAGGAACTGGCTGCCCCAGCGCAACGACTCGGGCGTTACCGGCCAGTCGAAGTGGGTGCGAGGATAGTCATTGGGGTAGTCTACCAACTCGGGCTTGCCATCTTCACCGGCGCGAACGGTCGCAGACTCGTATACGTTGTAACCGACAAAATCCAGCTCTTGGCAGATAAGCGCCATGTCACCGGATTTGACGACGGGGGCATCATCGCCATATAGCGCCATGCCATCAGCGGGGTACTCACCCTTGGTAATCGGGTCCATAAACCAGCTTGCTTGGAACATGTGTTTTTCGCTTACCGCAAAGGTGGCTTGACGAGCAGCTTCAATATCTTCTGGCTTATCTGATGCGGGTACATAGGTGCGGAAGCAAGGCGCTGCGCCTACCTTAGCAGGCAGTTTGGCTTCGTTGCGCAAAATGCTTACAGCTTTGCCGTGGGCCAGCATGGTGTTATGCCAGGCGCGATTGATCTCGCCATGGGCCAGTTGCAAACCCGGTGCATGGTTGCCGTCTTGATGGCCCAAACCAATAAAGCACTGAGGCTCATTCAGGGTAAACCAGTTCTTAACTCGGTCGGAGTAGCGCTCAACAACGATACGCACATAGTCAGCGAACCAATCGCTGGACTCATCATTCAGCCAGCCGCCACGGTGGAACAGGGCAGTGGGGTAGTCCCAGTGGAATAGGGTAATCCATGGTTCGATATCGTTAGCCAACAAGGTATCGATCAGCTTGTCGTAGAAAGCAAGGCCGGCTTCGTTCACCTCGCCAGTGCCATTGGGCATCACACGTGGCCACATAATGCTGAAGCGATAAGCCTTGAGCCCCATCTTCTTCATGATGGCGACATCTTCTTCAAAGCGGTTGTAGTGATCGCAGGCGACAAAGCCGGTGTCACCGCCTTTTACGAAGCCGTCGCGGCGACAACACATATCCCACACCGAGTCGCCACATCCGTCGACGCCCTGGGTATTCCCCTCAATCTGATAGCTGGCGGCGGCTGCGCCCCAAATAAACTGTTCTGGAAAACTCATTGGCTCTCTCTTGTTTAGGTTTCGTTATTGATGAGCCCGTTACTGGACGCGCTCCCATTTTGTCTAAAAGTTAAGTAACTCTGGCCCGACTAGCCATTGTTGAAATTGGTTTAGGTTTTACGAACTTTGCTCCTTGTGAGCCTGCTAACGTTACCGTATTTAGCATGAATCTCCAGTTGATAGGTTGCCTTATAGTGTGAGCGAGCTCCAAGATTGTAGTCCGGCTTTGCTGCTAGGTGTTTGCTTAGTATCCGGTCATTTCCAGATAGCCTCGACACTGGCTTTGGGGCTGGCAATAAACGGCGCCTTCCCAATAGGGGAACAGGGTATCCATCCATTGTTGCGGGTTAAGCGCTTCTACAGTCAGCTCTAATTGGTGCTGTGGCAGACTTAAGGCCCATCGAGTGGGCACTGTTGTAAAGTGGCTGGCTAGCGCAGAGTACTTCGTTTGAAAATTTCGCAGTACCTCACTCGTCTCTAGAGGTCGCATTATCAGCTGTTCACCATCGAGCGCAGTGACATTACCGCTGGCATCAATCAGCGAGCCATAGATGTAATGATTACCATCGCGTTGGCGCAAGCGAAAGGCCATTAGCGCTTGGCCGTCTTCTAAGTGGAGCGACAGCCAGTCCCAACCAAGTTGCTCTTCGCTAAGGTATTGCGAGCTCCATTCGCGGTCGACCCAAGCCTCGCCGCTCACCTTGATTGGTCCTTCACCAATGTCAATCTCGCCATCCAGCGTAAGTTGGGGGAGGCTGTAATAGTACGAGCCGACGGTTTGGCTGGGGTGTTTTTGACTGAATCCGCCGTCGCCGTGCAGTACTGGTCTGCTATCACCGCTTACCCTCAGGTTGTAGCTAAAATCAGCTTCGTTGACGTTAAGCTGAATCGGCAGTAACTCCTCGCCCTCACTGGCAAAGCGCCAGTGCTCGATGGAGGCGCTAAACGGTTGGCTTCGCACATCGACCAGGCCGACGCCGCCACGGCTGAACTTCTCTTTAAAGCGGTGGGAATCCGCTGAGCCTAAAGCCGCGTGGGCCATATACATCTGGCCGCAGCGCCAGTCTTCGCAGCTGAGTTGGCCTTCTTTGTCGGGTTCGGCCAAGGCCAAGCGAAACAGGGTGTACTGTACGCCGTAGCGCCGCCCTTGGTCATCTTCCAGATTACCGGTTAAGTACCACCATTCGATACGATAGGCAGGATGCTCACCGTGGTCGCGGGGAAACTCCAGCGCTGTTCCCGGCTTTGCTTGGGCATAACCTTGCGAGTTGGCAGAAAGTAGGCTGGCATCGCGGCTGCGCGACGGCTGTTCGTGTGACTGAGGCTGAGACTGCAGGGTGGGCGGAGCACTGTCATCGCCAAGGGGTAGCCACGAATACACTAGCAACAACACTAAAACCACGAGGATAGCGGTGATCCATAGCCGGCGACTTGTATACACTACTTGTCTCAATTGCCACTCCCTAGCTCATTGGGCAGGTTCTGCCAATGAATACGTTTTTGTGCCAGCCAGGCGCACAATACACATACAGCAGCGCTAAGTAGCACCATCTGCAGGTAGTTGCTGCTGGCCAACACCAGTGGATAGTCCCAGCCAAAACCATAGACGTTGAGGCGCTTAATCAACAGCCAAGCCAGGCCAATACCCAGCGGGAGTGCCAACAGGCAGCTCACCGCCCCGAGTAACCCCCAATGGGCCAAGTTGACCCGCTTTAAGCTGGATTGCTGTACGCCCATCGAGTGCAGCAATGCCAGGCCACAACGGCGTCGCTGGGCCAATAACAGCAGGTTACAGGCGAGCCCCAAGGCGGCAATCAACAAGGTAAGCAGGTTTAGTGCGCTGGTGGCTACAAAGGTTTGCTCGAACACCTTAAGGGCGATACTGCGGATCTGTTGCTGGTCGATAATCTGCGTGGGCGATAAGCCGTAGTCATCGACCAAGCGACGCAGCCAATCGGCTCGCTCACTGGGCTTGTCTAGCATGAGTGCGATGCCCTCATCGCGGGCACCCGGCCAACGTTTGGCAAACACCTCAATATCGAGGAACACCTGAAAACGTGGATTGCCATAGTCTGCGTAGACCGCCAGCACTTGATAGTCTTGGCTATCTAAGCGCAGGTTATCGCCAATTGCCACGCCAGCTAACAGTTGCAGCCGTTGGTTGATCAGCAGGCCTTGGCCGTTCTCCAGCAGTTGTCGCTGCTGCTCACTTAACGGCGCATCTAAAATCGAGTCCTGCAAGCGTGGGTGGCGGTCCAGTGCCACTACCTCCAGTCCTTGTATGCCATAGTCGAGTGAAACGCTGCGCCGGCTAATCAAGGTCACATCTTGCTGCTGTAGCTTGCTTAGCCATGGAGGTTGGGCCTGCTCCGGGCGCAGGTAGATATCAGCCACCAAGCGTTGGTCGAGCCAAGCGCTCACGGCTTGGCGAAAGCTGCCTACCATGGTGTTAAGGCCGACATTGGCGGTCAATGCCAATACCAGGGCCAGTAGTGCCAGCTTGCTGCGACTGAGCTGCCAGCCTAGCTCGCCCAAGGACCAGTGCTGCAGCGGTAGGCGCGAGGCTAATCGACTCGGCAAGCGTTTGAGTAAGCCAACCAACAATGCGGGTACCACCAAGCCACTGCCCAGCAATAGCAAGGCCAGTGTCAGGTAGCCAAGTGGCAGCGCCCACTGGGTGTATCGTCCCAGCAAATCAAGCACAACGCACAGCACTAGTAGCGCTATACCCGCCAACACTTCGGGGCGTTGTCCGCGCTGTGGGGCTAGATCTGCGGCCGGGCGCTGGGCAATCTGTTTGATGGCGCTACGCAGTGGGAACAGTGCGGCCAGTAAAAAGGCGCAGCCACCGGCGATGGCGCTGTAGAGTACGATATCGCTGCGCCAGGCGAAGCGATAATCGATGTTGATCGCGTATATCTGAGCGAGTGAGCGCCCCAATGCTGGCAGCAGCTGTTCGGCCAGCAGCCAGCTCAGCGGTGCCGATAAGATAATTACCACTGCGCACAGCAGCACCTGTTCAGTGATTAGCAGTGCCGCAAGGCGCTGACGGGTCACCCCGGCTTGAAACAGCTGATGCAGCAAGCGGCGGCGATCCTGCAGGGCAAAACTAATAGCATTGAACACGATAAAGCAGCCCACTAACCAAGACAGCAGCCCCAAGGCTCGCAAGTTCAGGTGCAGTGGCTGGGCCATCTGCTCCAGCGCCAGTGGCGAGCTGGGATAGCTAAGCTGCCAATGGCTATCGAAGGGAAAGCGCTGGTTCAGCTCGGGCAGAAGTTCGCTGAGGCGTCCGGCTTGCTCATTATCAAGCACCGCAATCTGGCTAAGTAGCCGAGGCTGGCCGAGCAGTTGTTGGGCGTAGCCGATGTCGACCCATAGTTGATGGCCGAGCGCCTGTTCATCCGCCGCCTGCCACTGGGCGAGTTTTCGGCCATCAGCGCTGTATACATCGGTATCGTCTTGCCAGCCGAGCTGCTTAGCACGTTCACGACTGACCAAAATCTGATAGGGCGGTAGGGTAAAGCTGCCAATATCTAACTGATTGTCACTGGAGCTATCGCGGGCTGCATTGTTGGTACTTTGATAGTGAAAACTGGATAGCGGGTCGCTGCCAATCAGCGTGACAATCTGACCTTCGGCCAGTGCCAAGGATCCCTGCAGTATCGGCACCAGTGAATCAAAGCCTTGCCGGCGTAGCCAGATGTAGGCGGATTGAGGCAGCGGGCTTTGCCCAAACTCTGCTTGTAGGTAGGCCGCGGGCTGCAGGCCAAGCAACTGCTCGCCGTCTTGGTAGCTGTCTTTGGCCTGCTGATTGAGTAGCTGTACGCCGACGATCATCACCACGCCCGAGCAGGCCCCCACTAGCAATAGCAGTAGCTGCAAAGGGTGACGCAGATAGTGGCGCCACAGCGCCAAGCTGGTCCACAGCAGGGCACTAGCTGGCATCATCGAGGCGCTCGCAAAGTTGGGCCTGACCATTGTGTAAGCGCCAGTGTTGGTGGCAGTGGGCCGCGGCTTCACGGCTGTGGGTTACCAGCAGCAGCGCGCAGCCTTGCTGCTCAACTTGCGCTGAAAGCAGCCCCATCACCTGCTGGCTAAGCTGCTCATCGAGGTTGCCGGTGGGCTCGTCGGCCAGCAACAGCTTGGGCTGATGGCTAAGCGCTCGGGCGATGGCGACCCGCTGCTGCTGCCCGCCAGAAAGCTGCTCGGGCCAGCGTTTGAGCAAGGGGGCTATGTCTAAGGCAGCGATAAGTTCATCAACCGTTGATAGCTTATCGCTAAGGCCAAGCAGTCGGCGCGGGAACAGGATATTGTCGAGTACATTGAGGGTGGGCAGCAGGTTGTATTGTTGAAAGATAAAACCCAGCTGCTGGCGGCGAAACTGGCAGCGCTGCGCGTCATTTTGCTGCTGTAGGTCGATGCCTTCGAACAACACCTGCCCGGCGTCGGCGCTGTCGAGGGTGCCAATCACGTGGAGCAGGGTGCTCTTGCCTGAACCACTGGCACCCATCAACGCCGCGCTCTCACCGCTTGCCAGCTGAAAGGCTAGCTCACTGAGAACGGCCTGCTCACCACCTGGGTAGGTTTTCGCTAATCCTTTGATTTCCAGCATCTTGCCTCCACTTGCTGACTAGAACTAGTGTACGCGTTTCGGGCTGGATTGGATGAACTATTCCTTATCGACGTGGGTGGCTTTCCGCAGTTATCGCTGTTTACCCATCGCGTCTCTTGCGTGAAGCGATAGCTTGCTCATAGATACCGTACGTAACGATGCTCGCTATTTCTTATCGGCGGTCGTTTTCTATATAACCTTATGATAGATAAAGATAAAACGTGGTGATAGTATAATCAGCTTGGCCGTGGTGATTTGGTTGGCTTTCGAACCGTTAGCTTGCTATTGAGCTTTTGTTTAAACGATTCCGATTGGCTGGAGTACCTAAGTCAGTGACTCCAGGCAACAGTCGGTAGCGGTTATTGGGGGCCGATATGGTACTTGAGCGATGCTTTGCGAGCGCAGTTTGTTTCTGATTATTGATCTTGGAAGCTGGAGAGTTGGTTGTTAAAGATGGCGTTATTGCAGCGACTGGGAGCGCGTTTGGAGTATCGATTCTGCTCTGCTGTCTGCGCATTCGTAATATGGGGAACATGGGCTTATTGGTTAAACCACGACGCTGGTCCTTTGCAGCGTTGTTTACTGGGGCTGGCGCAAGGCGCTGCAAGCATGCTCATCACCCTCGTTCTGATCAAACTGGTTAGCTACCTATTTTGCCACTTGATTAGCCACCCACTACGTATCGTTCTGTCGTCCTTGGGCGCAGTTTGCATCACCGGAAGCGGTTTGGCCTTGTTACATTTTTTGATTTCTACGCCGCGAATTATGGCGACTATTAGCCTCCCTTCAGGGGGGGCATTTTTGTTCTGTTTGGTGACTGCTTCTAAGTTACATCTCAGTATAAAAAATTAGCAGTCACAAAGAGTTAAGGAGTAAAGTGAGTGGATGGGTTAGAGTCTCGGCGACCGCTAAAAGTGCGCAGCGCAGGCGCCGCAAAATCAACCGCGCGTTGGTTGAGTCAGCGTAATATTACCCCCAACGAAATATCCATGTTTAGTGTCGTGTTTGCTATGCTCGCGGCATTGGCGTTATTGGCTTGGCCCCATGCGGATGGTTGGTCGGAGCGTTTGTTGCCGGTGGTGGCCGCGATTTGCATCCAAGGCCGATTACTGTGCAACTTATTTGATGGGATGGTTGCGGTTGAAGGGGGCAAACACACGCCTTCGGGCGAACTTTTTAATGATATTCCCGACCGTATTGCCGACCCTATTATTCTGATTGCCGCAGGCTACGCGGTTTCTTCTTGTTCCATCGCGCCGGTTTTGGGGTGGTCTGCAGCATTATTAGCGGTGCTAACCGCTTACATTCGTACCTTGGCTACCAGTATCGGTGCTCCCAGTGACTTTCGCGGGCCAATGGCAAAGCAGCACCGTATGGCGCTAGTTACCGGCGCTTGTTTGCTGAGCGTTGTAGAGCCTCTCTTTTGGGCTCAGGGGCGGCTGTTGCTCGCCGCGCTGGTGGTTATAGTGGTTGGGTGCGTAGTGACCTGTGTCGCCAGGGCTCGAGCGGCCTATCGCTATATGGAGCAAGCGCATGATTAAGGTTCCGCCACACTCGTTAATCGCCATGTCGGCAGTGTTGTGTTTGCTGGTTATTGCTTCTTTGGTGACTTGGGTGAAGCGAGTTAGAAGCCCTGAGCGGGATTATCAAGAGCTGAAGTTACGCATTCAGTCTTGGTGGTGGATGGTTGCAGTCCTGTTTTTGATGCTGAGCTTGAGCGACCTGACGGCCATCGTCTTCTTCGGCTTTTTGAGCTTTCTCGCGTTGAAAGAGTTCTTGTCTATCGTACCTAGCCGACAAACCGATCGTAATGTGATGTTCTGGCTGTATCTGTCGATACCCATTCAGTATTACTGGGTAGCAGTTGGCTGGTATGGGGTGTTTATCATTTTTATCCCAGTGTATGTGTTTCTGTTTATACCGATGCGAATGGTGCTGATTGGTGATACACAAGGCTTTATTCGTGCCGCTGGAAGTATGCATTGGGCGGTTATGTTGACCGTGTTCTCTCTAAGCCACATTCCCTACCTTTTAACGCTTCCTACCATAAACAGTAATGCGGGTGGGATCGGTTTGGTGATCTATCTACTCTTTATGACTCAGTTTAATGATGTCTGTCAGTTTGTTTGGGGTAAGAGTATCGGTAAGCACAAGCTTATTCCGAAGGTCAGCCCTAATAAAACCTGGGAAGGATTAATTGGTGGCGTTAGCACTGTTACCTTGTGTAGCGCGCTAGTTGCTCCGTTATTAACGCCATTAAGCATGCTGCAAGGCTTAGTTGCCGGAGGGCTTATTGGTATCAGTGGCTTTTTTGGTGACGTGGTGCTTTCCTCTGTGAAGCGTGACCTTCAAATCAAAGATAGTGGTCATCTTATTCCTGGTCATGGTGGGATCCTTGATCGTTTAGATAGCCTGATTTATACCGCCCCACTGTTTTTTCACTACTTATATTACTTGTATTATTAAAGATGAATCGTCTGCTAAAAGTCCTGTTTTTTGCGCTGCTAGTTAAGCCCTTAGTGTTGTTAGGTTTAGGTCTAAATACGCGCCAGCGAAACTTGCTACCCCAAAGTGGGCCGGCGATTATCGCCGCTAATCATAATAGCCATCTCGATACACTGGTGTTAATGAGCCTTTATCCTTTGCATCAGATCCATCGAGTTCGCCCCGTGGCTGCGGCCGATTACTTTTTATCTTCGCGCTTTCTTGCTTGGTTCTCTTTAAAGGTAATCGGGATTATTCCCTTGGAGCGTAAGCACGTACGCGAACTGGATAAGCTGTTCAACCAAAGCGTGAGTGCGCTTGAACATGGCGACATACTGGTGTTGTTTCCGGAAGGAACGCGGGGCCAACCAGAGCAGCTAGCCCCTCTTAAAAAGGGCATCTACCACCTGGCTAAGCGCCTTGATAGTGTGCCAATTACGCCCGTTATCATGCGTGGTTTAGGTATGGCGCTACCGCGTGGTGAAGCGTTGTTTATTCCCTACAACTGCGATGTGATTATTGGTAAAGCACTGAGCGAGTATCGAGATGCGGATGGCTTATTAGCCCAGCTCAGCGAGCGTTTTACTGAGCTAGAGACCCACTGCTTAACCAAGTCGTCATTTGAGGAGCATCGTAGCTGAGGTTCAGCCATTACGCAAAACGGCAGCTTACGCTGCCGTTAATCGAGCCTGCTAAATGCCTTTCTAGAATACCCAAAAACCTACAAAAGCAGCGATGACGATAAGTAGTACCGGTGATACCTTGGGCAGGTAGGTTCGGGCGGCGTAGACCGCAGCTACAACCAGTGCTCCCGCCACGGCTGACCACTCACTCTCTTGTAAACTCAGGGCCAAAGTATCACTGGCAATCAGCCATCCGGCATAGAAGATAAGCGCCATCGCTGCCGATTTTATCCCAAAGAAAAACGCTTCTTTCCAAGGATTGTGCTGAATACGGTGCAGCACACTGGTGAGCGCCAAAATAGCTAGCACAGAGGGCAGTGCCAGCGCAAAGGTGGCCACGGTTGCGCCGGCAAAACCAGCCGCCCCACTGCCCACATAGCTGGCCATGTTCACCGCAATCGGGCCCGGAGTCATCTGCGATAGGGCCACGATGTTCATAAACTCTTGCTGGGTCATCCAGCCGTGTTTTTCCACCTCGGTGAGGTACATCGGGATCATTGCCAGCCCGCCGCCGAAGCTAAACAGGCCAATGCGGAAGAAGGCGATAAACAGTTCAACAAATACCATCTCTATGCCTCTGCCTTGTTACCGATGATACCCAGCGCATGCAGGGCGATGCCGGTGCTGCCGCCCAGCACAATCATCAGCAGTGGGTGGATAGGGGTGAAGATCAAAATCGCCAGCGCAAGCAGGAACAGCGCGCGCCCTAGCTTGGAGGTGACCCCTTTCATCAGCATCGATACCGCCGCATGGGCAATCAGTGCCGCTACGGCATAGCGCATGCCCATAAAGGCGTTGTGTAGCCACTCCTGGCCGAAGAACTGCGGTAGGTAGCTGGCCAGGGTGCCAACAATTAAAAGCGGCGGCAGTACGATGGCGATGGAAGAAACAATCGCACCGGGGATGCCAGCCACCCGGCGACCGACAAAGGTGGCTGCGTTGATGGCGATGGTGCCGGGGGTTATCTGGGCAATCGCGGTAATCTCGAGCAGCTCTTCGCTGCTTAGCCAGCGGTGCTTTTCGACCAGTTGATGCTCGAGCAGAGCCATCATGGCATAGCCGCCACCAAAGGTGACTGCGCCCAGATAAAAGAAGGTGGAGAACAATTTGAATAGCATGGAAAGCTCACAGTGTGACTGTTTTTATTGTGCCGCCGCAGTATACGCCGCCAAAGTAAAGCTGACGCTGACAAATATCAAAATCTGAGATTTGGCGGGCAGTTAGGCGCTTGTTTATGCGGCGAGGTCACTCGCTCAGAGAACCAACGCGGAGTTTGTCTCGTAACATTCCAAAAGCAATTTTTGGAGAAAACAGGTGCAGCGACGCGATCAGTTAGTGGGAACCTTCCGCGGGTTCAGCTCTGAGCAGGAGTTGGAGAAGTTTGAGCAACTCGCCTCACTCTGGTGGGACGAACAAGGCGCGTTTAAGCATGTCCATCGGTTTAACCGTGCCCGTCTGGTGCCCATCCTCAGTGGCGTATGCCAGCACTTCTCGTTGCCCTTTATACTAGATACACCCGAGAAGGTGCAGGCTGCCCTTGATGCGGGTGACACTCCCTTGGAGGGTTTACAAATCCTAGACATTGGCTGCGGCGGTGGCCTGCTCAGCGAGCCGTTGGCACGACTCGGCGCTGACGTGGTGGCGGTGGATGCCAGCGCCAACAGTATCTCGATTGCCAAGGCGCGGGCGCAGCAGCAGGGGCTGGCCATTGACTATCGTCAGGCGCTAGCGGAATCACTGCTTGGCAGTGAGCTGCGCTTCGATGTGGTGATTAACGCCGAGGTGATTGAGCATGTGGTTGCCCAGCGAGCGCTGGTGGATTGCTGCGCGAGCTTACTAAAGCGGCAGGGCTTGTTGGTGATGGCGACGCTCAATCGTAGTTGGTTGTCCTACCTGATTGCAATTGTCGGTGCTGAGTATGTGCTTGGTTGGCTGCCCAAAGGGACCCACCAATGGCGCTCTTTTGTAACCCCCGGCGAGCTCGAACAGATGATGCACGCGAACCAACTAAGTGCCACTCGCTGGCTCGGGCTGCGCTACTCCCTGTTGAGCCAGCGCTGGCGCGAAAGCCGCTCTCTGGCTGTTAACTATATGGTGCTGGCAAGCCCGGAACAGCGCTGAAGATTTAACACCGGCGCTCGGGGTTTCAACACACTCCAGAGAGGACTATGCTTAGGTTAATTTGAGCAAAGACATAAGGTTATTGTCATCCTCTCCCATCTCACCTCCAACGCAGTTATGCTGTTTACTAACGCTTTTACGCAGCGTTTTGCTTGGCGGTTATCCCTTGCTCCTCTTGTGCTGAGTCTCTGTGTGTTTGCATCGGAGGCTACCGCCGAGCCTGCCGGATTGCCAGTTGTGCGCATCGCTACCGGAGAACACGAGCCCTTTACCTCACAGCTACGTGATGATGGCGGCTTGATAAATGCCATCGTGGCAGCGGCATTTTTGCACGCGGGCTATCAGGCCAAGTTTGACTACCTTCCTTGGCAGCGGGCTTTGGCGACTACTCAGGCGGGGGTCTATCATGCCAGCTCCTATTGGGCCTACAAGGAGCAACGCAAGCTCTATTTTTTGCATTCTGAGCCGCTGGTCTACGGTGGCAGCGTACTGATCAGCCTAAAGGGTGAACCGCAGTACACCGATTTAGATGAGCTAGCAGGCAAGGTGGTGGGCGTGGTGCGTGGCTACACCTACAACGAGGCCTTTTGGCGCCGAGGCGAGCAGGGCGAGTATAAAATCGAGCAAGTGAACACCGATCTGCAGAACTTCAAGAAATTGCTGGTAGGGCGTATAGATGCCTTACTGATTGACTACTCGGTCGCTCAAACCCTTATCTACTCCCAGCTTTCTGCCGAGGAGCGGGCGATGCTGCAAGTGCCGCGGCACTTTGTGATGACTGCCTCGGTGCACTTGTTGATCGGTAAGCAGATTGAATCAGCGCAAACACTGCTGCAAGCCTTTAATCACGGTTTAGCGATCATCAAAAGTAACGGTGAGTACTTGGCGATTACCGCCCGCTATCCTGATGTGCCCATTGCGGTGATCGAGTAAGTGCGCGAGCTATCACGCTTCCCCAGCATTTATCTCCGAGCCTAATTGATGCAAGAACTCCCGCATGTACTGTGTGCGCCGTTCCCCCTCTGCCTTGCCTGACTCCGTGTTCATCTTCTCGCTTAATGAAAATAGCTTTGTATGGAAATGATCTATGGCTGCCAGGCTATCGTCGGGTTGGCGCGTCTCACACAGCGGGTCGATGGGGTGATAGAGCGGCCGTTTCAGCGCGCAGCTGACTTGCAGGCAGCGCGCGATGCCGATAGCGCCGAGGGCATCTAAGCGATCGGCGTCTTGCAGAATTTTGGCCTCAATGGTCTCGCAGGGAATGCCAGCACTGAAGCTATGGGCGCGAATGGCATGCTGAACCTCTGGCAGTAATGCCTTGGGGTAGCCGAGCTCTAGTAGGACTTGCGCCGCGCGCTCTGCCGCCAGGCTCGATGCCTGAGCCCGCTGCGGGTGGTTTTTCGGCAGGCTAACACAATCGTGTAGCCAGGCGGCGGGCACCACCACCTCGAGCGAGGCATTTTCCTGTTTAGCCAGCTGTTTACAGCTCACTACCACGCGCTCGATATGGCCAACATCGTGGGCTTGGTCGCTAGTTGGTTGGGCGGCTAGCCAGCGCTTGAGGGCGTGCTCAAGCGCTGGTAAATCAGGCGCTGGTAAATCGACAGGTCTTGCCTTGGACATTGCTTACTCAGGGGCCAGGCCGCGCAGTACCATTCCCGCGAGGAAGCTGGCGGCGTCTTGGTAGTCTTGCTCTTCGAGCTGCTGTTTGCCCATCATCAGGCTCACCTGAGTGGCAAAATCGGCGTAGGTTTGCGAAGCAGCCCATACGGTAAAGAAGAAGTGGCGCGGGTCGAACTTGCGCAGTTGCCCGGCATCGATCCAGCTCTCAACCAGCGCGATATCGCGGTCAAACAGTGGCTTGAGCTCGTTTTGAAGGGCATCTTTTAGCACTGGTGCGCCGGCGATGACCTCCAGTGCGAACACCTTGGAGGCATCAGGGTAGTCGCGCGCCATCTCAAGCTTACCCATGATGTAAGACTCGATAATCTCTTTTGGGGTTTCGTTGCCACGGGCTTCGAACTGCATATGCTCCAGCCATAGATCGAGAATATGCTTGAGAACTGCGTGATAGATGGCCTCTTTCGAGGGGTAGTAATAGATCATGTTCTGCTTTGACATGCCGGCGGCGGAGGCGATCTGCTCCATCGTGGTACCACGAAAGCCGCTTTGGGCAAACGAGGACTCCGCGGCGCGCAGAATTCGCTCTTCCGTCTCAATGCGGGCTTGGCGGCGTTTATCTTGCGAGTCCGTTTCGTTTTTAGGTGTTGAATTCATTGTGCTGCCTGATGGTGTTCCCTTAATGCATCCAAAAAGTGTTGCACTAAGCGAGAGGGTTTTGGGGATTTTCGGTGAATTACACAGAATTGGCAATTGTAACTGTAAGCTTTAGCTGAAATCGCTTTGAGCCAGCCCTGCTGTACCATGCTGTGGGCATAGTGGTCGGGCAAGAAGCCCACATAGTGGCCTGAGCGAATCAAGGTCGCGATGCCTTCCTGATCGCTGGATAAGGCGCTGGCTTGCAGGCCAAGGCGCTGACCGGTGTCCATGTTCGGACTAGCAAAGCTCAAACCCGCATAGGGCTGGGCTTGAACTTGCTTAGGTGAGGGGTTCTCTATCGAGAACAAGGGGTTGCCCGGCGCGCAGTATAGGTGCATCACCTCCTCAAACAGTGGGGTGTAATGCAAGCTGGGGGAGCGCCGCAATGGTGGCACGATGCCTAAGTGATATTGGCCTTCAAGCACGCCTTTTTCGATCGCATTGAGTGGAGCGACCTGGATATCCAGCATCACCTGCGGGGCGAGCTCAGCGTAGTCAGCAATGGCTTGGTGGACCCGGCTCTGTGGGTTGCTGACTACTTTGTCGAACATCGCAACGACCAATTGGCCCTGTAGGCTGCGATGCAGATCGTTAATCTCGTGGCGAAAGTCCTCAATGGATTTGAGCATCCGTTGGGCACTTTGATAGATGGCCTGCCCCTCGGAGGTGAGGCTAAAACCTGCCCGGCCGCGACGACACAGTACCAGCCCTAAGCGAGTTTCCAGATCTTTGAGGTGACGACTAATGGTAGAGCGGCCGATATTGAGCTCCATCTCCGCCGCGCTCAGGCCACCGCACTCGACGACGACCATAAACACTCGCAGCAGCCGCACATCGGCATCACTCAGCTGGCCCAGCCTTGCTCGCATTTGGCGCTCCCATTTCTAATACCAATCAGAACATCTATTTTCGGATTGGTATAACCTTACCTTCCATGAATTGATTATCGCCACAGTGGCTTCTCAGTCCTAGCTGCGAGCCGACAAACAACCCGCAGTTACAGTGTTATTAAAGTTGCAAAAATAAGCAACTAAAGATTGATAAGTTTAAATTTATCGAACATTCACGGAGGGCTAAAGTGACACGATAGTCGGTTAGCGCTTAGGGGATGACCATGACACTGCAGCCCATTCAGCACGCTCCATCAGAGCATCAATCAGATAGTGAATCAGACAACAGCCACGGCCAGCCGCTGAGCGCCAGTCAGCTTAATGCCTACTGGATGCCCTACACGGCGAACCGTCAGTATAAGGCTGACCCGCGCCTTATCTGTGGCGCGGAAGGTGCGTACTACCTCGACCAGCACGGTCGGCGAGTGTTTGATGGCCTCTCTGGCTTATGGACCACCGGCGCTGGCCATAATCGGCCGGAAATTGCCCAAGCGGTGGCGCGCCAACTTAGCCAGTTAGACTATGCGCCGGCCTTTCAATATGGCCATCCTCTGGCGTTTCAATTGGCCGAACGGCTGGCGCAGCTGGCACCGGACGATCTTAACCGGGTGTTCTTCGTTAACTCCGGCTCCGAGGCGGCCGATACCGCCACCAAGATTGCCCGCGCCTATTGGCGACAGCGCGGCGAGCCGACCAAGACCCGCATTATTGGCCGGGCCAAGGGCTATCATGGCGCGACCTGGGGCGGCATCAGCTTTGGTGGCATTGGCGCGAACCGCAAGCTGTGGGGGCAGGGGATAGAGGCTGACCACCTGCCGCATACTTGGCAGGCAGACAAGCTGTTTACCAAAGGCATGGCCGATCAAGGCGTCGAGCTGGCTGATCAGCTGCTAGAGCTGGTGGCTTTGCATGATGCGTCAAACATTGCAGCGGTTATCGTCGAGCCCTTTGCAGGTTCGGCGGGGGTGATTATTCCGCCCAAGGGGTATCTGCAGCGGCTGCGCGAGATCTGCAATCAACATCGTATCTTGCTGATCTTCGATGAGGTGATTACCGCCTTCGGTCGCTGTGGCAGCTACTTTGGGGCCGAGGCCTTTGGGGTGGTACCGGATATGATCAATGTGGCCAAACAGCTTACTAATGGTGCGATCCCCATGGGCGCGGTGATCGCTCGTGACGAGATTTATCAGAGCATCATGGATGCAGCAGGCGCAGAGCACAATGTGGAGCTGCCCCACGGCTTTACCTACTCGGGGCACCCAGTAGCCTGCGCAGCAGCGATGGCTACTCTGGATGTACTCGAGCAAGAGCAGATGATTGAGCAAGCCGCCCAGCTGGCGCCAAAGTTTGAGCAGGCAATACACAGCCTGCGAGGCCCGGATCTACTACTGGATATTCGTAACTACGGTCTGGCGGCAGGCTTGACCTTGGCGGCGCGCGATGGCGACCCGATCATTCGTCCGGTGGAAGTGGCACGGCGCTGTTGGGATAAGGGGCTATATGTGCGCTACGGCGGCGATACCATTCAGCTGGGCCTGCCCTTTATCACCAGCGACATTGAACTAGAGCGCTTGGTGAATATCCTTGGCGAATCACTACAGCAACAGGATTAGCAGCATCAAGATTAGCGGTAGCAAAATTAACAGTTAAGTGAGGAATAACTATGGCGAGCCCGTCAATGCCAACAACCATTGGCCATCTAATCAATGGCGAGAGTGACTACAGCGCAGATAGCTTGGTCGAGGTCTATAACCCGGCCACCGGTGAGCAATCGGCGGAGCTCTGCTTTGCAGATTCAGACACCGTAGAGCGAGCAATCGCCAGCGCCAAGTCGGCCTATCCGCAATGGCGAGACACCCCGCCAGCAAAACGCGCGCAGGTGATGTATCGCTTTAAGCAGCTACTGGAAGCACATAGTGATGAGTTGTGTCAGTTAATCACTCAAGAACACGGCAAGGTGCTCAGCGACGCGCAAGGTGAGCTGGTGCGGGGTATTGAAAACGTCGAGTTTGCCTGCGGTATTCCTCAGCTACTCAAAGGCGAACACAGCAAGAATGTTGGGCCAGCCATCGACTCCTGGAGCGAGTTCCAGCCCTTGGGTGTGGTGGTGGGGATCACCCCGTTTAACTTCCCTGCGATGGTGCCGCTGTGGATGTGGCCTAGCGCAGTGATGTGTGGCAACTGCTTTATCCTTAAACCCTCTGAACGAGACCCAAGCTCGGTGCTACGGATTGTCGAGTTGGCCCACCAAGCCGGCCTGCCCAATGGGGTGCTGAATGTGGTGCATGGCGGACAGGCGGTGGTCGAGCAGCTGATTGATGCCCCCGATGTGCAGGCGGTGAGCTTTGTGGGCTCCACCGCGATTGCCAAGGCCATCTACCAGCGCGCCAGCGAGCAAGGCAAACGCTGTCAGGCCTTGGGGGGCGCGAAGAACCATGCGGTGGTGATGCCCGATGCCGATATAGCCGGTGCCGCGAACGCGCTAATGGGCGCCGCGTTCGGAAGCTGTGGCCAGCGCTGTATGGCGATCTCAGTAGCTGTGGCGGTGGGCGATGATACCGCCGATGCACTGATAGCCGCATTAACTCCGCAGGTGAAAGCGCTGAAAATCGGCGAAGGGCGCGTCGCGGGCTGCGAGATGGGGCCGCTGATTACCCAACAAGCGAAACAGCGGGTAGCAGCATACTTGCAAGCCGGTGCCGACGACGGCGCTGAGCTGGTGGTCGATGGCCGTGAGCGTAGCGTGCCTGGCTTCGAGCAAGGCTACTTTATCGGTGGCAGCTTGGTTGATCGAGTTAGCCCATCAATGAGCATTTACCAAGATGAGATATTTGGTCCGGTACTGGTGGTAGTGCGAGTCGAGAGCCTTCACCAAGCCGTGGACCTGATTAACCAGCACCACTACGGCAACGGCTGCTGCCTGTTCACCCGCGACGGTGAAGCGGCGCGCTGCTTTGCCGATCAGGTGCAGATCGGCATGGTCGGCATTAATGTGCCATTGCCAGTCCCGGTGTCTTACCACAGCTTCGGCGGCTGGAAGAGCTCGCTGTTTGGCGACCTGTCGGCCTACGGCCCGGACTCGGTGCGCTTTTATACCCGCCGCAAAACCATCACCCAGCGCTGGCCGAGTAGTGGGATTATCGATAAGACGCAGTTTGCGTTCCCGAGTACTGATGCATAATGCCTTGGCCGTTCAGGCAGAGACTGAGCGGTCTTATGCTTCCTCATTCTCCTCCCTCTTCCCTCTTCTGCAGGGCTTCAACACTGTGGTTATGCGCAGCGAGCCTAGGGAGTTCAGCAGTCCCTTGATCATCCGTGGCCTTTGTTCGCGTATTTAGCCTTGGTTAAAAGGCAGTAATTACTTTCCTTAAGTGGTCGATATAAGATACTGACTAATTTCTGTTTATCACAAAGGGAGCTGACTGCTGCTTCGTTCGTCATATCGAATGATGCAGATCTAGTTGTGTATCGATATGAATGATTCTGAACTACATGAGCTAGCATTGGATTTTGAGATCAAGATAATCCAATCCTTTTCCCAATTAGACTTCGACAATCAACACTTCGCCATTCATCAGTTGCTACAGGAACGTTTTCGCGCGCTTACCGATATCGAGCAAACCTATATTCGCAGTCATCTACGACAGGTTGACTGGCCGCGGGACCATTTGCTAGCCCTGTACTTGTGCCTTTATGACATCCTCGAAGAAGGTGACTATCTTTCATTAGCGGTGAACTGCCTACATGCCTCGACACGTTTGTCGACTTTCAGCGAAGCGCTTTGGAGTATCTCTAAGCGATGTTTTTATACCAGTGGTTCGCCCTCCTTCAGCAGTGCAACAGAACACTTGAGAACACTTTTCGGTAAGTTCTCTCGCAGCCAACAACGCTCATTAGTTAGCCGCTTTAAGAAGCCTAACTATCAGGTTGCGCCTAAGCATATTGCCCTGATTACTCCACAGCTGCTGACCATGCGCCATTCTCCCACCAGAGAGGCCTACAATATCGCTCTGCACCTGCGGCAGTTATTTGATTGCCAAGTCATGATCATCAATACCAATGGAATGAGTTACTCCAAGGAGTTTGGCGCTGGCTCTATCGTGTCAAACTCCCGTAAAGACTGGCCTGTTAATACGATTCACCGCGAGCGAGTCAGCTATCTGCAATTCTATGATGAGACAGTCAATATCGTGAATCTGCCCGCCACTCCACTCACGACCGCTAAGCTGATTGATTTTCTGAGTATTCTCGAGCAGCTACAGGTTGATTCTGTGATCGCACATGGAGAGAACACCTTCTTTCAGGAGCTGGTGTTTGGTCTCTATCCCAGCGTATTTTGCACTACCGGAAGTGCCCTGCCATTTGCACGCAGCGATGCCTATTTTGTGCCTGGGACAGAATTCAATGAGCATGTTCAGGCGAATGCCAAGCGTTGGGGACACGCTGGAAAGTTTGTCAGCGGTTCGATGTTTTTCACGCCGGAGGGGGTGTCGGATCGCTCTCACCCTAGAGCAAGCTTTGGCTTGAATAAGCAGCACTTTGTTTACTTAGTTGTGGGCCAGCGTTTAGCTGTGGAGTTGGATGAGGAGTTTGTTGCGGTTTGCCACTCACTATTGGAATTGTCCCCAGACAATGTGATCTGTTTTGCTGGCTCTCCGGATTTGGAACTGTCTCAGTGGTTCGGTGAACAGTCGCGCTGTATCAATATTGGTTTTCAAAATGACCTAGCTGCCATCTGCCAAATGAGTGACGTCTACCTTAACCCTAAACGCCAAGGGGGCGGGACTAGCTCACAAACCGCGTTGGTCAATGGCCTGCCCGTTGTGACACTGGATTACGGGCATATTAGCTCGGTGGTGCCAGAGCAGTATCGCTTCAAGGACTGGGATGACTACTTGTGCTTTGCTGAGCGGCTTGGCACCGACCGCGCTTTCTATCAAGCAGAAGCGCAAAGTTTTCAGTCGCATTTGCAGACAGCTCTCGGCATTGAGCCGCAGATCCGCGCGGTTTATGCAGAGCTTTCCAAGGCCTGCCAAAAATACTTTGATAGGGCGGCAGCCGAAGCGCAAGCAATAGCGGAGACTACCTTAAGCGTATAGAGGCAGTGAAGTAAGGCCAGTAGTAACGCTGGCCAACAAACCAATATCGCTAAACCATCCTCATAATTGCCAGCTTGCTTTTGGCTAGCGGCCAATTAATCCCCGGCAAATTTGAGCGTTTTACCAGTAAGCCGCTGAACGCCCTCTATAATTAACCCAAGACACAATAGGGTTATATCATGCTAAAGCAGCTAGCCATTGTTTGTTGTTGTTTTCTATTAGTGTATTGCGACGCTTCGGTGCCTGTGGGTGAGCGGGATAGGCAGCCGGTGTTGTTGGCACTTCCTCTTCAGCCTAGTAGCGGCCTTGGGCATATAGCCATGTTGAAGGGCTTCTTCTCCGAGGTGGGTCTCGAGGTCAATAGCCAGTCGTTTGCTAGCGGTAAGCTGGCCTTGCAATATGCGGCCAAGCAGCCAGAGAAGGTCGACCTGTTGTTTTGCTCTGGCGTGGCGCTGCTGGCGCAACGAGAGACCTTGCTGCAGGACTACCTGATCGTTGCCTCGGTATTCACCACTAGCGATCTCAACGCCATTGTGGTGCGCAGTGATAGTCAGGTGGTAAGCGGGGCCGATCTCAAAGGAAAGACCATCGGTACCCAACGGAACTCGGCGATTCACTACTTTGCCAATGCGGTGGTCGAGCGCAATGGTATCTCCGACGTGACCTGGCGCTACTACCCGGCTAAACAGCTTGCCAGTGCTCTGGCTTCGGGCGATGTTGATGCCATATCAGCCCGCGAGCCGTTTATTAGCCAAGCCATGACACGGCTTGATGGGCAAACCAGTGAGCTGCGCTTCCCCGGTGTGTATGTGCAAAACGAGCTGCTGCTGATGCGCCGCGGGCTGAGCCAATCGGTGGTGACGCGGGTGCTGGAAGGTTTGCTCAAAGCGGAGGATTTTGTTGCTCGCAATGCCGACCAGTCCAAGACGCTGCTGGCTGAAAAACTTGGCGCTAGTCCTCAGTTTGTGGACGAGTTTTGGCAAAGCAGTAGCTACCGGGTCAGCTTGAAGCAATCCTTGGTGCCGCTGCTGGAGAGTCAACAGCGCTGGTTGGCGAGCGCGCCGCGCGAGCCGGGCGATATGACCGTTATGCAACTTATCGAGGCGGCGCCGCTCACGGCAGTCGCAAAGGATAGGGTTTCCATCATCACTTATGATTAGTATCAAGCGCTTAGTCATTGGCTACTTCGCGGTGTTCTTCGCCTGCTGCGTGGCGTTTTTCCTTTGGTATGAGGAAAAGAACGATATCAAGCAGGAGGTGATCGAGCACCAGTTGGAGCTGTTTGACTTAAGCCGTCGAGCGGGTCAGTTGAGTATGCTGGTGGCCGACTACTACCTGTCAGGCAGTGAGCGAGCGTTGTTGCAGTGGCAACGTGTGGTCAGTGATTTAAACAGCAGGCTGGTCCAGTTTGAAGCGCACCCCATGGACCTGCAACCGGAGATCCGGGAACTCAGTAACTTGGTTCGACAGCTTAACAACCAGATCTCACTGCTCAAGTCCGCTCAAACCGATCAAGCCAAGCACTGGTCGCTGGTTAATCTCATCGCGTTGAATCAGGATTTGGTAGAAGCTATGCAGGCCATGGCAACCAAGCTGGAGCATTGGTCGCAGCTACAAGAAAGCGCCATTTCGCGCGCCCAGTTTGTTGCGTTAATCGGCAGTGTCGCGCTGTTCATTGTGCTCGCGGTGTTCCTTCTGCTCTATTTCCTTTCTCCGATGAGCAAGCTGGAGGGTGAGCTTCAACGTATCGGCAAGGGCGATCTTTCTCCTGCCAATGCCAGCTCCGAAATCAGTGAGTGGCAAAGTCTGTTTAGCCAGTTCGACCGCATGCGCGAAGAGCTACGCCAGTTGGTGGTTAATCGCAAGGAGTTGGAAAAAGAGGTCGAGCAGCGCCGTTTTGCCGAACTGGCCAATCAGCGTTTGGCGAATACCGATTCGCTGACCGGGCTGCCCAACCGGCGTTTTTTCTACGAGATGCTGTCGAACGAGTTGGCTCAGGCCCAGCGCTATGAAAAACGCTTCTTCTTGCTGTTTATCGATTTTGACAACTTTAAGCAGGTCAACGACAGCTTGGGACACAGCGCCGGCGACATGCTGTTATCTACCATTGCCAAGCGACTGCGGGCCGATGGCGATGCTGCCGCGCAGATCGCCCGAATTGGTGGCGATGAGTTCGCGGTGATCCTCAGCTGCGACGAGGAGGCCAAAGCGGTGGCGTTTGCCCAGCATATCAAGCAAATCATTGGCACACCTATTGAGTACCAACATCAATCCATCTCTATCTCTTCCTCGTTAGGGATTGCCCACTATCCGCAAGATAGCGAGGGCTTGGAGGGGCTGGTTTCGCGCGCCGACACCGCCATGTACTTTGCTAAAAACAATCCGGGTAGTACCCGCGGGGTGGCCGTTTACGCATCGATGATGGGGGCTACGACTCGCGAACAATTCCAGCTGGTTGATGAGGTCAACCGGGCGATCCGTAACGATGGGTTTGAGGTGTGGCTGCAGCCCCAGTTCAAGGTGGAGACTAGGGAAGTCACCGGCTTTGAAGCGCTGATCCGTTGCCAGAGCAAGCAAGGTGACTACCTGCCGCCGAGTCGCTTTGTTCCCTATCTGGAGTCCAGTGGTGAGATTGTGCCAGTGGGTCTTCAGTTAGTTGAAAACGTGCTCGCCCTTCAACTAAAGTTGCGGCAACTGGGCCTAGAGGTGCCGATTTCCTTGAATGTGTCGGCGGTTCAGCTTGAGCGCGAGGCCTTTGTCGATGAGCTTTGGGAGTTGGTAACGCTCTATAAGTTGGCTCCGAGCGATCTGCCGCTGGAGCTTACCGAAACCGCTGTTTTCAAGAACGAGGATGTCATTATCGGCAATCTGAACAGGCTCCATCAGCGCGGCTTTGAGCTGCATTTGGACGATTTTGGTACCGGTAATGCCTCGCTTGACTTGATAAGGAAAGTGCCATTTTCGGCGCTGAAGATAGACCAAACCTTTGTGCGAGGCGCGCTGGATGATCCCGCCTGCGTGGCAATTATCGATGCCACCGTTGCGCTGGCTAAAGGCTTGGGGATTGAGCTGATTATGGAAGGGATTGAAACACCCGCCCACCTGAGCCTGGCGCATGCTCGCCAGGTAGAGTACGGTCAGGGCTACTTAATGGCCAAGCCGATGCCAGAGCAGGCGCTGTTTAGCTGGCTCGAGGACGCCAGCTTCTTTGATCGTAATGCGGTGAGCTAGCCTGCACTTTTTGCGGCCTGTAGTTTGGTTTTAACTCTTAACGAGATCACTTTATTTACCCGTTAAAAGGCTCAACCTTCTCCATCAGTGAGCTAATTACCCGCCCATGCGTCCCCTATCTAGATACGTTTTCGAGAGAGTGGAGCAAGCTTTGGCCAACAAACTGGGATACGCAGGACTTATCCCTTTTACAATCGCATGGCTGCTAAGTCTGTTTGCCAAGGGCAATATTGCGCTACTCGGTGAGCTGGCCTTCGTCAGCTATTCCGCCATCATTTTGTCCTTTCTTTGCGGTGCGCTGTGGGGGCAGGCTCTGCAAGGCGAGGCCGAGCAAGCGGGGCCGCTGCAGCAATCGAACATGGTTGCGGTGCTGGCGTGGCTGGTACTGCTTGGCTTTTGGTGTGGGCTGCTCACTGCGATTTGGGCTTTGCTGTTGCTCGCCACGGGCTATCTGGTGTTATGGTGGATGGAATACATGGCGGTTAATCATCAGCAGCAGCCCGGTTATCGGCAGCTGCGTGGGCGCTTGACGGCAGCGGTGGTCGTGCTGCATCTGCTGATGCTGCTGACGTAACAAAAAGGGGGAGTGAGATGACACAACTTACGGTGTTTTATGATGGGCAGTGCCCCTTGTGCGTTAAAGAGATGCGCCAGCTATATCGCTATGACAAGCACTTGCAGCGGCTGCGTTTTGAAGACTTAAACCAAACCGATATCACCGAGCGTTATCCTGAGCTGGACCAACAAAAGGCACTGGACATTCTGCATGTGCAAGACAGTCAAGGCATTTGGCTGCTGGGCGTTGATGCCAACGTTGCGCTATGGCAGGCGGTTAACCGTAAGCGTTGGCTCAGGGTATTACGTTGGCCATTGCTGGCGCCCATTGCCGATTGGGCCTATCTACGTTTCGCCAACAATCGCTACGCCTTGTCGCGCTTGGTGACCGGTCAGTCGCGTTGCTCCAGTTGTCACATCGACCAGTAAAGTACTTCGCTAATCCCGTCCATCAGCGGTGATTCTCGCAAACGCAGTAAATAGAATTTATCATTATCAATTTCGATAATAATAAATCTCTATGGTTAGTCTCGAGCAACTGCGTACCTACTGCATGCTGGTAGAAACCGGCCACTTTACCCGCACCGCTGAACGGCTGGCGATGACCCAGCCCGGTGTCAGCCAGCATATCCGCAAATTAGAGCAGCACTACGCCACGGTTTTGCTAATCCGCGAAGGTAAGCGTTTTAGCCTAAGTGAAGCGGGTGAGAGGGTCTATCAGCAGGCACGCAAGACCCTCGACGAGCTGGGCGCCTTGGAGTTTCAGCTAAGCCATGACGACCCCCACAGCGGCAAGCTGCGCTTAGCCAGCCCCGGAAGCTTGGGTCTGACCCTGTACCCCGAGTTGCTTGAGCTGCAACAGCGCCATCCGGGGTTGAATGTCCACTACCATTTTGCGCCGAACCATAGCATCGAGACCATGCTGGGCAAGCGCGAGCTGGATGTTGGCTTAATGAGCCGGGAGCCGCGAGATGCCTCCCTGCAGGTTGAGCGGATCGCCACTGAGGCATTGTCGTTGGTGGTGCCCGCGAGCTTTAGCGGTAGCGCGTGGCAGGAGCTGTTGGCGTTAGGTTTTATAGACCACCCCGATGGCCAGCTCTATGCCTCACGGCTGTTGGCGGCGAACTATCAAGAGTTTAGCGAGTTCGAGCAGCTCACGGTGAGTGGGTTTGTGAACAACATCTCATCGATTTTGGAGCCGGTATCGCGCGGGCTCGGTTTTACCGTGGTGCCAAAGTTTGCGGTCGATGCCTTCGCCAATCAACAGGCGCTGCGGGTGATAACGCTCAAGCAGGCGTTGGCTGAGCCGGTACTGTGGGTCACCCGTCGCCACCATCCACTGGCCTCGCGCTTTACTACCCTAAAAGAGTTGCTGGTCGCACATTTCAACGCGTCCCAGCAATAAAAAAGGCTGCACTTGGCAGCCCTGTTAATCTAGGGTTTAGGCCTTACTGACACACCGAGCCAGTGAGCTGCGCGGCCTGTCCGGGGCCAGTGCCGTTAAAGCCAAACTCCACGCTGTTGCCGGGGGCGATGTTGCCATTCCAGGACAGGTTACTGGCGGTATAAGGGTTACTGCCACTGAGATTGGCATTCCACAGCCCGTCTATCACGCTGCCATCGCTATAGGACCAGTTGACTTCCCACGCGCTGAGTACGCTGCTGCCATTGTTGGTAATACTGATACTGGCCTGAAAGCCGTCTTGCCAGCTATTGACCAAGTTATAGCTGCAGTTGCTATCGCCCACCGGTGGCAGCTCGCCTAACACCGTGATGGATACCGTCGCGCTGGCGCTTAGCTCGCCGTCAGTGATGGTGTAGCTGAAGCTGTCTTGACCGCTATAATCCGCCGCTGCCTGATAGACCAGGCTATCGCCAGCCTGAGTCACCGAGCCATACGCTCCTTGGCTGAAGCTGACGATGCTCAGCACGTCATTGTCGGGATCGCTGTCGTTGGCCAGTACTGCAATACTGACGCTTTCGCCTTGCTTAACCTCGGTCTGATCATCGCGGGCCACCGGGCTTTGGTTGTTGCTACCACAGCTGCCGTCGGCGCAAGGGTCGGGGGGCGTCGTGCTGTCACATTCACCCGCTGGGCAGTAGATCTGATAGTTGCCACTGAGCGCGAGCATACCAAACATGTACAAACAGCCATCGTAGTAACGCCATTTGCCGCTGGGCACCGCGGTGTTCCACAGAGCATCGACAAATTGCCAGGCCTGCTGCTGATCGGCGGCCAGGCTGGCCATGGCGTTCATTGCCACCAGACCGGGCGAGTGATCGCTGTTGTTCTGGTAGACCCGGCCATCGAGCTCGTACAAGTTGGCATAGCTGTCGATCCCTTGGGAGACAAAGAAGCTCTGTAACCTGTTTACCCAATCAACCTGCCACGGGTCGGCCTGCCACCAGTAGTAGTCCATCGCCGCATTGCCGATGGTGCGCCAGGCATCGTACTGGAAGGTGGTCTTCCAGGCTTGAAACTCGCCGTGGGGTGAGCCGTCAAAGTTGGCGTAGTCGGGGGATAGCCCCGTGCTTGGGTGAGCGGTGGTCTTAAAGAACTCTCGACTCACACCCGCCATATCCGCCCAGAAGCTGTTGTTGTTATCCGCCCAGCGCGCCCACAGTTCATAGAAGGCAGGCAGGTGGTAAGACGGGTCGGTCCAGGCACTGTCGGTGGGGGTTTTAGGGGAGAACACTATCTGCTGAGACTGCTTGTTGATCAGCGTGAACTCTTCCAGCTGGCCTTGGTTGTTGTAGCGGGTTTGGCCATTGCCATACATATCTTTGAGGATCTGATTGGCTTGCGCGCTGTAGTTGAAGATCCCCTCGCCATCGCCCCAGCGGTGGGAAGCGAAGAATAGCGCGGTCACAAAGTACTCCTCGCCATCCGGGGCGGGGCCGTTGTCCATCACCTGGCCGCTGGTGCTGACCTGCCAGGCAAAGAATCCCTTCATATCGCCGGTTTTGTTGAGCGAGTAGGTATGTGCCCATTTCCACAGCTTGTCGAAGTCCGCTTTGCGGTCCATCTGCAGGGCCATCATCATCCCATAGGACATACCCTCAGAGCGGACATCGTTGTTACCCACGTCCCAGATGTAGGCCATGTCATCGCCGACCGGGATAAATATCGCTTGGTTCTGTTGGTCGTTGCTGTGGAATAGTTGGTCGTAGGCGGCCTCTACCTTGGCTTGCACCTCGGCGGCAGAATAGCCCGCTTCGACGAACATATTGCGATACTCACCGGAGTGGTAAACGCCTTGGCTAGGCAGAACCGGGGCGGCCGGCAGTGGCGGCACCTCACCTAAGCGGTGTAACTCAAACCAGTCCAGATAGGTATCGTTACTGCCATCATCGCTCTCTAGCACAAAGCTGATCGCGTTTGGCGATAATGCCGCGCCCAGATCAAACTCTGCCGAGGCAACGCTGGCTGCCGTGTCGCTAAAACTCAGCGCTGCCACTTTCTGTTGCCCCAGATAGACGCTGATCCCAGCCGCGCTGCTATCGCTGGATGCACCACGCACATCCAATCGATATTGACTGCTCTCAAGTACATAGGGGTAGGAGTAGTTGACGCCATCGCCATTGGCATAGCTGGCGACGCCGTTAAATGGGCTGTCGATAAGGCTGGTATAGCCGGGGAGTAGCTCACCGTGTTCTAGCTCGCCGCGTTGCAGTAATTCTGCTGCGCTCCATTGGCTGGCAGTGGCGAGCACTAAGGCCAGGCCACAAATCTTAAGTCGTTTCACTTGCGTGCTCCTTGCACAAGTTGTCCATTCATATGACGGAGAGCAACCAACCACGCAATAGTGCCTTCCATCCCTTGGTCGGTGCCGGCCACCAACCCAAAGAACGTTCTCGCAATGACAAATTGTTAAAGGGGAATGTGCGCAATGACAATTCCACGACAACTAAAAATGATAATAAAGTTAATAGCATCACTGAAAAACTCTTCCGATGACGTCAGATTCATCATCAGAATCGTTAGCGCAATGGCAATACGAAAAAACGTAAAATCAATTGGCTAGGTCATTGATGGCAAGCGAGATTCCAGATACTTAACTGGTTGTTTTAAAGTGCAATTAGCTGTTATACCTTGTTTAAACAACAGCCATTACTGCAGCAAGCAGGAGCAAGGATGCATAAAATTCTCGGGATAGCCCTATTGCTTATCGCCAATCAGGCCTTCGCGCGGGGAGCGCCGACTTGCGATGCCAGTTTCTTTAGTCGCTACATCATGCTGGAGGGGGAAGAGCAGTTCTTTCAGCTCGAATGCATTGGCGAGGGCAAGATGATCAGCAGTCTGAACTTTGGTGAAAAGCAGATCGCCGAGGCTAACTCAGTGGGTTTGTACCGCTTCGACTTACCGGAAGGAGCGACGGTGCGGGTGACGTTAGCGCGCCGGCATCTTGGGCCCGTCTATCAGTGGGCCGCCGAGGTACACATTCGCACCGACTGGGTAGCGGCATATCAGGACACCTTAGTGGGGAACATGGTGTTTGATCTGCGCCGCAGCGATTGCTACTCCTCCCATGGCGATTGGGGCTTTGTGCCCGGCTTGTTGGAGCTGAACTACGGCAAGCATTTCGCGCCGTGGCTGGAAGCGTGGTTAGAAGCCAATCAATTGCGCGTGTCCACCCGCTTAGCCGAAGAGGATTGGCGATGGGTACGTGGCAACCACTTGCTCACCCATCCCGAAGTCTGTCCCGAGGACCAAGCGATGTGCCAGCTCTGGCTGGAGGTTCCCGAGGGGGATGAGCTGCAATACCTGTCTTGGCTCAACGGCAAGGCCGACACATTGTGTGTTAAATGGATGATTTCCGATGGCTAGATGGTAGGAAAATTCAATATTTACTTGAATGACAGTGTGATTGCCTGTACATTCCCCGCGATTTTTAACCAGAGGAGCACTCCGTGGACCCCGACAGTTGTAGTTTGAACAGTCAGTAACGTCTCTGGTGTGTCCTTGTTGCCTCACCGGAGTGAGGCAGCGTTTTTAGATCGCTATGGCGATCGATTCCTGCCCGGCCATACGGCCAATTATCTAACTTGTCTAAAACTCGTAGTCATTGCCTGTGCATTTGACGGTATTGTTGCAGCTTTTCTGCGTTCAGCAAGCCCCTAATGTAAGCATTGCCTTGGTCAATTTCACTACATAGCTGTTCGTGAATTAGTTACTCATGAATGTGCGATCAACTATTTAGTGCTCTTGAACCGAGCTGGGTCTACCTGAGATGCCCTAATGTCAGGAGAACAGCATGGAATTTGTACAAAGCAATCCCAAGCTTATCGTCACCGCCGACGATAAGGTGTACTTGGCCAGCCAACCGGCCGACGTGGCTGAGCGCTTCAATAGCTTGTCACGCGGCGAGATGTTGGAGCTATTTCGCCAACTAGGTTTGGCCATTCAAGCCAAGGTGGTAAGCCACCTTAGTGAGCGTAACCAAGTGGCGCTAGCCACCCGTCTGCCGCGCCCACAGCTCAGCGACTTGGTCAGTAAGATGGACCCGGATGATAGAGTGGATTTCTACAACCGGATGCCCGAAGGCGCACAGCAACAGCTGCTGCTAGCGCTTGCCCACGCTGAGCGAGAAGACATCCGCATGTTGGCGTCTTATCAGGAGCACTGCGCCGGGGCGATAATGACCTCGAAGTATGCCACCTTGGCACCGGAGCTTAACCCTGAGCAGGCGATTGCCCGCTTGCGCCAGATCTCGCCCGATGCCGAGACCGTCTACAACGCCTATGTGGTGGATGAAAACCGCCAGCTGCTGGGCACGGTATCGCTGCGCGAGCTGCTTCTGGCCGGTGCCAATCAGACCATCGCAGAGCTGATGGTCAAAGAGGTTATCGCAGTTAATGTCGATACCCACAAAGAAGAGGTCGCCAAGATCGTTCGCCGCTATGACCTGATGGCCCTGCCGGTGACCGATGCGCAAAACCAACTTTTAGGCATCATCACCTACGATGACATCTTGGATGTGGTCACCGAGGAAGCCACCGAAGATATGCACAAAAGTGCCAACATCGGCAAACTGACCACCAATCTTAAAGATGCCTCCATCTTCCAGCTGTTTAAAAAGCGGGTGCTGTGGCTGGTGCTGCTGGTGTTCGGCAATGTCTTTTCCGGGGCGGGGATCGCTCACTATGAAGATCTGATCGGCGCTTATGTGGCCTTGGTATTCTTCCTGCCACTGCTTATCGACAGCGGCGGTAACGCGGGCTCACAGTCGGCTACCCTGATGGTGCGCGCCTTGGCCACCGGCGAGGTGCAGCTCAAAGACTGTAGCAAGATCATGCTACGCGAAGTGTTTGTCGCGCTAGGTCTGGGTTTGTGTATGGCCGCTGCAGTATTTGGTTTGGGGATGATGCGCGGCGGCAGCGACGTAGCCATGGTCGTCGGTCTAAGTATGGTGGCGATTGTGATGGTGGGCAGCCTGGTGGGCACTTTCCTGCCGTTTGTGCTGCACAAACTGGGCATGGACCCAGCCTCGGCCAGCGCGCCGATGATTACCTCGCTGTCAGACATTAGCGGCGTGCTGATCTATTTTGCTATCGCCTCTCAGCTGCTGGCATTCTAACGTGAGCCCTTGCTAACGTGTGGCAAATGTTGCAGCGTCAATGCGATACAAGCAGTGGCGCTGCAGCCTTGGGCAGTCATCCAGCTTAGGATGGTCGAAGTCTTCACCAGTGTTGCGCATACCCAGCTTTTTCATCACCCCCTGTGAAGGCTGGTTGGGTAGGGCAGTAAAGGCGTACACCTCGGCCAGGCCTAGCTGCTCAAAGGCGAAGGACAGGCTGGCGCGTGCGCCTTCCTCGGTAAAGCCCTGCCGCCAATAGTGGCGATCGAGTCGCCAGCCAATCTCTACCAGCTCGCGACCGGGTACCGTCTCGGTGTTGTGGTGCAGGCCAATGGTGCCGATGCAACGCTTGTCTTGACGATGCTCAAGCGCCCAAAAGCCCCAACCGTTTTGGGCAATCAGTTGCTGCATCCTATGCATGGCCTGCTGGCTCTCTTCTGCCGAGAGCGGCGCGGGGAAGTAGCGCATCACCTGAGGGTCGGCATTGAGCGCTTGCCAGTGGGGAAGATCCTGGTCTTGCCATTGGCGAAGCACCAGTCGTGGTGTGGTTATCGTGATAGGTGGCATGTATCACCGATTGTTCGAGTATAGTGACGCGCCCAGCATGGCAAACTAAGGTTGACTTGTCATCTCGATTTGTAACCATACGTTTATAAATCAAAGAATTAGCTCCGGAGAGTGTGATGGATTATTGTCCTAAATGTCGCAGTGGTGCGTTTGCCCAAGTTAGCGCCAATCAGTTTCGCTGTGCCAACTGCGATTTTACCTACTTTCAAAACGTCGCGGCGGCGGTGGCGGCAATCATCATCTGCGAAGGCGAGGTATTGTTTAACGTGCGCGCCAAAGCCCCCAAACAAGGCATGCTCGACCTGCCCGGTGGCTTTGTCGATCCGGGCGAGGGGCTGGAGCAGGCCTTGGTCAGGGAGCTAAAAGAAGAGCTGGGGCTAGAGATTAATCGCTGGGAGTATCTGTGCTCCTACCCCAATACCTACCCCTACAAAGGAACCGAGTACTTCACCAGCGATAGCGTGTTTGTTGTGGAATTGGCCGCCAAGCCCGAGCTAGTGCTGGAGGAGCAAGAAGTGTCGTCGACCAAGTGGCTGAAACTTGCGGATATCGATGTAAGTCATCTGGGTTTTGAATCGCTGGGGCGCGCTCTGCAGCTGTTCTTAAATGCACGTCTTTAACGGCGTGCTAGTACAAGCTGCTGTACCTAAACCGCTCTACCAAAAACCAGTATTCACCTGCGGATCGTAGCGTTGGATGTAATCCTTAAAGCTGCAGTTGGGGCGGGTTTCGAAACGCGCCTCTAACACCTTTAGCTCTTGTATGCGGTCGATACGGAAAACCCGGTAATCGTCGCGTAGCTGGCACCAGGCCACCAGCGTCCACGCCGCGCCCCAAAATACCAGCCCGAGCGGCCAGATCTGACGCTGGCTCGGCCGCTGCTGCTCATCGCGATAGTCAATCTTGAGTTGGCGATGCTGCTCAATGGCTTGGCGCAGTGACTGGCTGTATTTGAGCCGCTCCAGCCGCTGGGTTGGCGGCACTAAAAATGGCGTGGTTAAGCGATTGTGCTCCAGTACGGCATGCTCCGGCAGTACCGCTTTGATCTTATTTAGGGCCTGCTCAGCCGCCTCTACCAGCGCATCATCGCCCCAGGCGTTGACCAAGCGGATCCCTAACATCAGTGCTTGTAGCTCCTGATGATTGAAGCGCAGCGGGGCGAGGGTGGAGTTTTTGCAAAGCAGGTAGCCCACCCCGGCCTCGCCATCGATTTCCATTCCCGCGTCACGTAGGTGCTGGATATCCCGATAGATGGTGCGCTCCGACACCTCCAACTGGGTGGCCAATTGTTCTGCACTAATCGCGGTGCGACGGGCTTGCAGCAGGGTGATGATCTGAATCAGTCGAGAAGATTTACTCATGTTCATCCTTTATACCCGAACAACCTCAAGATGCTTGTTCAGCGAGATTTTCCTGGTCCTCAGGCAAGGCACTGTGCCGCCGATCTAGTGGGCTAAATCAAGGAACAGTAACACGGCATGAGGGCTTGGAAAACTCGCCCTTCGGGAGGCGCTCAATGTCCATAGTTCTTCGTTGAAAGCGCTTGAAATGAGTCATCATTCCTGAGCACTTTCGCCTCGCCCTATGGACATTGAGCTCCTCTGAATCATGTATCTTGAGGTTGCTCGGGTATATACGTATCGCGTGAGTGCTCAATTAGCACATTTTTAAGCGTATTCACTAAATTAATTCCATACTTCAGCCCAGTACACAGTTTTTGTGTTGGCTTGCTACTTCCGCCAGTGTCATGGGTGCCAGTGTCTACACTTGATGGCGTTGAATTTATTGAAAAAGTGCCTTCGGCTTTATGGGATTGTCGCATTCTTTATTTGGTGCTCGCCCTGCCTTGGTAGTGAAAGGAATACACTGATGTCCCAATCCCCTGTTGACCTCTCGTTCTATCAGACTTTACTCGAGTCTACCAAGGCGATCCCTTGGCAGTTTGAGTGGGGGCCGCAGCGCTTTAGCTACATCGGCCCGCAGATCGAAACCTTGTTGGGCTGGCCGCAAGCGAGTTGGCAAAGCACCGAGGACTGGGCTGAGCGCATCCATCCAGAGGACCGTCAGCGCGCGGTGGAATATTGTTCAGAGCAGTCGCTACAAGGGCAGGACCACGAACTGGACTATCGGGCGCTCACGGCCGATGGCGGCTATGTATGGATCCGCGATGTGGTGCATGTGGTGCGCGACGGCGAGCAGATCACCGCGCTAATGGGCTTTATGTTCGATATCTCGGAGCAGAAAAAGCAGGAGCAGCAGCTCAGGCTAATGAATCAGCAGCTTGAGCAGATGAATCAGCAGCTCAAACGGATCAGCTCCTTAGATGGCTTAACCGGCATCCCCAATCGCCGGATGTTTGATCAGAGCCTGGAGAACGAGTGGCGCCGCTGTCTGCGCGAAGACGCGCCACTCTCACTGCTGCTCATCGATGTCGACCGTTTCCGCGACTACAACAGCTACTACGGCCACCTAATCGGTGACAGTTGCTTGAAGCAGATCGCCTTGGTGACTCAAATGGTGGCTAAACGCAGCTCAGATTTAGCTGCGCGCTATAGCGGTGAAGAGTTTGCGGTGATCCTGCCAAAAACCGACAGCGCGGAAGCGGGACAGGTTGCCCAAGACCTACTTTATCGGGTGGAACAGCTGGCGATGCCCCATGGCGATGGCAAACCCAACTCGGTAGTCACTGTGTCGATTGGTGTCGCGACGCTGATGCCTGACGCTGAAACCACCTGCGCCGATCTGGTGGTTAAAGCCGATGAGCAGCTGTATCTGGCGAAAAGCCATGGCGGCAATCGGTTATTCAGTGAGGGGCGCTTTTGGAAAACAGCCCAGCAGTTGGATGCTGGGCTGGGGGATTTTCTCTCTCGCGGTGGCTAAGTGCTAGCCACTCACTCAATCTAGGCTTCGACGCCTTCTGGGGCCTTCGACTCGTCCCAATATACCGCTTCAATCTTATGCCCATCTAAATCTCGTACATAGCAGCCGTAGTAGGCGTCGGTGTACTCTGGGCGCGGCCCGGGCTTGCCATCACAGGTCGCGCCCGCTTCCATCGCCGCTTGATAGAATGCATCTACCTGCTCGGTGGAGTGGGCCATAAAGGCAAAGTGCACGCCGTTGGCGGTTTGCGCGGGCTCGTGGTTGTAGGGCTGCTGCACCCAAAACTCTGGGAAGACCTTGCCGTAGGCGACACCTTCCGGGAAGTCGAGCACTCGGCGGGCGCCGATGGTCGCCATCACTTTATCGTAAAAAACCAAGGCTTTATCTAACTGGTTAGAGCCGACCGACATATGGCTCATGATGCTGGGGTTGTCTTGCTCGTTCATAACTTCTCTCCATGTTTTGTAAGGGACGACCTAAGCATACTGCGGGGCGATGTCAGAACCTGTCAGTAGCCCTTCAAGGGCCTTGCTCAATACACCCCACTCACGTATCCAGCGCGTGGTGGTTGCATCGCGCCTGCGCTTCTGCCAGATTATCGGGCTACGACTGCTTAATGATTATCGCTACCAGCAATGTATTGGATAAACCCCCAAGCCACGGATATTCAACAGGCCCTGCAGGCTTGGGATTGGCTAGACCTCGATGGCTACACCCCGCTGGCGGTGACCGCGTTTGCCGACGTATTCTTTGAAGGCCACGGCCATGTGGTGTTTCTGGACCGCGTTGGTGGCGAGCTACACCCGGTGTGCGCTAATCAACAAGAGCTCAAACTGGTGCTTGAGAGCGAAGAAGGCCAGGATCACTACCTGATGCCCAGTTTGGTGGAGCAGGCTCAAGAGCGTGGTATGCAGCTCAACCCCGGGTTTTGCTACGACTTTCTAACCTCGCCCCGGCTAAACGGCCCGGTTACCATCGAGAATCTGTGTATCCGCGGCTTTGTTGAGAGCCTGCAGCAAACTGGTGAACTGTTGGCTCAGCTTCGTAGACAGCCCTTGTCCAGCTTGCTATCGATGCTGGAGAGCTAAGCGAGAGCTGCTAGTTCGAGAGTACCCGAATCTAGCGGAGCCTGCTCCAGAACACCAAGCTAGAAAAAAGGGGATAGGCAACTAGGCGGGATTTAGATCTCCTGAGGTGTGGCGGTTTGCCCCATCTTGGTCAGCTCAACTCCATCTACGGTCATCTTCCACTCTCCATCTATCTCTTGCGGAGGTTGCTGCACCTCAAAGCGGGTGGTCATAAACCAAACACCCACGATAAAGTCATCGCCATCAAACTCTTTGATAGGGGCGTTGATGGACGTTGTATGACTGCCTTTTATCCGTTTGTAAGACAGTTGGCCATCAAGCTGAATGTATAGCGCCATCTCTTTTCCGAGCCATCGGCCGGCGTAATCCAAACGCTCTTCGGGCAGCGAACTGCCGCAAGCCGATAGCAACAAGATCACGGTGACAAACACCAAGGCCGGTTTTAACTGCATCTACGCCCACTCCTTTGCGTTAACCGCTACGATGGCAGCGGGATACTGACTGGGTACTTTATCATTTAACTAGGGCAAGGTGCTGATTTAACGCGGTAAAAGTAGGTTTTAGCGGGGGAGCAGAGTCTAAAGCGCTTGAAGCTTTGCAAACGGCGGCAAAGTGGCAAAAAGAGCGCCGGGCTAGCCGGCGCTAAACGGATGAAAAATTACTACTTGATGGCCTCGCAAAAGCTGACGTCGGCGTGATGGTTCTCGGGGTTGAAGCTGTGGTAGAGCTCAAAGCAGGGGCGTTCGTCCACTGCCAGGCCTTGCTCCACCACTTGTGACATCAACGCATCCCAGTAGGTTTGATACTGCGATTTATCGGTAATACTCCCGCGGATCACCGCGTAGCTGCCGCCGGGGAAGTCTTGCAGCTCAATATCACCGCTGGCTTGGGTGTCTGCCGGTACGGTAATACAGATATCGGTGCGACACTTGTCTTCCGGGGTGACCTCTGGGTTGTCCAGATACAAGAACATGCACTGGCCTTCTGCCAGGCCTTGGCTGTCGGCCCAGCGGTAGAGCTTGTCGCTTGGCTGGTCGTAGCCCACGCCATAGGGACCGGTAACGCGAATGTAGGCGAGTCTAACTGCTTGAAATTGTTCAATCTGCATGGTGTTACTCCTTTTAACTAACGGGTTAGTGGAGTCAGTGTATGCAGGCGGGGGAAACAGCACGTTTCCATTCTTGCGCAGCAGGTGTCCGATCTTGCTGTCACGCATCAGTGCGGTAAATGCCTCGGTGGACTCGCAGTTTTTGAACTGACTGGCGGTCAAGCCAAAGTGTTGCTGCAGCGCCTTCGCCATAGCCTGAGAGCTGGCAAAACCCACATCGAGGGCCACCTCGGTCACCGGTTTTTTGTTGTAGAACAGCGCATGGGCTGCGGCCTCTAAGCGCAGCCGGCGCACATAGCTGTTGAGCGGCTCACCCACGCTGGCTTTAAACACCCGGTGGAAGTGATACGGTGAGAGGTAGGCCATGGCGGCGATGTCTTCAAGCTTGGCTGGGCTAGCGAAGTTTGCTTCCAGATAACGAAGTACCGGCCTCAGGCGCTGCTGGTAGTCGACCATAGTGTGTTTATCCCTAAACGTGAAACCAAATACTCACTACCAAAGACTGCGTCTGTGGCAAGAGGGGCCGATTATGCGCTGACTTTTGAGCGGGTTGAAGTGCTGTGGGTGATTTTCTCAACAGTTATTGAAGGCAGTGAATACTGCGAAATACCCATGGTGCTGGCTGCTGAAAGGGCATAGAATGCCGCTCGAATCCCCCTGTTGTATTACTAACGTCGAGTCACTATGCCGAAAAACTTACGTGGTGAGCTTCTAATGGTGTTCACTACCGTGCTGGCCGCCTCTGGCTGGGTTTTCTCCAAAGAGGCCATTGCGGGTATTCCGCCATTCAGCTTTATTGGGCTGCGCTTTGTTGCGGCCTCTTTGCTAATGGTGCCGTTTTGTTTGGCAGATTTGCGCAGGCTGTCGCTTAAGCAATTGGGGCGGGCCGCGGTGGTAGGGTGCGTACTGGGTATCACGTTATCGCTGTGGATTAGCGGAGTAGCGGTTAGCAACAGCCTAGGTGAAGGCGCATTTATTATGAGCCTGTCGATGCTGTTTGTGCCCTTGCTTAGCTGGTTGTTATTTGGCCGGCGGCCCGCCAGGGTGTTTTGGTTGTCGCTGGTGTTGGCCGTTACCGGCTTGGCCTTGCTAAACCTTCAGGGCGGCTGGCAGCAGTCGTTGCATCTGCTGCTGTTTTTGGCGGCATCCTTAGGGCTTGCCTTTCATTTCTTGTTCAACAGCCGCTTGGCGCGCAGCGTGCCGATCTTGGCCTTAAGCTGTGTGCAGCTGCTGATGGTGGGGCTGATCGCCTCATGCTTGTCCCTGCTCACTGAGCAGGTGCCCGAGCAGATTCCTACCATCACCTGGTACTGGGTTGGGATAAGCGCCTTGGTGGCCACCAGCCTGCGCTATTTTTTTCAAACTCGCTCACAGAGCCTGTTACCCGCTGAGTCGGCGGCTATCTTGATGTTGCTGGAGCCAGTTTGGACGGTGATCCTCAGTGTACTGCTGTATCAGGAGCAGTTGTCGTTATCCAAGCTGGCAGGCTGCAGTCTAATATTATTCGCCTTGTTGCTGTTCCGGCTCGGTCAGCGGGGCTTTCGCCGCACCCGGAGGCAGGCGCAATAGCAAGATGGCCGCGTGTCGCTCTTGCGGAAAGGCGATGGGGAATCCTTGCAACTCAATTCGGCTCTCGGTGCCATGGTGGATAAGCTTCACCTTGCTGCGAATGCCTTGCTGCTGCTCAACAAGCCGGTGTAACAGTTTCGGCAGTTGGTGGCCTGGCTGCAGCTTTTGGCCGAGAACAAAGCTCAGTTTGCTGTTTTGCAGCTGTTGATTGCTGCGTCCCACCCAGTGCTCGGCCACTGGATTGGCAAAGCAGATAAGACCCTGTTTATCGATGGTGAAGATGGCCTCACCGATGCTCTCCACCAATAGGTCGGCAAACTGCCGCTGGGCTAAGCCATTGGCCTGAAGCCGCAACAGTTCGCGGGTTAACTGGCCGAGCTCATCGTCACGTTGCTGGGTGGATTTAAGGTTAAGGTCCAGCTCTTGGGCGGTATCGCCCTGGCGCAGCCGCTGGATAAGTTGGCGGATCGGTCGGCTGAAGTGCAGGCTAATCATCGAGTAGAAAAATACCGAGACCAGCAGCAAGCTAAACAGCAAAAAGCTCCAGCTATCCCAACTTAGTTTTAAGGCGGGGACGTGGTTATGGGTGAGCAGAGTAAAACGCCATGGCAGTGGGCGAGCTTGCTCATCAAGCAGGCTAAACTTGACCTCTAAGGTGGTTCGATTCGCGTTCAGCTCACCCAGTAGAAGCTGTAGTTCGGCGCTGCCGATGGGGTATTGGCTAAACTGCTGGGGCATTGCTGAGACATGCAGCTGCAGGTTAAACGCTCCAATGTTATCGATGCCATCCAAGGTCTGCTTGTTCACCTGCTGATAGAGCGTCAGCACTGCACTGGCATGCTCGCCAGCATCATCGGCGGGAAGGAGTATCTGGCTGTAGATCAGCAGCTGGCCGTGGCCTGCAATATAGCCATGATTCTTGCCTAGGGCGTTGACCGCCTGCAGGTCATCGGCAAACAGTGTGGCTAACTCGTCGGCGAAGGGATTACGGCTGCTATGAAACCAGGTGGGTTGATTGACTGCCGCAATGTGTAGGCCGGTAAACGGGAACTGCGCCACCGTCTCATCTAAGTAGTGCACAAAATCAGCCGGTTTAAAGGCCTGACTCTGCTGAAGCGTTTTTAACAGGGTGGTTAACACTTCGGCTTGCTCGTCTAGCTGCTGGACTCGACCTTGCAGCAGTTTGACCGCCGCTTGCGCCTGGCTAAGCGCATAACGCTGCTCCCAGTCTTGCTGTTGGCTCTGCAGGGTATCTTGGCGCAACAGCATAAAAGGCAGTAGCGCCAGATAGGCCAGTACCAGCATTACGATCACTTTGCGCGTTCCTGAACCGAATAACTTCATGTTCAGCCCTGCTGTGCTTCTAGCTGTTGGTGCCAGGTATGAACCTCGCTGGCCAGCGCCGCGAGGTTTTCGATAAAGCCCGGCATGGCTTGTTCAAGTTCTGCTTGCTCGCTGGCCTTGGCCAGCTTCTCTAAGCAAAAGGCTTGCTCCGATAGCGACTCTGCCCCTAGGTAGGCGGTCACGCCTTTGAGGCGGTGGCAGTGCATGGCCAGCTCAGGCAGCTGCGCGTCTTGCAGCAGGGCACTGAGCGCATCGACATCCTGCTGGTACTGGTTGAGATAAACACTGAGCACCTCGATGATGATCTCGCTGCTGCCACCACTGAGATCCCTGACCGTTTGTCGGTTGAGTAGTGCAGGCTGAGTCGTTTGTGAGGCGCTTCCCTCAAGCTCAGACGGCCCCACTTCGGACGCTACCTCGATAAGCCCTAGCTCTTGCAGCTTGTCTTGTAGCACGGTAATCGGGCAGGGCTTAGCCAGATAGTCATCAAAGCCCGCTTCCAGACACTTCTCCTTGGCATCAGTCTGGGCTTCGGCAGTGATTGCCACCAGCAAAGGATGCTCGCCGCTGCGCTTGGCGCTGATAATCCGCGCCAGCTCATAGCCGTTCATCTCTGGCATATGGCAGTCAGATAAAATCAGGTCGTAGTCCTGATCCTCGCAGCGCAGCAGTGCCTGCTTGCCAGTTTCGGCCATATCCGCCTCGATGCCCAAGCGCTGTAGCTGCGAGCTCAGCACCAAGCGGTTAATTGCGTGGTCTTCTACCAGCAATACCCGCAGGTCATTGTGCGTGGCCTCGACGATAGCGTTGCTTGGCAGCGGGTGCTGCACGATGTTACTGGTGCTTGGCGCAAGCTGCAGGTGTACCGAGAACAGCGAGCCTTGCCCCGGCTCGGAATGTACCTCAATCTTGCCGCCCATTGCTTCGATTAGCTCACGGCAGATGCTCAGGCCCAACCCGGTGCCGCCAAACTCGCGGGTCGTCGCGGCTTCGGCTTGCACAAAGGGGCTAAACAGCGCTTCGAGGCGCTCTGGCGCAATACCGATGCCGCTATCTTGCACGTCCACCTGCAGATGATGCTGAGTGGCATCGTCTGCAGGCTCTTCCAGCAGGTGCACGCAGATCGAGATGCTGCCTTGGTTGGTGAACTTCACCGCGTTCGACATCAGGTTGTTGAACACCTGTAGCAGCCGGGTTGGATCGCCAAGGTAGTGGCTGGAGAGCCCGGAGTCTAAGTGCTTGTGGATGGCGACATCTTTGTCGCCCAGTAAATACTGGCTGTTGTCGATGGTGCTTTGCACCAGCCAGTCCAGCTCGAAGGTGACTTGTTCTAAGGTCAGCTGCTGGGCATCCATTTTGGAGAAATCCAGCACATCGTTGAGTAGCGCCATCAAGTTATTGGCGGATTGATTGAGCACCTGCAACAGCTCGCCCTGCTGCTTGGACAGGTCGGTGAAAGACAGGGCCTCGGCCATCCCGAGCACCCCATTCATGGGCGTGCGGATCTCATGGCTCATCCGGGCTAGGAAGTCGGCCTTGGCGTTGCCTAGGCGTTCGGCCTCGGCGCGGCTTTGATGGGCATCTTGCAAGGCCTTGTTGAGTTTGGCCTGCTCAAGCTTGCGGCGCCGATTGACCTTACGCTGCCAATAAATCAACACCACCATCAGCACGATCAGGGCGACACCCAGCTGGGCAATTCGCCGGTAGAGGGCTTCCAGTTTGTATTGCTCTAAGGTCTCGCTGAAGTTGGGTTGCCATTTGCTATGGAGGTCTTCAATGCGCTGCTCGGGAATATCGTTCAGGGCCTGATCGAGCAAGCTTTTTAGCATCGGCTCGCCTTGGCTGATGGCAATGAAAAACGGCAGTGCGGTGGGGAAGTCTTTGGCTCTGAGTACACTGAGGTTGTATAGCCCCAGGCGGTTAACCTGATAGCTGATAGGCAGGGTATTGCCGACAAAGGCGTCCACACTGCCTTCGGCAACCAGGTTCAGGGCCTGCTCAACTCTATCCACCATCACCAGATTGACCCCGCTGATCTGCTGGGTAAACAGCTCGTTCTCGTAGTAACCACGCAGCGCCGCCAGCGACTTACCCCTGAGATCTGACAGCGCACTGTAGGCAGCATCTCGACGGGATACGATGCTGTAACCAGCGGGCTGCTGTAGCGGCTGAGTGAACAGCATTGTTTGCTGACGCTGCTCGGTTTGGTTAATTAACAGGCGCAACTCAACCTGCTGTTGGCTGAGTGCATCGAGGCTCGATTGAAAGCTGGGATAGCGGCGATAGCGCGCCTCAAAGCCGATTGATTCAGCCAGCTGTTCCATTAAGTCAATGGCATAGCCTCTCGGCCCGGTTGGGCCATCAAAGATGTAGGGCGGGTAACCACCATCGCTGTATGCTGCGACCACATAGGGAATGTCGATCAGGTAGTCTTCCATAGCGCGCGGCAATGAGGGGAGATAGTTGCCCAGTAGCAGCTCGAGGTAATCGCCTTCGCCTGCCCCGGTAAGCTCCCATAGCGAGCTTGCTTGATCGGCGGGATAGCTACGCAGGTACTGATTGATATCTTTGAGCAGAGGGCGCTGCTGCTGACCCACCATCACACGCACGTACAAAGGACGCGCCTCATCGGGTTCGAGGATGTATTGGCCGGAGAGCTGTTTGGCAAACAGCGATTGCTCCAACAGCCAAGGCGACCAGCTGTAGATGTAGTTAAAGCGGGTATCGTCGAACAGCAACTGGTTGAGGTTGGAGAAGTTGCTGATTAACAGCGATGAGCTGCGAGAAGGGCCAAAATGCACGGTGTCCAAGCTATGCACAGCAACTCGCACATTGCTGCTTTGTTCGCCGACTCGGCGGTAGGCGGCGGTGTTGAGTCGAATATAGGGGATGGAGTAGAGCACGTGGTCACTGGGGGTTTCTGAGACAAACGCCCCGGCGTAGAGGTCAATCTCGCCTAACAGCAACTGCTTCTCGGCCTGCTCGCGGCTGAGCATCACAAACTCGGCCTGGCGCTGCTGCGAGCGCGCCCAGCCCTGCCAAAAGCTACGCAGGAAGTTCAGGGTGCTCTGATAGGGCGAGTCATCAGTTTGGTACTGCCGGTCCAGCGCCGGCAACGCGATGCGATAGCTAGTACGGGCGGATGAGCTGTCTTCTTCGGCTTGAGCAGGGGAATATGCCAACAGGCAAACCATTATCAAGCAACACCAACGGATTGGGTTTGACACGTAAGTCCTGAGTTTTTGTGGGATTAAGCAAAGTGTATATCAAACTCTGAGTAGGGAAATATGTTTTTATTCAGGGATTTGAGTGCCTTTTGATACCAAGTGGCTACTATCTGCCGCCATTGGGTGTTTTGTACCGCTTATGTGCCTTGGTTGGTGACTGCCACAAGGTCAGTTGATGCTGGCTCGGCGAGGCTCGGCTGTGATAGGCTCCTGCATCGAATATCCCAAATTCAAGGAAGAACCATGTTAAACGTGAATGAATATTTTGATGGCCAAGTGAAGTCAATCGGCTTTCAAGGGCAGGACAAGCCGGCTTCTGTGGGCGTGATGGCAGTGGGTGAGTACCGCTTCTCAACCGCCGCGCCTGAGCTGATGGTGGTGGTCAGTGGCGAGCTGCAGGTTCAGCTACCCGGTGAGTCTGGCTGGCAGAGTTTTAAAGCCGGCGAGCAGTTTAATGTTGCCGCTGACAGCGCTTTTGATGTGAAGGTGCCGGTTGAGACTGCTTATTTGTGTGTGTACGGCTAAGCCATCCCCGCTAGTTACGATAAGTAATTTGCGATAAAAAAAGCGGAGCTGAGCCTCCGCTTTTTTGCTTCTTAAAACCCGCCGTTAGCTAAGCTGAAACTGCTCCACATCCACCATTAATCCGGCGCCACTTTGCTTGAGGGTTTTACTCACCGCCACCGAGCCATTGGATTGCTGATAGAGCTGCTCGGTGTCGTCTTTGATTTGATGGATCTGCTGGTTAATCTCGTCGGCCACTGCGGTTTGCTCCTCGGCGGCGGTGGCGATCTGGGTAGCCATCTCGGTGATTCGGTCCAGCTCGGCTTTAAGCTGCGCCACGTCTTCAGCGCTGTCGGCAACGTGTTCCACGGCGGAGCTGCCTTGTTGGCGCAGTTGCTCCATCCGCTGGGAAGCTTCGGTTGAACCGTTCTGCAGTGACTCGATCTGGGTTTGGATCTTCAGTGTTGCGCTCTGGGTTTTGTTGGCCAGCGAGCGCACTTCATCGGCCACCACGGCAAAGCCGCGACCTTGCTCTCCGGCACGGGCCGCTTCAATGGCGGCGTTCAGTGCCAGCAGGTTGGTTTGCTCGGCAATCCCTTGGATCACGGTGATGATGCTACTGATCTCTTCACTTTCCAGATTGAGTCGTTGGACCTGTTGTTGGGTGGTGGACAGGTCCTCCAGTAACTGGGTCATGGCTGATTGAGAACGCTCGGTTTTCTCAGCGCTGTCGATACTGCGCTGGTGGGCATCGCCTACTACCTCGGCGGTGGTTTGCGATAGTGTCGCGACCTCTTGGATGGTACTGGTCATCTGATTGACCGCCACCGACACGCTATCGGTGGCGTGGTTCTGGCTGTCGGCCAGGCTCAGGTTACGCTCCATGGCATCGACCACTTGGTCGCTGTGGGTGCGGATGCTCTGCGCCTCATCGCGTACCCGCACGATGGACGAGTTGAAGCTATTCATCAGGCTGTTGAAGGCTTGGGTCAGTGCCGACAGCTCGTCTTTACCTTGCGTGGGTAAACGGGTGCCCAGTGCTTTATCGCGCGCCACATCCGATAGGGTAGCCACCATGGTATTAAGCGGGCTGGTTATCGAACGAACGATAAAGAACGAAGTGACGCCAACCAACGCCAGCGCCACAATCAAGGTCGCGAGGTTGGCCCATACCTGATCCGCGGCATCGCTGAGTTTTTGCTCGGTCACCTGATCGATGCTTTGCTCCACCGCGTGGATAATCTCGCGTAGTTGCTGCTTGTTCTGGGTGGCCAGCTCGAACCATTCATCGCCACTCATCGGGCCGGGTTTGCCGCCCAAGCCCATAATCTCGCGGCGCAGACCATCCATGCGCTGCTGCACATCAGACAAGACATACTGCTCCCAATAGAGTTTTGCGATGGGGCCGGGGGCGTAGGCGAAGATGCGCATATTGCTGTCTTCGACTTGGCGGAAGAAGGCCATATTGTTACCGATGGTATCGTAGCCGACCGTTGGCCGGTTAAAGGCCGATAGCCCCTCACTGCGCTCGCGGGAGAGGCGGTTCTCCAGCAGCACCATCGAGGTATAGGCACCGCTGAGCATCGCCAGATCGGCATCGTTGGCCGCTGGGCCGAGTACCGCGTGGATAAGCTTTAGTAGCTCGGTGTTGATATAGGTATAGCGCCATAGCACGTGCATGCCTTCGCTATCGAACAGGGTCAAGCTGTCCACGTTGCGGCGGTTTGGCGATAGATGGGTGAGCATCGACTCCAACCCGTCCACGTTGCCGCTTAGGCCGAGCTGTTCAATGGTTGGCTGATGTTCGCTTAGAAAACCGCGAAACGATGAAAGGTGCTTGTCTACGTCGCTGCGTTGCTGCATCAGTCGGCTGCGGTACTTCTTACCTTGTTCTCCGGGAGACTCGCCGCTGATAAAGCCTTGGGTAAGGTCTCGCTCGGTTTGCATATCGAGGTGCACATCGCTGGTCTCTTTGGCGAGCTGCATGGCGAAGGCAAGCAAATTGAGCTGCCGCTGGGTATTGAGGGCAGTGTTGAGTTGGAGCGCTGCGTATCCGCCGACAATCAGGCTTGGAAGAAGTGCCAGCAGGATGATTCGCTTGGCGATGGAGATTCGGTACAGAAGCTTCACAGTGGGCAATGTCCTTATAGTGATGGCCGATGACAGCGGCAAGTAGCGAGGGTGGCAAGCAACAAGGCTAACCAATCGCATATATACATCGACCAATTTACCAGTTTGTTGAGGAATTGGTACGCTGAAAACCGTGATGCTTGTTTAATATTTGTACCCAAACAATCTAAATTTAGTAAAAGCTATACTTGACAATTTACACATATATTATCAGCGTATTCGCCTGCCTGGTTCCCTGAATAAGCTGGTGAATGTTATCGCCAATTCAGCTATGTTTCTGTCATGCAAAAGATATTGAATAACTTCGACCGTCAGCGTTCGGTGATGATTGTTGACGACTGCCCCATGTATCGCACAGCAACCCGTGGCATGTTGAATAAGCTGGGATTTCTCTCCGAGCAGATCAAACTCGCCCAGAATGCCGAGCAGGCGCGCAGCTTCAGTGAAGAGTTTGACTTTCAGTTGATCTTGTTCGACTACAACCTGGGTCCAAGCACCAATGGCCACCAGTTGCTTGAAGAGCTGCAACATCAAGGAAAAATCCGCAACGACTGCGTGTTGGTGATCGTCACCGCCGACAACTCATCGGCGGTGGTGCGCGGTTTTGCCGAGTTGGAGCCCGATGGTTACTTGGTCAAACCCATGAGCTTTGATCAGCTGAAAAGTCGTCTGTTTCAGCTGAGCAATCGCAAGCGCCTGCTGGCGCCCTTACAAGATGCCTTCAGGTTGGGACAGTACCCGCGGGTACTGGAGCTGGTCGAGGATTTCAATGGCATAGCTGCCGAGGTGGCCAACAGCGCGCAGCTAATTAAGGCCGAGGCTCTGACCGAGCAGGGACAGCTGGAGCAGGCGAAGGCCTTGTTACGCTCGCTTCCCAAGCCGCAAGATCAGGTGAAAGTGCAGCTGGCTGAGGCCGAGATCTGGCGCCGCGAAGGCGATTATGAGCAGGCGATTGAGGTGCTCAAGGCGGTGGCCAAACAGCCAATCTATTGCGCCGTGGTACGCGATAAGATGGCTGAGATCGAGTTTGAGCGGGACAACCGTGCGCAGGCGCTGGTCTACGTCAGTGAGGCGGTAGAGCTGGCACCAAAGAACATTCAACGGCGCTTAACCAAGGTCGATATCGCCTTGGCGAACCAACAGATTAAGGTAGCCGCCGACAGTATGCGCTCGATGATCTTACGCTTGCCTCATTCTTACCAAGATCAGGCGATACTGCATCAGCGTTTTGTGCAGTTATGTCTCGATGTTGCACTGGATGCCGATGATAACCAGCGCCGCCGTTTACTGCAGCGCGCCACCGATCGCTACCGCTTCTGGCGCCGCCATTTCCCCCGCAAGCAATACAAGGCCTTCGAGCTATTATTGTTGGCGCGGGCCAATGCCATTCGTTGGCTGCAAGATAAAGCGGAAGCCAACTATCAGGAGTATCTGGATTGGCAGCAAGAACACGCAGAGCAGGGCAGCAGGGCCAGTGTTTGGGAGCAACTGGAGCTGGCTAAACTGCTGTTTATGCTGGGACACCATCAACAGAGCACACAGCAACTGGCGACGTGTGAGCAACGTATTAACCGTGGCATCCGCAACATAGACAGTGTGGCGATGCTCAGCTATTTGACCTACTGGCAAGAGCGCTTGAGTCAGGCTCGGCTGCATGCCGATGCGCTCTACAAGCAATCGCTGGCAGACTATGCCGAGGAGCGCTTTGATGTGGCACTGGAGCAGGCTCTAGAGGCGCTCGATGTGGACCGCGGCAACCCGCTGGTGGTGAAACAGTGTTTAGTGTGCCTCAATAAAGCTTGGCCAGCCGGCTGGGGCAAACTTAAAGCGAACCGCTTAGCGGTGTTTTGCTGTGAGCTGTTAAGCGATAAAGAGTTTGAGCGAGATCGAAGCTTTGACAAGTTGTGCAGCGAATTAGCCACCCAGCTCGATTGTAGTGAGTTACTCTCTCTAATGGAGCAGGATTCAGGGACGAACGATGAATAAGATATTGATAGTTGAGGATGATCCGTTTCAAGCCAAGATGGCTGAGGTGCTGTTTTCTCAACATAGCGACGCCACCATTGTACTGGCCGAGAACGGCAAGGTTGCGCTGGAGTCGCTGGAGCAGGGCGAGCTACCCGAGCTGGTGGTGTGCGATCTGGCCATGCCGGCGATGGATGGTCTGGAGTTCCTCCGTCGGCTATCGCTCAGCCATCCGCAGATCATGGTGGCGATCTTAAGTTCTGCAGAAGCGGCAGTGCTTAGCTCAGTCAAGGAGATGGCCCAATCCTACGGCTTCTCGCGGGTCGAGACCTTGAAAAAGCCGCTGTCGCAAAGCGGCGTCGAACGCTTCTTGCAGCGCGCCCGTCAGTACTGGGCTCGTAGCGCCAGACCGCTGAACAGTCCGCCATTGCCGACTCGCGACACCTTGCTGGAGGCAATCCAACAACATCAGCTGGTGCTCGCCTATCAACCCCATGTCGAAGCTGCCACTGGCAAGGTGAAAGGGGCCGAAGCGCTGATCCGCTGGCAACATCCCAGCCTGGGCCTGCTAGGACCTCAGTTCTTCCTCGAGCCGCTACTCAATGAGGGCCTGGGCTATCAGCTCACGTCCTTGGTACTGCAACAGGCCTTAGCCGCCTGCCGCCGCTGGCATGATAAAGGGATGAAACTGAGTATTTCGGTCAACGTGACCCCCAGTGATCTTGTCGAGCCGAACTTTTGTGAAGCGGTGTTTAAAGCCCTGGAAAACAGCGGCGTGGATAGCCAGTACCTGACTCTGGAAGTGACCGAAAACGAAATCTACCCCAACTTTGGCCGGGTGCTGGAGACCCTGAACCGGCTGCGTATCCACAACGTGAACCTGTCGATTGACGACTTCGGCACCGGTTATTCCTCAATGTTGCAGCTGATCTCAGCGCCCTTTGCCGAGCTGAAGATTGACCAGCTGTTTATCCGCAATATGTTGTCTCAAGATAAACACCGGGTCGCGGTGGAAGCCTCGTTATCACTGGCCAAACACATGGAGATGGACAGCGTGGCTGAGGGCGTGGAGACGGCGGTACATGTCAAACAGCTCACCGAGTTGGGCTGCAAGTATCTGCAGGGCTACTACTACTCCAAGCCCTTGCTGGAAGACGACTTTGCCGAATGGCTGGCGAATAACACGTAGTTTTTTGCGCAAAACATTGCCTCAACGCATTCGCCTTGAGGCAATGTTTTTCTTTGGCCTAAGTTGGTGCGGCTGCAAAGGCCGGCCCTGCCCACAGTCGTAGCTGCTGGCTGATATCCGCAGGCCACAGCGCGATATGCTCTTCGAACAGCGCCTGGTTCCCGGCATATAGCGCCCGGGCGGCCTCCTCATAACCGGGCTGGTTTCCGGCCATGACCTGCATAAAGCGGTCACAACGCTCCTGTGCGGCCACTCGCTCGCCCTTCGGATTGGGTTGGCGCATGGCTTGCTCCACCAGCTTACGCAGGCTGGCCGAGGCCCCACCGGGTTGAGCGCTTAGCCACTGCCAATGACGGGGCAGCAGCGTTACCTCTTTGGCTTTCACCCCAAGCTTGGGACGACCCGGTCCTTTGGGCGATGGTGGCGCGCTTGAGTTAGCTTGCTGATAACGCAACGCAACCTCCTGCTCCCCGCCTTGCAGGTTAAGATCGACCACTCGGGCGCTGGATAGGTCAAACACCAGCAACGGCTGTTTGCGTTGTGATTCCCCCTGCCAAAGCTGTGTGGCAACCGTGGCGATATCTCCTTCGGCAACTCTTTTGTCGCCGACAAATGCGATGACATTCATTGCTACATCCTTTTCCTTGTTTAATTATTACCCGGGCAAAATAATATCACCCGGGTAATAAAGATCAATAAAACCCGGGTAAAAAAGTTTAATTATTGTTCACTAGACGATAAAACTGGGCGAGGGCGAGGGCGAGGGCGAGGGCGAGGGCGAGAGCTCGGGAGAAAGTGAGAGGGGGAGAAAGGGATGTTGCTTGATAGAGACATGTAGCGAGCTCAACGAGTGAATAGCAGAATGCGCTTTGACGTTGCTGAGAGTAGGGCTATTCCACTTTCTCGCATTGGCTGAGCAGCAACTGGTTGTCGGCCAGCAGCACGGCTTTATCGCCCTTCTCCCACCACTGATAGTGGCCATCGCTAAACTTGGCGCCCGAGGCGGCGGGCACCTGCTTTAACTGGATCTGTAGGTTGCCGTATTGCAGCTCTAATTGCTGCTTGTCGTACTTATCGCGACTTAGGCTAAGGCTGACCTCCTCGACTTCGGCGCAGCGATAAACATAGGCAATCGGCGGATGGCTCTGCTCGCTGCAGGCAAACAGTGTCAGGCTGAGGGGTAGTGCAAGATGACGGAAAACCATGGTCTATCTCCAGGCTAATCCTTCCACCTAGTATAGCTGCTCTGCAGGTATCGCTTATTGGGCCAGTTCGGGCTGCTGTATTGAAAAGTGCTGAGTAAGCTATTGAGTTGTCGTTAAAAAGAGTTAGTCTCAGGGTGACTACTGGTTGCGCTGCAAGTGAGGTGGGCTGATGGCCAATGCCACGGTGTTGTTTGATATCAATGAGACGGTACTCGATTTATCTTCGTTAAAGCCGCTGTTTATGCAGGTTTTTGGCAACCAGAGTGCGCTGCCATTGTGGTTCTCGCGGCTACTGCACACCTCAACGGTATGCGTGGTGACCAAGCTGCCGAGCCAGTTCGCCGAGCTGGCCGCTATTGCGCTGGATGCTGAAGCGCAGCGTTGGCAGGTGAGCCTAAGCCCCGAGCGGCGCCAGCAGATCTTGGCTGGGTTTGCTGCACTAAAGCCTCACCCCGATGTTGAACCAGCACTAAAGAGCTTGCGCGCGAGTGGGCTGCGCACAGTGGCGTTCTCCAACTCATCTCTGGCCTTAATTACTACCCAGATCAATCAGGCAGGGCTGAGCGAGCACTTTGATAGGATTATCTCGGTGGAGGGCTTCAATAGCTTTAAGCCCGATCCGCAGGTCTACCAGCGGGTGGCTGAAGAGCTGGGAGCACCGATTGCCGAGCTGCGGCTGGTCGCCTGTCACGACTGGGACTCCCATGGCGCGCTCAACGCCGGCATGCAAGCGGCCTATCTCGATCGCAGCGGCCAGCATTACCATCCGCTTTACCGACAGCCAGATATTATGGCAACCAGTATGAGTGAGATAGCGGACTTAATCATTGCGCGCACAGCCCTATAAACAAAGACAGTTCATAACCCAAGCAGGGAGAGGGAGAATGAAGAGTGAGATTCAAAAGTGTTTAGATGGAGAGTGGTTTAACACCTCAGATGCCGAGCTGCAGGCGATTATCAGCCGTGCCAGAAAGCTTACCCGCGCCTACAACCAAACCGATAATGAGGAGAGCGCTACCCGCGCCGCTATCTTGCGCGACCTACTCGCTGAGATAGGCGACAACGTGAATATCGATACCCCGTTTTACTGTGATTATGGGCGTCACATTTCCATTGGCAGCAACGTGATTATCAATATCAACTGCATCTTTGTGGACTGTAACAAGATAACCATTGGCAACAAGGTGCTAATTGCCTCCAACGTGCAGATCTGTACTGCCACCCACCCGGTAGAGCCCACCCAGCGCTTGCTGGCTGATTGGGCGCCGGAGGATAGCCATCCCTTCTTCAATACCTACTCCGCGCCAGTGACCATCGAAGATAACGTCTGGATTGGCGCCAGCGTCACCGTGCTACCGGGGGTGACTATCGGCAAGAATTCGGTAATCGGCGCGGGCAGTGTGGTGAACCGTTCGATCCCAGCCAACAGCGTGGCGGTGGGCAACCCTTGTCGAGTGATCCGCAGTGTGGAGCCGGGTTAATGCCTGTTTGCTGGTAGGCTTGTATAAAGCCTAACTGGTTGATATAAAGTGCTAAAACCTAGCAACTAGATACCTTATGCAGTCCATCCTATGCTTTGGCGACTCCAATACTTGGGGCTACTCACCACAGACCGGCCAGCGCATGGCCGCCGACTCCCGTTGGCCCGGCGTGTTGGGCTCGCTGCTTAGCGGGCGTTATCAGGTGATTGAAAACGGTCAGCCCGGGCGCACCCTCTACTCGGTTGAGCCAAGCTTTGGCTTGCAAAGTGGTGCGCAGGATCTGCTTCGCGTGGTGGTGCAGCAGCGCCCTGATTGGCTGCTGTTGATGCTCGGCACCAATGAGCTGTTTCCCGCATTTGGCCTTACGCCGCAGCAAATCGCTGACATGATGGGCGGGCTGGTAGCTGAGGTGCGCGAGGTTTGCGCCAAGCAGTTAGATTATCAGCCTTCGATAGCGCTGATTGCTCCACCTGCAATTGGCACATCGGGTAGTTTCGCTGCTTACTTTACTGGTGCCTCTGAGCCATCCAAGCAGTTAGCTGGGCTCTATCAATCGCTGGCTCTGCAGCTCGGTTGTGCCTTTGTTAATGCCGCCGATGTGGTCGCGGTTGATAAGGGAGATGGCGTACATCTGGACGCCCAGCAACATCGATTGCTAGCCGCCCGTGTCGCTGGCTTGTTTCGCGAGTGACCTGATTACTCTGTGATTCCTCTGATTCTCTTCTGAGAGCCGAGCTGTTAGCTTTCCTCTTCAAACAGCGCTCTCACCTCTGATATCAGCCACTTAACCAAGGCATTGTCTTGGGTTTGATAGGGGTAGTAGGCGTAGATATCCATGTTTTGCTCTGGCAAGTGCTCACCGGGGGGCAGCGCTACGATGTCATCGGGAAGCGATTGTAGGCTGATGGCGGTGGGGAAGATGGCATCGCTGCTGCGCAGTGCGGCAAAGTTAACCTCTGGCGAGTCGGATTTGAGCAGTACCTCGGGCACCAAGCCTGCTTTAATAAAGGTCTCTTCGGCGGTTTCGTGGCGGGTGCGCCAATCTGGGGTGCGGATCAGCACCAGAGGGTAACGGGCCAGCGTTGTGACATCGTAGTGTTTCAGCTTAGTAATAGGGTGGCCCTTACGCACACACAGGATGTAGTGGTTCTGCGGCATCCGCTGCTGTTTGATCTGCTTGGAATAGCTCTCTGGCCCATAGTCCAAGGCGAGGTGGATCTGCCGGGAGAGTAGGGCTGTCTCGACTTGCCAGGTCCAGTCCATGATCTCGAAACGGGCATTGGGCGCCTTATGGCGTAAGCGCGCATAGAGCCGCGCCCCCAGCGCGCCCGATAGTGCGTTACTCAGGCTAATGGCGATCTTTCCCTGATAGCTGGCCGCGGCAAACTCACTGCCCGGATTAAACAGCGCATCGATCTGCTCCACCACATCTGGCAGCGCTTGGGTAATCTCCAAACAGCGCTCGGTTGGGCTTAGCCCATAACGTTCTCGGACAAATAGCGGGTCGTCAAAGGCCTCGCGCAGCCGCGCCAGCGCATGACTCACCGCCGATTGGCTAAGGTGCAAGCGCTCGGCAGCTTGTTTGGTGTTTTGTGTATCAACCAATACCCGCAGCACTTTCAGAAGGTTGTAATCGAAGTTCTTCATTGCGGTCTCACTGGCTGTTTGCTCGCTAGTCTTTAGCGCTGCAACGCTGAAAGCATAGATATTAATACAGATAATATCTTAAAGCCATCTATACCATTTCTTGAGATAACTTAACTGCTCTAAGATGCCTTCATCAACTTACACAACATGGTTGCTCAACGATGAAAGCACTCTTCTCTGTCCCTCTATCACTGGTTTTGGCGAGCCTGCCGGCAATGGCTGCGGCGCAGACAAACAGCGATGTTGAGGATATGTCTGACCCGCTATCGGTGTACACCCAGGTGGGTGCTGGCTACACCGACAAAGGATTGAACCTCAAGATGGGGCAAACCTTCGATACCGGCAAAGACACCACCATGGGCATGCATGTGCTGGAGCTCAAAGGTGCGCTTGGCGACAGCTTAGGGTTCAGAAATTACGCTACCGATAGCATCGACAGTGTTCGCCTGCGTCGCTTCGGTGTTGACCTCACCAATGGTCGAGGCTCGCAAATCGATTTCAATTACAGCTTTGCCGCCGAAACTGGCTCACTCTCCTACAGCTTTATTCAAGCGCTACCTGCTATGGGCCGCTTACAACTCTACCCACTGGCCGGTGTTGGGGCGGCCTTTGCCAACAACGCCATGGGCGACGATGGCACGCCTGTGAGCGGCTACTCGGTACCGGGCACCTTTGCAGTGGTGGGAAGCTATAGCAAGTTCACCATTAGCGACAAGGTGTGGCTGAACTACAACCCAATGTATATGCAGACCTTATCGGGCTCTGACAACTACAAAAATCACGCCTATCTGGGGCATGACAGCATGCTGGCCCATGAGTTTGCCGCGTCTTACCAGATCAATCCGCGCCTCAATGTGCGCTACTTCGCTCAATGGAATCAGCGAGTCAGCTTTAAAGACGGAACCCACATCATCGAATTTAACTACCAACTTTAAATATAAAGAGGTAACGAACATGAAAAAAACACTACTCGCGTTGACCATCGCTTCACTGTCTGCAACCAGCTTAGCCGACACAATGCCATCTACACAGCAAGTGATTACGGACATCGATTCCTCGTCTTGGGCGGTTGACCCCATGGACTACGGCATGAGCGCCATGGAGTACCAGCAAAAAGAGGCCGACTTGTTTGCGCTAAACATGCTCAATCGCGCCGATGTAAACGAGTTTATTCACTTTCCCGGCTTGTCCAAAGCCGCCGATAACTGGGTGGTGACGCCGAATCTGGACACCGTATATTCATTGGCGATCATCGATACCCGCGAAGGTTTTAGCATCGAAGTGCCTGAGATGGGAGAGCGCTTTGTCTCCTTGCACATCCAGGACTATAACCACACCTTTGTGGAGTACACTTGGGAGCCGGGCGTGTACGAGTACCAAGCCGGTGACATCGAGACCGATTATGTGTTTGTCGGCATTCGTACCGGCACCGACGCCACGGCGGAAGATATCGCCTATATCCGCGATGTGCTGCAGCCGCAGATGAAGATCAGCTCAAACTCGGCCGTGCCATACCCGCAAGGCACTCAAGAGGCGGACGTGCTGGAACTGCGCAATGCCTTGCTGGAGCAGTGGGGCGAGTTGCCAGATATGTATGACTCGGTGCAGTTTGATATCAATGAGGTATCGGATTGGGAAAAGTGGACCTACACCGTTGCCGGTTCGTGGGGGCTGAGCCCAGAATCCACCGCCATGTACGCCTCTTGGGCACCGGCTGACACCAAGGCCGATCAGTGTTACATCGCGACGTTTGATGATATTCCTGCAGAGGCCTTTGGCTCGTTGACCATGTACAACGCGCAGAACTATCTGATGACCGATGAGCACAACATCGTCAGTACCATTCGTCCCGATTTTAAACAGCATGATGACGGTAGCTTCACCATCATCTTCGGTGATGAGCTATGTCAGGCAGAGGCTGAGAAGCAGGGTGTGAACTTTGCGCGTACCCCAGTCGATGGATGGCGCGCCCAGATCCGCGCCTACCGCCCAGATGTGGAAGCGATGAAGCAGTATCAACTGCCGGAGCTTCGCGAGTTGAGTGTGAACTAAGGCCTAGCTGAAAAAAAGCGTATCCCATGGGATACGCTTTTTTGCTTGTAGGTGCCGCTAATTTGCTGACGGAGCTTAGTCTGGCTACTTAACTCGAACCAGTCGGTGGCTGATATCCGCAAACTCCACCACCACAACCTGTGAGCGGCGCATGGCATCGACCTTGTCCAGCTCCGCTTGCCCATAGCCCTTTCTGCGCATCCACTGCAGTGGTGCGTCGAAGTCATCTTCGTTCACCACATAGGCGCTGCCCTTATGTGGACCGGAAAACTCATCCACCACCCAGATACGAGATTGGAACTCCACTGCATTGGCGATAAAGGCCTTTAAGGACTTAAACATGCTAGTAAACCTCATTGCTAGCGAATCAAAAAAGCGAGCAGGTCGCTCGCTTCTTCAAAAGGGTATTTACACTTAACGCGAAGCCCGCAGCCCTAAGGTGCGCTTTTCGAAATCAGCAAATCGCCGTGTAGCGCAACGAACTTATCGTACAGTTGCTCCTCTGTCTCGACATGCTCAGGGTCAACCGCAATCACATCGATAGGGCATACTGCGATACAGGTAGGGGTATCGTAGTGGCCCTTACACTCGGTGCAACGCGCCGGGTCGATCACGGTGATAATGCCGTCGTAGCTGATTGCCTGATTAGGGCACTCTGGCTCGCACATATCGCAGTTGATGCATTTTTTACTGATCTTGAGTGCCATGTTACACCGCAGCTTTGTGTGGGTTGCGGGTGTCTTGGCCTTGCTTGAGGTTGCGCATAATCAGGGCGTAGTCCAGGTCGACATTCTCTGGCAGAGGAATGTACACAGTATGGCCGCTGCCTTTGGCGTCGTCGATCAGCTCGCCTTTTTTGTTTTCCATGTGCTCGATGTTCATGGTGAGGTTACCTTGCGGGGTCATCACCTCAATGCTGTCGCCTTGCACGAACTTGTTCTTCACGGTGATTTCCGCCAGGCCTTGGGCGTTGCGGCCAGTCACTTCGCCGACAAACTGCTGATTCTCACTCACCGAGTAGCCATAGTCGTAGTTTTGGTACTCATCGTGGGTGTGACGCCGCAGGAAGCCTTCGGTATAACCGCGGTGGGCCAGGCTCTCAAGCGTGCGCATCAGGTTAGGGTCGAAGGGCTTACCAGCGACTGCGTCGTTAATCGCTTGGCGATACACCTGAGCGGTACGGGCACAGTAGTAGAACGACTTGGTACGGCCTTCAATCTTCAGCGAGTGTACGCCCATCTTGGTTAGGCGCTCTACGTGCTGGATGGCGCGCAGGTCTTTCGAGTTCATGATGTAGGTGCCATGCTCGTCTTCAAAGGCCGGCATGTACTCGCCGGGGCGGCCTTGCTCTTGCAGCAGAAACACTTCGTCGGTTGGCTTGCCTTCACCCAAGGTTGGGGTGATGATCTGCGGCTCTTTGGCGATGATCTGGCCGTGCTCGTCTTGAATCGCATCATGGGCGTTGTACTGCCAGCGACAAGCGTTGGTGCAGGTGCCTTGGTTCGGGTCACGCTTGTTGATGTAGCCCGAGAGCAGGCAGCGGCCCGAGTAGGCCATACACAGTGCACCGTGTACGAAGACTTCGATCTCCATCTCTGGCACTTGCATGCGGATCTCTTCGATCTCATCCAGCGACAGCTCGCGCGACAGGATCACCCGCTCAACGCCCTGTTGATGCCAGAACTTAACAGTGGCCCAGTTAATGGCGTTGGCCTGTACCGACAGGTGGATGGTTTGATCCGGGAAGGCTTCGCGCACCATCATAATCATGCCCGGGTCGGACATAATCAGGGCGTCGGGCTTCATTGCAATCACCGGCTCGATATCGCGCAGATAGGTTTTCAGCTTGGCGTTATGCGGTGAGATATTGCTCACTACGTACAGCTTCTTATTCTGCTCGTGGGCTTCGTTAATCGCCAGTTCAAGGTTTTCGTGGTTGAACTCGTTGTTGCGTACGCGCAGCGAGTAACGGGGTTGGCCAGCGTATACCGCGTCGGCGCCATAGGCAAAGGCGTAACGCATGTTCTTAAGGGTGCCGGCAGGTGACAGCAATTCAGGTGTAAACATCTTAGCTCCGGGTCTAGTCGAATCTAATGAAGTGGAAAAGCTCGCGCAGCGCCTAGCGCCTGGCAAGCCAGAGAAATTTGGCGGGCAATTCTACTGGAATGTGCCGTCTGTAGCAATTGAATAAAAAATGACCAGCCTGACTGGTCGTTTTTAGTGCTAATGCTTAGCAAGTAGCGAACAGTTAGCGATTAATCGCGCACTTCACCGCCCATGGCGGCAATCAGGTCTGGGATCAGCTTGGTGAGCTCACCGCTGGCCAGCGCGAAGTCAGCGTCGAAGCGCGCAGCGAAGTCTTCTTTGCTGATGTCTTCGTTTTGCTCGGTCAGGGTATCGGTGAACTTGATGCTCTTAATTGCCAGGTCTTCATCGACCACAAAGTTCACTGACTCGGCCCAGCATAGCTCCAGCTTGGTCACGAACTTGTCGGCATCCAGGTGGGCTTTGATTTCGTCGCTAAACAGGTCCTGCTCTTTACAACGAATAATACCGCCGCCTTCCAAAGCGCTGCGCAGCTCGGCTTGCTCGCCCAGCTCGAAGCCGGCCGGAATGCTCTTCTCGTTCAGCCAATCGGTCATGGTGACATCGGCTTGGTTGGCCAACTTAACCGGAGTGGCTGGCAGGCTGCCCAAGGCTTTACGTAGCAGTGACAGCACATCTTCAGCTTTCTTGGCGCTGCTGGCGTCAACCGCCACAAAGTCGTGCTCGGTGTTGATCCAGGCATAGGTTAGGTTTGAGCGAGTGAAGGCACGCGGTAGCAGCGTTTGTACGATCTCGTCTTTGAGGGCGTCTTTTTCGGCTTTTTTCAGTGGGCGGGCTTGCTCTTGCTCAATCTGCTCCACTTTCTCCGCCAGGCTCTCGCGGATAACCGTAGCGGGCAGCATCTTCTCTTCTTTTTTCGCGCAGATCAGGATGTCTTTGCCTGCCACGTGGATCAGGCTCTGGCCCAGTTTACCCATGGGTTTTACCCAGCCAAACTTGCTCAGATCTTGGCTGCCACAGGGGCTAAAGACCAGATCATCAAGGGCTTTCTCAAGTTCGGTTTCGGATACCTCAAGCGGCTTGCTTAAGCGGAAAAGTCGTAGATTTTTAAACCACATGGAGACACTTCTCGTTGAATTTGGCAGGCCATTCTAGCAAACGCAGTCAGCTTGTCAGCTGTGATTTTCCCATTATTACTGTTGGGGTATTTTTTAGTTTGTGAGCCACCTCCAAAGCGGGCGGAGAAAACTCGATCTCACTCACGTCGGATTTTTGTAGCGGCAACTATATCTTTGCTCTAAGTAAAAAATAGGCGGCAACATCACGTGGTTGAACTGGTGTGTAATGGGGTGAAGTTAGTGCTTCGCCCGGCAGTATTAAATGACGATGACGAAGCGATAGCCGACATCTGGCTGTCGGCCAGCATCCGTGCCTTAGAGTTTCTGCCAGTCGAGTTTTGGTGGCATCGTTTAGAGGGCTTAAGCCGTATGCTCAAGACCCGCGCCGAAGTCTGGGTTGCCGAAGTGCACGGTAAGGTGTGTGGCTTTATGGCATTGGCGGGCGAACAGCTACTGGGCATCTTTGTTGACCCGGACTGGCAGGGGCGGGGAGTCGGCTCGCAGCTGCTATTCCAAGCCAAACTGCTGCGGCCACGCTTGCAACTGGTGCTGTTTGCCGACAGCAACGACGCACTACGCTTTTATCGGCGCCACCATTTCACCACCTACGCCCAGCGTGACGAGCGCTACAGCGGCTACCCTCTGCTTGAGATGAGCTTCGATTCCTGCGCGTGACTGCCCTTGTGCTATCACCGCTAATCAATCAGTGACCCTTTTGCCGATGAAAGGGTTTCACTCTTCTTAGATAAAACTGTCAACAGCGTTCTTGTGTGAAATTAACTAAGTGATAACGTAGTAAACAGCTTAGGCGGATGGCTTAAGTGGTGTTTTTTGCGATAGACCAAGCAACGCGTTGCGGAGTAATCATGGATAGATTTTCGGCAATATGCAGCTTATGTCTGGTTGTTCCGTTGTTTGGACAAGCAGCCGATAGCGCAGTTATTCACTTTAGTGCCAAGGTCCAAGGCCCGGCCAGTAACATCTACACCGCCGATGCCCAAGGGCGGATAGTGGTGCTCACCAACGGGCGCTACTGGCGCGACCTGCAACCGGCACTCTCCAGCCAAGGGGTGTTGGCCTTTGTCTCCAACCGGCGAGATGACACCCGTATCGAGCTCGAAAAATATACCGAGCACTACCAACTGTTTATCATACGTCCGGAGAGCGAAGCGCCGGTTCAGCTAAGCGCTGATGAGGGTAGTGCCTTCATGCCTGCGTTCTCGCCGCAAGGTGAGCTGCTTGCTTACAAGCAACTTAGTGACGCAGGCGAGACCTTAAAGATGGTTGATATGGCCAGCGGGCAGACGAGTAGCCTTTGGCGCAGCGAGGTGATTAACGGTTATAGCTGGAGCCCGCAGGGAAAGCTGTTGACCATCGCCGCGGTGAGTGACGGACACAGCCGCTTGCTTCGCTACGATGTTGCTACTGAGGCCTCTCATACCTTACTCAGTTACACACTGGAGCCTGCAGATAAGCAGGCCTGCGTGTTTGATGCGCCAAACTGGTCCCCCGACGGGCGCTATCTGGCCTTTATCTGCCAATCGATAAGCCCGCCGCATACCCGACAGTTATGGCTTTATGACCCACAAGAACAGCAAGCGCAGGTGCTCAGCCCCGAATCGCTGTATGTGCAAGGCTCGGTGGATTGGCACCCAGATAGTCAGCAGATGCTGGTAGCTGCACTTCAGGAGTTTTCCTTTAGCTACGATGAGCAGCTTCGCGACAAAGTCTATCAGGGGGATATGGGGATCTTTGCGTTTAGCGTGGCGGGGGAGGCAAAGCGCCTAAGCGATAGCCAAGGTATGCACCGCGAGCCACGCTATTCGCCCGATGGTAATGAGATTGCCTACCTGTATAGCCCAAAGCTGGGTGAAGCCCATGCCTTGGAGCTACGGGTTATCGCCGCTGAAGGGGAAGATGGGGTATCGCGTACTCTGTTCCCAAAGGTGGCTCCCTCATCTACATTGGCTTGGCGTTAAGACGCAAGTACAAAAACAAAAGCCTGACACGCAAGGTGTCAGGCTTTTTCTTTAGTGAGGCTACGCCTTTAGCGAAACTCGGGCTTAGCCTTTAGCAACACTCAACTTAGTCTACTCGCAGATAAATCGAGGTCGCGGCATCCACCCGTTCTACCGTTACAGCAGTCTCACCGCTTAGCGACTTGCTAATAAAGTGGCCAGATGCAGCGAAGCTGCCGCTGCTGGTGCTAATGCTTACGTTAAACGCATCGCCGGTGTTCTCCACATAGAGGTTGCGCGCAATGGCGGGATCAAACTGCACGTGAATAGGTGCTTCACAGCCCAGATCAATCTCATACTTCACGCCGGTTTGGTTAATCACCAAAGGCGCAGAGGGGTCGAGACCTGCGCAGTCATCACGCGGTGGTGGTGGTGGCGGTGGTGGGCCTGCAGAATCGCTCGCTGGTGGGTAAGCGTTCTCGATAAGAACCGCGAACTGCTCGGGGAACCAGCGACCGGCATGGGGTGCGCCTGCCATTGAACCGGTGCCAACCGACGGCTTGTAGCGGTTAGCCGCATTCGGGTCACACATTGGGTCGTGGCGTTTGGCCGGATCGTTCGGGTCGGGGGTAAAGTCCGGATCGGCCACGCCGTCAGACTCGCCCGGTGGTTTGACCCAAACAAAGGCATCGATACCCTCATAAGGCGCTGCCCAAGGTTTAAAGCCCACGCCGCCCGGTTGGTTACACCAGTTGCCGCGATGCTCTCGCTTGTCCACCCGCGATTCATTCACGTAGGTTTCCAGGCTGGTGGAGCTGCTCACTTGGGTCGGGCGATTGGCGCCGCCCCAGCCGTTGCGGGCGGTGTCGATCAGCATACCAATGCCTTCAGGTGCGCCGCGCTCGATCATGGCCAGACGCCAATCCTGTGCGAAGGTCTTCTCATCCAGATAGTTGTTCCACTCATAGAAATCCGAGGAACGGATTGGGTTGCCGCCAAAGCGCAGCTCTGGGTCTGGCAGGAAGGGCTCAACCGTTGGGGTGTAGTTGGAAGTATTGGTCACGAAACCGGCGACACTGTTCCAGCCGGTATCGCTGCTCTCAATCACATCGCCAATCAGCGTGATTGCCTCGGCAAAGTTATCCGACCAACCCAGCCAACCCGAGTGGGCGATATCCAGATAGGCATAGACGTTGTCCAGCTTACCCAGCTCGTTGAGGGTGTGGCGAATACCGTCGCGGTAGCCACCCGGGCCATTGGCCTCGGCGCAGTCAGGCTCGTTGAGGTTGGTCACCAGGTTAGGCAGTGAATCGACCTCGACGATGGCCACGATGCGCAGATTGGCGTATTTCGGATCGGAGATAATCTCCATGATCGGCGCGATATACTCATCTTGGTAGCGCGCAAAGCCATCTTCGCTGATCCGCAGCTCGCCGTTGGAGGCTAGCGCCGCGCAGTCGCGGTTGGGCAGATCGTACACCACAAACATAAACATCCCGGCTTGCTGGGCCAGCGCCTCATCGAGGTGGCCACGTAGGCCGATGCCGTCGGTGATTGCGCCGATGCGGTCCATCCATACCGCAGTGTTGTAGCCGGCAATCAGCTCGCCATTAGGCTCTGCAGCGGCCTTGGCCGACCATAGCGGATCGACGTAGTATTTTACGCCGACGAAAGGATTATCGACTCGCTCTGCGATATCACCCACCAGGATATTTACCACCGAGCTGGCGCTGGCTTCGCCATCGCTCACCGTGAGTGTGGCTTGGTAGCTGCCTTCTGCGGTGTAGGTGTGGCTTGGATAGAGCCCAACGGCGCTATTGCCGTCGCCAAAGTCCCAGCTATAGCTCAGATTTTCTGGGCCATTGTCGGGGTCGTAAGAGCCGGAGCCATCGAAGTTCACCTCGAGCGGGGCTGGGCCCTGCGTTGGGGTGGCGCTCGCCGCTGCAATGGGGGCTTCGTTGCCAATGGCGGTGATGGACACGCTGGCCGAGCCCGCTGCGCCGCCTTCATCAGTCACGGTGACGGTTGCTACAAACGTTCCAGCACCTTGGTAGGTGTGGCTGACCATGTCGCCTTGGCCAAGGTTACCGTCGCCAAAGTCCCAACTAAAGCTGAGCCCGGCGTAGCTACCATCAGGGTCTTCAGAGGCTGTGGCATCAAACATCACGGTAAGCGGCGCATCGCCGGAGATGACATCGGCGCTCACCGCAGCAACTGGTGCTTGGTTGGCTGGCGCACACACATCGCCGCTTACTTCCGGTATCTCGGCGCTAGCTGCGCCTTTGGTACCGGTGAAGCCAAAGCTGACGCTGCCGCCGACCGGAATATTGTCGTTCCAGCCCACGCCACTGGCGCTGTAGGGGTTGCTTCCCGATAGTGAGACGTTCCAGCTGCTGTTGATACGATCAACGCCCTGATAGGCCCAGCTGATGTCCCAGCCATTAATGGCAGTGTCGCCATCGTTGGTAATCACAATTTCGGCGGCGAAGCCGGAGTTCCATTGGTTGGAGATAAGGTACTCGCAGGTCGCTGCCTGGGCCGAGCCGAGTGACATCAACCACAGGCCTCCTCCCACACAAGCGCAGCAAGTACGCCGTAGCGTGCTTAGGTTACGCGTATTACTTTCCATAATTTGCCCTCGTAATATTCCTTTAATTCAGCACACAGCGCGCGCTACCGGTTTTAATCGCAGTGGCGAATGCCTGTGCGATGGGGGAGGCGCGCGTGCTGTGTATTGGTGCTTTTGGGCGTTGCCAGAGCTGAGGGAAGGGCCTTAGTTTGCCGCTGATGGGCAAGTTGTCTTGGTGGCCTTCAACACATGCTCAATACAGCCTTCGGCACCTGTTCGCTCTGCGGGTGTTGATAGCAGTAACAGAAGGGCCTTGGCTGACAGCGCGTTGCTTGACGACCAGATAGAGTCGGCAACAGCCCTCTATCGAAAACCAAGTTAGCGTTGCTTCAAGTAATTACTGATATAAAGCTCACTGTCTATGTAAGAAGAACCAAACAGATAGCTGCTATTGATAAAACAATTAATTCATGGAAGGAAAAAATGAAACTTTCACTGGCTGTTTCCTGTAGCGGAAAAAACCTGTGATCTTAGGCAGGCTGGTGCTATCTGTTGTGACGGAGGGGGAAGTGTTCTAGTAGCCAAGTATTTGTCTAAAGATATGTAAAAGTATCTAAAGGTAGAGAACGGCAGGCTACTAGGACTAAGCAACCAAATGAGAGAAAACTCCCGCCAACGGCAACCACCGTTAGCGGGAAGATAGCGCGACTACAGGCCCTTAAAGCTCACCGCAGGCTCTAGAGAGGCAAGCTGGGCGAGCGATAGTACCGCGATGCCGTTATCTTCGGCAATCTGCGCTCCTTGCTGGAAGCTTTTTTCAATCACAATGCCCAGGCCGGCCAAGGTGACGCCGGCTTGCTGACAGATCTCCTGCATGCCCAGCACGGCTTGGCCGTGGGCCAGGAAGTCGTCGACAAACAGCACCCGCTCACCGGGGCTAAAGTGGCAGCTATCCATGGTAAGGGTGTACTGGGTGTTCTTGGTAAAGCTTTTTACCTCGGTGCTCAGCAGCTCGGCGTTGTCCAAGATGGTGGCGGCTTTTTTGCCCACCACTAAGGGCAGCTCCATCGCCAAGGCCACCAAGGTGGCAATGGCGATACCACCGGCTTCGATGGTGACGATCTTATCGATCTGCTTGTCTCGATAGTGCTCGGCGATGGCCTTGGCACACCAGTTCAGCAGCTGTACGTCGATCTGGCGGCTGATAAAGGCGCTCACATCCAAAGCCGCCGCGCTTTTCACCACACCCTTGTCGAGAATGGCTTGCTCCAGCGGGTTTAGCGCCCGCGTCGCTGTATCTTGTTGTTGGTATTGCATAGCGTTCTTTCTATTACAGCCTTACAGCATAACCAGGTAGCCGATGAAGATCAGCGACAGGCCGTAGATGAGAGGGTGAACCTGCTTGCCCTTACCGGCGGCCAACATGGCGAAGGCGTAGCTAATAAAGCCCATCGCCATACCGTTGGCTGGAGAGAAGCTAAGCACGGTAAACATCACGGTAAAGAAGGCGGCGATGCGCGACTCTTTCTGGTCCCACTTGATCTGGCCCAAGCGGCCAATCATGTAAACGCCCACGGTGATCATCGCGGGTGCCACAATGGCAGTGCTAAACATTGAGAAGATCGGGTAGAGGAACAGCGATACCAGGAACAACGCCGCTACGGTAACCGCAGCCAGGCCAGTCTTGGCGCCTTGGGCCGAGGCAATGCCCGACTCCGAGAAGGCTGTGACCGAGGTGGTGCCCAGTACGGTGCCCACTACGGTGCCGCCTGCATCAGCAATCAGCGCTGAGCGAGCATTCGGCACCTTGCCGTCTTTGTCGATAATGCCCGCGTCGCGGCCTACACCGACGATGGTAGACAGGCCGTCGAAGAAGTCGACGATAAAGAAGATGATCACCACGAACAGCAGATCAAACAGCTTCTCAGCGGTCATATGGCTGAAGTTGAAGATCTGACCGAAGCCTGCTGCCATGCTCGGTGGCGCAGATACCAACTGCTCTGGGAAGGCGGCGTTATTGGTGCCCATAAACAGGTCGGCCAGAACGGTCAGTACCATTGAGCAGATAAAGGCAATAAAGGTGGCCAGCTTGATATCACGCACCATGCAGCCCAGCGCCACAAATAAGCTGATGTAAGCAATCGCCACTTGTGGCTGCAACACATCGCCCATGCTCACCAGAATGAACGGATTGGCGACAATGATGCCGGCGTTTTTCAGGCCAAGGAAGGCGATGAACATACCTAGCGAGGCAGTGATCGCCAGCTTAAGGTCTTCCGGGATCGACTCGATCATGGTCTTGCGGATCTTGGTCATCGAGAAAATCAGGTAAACCACACCAGAGAGGAAGATGCCAAACAGCGCTTCGTGCCATAGCAGGGCAACCGAGCCCGAGAACAGCAGGCCTTTAAAGAAGCCGTTCATGCTCATCCCCGGTGCCAGCATCACCGGATAGTTACCAAACACGCCCATCACAAAGGTGGCGAAGGCGGCTGCCAGCGCCGTTGCGGTGAAGATAGCGCCGCCATCCATACCCGGAATATCACCCAGAATGGCTGGGTTAACTGCCAGGATGTAGCTCATGGCCAGGAAGGTAAGAAAGCCCGCATATAGCTCGGTGCTAATGGTGCTTCGACGTTCACTGATTTTGAAGGTGGCATCCAGTACAGCACGGAAGCCAGTCGGTTTGGACAGTGTGGTTGCAGTAGTCACGGTCAGCCTGATTATCGATAGTTAAAGGGATCACTTGAGCTGGACATCAACGGATGTACATCTACCCCATTAGCATCAGAACGGTGAGATTCAGGCATTAGGCAGGTGAGGACTGTAGTCGCAGGATTCGGTCCCGCGGTAGAAACTTCCGGTCCAGATTACCGGTGATATACAGCTCAAAACTTGGTCGCGGATTATAACCATGTGGTCAAAAACTTCAATAATGTGCGCTCTTATCTGACCAAAGATTGGCAAAGTATTGATGTTGATTCATTTAACCTGATTGAAAGCTCTGCTTAGAGCAGCACTGAAACGGGCTGCTAGCTAGCTCACCGAAGCCCGCATCCGCTGGCTACGCAGATAATCGCGCTCGATAAGCGCCAAGGTCAGCAGGGCGATCACCACCAAGGCCACTCGAAAGCCATAGCTTCCCACACCGTGGATGATCGCCATGCTCAGCGTGACGCCAGTGGGCAGCAGCAGCGATAGCTGGAACAGCAGGCGTGACAGGTGATCACGATACAGCCCGATCCACGGGTAATGAAAGCGCGCATGCTGGGCCATCAGCTTCACTAGGTTGTGGTAGTGCATGGCAAAGTAGAGCTGGATAAACACCAGCACCACCACGCCCCACAGGCCGATGAGTTGGCTATCGATGCTCAGGCCAAATAGGTTAAGCGGTGCATTGTTTTGCTGCTGTTGGGCGAGCAGGTAGCGCTCTAAGTCTGCGTAGCTGGCCGAGGCGAGTAGCTCGGTCACCTGAAACAGCTCGGGGAATAACTCTGCGCTGCTGCGCAGCCCATTTTGATAGCGAGGACTAACTTGCGTGCTTGACTCCAGCTCTGCCAGCAAGGCGTTAATCCAAGCAAATTCATGCACTTCGAACATAAAGGGCAGGTGCAAGGTTAGCGACAGATTGCCGTTGAGCGCATCCGGGTGCTCAACCGGGTAGAGGCTGAGCTTGAGTTTGAGTAGATCGAAACTGCCACTGAAACGCTCGTAGCCGATGGGGTCCTCTTCAAGGATCTGCTGGCTGTTACGGTAATCGGCACGCGAGGCCTTATCTGTGATGATCAGCGCTTGCAGGCTGGCGGTTAGCCGGGTGACTTGGTTTAGATCAAGCTGACTCAGCGTGAGCTCGGCAGGGCGGTTGATCTCGGCGATCTTGCTGCCTTCCACCAGATAACCGGGATCGAAGATTGGATTGCGCAGTATCTTATCAACCAGCAGAAAACGGTCCACATATTCGCGCTGCTCAGCCAAGATTTGGCCTTGGTGATACATCCAGTGCCCTGCATTGGGGTAGGCTTTCTTGCCATCATATAGCAGTAGCGAGTGGCGCTCAAACCAGTGAAAGTATTCTGGCAGTTCAGTCTCGTAGTTGGGGTCATCCAAATACTCGTAGGCGTAGAAGTGGAAATGCTCGAACTGGTTGGGCAGGTCGAGGGCTTCGAGGTATTCGTAAAGCGTTTCTTCAACAAGCTCAGCAAGGCTCACGGTCGTTGCGGTATCGGAAGGCGGAGCGTCACTGGTGGGCAGGGCTTCAGTCAGGCTCTCGGCGGTGAGCTGTTCGCTTAAGCGGTTGATATCGCGCAGTTGCATCAGCGCGGTTTCATACAGTGAGCTGCTGCTACTGAGTCCAAGTAGGATCGCGCCAGCGGTCAGCACCATGGCAAAGTGAATACTGCGTAAGTGTTGGGTGAAGTCTTTGAGCTCGTCCATGGGCTCGCCGCTATTGTTGGGCTGGACTACTTAGTGTAGCTGGCTCTGCGTAGCTCTTTGACTTGAACAGCTATCGGCTTTAAACACCAATGGCGCCGCTGGGCCTGCCCAGCCGGGTGGGGTGATGCGGGCTTCGCGCATAAACTCAATCCGGCAGGTGTCATCGTAGTGAATTACATACTCGCGCATATCGATGCTATCGAGGCGAGCGGCCACCTCAGGGTGCTCATGCATATAGTCGAGCATGGCGTCTAAGTCGCGCAGATTTTGATAGTTGGGCGCAAGTGCTGCCGCGCTGTAGCCACTGGTAAACAGTAGAGCCGTGGCAAGCAGTGTCGTTACCAGCAGCATGCCAGATAGCGTTGCTCGGCTCATTGGCTCTCTCCATGCTCGACCAGGATTAGCTGCGAGGTATCAAAGCCCTTATCTCGCGCCATCGTGGTGAAACGCTCAATTAGCGCCGGGTCAACATTGGGCGTGCGCGCTAGTAGCCACAGGTAGTCGGTATCTGGCCCGGAGACAAAGGCGTATTGGTAGTCCTCTTTATCAAGCTCAAACACCACATACGAGCCATAAAACGGCCCAAAGAACGACACCTTCAAATAGCCGGTTTGACTGTCTTGCACAAAATAGGCTTTGCCCTCGGCCTCCTTCCACTCGCCTTTCTCTGCCGAGTAGCCCCGGTTAATCACCCGCACGCCGCCGTCATCGCGCAGACTGTACTCGGCGCTCACCTGGCTAAGGCCGCGCTCAAAGGAGTGGTCGAGGCGGGCAATCTCGTACCAAGTACCGAGGTAGTTATCTAGCTCGAAGTCTTTAACTGGCTTGACCGAGTCGGGCATACCAAGGCAGGCCGTTAGGCTAAAGAGGCTTGCTAGCACTAGCAGCTTAGTTCTTAGAAATCCTTTCATTGTGCGCTCCTCGGGTTATTGCGCTAGCGACGCCGGTGCTGATTGCGACGCTCGGTTAAAGACTATGTACTGCTGAAGTTTCTTTGCTGATAGAGAGCAGCCAAGTTTGCACAACACGGCTAGCGCTATCGCCTTGGCTGTTATCAATGCTCGCTTCAATGTACTGGCCTTTGCGTTCTAGGTGATGCCAATGGGTGCTGCCTAACTCCTCACTAGGGGGGAGTAGTGGCTTGCTGAGCTGCTCATTTAGCTCTTTGTCGACAATACGCAGCACACCACTATCGAAGAACACACATGCGCCATCAGGCAGCACTACAGGCGCTGACTGCCTTTGTTGATTAAGCGCTACGCCTCGCTCTATCTCACCGTTTGGCAGTAGCCTGACTAAATGAGGAGTGTCGTCACTGTTGTGACGCTCTTCCAGCAGCCGGATATCATCGTTGCCGGTCACGATGTAGTCGCCATAGCTAGGCCATTCACAGACCACCTCGCCGTCACGATTGAACAAGCGGGAGTCATACCAGTTGTAGCCTGAGCGGCCAGTGATAAAGCATCCGCCACCGAGTGCTGCTGCGCTCTGGCCCATCATTTCAGCGATGATTGAGCCATCTTTCATATCCAATATAAACATGGGGCCGGTGGTGCCCCAGGCGGAATCGTAGTATCTGCTGCATGTTGCTACTAGCAGACGGTCGTCGGAGATCCATACCTTAAAAGGGCGCGCCTCGTTCTCTTTGGGCTGTTCGTGAGGCTTACGCCAAGCGCGGCGGTAGCTAAACTCCGACATCAAGTCTTGAGTGAAGTACAAGGGGCGTTGCCACACGACTTGGCCATCCAGTTGCTGCAAGTAGAATGCATCATCTGAGATTATAAGTTGGTGGCTACTGGTTTCAGCCAGGATTTCGGGCCGTTGCGAGGTGCTTACTGGCTCAAAGCGGCTTGGCTTTCCGCCGCTTACGCTATGCTCGATAATTTCACATCTATAGGCCATACCGCTATCCAAGCCTTACTGCAGGAACGTTGTCTAAACAGTAACTTAACTAGCGGAGAAGGTCACTCTTCGGGCATACCCAAATGTGATGCTTAACTGCTGATAAACTGTGCAAACTCCGCACTAGGTTCGCGGTCGGAGTAGATATATACCGTGTTGCCGATGGGGTCGACGACCGAAAAACCGCGATCGCCCCAAGGGTGGTCTTCCAGCGGCATGGCGATGGCGAGGCCCGCGCTAGTCAAGCGCGCATGTTCTGCATCCACATCTGCCACCTTAAAATTGAGCATAACACCGGCGCCGGCAAATTCTGGCATCTCTCCTTGCGGCTCGATAAAGCTCAGCTCCGGGCCGGTTTGATTGATACTGACCGTGACATACCAGCCACAGTCAAATACCGCCTTGGCCGAAAAGAACTGAATATAAAAGTCGCGACAAGCGGTGACTTGCTTAGTGCAAAAGCAGGTAGAGAGCTGTTGAGTTTGCATGATTCGTCCTTGGATTGCTGGCATCTGCCGATACTGACAAATTACCAAAGAGCAGCTTCGGTGATATTGATTTCGCTTCGGTCAGCCCAAAACAGGCCCTAGAGCTTGCCGGGAGTAGTATCGGCGATGGCGCGAAACTCGCGGGTCATATGTGCTTGATCGCTAAAGCCGAACTGGGCGGCCACATCGGCCAAGTTGGCGTGCTTGTGCTCACGCAAGTAAAGCGCCGCTTTTTTAATGCGCATAATCCGCTGGTAGTGCTTGGGGGTCATCTCCAGCCAGGCTTTAAACACTCGCTCGAGTTGCCGCTGGCTGAGTGGCTGGTTAGCGCTCAACTGGCCGGGGGACATATCGCTCTCAAGGCCGCGCAGCGCAACCGCCAAGTAATCTGGCAGTACCTCGCCAATACTAAATTGCGCTTGTGCCCAAGACTCGAGGATGCGTAGGTGCTTAGCTGTGTCGCGTGTTTGCTGCAGCTCGGTGAGTACCTCCAGCAGTGCAAAACGCTGTGCTTGTTCGGGCGAGATCAGGCTTGGCGTAGCGACGTGTTGACCCAACACCCCAAAGGAGATGGCTGGATGGAAACGAATGCCGGCAATACACGAGCCCGAGGCCAGCTCGATATGCTCAGCGCGTTTGTTCACCGGTAGTACAACCACGCCTTGGGGCAGGGGAGCGCCATTGACGCTCACCTCGCCAGATAGATTAAACACAATGCCTGAGCCTGCGTCGGAATACAGCGATTTAGCCACCGGCTCGGTTTGCGTCACCATCGCCGACCAAATCCCTTGCACCACCGCGCCTAGCTGACCCGAAGGTTGGGCCAGCTGAAAGTGGAAACCCGGCTCTGCTGCGTTATTGCTTTTGATAGCTGCCAACCTCCGGTTTAAATGTTTTGGCAATGCGATTCCAGCTGTTGATGGCATTGATTGCGATGGTTAGATCTACCACTGCTTGCTCGCCCACGGACTGCACCATTCGCTGGTAGCGTTGATCATCAACCGCTAAGCCGCCACTAATGTGCTCGGCCCAGTCTAAGGCAACCCGCTCTGTGGCTGAGTATAGCGGCATATCTCGCCAGGCACTGAGGCCAACAATACGCTCTGTTGTCTCACCTTGCTCAAGGGCATCGTTGCTGTGCATATCGATACAAAAGGCGCATTGATTAAGCTGCGATACCCGCAGTTTAACCAGCTCCCAGGTAGTGAGATTGACCATCTCGGACGCGCTAAACTGCTCGCGTAAGTAGGCCTCCTGCGCCACCAGTATGTGCATTGCTTTGGGCGCTAAGGCCATGTAGTTGCTGCGCATTGTCATCGCTTATCTCCTTGTGGTTTAGGCTGTGAACGGAGATAAGCTAGCGCGCTAAGACTGGCAGGTATTGAAGAAATTCGACACGCTGGTGTAGCGCTAGTGCTTTATTGCTGGCTGACAAACAGCTGGATGGTCAAAGCTTGGGGTTCACTTTCGAAGGTATGCGCTGCGACATCGCGAGCAATGCTTTCTAGCTGGCTGATGTGATAGCTCTGCACGTCTTTGGCATTGAGCCCCAAGGTTACGTGTTCTAGCACGCCATTGGTTATCTGAAAGCCCAATTGCGAATCGAGCCCGTAGTGTTGCTGCACATACTCTTGGCCTTGATTCTGTTGCTCGAGCAGCCCCTGAACACTGGATACGGTATCACAGGCGGTTAATAGCAAAGCCAGAGTAATGGTGCTTATCAGTTTGTGCATCGTAGTCTCTCTTGTTGAGAAAATAGGAGTGAGTAACAACAAGGTCATTGACCTTATTCGACCACTTTTCGTTGGTGCATTGTTCTACGTTGGAACGTCAGCAAAGCCAGTAAAGGTACCCAACTCAGTAGTGCTTGAGCTATACCACTAAGCATGTAGTGGGTTTTACTAGTGTAACGCCACCCAGATTCGGTGCCCCATGGGTAATTCGCGAGTTTCTCTGAGCTTGCGAATAAGCCCACATAGATACCTTCACCGCCCAGTATCAAGGAGAAAATAACCCCAATGAAAACAAGCAGAAATTTCAATTTGAGCAGCATACCTTTGCTCTTCAAAGACATCAGTCACCAGCGCCAAATAGTCTGAAAAGGTCTAACGTCAGTATCCATCCCAGTACCTGGTCGCAATTGATCATTACTCTTACCCTGCAAACGGGCTAGTCGAGCTTAAGCTTGCTCCACACCAATAGCAGCAAGCGCGATGGGTTTTAGATTGATGACCACATTCCGGGCACTTTTGAATAACCGGCTTGGTGATTTTGCCATCCTTTACGCCATCTCTTAAGTCTATGTGCTCCATTCGTTTCAACAGATCCGCTTCGCTAAGACCGAGTTGCTCGGAGAGCAGTTCCCACATCGCCTGATTCGCTAGTGAAAGCGTGTCAAGACGATCTTGCAGATAGGTGAGGTCTTGGCTGTTACTGTTGGTACGCACCGAGTTGTGTGAAGACTTGATTGCGTTTTGATCAATTTGGCCAGATTGAAACATGTTCCAGAAAAAAGATGACATAGTTTGCTTACTCCTTAAGCATTTGACTAAGCATATCAATTAGTTGAGTCGTATCAAAGAGAACGGCTTGCGGGGGAAAGGGGACCAAAGCAAACATCAGCGCGGATGGTGTTTAATAGCATTCTACAAACGGGTTGAAGAAAATAGCTGAAACATCGCGGTACTGTTTGTAGAGGGTAGGCTAATAGAGGGGAAAATCTGTATGGAAGTAAGCCGTGACAAGGTGCCACGGCTTTTAGGTAATGCGTTAGCCTATGCTTTCGCGTAGTCCAACTTGGTACTGGCTAGCTCCGTCTTCAGCCCCATTAGCAGGGTGACGCACATCAGCATTAGCACAAAGGTGAACGGCAGGCCGGTTGAGATGGTGCCGGCTTGCAGCGCCTCGATGGTCTCAGTGCCGCCTACCCATAGTAGGGTTGCGGCAATCACGCCTTCGGTGGTCGCCCAAAAGACACGTTGCGGTACCGGTACATCTACCTTACCGCCAGCGGTGATGCTATCGATCACCAGCGACGCTGAATCCGATGAGGTGATAAAGAACACCATAATCAGACACACCGACAGCATCGACAGCAGCGAGCTGAGTGGCAATGCTTCGTAGGTGTAGAACAGCGCTAGGGTGATATCGGTCAGGCCGTGTTGGCCCAGCTCGCCCACCTTGTTAGCGATTTGGTCAATCGCCGCGCCGCCAAAAGCAGACATCCAGAACAGGGTGATAAGGGTCGGGATCACAATCACTGCAATCAGGAACTCGCGAATGGTTCGGCCCTTCGACACGCGCGCAATAAACATGCCCACGCAAGGTGACCACGAAATCCACCATGCCCAGTAGAACACGGTCCAGCCGTGCATCCAGGCCTCGTCTTCGCGCCCGTAAGGGTTGCTCAGCGGAATGGCGTACTCCATGTACGAGCTCCAAGTGGTCGCAATAGAGTCAAAGAAGATGGTAATGCTGGCGATAATTACAAACACCAACAGTGCGAAGGCTGCGCCCAAGTTAATATTGCTCAGCACCTTCACGCCGCCGTGAATACCGCGAACCACCGATACCACCGCCAGTGAGGTCACAAACAGTACGATGCCCAGCTGAACGCCGATGTTCGACTCAAAGCCAAACACATGGCCCAAGCCGCTTGCCGCCTGCTGCGCACCTATCCCCAGCGAGGTCGCCAGACCAAACAAGGTCGCCAGTACCGCCAGAATATCGATGATATGGCCCGCCCAGCCCCAAGTTCTGTCGCCTAGTAGCGGGTAGAACACCGAGCGAATCGACAGCGGTAACCCCTTGTTGTAGGCAAAGAAGGCGATGGAGAGTGCCACAACCGCGTAGATCGCCCAGGCATGGAAGCCCCAGTGGAACATGGTCGCGCCCAGTGCCGCGCGTTTCGCCTCTTCGCTAAACGGCTCTACATTGAGCGGGGTTTCGTACCAGCCAGTAAAGTAGGCGGCAGGCTCTGCCACGCCGTAGAAGATCAGTCCAATACCCATGCCTGCAGCGAACAGCATCGCCAGCCATGAGATATTGGAATACTCTTTTTGTGCGTCGGCGCCGCCAATGCGGATCTTGCCGTAGGGCGAGAGCACCAAGCCAATACAGAAGATGATAAAGACGTTGCCAGCCCACATAAACAGGCCATCAAAGTTGGCAATGATGCTCCATTTGGCACCATCAAGGGCGGCTTTTGCGGTGGAAGAGTCGGCGATTAGCAGCGCTGCGACGAACAGGGCGATAAGCCCAGCGCTAATGCCAAAGACGGGGTTGTGAACGTCGAACCCCCATTTTGTGATGTTATCTTGTCCTACGGTGTAGTCGGTGTTTTCAATACTATATTTGTCAATGCCTTGACTCATGGGTCCTCAAAGTGCCGGTGGCACGTGTAAAATGAGCGCGCATTATAGCATATGGTTATAATTTATCACTTCAGATGCCTGTGTAGGTTATAAGTAAATCCTCACAAAGACCTGAAACCCTATAGTTATTGGGGGGATAGCGGCGCTTTCAGCCAGCACAAAGCGCTAAGATGGAGCTAACAGCCGCTACAAACAAACGCTTAATTGCGCGAATGAGCAGCGACCATAGCATTACAATCCGGCCAACTTTTCGCGCAACATATCCGGGGACTGGAGTCCGTGTTCGTTGCTGGTCCAACCGAATCGGTCTCCATCAAAGCGCGGAAAGATATGCAGGTGGTAGTGGCCAAGGTCGTTAAATTTGCCATTGTTCTGAATAAACGTAATCCCCTGAGGGTTGAACTTGGCGGTAATCCGTTGGTACAAGTCTCGGGCTACCTGCTGGATTTCATCATGAATGGCAATGGGCAGGTCAATAAAGGACTCATAGCATTGGGTAGGGGCAATAAGGATGTGGCCGGAGTTGATGGGGTCATGATCGGCGAACGCAATCACATCATTGGATTCATACACAATCAATGCGTCGAGCTCTCGCGCGACGATCTTCTCAACTATGGTCAAAGTACTCTCCTTGTTAGTGGTAACGGGCCTCGTGTGGCATTGGGTTGAACTCTGCGGGCTATAGCAAAACGCTAAGCTCGATTGCCATTGGCCGCGCAGCTTAGAACTTACTGTTGCGCTGTGCTCTGCGCTGGGCGCAGTTTATTAAAACCGCTCGCTTTTCATCTGCGGATGAAGCCGACCATCCGACGATCTCATCAATACTACGAAAACACCCTAAGCAAATATCTTGCTCATCTAGGCAGCAATTTCGCACACAGGGTGATTCGACGGTAGGTAGTTTTTGCTCAAGGCTCATCGTGTTAGATAACTCATCGTTGCGGTTAATCTCGCTTGCTGATATTCGCTATGGAACTCAGGCTAAAGCGAAGCACCATCAAACACTTGATAGGGCAGAGTGGTTGAATCGATACCCTCAAGGCAGCCAATATTCACCCTGTAATCACCGGGCTTACGCAAGGTTTGGTGGAAGGGGTAGATCCCGCAGCGATTGCAAAAGTGATGCTTGGCGACGCAACTGCCAAATTCGTAGGTCGAAAGCGCACCTGCAATCGCAGTAATGGTCAAGTCGTTTTGAGAGATCACATACTCCGTCATGGTCGCGCCTTTTCGGCGACAGATCGAGCAGTTGCACTTTAAGCCTGCGGTGATCTCTGGCCCTTCAAACTCGAATGTCACCGCCCCGCAGTGACAGCTTCCTTTATGCTGCATGATTCACTCCCTGTATGTCTCTAGGTACTAAAGCGCTAGCCGCTAATTCACCCGCGAATGGCTATGTTCGCCAAAAACACCCACAGTGTCGACAACGTAAGCCATGTTTGTAGAAGAACAAAGGAAAGCCCAGTAACAGGAACACCACAAATGCGGCTTTCTTCCCTTGGGTATAGGGCTCGATTTCGGTGGAGCCGCAGTCGGGGCAAGCATCTGCGGTGTCGGGATACTCTTCGGCCAATACCTCGCAAAGCGTGTCAGAGTTGTCCTGCTGCAAAAGTTCGATAGCGCGCTTGGCATGACCATTTGGCGCAAGCAGGCGCACACCTCCAATAGCGTTGGAGTACAGCCACTGCATGTTCACGGTATGCTCATCCGCCACAAAGGCCGGAACGCCTTCGCTTTCCAGCATACTTCTAGCGATATGCGCCTCATGGGGAAATGAGAACCTTGCAACAACGACTAACTGACTCATACAACTCTCCTTGAGATAGGAAAACTCGTGTTGGTAATACTTAAGTAAGCCAACACATTAATCATCACTGTTCTATGTGACTTGGCTTACCAATACGCGACCTAACAGATAGCACCAATCTTGCAACTATGGCCGGCGCCAAAATCATAGATGCGGTCTTAACTGACCACACGATAAGAAGACTATCTAAGTGGCTCGGCGCTGAGTAATCACCCGTAGGAAAGTAGAAAACAACCAACCATACGGGGAAGGTGCAAACAGCGGTGTGGAGTTCGAACTTATCGAATACGCCTTGTTGCTTTGCCTTTTTAGCACTCGCTACCAAACTTTAGATACTCACTATCAGCGAAACTGTGGCGACTATAAGTAGGGTGAAGCCAATGACTATTCCCACGATTTTTTCCTTTTGACACTATCTTACGCCGCTAGCATAGCAGCTTTGTAGTTCGTTGTTTTGTAATGATTTATTCTGGATATCTAAAGTGTAAAAGCCTAGTTAAATCATCTGGAGCTAGCCATTTCCCACTCTTGGCTATTCATCCGGTATATACGCACTGGCCGATTGTGAAACTCCAGCATTGTGTAACGCGTAAATCCTGCTTTTTCCGACACCCTGACAGAAGCGATGTGCTCTGGCTCGATGATTGCCACAATCGATTCACAGCCCTTGTGGCGAAACGCATACTCAAGAACACCATGTACAGCCTCTGTCGCCAAACCCTGATTCCAGAATTTCTGCGCTAGCCTATACCCAAGGTTGATCTCCTCTACACCCGCAATCAGTTCAGGCTCCACGCCACAGAAACCGACAAGCTCTCCAGTCTCTTTCTCGACCAATGCCCAAGGGCCGACACCCTGCGATGAGTAGCATGTTAAACACCAATCGATAAACGCTTTGGTAGCAGCCTCATCGCATACTCCGCGAACTGAATACTTCATTACCTCGGGGTCGCTTAGGATGGCAGTGAGGGCTGATAGGTCTTTATGAGACAGGGGCCTTACTAATAGTCTCTTGGTTTCGAACAACTGCATCGCATCCTTATTGATATTGAAGTTGGTAAAGTAGCAGTGAGAGAAGGGTATCACTAAAGCTAGTGAATCTAGCGGGTAGTCTTACTAACAAGTTTCTACCATGCGTTTTAGTGGTGGTGATGCTTATGCTTGCCAGCGATAAATGAGTGATAAGCATCAGGGAAGTATTTCTCGCACCAAACACTAAACTCTTCTGATGTTTCAATCTGACCACTTTCGATGCCAGTATCAAATGAAACAACTACTCCAGAGTTAACGGCAGAAAGAATTAGGAGCAATCGCTTCTCCAACCACTGCATTGGCGTAGCCGTGCCATAGACTTCAGCCTCAAGAAGTTTCTTGTAGCTTTCCTGTGATATTACGCCAGACAGTAGATCATTGTCTAAATCTTCAGTTTGCATCGGTATTTAGCACCTATTGACTTACTTCTCTGCTTAGGTGGAGTCAAAGTTTTACACCTCTCAGTCTATGTTATCGCAAGCAAACTCGCAGCCAGGTCCTCTCACCACTACCGTTTGATTTCATACTGCCAAACCACCAACAACCGATAAGGACGTGGCGATGAAATACCTGACAAGCAATCTGACGAACCTGTTCACTGTTTTTGCTCTAGTGCTTTTCCCTTTTATGGCTAACGCTGAAATCGAGCCCACGCCGTCTCCCGATGGTGCTCAGGTTTACTTCGTCACACCTAGTGATGGGGACACGGTAACTAGCCCTATTAAAGTGATCTTCGGTCTAAAGGGGATGGGGGTTGCACCGGCTGGTATCGAAGCCAGTAACACTGGGCATCACCACCTGATTGTGGATGCGCCCACGCCTGCGGCTGGAGCGCCGATCCCGGCTGATGCCAACCACCTGCACTTTGGTGGTGGGCAGACAGAGACTACTATCGAGCTGGCACCCGGCGAACACTCCTTGCAGTTGGTGTTGGGCGATTTCTTGCACCGCCCGCACGATAAGGCAGTGGTGTCGGAAGTGATTACCATCAACGTTGAGTGAGCCTTGGTTTATGTTGCTGTAGACTATTACTCGCTTGAATAATTAGGCTGGAGGGTAATCAGTTGGCAAGCTCGGCTCACTGCGTCGAGGTCTGAGAGCCAGTACGTAACGGAGTTAAGCCGTGCAAGGCGGCTTATCGTCGATGGTGCTGGTTGCAAGACCCAGCAAAATACAGGCTTAGCAATACTTATTTATCGCCAAGCCTGCCTATTCAAGCTGCATCACTCCTTGCTTGTATCGAATACTACCTTGCTAAGCCGCTACTTTTACTGGCTCACAACACTGCAACTAGGTGGCGCAAAGTCGCCTGCGTGGGTGCCTTGCATGCCAAACGACGTACTGCCTCCAACGGCTAGGTTTCCGTTGTGACTCACATTCTCTGCAGACATAGCTAAGCCATCGGCTAACACTGTAACTTGGCTGCTCCACGCGTTGGATAGTTGAACGGCATAGGGGTAGGTAAGCTCCACCTTCCAGCCCGAAACCGGTGCTTGGCTGTTATTGGTAATGGTGGCGTTAACAACGAAGCCGCTGTTCCATGCATCTGAGCTGTCAATCGTACAGCTTAGTTGGCCTGTTTCTACGCCGCCGTTGTCTCCACCACCGCTGCCATTGTCACCGCCGCCGCTACCATTATCGCCACCACCGTTGCCATTGTCGCCGCCCGTGTCGCCGCCGTTGCCATCATCGGCTGGAGCAAATATATGGTGTGGTAGTGCGCCTTCTAACAAGGCTGTCGGACAAGCCACTTCCTCGTACTCCAACATTGGGTTATCTGCCATCTCGAACCAATCAAGGTACCAATAACAGCCTTGTTTTAGGCTATCCATAGATGGGTCACTAAATACACTGTCGCAGCTATTACGCACACAAGACTTCAGTGCTTCGGTGTCGCTGTATCCAAGCTGACTTTGGCAAGATGTTAAGAAGCCGCCATACTGTGCGCCTAACTCATGGTCGCTCACGCCCCATTGGTTACTGCACGCGTTGAATGCGCCAACGCCACCACCCGGGATAAGCAAGTCAAACTGCCCGCCGTGCACGTCATAGCCAATGTTGGTAGCCATAACAATCATGGTTTTATTCGCGGCTTTTAGCGCTTGAGAGCCTGGCTCTAGATCGTTGTACTTGCCTTTTCCAGTGAATGTTAGCTGGTAGCATTTACCACAGATATCACCGCTAGCAGGGACTGCCGCATAACCGTAGGAAAGGGTATCGCTTATCCGTTTCGGTGCCATATCCCAGCAGGTAAATGCATCGCCGCCATTACAAGCGCTCGCAATGTCGGCATTATCGCCATTGTCTTGATTGTTGATATTGCAGGTTTTTACCGGCGTGATGGAGGTATTATCTGCCCAGCTACAATGTGGTTTACACCCATCCCAATAGCGGGTGGCGTAGCCTTCGGCGCTATGACCGGAGCCAGTGGCCAGGCTGCTTAGCAACACGATCACGGCAAACAAGTAACTTCGGGTCTTAAACGTGCTCTCCTTCATTTTGCTCTTCCTTATCGAGTAAGTAGTTACCTTCAGGTTTTCTCTCACGCAACCAGCGAACACACGAGAACAGCAGAAAACGAAATAAATGCTATATACAAAAAACTCAATAGTCATTTGTCGTTATCTCATTTATTGCTTTCAGATATGAAACAAGCGCATAGGTATCATTGCTAGTAAGCCGCTTAAGAATGAAGAAGCTGACTAGGCACTATGTCGGTGCGTGGATTATTGGCCCTCCAAGCTTGAGCTGCGTTTCTCTATGATCAGGTTGTGATGTTGAGGCTGCCTATGATTCCATAAGGTGTAGGCTCGCTCTCTATCTACACTTTGCTACTTACCTCTACCAATCACTTCTCAGTATTTCTGCTCGCAAAATAGACCAAATGAGCAAGATTAAGCCGCAGCTCTCACCGCCTTATCCCCGCTCTTTGAGAAGCCCTGTTTAGCGCGTAAACTAGGGCCATCTTCGCGAGTATCTGTAGTAAGTTCATGAAAATTCTTCACACAGCAGATTGGCATTTAGGCCACCAACTGCATGGTTACAGCCGCTATGCAGAGCATCAGTATTTTCTCGATTGGCTGTTAGAGCAGATTGAGCAGCATCAAGTGGATGCACTGCTTATTAGTGGCGATATTTTCGACACCGCCAACCCCTCAGCGACTAGCTGGCAGCAGCTGTATGGCTTTTTAGGCCAGTTGGCTAAGCAAAGCCCCGGTTGTCAGGTGGTGGTGGCTGCCGGTAACCACGACTCTCCAAGCAAACTGAATGCGCCACAGCATCTGCTTACCCATTTCGACCTGCATTTTATTGGCTCGGTGCCGTATAACGATGACGGGCATCCGGAGCTAAACCGTTTGTTGCTACCGCTGAAAAAGCGCGATGGCGAGCTGAAGGGCTGGGTGCTGGCAGTGCCATTCTTGCGTAGCAGCGATCTGCGGTTGGATGGCGAGATTGCCGATTCTCAACAGCGCTGGCAAAGCGCGATTAGCGAGGTCTATAAAGGGCTAGGCGAGCTGGCGCAATCGCTGCTACAACCCGAGCATTGTCTGGTCAGCATGGGCCACGGCCATGTCACCGGCGGGCAGATCTCCGAGCTGAGTGAGCGGCATGTGCAGATCGGCGGCCAGCATGCGTTGCCACTGACCATCTTCCCTGAGCGCAGTGACTATGTGGCGCTGGGGCATCTGCATTTGGCCCAACAAATCAAAGTACGTGAAGGCGAGCTGGGCGAGGTGCACTACAGCGGTTCGCCCTTAGCCTTATCGATGAGCGAGCGTCGCTATCGTCATCAGCTCAAGCTGTTGAGCTGGAGGGAGGGCGAGTTCGAGGTCGAGAGCTTGGAGACGCCCAAGCTTTGTCAGATGCTGGTGGTGCCTGAAAAGCCCGCTGGGCTTGAGCAGGTATTGGCTGAGCTTAATGCGCTACCGACGCTTGACGCGCCCTTTGAGCAGCGTCCGTTTTTGGAGGTGCGGGTTAAGCTTGACCAACCACAAACCCAGCTGCGCGAAAAAGTGTTGGCCGCCATCTATGACAAGGGGCTGAGGCTTGCCAAGATCAGCATTTCTTATCCTGAGAAAGAGGCAGAGCAACACTTTGCCAAAGCAGGAGAGCAGTTGAGTAACCTAAAGCCTGAGCAGGTGTTTGAGCTGTGCCATCAGCAGCGTTTTGAGGGTAAGCCCTCCGAGGCGCTTAGCCGCGCTTTTAGCGAGGTGATGGAGCAGGTGTATGCGGAGGGCGAGCGATGAAGATCCTGGCAATCCGTGGCGAGAACATCGCCAGTTTGGCCCAGCCTTTTGCGGTGGAGTTCGAGCAAAGCCCGCTTAAAAATCAGGGCCTGATCGCCATTACCGGTAAGACCGGGGCGGGTAAGAGTAGCCTGCTCGACACCATGTGCTTGGCGCTGTTTGAACAAGTGCCGCGTTTTAGTGGACGCGAGCGCAGCGTTGAGGTGGGCAGCGAGAGTGAAGCGCAAAAGCTCAAAGCCAACGATGTACGCCACCTGATCAGCCGTGGCAAAAGCGGTGGCTTGGCGGAAGTGGATTTTGTCGGTGTCGATGGCAAAAGCTACCGGGTGCGCTGGTCGGCGCGGCGGGCGCGCAATCAGGTCACCGGGCGCTGGCAACAATCAACCCGCGAGCTGGTGGATCTGAGCTCCAACCAAGTCAGCTCTGCCACCAAGCGTGAGTTTCAAGAACAGGTCGACGCCTTAGTCGGTCTCGATTACGAGCAGTTTCGCCGGGCAGTTGTACTGCCGCAGGGCGAGTTCTCCGCGTTTTTGAAAGCCCCGGAAGAGCAGCGCTCGGCACTATTAGAGCGTATGACCGGCACCGAGCTGTACAGCCAAATCTCCCAGCAGGTCTATGAGAACGCCAAGGGCAAGTTGCAGGCCTGTCAGGATCTGGAACGCCAGCTCGGCGGCACCGAACTGCTCGATGAGCAGCAGCGGGCAGAGCTGGAGGAGCAGCAAAGCGCGTTACAAGCGCAGATGCAAAAGCTCGAGCTGGCGCTCTCTCAGCAGCAAACTTACAACCGCGGCTTACAGCAGCTCGATGGCCTGCAAAACGCACTGAATCAGAACAGCGTCGAGCAGCAACAACTCCAACAGCAGCAAGCCGATAACCTCGCCTTGGAGCAAAAGCTTGATCGCCTGCAGCAGCTTGCGCCACTGCGTGGTAATGCCGAGCAGCGCAATGAACGCCAGCAGGCACTGGAGCGCTATCAGCAGCGCCAAGTCGAACTGGCCGAGCAACAGCAGCAGCTCAGCGCGCAAGCCCAGCAGTTGCAGGCGCAGCAAAGCGAGCAGGCCAAGGCCTTAGAGAGCTGGCAACAACAGCAACAGCAGCAAGAGCCGCTTATCGAACAGGCGCTGAGCCTGGAAGCCAGCATTCGTGAACGGCACAAGCAGTTGAGCGAACTGCAACAGCAACATCAGAAGGGGCTGCATGGCTTGCAGCAGTTACAGGTTCGCAGCGAGCAGCATCAGCAGGCTATCAGCCAGTTAGAGCAGCGCCAGCAGCAGATTCAAAGCTGGCAGGCTCAGCATCAGGGCTTGGCGGTATTGGCCCAACAGCCCGGTCAGTTGGAGCAGCTGATCATCAGCGCGGTTGAGCAGCTTGAACAACGCGACCAGCTACATAGCAAGCGTCAGCTCAGTGAGCAGGCCCAGCGGCAACGCCAGGGCGAGCTTAATCATGTCCAGCGCGCTGAGGTGGACGTGGCGCAAAAGTTGGCCGAACTTAAGCCGCAGCTACAAGCAGTGGATGAACAAGAGCTGGAGCAGTTACAGCTGCATTACCAAAGCGTCGAGCAGCAGCGTCAGCAACTTAACGATAGCTTGTCAGTCAAGCAGCAATGGGCCCAGTGTCTGGAGCAGCGCCAGCAGTGTAGCGAGCAGCAGCAAGGCCTAGCGCAGGCCGAGCAACAGGCCCAGCAGCAACTTAGCGTCTGTCATGACGCGTTGGAGCAGCTAAACACCCAATTGAAAGAGGCCGAGCTAGCCTACAGCAATGCCCGTTCGGTGCTCGATCTCAGCCATTATCGTCGCGAGCTGGCCGATGGTGAAGCCTGCCCACTGTGTGGCAGTGAGCACCATCCCTATGCGACGCAGCAGCCAGCGGTGCAGGATATTTTGCAGCAGCTTACCCAGCGCGGCGAGCAACTGCGCCGCGAACAGCATCGCAAACTGGCCGAATTTGGCGAGTTGCAGCAAAGCCAGCAATATCTAGCGCAGCAGGCCCAGCAGCTTGCCCAGCAACAGCAGCAGCTTGGCGCGGTGATCGCCCAACTGCAGCAGTGGGCTCAGGCGCAGCCCTTAGCCTTGGCAGAAGATGCCGAACAGGCGCTGAGTGACTACCAGCAGCAGGCCGAGCAGCTGCAGCAGCTCAGCAACGAGCAGCAGCAACGCTATCAACAAATCGTGCAATTCCAGCAGCGCCAGCAACAGCAACATCACTTGCAGCATCAGCTGAGCCAGCTCGAGGCGATGCAGGCCGATATTGAACAAGGCAAGCAGCTGGCCAAGCAGGCGATGGAGCAGCTCAGCCAGCAACTGGATGAGTTAGATAGCCGCCTGCAGCAAAGCGATAAGCAACTGGCCCAGCAAAGTGAGCAACTCGACAGTGCGCTGGCGCCGCATAGCTGGCAGCAGTGGCTGGCCCAGGGTGGAGTGGGGCACTGCATCGAGCAGGCGCGCTATCTGGAAAGCGAATATCGCTCGGCCCAGCAGCATCTGGATGCGGCAGCAGAACAGCTGGAGCAGCAGCGTTTAGCCCAGCAGAAGGTGCAGGTGGAGCTGGAAAGCGAGCAACAACATGCCCAGCAGCGCTGCGAGCAGCTCGAACAGTTGGAGCAAAGCTACCAGCAAGACACGGCCGAGCGAGGGAAGTTGCTTGACGGCCTGCCGGTTGCCCAGTGGAAGCAAGCCCAGCAGCAGCGTGGCCAGCAATTGGCAGAGCAAAAGCAGCAGCTCGATAACCAAGCCCTGCACTTGGCCAAGCAGCAAACCTCGGTGGAGAGCGAGCTGCAGCATGTGCAGGCCGAGAGCGAGCAAGCCCAGCAACAGCTCGCTCAGCTGCAAGATGACTTTGCCAAACACTGCGCCGAGATGGCGGTGGAAGTCGATGAGGCGCAGGCGCTGCTCAGTCATAGCCCGCAGCAGCTGCAAGCCTGGCAACAGCAAGTGCAACAGTTCCAGCAGCGGGTTACCGAGCTGGCATCGCAGCAGGCTACTTTGAGTGAGCAACATCGCCAAGGATTGGCGCAGGTCGAGCAGCAACTGGCCGAGTTGGAAGCGCAGGCCAAGGCCTTTGGCTTGACACACAGCGGCCAGTTTGGCGAGCACAAGCAAGCCTTGGAGGAGCAGATTTACCAACTGCGTAGTCAGCTGGAACGCGACCAACTGGCCCAGCAACAGGCCAGCGAGCTGAGCGCTAAGCTGCAGGCGGCCCGAGACGAGCACGAGGTATGGGGGCAACTCAATGAGCTGATTGGCTCGGCCTCCGGCGCCAAGTTCCGCACCTTCGCCCAGCAGCTCACCTTAGAGAACCTGCTGGCCGAGGCCAACAGCCAGCTCAAGCAGATCGCGCCGCGTTATCTTTTGCAGCGGGTGCCCGAATCGCAGCTGGCCTTGCAGGTGATTGACCGGGATATGGGCGATGAAGTGCGCTCCATCTCCAGCCTCAGTGGCGGTGAGACCTTCCTAGTATCGCTGGCTTTGGCCCTGGCCTTATCGGGCTTGAGTGCCAGCAACTTGAAGATCCAGTCGCTGTTTATCGATGAGGGCTTTGGCTCGCTCGACCCAGAGAGTCTGGATGTGGCCTTGGCGTGCTTGGATAGCCTGCAGGCCAGTGGCCGCCAGGTGACGCTGATCTCCCACGTGCAAGCCTTGGTAGAGCGGATTGCCGCTAAGATCCGCTTGCGGCCGCAAGGCGCTGGGCGCAGTGAGTTGGAGGTGGAGCTGAGCTAGCCAAAACGCGGTTGAGAACAGCTAAAAGAATAGCTAAAAAAGGGGCCAGCAAACGCTGGCCCGAAAAGAAAAGGAATGACTATTAAGGTATTACACTTACAATTGCGTCTTGCATTTCCGATGACAGTTACGCCTTACTTCTTGGCGTAAATGTTCTCGAAACAGTAGTTGGTCGCCTCGACAAAGCCTTCTACGCTACCGCAGTCGAAACGCTTCCCTTTGAACTTGTAGGCCATTACGCAGCCGTGTTGAGCTTGCTGCAATAGCGCGTCGGTTAGCTGGATCTCGCCGTTTTTACCCGGAGGGGTCTCGCGCAAAATGCTGAAGATATCTGGGGTGAGGATGTAGCGGCCAATCACCGCCAGGTTGGATGGTTCTTCACCCGGCGCAGGTTTCTCCACCATCGAGGTGACCCGGAATAGGTCATCGCGTAGCGCTTCGCCTTCGATAACCCCGTATTTGTGGGCTTCTTCCTTGGGCACTTCCATCACTGCCACAATCGAGCAGCGGAACTGCTCATACAGCTTGGTCATCTGCGCCAATACTTCATCGCCCTCGCCAAAACACAAGTCATCGGCCAGTACTACGCCAAAGGCCTCTTGGCCAATCAGGGTTTCGCCGCACAAGATGGCGTGGCCGAGGCCCATCATCTTCTTTTGGCGGGTGAAGGTGCAGTTGATGCTGTCGATCAGTTTGCGGATCTCGGTCAGGTAGGCTTCCTTGCTGCTGCCGGCAATCTCTTTCTCTAGCTCATAGCTGATGTCGAAGTGGTCGGCGATGGCGCGCTTACCACGGCCGGTAATAAAGGCCATATCCTTCATGCCAGCGGCTACCGCTTCTTCCACCCCATATTGCACCAGAGGCTTGTTCACGATGGGCAGCATCTCTTTGGGCATTGACTTGGTCGCCGGGAGAAAGCGGGTGCCGTAACCGGCAACGGGGAACAGACATTTGTGAATCATGGTCATATGACATCCTTGTGAGTTAAAGCGAATCCTGCGAACACCTGTTGTGTGTACCTGCGTTCTTTTTAACCAGTCTTTAAACTTTCATTAGCAAATCTTTCTGTTGGGAAAGGCAGAGCAAAAGCAGTGCCGATTTGTCAGTTAATCGTCTAACCCCCTGAGTTGGCGTAGTTTTTCCGCTAATTGCCGGTTTCAATGAAAATGTGAACCACACCGCCTGTTGCACTATTTTGCGGCAAGAACTAAATCAGCCAGAGGCAATGCACCGATGTGGTGCTTTCGAGCTGCTGAGGTGCGGCATCACGCTCTCCTTGTTCGCACTGATGCTAATAACTGATTGTAAAATAAGGGAATTGCTAAAACACTAAGGCCTGGCTATGGCTGGCATAGATATTGGAAAGCTAGTAATAACAAGGTTATATACCCGAGCAACCTCAAGGTGCTTGTTCAGCGAGAGTTTCCTGTCCCTCAGGCAAGGCACTGTTCCGCAGATCTAGTGGTCTAAATCAAGGAGCAGTAACGCAGTATGAGCGCCTCTGAATCCTGCATCTTGAGGTAGTTCGGGTATCAACTCGGGTGAGGCTTATTTACATTCACCCGCGCTTAAACAGATTTATTGCAGGGGAGCCAACTATGCAGCAACTTGAGGCGCTGTTAGCGCAGGTCTATGGCGATAGCGCACTTGCCGCCGACATCCTTGAACGTATCGAGAACATCCGTACCCATCACCGCCCCTGCGAGAGCTACAGCGAAAAAGACGTGGTACTGATTACCTATGGCGACAGCATCCTCAGTGACGCCTTAATGCCGCTACAAAGCCTAAAGCTGTTTCTGGAGCGCTACCTAAGCGACACCTTTAGCGCGGTGCATATTTTGCCGTTCTTTCCTTTTAGCTCCGACGATGGCTTCTCGGTGATCGACTACCAACAGGTCAACTACCACTTGGGCGATTGGGAAGATGTGCAGGCAATTGGCCACGATTTTGAGTTGATGTTCGATTTGGTGATGAACCACTGCTCGCGGCAAAGCCTATGGTTTAACGACTTTGTGAACGGCAGTGGGGAAGGGGCCGAGTACTTTATTCAGGCTAACCCCAGCTTGGATTACTCGGCGGTAACCCGCCCGCGTACCTCGCCGCTGATTGTTGATGCCTACACCCGCCAAGGGCTCAAGCATGTGTGGGCAACCTTTAGCTCGGATCAAATCGACCTCAACTTTGCCAACCCCGAGGTGCTGCTTAAGTTCGTTGATATCATCCTGTTCTACATCATGAAGGGGGCGCGCTATATCCGTTTGGATGCGGTGGCCTTTGTCTGGAAGGAGCTGGGTACCAACTGTATCCATCATCATAAGACCCATGCTATTGTGAAGTTGCTGCGTTGGGTGATGGACCAGATAGACCCTAATCTGGTGTTGATTACCGAAACTAACGTGCCGCACCTTGAGAATATCTCCTACTTCGGTGACGGCGACGAAGCCCATCTGGTGTATAACTTCGCACTGCCGCCGCTGCTGTTGCATGCGCTTAACCGTGGTAACGGGCATTACCTGACCGCCTGGGCGCGGGACTTAGGCGCGCTGCCCGCCAACTGTAACTACTTTAACTTTGTCGCCTCCCACGATGGTATCGGGGTGAGGGCGGTGGAGCAGATTATCCCCCGCCACGAGATTGACGATTTGGTGGACTCGGTGCACGAGTTCGGTGGTTTTGTCAGCATGAAGTCCAACGGCGATGGCACCCAAAACCCCTATGAGCTGAATATTTCGCTGTTCGATGCACTGCAAGGCACCCGGACTGGCTCCGATCAGTGGCAGGTGGAGCGCTTTTTGGTGTCGCAATGTATTTTGCTGAGTATGCAGGGTGTGCCGGGGATTTACATTCATAGCCTCACCGCTACCGCCAACGACCATAAGTTGATGGAAGAGACTGGCCGCACCCGCTCAATCAACCGCCACCGCTGGCAGCTCGAAGAGTTTGAGCAAGCCCTGGAGCAACCGCTGAGCGGGCAAAACCAAGTGTTCTCGCGCTACCGTAAGTTGATTGAACTGCGCCGGGCGACGCCAGCCTTTCATCCACATAGCCCGCAGCGAGTCTATGACTGCGGCGATGCGCTGTTTGTGCTGCAGCGTGGTGCCCCGCAGTACCAAGCAGGCGATGAGCCGGGTGAACACGGGGTGCTGTGCGTGTTTAACCTCAGTAAGTTCCCGCAAAAGCTGGAACATGCCAGCCAGCTCCCAGAGCGCTTCTTGAATAGTTGTACCGATCTTATCTCAGCGAGTACCCTTGAGCTGGCCGAGTTTGAACTGGCTCCCTATCAAGTGCTGTGGTTGGCCGCCAGCCCAGTCGCTGATGAGTAATTAACAACAATGAGGTGAACCATGAGTAAACGCTGCCCCTTGTGTAAACAGGACAATCACTGTCAGGTCGAGTCCGGCGCCTGCTGGTGTATGCAGCGTACCATTCCCTTGGATCTCCTCAGCTTGTTGCCCGAAGAGCAGCGCGGAGTGGCCTGTATCTGCCCCAATTGTGTCACGGCCTTTGAACAAGACTCCAAGGCCTTTATCGAGTCGCTTGAGTTGGACGCATAATTTGCCAAGTTGTCTGTGCGCTGTTGGCAAATTGCAGCGCGACCAGCAAACGCTATTTACCCGCTATCAACCTTGCTAACTGCCTATTAACAAAGGGCGTTGCTGTCATTTATTTGAAATAAAAAGTCACCATAACTGTCATTTTTCCTCGGGAAAATCCTCTCACCTTTTCCTGTATCGAATGAATCATGCACATTGATCGTCGTATTCGAACTTCTATCATCGCCATCTTTGCCGATTTAGGCTTAACCCTGCTGCGCATCGGTTTGGCCGTGCTCACCGGCAGTGCTGCCTTAATGGCGGATGCCTACCACTCGGGCAGTGACTTGCTGGTATCGGTGGTGTTCTTTGGTTGTGTCTTGCTGCGAGTTTGGCAAGAGCGCAAGGGCTGCGACAAAGCCTTGCGGCGGGCTAAACGGATTGAGTCACTGGCGGTGATTGCGGTGGCCTGCGCCATCTTGCTACTGCCTTATCAGGTGATTATGGAAGCGGACCGCTTAAGTGCCAACGCGATTGATAACCTGTGGCTGGGTGTGCTGGGGGTGAGCGCGATCATTCTGGCCATCTACTTTATGGCGCGCCTGAAAACCCATGTGGGCAAGCAAACCGACTCGCTGGCGCTGGAGGCCGATGGCTACCACAGCATGGTGGACTTGTTTACCTCGATTGCGGTGCTGCTGTCGCTACTGGGGATGATGATTGGCATCGACTTGGATGAGTTTGTGGCGGTGCTGATTGCCTTGCTGATTGGCTTCTCCGGCTTTGAACTACTTATCTCCGGGATCCGCAGTTTGGTTAAAGGTGAAGAGTTTGACAAGCTGTCGTTGGGGGAATGGGCGCTGGATGCGCTGCGCAAGGTCGCCTTAGGACGGATGTGCCACCGGCTTTTTTGCAACACGTTTGGGTGGTTCAAGGCTCATGTTGGCAAGCTTTCTGCGCTCGCATTGCTGGCCTATTTCGCCAGTGGCCTGACAGTGATTCCCTATGGCGACCAAGGTATCGAGCAGCAGCTGGGCCGTACGGTACGAAGCGGCATTGAGCCGGGACTGCACTATCATCTGCCTTGGCCATGGGGACAGATGATCCGTGTCTCCCACCAAGAGGTGCGTTCCTTAACCGTGGGTAGCGAGCGCTCCAGCTACACCCGCAGCAATGGCGACGGGTTGTGGTTCGAGATATTTGGTAGTCGGGCGCATCGCGACAACACCAACTATCTGCAAACTGGTGACGAGAATCTGATCTTTCTCGAGCTGGCGCTGCAGTATCGCTTGCTTAACGCCAGCGACATCTATCACCGCTATGACAACGTCGATGAGCTGGTGCAGCGCATCGCGGAAGGTGCCTTATGGCAGCAGACGGCGCAGGTTAGCTACGAGCAGCTCCTCGAACAGAGCCATAGCGCCTTCTCCGAGGCCATCGCCGCGGCAATCCACAGTGAGCTGGATGACTTGGGTATTGAGAACCAAATCGTAGGCGTGCAGCTGCAAAAGATTCAGCCTCCCGCCTCGTTAGTGGAGGTGTATCGCGACGTCCTCAATGCCCACCAAGAGAGCCAGGATAGCGTCAACCAAGCGATTGCCTCCCGGCTGAACACCTTACCGATGGCGCGCGCCGGGATTATTGCTGAGCAGGCGCAGGTGGAGTCACGGGCCGTCGAGCGAACCTTGCGCGCCGAAGGCGATGCGCTGCGCTTTAGCCAACTGGCCGAGGTGTACCAGCAGAACCCGCAGGCCTTCCAATTTGAGCTACAGCTGCGCAGCGCCGAGCTGGCTTTGAGCCAGCGCCAGTTAACGCTGGTTGACCCCCGCATCGACCAGCACGATTTTAGGGTGTGGGCGCCTTGGGCGGCTTACTCCGCCGATTCTCCTTTTATTCCCTCTGTTACCAGGTAGTAGAACATGACATTTAACCGTTGGATTTTGGGCTCACTGGCACTGGTGGGTTATTTACTGAGTACCTGTTTGGTATCGGTGGCTGAGACTGACTATGTGATCATCAGCCAATTTGGCCGACCGACCCGGGTTATCGAGCAGGCCGGTCTGGCCTTTAAGCTGCCGGCACCGGTGCAGGTGGCAACGCGGGTCGACAAGCGGGTACAGCTGTTGTCACTTCCGGCGATGGAATACGGCACCCGCGACCGCCGCAATGTGGTGGTGGAGAGCTATGTGGTTTGGCGAGTGAGCGACCCGATGCGCTATCTCACCAGCGTACGCAGTCAAGACATTGCCGAGCTAAGGCTGGAGGCGATGACCAATGCCGAGGTGGGCGCGGCGGTGGCCAGTGTGCAGGTGAACCGGATCTTCAGCGAAGACGCGCAGGAGCATGCGGTAGCTGAGCTGTTCGCCAAGGTATCCGAGAGCAGCACTCAACAAGCGGCCGATGAGTTAGGCATTGAGATCTTATCCGTACGACCAAACCGCTTTGGCTTTCCGGTACAGAACCTACAGGCTATCTATAAGCGGATGGAATCTGAGTGGGAGCGTTTGGCCAAGCAATATCGGGCCGAAGGTGAAGAGGCCGCCTCGAAAATCTTGGCGGAAACCGAGCGTGAAGTGCGCGAGCTCACCGCCAAGGCCTACCGCGATGCCCAGCTGATGCGCGGCGAGAGCGAAGCGGAAGCGGCGCGTTTATATAACGAGGCCTTTGCCAGCCATCAGCAGTACTACCAGTTCACCCGTTCGATGGAAGCCTATGGCAAGATCTTCGATGAGCAGACCCAGCTGATCCTCGCAACCGATACGCCGCTGTTCGATGCCTTGCTTAATCCCCCGTTGGTGGAGGCCCAATAATGGCCCAAGTGAGTTTAAAGCAGGACTTGCTCGATACCGCCCGGGCGAGTCGCCGCATTTTGCTGGGCGTGTGCTTTGTATTGTTGCCGCTTATTTACCTGCTCAGCGGGTTTTACTCGGTGGGAGTGGAACAGCGCGCGGTGGTCACCCGCTTTGGCAAGATCACCGCCGATAACGTGCTGCCGGGGATGCATTACCGCTTGCCTTGGCCCTTTGAGTCGGTGCAGAAGCTGCGTGCTACCGAGCTACGCTCGATCACCGTGAATTATGCCAAAGAGGCGCGCCAGCTTTACATGCCGCCGGAGCTCACCACCAAGGAGGGAGATCTGGTGGATCTGGCCTTTGAGCTGCAGTACAACATCCCGCGGCCGGGTGCGTTTCAGAGCTCTGCGGTGGATGCTGAGGCGCTGTTACGTCAATTAGCGGTGAGCGAGGCGCTTTACTATGTAAGCGGCCACGACTTTGAGAGCCTGCTGACCACCGGGCGGAATCAGTTCCAGCAATACCTGCGGCAACGGCTGCAGCAGCAGAGTGAGGAGTTAGCATTGGGCATCAACCTGACCTCGGTGTTGATCCGGCGGATGGAGGCGCCACGCTCCATCAAGCGCGCCTTTGAGAATGTGCAAAATGCCCCCGCCGAGCGGCGCAAGATCATTGAGGAGGCACAGAGTCGCCGTACTACCGCTCTCGTAGAAGCGCGCAGTAAGGTGAATAGCATCGAGGTAGAGGCGCATGCCTATGCCAGCGACACCCTGCAGCAAGCGCAGGGCGATGTGGAGCGCTTTGGTGCACGTTTGTCGGCCTACCAGCAAGCGCCCGAGCAAACCTTGCAGCGAGAATACATCGATGCCGCCGAGCAGATTATTTCAAGCAGTCGCTTAAAGGTAGTGCCAATTAACTAGTTTCGATTTCTCCGGTATTCAAAGCCACCTTAGGGTGGCTTTTTTTGTGCCCACGACATTTATCATCAGTAATGACTTGATGCTGAAATACAACAGGGTAATAATCGTGTTGATAAGGAAAATGGCAATCAGTATCAATAACTTATGTTTTTTTAATGTGTAGATTGGTTGCGCTTGTAAAATAAACAAAGTCATTGCTGTTATTGTTGGTTTTGATATTTGCACATAGGGGTTCACCTAATTAAAACAAAGGTTTCAGCGGGATTAAGTGTTGATGTAACTATTATTAAAACTGCGCTGGATCAATTTTATTAAGCACGTTGCCAGTAATTTCATCTGCGTTTTCAAAACGCCAATGCTTAAGGAGAAAGAGATGAAATTGGCTAAGCTGAACAAACTTACCCTGGCTCTGGGTATGTCTGCGGGTATCGTGCTTACTGGTTGTGGAAGCAGCAGTAGCGACAATGACGGTGACCGCGACGTTCGCGCTAAAAACGTTATTCTGATGGTGACCGATGGTGCCAGTGATGGTGCTTGGGATATCGCCGCCTACTGGCAACATGGCCAGCTGGCAAACAGCGTTGAGCCTTACTCGCTGATTGATACCCGCTATGCGATGACCACCTTCCCACTAAACACCCGTTCTAATCCTGAAGAGCTTTGTGATGCCGGCGAAGACGGCGTACGTGAAGTGAGCTACGACAAGAGCAAAGTGTGGGATGACACACCGGTTGCCGACCCTGACAGTCGTCGCCCATTCGAGGGCTATGAGTACATCAACAAGGGCGCTACCGACTCTGCTGCTGCAGGTACTGCGCTTTCTGCTGGCATAAAGACCTACAATAACGCTCTGGGTGTGGATTACTGTGGTCGCCCACGTCAGTTAATTACTGAAATCGCCAAAGCTCAAGGTTTGAGCACCGGTGTAGTAAGTTCAGTTCAGTTTACCCACGCAACGCCTGCGTCTTTCGCTGCTCACAATACCAGCCGTAATGCGACCCTGGAAATCAGTGAGTACATGCTAAAAGAGGGCTTGGTTGACCTGATTATGGGCACCGGCCACCCGGCATACAATGGCGACGGGATTGAGCGTAACCCAGACAACTACGAGTTCCGTCACGTTAGTGAGCAGAACTGGCAAGCACTGCACGAAGGTGAATTGGTCGCGAAAGGCCAAGAAGAAGCGTGGGCCTTTATGGACAGCAAAGCTGACTTTGAAGCCTTAGCTGATGGCGCTGCCGACTACCGCTTCATGCAGGCGCCATTGTTTGCTTTGGCGCAAAATGACAACACCTTGCAACAAGGGCGCTCATGTCAGGAAGGCCAGGATTACTACACTGCCTTTGACTGTGACATGATCGACAACGTACCTAGCTTGACGACCATGACTGAAGGCGCGCTGAACTACCTGTCGCAGAATCCGAACGGCTTCTTCGTGATGATTGAAGGTGGCGCGGTAGATTGGGCAGCTCACGCTAACCACACTGCACGTATCATCGAAGAGCAGATCGACTTCGACGATTCGGTCGCTGCCGTTATCAAGTGGGTTGAAGAGAACAGCAGCTGGGATGAGACTATGCTGATTGTGACCACTGACCACGGTAACTCCTACGTGCTGGGTGAAGCCTCTGACCAAGTTGCCTATGCAGCCGTAGAAAGCGCGGGTATTGAGAAAATGCCTGAAGTGAAGTACTACAGCGGTAGCCATACCAACGAGTTGGTACGTGTTTACGTGAAGGGCGTTGGCGAAGATATGTTCGCCCAGCACTTCGACGGCAAAGACGAAAAGTACGCCGAGATGTACCAAAACGAAGGTGCTACCGGTGATTACTTCGACAACACCAACATTTTCGATGTAATGAAAGAGTTCATCATCGAGTAAGCGGATTTTCGGGTGGGTACCCACTCTGAGTCTGAAATGAAAACAGCGGCCTTGTGCCGCTGTTTTGTTGTATGGAGCACGATTGCTGCTCTTAACTATTGTTCTCGTTAAGCAAACTTCACCTTGTTTCGACCTTGCTCCTTGGCTTGGTAGAGCGCAGTATCAGCGCGTGAGCTGAGCGTTTCGAAGGTATCACCGGGCTCAATCATACTCACCCCAAGACTGGCGGTACGCTTGCCTACATGGGCAAAATCATGCTGCTCGATGGCATTGCGAATACGCTCGGCCAGGCTGATGGCGCGATCTTTACTGGTGTTCGGGCAGATCACCATAAACTCTTCGCCACCCCAGCGCCCTAATATGTCGGTTTCGCGCACGGTGTGCAGAAACAGTGCTGCTGATTCTTGCAGCACACTGTCGCCCACGTGGTGGCCGAAGTTGTCGTTCACCTGCTTGAAGAAGTCGAGATCGATCATCACCAAGGCGAAGGGCTGTTGATAGCGTTGGTAGCGTTCGAACTCTTTTTCTAGCTCGATATCCAGCTTGGCGCGGTTGTAGACATCGGTGAGTTTGTCGGTAATCGACATCCGCTCCAGCTGGACATTTTTTTCGTGCAGCTCCTCGGTGCGCTCGGCAACGCGCTGCTCCAGGTTTGCATTGAGCTGAGCCAGTTGATCGCGGGCTTCGGTTAGCTGGCCAAACGATTGGGCCAGTGCCGATTGCATACCGTTGAAGGCGTGAGACAGTGCGCCCAGCTCATCGCGTGAGGTGATATTGATCTTGGACGAGAAGTCCCCTTTTGATACCTGCTTAACGTGATTCACCAACCGCCTGATGGGCTTAGTAAAGTGGCTGGAGATCGCCACAATCAGCAGCAAACCGACCAAGAACGAGCCCAAGCCGTTGACCAGCATCTGTCGCTGCATCTGTGCGATGGATTGCTCTTGATTCTTGTAATTAAACAGAAAGTGCACGAAGTAATCTTTGCCGTCGTACTCGCCTTCCATGGGATAGAGGATGTCGATCACTTCATGGCCGCGGTACAGGCTGCTTTGGGTTGAGGGCTCGCCGGATTGCATGCGAGCGATGAGTTCCTCGCCTGCGGTTTCCAAATCGCCCACCAACGCTTGGCGCTGGGCAAAGGACTGCGGAGTTACCACCAGTTGGTTGAGCTCGTTGATAACATAGATGGCTTCGATATCGCGGTTCTTTTGCACGATGCCATCCATCAGCGCGAACAATTTTTGCTGCTGGGGATCGTCGTCCTCGCCATAGTACTCGACGATTTCTTCCGCGTTGTACTCGGCGAATAGCAGGGCATTGAAAAGAATGTCTTCGGCGATCTCTTTTTGGCGCGCGTTAACCAGCGTCAAGCCGTTGATCAGCTGGGTGACAACAACCAAAAAGGTCATCGCCAGATAAAACTTGGTCTTGACCGATGAGAAGGTCAGTAGGTCTTGCATTCATTCGTCCTTGAATTACATGAAGAGCTGAGTTTGCGCAGGTCGAGTGCGCAACGGCCACGCACTTTGCCTGTTTCGTGAGCGATAATCAACCCTGAGGGGCTCAGGGTTGAGGGCTGCGGGTAGTGATATCAACCAACATTGTCACTCACAAAGTGATTTAGTTTCGCTAGTGAGTTGATGATATGTAACGACTTTCCGGCTGATAGCTGCTCCAGTCGCACGCGGAAATCGGCATTCCAAAATTTTGGACAAAGCCTGAGTGTTTTGTAGCTCTCGATGGAGCCTTTGACTATCGAGCTTCCCTCGGGCCAGCCTTCGGGTGTAACGAATAGTCCTTTGGCGAAGCGCTTGGTGACCAGCCAGTAGCTGAGTGGGTAGGGCAGATCGATGTAGATAAGCGTATCGGCATGCTCAAGACGTTGATAAAACGAGTCGATGGGGCCGAAGCCGTCGATGATCCAGCGTTCGCTGTTCAGTATCTGCATGTGCGCGGCGTCGTAGTCGGGCCGTGCGACTCTCTCGCCATTGGGCTTAAACACGATGGCGTCGAGCGGGTGCAAGGGGATGCCACTGGCACTTGCCAATTCTTTACTCAATGTCGACTTACCGCTGCCGGGTTTACCAAATACCGCGACTTTTTTCATACTACCTCCCTGAGATTTACACGTTACCCCGAGGCAGAAACAACAAACCCACCTCTAGGGTGGGTTTGTATTAAGCGCAGATAAGCTCCCACCATTCCTAAGGAATGATGATAATTCGTGCTTGCTGTGGCTTAAGGTGTCTGTTCATAAGGGCATAGTGTTACATGGGCTCAGGGCTGTCAACACGTGCTAAGACGCTTGGCGCAGGCCTTATTGTGGGCGCGTAGCTTCTTGATTGCCCACTCGTAGTGACTCGATAGTGCCGACACACAGTAACTGCCCAGGGTAGTGCTGCCGGTCCAATCAAAGTATTGCTTGGTGAACAAGGCTTGATCGCTGAAGGTCTCGATATGGGCTAGTGCCTTGGCATGGCTTACTGTTAACAGCTCGATGGCGGCATCAAGCGGCGTGGCTTGGTGCTGCTGCCAAAACACAAGATTCATCTCACCATAGGTCTTCCAGTTGTATGGCGGCGGGAGAAAAGGGGCGCACTCTCCGGCTTGGTTGCGCTCTATCCAGTTAATCAGCAATTGGTGCCATTCATACAGATGAGTGAGCACGTCGCGCAGGTTGCGATCGCGCTGCCAGTGGGCTTCTTTTTTATTTGGCTGGTCGGAGAAATCGAAGGGGGTACTGAGTACCTGCGGCTCCATGCCATCAATGGTTTGCCATAGCTTGTCGAAGCTGGTCTGGGCTGCCTCGAGCAGCGCTGTTTTGTTGGTCGGTCTGGCCATGCTTGCGTCCTTGAGGTTACTTGATTCATCCTTGGTAACCTCAAGTTAGCGCGGGGAGCTTAGGTCTGTGTTGATCTCTGATAGCAATTAAAGTGATTGAGTATCTGACTCACCTCATCGATACGCCGCGCCAGGCTGCCCTTGCAGGCGCGCTCATCTAAGGTGTGGTCGCCATCGCTATCGCCATCGCTATCGCCATAGGAACCGAAGCCATCGAGCATCGGCACCCCCTGATTTGCAAGCAGTGCTGGAACGCAATCGGGTTAAGATCACCTGGCGTAACGCCAGCGAGCAACGTTTAGTGGGCTCGTTTGTGGTACGCAATCGCTTCCACCCACCCAAGAGTCCGTTTGATGGGGTGAAGCTCTACGGCGGGGCGGACGAGTAAACCTATGACAACTTCGGCAATCCGAACATCCCCAAGTACTACGCGGTGTTCAGCTACGATCAGGTGCCGATGTACTCCCCCCCTGCATTGATTCACTTCAGCACCGCAGAGACGCTGGTAATCGAAGAGGTCGACCCGGAAGAGGTTGAACTGCAAGACGGCGACAAACCGCAGAGCGCAGGGGATGATTCGATGCGTTAGGTGAGTTTGGGTTTGCCTGGAAGGAATAAAAAACAGCGGCTAAATGCCGCTGTTTTTGATGGTTTAGCTAATAAACCACTGTTACTTCGAGTAGTACTTACTCTCCAGCAATTGCTGAGGAATAGAGCTCTGTGGAACATATTTCCCGGAAGCCATTGCGCGCTGCGCGTTGCTGGTTGGATAGGGCCATGTGTTACCCCATTCAGCTTCCCATTCCGCTAGTGCTTGCTCGCCAATTGCGGCAAATACTTGCTCCCACGTCCATGGATCTTCAACCTCGATTTCATATCCGTCTTCGCGGAAGTCCTCGAGTAAGTCTTCTAGTAGCTGGTCGCGATCAGCGCCCAGCTCCTCGGCGTAAGTCATCATGTATACGCCACAAGCTGCTACGCCATTGTCCCAATAGTCTTGGAAGCTGGTGAACATAGCGGGAGTAATGTCGCCTTCCTCGCACATTGATCCAGTAATCGGCCCTTGACCGCCTGGATCGACCGGCAACTCCGGTAAGTCTGGTGCGGAAACAAACTGATTGATTTCGTTGACCTGCGCGATGCCATCGGTGACCACAATGTCGAACACATGCCACAGTTCAGTGCTGGTGCCAGAGTTGGCATTTGGCACAAACACGCGTGATACGTTCTCAAGCTCTAAGTTAACCCGAGCTTGGGTATCGATGCTGCCACTGCCCTCAAACAGGTGAACGTAGTAGCCATACGTGCCATCAATGGGGAAGTCGGGGAGGGTAATGATTTCGGGACCAAAACCTTCGGTGTAGTCGTAGTTCAAATAGAACTCTACACCCTCTACTCGCACTATCGGGTTGAGGTAGTACAACTTCTCGTAAAAGCCTTGCGCTGTGGGGATATAGAAGTGTGCATCAAGGTCCTCGGGGTTTTCCCCCCAAGTTAACGTGACGGTACTAACAGCGCCGTCGACCACAATACACTGCTCTGCTATTAGGTCAGTGTCCTCGGTGAGCAGGGCTTGGGTGCCGCTTAGGTTTGCTGCAGTGGCTCGCAGTAGCACTTCGCTATCGCGACGCACGGGAATCGAGAACTGCCCATTTTCGTCGCTGTACGATGATGACCACCCGCTGTAGGTGATTCCTTCTGCAGTGATGTAAGCAATAGCCACCGGCTCTTGAGCGCTGTTAACCACACAACCATTGATCACGACCGTATCCATCTCGATATCGGCATTCCAAGTAGTGAAATGCGCGACATCACCAACGTAAAAGCCGTTGTCTAGAGTCGCTTCGCCCTCTTTAACCCAAAGGCCAGTTTGTGGGTCAAAATAGTAAAGAGGGATGGTTGCTGGCGGATTATTGCCAGCGGCGGGTATGCGGATCTGCGCGGTTTCGCCCTCGGCAATATTAAGCGGGTTTCCTTGCTCGTCATAGAACTCAACGGTGATCGCACCGAATGATTCAATCGGTACCGTTTCGCCATTGGATGATTCAGTCACCATTTCACCGGGCATCAGCTCGATGTTTAGGCGAGGGTCGATAACGGTAAGGTCGACCTTCGCGTTGCCTTCAACAGGGTTGCCTTGGGCATCGACCAGTACGCTGGCGGGCAGTGCAACTAGCGTTTGTCCTTGAACTTGCAAGTCGCTGGCACTGTTAGGGTCAAAGCTGACGGTTTCATGGGCTCGCTGAACTCTTAGCTGAATAGATTGTTCTAACTGCTGAAGAGAAAGGGTCTGAGCGGTCTCGCCGTAGCCTTGCGCCGTGGCGGACAGGGTCACTCTGCCGTCCAAGGCTGCTGAATCATACTCGATAGAAAAATCGCCAGCGTTATTGGTCTGGCCTTGAGCGACCAATGAACCGTTGGCATACAAACTGACTTGTGCGTTCGCTACCGGTTGGTCGCTATAGAACGCTTGCACAGTCCCTTTTAATGAAGGGCTATTGTCGTCATCACCGCCTGATGAACTGCCCCCACATGCAAACAAGAGTACACACAGCAAAGAGGCAAAAATGCTCTTTAACACTCCGTTGTTCATATTCAATCCTTTAATGTATAAGTAGGGTAATTGCTGAAATATAATGTTAAACAATAACTTAATTGTCAATTGTGAAGTGAGCGTGCACTAACACTTGGCCGTTTTGCTAATGCCAGTTTGGAGATTTCATCTGCAAGAGGGGCTAATTGATGCTACGACAATCGAGCGGGTGCGATTGTCGTACTGAAAAGGCTAGAAAGCGCCATCAGGGGAGGCCTGATGGCGCGCTCAAAGGGAGTTTGAATGCTTAACGGCAGTTGTCCGCTTCCACCGCTTCGTAGAGTTTTTCCATGAATTCTGGAATGGCGCTCTGTACGCGGTTCCAGCTTGGGATAAACGGCGTCTCTGCGGGGCGCTCTAAGAAAGTCTCGCCAGCACTCATAATCGCTTTGGCGAACAGCTCTACGGCTTTCTCTTCGGCGTGACGGTCCAGGCGCAGGCCGTTGATTAGGGCATCGGCTTGGTAGTTCTCGATAAAGTCCAAGGCCATGCGGTAGTAGGTGGCTTTTAGGGTGCGCAGCTTGCCGGGGCTGAACTCATGGCCCTGGGTGGCCAGTTTGCGGATCACCGCTTTGGTGATGTCAGTGGCCATCTTGGCTAAGCCGCCATCAAGGCCTTCATTGCCGAGATCTTGGTGCTTATGGTCGTAAACGTCGGCGATATCCACCTGACAGATGCGGCGAGTTGAGTGGTTGCGGTAGATCTCAGATAACACCCCAATCTCTAAGCCCCAGTCTGAGGGAATGCGCAGGTCGTTCAGTACATCCGATTGCATGGAGAACTCGCCCGCGAGGCTATAGCGGAAGCTATCCAGGTAATCGAGGTAGTCGTCGTAGCCTTCAATCTTCTTCAATGCTTTTAGCAGCGGCGTGACCAGCAGGCGGGCAACCCGGCCATTTAGCTTGCCATCGGCGTAGCGGGCGTAGAAGCCTTTACAGAACTCGTAGTTAAACAGTGGGTTGGCCACTGGGTAGAGCAGTCGCGCCAGCATATCGCGGCTGTAGGTGGTGATGTCGCAATCGTGCAGGGCAATCGCCTTGCCCTTGCCAGAGGCCAGTGCATAGCCAAAACAGTACCAGACGTTGCGGCCCTTGCCGGGCTCGCGTGGCGACAGGTTGTGCTCGTTTAGCTGGCCATCAAGGGCGCGCAGGCGCGGCCCGTCGTTCCAAAGGATACGCACGTGCTGGGGCAGATCGCCAAAGTATTGCTGGGCGTGCTCAAACTGCTCGGCAGTGGCTTGATCCAGGCCAATGATAATCTCACTGAGATAGGGGACCTTGGCCAGCTCCTCGATAATCTTTGCTAGCGCAGGGCGCTCTAGCTCGGAGTAGAGGGAAGGCAGAACCAGACTCATCGGCCGGATTTTCGAGAAGCTGATTAGCTCCTGCTCCAGCTCTTCGGTAGAGCGGTCGGTCAGGTTGTGTAAGGTGGTGACTATGCCATTCTGGTAAAAATCAGCCATGATTCACTCCTTTTATGCTCGTATTCAAGATTTGTTCTATGGATTGGGACCAGCCGAATGGCCCGGGGTGGGGGGCCAATATGCTGTGCATGCGGTTAATCTCCAGCGGGGCGTCGTGTTTGCGCGGGATAACAATCGCCACGTCGGCATGTTCCAGCATGCGGCGGTCGTTTTCGCTGTCGCCCAAGGCCAAAGAGCGGTAGCTGCGGGTAAAGCTGGTGCTGTACTTATCGACCAGCCAGGCCATTGCGTCGGCCTTATCGAATGCTGCTTTGACGTGATAGAAGCGGCCACCGCGGGTGAGCTCTAAGCCAAGTGCCTGGAGGGCTTGTTTAAATTTGCTGAGATTTTCGTCGCTGTCGTTCCATAGCAGCGGCTCAGAGGCCAGGCGCTGTTTAGCCAGTTTGGCCCGATAGCGGTCCAGCCCGGTGTGTAGTTGCAGCTCTTCATCGCTCATATCGCTAAAGCCTTGGAAGCGGAAGTGCTGCTGGTTTCTGATTTGGCAGAGGTGCTGGCAGATATCCGGGTAGCTGGGGCCGAACAAGGCGATCTTCCAGCGGCCTTTGCCGAATTTGGTTTCGGAGAGTTCGTCGCATTGCAGCGCGCTATCTGCCGGGATACAGATTGCCGCGCCGTTCTCTACTGCAAAGGGGTGGTGCAGATTAAGGCTGTTTTGAAGCTCGATCACCTCAACCAAGGTCTTGCTGGTGACAAAGATGATCGGCACAGCGAGTTTTTGTAGGCGTGCGATGGTGGGCAGCGCGGCCTCTGCAGAATAGTTATCATGGTCTAACAAAGTGCCGTCAAGATCGGTAAACACGAGCAGTTGCTCGGGGGAAACATAGGAGAATTGATCGTCACTGTTCGCTTTCATGTACATCACTACCGTTAAGCTAAATGTTGCCAAGAGGGTTGCAGTGGCAGTGCCAACTCGTTGATTGATATGTGAACTGGTTTGTTAAGTAGCTGTTTTAATGACGTTTTTATATAAACGGAAGATAAACCCCAATTCTGTTACGGGAATGTTTACGAACCAAATTGGTGCAAACTTGACTGCGCCAACAATGCGCGCACTAATTTGGTGAAAAAATAAATTCAATAAGTCCTTGAATCTTCGTAAAGTCTGTCATAAATCTGTCATTCAATCGCCGCATAATTGCCACAATTCTTTTTGATAGAGATGCAAAAATGCCAAGGAAAATTCTTGTCGTAGAAGATGAAGCACCAATCCGCGAGATGCTGTGTTTCGTGTTGGAGCAGAACGGATACGAGCCTGTGGAAGCCTCCGATTTCGAAGATGCAATCGCTCAGTTAAAGGAGCCTTATCCCGAACTGGTATTAGTTGATTGGATGCTGCCCGGCGGCAGTGGAATCAACATCATCAAACACATGCGTCGTCACGATCTGACCCGCCAAATCCCGGTTATCATGCTGACCGCGAAAGGTGAAGAAGAAGACAAGGTACAGGGCCTCGAAGCCGGTGCCGACGACTATATGACCAAGCCGTTCTCTCCAAAAGAATTAATGGCTCGCGTTAAGGCGGTCATTCGCCGTGTGTCTCCCACCTCGCTGGAAGAGACCATCGAAGTTCAGGCGCTGCGCCTTGATCCGGTATCTCATCGCGTAACCATTGAGAACGAACCCTTGGATATGGGCCCCACCGAGTTTAAACTGCTGCACTTCTTTATGACTCACCCAGAGCGGGTATATAGTCGCGAGCAGCTGTTGAACAACGTTTGGGGGACCAACGTGTACGTGGAAGACCGTACCGTTGATGTGCATATTCGTCGCTTACGTAAGGCGATCGGATATCAGGGCTATGATAAGCTTATTCAAACAGTTCGAGGCAGCGGCTACCGCTTCTCTACCAGAGTGAAATAAATATCAATGTTCGTGCCCTTTTCGTGGCGACGCATTCTATGGCGAGTATGTCTTCTGTACTCGCCATTGTTTATTGCGGGCGCGCTTACCGGCTATCTTCTTGAAAGCGTCTTGGCAGCTGCGCTGCTGCACATCTTTTGGCTGTATCGCCAACAGTACCGACTTCTGCATTGGCTATACAACCAACGCAAGCTCTCACCCCCACATGGCACCGGTAGTTGGGAAGCGGTGTTCCATGGCATCTATAACCTGCTCAAACGACGCTTAAACCGCGAACGCGAGTTGGCCCAGCTGATGAAGTACTTCCGCCTTGGTGCAGAGGCCTTGCCCGATTCGATTGTGGTGATTAGCCAAGACCGCACTATCTTGTGGTGTAACCAGCTGGCGAGAAAGATGCTGGGGCTGCAGTGGCCCGGCGATCAGGGGCAACATCTGACCAACCTTATTCGGGTGCCGGTGTTCGTTAACTACATCAACAAGGGCGAGTTTGAGACGCCGTTGGAGATTGAGAGCACCAAGGAGCCGGGCAAGTTGTTGGAGTTCCGGGTGATGCCCTACAGCGACAAGCAACTGCTGCTGGTGGTGCGCGATGTGACCCAGTTGCGCCGTCTTGAGAAGATGCGTAAGCAGTTTGTCTCCAACGTAAGCCACGAGCTACGCACGCCGCTGACTGTGCTGCGCGGTTATCTGGAGATGCTTGACGAGAATGAAGTTGAGCCGATGCTATGGCCGCGTGCTCGCGCCACCATGCTCGACCAAAGCGCACGGATGGAGAATCTGGTTAATCAGCTGTTGACGCTGGCCAAGATTGAGGCCTCGCCGATTACCCGTAGCAAGGAGAGCATCAACGTTCCGGTGATCCTCCAAGGTATGGAGTCAGAAGCGCAGAGTCTGGCCAAAGACAAACAGCTGCAGATCCGCTTCGATGTGGATGAGAGCATCCATGTGCTGGGCGATCAGGACCAACTGCGCAGCGCCTGCGCCAACCTGATGGTCAATGCAATCAAGTACTGCACCGAGCCCGGAGTTATCGAGATCTCTTGGCAGCGCGACGAAAAAGGCGCAATGTTCTGTGTAACAGACAGTGGCCCGGGCATTGGTCCGAAGCACTTGGCGCGCCTCACAGAGCGCTTCTATCGGGTCGATAAGGCACGCTCTCGCGAGACCGGTGGCGCTGGCTTAGGGCTGTCGATTGTTAAGCACGCGCTGGAGCACCACAACAGCGAGTTGAAGATCAAATCCAAGCTGGGTAAGGGCAGTAGCTTCTACTTCGTGATCCCCAATAAGCTGCTGGTCAACAACAAGGCTTAACAAAAGGTCTAACCCTTCTTTCTTCGAACGCTCTCCTATACTTGAGGTAATTCAAGCTTTTAGGAGAGCTTCGTGCGACCTGCTCAGCATTACCTGCCATCTCTAACTACACCCTTCATCGCCTTGTTGGCGCTGCTCTGCTGTTGGCCGCTGTGGCTGCGCGCCGAGCAGGAACTGGCTGAACTGCCCTCGGCCGACCCCGAGCTCTATCCCTTCTACGTAGACGATGATTTCACCGGCGATCTTGATGCGCTGCGCGAGCGCAAGGTGATCCGCGCCTTGGTCACCTACGGTAAGTCCGACTTTTATATTGCTAACGGCGAGATGATGGGTATTCAGGTTGAGCTGTTGCGTCACTACGAGGCGTTTTTAAATCAGGGTATTCGCCGTGATGTGGACAAGGTCAAGGTGAAGCTGCTGCCGGTTAACTTCGATCAGCTGTTGCCCTATCTGCAGCAAGGCAAGGGCGATATTGCGGCGGCTTTTCTGACCGCTACCCCCGAGCGCAGCAAACAGGTTAGTTTCGCTCTGGGCAACGCCCAAGGGGTGAGCGAGATACTGGTCAGCAATACCAGCCAGCCCGAGGTGACGAGTTGGGGGGAGTTATCGGGTAAGGAGATCCATGTGCTTAAGGGCAGCTCTTACGTGGAGCACCTTAAGGCGCTGAACCTAACGCTACAGATAGAAGGCAAAAAGCCTATCAAGATTGTGGAGGCCGACGAGCACCTGCTCTCGGAGGACTTGCTGGAGTTGGTCAATGCTGGCGTTATCCCACGCACCTTGATTGATGATTACAAGGCACAGTTGTGGCAAAAGGTCTATCCACAGCTGCGATTAGATAGTCACCTGCAGGTGAGTCGCGAGCAGAAACTCGGTTGGGCGGTGCGCAAAGACAATCCGCAGTTATTGGATAGCGTGCAAAGCTATGTGGCCAGCAAGGCCAAGCAGGGCAGTCTACTCGGTAATATGCTGCTCAATCGCTACTTTGATCAAACTGCATGGATCGCCGATCTGGATGAGGCCCAAGCGCGTGACCGGATCCATCGCTATTTACCTTATTTTGAGAAATACGCCGAGGAGTACAGCTTCAACTCCTTGGCGTTGATTGCGCAGGCCTTCCAAGAAAGCAAACTGGACAACAGCAAGGTGAGCCATCGCGGCGCGAAAGGGATTATGCAGCTGCTGCCAGCCACCGCTAAGCAGGTGGGGATAAACGATCTCAATGACCCGGAGCAGAACATCTTAGCCGGGGTGCGCTACCTCGACTGGCTGCGCGAGCACTACCTGCCCATGGAGGGGGTAGACCCCAGCGACCAAATGGCGATGCTGTGGGCGGGCTACAATGCTGGGCCAAGTAAATTAAAACAGATGCGCAAGTTAGCCGCCGAGATGGGGCTGGATGCGAATCGCTGGTTTGGCAATGTGGAGATTGCCGCCGGTAGGATTATTGGTTCAGAAACAGTGCGTTACGTGTCCAATGTGTACAAGTACTACGTTGCCTACAGCCTGGCGTTGGAAACAATAGGCGACAGTTAGTTGACCTCAGATCAGGGTTTTTTCATCGTGTCACAATTCTGAAATATAAACGAAATATGATTGTCATGACGTTGGCTGATACTTGTTCGCGTTTTTACTAAAACGCGTCATTCATGGAGAACAAAATGACACTGAAGAAACTTGTAAGCGCGGTTGCTATCTCTGCATCGCTTGTAACTACTTCTGTTCTGGCCGCAGGATTGGATGCCAACCTGCCAGAATACACTAAGACTACTGGCGTATCAGGTAACCTATCTTCTGTAGGTTCAGACACTCTGGCTAACATGATGACCCTGTGGGCCGAAGAGTTTAAACGCGAATATCCAAACGTAAACGTTCAAATTCAAGCTGCAGGTTCTTCTACTGCTCCACCAGCTCTGACTGAAGGCACTTCCCAGTTCGGCCCAATGAGCCGTCAAATGAAGAGCAAAGAGATCGAAGCCTTCGAAAAACGTTACGGCTACAAGCCTACCCCGGTTCGCGTTGCTATCGATGCACTGGCGGTATTCGTTCACAAAGACAACCCAATCGAAGGCCTGAGCCTGGCACAAGTTGACGCTATCTTCTCTTCTACTCTGAAGTGTGGCGAAAACGGTTCTGCTGAGCGTTGGTCTGATGTAGGCCTGTCTGGTGAGTGGGCTGACCGCGACATTCAGCTGTTCGGTCGTAACTCAGTATCAGGCACCTACGGCTACTTCAAGAAGAAAGCCCTGTGTAAAGGTGACTTCAAGAACACTGTGAACGAGCAGCCTGGTTCTGCGTCTGTAGTACAGTCTGTTTCTTCTTCTCTGAACGCTATCGGCTACTCAGGTATTGGTTACAAGACCTCTGGCGTTAAAGCGGTTGCACTGGCGAAGAAAGGCGATGATTACATCGAAGCAAGCCTGGACAACGCTGCTGCCGGTAAATACCCGCTGTCTCGCTTCTTGTACGTATACGTGAACAAGCACCCGAACAAGCCACTGTCTCCAATGGAGCGTGAGTTCCTGAAAATGATTCTGTCTAAGACTGGTCAGGAAATCGTGGCAAAAGATGGTTACGTACCACTACCATCTTCAGTGGTTAAAGCTGACCTGGAAAAACTGGGCATCGAGCTTTAATCTAGCTAAACAGCTTGTAAAACCCGCCTTATGGCGGGTTTTTTCGTTTCTGGGGAAGTGCAAGGCAGGAATCCCCCTCGTTTTGCTCTTGCTCGCGCGCCGTTTTTTTGGTCAATGCCGAAAATGGCGAGATTATGCGGTGTATTTACTCGATGCATAGCCCTGTTTTGCAGCTAATTGTGCTACATGCTCTGGCTATGCCCCGCTGAAAATATTTTCAAGGAACATTTTCTGCTTTTTTCGACATTTACCGCAAACTAAACTTGAAATGTGACTTGAATCACATAAAATTCTCATTGTGACTTGGATCACATTTATTGATGGCTCGCCATCGTATTCAACAACACTTTGAGGACAACACTATGTTTGATTACTTCGGTTCAATGTACGCAGCTTACTTCTTGAGCAAAGCAGACGTTTACGAATATGACGCTAAGAAATCAAAAGACCTTCACCGCTAAGCCCGGAGAAGGATTATGCAACAAACTATAACTAGTACACGGCCGACGACTTTCGCTTGTGGTGGTAGTGTATATCGACTCCCCAAGCCGAAGGAGCAAGGCAATGAGAAATCGTGATGCTGGCGCCTGCTTACAACAGGCGCTTTTTTCTTTCTAGCCTCCGATACATCTACCTTTGTTCAATCCTTACACCGCACACCCATTTAACCCCCAATCTTTCTGATAGAGATCAATCATCTGCCAATAGCGGGCAGATAGAACTGCAATACTTTGAGCGAACGCTAGTATAATTAGCGGATTCAGAATGAGGTCACCACCTCCAACCAATCGTTCGAAGGGAAGGCTATGTCTACTATCCAACCTGAGGTGCTTGCAGATGTTCCACTGCATGCGGGTTTCTATTCTTTCAAACTAAAACAAACCACTGATGCACGTGCGTTATGCGCGCAGGTCAATGCCCTGTATCAGGTAGGCAATAGCTTAGTTGGCTTTGGCCAGGGCTTACTGGATGCGCTTGAGCGGCAGATCTCGGGTTACTACGGCGCATCGGACGTAGATGGCCCTGAGCGCATCAGCCCAGCGCAACAGTGCGACTTTTGGCTACGCCTCAGTGGTGAGGATCCTGGTCAGGTGGCGCTATTAGAGCGTAGCTGGCTGGAGGGACTAAGCCCTTACCTTGATTTACTTGAGCGCACCTCGGGCTTTAAGCATCGTGAAGGACGCGATCTGACCGGTTATGTCGATGGCACCGAAAATCCAGAGGACCGCGCAGTCGAAGTGGTATCGATGGAAGGTGAGCAGGGCATTGCTGGAAGCACCATGCTCGCGGTACAACTGTGGACTCACCAGCTGGATAAGTTCCACTCCCACTCGCAGGGCGACAAGGACAACATCATCGGCCGCCGCGAAAGCGACAACGAAGAGCTAGATGATGCGCCCATCTCGGCCCACGTTAAACGCACCTCACCGAGCCAGTATCAGCCAAAAGCCTATATGCTGCGTCGCAGCCTGCCATGGGCCGATGCCGGACGCTGTGGCTTGTACTTTGTGTGCTTTGCTTCAAGCCTGTACCCCTTCGAGGCGCAGCTTAAGCGCATGCTCGGCTGCGATGATGGGGTGGAAGATGCGCTGTTTAAGTTCAGCCACCCACAGCAAACCGCCTACTACTGGTGCCCACCAGTTAAAGATGACAAGCTCGACCTGAGCGCGGTTAGCTAAGACTCGACTTTGTAGATCACAAAGCCCCGCGCCTGATAGTTTTTCAAGGCGTGGGGATGGTCCAGATCGCAGGTGTGTAGCCACACTCGCTGGGCCTGCCATTCCCATGCACATTGCGCGCATAGCTCCAGAAACTTACCACCTAACCCTTGACCGATGAACTTGGGCTGCAGGCCGAAGTAGTGCACTTCTACGCTGTCATCGTCGTGTCTCAGGAGCTCGAAGTAGCCGACTTCCTCATCATTGAGCATGCCTACAAAGGTGCGCAGGTTAGGCGCTTCGGCGTACTCTTGCCATTGCTGCTCGCTCCAGCTGAGTTTGTCCAACCACTGCCACGCCTCGCCGACTTGTTGATAGAGGCGGCGGCTATGGAGGGTTTGCTGCTGGGTGATTTCGTGGATCTGAATTTCGGAATTGCGCTCCCGTGAAGGCGCGCTAAGTTGTTGAAGATAATAGATAGACATAGCTGAAAAAAGTACTGCAACGGTTCGCGTTGCAGTACTTTCGCTTAGTCTTGAGCTTTAGTCAAAGGTTTCGCTTCCAGCGACTTGAGGTAGTCGTGGGTCCAAACCTGAGAGCGGATCTTACGACGATTGCCGCGTTTAACGTATCTGTTGGACTGCTCGGCATCGATGATACGGGCCTTGGTGGTATCGGAGAACTGCAGATTCAACAGGTCGATAATCACCTGTTTTAGGTCCTCATCGTAGATCGGTGTGCCCACTTCAACCCGCTCCTCGATGTTACGGGTCATCAGATCGAAGGAGGCGATAAACACCTGATTCTCACCGCCATGATGGAAGTGGAAAACCCGCGGGTGCTCCAAGAAGCGATCGACCACAGAGATCACCTCAATATTGTCACTGATACCAGCAAGCCCAGGTACCAGTGAGCACATACCGCGGATTATCATCTTGATCTTCACTCCGGCCTTGCTGGCCGCATACAGGCGATTCACGATGCCGCGATCCACCAAGTTGTTGACCTTGATGGTGATGGCCGCCTTGTTGCCGGCATTGGCTTGATTGATCTCGTAGTCAATTAGGCTGAACATGCGGCGGCGGGTTTCGTTAGGTGAAACAATCAAGTGTTGGAACTTAAAGCGGCGGTAAGGCTGGTCGATAAAGCGGAACACGTTCTCCACCTCTTGGCCGATCTCCTGATTTTTGGTGAACAGCGCGAAGTCGGTGTAGATCTTCGAGGTCTTCTCGTGGAAGTTGCCGGTGCCCACATGGCTGTAGTAGACCGTCTCTCCGTCTTCTTTGCGGGTGATCAGCAGCAGCTTGGAGTGGACCTTCAAGGAGGGTACGCCAAAGATAACCTTTACGCCGGCCTCTTGGAGGATCTGCGCCCAGGTAATGTTGGCATCTTCGTCGAAGCGCGCGCGTAGCTCAACCACTACCGTGACACGCTTACCATTGTTGGCGGCATCAATCAGTGAGTTCATCAAATGGGAGTTCTTGGCAACCCGGTAGATGTTGATTTTGATGGATGAGACCTTCGGGTCAAACGAAGCTTGGCGGATAAACTCTGTCAGGTAACGGAACTTGTGGTACGGATAGTAGAGCAGGATATCCTTGTTGCTGATGGCCTCAAACACCGTCTGGAAGCTCTCAAAATCGCGGCTGTTTAAGGCTGGGATCTTTGTGTTTTCCAGATATTTACGACCTACATTCGGGAAGCCAATAAAGTCTTTGAAGTTGTGGTAGCGACCACCACCGACCACGTGATCGAGCTTGCTCATTTTGAGCATCTTACTGAGTTTGCGGACCATGCTCTCGGGCATTTCGCGGTCATGAACAAAGCGCACCGGCTCGGCAGTAAGGCGTTGCTTCAAACCTTCTGACATCTTCTCCAGCAGGCCTTGGTCAACCTCGTCGGTGAGGTCATACTCGGCATCGCGGGTCATCTTGATGGAGTAGGCCGACACCGAATCAAACTCATAAAAGCCGGTCAGCAAGTCCTCTAGGCAGAAGCGAATGATGTTGTCGAGGATGATCATCGTCTTCTTGGTTTTGCTGCCATCGCTGGGCAGCTGAACAAAGCGGGGCAGGGCATCGGTTGGGATCTCAATAAGTAGATGCTGCTCTTTACTGCCCTTGAGTACCTGAACGGCTAGGTAGGTGTACTCGTCTTTTAAAAACTTAACCAGCTCGGTTTTCTTGTTTAAAACAATCGGGGTGATATGGCGCAATACCTTGTCTTTAAAGTACTTCTTCAGCCATTTCTGCTGGTTGTCGCTAAGCTGGTCTTCGTTAATCAAGAAGATATTGCGGCGTGCTAATGCCAGCATGATGTCTTGATAGGTGGCGTCGAAGGCCTTACCTAACTCGGCTAGTTTGCTTTGGATCTGCTCAAGGAGCAGGTTCGAGCCATCGTCGCGCTCGTGCATCTCGTTGAGCAGGATACGGCGTTTTACCGCGGCGACGCGGACTTTGTAAAACTCATCTTGGTTGTTGGAGAAGATACCCAGGAATCGCACCCGCTCGATAATTGGCACGTTGGTGTCTTGCGCTTCTTGCAGTACACGTTCATTGAAAGCGAGCCAGCTGAGCTCTTTTTCAATGTACAAAGGGTCACTCATGATTTCTCCTTTAACTGGTAGTTTCTTGCTGAGACGAGCTAAAATCGACCATCAAATCATCAGCCAGCGCTTCGAGGCGCTCAGTGAGTTGGTCGATACTGTTCTCATCTAATTCGGGCAGGGTGAGAGTGGCGTGGAACAGTTGGCCGCCCCAGTTGGGGGCCGGTGCAACGCCCGATTGGATCTTGTTGATGCTAATACCCATCGACAGCAATGCTTGAGTCACTTCTTGAATGATGCCAGCGCGGTCGTTGGCGGTAATATTGAGGATGCACGGCTTACCTTCATCAGCGATGACCTCTTCGCTGGCTTCGACCACTTGCACATACAGATCGGCGAGTTGACTAAGTTGCTCGCGTAGGGCGTCGACCTTGGCGGCTGGAACGGCAACTTCAACCATGCCTGCGAACTGGCCGGACAGGCGCTGCAGGCTGCTCGCCGACCAGTTCCCTTGATGCTGACTGACCAAGCTGGCAACCTGTTCCACGATGCCACAGCGATCCTTGCCGATTACAGTTAACACGAGATGTTTCATGGTGACTCCTTTGTCTGATGCTGCGTCATGCTTTAGTGATATGCAGAGCTTCTAACCTTGCCATTATTAACCAACGACATATTATGCCACGTAACAACAGTCTAAACTGTTGTTACTTGATGATTTTTGACGTTCCACTAAAGGGTTAATTTTACAGTAACAAATATGACTTATTTGTGAAAACCGCCAGAGATTATCCTTGATTTGAGTGGTTTTTTTGCTCGCTTAGATTGATGGGTGACTTAATAGTCCAAAGTTGCGGCGAAAGCAGCCATCTGAAACATTACTGTCATAAAACTGCCATATACTTCCGGCGATACAATTTAGATTTCGAGGGACCTATGACGCAATCAGTGTCATTTAAAAGTAGCGGCCAGCGATTACTTATGGACAAGTTAGCCCGCTACGGCGTTAGTGCCGGTGGCGTACTTGTGCTTATCGCGCTTCTGCTTATCTTTTTCTACTTGCTTTGGGTGGTTGCACCGGTGTTTTACGGTGCCAGCGTCAAGCATAAGCAATCTATACCGTTAGTCGACAATCATGCGACCGTGATGATCGGGGTCGAAGAACAAAACGAAATCGCTTACCGCTTTAATATGGGTGGTGAACTGCGTTTCTTCGATCTCACCGAAGAGCAACGTTTCTTCCCCGCACACCAACTGCCGATCCGGGTGACAGCTGCTGACCGCACGGTGCCTAGCCGCGGCATGGCCGCCTACGCGGATAGCTTCGGTCGGGTCTATGTAATGGCGCCTAAGTTTAAGGTGACCTACCCCAACGACCAGCGTCTAATCACTCCCACGGTGGAGTATCCGTTTGGTGAAGAAGGGGTGATGGTCGACCCTGAGGGCAAAGGCATTCGCCAACTGGCTTTTGAAGCCGGAGAGGGCGAGATGGCGGTAGCGGTGATTACTACCGACGGCCGCGCGCTGCTGACTCGCCTTGAAGGTGAGGTGAACATGTTCACCGATGAGGTTGAGTGGAGCTCAGACAACGCGGTGATCCCAGGCTTGCCTGCCTTTGTCGACCAGATGCTGATTACACCTGATCTGCGCCGTTTGTTTGTGCGCAGTGGCAACCGTTTGTCGACCTACGATATCTCATCGATTGGCCGTATCCGCCTGATGTCGGTGGATTCTATCAACTACCAAGACGCCAACGTCACCGATGTGGCGCTGCTCACCGGTGCCAGCTCGCTGATTGTGGCTAACGATAACGGCAAGATCACCCAGTGGTTTGAAGTGGCCAAAGACGGCAAGCGTCAGTTCACCCAGATCCGCGAGTTCGATGCCGAATCCAGCGTCAACGAGATTGCGGTTGAGTACTTCCGTAAGGGCTTTGCCGTTGCCACCGACGATGGCTACATGGAGCTATTCCATACCACCGGTGGCAGCCGTTTGCTCAAAGAGAAGGTTGATGAGGGCAATACCTACACCTTGGCGTTTTCGCCGCGTGCCAATGGTCTGATTGCTCAAACCGGTAACTCACTGGAGTTCTACAAGGTAAGTAACGAGCACCCTGAAGTAACTTGGAGCGCGTTATGGCAAAAGGTTTGGTATGAAGGCTACCCAGAGCCCCAGTTTGTTTGGCAATCCACCTCCGCCAGCGATGAGTTCGAGCCAAAACTTAGCTTGGTACCCATATCCTTCGGTACCGTAAAAGCCGCCTTCTACGCGATGCTGTTTGCCGTACCGATTGCCCTGGCAGGTGCTGTCTACACCGCGTACTTTATGTCTGCGCCACTGCGTAAGATTGTGAAGCCGACGGTAGAGATTATGGAAGCCCTGCCAACGGTTATTTTGGGCTTCTTGGCTGGTCTGTGGCTGGCGCCGCTGATTGAGGACAACCTGCCTGGCGTTATCGCCACTATGATATTGCTGCCTACCGGCTTTATTGCCGCGGCCTATGGCTGGAGCAAGATGCCGAAGGCGATCCGTCAAAGCGTGCCAGAAGGCTGGGACGTGATGCTGCTGATCCCAGTGGTACTGTTCCTTGGTTGGTTCTCGTTTGCTATCAGCCCAACGCTGGAGCTGTGGATGTTTGGCGGCGATGCCCGTCTGTTCATCACCAACGAGCTAGGCATTAGCTTTGACCAACGTAACTCCTTGGTGGTGGGCTTGGCGATGGGCTTTGCGGTGATTCCGACCATCTACTCGATTGCCGAAGATGCGGTGTTCTCAGTGCCTAAGCACCTGAGTAACGGCTCTCTGGCATTGGGTGCAACCCCATGGCAAACCCTGACTAAAGTGGTACTGCTGACAGCCAGCCCGGGTATCTTCTCGGCGGTCATGATGGGGCTTGGTCGTGCGGTGGGTGAAACCATGATCGTATTGATGGCCACCGGTAATACCCCAGTAATGGATTGGAGTATCTTCCAGGGTATGCGCACACTCTCGGCCAACATTGCGGTTGAGATGCCTGAATCTGAAGTGGGTAGTTCGCACTACCGGGTGTTGTTCTTGGCGGCGTTTGTGCTGTTTGTCTTCACCTTTGTATTCAATACGGTGGCTGAGTTCGTTCGTCAGCGACTACGCGAAAAATACAGCTCACTGTAAAGAGGTCGGAATAAACAATGAACAAATGGTTTAAATCAGGCGCGCCGTGGATCTGGATGACCGCAGGCGCAGTGAGCATGAGTTTGGTGGCGGTAATCGGCCTGCTATTGTTGATCGCCTCTCGCGGCTTAGTCTATTTCTGGCCCAGCCCAGTCTACGAGCTGACCGTTGAGCAGTTTGGCGAGCGAGGAACAATTATTGGTGAGCGCTATGATCGCGAGCTGGTTCCCACCGAACGTTTAACCGCACAAGGTATCGATATTCCCGAAGAGCAGGGCGATTTTGTTGAGCGCTTCCTGTTCAAGACCGGGAACCGTGAGTTTGTGCCACTGGATTTCCGTTGGATCTTGGAAACCGACATCGTTGAAAGCGTTCAACCGAAAAACATTGTGGTGGTAGAACGCCTGACCAACGGTAACTTCTACGGCTATGTAGAGGCCTTGGTGCGCGATGGCGAAACCATCCCACTGGCCGCTGATCCCGAACACGACAAACTGTATGAGCTGCTAGCGCGCTCGCGCGGGCTGTACGACCAATCAGAGCGACTGCTTAAGCGCGATATTGGTGGCGTGAACTACCAGCTAGAGCGCCTGCGTTTGCGCGAGCGCAAATGGGAGATGAACGATAACCTGACTGACGTGCGCGTTGCTGAGTTAGAAGAGCGCCGCGAACAGCTGCATGCCGACTACTTGGTGTTAGAAGAAGAGCTGTTCGATCTGCGTCGTCAGGCCGGTCGCGACCAACTGATTATCCGCGATATGCGCGGCGAGTCAGTGACCATTGGCTTCGACAAGGTTGTTGATGTGTTCTTCCCCAACGAGATGCATTTAGGGCAGAAGATCGCACATTGGTTCCACCAACTCAGTAAGTTCATCGTGGATGACCCACGCGAAGCCAACACCGAAGGTGGGGTATTCCCGGCGATCTTCGGTACTGTGTTTATGGTGATGCTGATGGCAGTTATCGTGACCCCGCTGGGTGTGGTTGCCGCTATCTACCTGCACGAATATGCCGGCAACAATGCAGCGACCCGGATGATCCGTATTGCGGTGATCAACCTCGCGGGTGTCCCCTCGATTGTTTACGGTGTGTTCGGCTTGGGCTTCTTCGTGTACATGCTCGGTGGCAGCATCGATGCGCTGTTCTACCCCGAGAGCCTGCCATCGCCAACCTTTGGCTCGCCCGGCGTGTTGTGGTCGGCATTGACACTGGCGATTCTGACCCTACCGGTGGTGATTGTTTCTACCGAAGAGGGCTTGTCACGTATCCCAAGCGCGGTGCGTCAGGGCTCGTTGGCACTGGGTGCCACCAAGTTTGAAACCCTGTGGCGAATCGTTATCCCGATGGCCAGCCCGGCGATTATGACCGGCCTGATCCTGGCTGTGGCACGCGCCGCTGGTGAGGTAGCGCCGCTGATGCTGGTAGGTGTCGTGAAACTGGCACCGACTCTGCCACTGGATGGAAACTTCCCGTATTTCCACCTGGAGCGTAAGTTTATGCACTTGGGCTTCCATATTTACGACGTTGGTTTCCAAAGCCCCAACGTTGAAGCAGCGCGACCACTGGTGTACGCCACTGCATTTTTATTGGTCACAGTGATTATCGGTTTGAACCTGGCGGCGATTTCGATTCGAAACCGTCTGCGTGAAAAGTTCAAAACTCTGGATCAATAAGTTAGCCAAATTTAAGGAAAAAACATGATTACTCTGAACACTGATAACAATCGTGAGACTGTGCTGGATTTGGCCAACTTAAGTGCCGAGCAAACCGCGCTGGAAGTAAAAAACCTCGACCTGTACTACGGCAGCAAACAAGCGCTGTTCGATGTTTCGATGAAGGTGCCAAAAGGTCAGGTAACCGCATTTATTGGTCCCTCGGGCTGTGGTAAGTCGACCTTGCTGCGTTGTATCAACCGGATGAACGACCTGGTGGATATCTGCCGTATCGACGGCGAGATCCAGCTACACGGTCAAAATATCTATGACAAGAGCGTGGATGTAGCGGCGTTGCGTCGCAACGTGGGCATGGTGTTCCAACGCCCTAATCCCTTCCCGAAATCCATCTACGAGAACGTGGTGTACGGCCTGCGTCTGCAAGGCATTAAAGACCGCCGCGTGCTTGACGAAGCGGTAGAGCGCTCACTGCGCGGTGCCGCGCTGTGGGATGAGGTAAAAGATCGTTTGCACGAGAATGCCTTTGGCCTCTCAGGCGGTCAGCAGCAGCGTTTGGTAATTGCCCGCGCCATCGCCATCGAACCAGAAGTGCTATTGCTCGATGAGCCTACGTCGGCGCTGGACCCGATCTCAACCCTTACTATTGAAGAGCTGATTAACGACCTCAAGAGCCGTTATACTGTAGTGATTGTTACCCACAACATGCAGCAGGCAGCGCGGGTGTCGGATCAAACAGCCTTTATGTACATGGGTAACCTGATTGAGTACGCCGACACCAATACCCTGTTTACGACGCCGTCGGAAAAGCAAACTGAAGACTATATTACTGGCCGCTACGGTTAAGCCTTAAGGAAGATTCATGGACAAGTTAAATATTTCCAAGCACATCTCTGGTCAATTCAATGCTGAGCTGGACCACGTGCGTAATCAAATTATGGCGATGGGCGGCCTGGTTGAAGAGCAGCTCAAAGATGCCATTCACTTGCTCAGCAAGGCCGATCACGACCTTATCGAAAAGGTTATCGAGACTGACGGTAAGGTGAACGGCTTTGAGGTGCAAATTGACGAAGAGTGCACCCGCATCATCGCTAAGCGCCAACCTGCGGCGAGCGATCTGCGTGTAGTGATGGCGATTATCAAAACCATCGCCGACTTAGAGCGTATCGGTGATGCAGCTGAGAAGATTGCCCGTATGGTGCAGCGCCAGAACGATAAGCATAACAGCTCTCTGGCAAGCCTTGAGCACTTGGGGCTGCGTGCAACCGCTATGTTGCGAGAGGTACTGGATGCCTTTGCCCGTATGGACGTAGATCTTGCATTTAAGGTGCACCGCGCCGACAAGAAAGTGGACAAAGAGTATGAGCGCTTTATTCGCGAGCAGATGACCTACATGATGGAAGACCCGCGCTCCATCCCGCAGATCCTCGACGCGATTTCGGTAGCGCGCGACTTGGAGCGAGTGGGTGACCGCTGTCAGAATATCGCAGAGTATGTGATTTACTTTGTTCGCGGTAAAGACGTTCGCCACCTCGGCCGCGACGAGATCAAAGAGCTGCTGTAAGGGCTGGGCACAGCCCTAAGCTGCTGCAAATGATAGGGAGGCTTCGGCCTCCTTTTTTGTTGCTTATGATAAGAGCTGACTACGCGCTTCGATTTTCGCTATGGCTTTCTACCTTCTACCTTCTACCTTCTACCTTCTACCTTCTACCTTCTACCTTCTTGGCCTCACTGCTCGCCACACTGCTTATTGTTTGCTGCTTAATTCGGTGAGTTCTTCCAGCTAGCGTATTCATTTTGCTGATAAGGGATGCCCCAAACCGGAAGCAAGCTGTGAGTTAAGTCACGCTAGTTGTGCGTCTCGGTTCGGTGAATGCGCCAACTACTGAGCGACAATTTTAAAAAGTGTGAAGTTGCGCAGGGCCAACCAACTCGGACCAGTTTTGCCGTTATTTAACAAGTCATCCTCAGATTAATTCGACTGTAGATTTAATCTCGCCATTCCTGCCACATGCTCTTACTTAATGGAGTTCCTCAGCAAGAAAATATTACTCGTCAATTCAGAGGGTTAAATACGCCCGCAGAGCATTTACAGGCGTTCAGTCTGAGCTGGTTACATTAACGTTAAGGTTAAGTCGATTTCCAGTCAGCGGAATTTTGTAGAAAAAATGAAAATAAATTACAGAAAATTAATTACGGAATGAGTTTGGAAGAAGCTGAGATCCTATCCATCACTTCGAATTAGTAGAGTAAATATACTATTTTATATTTTGCATATTTCGCTGTGACTGTTATAAAAAACAGCATCTTGAAGAAAAACATAAAACGAGCGTTTGAATTTTTCTAAAGGTTTCCTGAGAAGGAAGAACAAAAAAACAACAGCTAAGATAGCAATAAGGTTTTTGTACCCCTGCTTACACTTACAAAATAATTTCAAAGCAGGTGCTGACCAAAGCAAGAGCCGGTTCACTGGCTACATGGCCCAAGGGGATGGTCTCTCCTCTGTACCCTGACCACCCCGGCTGGCCTTTCAAGCGCAGCCATAAGGCGCGCTACTTACTCTACAAGGCTGCGGTTAACGCCGTGGGTAATTAAAGCGGCTTAGGACAGCAGAGTTTTGCTGACCGAAGCCACACCAGAATACGAGGGATGGAACATGACAGTATCAAGAGAGCAACAAATTGCTGAGTTGGAAAAAGATTGGGCAGAGAACCCACGTTGGAAAGGCGTAAAACGTCCATATTCTGCTGAAGAAGTCGTTAAGCTGCGCGGCTCCGTCGTTCCCGAAAACACCGTTGCTCGTCGTGGCGCGGAGAAACTCTGGTCGCTGGTCAATGGCCAAGCGAAGAAGGGCTATGTTAACTGTTTGGGCGCGCTGACCGGCGGTCAAGCAGTGCAACAAGCTAAAGCGGGTATCGAAGCCATCTACCTCTCAGGCTGGCAGGTCGCCGCCGATAACAACAGTGCGTCAAGCATGTACCCTGATCAAAGCCTCTACCCGGTGGACTCGGTACCGAAGGTGGTTGAGCGTATCAACAACTCCTTCCAACGTGCTGATCAGATCCAGTGGGCAAATGGTCTGTCACCTGCCAATGGCGGCATTGACTACTACCTACCCATCGTGGCTGATGCTGAAGCAGGGTTTGGCGGGGTGCTGAACGCGTTCGAGCTGATGAAGTCGATGATTAAAGCGGGCGCCGCCGGTGTGCACTTTGAAGATCAGCTCGCGTCAGTGAAAAAATGCGGTCATATGGGCGGTAAGGTACTAGTACCGACTCAGGAAGCCGTACAAAAGCTGATTGCAGCCCGCTTCGCTGCTGACGTTGCCGATGTGCCTACCTTGGTAATCGCCCGTACCGACGCCAACGCAGCTGACTTGTTGACCTCTGACGTTGACCCTTATGACGCAGAGTTCATCACTGGCGAGCGCACCTCGGAAGGCTTCTACCGCGTGACACCTGGCATTGACCAAGCGATAAGCCGCGGTCTGGCTTATGCAGAGTATGCTGACCTGATCTGGTGTGAAACCGCCACCCCGTGTTTGGAAGAGGCACGTAAATTCGCTGATGCCATTCACGCTAAGTTCCCGAATCAGCTGCTGGCCTACAACTGCTCGCCATCGTTCAACTGGCGTAAAAACCTTGATGATGAAACCATCGCCCGCTTCCAGCAGGCATTGAGCGATATGGGCTACAAGTACCAGTTCATCACCTTGGCCGGTATTCACAACATGTGGTACAACATGTTCGACTTGGCGCACAACTACGCCCAAGGCGAAGGCATGCGCCACTATGTTGAGATGGTCCAAGAGAAGGAGTTTGCCGCGGCAGAGCGTGGTTACACCTTTGTGGCTCACCAACAAGAAGTGGGCACCGGCTACTTCGACCAAGTCACCAATGTGATTCAAGGCGGCGAGTCTTCAGTGACGGCGCTGACCGGCTCCACCGAAGAAGAGCAGTTCTGATAAGCTTAATCGGCTCGTAGCGGAGTAAAGAAAAGGCAGCCCTAGTGGCTGCCTTTGTCGTGTTACTCGTCATCGAGATATTGTCGACAATCTTCCAGCAACAGGGGGTAGTGATGGGTGAAAAAACTCTCAATCTGCGTATGCTGGTCGACGAGAGCTTGGTACATACCCGCGGCATCAAAGCCTCTGCGCATCCGACTGCTGACGCCGCGCAGTACCGACTCCATATTGGCTTGGATCCGGTAGTAGCCGAGCCAATCACCTTCCACTAGGGCATCTCGCACATATAGGGCTCGCCCTTCAAGTGTCGCGCTGGCTAGCTGCGCGTAGCTTTCGTCGATAAAGGCGTTGAGCGCTTGAGGATGAAAACGTGGCCAGTGGGTGCACAGCAGATAATCGAGGTAGATATCGAGTGCGATGGTGCTAAAGCGCCTAAGCGATGCAGGAAAAAGCTGCGGCAGTTGGGCGTCGAGGTAGCGCTGGTCAATCCAGCTATCTACATGGCGGTGTAAGCGGACTCCCTGCGCGAGTTCCGTGGGTAGTTGCTGCCAGGCCCGGCCTTTCACAAAATCTCCCATAAACGCCCCCACCAAGGAGGTGTGGGTATGGGCGGCGATATGCAGGTGGGCGAGGTAGTTCATAATGGATAGCTCTGCCGGTTGGCACTCGGTTTAGCGCTGCTAGCGTTTGCTCGCGCGCATCTTGGTACTAAGTGTGCTGCCAAAAAGGTTAGCCATAGCCCCCAAAACAATCAACGCTCCGCCCGCATAGGTGCTGGCGGCTGGCGCTTCGGCAAACAACACAATGCCCAATACAATCGAGAACACGATCTGGATGTAGCCAAAGGCAGTTGCCTTGGCGGCCGTTAAGGTTTGCATCGCCTTGGTCAGACCGATCTGCCCGATTTGGGTGAAGATACCTACCATGATCAGCAGTACCACCTGCGACAGCGTTGGCAGCGTGGCGTCTTTACCCATCAGTAGTAGCGATACCGGCAAGGCCACCAGCGGAAAGTAGAAGATAATCACCGAGGCATCCTCTCGATTACTTAACTGGCGCACAATCACATAGGCCACCGCGCTACCAAAGGCGCCTAGTACCGCAAGTCCAACCCCAAGTAGGGGGAGCTCGCTGACGTAATCACTGGATAGCGATGGGCCCACCATCACATACAAACCTGCCAGCGAGAACGCTACGCAAAGCAGGGTGGAGAGATGCACCCGTTCTTTAAGAAACAGCAGCGCGAGCAAAGCGGTAAACACCGGGTGGAGGTATTGCAAGATGGTGGCTTCCGCCAGCGGCAGCACGGTTACCGCGTAATACACGCAGATCAACGCTAAAGTGCCGACCGCACCACGGGCAAACAGTAGCAGGTGGTTGTGACCAAACACCGAGATACGTTTGCGCCGCACATCGGCATAACTGAGAACCAGTGATACCAGTGCACGCGCGGCGACGATCTCAAACACCGGGATGCCTTGGCTGCTAAGTAGCTTGACGCAGGCCGCCATCAGCGCGAAACCTAAGGAAGAGAGCAGCATAAATTGAGCGCCGCGTGGGATAATCTGCTGGATTAACTGATACATAGTACTGTGGAAAACTAGGCTTACTGCGAATGGGGCGACGTTAGCACAGCGCCGACATCAATGACAGGCTGTAATCTCGATCGACAGGGTTAAATTTCAGGCAAAAAAAATCCAACCAAAACGGCTGGATTAAAAAGACATAAGGAATGACTAATACATGCTGTCACAAAGGGCAAGTACAGCAAGGGCGATTAGCGAACCCTGAAAAATCGGTTACAGTGCAATGTCACCATTGATTCTACGGCTGTAAGTCTAATGTGATGTCAGTCACATATCAAGCGTTAATTGTTATAAATTTACACGAGAGTGGAGAAAAAAGCGGCTTTACGCTGCTTTTTTAGCTAACAGCTGATCCAATAATTACAGGATCTATTGTGTGCGTTTACGCAATTTAGCTAGAGGGGTTCTTGTTCGCGCATCAACTCCAGCAAGGTGATAGCCACGCCAACAAAGTCAGTATCGGTGATGATCCCCACCAGCTGTTGGTCCTCAAGTACCGGCAGGCAGCCAATCTTATGCTCTTCCAGATAGCGAGCAGCGTCTTCCACTGAGGCTTGCGGAGAGACAGTGTAGACCTTCTCCACCATCAGCTGACGAAGGTCGATACTGAGCTCTTGCTCGGTGCGTTGTTCATGGGAGATCTTAGTCTGGCTCGATTCCTGAGCCGCGAGTAGATTGCGCTCAGAGACGATGCCGAGCAGTTGACCCTGCTCGTCGGTAACCGGCAGGTGACGAAAACCGTGGCTACGCAGCAACTGCCTCGCCTCGGCGAGTGAGCTGTCGGGGCGGGCGGTATGGGGATTACTGGTCATAATATCCGCAACGGTAATCATAGAAGGTCCCTCACAAGCAACGGTTACACTTTAACTGTAGAAGGCGTTACGGATTACAACTTGATACTTATCAAAGCCTAACAATAAATCGCAGACTAAGCGGGGAAGTGTGCAGGACTTCACATGCTGATTCGACGCGCAGTAAAAGCCCTAGAACATCTTCTGATAGAGTCGCTGGGCGTAGTCGTCGGTCATACCGGCGATGTAGTCACTGATTACGCGTGATTGGCAGTTGCTCTCGGCGGCGATTTTCCAACGGCTGCGAGTGTTCAGTGGCAGCAGCCGCTCGGGGTCGCTGGCGAATGCCTGATAGAGCTCCATCACAATCTGTTGGCCTTTAAAGCGCACAATCTCTATCTGTGGGGTTTGGATGACGTAGTTCAGGACAAAGCGCTTGAGGATATCCAGCGCTTGTGCCATAGGTGGGGCCAGGCGGGCTTGCCAGTCGAGTAGCGGCTCATCAAAGCAGCCTTGTCGCTCCAGGCCGATGGCGGTGATAAAGGCGTTCACCAGACAGCCGATGGCTTCCTTTTGCTCATAGTGATGGTCACTAAACAGTAGCTCCCCCAGTGAGGCAATCTCTTCGGCCAGCCAACAGTCTTCAATCTTACTCATCGGCTCGGCAACCATTAACTGCCAGTCGCTTTGGTGGACGATCCCTAGCACTACCGCGTCTTCTAAATCGTGTACGCCGTAGGCGATATCATCGGCCAGCTCCATGATTGAGCAATCTAAGGATTTGAATCGGCTACGGCGGTGCTGGCCGGTTTGGCGTAGCTCGTGAGAGGTAAACAGCGCGCGATCAGACTCTGACAAAGGGGCGAGTATCCATTGATAGACGGCGAGGTCATCATCGTAGATGCCCTTGGCGGGGCTCCATTCACCGACTTTAAGCTGGCGGAAGTTCACGGCCGGCTTCGGCTTGGGCTCACGCTCCAGCTCACTGATAAGGCAGGGATACTTCATGACCCCCAGTAAACTGCGGCGACACAGGTTCATGCCAAAGTTGCGGGTGTAGGGCTCCAGCTTGGTGAGAATACGCAAGGTTTGCGCATTGCCCTCAAAGCCGCCATGCTCGCGCATCATGTAGTTGAGTGCGACTTCGCCGCCGTGGCCGAACGGCGGGTGGCCAATGTCGTGGGCCAGGCACAGTGCTTCGATTAGGTTCTGGCTGGGCAGAAGTGGCTGCTGGTCGGGTTGGCTGGCGCGCAGCTGGGAGACGATGCCGGTGCCAATCTGTGCCACTTCCAAAGAATGGGTCAGGCGGGTGCGGTAAAAGTCGTTATCACCGACCCCCAATACCTGAGTCTTGTTTTGCAAGCGGCGGAAGGCCGCTGAGTGGAGGACCCGCGCTCGGTCGCGTTGCCAGGGGCTACGTAGGTCCCTATGGCGTTTGTGCTGTTCTTCGCTGTAGCGCGCTGCGCCGGGTTGTCCACTCAGTGCTTCCATGCATGTCTCCGCTAGTTACTGCCTTGGCGATATCCTTCGAGGAAGGTGCCAATTCGGGTGATGGCGTCGGTCAACTCCTGCTCGCGTGGCAGGAACACAATACGGAAGTGATCGGGCTTGTGCCAGTTAAAGCCGGTGCCTTGCACCACCAAGATCTTCTCTTGCTGCAGCAGATCGAGGGCAAACTGCTGGTCGTCTTGGATATTGAATTTCTTCACATCCAGCTTGGGGAACAGGTACATCGCGCCACGCGGCTTCACGCAGCTCACCCCGGGGATGTCATTGAGTAGCTGCCAAGCCTTAAGGCGCTGCTCGTGGAGGCGACCGCCGGGAACGATCAGCTCGTTGATGCTTTGATAGCCACCTAGCGCGGTTTGAATGGCATGCTGCACTGGCACGTTGGCACACAGGCGCATTGAGGCCAGCATATCGAGGCCGTCTATGTAGTCGCTGGCGCGATGCTTGGGTCCTGATACCACCATCCAGCCGGAGCGGAAGCCACATACCCGGTAGGCTTTGGACAGGCCGTTAAAGGTAACTGTGAGTACGTCATCCGACAGCGTCGATAGCGGGATGTGCTGCGCCTCGTCGTAGATTACCTTGGAGTAGATCTCATCGGCAAACAGAATCAGGTTGTGCTGACGGGCCAGCTCAACCAGCTCCAGCAAAATCTCTCGGCTATATACTGAACCGGTGGGGTTGTTCGGGTTGATGATCACCAAGCCCTTGGTTCTAGGGGTGATCTTACTGCGAATATCTTCAATATCCGGGAACCAGTCGCTTTGCTCATCACACACGTAGTGAACCGGCTTGCCGCCGGCCAGGGTGGCTGCGGCGGTCCACAGTGGATAATCTGGTGAGGGGATCAGCATCTCGTCGCCGTTATTAAGCAGTGCCTGCATCGCCATCACGATCAGCTCGCTCACGCCATTACCCAAATAGATATCATCCAGCGTTACGCTGCGCAGGCCATGCAACTGGTAGTGGTGCATGACCGCTTTGCGGGCGGAGAACAGGCCCTTGGAGTCGCAGTAGCCTTGGGCGGTTGGCAAGTTATGGATTACGTCTACCAAGATCTCATCCGGCGCTTCAAAGCCGAATGGGGCGGGGTTGCCGATATTGAGTTTGAGTACCCGGTGGCCTTCTTCTTCGAGGCGGCGGGCTTGCTTGAGCACCGGCCCCCGAATGTCGTAGCAGACATTGTCTAGCTTGTGAGATTTTTCAATATGTTGCATGTTGTTATTTGATCCTTAGTTATTGCACTATTAAGCGCTGTTTTAGGATTTCATGCAAGCCGCACAAGCGCTTGCAGCGTTTTTTCTTGGTGCTTGGTCGATATGCTAGAGCGCCTAGTGTCACAAGGGGTTGAGTCAGGATGCTCGAACTTAAACATCTACATAGTGTGCGCGCCTTGCGCGAGGGGGGCTCGCTTAGCGAAGCGGCTCAGCGCCTGTGCATGACTCAATCTGCTTTATCTCATCAAATCAAAGAGTTGGAAAGTCGTGTCGGGGCAAAGCTGTTTGTCCGTAAGACCAAGCCGCTGCGCTTTACCATGGCGGGGTTACGCGTGTTGGAGTTGGCTGATTCAGTACTGGCACAGGTGCAGCAAACTGAGGCTGAGTTGCGCCGCCTGGTGGGCGGTGAGGCCGGGCGGCTTTATCTGGCGCTGGAGTGTCACAGTTGCTTCAACTGGTTGATGCCCGCCATCGACCAATACCGCGCGCTGTGGCCCGACGTGGAGCTGGACTTTAGCTCTGGCTTTAGCTTCGAGCCTCTACCCGAGCTGCAGGCCGGCGAGTTAGATCTGGTGATTACCTCAACCTGCGATCAGCTCGAGGGCATCCAGTACCAGCCGTTGTTTAGCTATATGCCGATGTTGGCGTTAGCGCCGGACCATTCTCTAGCCGATAAACCGGTGATTGAGCCGGCCGATTTAGCCAACGAAACGCTGATTTCTTACCCTGTAGACAGTGAGCGGCTGGATGTCTTTCAGCTGTTCTTAGGCCCAGCCGGGATTAAGCCTAAGGCGATCCGCCATGTGGATATGACATTGGTCATGATGCAGTTGGTAGCCAGTGGACGCGGGGTGGCAGTGCTGCCCAACTGGGCGTTGGTGGACTATCAGGCCAAGGGCTACGTGGCGGTTAAACCGCTGGGCGAGCAGGAGTTGTGGCAGGGGCTATATGCAGCGGTGCGTAGCGATGATGCCGAGAGTCCCTACATTGGGGCGTTCTTGCAAATCGCCAAAGACAGTTGTTTTAACCTGCTACAAGGGATCCGGCCGCTCAGCGAGTGAGCGGGGGCCATTTTGACTACGCGGGGAAGCTCAGATAGGGTCGAGGGCGATAAGCTCGTTGTCGAACATGTTCTTGATAAGGCCGACAAACTCATCGATAAACTGCTGCTGTTGCTGGGTAGGGCTCTTCATCCAAACGCTGGATAGCACTTGTTCCAAATCATTCACGATGGCGTCGATCTCGCGGATAACGATAAAGCGGTGATCGCTCTCGAGGTGTTCGTGTTGACGGCATACCAGCATCACGCTCTCTGAGAGTTTCTCAGAAACGTAGTCACACACCGTCAACGGATTTTGATGCGGCTGAGTCTTTTCAAATATGGCCAGGTTGTCTGCTAAAAAGTTAATTAAGTCTACGTAGCCATCGCTGTCAGTGACCATTTAAGGCACTCCCTTATCATTATAATGCTATCAATCAATACTTTAGCTGATATTTAGCAGATAAATCTACAATGTTTGCCCAAGTTCTTTTGATTGTAACACCACTTCTTGACATGAGTTTGGCAAGCGAAGTTGACGATTCTCTTTTGCGAGATCGCCCAAGTGGAACGCAAGTAAGCGCTGATCCATGGGCAATGCCGACTCGCTCTGATTTAGCCATTCCAATATCCGCGGTGTATTTTCGTGATAATCCTGAGCGAAACGGCTGATTTGCTGGCGCACTTCCATGCTCATTTCGGTCGGAATATCGCTGGTTTGCACGATATGCAGCACGTATGGCTGTAGTAGACGCGCCTGGGCGCGGAAATCGGCATCGCTTTGCTCGCTCTTTTCAAGTAGCTGCAGCTCGTCCAGCTCGCCGCAGATGTGATTCGCCTTGAGTAGGGCCACACTATGTTGCACTAACTGATCGGTATCGTAGCCCTCGCCAAACATCTCCAAAAAGGCATTAGGCAGATTGTGCTGGGAGAGCCTAACCTTGGGGTGGGTCAACTGGGCTTCGTTAAACTGACGCACCCGCAACGGCAGGTTAGGCTTGACCTCGATGATCTGTAGCTGCCCGCGCTCCACCCGATACTGCCAATTGGATTGCTGGTCGATATAAACGCTTAGCTCAGAGATGCTACAAGCGACTTGACGGCTCGCCCCTTGGTTGTCGATTTGGTAGAGGCCCTGATCGGCATTCACTGCGGTGACCTCTCCCAGCTGGCGCACATAGTTGGCGGTGGCGATGGTGGCGCGGCAGATCTGTGGCTCGGTGAAGTTGTTGGATTTACTAAACCAGGCATAGGCCGCAACAGAGCAGCACAGTAATAGCACGCCGGTGGTAACAGCAGTAATCGAACGAGTCATGAAACGAGAGTGGTTGCCCAAGGTATGCCTAGTATATCTGTCGAATCATTAAAAACTTAAGTCTGGCTCAAGTAAATCGCAGGTCAGGAGGCGATACGCGGTTTTAGCGGAGGGCGCTCTTTGAGGGCTACGGTGCCTTTAGGGCGGCTACAGCAGCTGAGTACCTGACCGGGCGGCACATTGGCCAGCGGTGTTTGCTGGTATTCCACTTCGCCGGATTCGAGGGTGCAGCGGCAAGCACCACAGACACCTTCCCGGCAATGGTATTCAGGGGCAAAGCCAGCTTCTTCGAGGGCGCTGAGGATGCTGTCGTGGTGGGCATCCACCACGACCTCAATACCTCCGGCAATCACGCGGCCTTCGTTACGTTTGCTCATTACAGCTCGAAGTTTTCGAAATCATCGGCGGCGATGGCGGCGTCGATCTGACCGACCAGGTAAGAGCTGATCTCGGCTTCTTGCGGTGCAACCTGTACGTTGTCAGAGACCAGCCAAGCATTAATCCATGGGATCGGATTAGAGCGCTCTTCAAAGCATGGGTGCAGGCCAACCGCTTGCATACGTTGGTTGGTGATGTACTCGACGTACTGGCATAGGATCTCTTCGTTCAGGCCAATCATTGAGCCGTCTTTGAACAGGTACTTGGCCCACTGCTTTTCTTGCTCGGCGGCGTCGGTGAACAGGCGCCACGCATCAACCTCACACTCTTTGGCAATCTCGGCCATCTCTGGGTCGTCTTTGCCTTCGCGCATTAAGTTGAGCATGTGTTGGGTGCCGCTGAGGTGCAGTGCTTCGTCGCGGGCGATCAGCTTGATGATCTTGGCGTTACCTTCCATCAGCTCACGCTCGGCAAAGGCAAACGAGCAGGCGAAGCTCACATAGAAACGGATGGCTTCCAGTACGTTCACCGACATCAGGCACAGGTAGAGCTTCTTCTTCAGCTCGCGCTTGGTCACGCTAATGGTTTCGCCATCGACCACATGTTCGCCTTCGCCATACAGGTGGTACAGCGAGGTGTGTTGGATGAGGTCATCGTAGTAGCCGGCAATATCATTGGCGCGCTTGATGATTTCTTCATTCTCCAGAATGTCGTCGAACACCTCGGAAGGGTTGTTCATCACATTGCGGATAATGTGGGTGTATGAGCGCGAGTGAATGGTTTCGCTAAAGGCCCAGGTTTCAATCCAGGTTTCCAGCTCCGGCAAGGAGACCAGTGGTAGCAGCGCCACGTTGGGCGAGCGGCCCTGAATGCTGTCGAGCAGGGTCTGGTACTTGAGGTTACTCAAGAAGATATGCTGCTCGTGGGCGGGCAGGGCGTTGAAGTCGATGCGATCGCGGCTTACATCCACCTCTTCTGGGCGCCAGAAGAACGACAGTTGTTTCTCAATCAGCTTCTCGAAGATCTCGTGGCGCTGAACATCGTAACGGGCAACGTTAACCGGCTGGCCGAAGAACATCGGCTCTTTGGTGGCGTCATTCGCTTGTTGGGTAAAAATTGAATAGCTCATGCTTGCGTCCTAGTTATTCTCGGTTCTCAGTTGCCTAGATTTTGCAGGCGCCACCGGCGCAGTCGTCATCTTCTGGTTCTGGCTTGTTGGCCAATTCGTGCTGGTCTTTCGCGCCATCACGGGTGTTATGGTAATACAGCGTCTTCACACCGTAGCGATAGGCGGTTAGCAGGTCGCCAATCAGTTGCTTCATCGGTACCTTGCCATCGGCAAAGCGCGCCGGATCGTAGTTGGTGTTGGCTGAAATACTTTGGTCGACAAACTTCTGCATCACACCAACCAGCTGCAGGTAGCCATCGTTGTTGGGGATATCCCACAGCAGCTCATAGTTGTTATGCAGGCGGTCGAACTCTGGTACCACCTGTTTCATAATGCCGTCTTTACTGGCTTTTACGCTCACATATCCACGTGGCGGCTCGATGCCGTTGGTGGCGTTTGAGATCTGACTCGAGGTCTCTGACGGCATCAGCGCCGACAGGGTTGAGTTACGCAGACCGTGCTGCATAATCTCTTTACGCAGGCCGTCCCAGTCCAGATGCAAAGGCTCATCACAGATCTTATCTAGCGAGCGTTTGTAGGTATCGATAGGCATCAGGCCCTTGGCGTAGTTGGTCTCGTTGAACAGCGGGCAAGCGCCTTGCTCTTTGGCCAGGTTCATTGAAGCCTTCAATAGGTAGTACTGAATCGCTTCAAAGGTGCGGTGAGTCAGGCCATTGGCGCTGCCGTCGCTGTAGCGTACGCCGTTCTTGGCCAGGTAGTAGGCGTAGTTAATCACGCCTATGCCCAAGGTGCGGCGGGCATCAGAGCCTTTTTTCGCTGCCAGTACCGGGTAGTCTTGGTAATCCAGCAGGCTGTCAAGAGCGCGTACTGCCAGCTCGCTAAGCTCTTCCAGCTCGTCCAGAGATTCCAGCGCGCCCAAGTTAAAGGCGCTTAGGGTACACAGGGCAATCTCGCCGTTTTCATCATGCACGTGCTCCAGCGGCTTGGTTGGCAGGGTGATTTCCATACACAAGTTTGACTGGCGCACTGCCGCTTGCTTGGCGTCAAAGGCGCTGCGGGTATTACAGTGGTCCACATTCTGGATGTAGATACGGCCGGTGGAGGCGCGCTCTTGCATCAGCAGCGAGAACAGCTCAACCGCTTTCACCTTCTGCTGGCGAATGCTGCTGTCTTGCTCATAGAGCTTGTACAGGCGCTCGAATTCGTTTTGGTCTTCAAAGAAGGCATCGTACAGGCCCGGTACGTCACTTGGCGAGAACAGGGTAATGTCGCCGCCTTCAACCAAGCGTTGGTACATCAGGCGGTTTAGCTGCACGCCGTAGTCCATATGGCGAACTCGGTTGTCTTCAACGCCGCGGTTGTTCTTAAGCACCATCAGCGATTCCACTTCCAGATGCCAGAACGGGTAGAACAGGGTGGCTGCGCCGCCACGTACGCCGCCTTGCGAGCAGCATTTCACCGCGGTCTGGAAGTACTTATAAAAAGGAATACAGCCGGTGTGGAAGGCTTCACCGCCACGGATCTCGCTACCTAGTGCACGGATGCGACCGGCGTTGATACCGATGCCGGCGCGTTGGCTAACATAGGTGACGATGCTTGACGCGGTGGCGTTGATAGAATCCAGGCTGTCACCACACTCGATCAGTACACAAGAGCTGAACTGGCGGGTTGGGGTGCGGACGCCCGACATAATCGGTGTTGGCAACGAGATCTTAAACAGCGAGGTGGCATCGTAGAAGCGGCGGATGTAGTCAAGACGCACTGACTTGTCGTAGTGGGCGAACAAACACGCGGCGACCAGGATGTATAGGAACTGGGCGCTCTCAAACACTTCGCCGGTCACCCGGTTTTGTACCAAGTATTTACCTTCCAGCTGTTTCACTGCTGCGTAAGAGAAGTTCATATCGCGCCAGTGGTCGATAAACTCGTCCATCTGAGCGAACTCTTCCGGGGTGTAGTCTTTTAGCAGGTGCATGTCGTAGCGGCCTGCTTCACACTGCTTCACCACATGATCGTAGAGCGTCGGTGGCTCAAACTGGCCATAGGCTTTTTTACGTAGGTGGAATACAGCTAGTCGCGCGGCCAGATATTGGTAGTCTGGGGTTTCCTGGGAGATAAGGTCAGCGGCGGCCTTGATAATGGTCTCGTGGATGTCTTTGGTGGCAATGCCTTCATAGAACTGGATGTGAGACTTGAGTTCGACCTGAGATACCGAAACCTTGTCGAGCCCTTCAGCAGCCCAAGAGATGACTCGGTGGATTTTATCGAGGTCGATGGCTTCCTTTTGACCGTTACGCTTGGTGACTAGCAGATTGTCGTTCATGGAGTGTCCTGAATATCCTTACGAATTGTGGGTCACTGATAAGCGACCCACAACATATAGTGTTTTTTTCATTTCTGAATACAAGATAATGAGGTTTGGCGTTTTTAGCAAGGGGATGCCGCGGTGTGAAATCTGTGTATAACTGGAGGATAAATTTAATTGGTTAGTGTTCGCTAACCAATGGCTCCTTGGGCGACGCGGGAGCTGCAAATTGACGTGGGTCAAATTTAGGGAGCGATCACGAAAGCTAAATTTTTTGTCAAAAATTCACTGCTGTCGTCAAAGTGTTAAAGTTTGTTCAATCCAATGACTTAACTGCTCACTTGTCGCGCACTGATGGTGAGCTTGCCAGTCGTTTACCCCGCTGTCTTCGCGCAAATATCCCCACAGTGCCACCACCGATGTCATGCCAGCCGCATTCGCGGCCTGGATATCACGCTCGGCGTCGCCAAAGTAACTGCAGGCCGAGGGAGCCACGCCGATCTGCTCGGCGGCATGTAGCAGCGGTTTGGGGTGGGGCTTGCGTTTATCTAAGGTATCGCCAGCAATCACCACCGCAGCCTGCTTAAAGATGGCAAAATCGGTCAGCAGTGCATGGGTCGGGCGGGCCGGTTTGTTGGTCACAACGCCCCAGGGGATCCCCATTCCTATCAGCCAGTTCAGGCAGTGCTCGATACCGGGGAACAGACGAGTGGCGCGATTTAGCTGCAGTTGATAGGCGTCGAGGAAGTGCTGGCGCAGCTCGCTTGCTGCAAACCGTGAGTAGTCGTCACCTAGCCCTTGCTGCAGCAGGCCAAGTGAGCCATCTGAGCTGTACTGGCGGGCGGTCTCCATGGAAATCTCTGGATAACCGAGCGAGCAGAGCACCGCATTGGCGGCATCGCGCATATCCGGCGCGGTGTCGAGCAGGGTGCCATCGAGGTCAAACAAAACCGCTTGCGTTGCCATTGCTTACTTCCTTGTGTCGCTGCTGCGAGTTACCAAGCGTTATTTTCGAGCTGCTTTCGAACTGCGCCGCTCAAGCCTGTTCGGCCTTGCTAAGATGCGTCATGTAGTTAACGCTAACATCCCGGCTTAGGCTTGCTTGCTCTAATACTGGTAGATAACGCACTCCACTCAGGTCTTGGCAGTTGAGCTGCTGCTGATCGCACCACGCCAAGAGCTCGGAGGGGCGAATAAACTTATCGTAGCTGTGAGTGCCTTTGGGGACGATCTTGGCGATGTTCTCGGCGCCGACAATCATCATCGCGTAGGCTTTGAGGTTGCGGTTGATGGTGGAGAAAAACACTGCGCCGCCGGGTTTAACCAGCTTGGCACAGGCCGCCACCACCGAGAATGGATCGGGGACATGCTCGAGCATCTCCATACAGGTGACCACATCAAACTCGCCTGCGTGCAGCTCGGCAATCGCCTCGGCTGTGCTTTGTTGGTACTCAAGCTTCGTACCAGTCTCCAGCGCGTGCAGTTTCGCCACCTCGATCTGCTCTTGACCCATGTCAATACCGAGCACCTTTGCGCCGCGCTTGGCCATGCTCTCGGCCAACACGCCGCCGCCGCAGCCGATGTCGGCAACGCGCTTGCCAAACAAGCCGTCGCTGGCCGCTTCGATATAGTCCAATCGGAGCGGGTTTATCTGATGTAAAGTGCGAAATTCACCGTTTTCATCCCACCAACGGGCCGCGAGCGAGGCAAAGTGGGCAATTTCGTCGTGGTCGACATTACTCGAATGTTCTGTAGTGTCCATCTTTTACAACCGTGTTCCTTAGGTACCGCGTGCATGAATACGAAGAAGAGTGCGGACCGAACTCTCAGTTTGCGGGTCTGTGTTTAGTTTTTCAATATTTTCAGTTCAATCACGAAATATGTGCCTGTTACGCATCGCTTATTATGGTAAAGTTTGCGATTACGCTGAGTAATAGTACGAAAGCAATAAAAAGGAAGGATTTAGTCTTCTATGAGCGATCTTGCAAAAGAGATCACACCCATCAATATCGAGGACGAGCTAAAGAGTTCGTATCTTGATTATGCGATGAGCGTGATTGTAGGACGCGCCCTGCCAGATGTCCGCGATGGTTTGAAGCCGGTGCATCGTCGGGTGCTGTACGCGATGAACGTACTGGGCAACGATTGGAACAAGCCCTACAAGAAATCTGCCCGTGTGGTCGGTGACGTAATCGGTAAATATCACCCCCACGGTGACAGCGCGGTATACGACACCATTGTGCGCATGGCCCAGCCTTTCTCCCTGCGCTACATGCTGGTCGACGGCCAAGGTAACTTCGGTTCGGTCGACGGCGACTCTGCAGCGGCAATGCGTTATACCGAAATTCGTATGGCCAAGCTGGCACACTCGCTGCTGGCTGACTTAGACAAAGAAACCGTTGACTTCGTGCCCAACTACGACGGCACTGAGCGCATTCCTGAGGTATTGCCTACCCGCATTCCTAACCTGCTGGTTAACGGTTCGTCTGGTATCGCCGTAGGTATGGCGACCAACATTCCGCCACACAACCTTAACGAAGTGGTTAACGGTTGTTTGGCGATGATCGAAAACCCTGAGATCACCATTGATGAGTTGATGGATTACATCCCGGCGCCGGACTTCCCGACCGCAGGTATCATCAACGGCCGTGCTGGCGTGATTCAGGCTTACCGCACCGGCCGTGGCAAGGTATCTATCCGCGCCAAGGCTGAGGTGGTTACCAGTAAAGAAGGCAAAGAGACCATCTTGGTTCACGAGATCCCGTATCAGGTGAACAAGGCGCGTTTGATCGAGAAGATTGCCGAGCTGGTTAAAGACAAGAAGATTGAAGGCATCAGCGCGCTACGCGATGAGTCAGACAAAGACGGCATGCGCATCGTTATCGAACTCAAGCGCGATGCCGTGGGCGAAGTGGTACTGAACAACCTGTACTCACAAACCCAGATGCAAGTATCGTTCGGTATGAACATGGTGGCGCTGGATAATGGCCAGCCTAAAGTGTTCAATCTGCGCGAGATGCTAGAGTGCTTTGTCCGTCACCGCCGCGAAGTGGTGACCCGCCGCACCGTGTACGAGTTGCGTAAAGCCCGTGACCGTGCCCACATCTTGGAAGGTTTGTCGATTGCACTGGCAAATATCGACGAGATCATCGAGCTTATTAAAACCTCGCCAACCCCAAGCGAAGCGAAAGCTGCGTTGGTGGCTCGTGGCTGGGAGCTCGGTGGTGTTAAGGCCATGCTGGAGAGCGCCGGCGACGATGCGGCTCGCCCAGATTGGCTGGAGCCGCAATACGGTATCCGTGATGGCCTGTACTATCTGACCGAAACCCAAGCGCAGGCTATCTTGGACCTGCGTCTGCACAAGCTAACCGGTCTTGAGCACGAGAAGATCCTTGACGAGTACAAGGGCTTGCTTGAGCTAATCGCTGAGTTGCTGCACATCCTGAACAGCTCAGAGCGCTTGATGGAAGTGATCCGCGATGAGCTGGTAGAAGTGAAAGATCAGTTTGGTGACGATCGCCGCACCGAGATCTCTGCCAACAGCGCCGATATCTCGCTGGAAGACCTGATCAACGAAGAAGACGTGGTAGTGACCCTGTCACACGAAGGCTACGTCAAGTACCAAGCTTTGGCTGATTACGAAGCCCAGCGCCGTGGCGGTAAGGGTAAATCAGCCACCAAGATGAAGGATGAAGACTTTATTGAGCGTCTGCTGGTGGCCAACACCCACGACACCATTCTGTGCTTCTCTAGCGCCGGTAAGGTGTACTGGCAGAAAGTCTACCAGTTGCCACTAGCGAGCCGTCAGGCCCGTGGTAAGCCAATTGTGAACCTGTTGCCGCTGGAAGCCGATGAGCGTATCACCGCGATTCTGCCGGTACGCGAATACGCTGATGACAAGTTCATCCTGTTCGCCACCGCCAACGGTACCGTGAAGAAGACTCCGCTCAGTGCATACAGCCGTCCGCTATCTAGCGGTATCCGCGCGATTAACTTGAACGAAGACGATCAGTTAATCGGTGTGGCGCTAACCGATGGCGAGAGCGACATCATGCTGTTCTCAGACGCCGGTAAAGTGGTGCGCTTCAACGAGAAGCTGCGCGACAGCGAAACCGGTGAGGTGAAACGCGACCCTGAGACTGGCGAAGAGCTGTTTGCCCTGCGTCCAATGGGCCGTACTGCAGCCGGTGTTCGCGGTATCAAACTGGCCGATGGCCAGAAAGTGGTCTCGCTCATCGTGCCAAATGGCGATGGCGATATCCTGACGGTGACCGAAAACGGCTACGGTAAGCGTACCGAGATCACTGAGTACCCAGCTAAGAGCCGTGCTACTCAGGGTGTGGTTTCAATTAAGGTGAGCGAGCGTAATGGCTCGGTCGTTGGCGCGGTACAAGTGGCCGAAGGTGACGAGATTATGATGATCACCGATGCGGGCACCTTAGTACGTACTCGTGTAGGCGAAGTCTCTCGGGTTGGCCGTAACACCCAAGGCGTGACCTTGATTCGCACCAGCGACGATGAGCACGTAGTGGGTCTGCAGCGTATCGATGAAGTCGAAGAGGAAGAACTCGACGACGCATTAGTTGACGGTGAGGGCGAAGGCGAAGCGCCAGTGGCACCTGAGGCTGACGGCGATACCGCTGAAGGTGGCGATGCGCCGCCGAGCGAACCAGAAGCATAACCATAAACGGGCGGCCTTGGCCGCTCGTTTTATTTCTAATACAAATACCGCTTTTGGTACAAATACAGTTTTTAACTACAAGTCAGGCATACTGTCGCCTGACCGTAAGATTGCAACGAATGGCCTATTCGTATTGATAAGAAGTAGACAGGGGGTCACAACATAATGAGCAAGGTTTTCAATTTCTGCGCCGGTCCAGCGATGCTGCCTGCCGCGGTGATGCAACAAGCACAACAAGAATTTACTAACTGGCAAGAGATGGGCGTGTCGGTGATGGAGATCAGCCATCGCAGCGCCGATTACATCGCAATGGCCGAGCAAGCCGAGCAAGACCTGCGCGATCTGCTCAATGTGCCGAGCAACTACAAAGTACTGTTCTGCCAAGGCGGTGGCCGCGGTCAGTTTGCGGCGGCGCCACTTAACCTGCTGGGCGACAAGCAATCCATCAGCTTTATCACCACCGGCCAGTGGTCGAAGAGCGCCGTTGACGAAGGGCAGAAATATGCCGAGATCAGCGAGTTTGATGCCCTCACCAGCGATGAGCAAGGCCGTATTGCGGTGTTGCCGAGCAGTGACTGGCAGTTTGATGAAGATTCTGCCTACCTGCACTACTGCCCCAATGAGACCATCGAAGGTATTGCAATCGATGAGATCCCAGCTGTTGGCGACCTGCCACTGGTGGGCGACTTCTCATCCACCATTTTGTCTCAGCCGCTCGATATTAGCCGCTTTGGTGTGGTGTATGCCGGCGCGCAAAAGAACATCGGTCCATCTGGCTTGGCGATTGTGATTGTCCGTGAAGACTTGCTGGGTAAGGCTAACATCCACACCCCGTCGATTATGGACTACGCCACCTTGGCCAAATCAGGCTCGATGTATAACACTCCGCCAACCTATGCTTGGTATCTGGCGGGCTTGGTATTCAAGTGGCTTAAGCAACTGGGCGGGCTGGATGCTGTAGCGAAACTGAATCAAGCCAAAGCCGAGTTACTCTACGGCGCTATCGACAGCAGCAGCTTTTACCGCAATGGCGTAGCACCAGCCTACCGCTCAAAGATGAACGTACCGTTCCAGTTGGCCGATGAGGCCTTGAACGGTGACTTCTTGAAAGAGTCTGCCGCCGCTGGCCTGCTCACGCTGAAAGGCCACCGCATTGTCGGCGGTATGCGGGCCTCAATCTACAACGCCATGCCACTTGAGGGCGTGCAAGCGTTGGTCGACTTTATGGCCGACTTTGAGAAGCGCAATGGCTAGGAGATAACCGTGACTATCGATTTCAAAGCATTGGCAAATATCGGGATTCAAGGGCTGCATCCTTATCAAGCCGGTAAGCCCACCGAGGAGTTGGAGCGCGAGCTAGGGATTACCGATATCGTTAAGCTGGCCTCCAATGAAAACCCCTTGGGCATGAGCAAGGCGGCGAGACAAGCGATTATTGATGCTACCAGTGAGATTGCTCGCTACCCAGACTCCAATGGCTTTTACCTAAAACAAGCCTTGGCAGACTTCTTGGGTGTTCAACCGAGTCAAGTTACCCTCGGTAATGGCTCCAACGATGTGCTTGAGCTGATCGCCCGGGTGTTCGTGAGCCCGGAGCACGAGGTGGTGTTCTCCGATCACGCTTTCGTGGTCTACCCCTTGGTCACCCAAGCAATTGCCGCTAAAGCGGTAGCGGTGCCTGCTAAAGACTGGGGTCATGACTTGGATGCGATGGCAGCAGCGATTACCGACAACACTCGCATGGTGTTTATCGCCAACCCGAATAACCCTACCGGTACCTTTTTAAGTGCTGACAGCATCGCTGCATTTTTAGCGAAAGTACCGGACAACGTTCTGGTGGTGCTCGATGAGGCCTACAACGAATACCTGTCTGATGCCGAGCGCATCGACTCGGTGAAGTGGTTGGCAGAGTATCCGAACTTGGTGATTACCCGCACCTTCTCCAAGGCCTACGGCTTGGCGGGGCTGCGCGTGGGCTATGCAATCTCTAGCGAACAGATTGCCGATCTGATGAACCGTCTGCGCCAGCCGTTCAACGTTAACAGCCTGAGCTTGGCAGCGGCACAAGCCGCGCTGGCCGATCAAGCCTTCGTTGCCGAGAGCGTTAAGCTCAATCAGGTAGAGATGGAGACGTTGGAGCAGTATTTCGAGCAACACGAAATCACCTACATCCCATCCAAGGGTAACTTTATTAGCTTCCTCGCCCCGCAGGGCGATGCCCAAGCTTGCTATCAATTCTTGCTTGAGCAAGGGGTGATTGTGCGCCCGGTTGGCGCCTATAACATGCCGGGGTACTTGCGTGTCAGTATTGGCACCCAACATGAAAATCTACGCTTTATGCAAGCCTTAGACTTGCTGATCGAACAAGGATAAATGCCTACATGGAACAATTAACTTTACAGCCGATTGCGGCAGTAAATGGGGAAGTGAACCTTCCGGGATCGAAGAGTGTGTCAAACCGCGCTCTGCTATTGGCCGCGCTGGCCAAAGGTACCACCACGCTGTCTAATTTGCTCGATAGCGATGACATTCGCCATATGCTCAACGCCTTGAAATCTTTGGGTGTCAGCTATCAGCTGAGCGATGATAAGCGCACCTGTAAAGTGGAAGGTTTGGGCCGACCGTTTTCCAGCGTTGAAGCCCAGGAGTTGTTTCTTGGCAACGCCGGTACTGCCATGCGTCCACTGTGCGCTGCGCTTTGTTTAGGGCAGGGCGAGTTCACCTTAACCGGCGAGCCGCGCATGGAAGAGCGTCCCATCGGCGCGCTGGTAGACTCCCTGCGCCAAGCAGGTGCGCAGGTCGAGTACCTAAAAAACGAAGACTACCCACCGGTTAAGATCACCGGTACTGGGCTTAAAGGCGGCAAAGTCACCATCGATGGATCGGTATCCAGCCAGTTCTTGACCGCGTTTTTGATGGCTGCGCCCTATGCAGAGGGCGATCTTGAGGTGGAGATCAGCGGCGAGCTGGTGTCTAAGCCCTATATCGAAATCACCCTGAAGATCATGGCAAGCTTCGGCGTGGACGTTGAAAACCACGACTACCAGCGCTTCGTGATCAAAGGTGGGCAAACCTACCAAGCGGTTGAGCAGTTCTTGGTGGAAGGCGACGCCTCATCGGCCTCTTATTTCCTAGCAGCTGCCGCCATCAAAGGCGAGGTGAAGGTGACCGGCGTTGGCCGTAAATCCATGCAAGGTGATGTGCAGTTTGCCGATGTACTAGAGAAGATGGGCGCCGATATTGAGTGGGGCGATGACTATATTATTGCCCGCCAAGGCGAGCTCAAAGCCGTAGACATGGATATGAACCATATCCCCGATGCAGCGATGACCATTGCCACCACCGCGCTGTTTGCCGAAGGCACCACCGCTATCCGCAATATCTACAACTGGCGAGTCAAAGAGACCGATCGCTTGGCAGCGATGGCCACTGAACTGCGCAAACTTGGTGTATCGGTGGTAGAAGGTGAGGACTTTATCGAGGTTACACCGTCCAAATCTCTGAAGCACGCTGAAATTGATACTTACAACGATCACCGAATTGCCATGTGCTTCTCGCTGGTTGCGCTAAGCGACACGCCTGTCACGATCAATGACCCAGCTTGTACTTCTAAAACCTTCCCCGATTATTTCTCGCGCTTACAAAAACTTAGGCATTAAACTTCCCTATTTAGGGGCTTAATTGTTAATATGATACAAAAGGGGCACAAAGATGCCCCCTTTATAGCGCCAGGTTCCCCCTGAAACTGGCAGGTGACGGTAAGTTGGTTAATGAAAGTATATACAGCACGCCAGGCGGTGTTTAACCGCAAACAGAGCGTGGTTGCGTATGAGCTGTTGTTCCGCAATGGCCCGGAGAATGTCTTTCCTAAAGGTGTCGACCCTCACCACGCAACCTCCCGCATGGTCCTTCAGACTCAATTAAATGAAGGTATCAACGCCGTTACTCAAGGTAAGCGTGCGCTGATTAACTTTACCGAAAAATCACTGCTTTCAGGCCTGCCGCAGCTGTTGCCACCGGATCAGGTGGTGATCGAAATCCTCGAAGACACTCAACCCACCGATGAAGTTTACGAGACCTGCCAGTCACTGTTCCACCGCGGCTATAAGCTCGCGCTTGATGACTTTAGCTTCGCCCCCGAGTGGCAACGCTTTTTCAAGTTTATCTCACTGATCAAAGTGGATATTCAGAAGACCCCGATGGACCAAATGGGCAGTTGGTTTGACAAGGTGAAGGCGCGCGGCAATATCAAGATGTTGGCCGAGCGGGTCGAAACCCGTGAGCAGCTAGAGCAAGCCATGGCCATGGGCTTTGATTTCTTCCAAGGCTATTTCTTTTGCAAGCCTGAGATCCACTCCGATCGCGATGTTGAAGTGATCGATGTGGTGGTGTCCAACCTGTTGGTGGAAGCCACCAAAGAGGACATCAACATCAATCGCATCGTGTCGTATTTTGAACGCGATACCGGGATGGCGTTTAAGCTGCTGCGTTTCGTGAACTCAGGTTCGCTGCCTGCGACCAATGAGATCCGCTCAATCAAGCAGGCAGTGGTTTACATTGGCAACGCCAAGCTGCGCAAGTTAGTTTATCTGTTGGCCAGTGCTATGACCGTCTCTACCAAACCCATGGAGCTGGTGCGTCTGTCGGTGCATCGGGCCCGTTTCTGTGAGCTGGTCGCGGAGAAGCAATTCCCGGCCCTCAAGGAGCAAGCCTTTATCTGTGGCCTGTTCTCACTGCTGGACGCGATCTTAGACAAACCATTAGAGCATCTGTTAAGCAGCTTACCGCTGGATCAAGAGATTTGTGATGCCTTGCTGAAAGACGAGGCGAGCCCGTTGCGCAATATGCTCGAAACCATCCGTCGCTATGAGGAAGGGCAGTGGTATCTGACTGAGCGGGCATCGCGTCAATTGATGTTAAGTTACGAACAAGTGGAAGAGTTTAATCGCCAGGCGCTAATCTGGAGTGAGGAATATCAGGCCCTTTTTCAGCAGGGCAAGATGAAAAATATCCGCGCTAGATCTTAAATTGCGCAGTTAATCGCACTAAGCGCTGATTTCTGGTTTTTTATCGGTTAAAGTGAGCTAATTCAGGTCGGTAGTTACAACAAAAATCACTATTGATGAATTTTTAGTCGGTAATTTATTGGGGAAAGAAGTAGCTTGTGTTAAGCGTCGTTAGGTGGGTTGCGTTGGTTGCAGCTTCGCTGATACACATTGCCTCGGCATCAACTTTTGTCGTAAACAAACAGGAATACCGTTGGCTTAACAGCAACCCGGTAGTGGACGTTGCAATCGTTTCACAGCGCGGTCCACTGGAATATATCGATGGTCAGCTCAATCCTCAGGGCTATGCGCCCGAACTGCTTTCCCACGTTGCCAACCTCAGTCAGATAACCCTTCGCTATCGCCCTTACGACAGTTTGGCCGACGCCATTCTAGCCTTGCAACAGGGGCGCGTTGACATGCTCGCCAGTGGTCCGCAGCATCGCCGCCTGTCTCCCTTTGTGCACTATGCTCGCCCCACCGTTGGTCAGCCGATAGCGCTGTTTAACTTACTCGATGCGCCGCGAATTACCCAGCTTGAAAGCCTGTCTGGGCACGTCGTGGCAGTGGTAGAGGGAAGCGCCGCGCAAGAGCGCCTGTTTGTGCAGTTCCCTGATATTAAAGTTCGTAGCTTCAGCAATGTGCAGCAAGCGCTAGGCGCGGTTGTAGCGGGTGAGGCGCAAGCCGTGCTAGGCGGCAGCGATGAAGTCAACCAGCGCCTGCGCAGCAACCTACAGTGGCGTTTTCAGCAGAGCCTGGAGCTTGCCGAGCCGGAGTACCACCGCTTTGCTGTGGCCGATGAGCATGAGATCTTACTCAACTTACTTAACCGCGGCATCGCTACCTTATCCGACAAGCATTTTGAGCAACGCTACGATTACTGGCTCTCGCAAAACCCGACTCAAGAAGCCGGTATGAACCTGCCGGTGACCAGAATCATTATGGTCATTGGCAGCGTAATGGTCCTGTTAGTGATTTGGCTGTTTAATCGCCGCAGCCTGCGCCGCCAACGCGCCCATAGCCAAAGCCTGGAAGCGCAGCTGGAGCACTGGAAAACCCACGACGACTCTACGGGCTTGCCCAACCGGCATATGCTGACCCAGATGCTGGAAGACCATTTGGTCGCCGCCAAACCAATCTCGGTGTTGATGTTCGATTTCCCCAGACAGGAAGAGATCTACGAGAACTTTGGCCAACGCCTGGGTGAAGCCGCCAAAGAAGCCTATGCCAAGCGGGTAAATATGCGGATTAAACAACGCTATCCCGATGCCACGCTGGCCTTCTGGCACCACCATTATTTCGTGGTGTTGCTCCCGGCGGTACTTGAAGAAGACAAGCTACAATCGCTTTCCAAACTGATTATCCAAACCTGTCGTGGATGGCTGCGCTTAGAGCAGTTACAGCTACTAACCCGCTGCCACGTCGGCTATGCCAGTTACAACCCGCAAACCGAAGCACTCAGTGCCGACGTGTTACTGGGCCACGCCTATATCGCGCTTAGCCATGCGGTGAAGCATGAAAGCAGCGTGTGTGCCTACCATTCCAGCTTGAGTCAGACCGGTATGATGCGTCTGACCCTGGAGTCGCGCCTGCGTAAAGCCATCGAGAATGACGAGCTTACCCTCTACCTGCAGCCTCAGTTTTGTTTAGACTCCAGGCGCTTGATAGGTGCCGAGGTGCTAGTGCGTTGGTTCACTGCCAGCGGGTCAATCTCTCCGGCGGAGTTTGTGCCGGTGGCCGAAGAGACTGGCTTGGTGTTGCAACTGGACCGTTGGGTGTTCGAACGCTCCATGCAGCTATTGGCGCGGCTAAGCCAGCGCCTGCCGGCTGATTTTAAGCTGTCGGTGAATTTCTCTGCATCAACCGTATCGCTGGGGCATGCGGAGCGCATTGCCATCAGCTATGCCAAGAAATGGCAGATTAACCCGCAGCGGGTGTGTATCGAGATCACCGAGTCGGCGATGATGGAACAGCCTAGCGAAGCGAAAAGCAGTATCCAACGGATGCGAAATGCGGGTTTCGGTATTGCTATCGACGACTTCGGCACCGGTTATTCCTCCATGGCGTATCTTAAGCACCTACCGGTGACCTTGCTGAAGATCGACCGCGCGTTTATCTCGGAAATCGATGAGAACATCAGCGACCAGCACATCGTGAAGGCGATGGTGATGATTGCTAAAAGCATGAATTACAAAGTGCTTATCGAAGGGGTGGAGACTCAGGCTCAAGCAAACTTGGCCGCCGTTATCGGCTGTGAGTGGGCGCAGGGCTTTTTGTTCTCCAAACCGATCTCCGAGCGTGACTTCGCCTCGCGCTACCTCAACGATGCGGCACTGGAAAGTAACGCAAAACGCCTAACAAGTGTCCAATAGACACAAAATATCAGTAGTTCCTCGCAATCTGGCTTACCTCTTGCTTTATACCCAATAAAAATAAAACACGTCGGTAAATTGGCGATCAAGGAACTATCATGCAAATTAAGCAAAATCAGTTGTTTAGCGAACTTCAGGCAATGGGACAAGAGCTGCGAAATGTAGCGCCAAGCCAAGACCTTCCCGGCCTTGGCCAAGGTCAGGACCTGCAAGTTAATCGCAGCCACGAAACCTTTGGCAACCTGCTACGCGATGCCATCAACAACGTGAACAACTTACAAGGACAAGCTAACGACCTGCGTACCCGTTTCGATATGGGCGACCGTAGCGTATCGATTGGTGATGTCATGGTTGCAGCCCAGAAATCCAGTGTGGCATTTGAAGCAACGGTTCAAGTGCGCAACAAGGCTATGGAAGCCTTCAAAGAAATAATGAGCATGCCAGTTTAAGCGAAAGCTGAACGCCAAGGATTAGAACGATGAGTCAAGAACAAGCCCTACTCGAAGGTGATAACGAAAGCACCGAGCTAGCTGCCACCGAGCAGCAAAGCTCAACGTTATCGTTTTTGGGTAATACCGACATGCTGCGCCAGGTGATTATAATTTTGGCGCTGGCCGTATGTTTGGCGATGGCGGTTTTCCTGCTGATGTGGGCCAAAGAGCCTGAGATGCGCCCACTCGGTAGCATGACCACCGATGAGCTGGTGCAAACCCTCGATTTCCTCGACCAGAGCAAGATCCCTTACACCGTGGAAGGCAGCACCGTTCTGGTTAACGCCGAGCAGTATCAGGATATCCGTTTGCGACTGCGTCGCGCTGGTCTGAGCGAAACCACGCCTGCTGGTGAAGAGATCCTGCTAAATGACATGGGCTTTGGTGTAAGCCAGCGCCTCGAAGGTGAACGCCTGAAGCTAAGCCGTGAGCGTCAACTGGCATCAGCCATTGAGCAGATGCGCTCGGTAAGCAAGGCGCGGGTATTGTTGGCCATCCCTAAGCAAAACGTGTTTGCCCGGCGCGAGCAACAGCCTTCAGCGACCGTGATTGTGAATCTGCGCAACGCCAGTGGCCTGAAGCAGGAAGAAATTGACTCCATCGTAGACATGGTGGCCTCAGCGGTACACAACCTGGTACCGAGCCGTGTTACCGTGACCGATCAAAACGGCCGCCTTCTTAACTCAGGTAGCCAGGACCCACTGTCTTCACGCACCCGTCGCGAGTTTGAGATGGAGCGCCAACGCGAAGAAGAGTACCGCGATAAGATTGACGCAATCTTAGCGCCCGTCGTTGGTTTGGGTAACTACACCGCCGAAGTGGACGTGACCCTCGACTTCACTGCGGTGGAGCAGACCCAGAAGCGCTTCAATCCTGACCTTCCAGCAGTGCGCTCGGAATACACCGTTGAAGATAACAACGTTGGCCCCGGCCCAATCGGTATTCCAGGAGCCTTGACTAACCAGCCGCCGCTGCCTGCAGACATTCCTGAACAGGTTAACGCAGACGGTACTACTAGCATGCAATCGGGCAGCTCGCACCGCGAATCAACCCGTAACTACGAGCTGGACACCACCATCAGTCATACCCGTCAACAAGTTGGCGCGGTACAACGGATCAGCGTATCGGTTGCACTAGACTATATAGATGGTCCTGTCGGTGAGGGCGGCGAAGCCAACCGTATTCCTCGTACCGCCGAGCAACTGACTACTATTCGTCGTTTGCTGCAAGGTGGAGTCGGTTTCAACCTGGCTCGCGGCGACACCCTAGAGGTGGTAACCGTACCGTTCTCCCGCCCAGAAGCGTTGACAGATATTGATGTACCGGTATGGGAGCAGGCCTGGTTCTGGCGTGCGATGCGCATCGTCGGTAGCGTGCTGGTATTGATTGTGCTGATTGTTGCGGTGGTAAGACCGATGCTGAAACGCATGATCGACAGCGAAGAGCAGGACGATGTTGGCGAGACCGATCTCGATGCCGCACTGGCTGCCTACGATGGCGACGAGGATGTGGACCTGATTACCATGTCCGATGGCGAGATGGACTTTGGTATCCGTGAAGGTCAGCTGAAACTGCCTGACCTACACAAAGATGAAGATATGTTGAAGGCGGTACGTGCGCTGGTAGCGAACGAACCTGACCTGGCGGCAATGGTGATTAAAGACTGGGTAATTAACGATGGCAAATGAAGAAACCACCGACCTGAGAATATTGGATGATATGTCCGGCGTCGAACGGGCCGCCATCCTGATGTTGAGCCTGAACGAAGATGACGCAGCGACGATCTTCCGCCACCTCGAGCCAAAGCAAGTACAGCGCTTAGGTATGGCGATGGCTTCCATGGAAGACTTCTCCCATGAGCGAGTAGTTGCGGTGCACCGTCAGTTTATCGACGATATCCAGAAATACACCAACATCGGTATCGGCAGTGAAGACTTTGTACGTAACGCTCTGACCGCTGCACTGGGTGAAGACCGCGCCTCGAGTCTGGTTGATCAGATTATTATGGGTAGCGGTGCGAAGGGTCTCGATTCACTGAAATGGATGGACGCCCGCCAAGTGGCCAACATCATTCAGAACGAGCACCCACAGATCCAGACTATTGTACTGTCGTACTTGGAAGCCGAGCAGAGCGCAGAGATCCTGTCGCAGTTCCCAGACAAGATCCGCCTCGACCTGATGATGCGTATTGCCAACCTCGAAGAAGTTCAGCCAGCGGCATTGACCGAGCTGAACGAAATCATGGAGAAACAGTTCGCCGGTCAAGCGGGTGCTCAAGCTGCCAAGATGGGCGGCCTGAAGGCGGCGGCCAACATCATGAACTTCTTGGATACCAACGTCGAGGGCATGCTGATGGACTCGATCCGCGAGAGCGACGAAGAGATGGCACAGCAAATCCAAGACCTTATGTTCGTGTTCGAGAACCTTATCGACATCGACGACCGTGGTATTCAGACTCTGCTGCGCGATGTACCCGGCGAGCTGCTACAAAAAGCGCTCAAGGGTGCCGACGATGGCCTCAAAGAGAAGATCTTCGGCAACATGTCGAAACGTGCTTCAGAAATGCTGCGTGACGACCTCGAAGCGATGGGCCCAATTAAAGTCAGCGAAGTGGAAAGTGCTCAGAAAGAGATCCTATCGATTGCCCGTCGTCTGTCTGAAGCCGGTGAGATTATGATCGGTGGTGGTGGCGGGGACGAGTTCCTGTAGATGATGAGCGATAAAGACACCAAGGCATCGGCAGACACGCCGATGCCAGCTACCTTGGCCGAGCAGTTCTCCGAGCTGGAGGCTGAAGACGCCGCCGCCCAAGCCGACGCACCAAACCAACACACAAACACACCAGAGGGTGACCAGCCTCCCACCCTTGAAGAGCAGTTCCAACAGGCTGAACAGCCAGAGCCAGCGGCTACACAAGAGCAAGGCGATTCCAACCAGGTAGCTGAAACCAGCGAGCTGGAACAGGCCCTCGATTACGCCGAGAGTTTGCTTGACGACGTGGCTCAGCAAGCCGAAGGCGAAACCACGCCCAGCGCCGAGCCTACTGAAGCGCAACCTGAAGCCCAGCCCGAAGACTGGCTGCTTCCCGAGTTTAAAACCGATGGCGACACCGAGCCTGAGCCGGTTAAAAACGCCTTTAACATGTACCCAAGCTGGTATGGCAAAGAAAGCGAGCCGGAAGAAGAGGTCATTGAGATCCACCCGGTCAGCCTTGAAGAGCTCGAGCAGATCCGCAATAACGCCTATCAAGAAGGCTATGACGAGGGCAAGCATCTCGGTCATCAAGAAGGCTTGCCGGAAGGCCGTGAACAAGGCCTGGCGGAAGGGCGTGAGCAAGGGCATGCTGAAGGGCTTGCCCAAGGCTTGGAGCAGGGACAACAGCAAATCGACCAGCTCGCCGAACGTTGGCAGGGCCTGTGTGATGCCCTGCATCAGCCCCAGCAACAGCTTAATCAAGAAGTAGAGCAACAGGTGGTCGATTTAGCGATGGCCTTGGCCGCTGAGATAGTCAAAGTAGAGCTACGCACCAACCCCGAGGCGGTGCTGCACAGCGTCAAGCAAGCGGTCACCGCGCTGCCTATGCAGCAGGCTACCGCACAGATAAGCCTGCACCCCGACGATTTAGCGATCGTGCAGCAGGCCTTCCCCCAAGACACCTTGGACAAGAAAAATTGGCAGCTACTGGCCGACCCAACGATTGCTCTGGGCGATTGCCTGGTAGAAACCGATCTGTCTTCAGTGAAAGTGGATATGCAAGCCACCATTCGCCAAAGTCTGGAAGCCTTTATTAAACAGAATCATGACCATGAATCTAGCTCAGAGGATTAATCGCTATCAGGTGGGGAGCCTGCGCAACAAGCCCACGGTGGCTGGTAAGCTTACCCGGGTGGTCGGCTTGACCCTGGAAGCGGTCGGCTGCCGAGCTCCTGTCGGCTCCCTATGCGCCGTTGAAACCCTCGATGGAGAGCTGGAAGCCGAAGTGGTTGGCTTTGCTGGCGACAAGCTATTTTTGATGCCCAGTGAGCAACTTAGTGGTGTATTGCCCGGTGCTCGAGTGACCCCAATGCACGAACAGCACGGTATTCCAGTGGGCGATGCCTTGCTTGGTCGGGTGATTGACGGTCTGGGTCAGCCCCTTGATGGGCTGGGGCCGGTGGTCAGCAAGCACCAAGCGAAACTTAGCGCTGAGCGCCTTAACCCGATGGCAAGGCAACCCATTGAGCAGCCGCTCGATGTGGGCGTGCGTTCGATCAACTCAATGTTAACTGTCGGCCAAGGCCAACGGATGGGTCTGTTTGCCGGCTCCGGTGTCGGTAAATCGGTCCTGTTGGGAATGATGACTCGTGGCACCACCGCCGATGTGGTAGTGGTTGGGTTAATCGGTGAACGTGGCCGTGAGGTGAAAGAGTTTATTGATGAGATCCTCGGCATCGAAGGCCGTGAGCGAGCGGTGGTTGTTGCTGCGCCAGCCGATGCTTCTCCGCTGATGCGATTGAAAGGCTGTGATACCACCCTAGCCATCGCCGAGCACTTTCGCGACCAAGGTAAGAGCGTATTGCTGCTGATGGACTCGCTGACTCGCTATGCCCAAGCGCAGCGTGAGATTGCCTTGGCCATTGGCGAGCCGCCGGCTACCAAGGGCTATCCGCCTTCGGTATTTGCCAAGCTGCCGCGCTTGGTGGAGCGGGCTGGTAATGGTGGCCCGGGGCAGGGCTCGATTACGGCGTTTTTCACCGTGTTAACCGAAGGCGACGATCTGCAAGATCCGATTGCCGATGCAGCGCGGGCGATCCTCGATGGTCACATCGTATTGTCTCGGCAACTGGCAGACGAAGGCCATTATCCTGCGGTGGACGTTGAAAAGTCGATTAGCCGGGTAATGCCCGCCATTACCAGTGAAGGGCATCAGAACCTGGCCCGCCAGCTTAAGATGCTCAAATCGGTGTATCAGCAAAACCAAGACCTTATCTCCATTGGCGCCTACCAGCGTGGCGCCGATCCTCGGGTTGATTTAGCCATCTCCATGAAAAACCATCTGGACCAGTTCTTGCAACAAGGCATGAAAGAAGTCGTACCCTATGACGAATGTTTGGCGCGACTGGAGCGAACCATGCAGATGGCCAACATCAATCAGCAACGCCCCGGTTAAACTAAACCCGTCAGCCGGGTCTCCCAGCTTGTAGTGAGGACAACATGGCACGCCAAGCCCTGTATTTGATGGTTGAGCAGCTCCAGCAAAAAGAGCAAGACGCAGCGAAGGCGCTGGCGGAGGTGCAACAGCAACTGCGCCAGTTCGAGGGCCAGCTGCAACATCTGGAAGAATATCGCAGAAGCTATCTAGAGCAGGCCTTGGCACATGGTGCCGATGGCCTCAAGGCGCAAAGCTTCCACCAATACCAGATGTTTATTCAAAAGCTCGAGCAAGCCAGTGTGCAGCAGAATCAGAGTATCCAACAGATCCGGCAAAACCTCTCGCTGTGTCGCAAACAGTGGCAGGAGCAGCGGGCTAAACGTCGGGCCATGGAGCTGCTGATCGAGAAGCAAGTGGCTGAAAAAGAGAAAGCGCAGTTAAAAGCCGAGCAAAAACTACTGGATGAGTATGCCTTGTTCGCACATTTCAGGAATGCTGACCCAATCAACTAGCGGTTGGTATGTATTTTGCTGATGTTCTAAGCAGGTAGCAACTAAGCGGCTGATCCACCCGATTACCGCCCAGAACAACGATAAAACGGATAAAACTTGCCGCCCCGGCTGCCGTAGGCGCGCAATACATAAGGTAAATACGAGACAGCGATGGATCTTCTTCTAACACAAGTTAGCCCCAGCAATGGCGTGGAGTCGGTACCCGGCAATGAGTTGCCCGGCTCTGGCGGTGACTCTGGTTTTAAAGAACTGCTTAGCCAACAGGGCGGCACATCCTCTGACAAGCCAAGCGCCACTGATACCGCAAAAAGCGCCAAGGGGCAGTCTGAACAAGTAGAAACGGAAAGTTCAGCTAAGGCCGATGCTAAAGCTTCCGATGCTAAAGCGTCCGATGACAGTAAGGCCACAAGCCAAAGCGCGTCTGATAGCCAGTCTCCCGCTCGCGCAGCCGAATCCAACGAGCAAGCAGCTAATCAAGCTTCGCAACCCACTAGTGATATTTCAAATGCCGGCAGTGATAGCGGCGCGCAAGCCTCGAGTGAGGTGGAAGGGCTGCTATCCCAGCTACGCGCCTCAGAAGCGATGGCCAACGAGTTGGCAGACGCCAAGCAGGGCAACGCTGACGCTATTGAAGGTGAAGATGATAAGCAGTTAGAAACGCTGCTCGCTAAGGTCGCTCAAGGTGGAGATAGTGAAGGTGAATCTGCTGAAGAAGTTGTCGACGAAGGGACGAAGGGTACCTTAGGCCAAGTGATTGAAGCAGACGCGGATTCTACAAGCGATGAAGAGCCTGATGTTGCTGTCGATACTGAAAACACCGAAGTCGTATTGGATGCCGGAAAAGGCAAGCCAGAAGCCGGCGATAGCGAACTGGAAGAAGGGGAGCAGGTAAAACCGGGCGAGCAGCCAATTGTCGCCGGCGATGTACCTGCAGAGCAGCTACCGGAGGGCGAACAAGCCGATACCGAGAATGCTGATGAAGCCACCCAAGCCCTTGCTAAAGGTGAACAGTCAGGCGCTGTTGATGCTCAGAACCAGTCGCAAAACCCAGCCGTGGCAGGCAGCTCGTCCACGCATGCTCCAGCCGAAGGCGAGGGTGATAGCAGCACATCTTCTACCAAGACGACCAATGCTGTTGGCGAGCCAGCTACACCTGCTAACTCGTCATCGGCGGCTGCTCAAACTGCAGCCAACAATCCCGTTAGCGCTGACAAGCCAGATGCAGACGCGACAATTGCCGCAACTAAAGGGTTAGAGAAGGGCTCAGAAGCCGAGCTCAAACAAGACGGCCTGGCTCAAGCCAAGCTGCAGGGACAATTGAATGAGGCACAAACCGGTCGTGATCTCGGTAAAGTGCAACTTGGCGAGTCGGTGGTAGCGGCGAAGGCCTCCTCCGAGGGGCTATCCGACAGCAAGGCCGCCAGTGAAGGCAAGCTTAATGTGGGCAAAGAGCTTGCCGCGGCTAGCGCACTGGGTATGGCTGCCACTAGCGCTCAAGATGGCGGTGAGAAATCTGGCGAGTTTGGTCAGCAATCGCAGCACGCCGCGCACGCAAACGCCTTGGCGAGCGCTCAGCAGCCAGTAAGCGCGCCGGAGACCGCGGCAACGCGCGGCTTTGTTGATCATCTAAGTCAGGCCGGTGAAGCACGTGGTCTTCATCAGACGAATCAAGCCTCAGCCAATCAAGCGATGCCAGAGCGCTTCAATCCCGCATTGATCAATGCCGGTGAAGAGCTTAACCAACGCGTGCAGATGATGTTAGGCCAGGGCTTGCAGCGCGCGGAGATCCGCCTTGACCCTGCCGAGCTAGGCAGCATGCAGATCCGCGTGCAGGTCACCAACAACGATCAGGCATCGGTGCAGATCCAGGTACAGAACCCGCAAGCGCGTGAGGCCCTTGAACAAAGCATGCCGCGCTTGCGCGAGATGCTGCAGCAGCAGGGCATTGAGCTGGGACAGACTCAAGTTAATCATCAAAAAGATCAGCAGCAACATGCTCACTCTGACGGACGCCCCGAGTGGGCCCAAGGCGGCGAGGGCGCAGCAGGTGAGTTCGATGATGGCGAGGCTACTTCGGTGGATGTTGCCTTTAATGCTGCTGAAGGAATCGACTATTACGCATAGGTGGGGTGTTCAGCACTTTAGGGACCCGATCTAACATGTAATAATGCAAATAATAACAACTGCGTGAGGAACCACGATCCATGGCGGATGAAGCTGAACTAAAAGTTGAAGAAGGCAGTGGCGGCAAGAAAAAGTTATTTATCATCATCGGGGCGGTGGTTGTCCTGCTGGTTGTCGGTGGCGTAGCGGCATTTATGTTTATGGGCGGTGAAGAGGAAGCGCCGCCAGCTGCGGCCGCCGCCGAAGCACAGCCTGCGCCAGTCAACAGCACAGCCCTGTATGTTGGTATGCCGCGTCCCTTCGTGTTCAACGTGACCGGCGATGTGCGCGACCGCTTAGTACAGATCAAGGTTCAGCTGTTGGTTCGTGGCAGTGATAACGAAGCAGCAGCCAAGCTGCATATCCCCACCATTGAAGGTGCGCTGCTAAAAACCTTTAGCGCCGCGACGGTCGATGAGCTATCGACCCAGGAAGGCAAAGAAAAGCTACGTGAGACTTCATTGGCGGAAACGCAAAAAGCGCTGCAAGAATTAACCGGTGGAGTAGTGGTAGAAAAAGTACTATTCACCGGCTTTGTAATGCAATAAGGAATACTGTGAGCGATTTATTAAGCCAAGACGAAATTGATGCGCTACTCCACGGCGTCGACGATATCGAAGAGGATATTGTCGAGCCGGATATCTCGGGTAACGTTGTCGAGTTCGACTTCTCCTCTCAAGACCGGATCGTCCGTGGTCGTATGCCGACCCTCGAGCTGGTTAACGAGCGTTTTGCTCGCCATCTACGGATCTCGCTGTTTAACATGATGCGCCGCACCGCCGAGGTGTCGATTAATGGCGTGCAGATGATTAAATTCGGCGAGTACGTGCACACTCTGTTTGTGCCGACCAGCTTGAACATGGTGCGCTTTAGGCCGTTAAAAGGCACTGCGCTGATTACCATGGAAGCGCGTCTGGTGTTTATCTTGGTGGAAAACTTCTTTGGTGGCGATGGCCGCTACCACGCCAAGATTGAAGGGCGCGAGTTCACCCCTACCGAACGGCGCATCATTCAGATGCTGCTCAAGATCATCTTCGAAGACTACGTGGAAGCGTGGGCGCCAGTGATGGATGTGGGCTTTGACTATCTGGACTCAGAAGTTAACCCGGCGATGGCCAACATCGTTAGCCCCACCGAGGTGATTGTGGTTAGCTCGTTCCATATTGAGCTGGATGGTGGTGGCGGTGACTTCCATATCGCCATGCCATACTCGATGCTGGAGCCAATCCGTGAGCTGCTCGACGCTGGTGTTCAAAGTGATAAACAAGACACCGATATGCGCTGGAGCACTGCGCTGCGCGACGAGATTATGGATGTGCCAGTGGGCCTACATACCAAACTGCTGGAAGCGGAACTTAGCCTGCGCCAACTGATGGAATTGAAAGCCGGTGATATTATCCCGGTAGAGATGCCAGAGAACGCCTTGTTGTTTGTGGAAGACCTGCCGAGCTATCGGGTTAAGATGGGCCAACGCAACGAAAAACTGGCGCTGCAGGTCACCGAGCAATTGAAACGTCCTGAGTCGGTGAAAAGCGACTTAGAGATGGTTGTCAGCCGCCGTGGGGCTGTCGACGAACACGAAGAATAATCAGAGGTAGATAGAATGAGTGAACAAGACGATTTGGCAAACGAGTGGGCGGCAGCAATGGCCGAGGCCGAGCCTGCACCACTTGATGAGCTGGCCGATGAAGGCCAGCCAATCACCGAGGAGCAGCAGCGCCGTTTAGACGCCATTCTCGATATTCCGGTTACCATCTCCATGGAAGTGGGCCGCAGTAACATCAGCATTCGTAACTTGCTGCAGTTGAACCAAGGCTCGGTAGTGGAGCTTGACCGAGTGGCCGGTGAGCCACTGGATGTGCTGGTTAATGGCACCTTGATTGCCCATGGTGAGGTGGTTGTGGTGAACGACAAGTTCGGTATTCGCCTGACCGACGTTATCAGCCAGACTGAACGCATTAAGAAACTCAAATGAGTCTGACTACCTTGGTTGCCAGCGGGATGCTGGCAAGCTCAGAGGCGGGGAGTGAGCTCTCCGCAAACTCTTCTCCTCTCGATCTGCTCTCGCTGTTTCTCTCTCTAGTGGTAGTGCTTATCACCATTTTCGTTTGTGCTTGGGTGCTAAAAAAGACCCGTGTTGCCCAGTTGGGCAATGGCCGCATGAAGGTGATCAGCCAACTGGCACTGAATGCCCGCGAAAAGATAGTGGTGGTGGAAGTTGGCGAGCAGCAGTACTTGATTGGCGTGACTGCCCAGCAAGTTCAGCTGTTGGACAAGTTGGAGCAACCGCTGAGCGTAGAGACCGCCTCCTCTGCCGTGCCGAACTTTGGTAAGCATATTCAACACTTCTTAGCAAAAGGTAAGTCTTAAGTGTTTCGCATCGTATTGTTTTGTTTGGCTTTTGTAGCCTTTCCCAGTATCGCCCAAGACGGTATTCTGCCGGCGCTGACAATTACCACTAATGCCGATGGCAGTCAGGAATACTCGGTAACACTGCAAATCCTGGCGTTGATGACCGCGCTGTCGTTTATTCCGGCAGTGGTCATCATGATGACCTCGTTTACCCGCATCGTAATCGTGATGGCGATCCTTCGCCAAGCCATGGGCCTGCAGCAGAGCCCTTCGAGCCGAGTGATCATCGGTATCGCACTGTTCTTGACCTTCTTTATCATGTCGCCGGTGCTCGATGAGGTAAATCAAAACGCCATTCAGCCCTACCTGAGTGAGGAAGTGACCTCCCTTGAGGCCTTCGAGCGCGCCAAAAAGCCGATGCATAACTTTATGTTGGAGCAGACTCGGCTAACTGATTTAGAGACCTTTGTGCGCATTGCCAAGATTGAGGTAGAAAACCCGGAGGATGTGCCATTTAGTGTATTGGTCCCCTCGTTCATTACTTCAGAGCTTAAAACCGCCTTTCAAATTGGCTTTATGCTGTTCCTGCCGTTCCTGGTTATCGACTTGGTGGTCGCCAGTATCCTGATGGCGATGGGTATGATGATGCTTTCGCCAATGATCGTTTCCTTGCCGTTCAAGCTGATGCTGTTTGTGTTAGTTGACGGATGGAGCTTGGTGATGACCACGCTTGCCGTCAGTTTCGGAATGTAGGGAGGAGCGATGGAACCAGAAGTATTTGTTGACGTTTTCCGCCACTCTCTCGGCCAAGTGGTTGTGCTGGTTTCAGCAGCGATTGTTCCCAGCTTGTTGGTGGGCCTAATCGTAGCTATTTTCCAAGCTGCTACCTCAATTAACGAGCAAACCCTGTCCTTTCTACCGCGTCTGCTGGTCACCTTGGGCATGCTAATGATGGCAGGCCATTGGTTTACTGACCGCTTGATGACCTTCTTTTTCGATATGGTAGCGATGATCCCGCAGGTGGTCGGCTAGTGAACATCGCGGCAGATATCGCGATTCAGTGGCTGGGCGAGTACCTGTGGGCGCTCACCCGCGTATCTGCGATGCTGATGACCATGGCATCGTTTGGTGGTAACAGCGTTCCTGTGCGCGTTCGCATGGCCATGGCGGCGGCGCTAACCTTTGCGATAGTGCCGGTGCTACCGCCTGTAGAGGGCATTCCGCTCTTCTCTTTCCAGTCGGTGATCGTGGTGCTGCAACAAGTGGTTATCGGTGGCGCGCTTGGTTTTGTCAGCCAGCTGCTGATGCAGACCTTTGTGGTGGCTGGTCAGGTGCTAGCGATGCAGACCAGCTTGGGTTTTGCCTCGATGGTGGACCCGAGTAGTGGCCAAAGCACCCCGGTAGTCGGTCAGTTCTACTTGCTGCTGGCCACCTTATTGTTCTTGGTCATCGATGGCCACCTGCAGTTGATTACCTTGTTGGCCATGAGCTTTGAGTCCATTCCTATTGGTATGGAAGGCTTGGGAGCCATGGACTTCCAACTCTTGGCCGGATGGTATTCACAGCTGTTTTTGGCAGCGCTGGCGATGGCAATGTCTTCGATTGTTGCCATGCTGCTGGTTAACTTTTCCTTCGGGATCATGACTCGGGCGGCGCCGCAGTTAAATATCTTTAGTATCGGCTTTGCAGTGAGTATGCTGTTCGGCCTGTTAATCCTTTGGCTTACCATTGGCGGCTTCTTGACTCACTTTGAGCGCCAATGGATCAATGCACGCGGTCTGGGGTGTACCATACTCCAGATCGGTTGCTAGGCGTGATGCAGAGGAGGAGCCTGAATGGCTGATACTGATCAAGAACGCACAGAAGAAGCAACACCCAAACGAGAACAAGAGGCCCGAGAGAAAGGCCAGATAGCCCGTTCCAAAGAACTAGGTACCGCGGCGGTGCTTATCTTCGCGACGCTAAGCTTGATGATGTTTGGTGAGAATCTGGCACGTGGCATGCTCAATGTGTTCAAGTTGCAGTTCCGATTGGAACGCGAGCAGATCTTCGATCCTGAGCTGATGATGGCCAGCTTGGGGGACATCCTGCAGATCTTGATTGGCCCGATGGCGGTGATCCTCGGAATCATTGCCGTCGCCGCCTTCATTGGTAACATACTGCTCGGCGGTATGGCATTCAGCTGGCAGGCTGCTGCGCCTAAGTTTAATAAGATGAGTCCGCTGCAGGGCTTTAAGCGAATGCTGGGTGTGCAAGCGTTGGTTGAGCTGATTAAGAGTATCGCCAAGGTTGCGGTTATCGGCTTGATCGTGTGGTGGGTGCTGAGTTGGCAGTTTAAGAATATTCTGAGCCTAAGTACTCAACCATTGCCGGGTTCGGCGACTAATGCGCTCGACATGTTGATGTGGATGCTACTGGCACTGGTCTGTGGCTTGCTGGTGATTGCCGCCATCGATATTCCCTACCAAATCTGGAATCACGCTAAACAGCTCAAGATGACCAAACAAGAGGTTAAAGACGAGCATAAGAACACCGACGGTAACCCTGAGATTAAGGGCCGGATCCGCCGCTTGCAGATGGAGATGGCCTCTCGCCGAATGATGGCCGATGTCCCGCAGGCTGATGTGGTGGTGACCAACCCGACTCACTATTCGGTTGCGCTAAAGTACGATGACAAAGGCAGCGGTGCGCCGATCTTGGTGGCGAAGGGCGCCGACGAGGTAGCACTTAAGATCCGTGAGATTGCCCGCCACTACGAGATCCCGGTGATGGAGTCTGCACCGCTGTGTCGTTCGCTTTACCATACCACCCGTATCGGCGCTGAAATCCCCGAGGGTCTCTACGTTGCGGTCGCTCAGATCCTCGCTTTTGTCTTCCAGCTAAGCCAATACCGCAAAGGGAAGGGACAGCGACCTAAACCGGTTGCCGACGACCTGCCGATCCCCGACGACTTGCGTTACTAGTCTATTTTCCAAACACTTAGCCTGTGCTCCTTAGGGGGCACAGCTGTCTGGCGTAGTTTTTGCTTTAAACTGTTCAAGTTGTCAAAGGCGCCAGATAAACGTCTCCATGGAAATTATAAATAGACTTACCAGCTTTAAGCTTTCCGATGCGAAATCCCAGATAAGGCAGATTAAGGGGCTAGGTGCTCCTTTACTCGTGCTCGCCACCCTTGGCATGGTGGTGCTGCCAATGGCCGCATGGCTGTTGGACTTGTTCTTCGCCTTCAATATTTCTCTGGCCATGGTGGTACTACTGGTCGCAGTTTATACTCGGCGTCCGCTCGATTTCGCGGTTTTCCCCTCTATTTTGCTGATCACTACGCTACTTAGATTGGCCTTGAACGTGGCGTCAACGCGGGTGGTACTGCTTGAGGGGCACAACGGCGGAAATGCAGCGGGTAACGTGATTGAAGCCTTTGGCTCAGTGGTTATCGGCGGTAACTACGCGGTTGGTCTGGTGGTCTTCTTGATTCTGATGATCATCAACTTTGTGGTGGTCACGAAGGGTGCGGGTCGTATCTCAGAGGTGAGTGCACGTTTTACCTTGGATGCGATGCCCGGCAAGCAGATGGCCATCGATGCCGACTTGAATGCAGGGATCATCAACCAAGAACAGGCTCGCGAACGTCGCCAAGATGTCACCAACGAAGCGGATTTCTACGGTTCGATGGACGGTGCTAGTAAGTTTGTAAAAGGCGATGCCATCGCCGGTATCCTAATTCTGTTTATCAACATCATCGGCGGCTTTGTTATCGGTGTGGCTCAACATGGCTTGAGCTTTGGCGAAGCGGTCGAGGTATATACCCTGCTGACCATCGGTGATGGTCTGGTTGCGCAAATCCCGGCGCTGTTGCTATCGATTGCGGCGGCGCTGATTGTGACTCGCCAAAATGCCGACGAAGATATGGGCGAGCAGGTGTTCCTGCAGATGTTCGAACACCCGAAGGTGTTGATCATCTGTGGCGCTATTTTGTTTGTGATGGGTATCGTGCCCGGCATGCCGCATTTCGCTTTCCTAAGCTTTGCGCTGGTATGTTTTGGCGGCGCGTACTGGCGTCATCGCCAAGTCGAGAAGGCCAAACAGGTGCAAGCTGCCGCGCCAGCTGTTAGTAAGCCAAGCGAGTCAGCCGAGCCCAAAGAGCTGGGTTGGGACGATGTACAGCCGGTCGATGTGATTGGCTTGGAAGTGGGTTATCGTTTGATCCCCTTGGTCGATAAGTCCCAAGGCGGTGAACTGCTGGCGCGAATTAAAGGTGTGCGTAAGAAGCTCAGCCAAGATTTTGGCTTTTTGGTCCCCGCGGTGCATATTCGTGACAATCTTGACCTCGGGCCCAACCAATACCGCATCACCATGATGGGCGTGACCGTGGGCGAGTCAGAAGTATTCCACGATCGCGAGATGGCGATTAACCCCGGTCAAGTATTTGGCGCCATCGAGGGCCAAGCCACTACCGATCCGGCCTTTGGCTTAGAGGCGGCGTGGATCGGCAAAGCCCAGCGTGAGCAAGCACAAACCCTCGGTTACACCGTGGTGGACTCTGCCACTGTGATTGCCACCCATCTCAGTCAGTTGCTTACTAACAACGCCTCGACCTTGCTTGGCCACGAAGAAGTTCAAAACCTTCTCGATATGCTGGGCAACAGCCATCCAAAACTGGTGGAAGGGTTGGTACCGGATGCCTTGTCGCTCTCGTCAGTGGTCAAGGTGCTGCAGAATCTACTACACGAAGGGGTGCCGGTGCGCGATATTCGCAGCATCGTTCAGACCTTGGTGGAGTACGCGCCAAAGAGCCAGGATACCGATGTGCTGACAGCTGCCTGTCGTATCTCACTCAAGCGCTTGATTGTTCAAGAATTAGTCGGAAGCGAAGCAGAACTGCCAGTAATCACTTTATCTCCAGAGTTGGAGCAAATATTGCATCAGTCTATGCAGGCTGCTGGCAACGAAGGTGCGGGCATGGAGCCGGGGCTTGCAGAGAAACTGCAAGGTTCATTGCAAGAAGCGGCGCACAACCAAGAAATGGTTGGTCAGCCAGCTATCTTGCTAACCTCCGGAATTCTGCGTTCGAGCTTGTCTCGCTATGTTAAGAATGCCATCCCGGCATTGCGGGTACTCTCTTATCAAGAAGTCCCTGAAGACAAGCAGATACGCATAGTTAGCTCGGTAGGCCAGTAGCGACAAAAAGAATAAAGAGGATTTAAGCTGTGAAAATGAAACGCTTTTTCGCCAAAGATATGAGAACTGCTCTCGCTGAGGTAAAAGAGACATTAGGCAGTGATGCGGTAATTATGTCTAACAAAAAGGTGACCGGTGGCATCGAGATTGTCGCGGCAGTGGAAGCGGGCGCAGCCAAGCCAAGCGTTTCCAGTGAGCGCGAAGTAGCCGATGACAACGTCAATATTTCGTCCGCTCGTCAAGCTAGTGGCGCAGCCAGTGCCGCACCGAGTCAGAAAGCTGACGAGATGAATAACCTGCGCGATAACCTGGCTGACTTTATGCAGCGTCACCAACAGCGCCAACAGCAACGCTTCGAAGAGCCAAAGAAAAGCCCTGCGGCGCGACCGATGACGGCGCCTCAGCCGCTGTCTCAGCAAGCCACCTGGGGTAAGGCCGCTGCATCGCAAGCGCCCATCAATCGTGGCGCTGCCAGCGATGTCAAACGTGAAGAGTTTCAGGCGATGAAAGGTGAGTTGGCTGAGATGCGCAAGCTGCTTGAGCATCAGGTCTCAGGCCTGATGGCGCAGGAAATGGAGCGCCAAGAACCAATCCGCGCCATGTTGATGAAGCGTCTGCAGCGCGTGGGCTTCTCCGATGAGATGGCCGATCAAGTCGCCGGCTACATTCCAGAAGATTGCAGTCTGGCGGAAGGTTGGGAACATCTTAAATCTTTGCTGTCTAACCAGTTGTCGCTGGGCCATGACGACATCTTAAGTCAGGGCGGGGCGGTTGCGCTGCTCGGCCCAACCGGTGTGGGTAAAACCACCACTATCGCAAAGTTGGCTGCCCAGTTTGCCATGCGCTACGGCGCTGATAGCGTGGCCATGATTACCAGCGATACCTACCGTATCGGTGCCCACGAGCAGTTGGCTACCTACGGAAAAATTATGGGCTGCGCTGTACGCGTAGCGAACGATGAGGAAGAGTTGTCACAATTACTCTACCAATTCAAAGACAAGCGACTGGTGTTGATCGATACTGCAGGTATGAGTCAGCGCGACCTGCGCTTGCATGAGCAGCTGGACCGCTTGGTGAAAAATTCCCGGGTGAATATTCGCAATTACTTGGTGCTTTCCGCTAACGCTCAGCGCCGGGTAATTGAAGAAACCGTCGCCCAATTCCAGAAAATTCCTCTTTCTGGAACTATCTTGACTAAGTTGGATGAGTGTATTGCGCTGGGTGAGGCCTTAGATGTGAGCTTGCGACATGCATTGCCCATCAGTTATGTGACTAATGGCCAGCGCGTACCAGAAGATATTGCCGTTGCTGATGCATCATACTTGGTGGAGCAGGCCCTCGCGGCCGAGCAAGAAGCCAGCCAAGAGTTGATGCAGCAAGAGACTCAGCAACAAGATAAGGTTACGGATGTTTATTAGTGAAACGGCGTTTGACCAAGCTAGCGGTTTGAGAATGATGCAAAACAGAAATAATGTGAAAGTAATTGCAGTTACCGGCGGGAAGGGCGGTGTGGGTAAATCCAACATCACCTTGAACATGGGTATCGCAATGGCAGCTCAAGGTAAACGAGTGATGGTGCTCGATGCCGACTTAGGGCTTGCCAATGTCGACGTGATGCTCGGGTTGCGCGTCACCAAGAACCTGTCTCACGTACTGTCGGGTGAATGCACGCTGGACGACATATTGGTTGAAGGACCGCATGGCGTGCTAATCGCGCCTGCCACCTCAGGTACAAAAAGCATGGTGGAGCTTAGCCCCACTGAGCATGCCGGGCTGATCCGAGCGTTCAGCTCACTTAAAACCCCGATTGATGTGTTGTTGGTAGACACCGCCGCTGGTATCTCCGACATGGTGCTGAGCTTTGCGCGGGCCGCTCAAGATATCATGGTGGTGGTTTGTGACGAGCCCACTTCAATCACTGATGCTTATGCGTTGATCAAGCTCCTTTCAAATGAGCATGGCGTCTATAAGTTCAAAGTTGTGGCTAACATGGTCCGCAGTCTACGCGAAGGGCAAGAGCTGTTTGCTAAGTTGACCCGAGTGACCGACCGCTTCTTGGATGCAACCCTGGAGCTGGTGTCTTGTATCCCCTACGACAACAACGTGAAGTTGGCAGTGCGTAAGCAAAAAGTTGTTGTAGATGCCTATCCTAAATCTCCTGCGGCACTCGCGTTTCGTTCGCTAGCTGCAAAAGCTGCCACCTGGCCGATCCCTGAGCAAGCTGGAGGTCATCTCGAGTTCTTTATCGAGAACCTGCTTGAATATGGGCAAAGAAAAAAAAGAGAAGAGCTGAGTGAATAAAGTGGCCGCCTATTCCCAAACGGTAAGTACTAACGATTTAGTGGTGCAACACGCTGACCTGGTCAAGCGCATTGCCCACCACTTGTTGGCGCGGCTCCCAGCCAGCGTTATCGTAGACGATCTGATTCAGGCCGGGATGATCGGCCTGATTGAAGCTGCACGCAACTTTGATGGAAGCAAAGGGGCAAGTTTTGAAACCTATGCTGGTATTCGGATTAGAGGCTCCATGCTCGATGAGATCCGCCGTGGTGACTGGGTTCCCCGTTCAGTTCATAAAAACAGCCGTGCCATCAGTGAAGCCATTGCAGCCGTAGAGAAAGCCACTGGTCGCGACGCCAAGGATAAAGATGTCGCTGCGCAGCTCGGCGTGACCCTGGATGACTATCATTCCATGCTGGCCGATGTTAACTGCGGAAAAATTCTTGGTATTGAAGATCTTGGGGTGAGTGAGGACGTGCTATCAAGTGAAGAAAGCCGTGCTCAGAACCGCCCCTTCGAAGGCTTCGCCGAACAACGCTTCCAAGGCGCGTTGGCCGATTGCATTCGAGGTTTACCTGAGCGAGAAGCATTGGTACTTTCTCTATACTACGATGAAGAGTTGAATCTAAAGGAAATTGGTGAAGTATTGAGCGTTAGTGAATCTCGGGTAAGTCAGATCCATAGCCAAGCTTTGGCAAGGGTTCGCACACGAATGCGAGATTGGACACAGTAGGCTGCGCTAAGGCTTTACAACTACTACCATTTTTAGACTAAAATTGTGGTTACTTTGATTAATCACATATCTGCAATAAATAGTTGCTTTACTCTTGCAACTTTAGCAATCCAATCGGGGGATGTACCTTGGATAAAAATATGAAAATTCTGGTTGTTGATGACTTTTCAACAATGCGACGAATTATCAAGAACCTTTTGCGCGATCTTGGCTTTAACAACACCCATGAAGCAGACGATGGCAACACCGCCTTGCCGATGCTGAAAAATGGTGATTTCGAGTTTGTTGTTACTGACTGGAACATGCCCGGCATGGAAGGCATCGATTTGCTCAAGCATATTCGCGCCGATGAGAGCTTGGCTCACTTGCCTGTACTGATGGTGACTGCAGAAGCCAAACGTGAACAGATTATTGAAGCGGCTCAGGCTGGTGTGAACGGATACATTGTTAAGCCCTTTACCGCTGCTACCCTTAAGGAAAAGCTGGACAAGATTTTCGAGCGCATTCAGTAAACTAAAAACTATAAAGGAACTTGTGTGAGCAAGGAAATAAGCCCCATCATCAATCTTGAAGATGCCCAACGACTGGTCAGCCTTTTGCAACAGGGAAATGTTGAGGATGCCAATTCTCTGGTCAGTGAACTGTGTGCTCCCAATGCCAGTCAGTTGTTCGATAAAGTGGGTCAGTTGACCCGTGAACTGCACGACTCCCTCAATGATTTCAAGCTAGATGTTCGGATAGGCGAGCTTGCCAGCCAAGATATTCCCGATGCTAAAGACCGCCTGAACTATGTTATCGAGATGACCGATCAGGCGGCCAATAAAACCATGGATGCTGTCGAGTCGGGCTTGCCCATCGCGGATCAGCTTACCAGCGAAATCGACAACATCATGCCGGTCTGGCGCGGTTTAATGGAACGCCGTATCGAAGTGGGGCAGTTTAAAACCCTGTGTCACCAAATCGATGCTTTTCTTGCCTCTTCTACCCTCAGCGCAGACAAGCTGCGTAACATGCTGACCGAAATTTTGATGGCCCAGGACTTCCAAGACCTGACCGGCCAAATGATTCGCAAGGTCATCACCTTGGTTCAAGAGGTGGAAGATCGCCTCGTCGAAATGCTTACCCTGTTCGGCAACGAGCAATTGAACGAACAGCCAACTACCCAAAGCAAAGCGGACAAAGGAATCGAAGCGGAAGGACCAATCATGAACAAGGAACAGCGTGAAGACGTTGTTCAATCGCAGGACGACGTTGACGATCTGTTGTCCAGCTTAGGATTCTAGGGGAACAGCAAATGTCGTTTGACGTAGATGAAGATATCCTTCAGGACTTCTTAATTGAAGCCGCAGAAATTCTCGAAGAGCTCTCAGAGCAACTGGTCGAGCTGGAGAAACGCCCCGAAGATTCCGATTTGCTGAACGCGATCTTCCGTGGGTTCCATACCGTAAAAGGTGGCGCGGGCTTCCTTTCTCTCAATGAGCTGGTCGATGTTTGTCACGGCGCCGAAAACGTGTTTGACGTATTGCGCAACGGTGGCCGGCCGGTTACCCCCGAGCTGATGGATGTGATCCTAGAAGCGCTCGATACCGTCAACGAGATGTTCGCTTGCGTGCAGGCGCGAGAAGAACTTACCGCAGCGCCTCAAGCCTTGCTCGACCAACTCCATCACTTAAGCGATCCCAACAGTGCCGGTGAGATAGCCAGCGAGCCAGAGCCTGAACCAGAACCCGAGCCAGTGGTTGAAGTGGCCCCAGAGTCTGAGCCCGAAGCGGCTCCACAAGTCGCTGCAGAAGGTGGCTCAATCGATGAGATCACCGACGACGAGTTTGAAAAACTTCTTGATGAGTTGCACGGCAGTGGGCAAGCGCCCACTACAGCAGCCCCTACGGCCGCGCCCGCAGCGCCTGCACCAGCGAGTGCTCCTGCTGCTGATGGTGATATCACCGATGATGAGTTCGAGAAGTTACTCGATGAGCTTCATGGTAAAGGCCAGCATGGCGGTGCTCCTACCGAGGCGAGTGCTCCAGCGGCGCCTAAAGCGCCTGAGCCTGCAGCTCCCGCCTCCGCCGATGGCGACCTCATCAATGATGATGAGTTCGAGCAGCTACTCGACCAGTTACACGGCGTAGGTAAAGCGCCCAAGGTTGCCGAAGCGGCCGCTAAACCCGCTGCGCCAGCCAAACCGGCAGCACCTGCCAAGCCCGCTGAGGCAAAACCTGCCGCTGCTAAACCCGCTGCATCAGCCAAGCCAGCCCCAGCTGCGCAGAAGCCTGCTGCTAAGCAGGAGAAAGCCGCGCCAGCTAAAGCGCCCCAAGGCGAGACCAATATCCGCGTTGATACTAAGACCCTCGATGACATCATGAACATGGTGGGTGAGTTGGTATTGGTGCGTAACCGCTTGGTGAGTCTGGGCATTAACAGCAACGACGAAGAGATGTCCAAAGCGACCGCTAACCTGGACGTGGTCACCGCCGATCTACAAGGCGCGGTGATGAAAACCCGCATGCAGCCAATCAAGAAGGTGTTTGGCCGTTTCCCTCGCGTGGTTCGTGATTTGGCGCGCAGCTTGAAAAAGGACATCAGTTTGGAGCTGGTGGGTGAAGAAACCGATCTTGATAAAAACTTGGTTGAAGCGTTAGCTGATCCGCTGGTCCACTTAGTCCGCAACAGTGTTGACCACGGTATCGAGATGCCAGATGTGCGTATTGCAGCGGGTAAACAGCGCACCGGAACCATCCGTTTGTCTGCTTCCCAAGAGGGCGACCACATTCTACTCACTATCGAAGATGATGGTGCGGGGATGGATGCAGAGAAACTGAAGAACATCGCGATTGATCGCGGCGTACTCGATGCCGATGCAGCCAATCGCATGTCAGACAAAGATGCCTACAACCTGATTTTTGCGCCGGGTTTCTCAACCAAGACCGAAATCTCGGATATCTCAGGGCGCGGCGTGGGTATGGATGTGGTGAAAACCAGCATTACCCAGCTTAACGGCTCCATCGATATCGACTCGGCAATGGGCGAGGGCACAACCCTTCAGATTAAAGTGCCATTGACCCTGGCGATTCTGCCAACTCTCATGGTTGATGTTGGCAAGCAAACCTTTGCCCTGCCACTGACCAGCGTGAATGAGATCTTCCACCTCGACCTTGCCAAGATCAACGTGGTAGATGGTCAGGAAACCATCATTGTACGTGAGCGCGCTATTCCGCTGTTCTACCTGCAAGACTGGTTGATCCGTGGTGGCAATCGTGCCGAGCGCGGACAACTTGGCCACGTGGTAATTGTGCAAATTGGCCCTCAGCAAGTCGGCTTTGTGGTGGACAACCTGATTGGCCAGGAAGAAGTAGTGATTAAAGCGCTCGATCAGTTATTACACGGTACCCCAGGGATGGCGGGGGCAACTATCACCAGCGATGGACGTATTGCGCTAATTCTGGATATTCCTAGTTTGCTCAAGCGTTACGCTAAGCGTCTTTAAGCGGAGCGAACACTATGCCGATAAAAGTACTCGTCGTTGACGACTCGAGTTTTTTTCGTCGCCGGGTGACCGAGATCCTCAATGCCGAGCCATCACTAGAGGTGATCGACGCGGCAAAAAATGGCAAAGAAGCCGTCGAAATGGTGGCGCGTCTTAAGCCTGATGTGGTCACCATGGATATTGAGATGCCTGTCATGGACGGCATCTCCGCGGTAAAAGAGATCATGGGCAGCAACCCGACGCCGATCTTGATGTTCTCTTCGCTCACCCACGAGGGTGCCCAAGCCACTCTAGACGCACTGGAAGCCGGTGCGCTCGACTTTATCCCGAAAAAATTTGAAGACATTGCCCGTGATCGCGAAGAGGCGGTGAGCTTGCTGCAGCAGCGAGTTAAGGCCTTGTCGCGCCGCCGCATTGGTCTTCGCAGACCCGCGGCTCCAGCCCGGCCAAGTAGCGCAGCCCCGACTCGACAGTCAACACCCGCGGCCCGTACACCACTAGAGCGCCCAAGCGCGCCGACTCGTTCAGCCCCTGCCGAGCGCCCAGCGGCCCGCAAGTTCCGCGCCTCAGGCAAGCGTTACAAGATCGTTGCAATTGGCACCTCGACCGGTGGGCCGGTGGCGCTGCAAACCATTTTGACCCAGCTTCCGGCAAACTTTAACAAGCCGATCCTGTTGGTTCAGCACATGCCCGCAACCTTTACCGCAGCCTTTGCGTCGCGCCTAAACAGCTTGTGTAAGATCAATGTCAAGCAAGCCGAAGATGGTGATGAGCTTCGCCCTGGTTGGGCTTACTTAGCCCCGGGTGGCAAGCAGATGATGGTGGAGCCCCGTGGCGGTGGGCGCATACGTATCGTCGAAGGGAATGACAAGGTGAACTACAAACCCTGCGTAGATATTACTTTTGCATCGCTTGCCAAGAGCCACAGCGGCGATGTGTTAGCGATGGTACTAACCGGAATGGGTGCCGACGGGCGTGACGGCGCTAAGCTGTTGAAGCAACAGGGCGCGACTATTTGGGCTCAAGATGAAGCCAGTTGTGTGGTCTATGGTATGCCTCAGGCGATTGCCAGTTCGGGCTTGTGCAGTGAGCAGCTGCCCTTGGAACAGTTTGCAGATGCCATACTCAGCGAGGTGAATGGCTAAACGCGCCAGTAAAGAATTGTCGGCTCCGGCCGACATCGATGATGGGAGGTATTGAAGTTTGTTGAGTTTAGAGCGGACTCTCAGTAACTTCCTTTAAGTCGTATTACCCTTATTTATTACAACAAGTTAGAAGTGTTTAGCGAAATCGCATTTATGTTTAGGCAGGAACGATTGTGAAGGTTTGGACTGTTGCCAACCAAAAAGGCGGGGTAGGGAAGACGACAACCGTCATCTCTCTCGCGGGGCTGTTAGTCCAGCAAGGTAAACGGGTGTTATTGATTGACACTGATCCCCACGCCTCTCTCACCAGCTATCTCGGCTTTGACGTCGATAGCATGCAAGGCACCCTATACGAGCTCTATCAACAGCCTGAACTCGATGATGCCACCATCAATCACAGCATTCAGAACACCGAGTTTGACGGCTTGGACCTGATCCCGGCGAGTATGGCTCTGGCAACCCTCGACAAAGTGTTAGGGCAGCGCGAAGGCATGGGTCTGATTCTCAAACGTATTCTTGAGCGCTTGGAAGACCGCTATGACTACGCACTCATTGATTGCCCGCCGGTGTTGGGCGTCATGATGGTGAATGCCCTGGCTGCTAGCTCACGCGTGTTGGTGCCGGTTCAAACGGAGTTCTTGGCTATCAAAGGCTTGGAGCGCATGGTGAAAACCCTGCAGATTATGCAGCGCTCTTGTCCTGCGCCGCTGCGCTACACCGTAGTGCCCACTATGTATGACAAACGCACCAAAGCTTCACTCGCCGCGCTAAAGCAGTTACAGGAAAGCTATCCCGATAACGTTTGGAACTCGGTGATCCCCATCGATACCAAGTTTCGCGATGCCAGTCTCAAGCACATGCCTCCCTCGCTCTACATTAAAAAGTGTCGCGGGGTATTTGCCTATGAGACCTTGCTGAGCTATCTGCAGCGAATCCAGGACCGTCAGGGTGGCTTATGAACAGCGATAAGTTGATGGAGCAAGCGCTGGGTGATTATTTCGACTCCTTGTTAAGCGAGTCTCCTACACCTGAACCTGATAAAGCAACTGCGACCGCACAGTCGCTTGAAACTGAGCTTCCTGCTGCGGCGCAAGCCGTGCAGCAGGTCGTGGCTGAAGAGCCGCCCAAGCATACACCGTTTGTTGCGCCAGCCGGCAGTGAGCCTGAACCCCCGCCCAAACAGCGCAAGCCCTTAAAGCAGTTGTTAGCAGAGGCTGAGAAACGCATAGCTGCGCCTGTTGAGCCAGCAGCTACACCGCCCCTGCTTGCTGAGGTCTCTCGTGCAGAGCCCAAGCCTTTGGCAGATCCCACGCCGAGTGTGCTGCCTGTCGATATACCAGAGCAACGCATTGAAGTAGAGGTTGCTGAACCAGCGGTCGACGTGGCCTTAGAGGTCGAACCCGAGCCTCAGCCGCCAGCCCCAGATCCTTGGCAAAACATCGAAGTTGATGAAGAGTTTCAAGTACTGTTTTTTGAAGCTGCCGGAGTAACATTTGGCGTGCCTCTAACGGAGCTAGGCGGTATTCATCGAGTGACCGAGATCAGCCCGCTGTTTGGTAAGCCTGCTTGGTTCGCAGGAATCATGATTGAGCGCGAGCGCAAATTGTCGGCGGTCGACACTGCTAAATGGGTGTTACCTGGTAAAGAGGTCAACACCGACTACAAATACCTGATCATGTTAGGTGAGTCGGCTTGGGGGCTAAGCTGTGAAAAACTACACGGCACGCAAAAGCTTAATCGTGACGATATAAAGTGGCGTAGTGAGCCGGGAAAACGTCCTTGGCTTGCTGGCATGGTGAAGAAGCGGATGTGTGCCCTGCTGCATGTCAGCGAGCTCGAAGCGATGCTTGAGCAAGGTGTGAACATCGAAGGCAATTAGTTACGTGAATGACGTGCTTTTGCTGGTTAAAAAACGCTGTATATCTTACAGTTAGTGAATAGTACGAGATAAGAGGCTGCGATCTGCCTCTTTAACGAAAAAAGGAAGAGCAAATGAGCGAGCAACGCAACATTGCCGAAAACGTCGCAGAGGATGAAGTGCTCCAGTGGGTAACGTTTCAGTTAGAAAACGAGACCTACGGCATCAATGTGATGCAGGTGCAAGAAGTCCTTCGCTATACCGAAATTGCCCCGGTTCCCGGCGCCCCTAGCTACGTGTTAGGTATTATCAACTTGCGTGGCAATGTCGTGACGGTGATTGATACCCGTTCACGTTTTGGCTTGCACTCGTCGGAGATCACCGAGAACTCTCGGATTGTTATCATCGAAGCTGAGTCCCAGGTGATTGGTATCCTCGTAGACAGCGTTGCTGAGGTGGTTTACCTCCGCTCCTCAGAGATTGATGTTGCGCCAAACGTTGGCACAGAAGAAAGCGCGAAGTTTATCCAAGGCGTGAGTAATCGTGATGGCCAGTTACTGATTTTGGTTGATTTAAACAAGCTGCTCTCAGATGAAGAGTGGGATGAAATAAGCGCGTTGTAATTATGAATGGCATTTTGATTAGCCTGCTGGTGTTGTTACCTTGTTGTATTTTGGTGTTTGCTTGGCTAGCAAAACGTCTACACGCGAAACTTGAAGAAGCTCAGCGTAAGGTTAAGTCTCTAGAGCGTTTAGCAAAGGAGCTGTTATCTAAGCAAGTCGCGACCGAGAAGCAGCTATCCGAGTTACATGCGGCAAACAGTGCGTTTACCGGTGAACTGGCTAGACAGCGTGAGGCACTTGAAGAAACCGAACGTAAACAAGGGCAGCTTCAAAGCATGGCTCAAGACACAGACTCAAAACTCTATAATCGTGCCATGAAGATGGTGGAGTTAGGCGCTGATGTCACTGAGGTTATGCGAGAGTGCGAGATCCCCAAAGCAGAAGCCGAGCTGCTGCTTAACCTACAACAAAAACTCAAAGGTTCCGCTTAGGCAACGCTTAAGGCGCTGAACCAATAGACAAGGGAAGCATGGCTTCCCTTTGTTTTTTGCCTGATTCTTTTAGAAAACGTAGGTTAGTACAAAAAAGCAACGTTCGAGCGCCACTGTGAGGTCGGTGATGCTAATTTTTGTTGCACTGTGTTAACATCTTGGTTTAAAGGAATTCAATTGCTTAGCCAATGTTACATGCGAAGGAGCTGGCTTGCACCCGGGATCAACATGAGTTGTTTTCAGGGCTAAATTTTAGCATCCAGCAAGGACAGATTATTCAGATTGCCGGTGTCAACGGAGCAGGTAAAACCAGCTTGCTACGCTTGTTGGCTGGTTTGTCGTTGCCAGCCTCCGGAGAGGTGCTCTGGCAAGGCGAGTCTATTCAACGCTTCCCCCAACGTTACCATCAGCAACTTCTCTATCTTGGCCATCTTGCGGGTATCAAGTCGGAACTTAGCGCGCTGGAGAACCTGCAGTTTTTTAAAGGCTTGGATAGCATAGAGACGCCCGAGCCAGATTATTTCGAGATCTTGGCGCGAGTGGGACTTGCAGGTCTTGAGGACGAGCCCTGTGCGCATTTATCAGCGGGGCAGCAGCGGCGAGTGGCACTCGCACGCTTGTGGGTGAATCAGCGCCTGCTATGGATCCTCGACGAGCCGTTTACCGCCATCGACAAGCAGGGCGTTGCTTACTTAGAGAAGATACTCCTTCAGCATTGTGAGCGGGGCGGGATGGTCATCCTTACCACACACCAAAGCCTACAAATGCCTGCGCAGCACTACCGGGTGATTGAGCTGTCCGCGAGTCGGGGGCTGATGTGAGAGCAGTATTAAACGTTATTAAGCGCGAGCTGCTGATTGCGATGCGCCGCAAGTCGGACATTCTCAACCCGCTGTGGTTTTTGCTGATTGTTATCACCTTGTTTCCGCTGGCGCTCGGCCCAGAGCCGGAGCTACTGGCCCGCGTTGCACCCGGTGTGCTGTGGGTCGCCGCGTTACTCTCCTCACTGCTATCGCTAGAACGTTTGTTCCGAGATGATTACCTGGATGGCTCGCTAGAGCAGTTGCTTCTATCAGGGCACCCGCTTGCCGCGCTCAGTTTGGCCAAGATCGTGGCTCATTGGCTGCTTACTGCCTTACCACTGCTACTGCTATCACCGCTGTTTGCTGTGTTACTCGGCCTGAGTATGCCCATCTTCAAAGCTACCTTCCTCACCTTGTTGATTGGCACGCCGGTGTTGAGCCTTATTGGAGGCGTTGGCGTAGCACTTACAGTAGGGCTGCGACGTGGAGGGGTTCTATTGAGTTTATTAGTCTTACCGTTGTTCATACCGGTTCTCATTTTTGCAACATCTGCCATCGAGGCGGCCTCGTTTGGCTTGCCCTATGCAGGGCATTTAGCGATTATGGGAGCCATTGCAATGTTAACGCTTTGTTTCGCTCCTTTTGCAACAGCCAGTGCGTTGCGGGTGAGCATGAGTTAGGGCGCTGGGCCTTTGATAACGGATTTCTGAAGTAGGCGATATTATGTGGAAATGGTTGCACCCCTATGCAAAACCCGAAGCGAGCTTTCGTTTAGCTGGCGCCTTTGTGCCATGGTTTACCGCACTGGCGGTGCTGTGTTTGAGTGTTGGCACGGTTTGGGGATTGTTGTTCGCGCCTTCTGACTATCAGCAGGGCGACAGTTTCCGGATTATCTATGTGCACGTGCCAGCGGCCATTCTCTCCATGGGGGCCTATCTGACCATGGCCATTGCCGGCTTTATCGCGCTGGTGTGGCAGATCAAACAGTCTGAAATCTTTGTTGCTGCAGTGGCCCCCATTGGTGCCGGCTTTACCTTTATTGCATTGCTTACCGGCGCGGCGTGGGGCAAACCCATGTGGGGCACTTGGTGGGTGTGGGACGCCCGTTTGACCTCCGAGCTTATCTTGCTGTTTTTATATCTAGGCGTGATTGCGCTGTACAACGCCTTTGACGACAAAGCCCTAGCGGGCCGCTCTGCCAGCATTCTTAGCTTGGTCGGGGTGATCAACCTGCCGATTATTCATTATTCGGTGGAGTGGTGGAACACTCTGCACCAAGGGGCCTCAATCACCAAGTTTGCTAAGCCGTCGATCGACAGCGCCATGTTATGGCCTCTGCTACTCAACATCGTTGGCTTCGGCGCGTTCTTGGGCGCTCTAAGCCTGGTTCGTTTTCGTACCGAGCTGCTCAAACGCGAGCAGCGGCGGCCTTGGGTTAGGCAGTTATTGTTAGGCACGGGAGAGGCCTGAGATGCAGTTTGACAGTTTTTCAGATTTTGTGGCGATGGGCGGTTATGGCTTTTACGTTTGGTTGTCATTTGGTTGCACCTTACTGACGTTGGGAGCGGTTGTAGTCGACAGCATTTTCAAACGCCAGGCGCTTACCCGCAGTATTACCCAGCTAAAAGCAAAACAAGACAGGATGTTAGCGGCGAGAGAGGTTAAAGAACGGCTATGAACCCTAGAAGAAAACAGCGTTTGTTGGTTGTAGTATCTATTGTTGTCGGTTTGGGCTTTGCCACAGGTTTGCTGCTATATGCATTGCAACAAAATATCGATTTGTTCTACACCCCCACCGAACTGGTTCAGGGTAAAGGGCCTGAGAAGGTAAAACCGGAAGTTGGCCAGCGTCTGCGCATTGGCGGTTTGGTGTTGCCTGGTTCGGTGGCCCGCTCGCAGACCAGCCTAGAGGTGAGTTTCGACTTAATCGACGCCGGGGGCGGTATGGTCACCGTCGCCTATGAGGGGATCCTTCCCGATCTGTTCCGTGAAGGGCAGGGGATTGTCGCAACTGGGGAGCTAGTTGCAGCCAACCGTATCCAAGCCCATGAAGTGTTGGCGAAGCACGACGAGGAGTACATGCCACCAGAGGTCGCGCAGTCGCTCAAGGGCATGGAACATTTCAAACCCGAATATACCGAGCAACAGTTGCACGGCTCCGCGCAGTAGAGGCTTCTTATGATTCCAGAGTTAGGACACTTTGCGCTAATTGTAGCGCTGGCGGTGGCGATTCTTCAGAGCGTCTACCCGCTATGGGGGGCCTCGGCGAATCGGCTCGGTATGATGAATCTGGCTCGGCCACTGGCGCTGCTGCAGTTCCTGTTAGTGCTGTTTTCACTAATCGTGCTTTGCAATGCCTTCTTAGCCAACGATTTCTCGGTGGCCTATGTGGCCAATAACTCGAATAGCCAACTCCCATGGTATTTCCGCCTGTCGGCGGTGTGGGGCGCCCATGAAGGCTCATTGCTGCTGTGGGCAGCGATCTTGGCGGGCTGGGGCGCTGCTGTGGCGCTATTAAGTCGCGGGTTGCCGATAGAGGCGGTTGCGCGGGTGCTGGCGGTAATGGGCATGATATGTGTCGGTTTCTACGCCTTTATTCTTTTCACTTCCAATCCCTTCGAGCGGACCTTGCCGTTCTTCCCCATCGATGGGCAGGACTTGAACCCGCTGCTGCAAGATATTGGTCTGATCATTCACCCGCCGCTTTTGTACATGGGTTATGTGGGCTTCTCGGTTGCCTTTGCGTTTGCCATCGCTGCGCTGCTGGCGGGGCGGCTGGACTCGACTTGGGCGCGCTGGTCCCGTCCCTGGACGATGGCCGCGTGGGTGTTCCTGACTTTAGGTATCGCGCTGGGCTCATGGTGGGCCTATTACGAACTCGGTTGGGGCGGTTGGTGGTTTTGGGATCCGGTTGAGAATGCCTCGTTTATGCCGTGGCTGGTCGGTACTGCCTTACTGCATTCACTGGCAGTCACCGAGAAACGCGGCGTGTTTAAGGCATGGACTGTACTGCTGGCCATCTCTGCATTCTCGTTAAGTTTGCTGGGTACCTTCTTGGTGCGCTCGGGCGTGTTGGTGTCGGTGCATGCCTTTGCTTCCGACCCAGAGCGAGGGTTGTTTATTCTGGGCTTCTTACTGGCGGTTATTGGTGGTTCGTTAACGCTGTTTGCTGTGCGAGCCTCACAGGTAAAAAGCCGGGGCAGTTATGAGCTGTTCTCTCGCGAGACACTGCTGTTGGTGAACAATATCCTACTGGTAGCGGCTTTGGTTGTCGTGCTGCTAGGCACCTTGCTGCCGTTGGTTCACAAAGAGTTGGGTATGGGCAGTATCTCCATCGGCGCGGCGTTCTTCAACCGTATGTTTTCCTGGATGATTGTACCGTTTGCCTTGGCATTGGGCATTGGCCCACTGGTACGTTGGAAGAAGCAACAGTTTGGCCCCTTGCGCAAGCAACTAGCCGTCGCCTTTGCTGTCAGTGTATTGGTGCCGCTGTTACTGATGGTGGTATTCGCGCCAGAGTTCTACTGGTTGGCTTATATGGGCTTGGTGTTAGCGTTTTGGGTGATTGTGTGCAGCGCACTCGAGGTGTGGCTGCGTGCTACTCACCGTCATACCTTCTGGCAGGGGGTGACCAAACTGGGCCGCTCGCATTGGGCGATGGTCTGGGGGCACATTGGTTTAGCCGTCACTATCATCGGTGTGGCGATGACCAGCCATTACAGCATTGAGCGCGATCTACGAATGCTACCGGGCGATAAAGTGGACTTCGCCAGCTATCAGTTCACCTTCCGTGAGGTTAGCCAGCTTCAGGGCGCCAACTATCAAGGCCATGTGGGCATTATCGATGTTCAGCGCAAGGGGCAGCCGGTTGCCACGCTAGAGGCGGAGAAGCGTTTTTACACGGTTCAGCGCAGCATGATGACCGAAGCGGCGATTGACGCCGGGCTTTGGCGAGACTTGTATGCAGCCTTAGGCGAGCAGTTACCCGGCGGAGCCTGGGCTGTGCGCATCTACTACAAACCGTTTGTCCGTTGGATTTGGTTGGGGTCTATCTTTATGGCGATAGGTGGTGGCTTTGCTTTAGCCGATAAACGTTACCGGTTTAAGCGAACCAGCGTGCAAAGCAAGGTTGATGAACAAACCAGTGGTAAAAAAGAGAACACTCGTTTAGAGGAGTCTCAGGTATGAATAAGCGTCTGCTTTACTTTTTCCTACCCTTGGTGGTGTTTTTAGCGGTATCGGTGTTCTTGTTCCGTGGGCTCTACTCCGATCCTACTGAGTTGGAGTCGGTATTGGTGGGTAAACCGGTGCCGCAGTTTGAGCTTCAGGATATTTATGAGCTGGACAAGCAGCATCACAGCAATATCTTTGAGGGTGAGCCGCTATTGCTGAACGTATGGGCGACCTGGTGCCCGACCTGCCGGGCTGAGCATGAGTTCCTAAACACCTTGGCTGAGCAGGGTGTGAAGATCATCGGCCTGAACTACAAGGATGATCGAGGAAAAGCGATTAACTGGCTGGCGCAGCTGGGTAACCCTTATGCCATTAATCTCTATGATGAAAAAGGGCTGCTGGCACTCGATCTTGGCGTATATGGTGCACCGGAAACCTACCTTATCGATAGCCAGGGAATCATCCGCTACCGCCATGTCGGGGATGTTAATGCCCGAAACTGGCAGCAGGAGTTAGCGCCAATTTTTAGTGCAATGGAGTAGCTATGCGGGTTCTCGTCTTATTACTTGGGCTAATCAGCTCTGCAGCGTTCGCTGCCATCGACGTGTACGAGTTTGACAGCGAGCAGCAGGAAGCGCTGTTTCGCGAACTTACTCAAGAGCTGCGTTGCCCGAAGTGTCAGAACAATAATATTGCTGACTCCAATGCCGGGCTCGCCCAAGACTTGCGCGAAAAGACCTACCAACTGGTCAAGCAAGGCAACGATAAGCAACAGGTGCTCGACTACATGGTCGACCGCTATGGCAACTTCGTGCGCTACGATCCGCCGCTAACGCCTGCGGTGCTGATATTGTGGCTATCTCCCTTGCTAGTAATAGTGTTTGGTGGGGTGTACTTGCTGGGACGAAATCGAAACTCAAGCGAGAAAGAGCCACTAGTCGAAGAGGGTGAGCGCGAAAGACTTGCCAAGTTGATTGAACAAACGGAGCGAGACAAACAATGATGGTTTTTTGGATAGTCTCTATAGCATTGCTGGTGCTGTCAGGTCTGGTATTGCTACTACCGCTGTTCAAGCGACAAGAAAAAGGTATTTCCCAAACCAAGCTAAACCAGTCCCTTTACAAAAATCGTTTAGATGAGCTGAGTAAGGAAGATGACCAGGGGCTAGCCGATGACAGCCAGCAGTTGGTCAGCGAGCTGCAATATAACCTGCTCGATGATGTTGTTGACGAGCCTGAATCTGCACACCGCAACGTGAATGTGTGGCAGCTTGTGCCTGGTTTAGCGTTTTTGGTTGTGGCAAGTGTTGGCTTGTATTTTTATCTGGGCGCAAAAGAGCAGGTCACACATTGGCAAGCAGTGCAGCAGCGCCTGCCAGAGTTGAGTGAGCGCATACTCGGCGGCCAAAGTGAGGTCAGCGATCAAGAACTGCAAGACTTTGCACTGGCCTTACGCAGCAAGCTGCAAGCAGAGGGCGATGATCCCCGCGGCTGGTTTATTCTGGCAAAAGTCGGCCAAGCGCTTAATCGCCTGGACATTATGACTGACGCCAGTGAGAAGGCGCATCGCCTGCAGCCAAATGACCCCAGTATCATTGCTGTTTACGCGCAATCGCTGCTGTTTAGCGGTGACCCAAACGACCGTGCTAGGGCCGAACGCATGTTAGTGCTAGCGCTACGCGAGAATACACAGAGCTTGGAGTTGTGGTCGATGTACGCGTTCTTGGCTCTTGAGCAACAAGACTACGCCAGTGCTATCGGCCGCTGGGAGCAAATGCTCGGCCTGCTCGAGCCCGGTTCTCCACGCGCGGAGGTGCTGCAACAAAGCATCGAGTTTGCCCAAGCTCAACTTGGTGCGAGTGGGCAAGGTGCCAGCGAGCAAGCGCAAGTGGCGGCGGCACCTGTGGCCAGCGCGGGGCCTAGCTATACCATCACTGTGGATGTTGATCAGGGCTTGAGTGTGCCATCGAGTAGCTTCTTGTTCGTTTACGCAAAAGCCGTCAATGGCCCACCGATGCCAATCGCTGCGCGCAAGGTTGCAGCGCCAGTATTTCCTGTTACAGTAACGCTCTCTGATAGCGACAGTATGATGGAAGGCCTGAAGTTATCCCAGCAGGGCGATTTCTTCATCACCGCCCGCTTGTCCTATGATGATAATGTGCAAACTACCAGCGGCGACTGGGAAGGAACCAGTGATCCTGTGGCACAAGGCGAGGCAACACCCATACGTCTAACCATCGATCAGCTGCTGCCCTAATGTGTTCAAGCGGAGCAAAGAAGCTCCGCTTTCAACGGTCAAAGGATGACTAGTGTTACGTCGTATTCTTATTCTGACAGTGTTTTGTTGGTTTGCTCCGGCCATTGCCGACGAGCAAACGCCTCCCCAAGACGGGTTTTACGACCCCTTCGAGGGCTTTAACCGCTACAGCTGGCGGTTTAACTATGAAGTGTTAGATAAACCGCTGTTTCGTCCGGCAACCCATGCCTATGCTCGACATGTTCCCTTTGGCGTGCGTGAGTCGTTAAACAACGTGATTCGAAATCTCGAAGAGCCCGCTAGCGCTATCAACCATTTGCTGCAGCTAAACCCACAGGGGGCGGCTAACAGCGTAGTGCGGTTCTTGTTTAACTCTACTTTCGGGATCGCTGGTATCTTCGACATCATGGGCTGGAGCGGCGTGACGCGCGATATTGCCGAGTTCAGTGACACGATGGGTTACTACGGCGTACCCGACGGCCCATTCTTGATGATTCCGGTGCTTGGTCCTTCAACTGTGCGTAACGAGGTGGGCGACTTTATCGACGGATTCGCTTCGCCATTGTCGTTGACTTGGGCTGAGCGCATCATCCGTTGGGGCGTTGATGGCCTGTACAAACGTGCGGCAGTTATAGACCAAGAGCCCTTACTAGATAACTCACTCGACAGCTATACCTTCATCAAAGACGCCTATCTGCAGTACCGCTTGTACCGTTTCTATCGTGGTAAGCCTCCCACGGCTGACCAAGGCGATATAGATTCCGCCCTCGACGATTACCTTGACGAAATTGATAACTTCTAGTCGTTGCCGCTAGTTTAAGCCTGAACCACCGGATACTCTTGGTGGTTCAGTGACCTGCCTAACGAATATCTACCTAGTTTTTGGTAAAACGCCTCGGTTTAGCCTTCTATTGACTAAGCTTTAGTTAAGAAGTTCAACATAAAAACAAGTTTTGACTGCGTTTTGAGTGATTAGACTCAATATGAGCGTGTAAAGCTAGTGATAAGTGTCTGGTTAACATATAGTTTTTATGAAAGTTATGAGGTTAGGCAACAACGCTCCATGGAATTAGGTGACATATCCCCGTTAGACGGCATATCAGTGCTTATCGTTGAAGACGAGTTAGTTTTTCGCCGTCAACTCTCAGCGTTTCTTTCAAAGCTTGGTGCAAATGTGACCACCGCTGATGATGGGCTCAGTGGCTTAGAGCTACTTGGAAAACACACTTTTGATGCGATCCTGCTCGATGTGGTGATGCCTAAGCTCGATGGCGTGGGTTTTTTGCAACAGGTTTCTCCGCCTCCAGTACCAGTGATTGTAATATCGGGAAAGAGTAACTTGGACGACCTGCGCAAGGTGATGACCTTGGGAGCGACCGACTTTCTGGTTAAACCGATCGCCGATTTCAATGAGCTGGCGAACACCATACTAACCGCGATATCAGACAAAGAAGAGACTGAGCTGCAATTGGAGTTAGCTGAGTTATCTGAACACAAAAACGCGCTTCGCGAGCACGATTCTCAGGCGACTCGGGTGTTTAATGACATACTGCCCGCTGAATCAGCGATGCTGGCGGACTATTTTTATCACTATCAAGTTACCGGATACTCTTTGCTTCCCTTGCTTGGCCAAGTTGGGAACGATCGGGTCGCGGTTGCAGTGTTGGACTTAAGTACGCTTGCTCAGGATGCTGTGATTGCTGCTGTGATTGCCAATGGCTATTTTCAAGATCTATGGGATCGCCATGCAAGGGGCACAGATAAACGAGCAGAGTATCCTTCAGAAGCGCTCGAAGGTTTGAACCGAATCGTCTATGGCGCTGATCTAAAAGCGCCGCTTTGCTGTTTTTACGCGTTGTACGATAGTCACAACGTCACTTTCGCGAATGGTGGGGTACTTGGGTTAGAGGCCCCGTTCCAGGATTTTCATCCAGACCTACCACTAGGCTCGAGCTCAAGGGGGACTTGGGATACCCATATTTACAAGGTACCGTCTTCTTCGTTGGTCATATCTAAGCACAACCTGATTAACGACAAGTTGAAAATTAAGTTACTTCCTTCTTGAGAAGCCAGGACAACTCGCATCAAGCTATGGCTAGCTCTTTCTTTCGTATTTATAACAGAACGGTGATCTGTGTTTGAGTTACTTAGAATGTGCGTTAGTTCTTGACAAGTCTGGGCTGGAAAGGCTGCGGCCTTTTGTGGCAGGTACTTACAGAGAACATACAGACAATGTAGGTGATCTGAGCTGATGAAAAAGCCTAAAGTATATCAATGGGCGATGATATTTTGTGCGACTATTCGCTGTAGGGGATTACTTTTGCCTGCTCTTTTGCTATTGTTGCGCTAATTATATGCCGCTTCGTACAATGGAAGTTAGAAGCAAGTTTCATGAGGTTTTAATGGTATCCTCCATGTTTTCCTTGGTCATTGCCTATCTTTGTACCTATTCTTCGATTAAGCTTTTGAAGCCCGTCGCTCTTCGGATTGATCTTGTCGACCGCCCAAACTCTAGAAAGCTCCACAATGGAGCTGTTCCATTAGTTGGTGGAATATCTGTGTTTTTGGGACTATGCGCGGGTTTGCTAGTTGTAGAACAACCTTTCCAGCACAGTACTCTCCTTTACGTGATCGCTTCAGCGGGTATGGTAACGATTGGAGTTATCGATGATAAAAGGGACTTGCGTGTAAGCACCAGAATCTGGGGGCAGCTATTAGCTGCTAGCATCATGGTGTTTGCGTGTGGGCAAAGTATCTCAGAGGTAGGTAACCTATTTGGTCAGGGCTCAATAAGCTTGGGAGTGTTGTCTGTTCCTTTTACCTATTTGGCAGTCTTAGGGGCTATTAACGCTTTTAATATGGTAGATGGGATAGATGGATTAATCGGCGGATTGACAATAAGTTCAGTGATGTCAATGTCTATTCTTTTTCTACTGGCAAACCAGTCTTCTCAAGCGATGTTTTGCTTGATATTGGCGTTTGCGATACTGCCTTACTTACTGTTCAATCTTTGTAGAGCCGATCACCCCAAAAAGCGAAAAATTTTTATGGGGGATGCTGGCTCAATGTTCATTGGTTTGACAGTTGTGTGGCTGCTTTGTATCGGTAGCCAAGGGGATACTGCTGCATTTTCTCCCGTCACCGCGCTTTGGATTATCTCTCTTCCCCTTATAGATATGGTTGGTGTAATGCTTAGGCGGGTGCGAAAAGGTCAATCACCATTCTTGGCTGACAGAGATCATTTGCATCATATTTTTCTGCGGGCAGGGTTTAACTCAAAGCAGACTCTAACCGTGATCACTTTGGCTAGTGTTGCTTTGGGTTTAGTAGGCATTGCTCTTCAGATAACTGGAGCGCCTGAGTCGGTATCTTTTGTCGCTTTTATTGCTGTCTTCGCTATGTACAGTTACGGACATAAGCACATATGGCAAGTTTTAAAAGTTGTGCGGAAGATAGACGCTGTAAAACGACTACGCCGTCAGAACCGTATTCAGTATAGGTAGGCTTGCAGGCTGCCGTGGGCAAAGCGGCAGGTTCGTGCTTTAGCGCTATTGAGCGCCCGTCGGTGGGTTGTAGATTTGCGCGTAAAGAGGATTTGCATTTTTGCGCGTCCTCTCAGCTACTTTGCTTGGAGCAGCGATAAAACCGCTCATTCGTTTGTCGTTATTCGTTTTGGCTCTAAAACATACTGATTTCATTTCAAAATACTATGGCGTAAAGGATCTACTTCACATATTCTGGCTTCAACGGACAAGGAGAACCAGAAGCTTTATGAACAGTTATGACCTTACCCACCTAAAAGCTCTCGAAGCCGAGAGTATCCATATTATTCGTGAGGTTGCCGCTGAGTTTGACAACCCAGTCATGCTGTATTCCGTCGGAAAGGACTCTGCGGTAATGCTTCACCTGGCCCGAAAGGCCTTCTACCCCGGGAAGATTCCTTTCCCGCTACTGCATGTCGATACCGACTGGAAATTCAAAGAGATGATCCAGTTTCGCGATCGCATGGCCAAGGACTACGGCTTTGAGCTGTTGGTCCACAAAAACCCAGAAGGTTTAGCCCAAGGTATTGGTCCCTTTACTCACGGCAGTGCGGTCCATACCGACGTGATGAAGACCCAAGCGTTAAAACAAGCGCTGGATAAATATCAGTTTGATGCAGCTTTCGGTGGGGCGCGCCGCGATGAAGAAAAGTCGCGTGCAAAAGAGCGTGTTTATTCGTTTCGAGATAAGAACCACCGCTGGGATCCTAAATCACAACGCCCTGAGCTTTGGAACACCTATAACTCCAAGGTGCACAAAGGCGAGAGCATTCGAGTATTCCCGCTTTCTAACTGGACCGAGCTGGATATTTGGCAGTACATCTACCTAGAGAACATTGAGATTGTTCCGCTGTATCTTGCTAAGGAGCGACCCGTTGTTGAACGCGATGGCACCCTGATTATGGTTGATGATGACCGTATGCCGGTGGACCCAAGCGAAATCCAACAGAAAATGGTGCGCTTTAGAACGCTCGGTTGTTACCCACTGACCGGTGCCGTTGAGTCTGAAGCGACCACGTTACCCGAAGTGATTCAGGAAATGCTTCTAACCAAAACCTCTGAACGACAGGGTAGGGTTATCGATCACGACAGCGCGGGTTCGATGGAGAAGAAGAAAATGGAAGGCTACTTCTAGGCCCTAAAGCTATCCCCACCACACCATAGATTATATGCTGGTGCCACATGGCGCTAGCGGGATGAACAAAGTCCGGAGGATTTGATGTCTCATCAATCAAGTTTGATTGCGTCTGATATACAGGAGTATTTGGCGCAGCACGAAAGAAAACAACTACTGCGCTTATTAACTTGTGGCAGCGTGGATGACGGTAAAAGCACCCTAATTGGTCGCTTGCTGCATGACTCGAAGATGATTTTTGAAGATCAGTTGGCAACCATCAAGAATGATAGCAAGCGCTTTAATACCACCGATGGAGAGTTTGATTTGGCTCTGCTGGTAGATGGTCTTCAGTCAGAGCGAGAGCAGGGCATTACCATTGACGTCGCATATCGTTATTTCTCTACCGACAAGCGTAAGTTTATTATCGCCGATACGCCGGGGCACGAGCAGTATACTCGCAACATGGCGACAGGCGCCTCAAACTGCGAACTGGCAATTTTGATGATTGACGCTCGCTATGGGGTGCAGGTGCAAACCCGTCGCCACAGCTTTATTGTTTCTTCACTGGGTATCAAGCAAGTAATTGTGGCTGTCAATAAGATGGACTTGGTGGACTTCTCTGAAGAGCGCTTTAACGAAATCAAAGCAGAGTACGAAGCGTTCGCGGCTAATCTAAATATCGAAGACATTAAGTATGTTCCTATCTCTGCGTTAAACGGCGACAACGTGGTGGAGCGTAGTGAGCAAAGTGCCTGGTATCACGGCGATACGCTAATGGGTATGCTTGAGAGCGCGCCGATTACCTCTGGCCTTAACTTCGACGACTTCCGTTTCCCTGTTCAATATGTGAACCGGCCAAATCTCGATTTTCGTGGCTTCTGTGGCACGATTAGCTCGGGTATTGTGCGTAAAGGTGATGAGGTTATGTCGTTGCCTTCAGGTAAGGTTTCCAAGGTGAAGAGCATTGTCACATTCGACGGTGAACTCGAAGAAGCATATGCCCCCATGGCGGTGACCTTAACTCTGGAAGACGAAATCGATGCGAGCCGCGGTAACATGTTGGTGCATACCAACAACCAGCCAGAGGTCAGCTCTGCGGTAGAGGCGACCATTGTGTGGATGGCTGAAGAGCCGATGATTGCCAACAAGCAGTATGACTTTAAGTTGGCCAGCAAAGCAACTGCAGGCTCGGTCGAGAGCATCGACTATCAAATCGATGTGAATACCTTGGAGCAAAAAGAGGCGGTTCGCCTTAACTTGAACGAAATTGGTCGCTGTCAGGTGCAGTTCAACCAAGACGTGTGCTTTGACCCTTACGACAAAGCGCACGGTACCGGTTCGTTCATCATTATCGACCGCATCACTAACGTAACGGTTGGCGCGGGTATGATTGTCGGCAAAGGTCGCGAGTCAGAAAAGAGCTCATCGGCTCACTTCTCTGCCTTCGAGCTGGAGTTAAACGCGCTCATCCGTAAACACTTCCCGCATTGGGATGCGAAGGACCTTCGCGACTTCCTCAAATAATGGACTTCGATGTAGTCTTGGTGCTGGCGACCTTTGTTGCCACCATCATCGGATTAGTCCGTTTTCAGCAGTACCCTGCCCATGTCTTTGGTGCATTGCTGCTGTTTTTACTTGCCAGCGGCCTAGTTGGTGAGGAAGCTATGCTGCGCAGTATGGCAAACCACGGTCTAGTTACCTTGGTGCTGCTGATGATTTGCTCGTTGGCGCTAGAGAAAACGCGCTTGCTGCGTGTGGTTACCGCTAAGATTATCCGACCTGATTTTCGCTTAACCTGGCTTAAGCTTTATGGCTCGGTGACTTTTCTGTCGGCGATACTCAACAACACCGCGGTGGTCGCTACGCTACTCAGCCCTATACGTAACAACCCTTATCACCCCTCAAAACGCCTGTTAATACCCTTATCGTTTGCTGCGATTTTTGGTGGCACGCTTACCTTGGTGGGAACCTCGACCAACTTGATTGTGAACTCAATGTATCTCGAGACGACAGGGGAGAGCCTGAACTTTTTTGACTTCACTCTAACCGGCTTAGTGATTACCTTAGTCTGTGGTGGCGCATTGTTTGTGTTTTCAAAAAGTTTACCTAATCAAGGGGTTCAAGAAGGGGACTTCCATCGCTATTTTGTTGATGCCAAGGTCCAGCCTGAGTCTAAACTGATTGGGCAAACGGTGGAGCAAGCAGGGCTGCGTCATCTTGAGTCATTCTTCTTGGTGGAAATCGTTCGGGATGGACGCCTGATCAGCCCGGTATCTCCGCAACAATTGATTGCTGAGGGTGACAGGTTGGTGTTTGCTGGTGATGTGAAAAAGCTTATGCAGCTCACTCAATTTGAGGGCCTCAAGCTGTTTGCTGACCAGAACGGTTTACTCGGCTCCAACCTGCGTGAAGTGGTGGTGCGAGAAGAAAGTGTGCTGGTGCGTAAAACCCTAAAAGATATGGGCTTTCGCGCGCGCTTCGATGCTGCGGTTGTGGCCATTCGTAGAAGCGGAGAGCGGGTCTCGGGCAAGTTGGGTGACTTCAAGCTACGCGCGGGTGATTTCTTGGTACTGGCCGTGGGCGATGATTTCGATGGCCGCCAGAACCTCGATAAGAACTTTATCATGCTGACCGACGTTGAAGCGGAAAGTCGGCTGACCGGCTGGCGAGAAACAGTCGCCGTTGGTGGGTTTTTAGCTGCAATTGCCGCATCTGCAGTTGGGCTTATGAGCCTGCTGAAGGCGACAACGCTACTGTTGGGAGTGTTATTTGCTACTCGCTGTTTAACACCGAATGAAGCGTTACGGCGCTTTCCTTTAACCATTTGGCTGATTGTCTCGACCTCGCTGATGCTGTCATTTGCCCTTATCGATACCGGCTTGATCCAACAGCTTTCCAGTCAGCTAGATGGAAGCGTAGGACCTGAGCAAGCCATGCTCGCTTTGGTAGTAATTTATTTTCTGACCTATGGGCTTACTGAATTGGTTACCAATAATGCAGCAGCTGCATTGATGTTTCCCATCGCCTATGGCGTTGCCCAAGGGATGGGGCTCAACCCATTGACCTTTGTAATGGCGGTGGCCTTTGCGGCTAGCTCGAGCTTTATTAACCCCTTTTCTTATCAGACAAACCTGATGGTATTTAACGCAGGACGTTACAAACTAAAAGATTTTGTGAAAGTGGGTCTGCCGATCTGTTTGTTTTATAGCGCTTCGGTATTATTGACTCTTCCGGTAATTTTCCCGTTCTAATTCGCGGCTTTAGGATTCAAAAAGGAATGACTATGGATAACATCAGTGAAAATGTGGTCTGGCATGCCCACAGTGTATCTCGCGATAATCGTATTGAAGCCAAAGGCCATCGGCCCTGTGTACTGTGGTTTACCGGCCTAAGTGGCTCTGGTAAGTCGACGGTGGCGAATGCTGTGGATCACCTGTTACATAAGCAAGGCGCTCATACCTACGTACTGGATGGCGATAATATTCGCCACGGCCTCAATGGTGACCTGGGTTTTACCGATAAGGACCGAGTGGAAAACATTCGCCGAATCGGTGAGGTTTCGAAATTGTTCGTAGATGCCGGATTGATAGTTTCTACAGCATTTATCTCACCGTTTAAGGCAGACCGTGAGCTGGTTCGAAAGTTGCTGGGCGAGGGCGAGTTCTTCGAAGTGTTTGTGGATACCCCCATCGAGATATGCGAGCAGCGTGACCCTAAAGGGCTTTATAAGAAGGCGCGAGCCGGTGAGATCCGCAACTTTACCGGGGTCGATTCAGCCTATGAACTGCCTGAGTCTCCCGATATTCATATCAAAACTACCGAGCACGACATTGAAGGTTGTGCGCAGTTGGTTCTGGACGCTCTCCGTAAAGCTGGCGTAATCAGCGCTTAAGGGGGCCGAGTGACCTATATCGATGTTTTTAATGGCGACGCCGATGGTATTTTAGCGTTGCTGCAACTGCGTCTTGCCGAGCCACGTGATAGCCGCTTGGTGACCGGCGTAAAACGCGATATTCAACTGCTGGACAAGCTCGATTTTGATGGTGAAGAAGTGATCACTGTGCTGGATATCTCTATGGAGAAAAACCAGCAGGGCTTGAAGCGCGCACTTGCAGCGGGCGCAGAGGTTAGCTATTTCGATCATCATCGCCCCGGTGAAGTACCGGTTGACCCAAGGCTTACAGCTACTATCGATATGAACCCTGAAGTGTGTACCGCGTTGCTGGTAGACAAGCACTTAGGGGGGCTGCATCATCTTTGGGCGATTACCGCGGCTTATGGCGATAACCTGATTGCGGTGGCGGATCGTCTATCTGAAGAGGCTGGACTAAGTAAACAGCAAGCTCAGCAGCTAAAAGAGTTTGGCACCTTGATTAATTACAATGGCTATGGCGCCAGTGTTAGTGATCTCCATTATGAGCCTGCTGAGTTGTTTAAAGCCTTACTCCCTTTCTCCGACCCGTTCGATGCGATAGCCCAAGCTGATTCACCTTACCATCGGCTCAAGGATGCCTACAGCGAGGATATGGCTAACGCGCAAGCGATTGGGTTGAGCTATAAGTCTGAGTGGCTCGAAGTGTGTACGTTACCTAATCAGCCCTGGAGCCGCCGCGTGAGTGGCGTCTTGGGAAATGAGCTCGCTAATCAGCAGCCAGAGAAGGCTCATGCCGTGTTCACCGAGCTGGGGGATGGAAGTATGTTGGTTAGTTTGCGAGCTCCTCTGGTGAACAAGACCGGTGCTGATGAGATTTGCTCCTCGTTTGCAACGGGGGGAGGGCGCAAAGGGGCCGCAGGGATTAACTCCTTACCAGAAGAAGAAATTCCTAGGTTTATCCAGACAGTTGAAGCAAAATACAAATAATACTGATAGAAGAGAGCCGATGTCGAATCGGCTTTCGCACGTTTGATACACTGGAAAAAGTATGAACATAACCGTTGTCGGGACAGGCTATGTAGGCTTGTCTAATGCTGTTCTTTTGGCGCAGAAGAACCCTGTTGTCGCATTAGATATAGACCCTGATAAGATTGCGCTTCTAAACCAAAAAAAATCGCCGATTGTCGATGCCGAGCTTGAGCAGTATTTACAGTCCAAACCGCTCTCTTTAACCGCCACAACTGACAAACAACTCGCGTATAGACATGCTGAGTTGGTTATTGTCGCAACGCCAACCAATTACGATCCTCAAACCAACTTCTTTGACACCTCCTCAGTGGACGCAGTGATTCAAGATGCTAAACAGTTAGCTCCAGATGCACTGATTGTGGTCAAATCGACGGTGCCTGTGGGCTTTACGCGCGATGCGCGGGAGCGCTTTGAGCATGATAACGTCATCTTTTCTCCAGAGTTTCTACGTGAAGGCCGCGCACTGTACGACAATCTGCACCCATCGCGGATAGTTGTGGGAGAGAAAAGCGAACGAGCAGATACCTTCGCCCGCCTACTAGCCAGCTGTGCAGAAAAGCAAGACATCGAGATCTTGCTCACCGGCTCCACTGAAGCAGAGGCTATCAAGCTGTTCGCCAATACCTACCTAGCAATGCGGGTAGCTTATTTTAATGAGCTCGATAGCTACGCAGAGACCCATGGCTTGGATACTCGCCAAATCATCCAAGGGGTGGGGCTCGACCCGCGCATTGGTACTCACTACAACAATCCATCATTTGGCTACGGTGGTTACTGTTTGCCAAAAGATACCAAGCAGCTATTGGCTAACTACCAAGACGTACCCAATAACTTGGTTCGCGCTATTGTCGATGCCAATACCACTCGGAAAGACTTTATCGCGGAATCAATTATCAAGCGCAAACCTAAACGTGTTGGTGTTTATCGCCTGATAATGAAAGCTGGGTCTGATAATTTCCGAGACTCTTCGGTACAAGGCATTATGAAGCGCATCAAAGCCAAGGGCATCGAAGTAGTGGTATATGAGCCTGTGCTTAATCAGTCAGAGTTTTTTCACTCCCGGGTTGTAACTGACTTGGACGAGTTTAAAGCGGAGTGTGATGTGATTGTGGCTAATCGCTTGGTAGATGAGATCCGTGATGTAAGCGATAAGGTGTATACTCGCGACCTGTTTGGTAGCGATTAAGCGCATCCATGGGTGCACTCCTTGATGATGAGGAGTGCTATCTCTCACCAAAGTCCATAGATTTCGCTTTGCTGTATCGTCACTGTTTTGGCATGTATCCCTGGACACATAGATTGCTTAGAATGACAGTATTGTCGTTTAGTCCCCAGCGTTTCAAGCAAAAGCGGCAGGGGTTATGGAAAGCATGAACATTTTGGTCACCGGAGGAGCCGGGTTTATTGGCTCCGCATTTATCCGCCACGTCATAAGCAGTACTCCCCACAGCGTTATTAACCTTGATAAGCTGACCTATGCGGGTAACCTTAGCTCGCTGCAATGCGTTAGCGGCTCTTCTCGTTATCAGTTCGCTCAAGGCGATATAGCGGATGAACAGTTGGTCTCTAGTTTGCTCACAACGCATAACATCGACAAGGTGATTAATCTAGCGGCAGAGACCCATGTGGACCGCTCGATTGATGGCCCTGCTGCATTTATGCAGACCAACATTATGGGGACTTATAGTTTGCTCGAGGCCTGCCGGACGTACTGGCTTTCTCTCTCATCAGATGCAAGAACAGCGTTTCGCTTCCATCATGTATCCACCGATGAAGTGTTTGGTGATTTGGCCAGTGATGCGCCGGGCTTTAGTGAGGCAACCCCCTACGCGCCGAGTAGCCCATACTCTGCCTCTAAGGCCTCAAGTGATCACTTGGTGAGAGCTTGGCATCGTACCTATGGTCTCCCGGTGGTACTCAGCAACTGTTCAAACAACTATGGGCCGTATCAGTTTCCTGAAAAGCTAATCCCCCTCATCATCCTCAAAGCCTTGTCGGGTCAAGCGTTGCCGGTGTATGGTGATGGTCAGCAGATCCGCGATTGGCTACATGTTGAAGACCACGCTGATGCGTTATACCAAATCTTAACTCGCGGGCGGGTGGGCGAGAGCTACAATGTGGGTGGGCTAAATGAAGTGTCAAACCTAACTGTTGTCGAATCTATCTGTGATGTGCTGCAGCAGCTCGTACTGAACGGAGAGGACAAGCAAGACTATCGCCAGCAGATTAGCTTAGTTGAAGACAGGCCAGGCCATGACCGACGTTATGCGATTGATGCAAGCAAGATCTCCAGCGAGCTTGCTTGGGCACCGAAACATGACTTCGCAACAGGTTTGGCGCAAACGGTGAGTTGGTACTTAGATAATGAAGATTGGTGGGCTCCCTTGCTTTCCGATAGCTATTTGCTGCAACGCTTGGGCGGTAGTAAGCTAAAGGGCTAGTTACTACACGGTAGTAGTGGCTCATTGGTTTATAACTTGCGCAGCTGCTTACACAACGCTAGCATCGCGCTTTTGATTCTCTATAGGTGGCAACATGGCAAACCGCGCTGCAGCATTGCACATTCTGGTAAAAACTCGTGAAGAGTGTCTGGCGATTAAGAAGAAAATCGACAAGGGGGCATCTTTTCAGGAGATGGCCAAGCGTCACTCTACCTGTCCGTCTAAAAAGAAGGGCGGGGATCTCGGTGAGTTTCGCCGTGGGCAGATGGTGCCTGCGTTTGATAAGGCGGTATTTTCAGCAAAAGAGCTTACCGTGGTAGGGCCGGTGAAAACCCAGTTTGGTTTCCACTTGATTAAAGTGCTCTACCTTAACTAGCGGAACAGAATCAGTAACAGGCGCAACAGGGAGTAGGCGCCTCGCAACAGAATCCCACCCAGCACTAGCAGCATAGCGCCTAATGCTACCTCCATTAGTGGATGCCAGCGTAGATCATCAACCCCCACACTTGCGGCAACCAGCAACACACCGAGAAAAAAGCTCATCAGTATCGGGTTGCGGTGTTCTTGCAGATTGTTCTTCCCTGAGAGGGTGAGCATTTGTGGGTTTCTTCTAAGTTGTTGCGGCATTTAGGTCTTCCGGTGTTGCAAAGATGTACATCGTGTAACAACTGTTTGAGTGTTTAGTATCTAATTAGTTCATGTCATTTTTATTTCTTTAGAGAAAAACAGCTCAGTCACGAGAACTATTTGCAAACTAGACTAAAGCTTGACCGTTGCCAGCCGATAACAGGCTACCCAAGTGTTCACACTTTAGTTGGCACTTTGGGTAACATGCATTTGATTGATTGGAGACATCATGCAAGTAGGCGGTTCATCCGTAGCGCAAGCGCTAGAAGTTAAGTCACTGCAAATGGCACAAGGCCGTCAGCAACAAGAAGGCGCCGCAGCACAGGAGCTGATTGCAGCGACTGAGCCTCAGGCACCCAAGCCTTCTTCTAACCTTTCACTAGGTCAGAACGTTGATCTGATGGCGTAAGCGTGTCAGCCAAGCAAAAGCAAGCCCAGCGATATGCTGGGCTTTTTTGTGGGTTACTCTTCTTGAAGCAAACTGAGATCGAGTTTGACGAACTCATACAGTAACAACGAGAGTGCGGCGTAAAGGCCAGTGTGTCTTTGACAGGCGTCAGACCAAGGCTTGAGCGCAGGGAGCAACAGCGAGTTCACCAAATCCACTTGGGCAGTAAGCGCTTGGCGACTTTCCAGGCTCTTGATGGCGAGGTTGCCCATAAGATCCAACACTATGGCGAAGTGATCGGCGGGCTCGTTTGACTCAAGGGTGATACCGAGCTGCCATTGGCTAAGCGCTTCGAGCATCTGTTGGTGAGGCTCTTGGTACATCAATGCGCTGTCATTGGCATATAAGCTCGCATAGGGTGGGGCGGAGCTGCGATGGTCGCCGAGCAGGGTTGTTGCGTAGTCAGCTGCCAACTCTAACTGCGGGTCTTGCATTACCCTTAGTTTTGCCAGCTCATTGCTTACCTTCTCGCAAGCCGGGCGAAGAGTCGGTTCGGTGGCCAGTTGACTGAGTAGCGAGCTCCCCTGCTCAGAACAAAGAGCCTGTAGCTGCTCGCTAGTTAGCTCCCGGATCAGCAGTGATGAGAACCACCAATACAAACTGGCGCGTCCTTCCATGGCTTGCTTTATCGCTTGTTGCTCTAACTTATTTTCCATTTATAGGGCCATCGTTATTTAGGACCATTGTTTGCTTAAGTCGGGGCTACTTCACTCGGCCCACCGAAGGCGGTCACCTCAGGCGCAGTGCCCTGGAACTTCTCTATGCTGACTAGGCAGGTGTTGGCCGAGGTTGCCTGCGCCAGCTTGGAGCTACCAAGGTCGAGCGTCACGGTATTGGGGTCGCCATAGGTGTCTAGCGCGCCCATCTTCTCATCCTCCGGCCCATACCAAGCCCCTTCATGGATGCGCACGACGCCTTGTGGGTAGTTGTCGCTAACCACTGCTCCGGCTAGTAGTTGCCCCCGGTCATTGAACACCCGCACCAAGTCGCCATCACTGATGCCGTATTGCTTGGCATCTTGAGGGCTCATATAAATCGGCTCGCGCCCTTGCACGGCATAGCGCTCACGCATCGGCTTGGACTCGCACATCTGTGAGTGGAGGCGGTAGTCGGGGTGGCAGGACTGCAGCCACAGGGGATGCTTGTCTGAGCCCGGGCCGCCGTGGGAGCGCTCGGCTTTCTCCATCCAAGTGGGGTGACCCTTGCAGTCGTCGTAGCCGAAGCTGGCAATCTTGCGGCTGAAGATCTCGATAAAACCAGACGGGGTGCCCAGCGGGTTAATCTCAGGGTCTTCGCGAAACGCGGCATGGTGTACGTAGTTGTTCATACCATCGAACAATACGATGCCATCTTGCCAGAACTGCTTAAACTCCGGCATCACATAGCGGTCTTTGTTGGCTTCCCTGCACTCTTGGTAGAGCGACGCTACCCATTCCATCTCATCCATGCCCCGGGTGTACTGCTTGTGTTTGTCAAAGCGGCGACATAGCTCGGTCATTATCTCGAAGTCGGTGCGGCTTTGATAAAGCGGATCAACCAGCTTTTGCATGGCTATCACGCCTCGTACGCAGTAAGAGCCGTACACGTCGATATCGTTGCGCTCGAACTGAGTACATGCGGGAAGCACAATATCAGCATGGCGGCAGGTGGCCGTCCAGGCAAAGTCGATGGCAACCACCGTTTCGAGCTTCTCGAAGGCTCGCTTCATGCGGTTACGATCTTGATGATGGTGCCAGGGGTTATTCCCTGAGAACACCATCATCTTGATGTCGGGCAGGGTAGAGGTTGTGCCGTTGTATTGAATCTTTTTACCCGGCTCGAGGATCGCATCCACCCAGCGAGCGACTGGAATGGTCGAGCTGTAGCCCTGGTAATCGCTGTTTTGATGGACTCGGTCTTCGGGCCGATCGGGATTAAGCGGAAACGCCCCCGGTGCACTGGCGCCAGAAGCCGGCACACCAATTGAGCTGTAGTGGTGGGCGTAGCTTACACCGCCACCGGGCAGTCCAATCTGACCGAGCATCGCAGCAAGGATTGCTCCCATCCAGTAGGGCTGTTCGCCGTGTTGCTGGCGTTGTAGCCCCCAACCAAAAATCAACTGGGTGCGCTCCGCTGCCATTAGTCGCGCCAGCTCTTTGATGCGCTCTGCATCAACCCCACAGATCTGGGCCGCCCATTCGGGGGTTTTGGCGATCTTATCTTCTCCTTCGCCCATCACATAGGGAATGAAATCCTCAAAACCGAGGGTGTAGGTGTCGAGGAAATCTTGGTCGTGCAGTTCTTCGCTATAGAGGGTATGCGCCATCGCCAGCATCATGGCTACATCGGTCTGTGGATGAACGTATTGCTGCTCGCAGTTAAGTAGGTGCTGGGTCTTGGATTTTACCGGATCGATGGAGATAACCCGGATATTGCCATCGGCCACTTTGGCCTGCAGTTGCTTGAGGTAATCGAAGCTTTCGTGGGTCTCGCAGTTCCAGCCCACTTGCAGGTTTTTCGCAAGATCGGTGGCCCAAAGGACGATGACTTTGCTGTTTTCTAGAATGAGTGGCCACGAGGTGCCTTGGGCATAGACCTCAGTAGAGCCGGTCACGTAGGGCATAATGGTCTGCCCGGCGCCGGTGGAATAATCGCCCACCTTGCGGATGTAGTTGCCGTGCATGCCTACCGCGCGCTGCATATGGTTATTGCAGCTGTGCATTTGTCCGGTTTGGCGCCAGCCTGTTTGGCCGGCGTGCAGGGCCCACGGTCCATAAGTGGTTTGCACGCGCTCTAGCTCTTGATAGAACAGGTCCAGAGCTTGGTCCCAAGTGACCCGAATAAAGCGGTTGTCGCCACGTGTGCTTGGGTTGGCCTTGCCGCGGTTCTTGTACCATTCATAGCGCACCATGGGATAGCGGATCCGCGATGAGCTATAGATAATCCCCTTGATGCCTTCGAGCATCTCGGTGGGGGTCTGGTCAAATTCGTAGGGCTTGAGCTCTACCACTGTGCCGCCAGCGATGCGCGCGCGAAAAGCGCCCCAGTGCGAGCCGCTAATCTTCCAGGTCTCTTCAGCCGCTTTGGCGCTAAGTGGTGCTAACAGGCTGGGGCCCACCATGGCGGCCCCGCCGCTACCCAGAATCCCTTTGAGAAAACTACGTCGTGAAAGTGCCATAGTGTGCTCCCTAGTGGTGACCGTCTGAGTAATCGGAAGAGTGTTTTTGTAGGTACTTGAGTACCAGCTCTTGGGTATCGCCATCGAGATTGACGAACGACAACATACCCGCCCACATACCCGGCCAAGTGTTGGTGTCGAAGTGGGCTTCTTCTGGCTGCGAGTGACAGGTGCTGCAGTTTTTCACATACAGCTCGCTGGCTTCCTGCCAGAGGATTTCGCGGTCATCAACCAAATCGTCTTTACCCATCCATAGCTGGAAGCTGACCCGTTGCCATGGCAGACCGGTTAGCGGATCTTCTTGTACCTCGAAGCCTTGGATCATGCTGTCGTCGGTGGCAACCTCTTTCTCCAAAGTGACCTCGCGAATGTTCTGACCAAACTCTTCGTTGATCACCCGGCCGAAGCCTTTGGTTTTGCGCCAACCGTCGATTTCGACCTGTAGCGCATCGCCTTGTTGGGCCACTACAGTAATGACACTGCCCGAGTTAAGGATGCCCGCCTCTTGGCTAAGTGCGCTGTCAGTGAACAGTGGCAGTTGGCGGATGCTGAAGTATTGTTGCCCCGGGTTAAAGCGGCTGGTTGCCTGGCGCTGCAGCCCCGCCAATGCGCCGGATGCGGCTGCCATACTCTCTGGCAACTCGTGGGCGATGCCTTTGTGGCAGTCGATACAGCTTTGGTCGCGCTCAGCGGCTTGCTCCATCTGAGTGCGGGCCACCTCCGACATAGCATCCCAGTCCATACTGGCGTACTCATGGCAGTTCTTACACTCGAGCGAGCCGTTGGCCGACAGCCGATCCCACTCATGGGTGGCGAGCTCTAGGCGTTTGGCCAAGAACTTCTCGCGGGTATCGATGGTGCCGAAGATGGTGCCCCATAGCTCCTTGCTGGCCTGCATCTTACGGGCGATTTTATCGGTCCAATTATGGGGCACATGGCAATCGGGGCAGGTTGCGCGAACCCCTGAATGATTTGACCAGTGAACCGTTTGCTGAAGCTCCACGTAGACGTTATCACGCATCTCATGGCAGCCGATGCAGAACTCTTCGGTATTGCTTGCCTCCAAGGCGGTGTTAAAGCCGCCCCAGAAGATGACCCCAGCGAGGAACCCGCCTAAGGTCAGCACCCCCAAGCTAATGTGTTTGGCCGGACGCGTCATAGTGCGCCACAGCGCTTTCAATTTGCTGAGCATAGTGACTCTCCTTGATATGGCTTGGTTGGCTAGATGCTATGGCCGGGGGGACCGTATATCAGCTGTAGCATCCATACGATAAAGCCATAGCCGCCGACAAAAACGACGCTGAGAATCGGGAACAAAAACACACAGATGATTAAAAACGATAACCATTCCGAGCGTTTTGACTGTTCTTGAGGATTAGTGCTTTCCATATTTCACCCTAAGGAGGTAAGGCCTTAGCAAAGCCTAGCAGGCATCATCGATTTTGCCGCTCAGCAAGGGAAATCGACTCTTTGGGAGCTGGAAACTCAGGCTTCAACGGGGTGTTTTGGGCAAGACTTTGCGGCGATTGTTGATCGCGGACTGGTTGCTAAGGAGATAGCCTATTCCCTGCGAGAAGCCAGCGCGGCACTTTTATCTCGATGGCTGTATTCACGATGACAGTATTCACGATGACTGTAAACGCGATGTTAAGGGGCCGCCTTGTAGATCTGGTGGCAGCCACAGCGGTTGGCCGCCGATACGACAGATTATTGAGCAATTACTTTTACTATCTTGGCGAAGTGGTTAAATTTGCGGCAAAACCTGATTGGACCAGTAACCTTTCAATACTTTTTGTTATAGAAAATAGCTAAATGGCTATGTACATCCAGCCGCAAATTCAGCACATTATCTGCCAATGCCTATTAAACATTTTTGATTGTACGATAAATGTTCAATGCGGTAGGGCATGCTTCTACATGATTAGAACATTCCTCGCTCAAATTCGTAACAACTCGCAGTCATTCAGCGCTTAATAATCAACGGCTCCTTTATGTAGAGAGTCGCCAAGGACGCTGTATGTCTGGCAATAGGTCAGGGTACTGGGGAAAGAGACGGCCCCGGTTGACCACAGAACGGTTCAACAAAAAACAATATTGGAAAACGCAATGCAGATTGGTATCCCTAGGGAGAGTGTGAGCGGTGAGACGCGGGTGGCGGCAACGCCAGCGAGTGTTCAGCAGCTAATCAAACTGGGCTTTGATGTTCTCATTGAGGCCAGCGCTGGCAGTAAGGCCAGTTTCGACGACCGTGCTTATGAAAACGCCGGTGCCAGTATCTCGGCCGACAGCGCCGCGGTGTGGGGCAGCGACGTGGTAATGCGCGTGAATGCGCCTAACGACGACGAGATCGCGTTACTCAAAGCAGGGTCTACCCTGATTTCATTTATCTGGCCTGCCCAGAATGAAGAACTCCTCAACAAGCTGGCTGAACGCAAGGTGAATGCCTTGGCGATGGATTCAGTGCCGCGTATCTCGCGCGCGCAATCGCTGGACGCGCTGAGCTCGATGGCCAACATCGCCGGCTACCGAGCGGTTGTGGAAGCTGCCAACGTGTTCGGCCGTTTCTTTACCGGCCAGATCACTGCTGCCGGTAAGGTGCCACCTGCCAAGGTGCTGGTGATTGGCGCCGGTGTGGCAGGTTTGGCAGCCATTGGCGCGGCGGGCAGCCTTGGTGCGGTTGTGCGCGCCTTTGATACCCGCCCTGAGGTGAAAGAGCAGATCAACTCCATGGGCGCTGAGTTCCTCGAGTTGGATTTCGAAGAAGAAGACAGCGGCAGCGGTGATGGCTATGCCAAAGTGATGAGCAAAGCTTTCATCGAAGCCGAGATGAAGCTGTTTGCCGAGCAGGCGAAAGACGTGGATATCATCATTACCACCGCCTTGATCCCTGGCAAACCAGCGCCGCGTCTGATCACCAAAGAGATGGTTGAGTCGATGAAGCCGGGTAGTGTGGTTGTCGATTTGGCCGCAGCCACCGGCGGTAACTGTGAGCTGACCGAAGCCGATCAGCTGGTGACCAGCGACAACGACGTGAAGATTATCGGTTACACCGACTTAGCCGGCCGTCTGGCGGCGCAGTCTTCCCAGCTCTACGGTACCAACCTAGTTAACCTACTTAAGCTACTCTGCCCAGCAAAAGATGGCGAAATCACCATCGACTTCGAAGATGTGGTACAGCGCGGCGTGACCGTGGTGAAAGAAGGTGAGATCACCTGGCCTGCGCCTCCGATTCAGGTGGCCGCAGCGCCACAGCCGAAAATTGAAGCCAAGCCAGCGCCGGTAGCAGAAGAGCCGAAGAAAGCCTCGCCATGGCGTAAAGCGGCTGTCGCTCTTGGCGGCGTGGCGGCCTATGCCGCGATGACCAACATCCTACCTGCCAGCTTTATGAGCCACTTGATGGTTCTGGCACTGGCCTGTGTGATTGGTTACTACCTGATCTGGGATGTGACGGCGTCGCTGCACACCCCGCTAATGTCGGTGACTAATGCGATCTCAGGCATTGTAATCTTGGGTGCGCTTCTGCAGATGGGCTCACCGAGCGTGATAGTGGTGATCTTGGCCTTCTTGGCCACCTTCGTTGCCACCATCAATATTGCCGGTGGTTTTGCTGTAACCCAGCGCATGCTGAAGATGTTCCGTAAGTAGGAGGCGAGCAAATGTCTGAACAATCAATCAATGCCGTCCAACAAGCGGTAGAGCAAATCAAACAAGCTGCAGATGCTGCCGAGGTGGCTGCTGCAAATCTGGCAACCCAAGGCGGCGCAGTCGAAGCTGCCAGCGCGTGGGTTGAGTCGAGCTATATCGTTGCTGCGGTATTGTTTATCTTGAGCCTGGCGGGCCTGTCAAAGCAGGAAACCGCACAACAGGGTATCTACGCCGGTATCGCGGGTATGTTGGTGGCGCTGAGCGCGACCTTGCTGGGTGATGTGGCCAATCTTGGCTACATTCTGGCGGCCATGCTGGCAGGTGGCCTGCTCGGCGTGCGTTGGGCTAACAAGGTTGAGATGACCGCCATGCCAGAGATGGTGGCGATCCTTAACAGCTTTGGCGGTCTGGCCGCGGTGTTCATTGGCTACAACAGCTTTATCGAGCACAGCATCTATGACCCCATCTTGCTGGGCATCAACAACACCTTGGTCTTCCTCGGAGTGTTTATTGGCTTGGTCACCTTTGTCGGTTCATTAGTTGCCTGGGCCAAACTCAATGGCAAGGTCAAATCCTCAGCACTGATGCTGCCTCACCGTCACAAGCTAAACCTGGTTGCATTGGTTGCCACTATCGTACTGCTGGTGAACTTTGTGGCTGCCGGTAACAGCGCCTCTATCTGGCCGCTGCTGTTTATGTCGGCTATCGCGATTGCCTTTGGTGTGCACCTGGTGATGTCTATCGGTGGCGCAGATATGCCAGTGGTGGTGTCCATGCTGAACTCTTACTCGGGTTGGGCGGGCGCGGCGACTGGTCTGCTGCTGGGCAACGACCTGCTGATCGTTATCGGTGCCTTGGTAGGGTCATCGGGCGCTATCTTGAGCTACGTAATGTGTAAGGCGATGAACCGCTCGTTCATCTCGGTGATTGCAGGCGGCTTTGGTAGCGATGAAGGCAGCGTAAGCGCGGAAGCGGTTGAAGGCGAGCATCGCGAGGTCGACGCCGAAGCGGTAGCTGAGATGCTGAAGAACTCGAAGAACGTGATCATCACCCCGGGATACGGCATGGCGGTAGCGCAAGCTCAGTACCCCGTGCAAGAGATTACCGATCAGCTGCGTAAGCTGGGCGTCAACGTGCGCTTTGGTATTCACCCTGTTGCGGGTCGTCTGCCGGGCCACATGAACGTACTGCTGGCGGAAGCCAAAGTACCGTACGACATCGTACTGGAAATGGACGAGATCAACGAAGACTTCGCTGAGACCTGTACCGTACTGGTAATCGGTGCCAACGATACCGTTAACCCAGCCGCCACCGAGCCGGGCTCACCGATTGCTGGCATGCCAGTACTTGAAGTGTGGAACGCCGACAACGTAGTGGTGTTCAAGCGCTCTATGGCTACTGGTTACGCTGGGGTACAAAACCCGCTGTTCTTTAAAGAGAATACGCAAATGCTGTTTGGCGATGCCAAAGAGAGTGTAAGTGCGATTGCTAAGGCAATTGCTGCGTAAATAGAACAATCGGCAAAGCAAAAAACCGGTCAATCGACCGGTTTTTTTATGCGTATTTTTTGTGCCTAATTAGGGGAGTGGCTGGCGAATCCTTAGGAGGCTTGCTCAAGCTCCAAATACGCTTGGGTCGCCTTTTCCACCTGCTCAAGGGCGGTCACGGCGCGATAGGTTGCGCGCTCCAGTCGCTCAGTTTGCTTGACCACTTCGCTGGCGGCGCGAGGGTTGGGGTTGCGCTCCAGATACTGCTCGCTGTTTTTCAGACGACTTAGCAACTCTTGCAAGGTCGCATCGGCATAGTGCGCCGAGCTTACGGTGCTGTCGAAGCGGGCATGTGAGTGAATGTATGCTAGGTTCGGGTCGATACCCGAGACTTCGGTACTTAGCGCATCGGGGAGTTGAGTGCGCCAGTTGTCAAACAGCTCTGGACCACGGTGCTCGAGCTTACTTAGGCTTACCTGATAACGCTGAATCGTTTGTTCCAGATAGGTCCGTTGCTGCTGGATGTGTAGATGAAGATGTTGAGGCTCCCACTGTCCGTGCGCGACCAGCTGTTTCTTGCTATCGAGAAGTTGCAGGTAGTGCTGGCGCACATCCTGAAGCTCTTGCTGGAAGCTGGCCACTTCTGCCATCAAAGATTGTCGGGGAGTCACCTCGGCTGTGGTGTTGCTTTGGCAACCCGTCAGCAATAGAGAGAAGACTAAGCCTAGATACCGCATTATTTTATTATTCTCCTGATTTATATTTAGCGGCGTCGATGATTGCCCATAAATGCGCTATCGCCGCAATGATTGCGGGGATAATCAGCCACCAAAGTGCGTAGCCAACTGCAGTGATGAGAAAAAAACCGATAGCCGCCAATATCCTGGCCTGTACCAGTTGGCCTAAGCCAGGGATAAACAAGCTGCATAGGGCAGCGATAACGTTTCCTGCGGATCCTTGTCCAGACATAGAAAACCTCGATTATGTATTCCGATGAAAGTGAACTGAAAATAGGTTCTATCGTATATCGCGCAGGCATCAACGCTATATTCAGTATCGGCATGATCGCCCAAAGCTTCAGCTAAGTCGATGGTTCTGCAGCACTTCCAGCGCGACTGTTGAATTTCCGAGCAACTTGGCTGCACCAAAGCAAGGCGTTGCGGCTTTATCTTCTGTTTCAAATTGGTGCAATGACATTTGCTGCTAATCACATCAATTCCAGCTGAGCGCAGGTCGCAACAGGCTTGGCGAGTATTGGCACGTCAACTGCTATCGCTTAACTGCTACAAGCCAAGATTTGCTCTGCCTGTAAGCAGTATTCGTTGGGCGGACACACAATTTGCGTCGGAGTCTTTAATCAGCACCGCCGAGCGCAATATACCAATAGACATCTAGGGTTCCGGCCGAAAGGCGCCTGGTCCGAGAGTTGTCAACCTCGATGGAGGTCACACGGAGGGACAAAAGCCCGGGAGATGATACTGATTGCATCTCTTGGCTTGTTGCTCTGGATAACCAAACATTGAGGTGATACATGAAATCATTTGCTCGTTTTGCTCGCTCTTTTAGCCTGGCCCTAACCGTTGGCCTGGCTACCACCCTGAGCACCCCGGCTGTCTCCGCCGACAAACCCTCCTACAAACTTGCTTGGACCATCTACGTGGGCTGGATGCCTTGGGACTATGGCGCGGCCAGCGGCATCGTCGATAAATGGGCCGATAAATACGATATCGATATCGAAGTGGTGCAGGTCAACGATTACATCGAGTCGATTAACCAGTTTACCGCCGGCGCATTCGACGCCACGGTAATGACCAATATGGATGCGCTGACCATTCCAGCGGCCAGTGGCGTGGATTCCACCGCACTGATCGTTGGCGACTTCTCTAACGGTAACGACGGCGTGGTACTAAAAGGCACCGATTCGCTGGAAGACATTAAAGGCCAGCGCGTCAATCTGGTTGAGCTAAGCGTTTCTCACTACCTGCTGGCGCGCGGCTTGGAAAGCGTTGGCCTGAGCGAGCGTGACCTAACCGTGGTGAACACCTCCGATGCTGACTTGGTCGCGGCCTACGCGACCAGCGATGTGACTGCGGTAACTACCTGGAACCCGCTGCTGAACGAAATCACCGAAATGCCTGATGCGAATCTGGTGTTTAACTCCTCCCAGATCCCCGGCGAGATCATCGACCTGCTGGTGGTCAACACCGACACCTTAGCCGCGGACCCGAAACTGGGTAAAGCGCTCACTGGCGCGTGGTACGAAATCATGGCCACCATGTCGGCCGACGATGACAAGGGCGTGGAAGCGCGCAGCTTTATGGCCGAAGCCTCTGGCACCGATCTGGCCGGTTACGATGCCCAGCTAGCCTCAACCAAGATGTTCTACCAAGCCGATGACGCGGTGGGCTTTACCAACAGCAGCGAGCTGATGCAGACCATGGCTAAAGTCGCGGAGTTCTCTTTCTACCACGGCCTGTTGGGTGAGGGCGCGCCTGATGCGGGCTTTATCGGTATCGAAACCCCAGCCGGTGTCTATGGCGACAGTGCCAACGTCAAACTTCGCTTTAACCCTAGCTACATGGATATGGCCGCTAAAGGCGAGCTGTAAGGACTGCTATGACGCGGATAATCAACCGCCAACCCGCCCCCTTGGGGCGGCTGGTACTGGCCACATTGCCGTTTATCCTGCTGGCACTGGTTTATCTGCTGGCATCGGATGCGCGGCTGGCTGAAAACCCCAGCGACAAGCTGCTGCCGTCGATGCAAAGCTTTGTCGAAGCCATCAACCGCATGGCCTTCGAGCCAAGCCGCCGCACCGGCGAATATCTGCTGTGGGTCGACACCTGGGCCAGTATTAAGCGCCTGTTTACCGGTGTGGGCATCAGTGCCGCGATTGCGCTGTTGATTGGCGTGGCCAATGGGATGATCCCCTATGCTCGTGCGCCTCTGTCGCCGCTGGTGAGGGCGCTCTCCTTGGTGCCGCCAATGGCGATCCTGCCGATCCTGTTTATTGTGTTCGGCTTGGGTGAGCTCTCCAAGGTGATGCTGATTATTATCGGGATTACCCCGATTATGATCCGCGACCTGCAGCTACGCACCGATGCGCTGCCCGAAGAGCAGCTAATTAAAGCGCAAACCTTGGGGGCCAACTCTTGGCAGCTCATCTTGCGGGTAGTCTTGCCGCAGCTTCTGCCTCGGCTGATTGAAGCGGTGCGCCTGACCTTGGGCAGCGCATGGCTGTTCTTGATTGCCGCTGAAGCGATTGCCTCTACCGAGGGGCTGGGTTATCGCATCTTCCTGGTTCGCCGCTATCTGTCGATGGATGTGATTCTGCCTTACGTACTGTGGATTACCCTGCTGGCCTTTATCACCGACTACCTGCTGCAGCTACTGTCGAAGAAAGCCTACCCGTGGTACCACGCCCAACTGGGAGAGAAGTAATGAGCCAGATCCAATCCATTCAACCGATTATCGAAGCTCGCCAGTTGTGGAAGGAGTATGGCGAACAGGTGGTGCTGGAGCGTATCAACCTGAAGGTCATGCCGGGGGAGTTTGTCAGCATCGTGGGCGCCTCAGGCTGCGGTAAAACCACCTTTTTGAACCTGCTGCTCGGCACCCAACAAGCTACCCGCGGTGAGCTGCTGCTCGACGGTCAAGCGCTTGACCCCGAGCCCAGCCCTGAGCGCGGCATCGTGTTCCAAAAATACTCGGTGTTCCCGCATATGACCGCGCTGGAAAACGTGATGTTGGCCGATGAGTTTGCTCAATCTGCGTTGTTCGGCCGGGTGTGGGGCAGTGCCCGCAAGGCCCTTGGCGAGAAAGCCATGGCAATGCTGGAGCGGGTCGGCTTAGGCCATGCCGCTTCGCGCTACCCCAGTGAGCTAAGTGGTGGCATGCAGCAGCGCTTGGCGATTGCTCAGGCGCTGATGAAACAGCCGCGGATCTTACTGCTCGATGAGCCCTTTGGGGCGCTCGATCCGGGCATCCGCAAAGACATGCACGGCCTGATTCAGCAGCTCTGGCAAGAGCAGCAACTGACTATTTTTATGATTACTCACGACCTGCAAGAGGGCTTCAAGCTTGGCTCTCGTTTATGGGTGTTCGACAAGGTGCGTCACGATCCGCAGCAGCCGGAACGCTTTGGTGCTCAGGTCACCTTCGATCTGCCCTTGGCCTCTGAAGGCGCCAAGCAAGCCGCCGCCGAGCAGCTGCAGCAGGTGAGTAATCCTACGACTATTTCTAAGGAACAACAGCATGACCTTAGCAACGCTGTTTAAGCAAGATTCTCTATTTAAACATGAATACCAAGGCGGCCAGCACGGCTCGCTGGAAGTCCCGGCGGGTTACAGCCTGCGCTTTACCGATGTCACCGGCGGCGCCAACTGCAGCCTGCTGATGTACAACCCGCGCAATCTACTGGAGCGCATCAACTTGCCTGATACCTTAAAGTGTCAGCACACCTTCAAAATGACCACTGGCAACTGTGTGTATAGCGATATGGGACGGATCTTCTGCTCCATCGTGGCCGATGACACCGGCTGGATTGACAGCGTGGGTGGCTTTAGTAACAAGGCGTTGGTGGAAAAGCGCTGGGGTAAGCGCGACTACCAAAACCACCGCAATGCCTGGTGCCAGAACGGTCAGGATAGCCTGCTGACCGAGCTGGCCAAGTTTGGCTTGGGCTTGCGCGATCTGGCCGGCTCGCTCAACCTGTTCTCGAAAGTGGTATGTGAAAGTACCGGCCAGTTAGTGTTTACGCCCGAGCACAGCAAAGCGGGTTCGGTGATTGAGCTGCGCTTTGAAATGGACACCGTGGTGGCCTTTTCAACCTGTGCCCACCCCATGGACAGCAGCGAAGACTATCCACGCAATGCGGTATTAGTGGAAATGGTCAAATCGGCCCCGGTGGCTGAAGACGATGCCTGTCTTAACCACTGCGACGAGAACCGCCGCGGCTTCGAAAACACCCTTCAATACCAGCCAAAACTCAGCGGCCAAGCGCTGTAGTCACCGAACAAGGAGCCAATCATGATTAAGGAAAGCACACTAAAACCGGTCGATGCAGTGGTTCGCGATGTGGTCGATGCCGGTGATTACTACTTCAAGGTGGTAAAAAAAGGCCAGCGTTTTCGCATTCTCGATTTAGAGGGCAACCAAGCCGCCGACTGCCTGTTCTACTCCGCCGAGGATACCGCCGAGCGTTACAGTGCCATGGACACTTTGCGCGAGCAAGGCCAAGCCTATCTCAGTACCGGTTCGACTCTGCTCACTAACTTAGGCAATCCGCTGCTGGAGATCGTCGCCGACACCTGCGGTCGTCACGACACCTTGGGCGGCGCCTGTTCTACCGAGAGTAACACCGTGCGCTATGCACTGGAGAAGCGCTGCATGCACGCCTGCCGCGACTCATGGCTGTTGGCAGTGACCGAAAACCCCGAGTATGGCCTGAGCAAGCGCGACCTGACCCATAATGTGAACTTCTTTATGAATGTGCCGATCACCGAAGAGGGCGGCCTGACCTTTGAAGATGGCATCAGCGCGCCGGGCAAGTACGTGGAGATGGAAGCCAAGATGGACGTAATCGTGCTGATCTCCAACTGTCCACAGCTGAATAACCCATGTAATGCCTACAACCCTACACCCATCGAAGTGCTGGTGTGGGATGCGGCCTAGTCTGGCCGATGGTAAACAGACTAACGGTACTCAATAAATCAAAAGGCCGGGGACGACCCTAGCAAGGCCAAGGTTTCCGCCGGGACGACCCGGCTAATGAGCCAACTCTCATGTTTAAAAAAGTTCTGATTGCCAATCGCGGTGCGATTGCCTGCCGAATTATCCGTACCCTGGAAAGCTTAGGCATTGCCAGTGTGGCCATTTATCACCAAGCCGATGCTGACAGCCTGCATGTGCGCCAAGCCAGCGAGGCAGTTTGTTTGGGTGAAGGTTCTGTCTCCGATACCTACCTCAACCAGCAGCGGATTATCCAGATTGCCAAAGACACCGGCGCCGAGGCGATTCATCCCGGCTATGGTTTTTTGAGTGAAAACCCTGAATTCGTTGAAGCCTGTGAGGCCGCCTCCATTGTCTTTTTAGGCCCAACCGGCGAGCAGATGCGCAGCTTTGGCCTGAAACACCAGGCCCGTGCGCTGGCCGAGCAAGCCAAGGTGCCCTTGGTACCCGGCACGCCCCTGTTGGATAAGCTGGAAGATGCGCTGCAAGAGGCCGAGCGGATCGGCTATCCGGTGATGCTAAAAAGCACTGCCGGTGGCGGCGGTATTGGCATGCAGCGCTGCGACGATGCACAAACCTTGAGTCAGGCCTTTGACTCGGTGGTGCGCTTAAGTGAGAACAACTTCAGTCATGGCGGCGTGTTCTTAGAGAAGTTCATTGTGGCGGCCCGCCACATCGAGGTGCAAATCGTCGGCGATGGGCAAGGCGGCGTACTAGCCTTGGGTGAGCGCGACTGCTCCGCCCAGCGGCGCAACCAGAAAGTCATTGAAGAGACGCCAGCACCCAACCTAAGCGATGCCCTGCGCAGCCAGCTGCATAGCACTGCGGTGCGCCTGGCCAAGCTGGTGAACTATCGCAGCGCGGGTACGGTGGAGTTTGTATTCGACCAAGACGCCCAGCAGTTTTACTTCCTTGAGATGAACACCCGCCTACAGGTGGAGCATGGCGTGACCGAGCTGGTGTTCGGCGTTGATATCGTGCGCTTGATGCTGGAACTGGGCTGCGGCGAGCATCAAGTAAGTTGGCAGCAGGCCGAGCAGGCCAAAGCCTGCGGTCATGCCATCCAGCTACGCTTGTATGCCGAAGATCCCAACAAGCAGTTCCAGCCCTGCGCGGGGCTGATTAGCCACCTAAGCTGGCCGGATTCGGTGGCCGATGGCCATCTGCGTATCGATAGCTGGATTGAGCCCGGGCTGGAAGTCAGCCCGCTGTTCGACCCCATGTTAGCCAAGTTGATGGTACATAGCGAGTCGCGCGCCAAAGCCTTAAGCGGCTTGTGCGAGCTGCTCGATAACAGCGAGCTGTATGGCTTGGAGCACAACCTGCGCTACCTGCGCCAGCTATTAACCGAACCTGCGGTAGAGCAAGGCGAGGTACTCACCAGCAGCTTGAATCATTTTAACTACCGGCCGCTAAGCGTGGATGTGTTAAGCGGCGGTACCCAAACCACCATCCAAGATATGCCCGGTCGTGTCGGCTACTGGGACGTGGGCGTACCACCAAGTGGCCCGATGGACAATCTAAGCTTCCGCCTCGGTAATCAGCTGTTGGGCAACACCGAGTCTAGCGCGGGTTTGGAGATTGCGGTGAGCGGCCCAACCCTGCGCTTTAACAGCGATTGCCATATCGTGGTTAGCGGCGCGCCGATCAGCGCCAAATTAGACGGCGAAGCGCTGGCCATGTGGCAAGTGATTCGGGTCGAAGCCGGGCAAACCTTGAGCCTTGGCCAAGTAGGCGAGCAGGGCGCGCGTAGCTATCTGCTGTTTGCCGGCGGCATCGATTGCCCCGAGTATCTGGGCAGTCGCTCCACCTTCACCTTGGGGCAGTTTGGCGGTCACGCTGGCCGTGCCTTGTTGGCCGGTGACGTAATGCACCTAAATGCCTATGACGCTGAGCCGGACTACGGCCAAACCCTTAGCGCCCCTGTGATTGAACGAGAGTGGGATATTCGGGTTATCTATGGCCCCCACGGCGCGCCAGACTTTTTCACCGAACAGGATATCAGCGAGTTCTTTGCGGCCGAGTGGGAGGTGCACTTTAACTCCTCGCGCACCGGCGTTCGCCTAATTGGTCCTAAGCCCGAGTGGGCGCGCAGCGATGGCGGCGAGGCGGGTTTGCATCCTTCAAACATCCACGACAATGCCTACGCGGTCGGCACCATCGATTTTACCGGGGATATGCCGGTGATCTTGGGCCCCGACGGCCCCAGCTTGGGCGGCTTTGTTTGCCCAGCGACCATTATCAAGGCGGATCTTTGGAAGATGGGCCAGCTTAAAGCGGGCGATAAGGTGCGCTTTAGCCCGGTCAGCTTGAGTGATGCCGAGCGCGCTGAACGTGCCCAGCTTAAACAGCTCGCACAGCTAAGTGGCGACGAGCTGGCTTTACCGGCCAGCGAGTTACGCTCCCCGATCATCAAATCCTTGGATAAGGCCCAGTATGGCGAGAAGGTGGTCTACCGCCCAAGCGGCGAGGACTACCTGTTGGTGGAATACGGCGAGCAGATCCTCGATATTAAACTGCGTTTCCGCGCCCACGCCCTGTTGCTGAAACTGCAGGAGTGGGCGCTACCGGGCGTGCAGGAGCTAACCCCGGGTATTCGCTCGCTGCAGATACACTATGACAACCTAAGCTTGCCGCGCAGCCAGCTACTAGAAGTGCTCGAGAAGGCGGAAGCGGAGCTTGGTGATGTGTCATCCTTGCGGCTACCCTCGCGCATCGTGCATTTGCCGCTTTCTTGGGATGACGAGGCGACCCGCTTGGCCATCCAAAAATACGATGAAGTGGTGCGTAAAGATGCGCCTTGGTGCCCGGACAACATCGAGTTCATCCGCCGGATCAATGGTCTGGAAAGCATGGAACAGGTCAAACAGATCGTGTTTGATGCCAGCTACCTGGTGATGGGACTGGGGGATGTTTACCTCGGTGCGCCGGTTGCCACGCCAATCGACCCGCGCCATCGCTTGGTGACCACCAAGTACAATCCGGCGCGTACCTGGACACCGGAGAATGCGGTGGGTATTGGCGGCGCCTATCTGTGTGTGTATGGCATGGAAGGCCCCGGCGGCTACCAGTTTGTTGGGCGTACCCTGCAAATGTGGAACAAGTACCAGCGCGGTGAGGCCTTTAGCAAGCCTTGGCTGCTGCGCTTTTTCGACCAGATCCGCTTTTATCCGGTGTCTGGCGAGGAGCTCAAGCAGATCCGTCGCGATTTCCCCCGTGGTGATTTCGCCCTCAAGGTTGAGCAAACCAGCTTTGGATTAAGCGAGTACCAAGCGCTGCTGGATTCAGAGCAGCAAAGTATTAGTGACTTTAAGACCAAGCAGCAGCAGGCCTTTGAAGCGGAGCGGCAGCGCTGGGAGGAAACTGGCCAAGCCAACTTCGTGGTCGAGCAAGACACCCAAGCCCCAGAGGACGACCAAGCCCAGCTTAACGACGATCAGTTCGCCGTAGATAGCCAGCTCGCCGGTAATGTGTGGAAGGTGCTGGTAGAAAGCGGCGAGCAGGTCGAAGCCGGACAGCCGCTGATGATCTTAGAGGCGATGAAAATGGAAATCGAGGTGCTGGCGCCACAAGCTGGCGTTGTGGTGAGCATAGAGCGAGAGAGTGGGGCGCAGATCAAAGCCGGACAGCGACTGTTTGTGATGGAGCAGTCTGTTAAAGAGCAGAGCGCTGGCAGTTTAGCGGCAGAACACTCAAACAAGAACGCCATACAAAAGGAATGCATTTAAATGGAATTTACTTCAATCAAAGCCCTGTTGGCGGCTTATCAAAGCGGTGAACTGCAAGTTGCCGACTACCTGCGTCAGCAGTGGCGCGCCGCCCATAACGATCAGAACAACTGCTGGATCAGCCTGATTGGCGAGTCTCGCTTGGAAGCGTTTATCTTCGATCTCAGCCACTACAGCCCAGCCGACAAACCGCTCTATGGTGTGCCCTTTGCTATCAAAGATAATATCGATCTAGCCGGCCTTCCAACCACAGCGGGTTGCCCGGACTATGCCTATGAGCCAAGCGACTCGGCCTTTGTCGTCGCCAAGCTAATAGAAGCCGGTGCAGTGCCGCTCGGTAAAACCAACCTCGATCAATTTGCTACTGGGTTAGTGGGCGTGCGCAGCCCCTATGGCGCCTGTAAGAACAGTATCGACCCAAATTATGTGTCAGGCGGTTCCAGCTCTGGCTCGGCAGTATCGGTGGCGCTAAAACAGGTGCTGTTCTCATTGGGCACCGACACCGCAGGCTCAGGCCGCGTGCCCGCCGCCTTTAACCGCTTGGTGGGCATGAAGGCCTCCAAGGGCCTGCTTAGCTGTTCGGGCGTGGTGCCCGCGTGTCGCAGCCTCGACTGCGTGACCTTGTTCGCCCATGGGGTTGAAGATATTCAAACCCTGTTGCCTATTGCCGGACAGTACGATGAGGCTGACAGCTATGCCCGTGAGAAATTGCCGGCACCGATAAGCGCGGCTGGTGGCAGCGGCAAGCTGCGCGTTGGCGTTCCGAAGAAAGCTCAACTGGCTTTTTTCGGCAACAGTGTTTTCGCCGAACGCTTTGAAAAAGCCAAGCAAGACTTTGCCGCACTGGGCGCCGAGCTGGTTGAGGTGGACTTCCAAGACTTCCTCGATGCTGCAAGGCTACTCTATCAAGGCCCGTGGGTGGCCGAGCGCTACGCAGCCATTCAGGAGTTCTTCGAAGCCGACGCCAGTCGCTGCCTGCCGGTCATCCAAACCATTGTTGGTGGCGCGACCGAACACTCTGCCGTAGATGCCTTTAAAGCCAGCTACCAGCTACAAGCGCTTAAAAAGCGCTGCGACAAGCAACTCAGTGAGCTGGACCTGATGCTCACCCCAACTGCCGGGAACATCTACACCATTGCAGAGCTTGAGGCTAACCCCATCGAGCTCAATAGCAACCTCGGTTACTACACCAACTTTATGAACCTGCTGGACTATGCGGCAGTAGCGATCCCCGATTCATCAAGCGATGGCGGTATGCCCTTCGGTATTACGCTGTTTGCAGCGGCGGGCAGCGACGACAAGTTACTGCAAATCGCCCGTTGTTTTGAGAGTCAGCAGCCGTTATCTGCTGAAGAGCAAGGCATGATGACCGTAGCGGTCTGTGGCGCCCACCTAGAAGGGCTGGCGCTTAATCATCAGCTATTGGAGCGCGGTGCCAGTTTGCTGGAGAAGTGCCAAAGTGCCGCTGCCTACAAGTTCTATGCGCTTGCCGGAGATGGCCCCGCGCGGCCCGGCATGGTACGGGTAGAAGAGGGCGGCCAGTCGATTGCGATGGAGTTATGGCAGCTGCCCCAAGCGCGAGTCGGCGATTTCCTTGCGGGCATTCCTGCGCCACTGGGGCTCGGCAAGGTAGAGCTGGCCGACGGGCGATGGGTAACCGGTTTTATCTGTGAGGCGATTGGTGCTCTCGGCGCGACTGATATTAGTGAGTTTGGTGGTTGGCGGGCATATCTCGCCTCGCTTAACTAAAAGCAAATCTCCATTGGTTGCTGCTAGGCTATAGTGGGTGCACAACTATCAGCAACTAAGGCTATCAGCTATGACAGGGCGGGCTTTGCTTTTGGTCAGTGGCCTCATTCTGGGGCTCAATGCTTACGCTACTCAGCGCCACGAAGTATCTAATGTGAATTGCAGTGGAACGTGGATAAGGCAAGGCAGTAGCTTGTTTGATGTGCTTGATAGCTGTGGAACACCTCTAGCCCGCGAAGAGCTAACAGGCGGTGGCGCAGAGATAAAAGTCGAGACGCTGTTCTATAAGGTGGCAAACAAGAAAACCTATATAACCGTAAGAGCTGGCTCGGTCTCAAAGATTGAACTAAGTCGGCGCTGATTCTTTCACTGGCTATCCAGCAAAAGAGTAGGGCGTTTTTATGCCCGTTTTCCTTTCAATAAGCGTTAACCGGCTATCTATGTCAAACCAGTTTCTTTCCCACCTTATATACTCTACACTCCCGCACCAACTAAGTAGCTACAGCCGATTACCATGTCAGAAAAACGCCTCAACAAATTTATCAGTGAGTCCGGTTACTGTTCACGCCGAGAAGCCGACAAGCTGATTGAGCAACGCCGTGTCACCATTAATGGTCAGCGCCCGGAGCTGGGGACCAAGGTTCAGCCCGGCGATAGTGTTGAGGTAGATGGCAAGCCGATTAAAGCGACTGCTGCCGATAAGCGTGACCGCGTTTACATCGCTTATAACAAACCGGTAGGCATCACCTGTACCACCGAGCGCGATGTACGTGGCAACATCATTGATGCGATTGGCCATAAGCAGCGGATCTTCCCGATTGGCCGTTTGGATAAGCCGTCTGAGGGCCTCATTCTACTGACCTCCGATGGCGATATCGTCAACAAGATCCTGCGCGCCGAGAATGCCCACGACAAAGAGTATCTGGTCACCGTAGACAAACCGATCTCAGAGCGTTTTGTCGAACGGATGAGCCGTGGCGTGCCGATCCTTGGCACCATCACCAAACCTTGCGTGGTGACCCCGGCGGGTAAGTTCCAGTTCAAAATCGTTCTTACCCAAGGCCTTAACCGCCAGATCCGTCGAATGTGCGAGCACCTGGGCTACGAAGTCACCCAGCTTAAACGTTCGCGCATCATGCATATCGACCTTAAGGGCTTGAAGTCCGGTCAGTGGCGCGACCTCACCGAGCAAGAGATGGCCGAGCTAAACGCAGCCGTCGCCCACTCAACCGGTACTGCCGATCCCGCTAAATCGCGCGAAGTGAAGCGCAACAAGCCCAAGCAAGGCGAGCGCAGTGGCAACCCCCGCCGTCCAAGTGGCCAAGGTGAGGGACGTGGCGCACTAGCGCAAAAGGGCAACCGTTCTCATAACGAAAGCACCCGCTCAGATGCAGACAAACGCCGCAGCGGTAAAAATGACAACCGAGGCAAGTCATTTAGCCGTAACGATGACAACAAAGCCAAGAGCTGGAACAAGGAATCGGAGCGACCTGAACGCAAACACTCAGACGGTAAAGCGGGTGGGGCATCCACCAACAAAGGTGGCAACAAGCCAAGTAAAAAGGTGTATGTAAACCCCAATGCAAAAAGCGCAGTTCCAAAGGTTAAACCGAAGAAGAGTGGCGACAATACGCTGAGTCTCAAAAGAAAACCAAAGTAGTGGCTTAGAATGACAAAAGGGATGGCATTGCCATCCCTTCTTAGATCGAAAATGGTTTAATGACTAAGCCTTAAACCCACGCCCCGAGCGCTGACTGGAATGCTTCTTACCATCTTTGTCATAGGTAGACGTGCCTTCGAAACGTAGTTGGTCTACGACGCGGCGTAATTGCTCTACATTCTCTTGGCTTTCGTTAACTAGCGCGCCGTTGACTTCGTTATGCTGTTGGCATTCGCTCAGCAGGGATTGGAGCACTTCAACGCGTTTGGCGAGATCGCTGTCGGTTTTTAGCTGTTCGGCGTGTTGGGCGAGGGTTTGGTCGGTTTGTTGGATGGCGTCGAGCAGTTCGTGTTTTTGCTTGGTGACGGCTTGTAGCTGGCTCATGTCGTCTTGAACCAGTGATTGATTTTCTTTTTCCAACAAGGAAAGCAGCAACGTGAGTTGCTGCTCTTGAGTATCCAGTAGCTTACTTAACATCACCAAGGCCGATTAGAAAACTTTATTGAGTTCGCCTTCGAAAGCGCCCATTTTCTTGGCTACTTGGTCGGCATCGACTTTGTAGCTGCCGTCAGCCACGGCTTGCTTGAGCGCTTCAACCTTCTCACTACGGTTAGCTGGATCGCTAAGTAAATTCTGCTGAATACGAGTCAGTTGTTGAGCTTCGTCGGTCAGCATTACTGAATCCTGGGCGGCGGTAGACCCTTTTGCCTCGGCTTTATCTAGGCCTGGCTGTCCTTTTTCAGCGCTTCGATTGGTATCGAGCTGGTTTGGGCGGTTTCCGCTTAAGTTGTTAATATTGATAGCCATTATGGCGCCCCACAGTTTATATGTACTTCGTATTCAGTAAAGCTATCGGCCTTGCCTCAATTAACTTTACTACTTTTTTGAGAAAAACCTAAAAATTAACGCTGACCCGGCCCAACCCGACAACACGCCCTGTAACGATGCGCTGTGACTGGTTGTTTCTGATGCGTATGTTATCACCCAAGCTGCCGTCAGACAAAGCTGTCCCTTCGGTCGAAACGCTAAGCCCGCCTACGCCTGCAGAGATATTGACGATGTCGTCTTTGCAAACAATGCAGATGTCGCGGCCGGTAATTACGCGGTCTTTGCGCAGCTGTCGTTTCACCTTAGCGCCGAACAGATCGGATGGGTCTATATAGTAGTTGCCACGAGCCAGGTTGCTTGGCACGTAGCTGAGTTCAAGTGTTGATGCGTCGAGGGTGGTGCCAGGGTCGAGATTTTTGACCACCGTGACCGCCGCAACTAACTGGGTGATGCGCACCGGAATATAGAGTCGCCAATTAATGTCTTCAGCACAGGTAACTAGCACACTGGTGTTACGGCGCACTTCGCCGCTGGCCAGCTCAAATTGAAAATCTGAAGGGCAGTCAATGATTTGGGTGCGCGGGTCGAGGGTGTTGGCGGTGAGCTCTGTTTTGGTAGCGGGGTCTTGATCGACGAACTCCGCCACAAAGGCTTCGGCACGAGATTGCAGCTCTACATGCTTGTCAGAGGCGAAGCTAACGAAACTGGTTAAAAGACCAGCGACAACCACTAAAAAATTAATCATATCCGCACTGATTCCGATAAATCACTAAAAGCCCTTTGGTTTTTGTCTATGCTTAGGTAGTCTGCAACACATTGAACGAACATCTTCGTCAAAGACTCGACGTTCTGAGCATGGACGATGAAATCAACAAGGGGCTTGCAAATTTGGTGCCTTGTTTAGTCAGGAGAGACCTTTAATATGGCCGGGATTCTGGATTCAGTTAATCAGCGTACGCAACTCGTCGGGCAAAACCGCTTAGAGCTGTTGCTGTTTAAATTGGTTGGGCGTCAGCGTTATGGCATTAACGTGTTCAAAGTAAAAGAGGTGCTGCAATGCCCCCCTTTAACAGCCTTACCTAAGTTGAATTCTGTTATTCGTGGGGTTGCTCATATCCGTGGGCAAACCATCTCGGTTATCGACCTCAGCCTTGCAACCGGCGGCCCAGCCATCAAAGACTTGAGCAAGTGCTTCATTGTTATCTCTGAGTACAACCGCAGCGTACAAGGCTTCTTGGTCGATTCGGTTGAGCGCATCGTAAATATGAACTGGGAAGATATTCTGCCACCGCCACAAGGCGCGGGTAAGTTTAACTACCTAACGGCTGTTACTGAGGTCGACAACGAGCTTGTTTCTATCTTAGATGTAGAAAAAATTCTTGATGAGATCTCGCCGGTTGATACCACAGTAAGCGAAGAGATCGTCAAAGAAGCGGCAGAGAACGTTCAGCTGGACAAGAAAATCTTGGTGGTTGATGACTCATCGGTGGCGAGGAATCAGGTTAAAAAGGCCGTTGTGTCACTAGGTGTCGATGTGCTGCTTTGCAAAGATGGGCGAGATGCGCTCGATATGTTGCTAAAGATGGCGCAAGACGCGCCGATTACAGATCAGATTGCCTTGGTGATATCGGATATCGAAATGCCAGAGATGGATGGTTATACCCTCACTGCAGAGGTACGCGCCAACCCTGATTTAAAAGACCTGCACATTATTTTGCATACCTCGCTTAGTGGTGTGTTCAACCAGGCGATGGTGACAAAAGTAGGGGCCAACGACTTTATCGCGAAGTTTAACCCAGATGAACTTGCCGCCGCCGTGCGTAAGTCTATATAGATGTTAATGCCTAAGTTTCGGAATTCCGCATCTTGAGAAATATAACCGAAGATGTCTACAAACAGTTCTGTGCGTTCCTGGAACAGCAGTGCGGAATTGTTTTGGGGGCAAATAAGCAGTACCTGGTAAAAAGTCGTCTTTCGCCGTTAATGGCTAAGTTCGACATTGCCAGCTTGAATGAGCTGGTTCAGCGCTCGATGAGCTTGCGAGAACGCGATTTGCGTGCTGCGGTAGTCGATGCAATGACCACCAATGAAACGCTGTGGTTCCGTGATACATACCCCTTCCAGTTATTAGGCGAAAAGCTACTGCCCGAGTTTAAAGGCTTGGCGCGGCCGGTTAAGATCTGGTCTGCGGCGTGCTCGTCGGGGCAGGAGCCTTACTCTATCGTGATGTCTGCGATGGAGTTCCAAAGTAAGCGGCCTGGCATGATTAAGGGTGTGCAGGTGGTGGGAACTGATATTTCTCCATCGATGCTCGATCACTGTAAACAGGGGATCTACGATTCTTTGGCGCTTAACCGTGGATTATCGCCGGAGCGCAAGCGTCAGTTTTTTGAACCTGCCGATAATGGTCGTTATCAGGTGAATGCGAAAGTTAAGCAGCACGTAAACTTTCGGGCCCTAAACTTGCTGGATAGCTATGCGCTAATGGGCAAGTTCGACATTATCTTTTGCCGCAATGTACTGATCTACTTTAACGCCGAAGTGAAATCGAAAATCCTCAATCAGTTTGCAAAGGCCCTAAACCCCGGCGGCTACTTGATGCTTGGGGCGTCGGAGTCGATTACCGGCCTGACCGATGCCTTTGAGATGATCCGTTGCCACCCGGGCATTGTTTACAAGCTTAAATAAGCGATTACCCATCAGGGGCAATGTTTGCCGCCCCTTGCCGCTTCACCCGTCCTTCACCAGACTAGGGTAGGCGGCACATCCTTCTAAACCCCCAGAAATACGGCGTCAATAAAACTTGGCATAACGGTTGCTAGATATACCTCGAGACATAATGTGAGGTAACTATGGCAATTTCATTTGATAAAGCACTAGGCGTGCATCAACACACAATTGGCGTGCGAGCCCGCCGCTCAGAAGTGCTAGCGAGTAACATCGCCAACGCCGATACCCCACATTACAAAGCGCAAGACATTGACTTCAAAAAAGCGATGGCACAGGCCAAGAGTGGGCAGCAAGCCTTTCGGTTAGCGACTACCCATGAAGGCCACCTGACTGCTGGCAAGATGCGTCCTCTGGACCAAGGCTACCGGGTTCCCGATCAGCCTGACACCGGTGACGGCAACACTGTCGATATGCAGCAGGAGAAGGCCATGTTTATGCAGAACGGTTTGGAGTACCAAGCGGGTATTACCTTCCTGAATTCCAAGTTCAGTGGTTTGCAAAAGTCAATTAAAGGACAGTAATCATGAGTTTTTTCAGAGTATTTGATGTAAGTGCTTCAGCGATGAAGGCGCAATCTGTTCGATTGAATACCACCGCCAGTAACTTGGCAAACGCTGATTCGATTAGCAACAGCGCCGAGGGTACCTACCGTGCTCGTAAGCCGGTGTTTGCCGCTGAGCTGCAAAACGCCCAGCACAGTGCTGATTCTGTGGGTGTACAAGTGGCCGGTATCGTTGAGAGCGATGCGCCGCTGCGTATGGAGTATTACCCCGAGCACCCGCTGGCCAATGAAGAAGGCTACATCTTCAAACCGAATGTGAATGTGATTGAAGAGATGGCCGACATGATGAGTGCCTCGCGCAACTATCAGGCAAACGTTCAGGTCACCGAAGCAGCTAAGCAGATGCTAAACAGCACCTTGACCCTTGGTCGCGGTAACAGTTAAGGAGTAGGGCGTGTCAACAGTATCACCTCTTCAAAATAGTGGATTGTATTGGGAGCCGGAATCGATTGTTCCGGAGCAGCAGAGCCAGCAGCTCGATCAAGAAGACTTCTTCTCACTGCTGACCACCCAGTTGCAATACCAAGACCCGAGTAAACCGGTGGATAACGCCGAGATGATTGCCCAGATGTCGTCTTTCCAAACCTCGGAAGGGATCGTTGAGCTTGGCAAGAAAATGGATGATTTGAACTCCATTATGAACTCTCAAGCCGCGTTGCAAGCATCCACCTTGGTAGGCCAACAAGTATTGGTACCGCTGGATTACGGCTATAGCGATGGCACAGGCTTCTCGGGTGTGGCAGTGGCCAGCTCAGATGCCAGTAACGTGAGCGTTACCGTCGAGAACAGCGTGGGTGAGACGGTGGCAACCATTCCGATGGAAGGCGGCGCCGGTAACCTTAAATTTGAGTGGGACGGCACACTGGCCGACGGCAGCGCCGCTCCAGCAGGTATTTACAACGTAACGGTATCGGCAACCCAAGGTGGCAAGCAAACCTCTTTGCCAACGGCTACCTATGCAGATGTGGGTAGCGTGAGCCTGGGCAGTTCGACCTCGGGTGTAGTAGTGAATCTAAATGGCTTGGGCGGCATCTCTATGAATGATGTGCTGGAAGTCGCGAAGGGATAACCCCAATAAAAGAAAGATAGGAGATTGAGAGATGTCATTTAATATCGCTCTAAGTGGGGTAAACGCCTCGCAAAAAGATCTGGACGTTACCGCGAATAACATCGCGAACGTTAACACCGTCGGCTTTAAAGAGTCGCGTGCTGAGTTTGCTGACGTGTACGCCACCTCGATTTTTACCAACGCCCAAACCGCGGTAGGTAACGGTGTAAAAACCATTGATGTGGCCCAGCAGTTCCAACAGGGTAGCTTGCAGTTCACCCAGAACTCGCTGGATTTGGCGATTAGCGGCGAAGGCTTCTTTGTTACCGCGTCTGACCTAACCACTCAGACTCGCGAGTTTACCCGTGCTGGTGCCTTTAAGCTGAACTCAGAGAACTTTATTGTTAACTCTCAGGGCGATTTCCTGCAAGGCTATACCGTAAATGCCAGTGGTACGCCTTCTGCGGTGAGTATGGCTGCGACTAAGCCGATTCAGATCAGTGCTGAGGTAGGTACGCCTACCATGACCACTGATATTGGTATGAGCTTCAACCTACCTGCAGGTGGTACAACACACGACATTTCTGATTTCAACCCTGCTGATAGCGACACTTATACTTCTGCAACTTCAGTTACCGTATACGATAGCCTTGGTGGCGCGCATGTTACTGAAACCTATTTTATCAAAGATGATACCCTGACAAATACATGGCACAAGGTGGTGTACATTAATGGTCAGCCAGTCGATATCGAAAATGGTGATGACAACAGCGTTGGTGGTCCAAATCCTCCTTCAGCTGGTAACCCTAACCAAGATATTCCCCGATCGGCGAGACTTGAGTTTGACAGTGCGGGCCAGTTAATTAATACCGTCCCGGCGATCATTCAAACAATTCCACTGGGGGACACTACTCCCGGCGCTAACGTCCCAGGTGCTCCTTGGGATGCTTCCGTTGATCCAAACCAACAGCTGTTGTTTAACTACGGCAACGTAACCCAGTTCAACTCTGCCTTTGAGGTAAGTGATTTGTCTCAAAACGGTTCTACCGTAGGTAAACTGACGGGCATCGACATTAGCCCAGAAGGTCTGGTGGTAGCCTCTTACTCAAACGGTACTACCACCAATATCGCCAAAGTGGCGGTGGCTCAGTTTAACAACAACCAAGGTCTGGGCCAGATTGGCGACACCGCTTGGCAGCAAACTCAACGAAGTGGTGAGGCGATTGCCGGTGAAGCGAATACCGGTACCTTTGGTAAGATTAACTCGGCCTCGTTAGAGCAGGCCAACGTTAACCTGACCGAGCAGCTGGTAAACCTGATTAGCGCCCAGCGTAACTTCCAGGCGAACTCGCGAGCGCTGGAAGTAAACTCCACCTTGCAACAAACCATCATTCAGATCCGTTAATCTGACGGTAGCGATGAATAGCGGGAGGCCTTGGCCTCCCGTTTGCTTTTCTGGCGCCGTAAGTTATTAAAAATCCTAAATAATTCCAGTAATTACTCTTCCTTTCCCTCCTTGGCATCAAGCTTGCATTTTTCCTTAAAAAAGTCAGTCATTTGACGAAGGAAAAAAAATGGACAACTTGCTGTATATCGCGATGACCGGGGCAAAGCAGAATATGCATTCGCTGTCGGTAAGGGGTAACAACCTTGCCAATGCGAATACCACCGGTTTCAAAGCGGACTTGGAAAACGCCAGAACTATGCAGGCCTTTGGGCCGGGCATGCCTTCTCGGGTGTTTGCTATGACCGAGCGTCCCACCCAGAACTTTGAAGGGGGAGGGATCCGCACCACCGGTCGAGATCTTGATGTTGCTATTAAGGGCGATGGTTGGATTTCGATTCAGGATAAAGACGGTCAAGAAGCGCTAACCCGCAACGGTAACTTCACTATCTCGCCAGCCGGGGTATTGCAGACCAGCTCAGGGCAGCCGGTACTGGGTAACCAAGACGCGCCAATTATCATTCCTCTGCCGGTTGAGAAACTGCAGATCCACGAAGACGGTACGGTTGAGATCCGCCCTGAAGGCGCACTGCCTGACGCGCTGGAAGAGATTAACCGCATCAAGCTTAGCCGCCCAGACTATGCGGCGTTGACCAAAGGGGAAGATGGCTTGTTCCGTCGTACCGATGGCCAAGGCATTGTACCCGATGCCACCGTGGGCGTGATTAAAGGCGCGTTAGAAGCAAGTAACGTCAATCCTGTTCAGGAAATGACCCACATGATTAGTTTACAGCGGCAGTTTGAGATGCAAGTCAAAATGATGAAAACCGCCGATGAGAATGACCGAGCAGCAAGCAGTCTGCTGCGTCTAACCTAGGATCAAGGAGTAAATTATGCATCCTGCACTTTGGATTAGTAAAACAGGGTTAGATGCCCAGCAAACCAACGTTTCGGTAATTTCGAACAACCTGGCGAATGCCAGCACCGTGGGTTACAAAAAATCCCGCGCCGTGTTTGAAGACTTGCTGTACCAAACCATTAACCAACCGGGCGGTCGTTCTTCGCAAAACACCACCATGCCTTCGGGCTTGATGATTGGTGTGGGTGCCAAAGTCGTGGCCACCCAAAAAGACCACCAACAAGGTAACGTGCAAACCACCGATAACGCCTTTGATTTAATGATCAACGGCCGTGGCTTTTTCGAGATTTTGATGCCTGACGGCAACATTGCCTACACCCGCAATGGTCAGTTCTCGCTTAACGAAGATGGCACCATCGTGACTCCGGGCTTTGGCTACCCGCTGCAGCCTGAGATTCAGGTACCAGAAGATGCGCAAAGTTTTACCGTGGGTGAAGACGGTGAGGTGAGTGTGCAGGTGGCCGGTCAGGCGGCAAGCCAGGTGATTGGTCAGATTACTATTACCGATTTTGTAAACCCTGCGGGTCTTGAGCCAGTGGGACAAAACCTTTATTTGGAGACCGGCTCGAGTGGTGCCCCTCAACAGGGTATTGCGGCCGAAAACGGACTGGGTGGTATTCACCAAGGGGCCTTAGAGACCTCGAACGTGAATGTTACCGAAGAGCTGGTCAATCTTATTGAAGCTCAGCGGGTCTATGAGATGAACTCGAAAGTTATCTCTACCGTGGATCAGATGCTGAACTTTGCAACTCAACAGCTATAAGCATTGAGGTGTTGTATGTACAAGTTAACCTTTTCTCTGTTGTGCCTGGGTCTAGCCGGTTGTGCCAGTGTCAACAACGCGATTGTGCCTGACGATCCTGCGTTTGCCCCAGTTTATCCAGAGGAGCCCGCCATGGATGCGCAGGTCACAGGGTCGTTATTTACGGAAAACTACGCCAACGACTTGTATGCTGATCGCACTGGTATCTACCTGGGTGACACCCTTGTGGTCAACCTGCAAGAGCGTACCCAGGCCAGCAAATCAGCGACCAACGAATCCAGTAAATCGAACAATATCAACGTCGGCCAAGTCACCACGCCATGGGGACCTGCCACTATTAATGGAGCGCCTATTCAGTTTGGCTACTCCGGTGACAGCGACTTTAGTGGCGAGGCTGATGCTGCCCAGAGTAATAGCCTAAGTGGCTCCATCGCGGTGAACGTGGTGAAAGTGCTGAATAACGGCAACCTGGTGATTAGCGGCGAGAAGTGGCTGATGTTGAATAACGGTAACGAATATATTCGTCTAACCGGTATTGTTCGCCCGGAAGACGTGGGTCCTGATAACACCATCCCTTCACTGCGTGTGGCAAATGCCCGCATCCAGTACGGCGGTACCGGCGATTTTGCCAATACCACCCAGAAGGGATGGCTAACGAAATTCTTTAACAGCCCGCTGTGGCCGCTGTAAGCAAAGGCCCGCAAGGGGAGTAACACTATGTTGAACAAACTTCTAACCGCATTGGTACTGGCACTGACGCTAAGCCAAATCAACCTGGCGCAGGCCGCTCGGATCAAAGATGTGGCCAACGTGCAAGGGGTTCGCTCGAACCAACTGATTGGTTACGGCCTGGTGGTGGGCTTGCCCGGCACCGGTGAGCGTAACAGTGAGTTCGCTGAGCAAAGCTTTGCCACCATGCTGCGTAACTTCGGCATTAGCATGCCAGAGGGCAGCAACTTGCGGATCCGTAATGTAGCGCCAGTGGCGGTACATGCGGAGCTGCCGCCATTTGTAAAGCCCGGCCAGACTATCGATATCACGGTATCGGCAGTGGGCGAGGCAAAAAGCTTACGCGGCGGAAGTTTGTTGCAGACCTTCTTGAAAGGTGCCGATGGCGAGGTGTACGCGCTTGCTCAGGGTAACCTTATTGTTGGTGGCTTTGGCGCCGAGGGGGCCGATGGCTCGAAGGTGATCTCTAACACGCCAACGGTTGGCCGTATTCCTAACGGCGCGATTGTGGAGCGCGAAGTCCCATCGCCGTTTATGCAGGGCGATACTATTACTTTTAACTTGAAGCGTTCTGACTTCACCACCGCGAAGCGCATGGCTGACACGATTAACGCCCTAGTTGGCCCCAATACGGCGATGCCGTTGGATGCTGCTTCAGTACGGGTGTATGCACCGCGTGACCCAGGTCAGCGGGTGGCCTATCTGTCTACGCTGGAGAACCTGACCTTTGAGCCTGCCTCGGAGTCGGCACGGATTATTGTTAACTCGCGTACTGGCACGATTGTGATCGGCAAAGATGTGCGCTTGTTACCAGCGGCGATTACTCACGGCGGCTTAACTATTCGTGTTTCTGAAACACCGTTTGTCTCCCAGCCCAATGCCTTGGGTAATGGCCAAACGGTGGAAGGTACCGTCACCGATATTCAAACCGAGCAAGCGGATTCACGTATGTTCCACTTCGACCCGGGCGCGTCGCTCGACGACTTAGTGCGCGCGGTGAATCGGGTAGGGGTTGCACCGGGCGATTTGGTATCTATTCTCGAAGCGCTTAAGCAAGCGGGTGCCATCCAAGGCGAGTTGATGGTGATCTAAATGGTAATGCGTCCCCTAGAAAACACGGCTGGCAGTAACTACCACGACATCGCAAGTCTTGATGAGCTGCGTAGCGCTGCGCAAAAAGATGAAAAGAAAGCGCTGCAACAGGTTGCTGGCAAGTTCGAAGGTATGTTCATGCAGATGCTGTTAAAGCAGATGCGCCAAGCGAACGCGATGTTTGAAACCGACTCGCCGCTGAACAACCGACATACTCAAACCTATCGGGATATGTACGATAACCAGTTGGCCACCGAGTTGTCGTCTTCCGGCGCGCTCGGCCTGGCTGATTTGATTGTTGCCCAGCTCGACCCTGACTCCTCGGATATTAAGCCAGCTGCCTACGTTCGTGGCGATGAACTCCACTATCTGACCCAACGAGCACGTGCTGAAAAGCAATCTATTCCATCCAATCAGATTGTTGGCACGAATACTGAATATTCTACTGTGTTGGCTACGCAAGCAGCTGAAAATCAAACTAAAACTACGAATATTGCCAGTGCGGACGGCAACCCGGCTGAGGTAGGCAAAGCAGAAGGGCAACAATTTGCCTCTCCTGAAGAGTTTATCAGCAAGATGATGCCGTTAGTGGAGAAATGGGCACCCAGGCATGGACTCGATCCTGCTGTGGTGGTCGCACAAGCCGCACTGGAATCGGGTTGGGGGCAACGGGTTATGGCAAAAGGTGATGGAAGCAGCAGCTTCAACCTGTTCGGCATCAAAGCGGATCGTCGCTGGGATGGCGACAAAGCGATTGTCAGTACTCTGGAGTACCGCGGTGGTGAAGCTCGACGTGAAACCGCCTCGTTCCGCGCCTATGGCTCGTTCGAAGAAAGTGTTCGGGATTACCTTAAGTTTGTTCAGTCGCCGCGTTATCAACAAGCCTTAGCCAATGCTGGCGATGGCGAGCGTTACGCCGAGGAGCTACAGGCGGCAGGTTATGCCACCGACCCTCAGTACGCGAACAAGATAAAAAGCATTATGAATGGACGGTATTTCCAGAGCTTCGGCTCGGCCAGTGACAATGTGGAGTAACGATCACTATGGCGATGAACGACTTACTAACGATAGGTACATCCGGTGTTACCAGTAGCCAGCGGCTGCTGATGACTTCAAGTAACAATATTTCCAATGTTAATACGCCGGGTTATACCCTGCAGCGAACCTTCTATACCGCCGATGTAATGGGCGGGGTGCGAGAGGGCTACACCGAGCGGGTGATTAACAACTTTGCTCAGTCGCAAATGTTCCGCGACTTGTCTACCTATCGCAACCGCGAAGCGTTTTTACAGGAAGTGAGCAACATTGATACGATTTTGAGTGATGATGCATTGAACATCAGCCCGAAAATCGATGATTTGTTCACCCAACTGCACGCCGTGACCGATAACCCTACTGCGTTATCTACGCGTGAGCTGGCACTGTCTCAGTTTGGCGCCTTGTCTGATCGCTATAAGACCCTTTCTGATCAGTACACCATTCAAGAGAATGCAATTAATGAAGACCTCGAGGTAAAAGCCGATGAGGTTAACGTGCTACTTCGTAACATTCATGAGATTAACCAAGAGATCCAAGCCTTGGGTGGCAGCCCGCTTGACGGCGACAAAGCGACCTTGGCTGATAAGCGCGATCAGGCGATTAAAGAGCTCTCTGAGTTGATGGCGATTAATACGGTTGACGATCCCAACGGTACTCGTTTGGTGTTCCTACAGTCGGGGCAGTCGCTGGTACTGGCCGGCGATGTTGCGCAAATCAATATGGTATTAGGGGACCCTGACAACACCCAGCGAGAAATGACACTAAGCCTGGCTGGTGTTCCTCGAGTGATTGGCTACGACGATATCGGTGGCAAGATCGGCGGGCTGATGGAGTATCGCAAGAGCGTGATGGATGTGAGCCGCAATCAATTGGGGCAACTCGCGATTGCCTCTATGGATGCGTTTAACAGTCAAAATCGCCTAGGTATGGACCTAAATGGTGACCTAGGGCTGGATATCTTTACCCTTCCCACATTTGAAGGCAGGGAGCTTAGCTCAAACACCGGCACCGGTCAGATTGACGGTAGTTTTTTGCCGGGGCAGGGCGATGAAGTCACCGCTTACGATTATCGCGTTACCTTTACCTCTGCAACAACGTTTGAAATTCAACGTTATGAAGGCGATAAGCCAATCGACGCAGTCGTCGCAGGCTCCACTCCGCCGACTAATTTTGAGATTGATGGCATGGAGCTGGACCTTAGCTCCGGAGGTTTTGCTGCAGGTGACCGATTTATTCTACAACCAACTCGTGATGCGGCGGTGCAAATGACGGTCGCGATGACTCAGCCAGAGAAACTGGCGTTCGCAGCGCCCATTCGCGTCGAACGTGAGCTGAATAACCGGGGCAGTGCAGATATCACTATCGACGATATCTACGATACCGATCCTGCGACCAGCTACTTCACCTCGCCGGGTGGTTACGATATCAACGGTCCGCATGAAGTGAGAATTAATGCCGCGGGTGATTACGAAATTTATGATGGTACGGGTACCTTAATGGGGACCGCGCCGGCTGCATCTGCGGGACAACAAGTTTTTGCCAGCGCAGGTTTAACACCTGATCCGGGCTTCGATATCAATATCGACGGTGATGCGATGCAAGGTGATGTGTTCAACGTGGGCTATAACACCGAAGGCTTTAACGACAACTTCAATGCCTTGCAGTTTGTTAACTTGCAGCAGCAAGATGTGGTGCGTAAGAGCCTGGCCACCACCGGTGACAACAAAATGACCATGAACGATGCCTATGCCAGCTTGGTCAGTTTTGTTGGCGGTAAAACCAGTGAAGCTCGGGTTTCGATGGCGGCGGCCCAGTCGCTGTTCGAGCAAAGTGAGCAGCGCCACTTATCCATTTCAGGTGTGAACCTTGATGAAGAAGCCGCAAATTTGGTGCGCTTTCAGCAGGCCTATGCTGCTTCGGCACAGGTTATCAGCGTTGCCCAAGATACCTTTAACACCCTGCTTGGCGCAGTGAGGTAATTGTTATGATGCGAGTATCTAGTCCTAATATTTACCGAAACTCATTAGCTGGTGTGCTTGATGGCCAAGCTCGGGTTGAAAAGACCAACCTGCATTTGATTACCAACAAGCGATTACTTACTGCCGCAGACGGTCCATCGGACATGAGTAAAACCATGTTCTTATCTACCGAAATTACGCTGACTGAGCAGCACTTGAAAAATGCTACCGTTCTCGAAAGCGCCCTGAACTTTGAAGAGTCGGTGCTGGAGGGGATGATCACGGCCGGACAGCGTGCGCGGGTTCTTGGTATTCAATCCGGTGACGGCATTATTGGCGAAACCGAGCGAGCCTCTCTAGCTCAGGAATTGCGTCAAATTCAAGAGCAGTTACTGGACTTTATGAACAGTAAAAGTGCTGATGGCTCTTATATATTCGCGGGATTCCAAACCCACAAACAGCCTTACACATATGATGGTAATGAATATAACTATCAAGGGGATAATGGTAAGAACGATTTAAAAGTTTCTTCGTCAGTATTTATTCAAACCTACGATACCGGGCAGGAAGTCTTTGACAATGTTCAAAAGCGTTTGGGCACTGACGACCTCACTGGTGGTATTAATAGTTATGTAAATGACCAAGCTGCCTACGATAGCTTTCATCATAATAACTACGACCCTTTTACCCCAGCAAATAACATCTACACCGTAAATACGCTTGCGGGGCCACCGGATACCTACACGATTGAAGACAGTGGGGGAACGGTTCTTGATAGCGGGAATTTAGTAGCGGGGATCCCAATCAGCTTTGCGGGTTTAGAGATTGAGATCAGCTCTGCCGCCCCGGCAGCGGAGCAGTTCCAGTTAGAAGACCCAGAGAAGCGCAACATCCTCAATACCTTGGGCGATTTTATTAAAGTGCTGGAAGATCCCACAATCATTGGACAAGCCTACGATGAAGCGCAATCCGACTTTATTGTTGGCCTCGACAATGCGCTAGAAAAGCTCAATCTGACCCAAGGTAGTGTGGGGGCCAGGGGCAACGCTTTGGACTCAGTGAAAGACGCTGCCCGTGCGATGGATGTGATTAACCAGCAATCCAGAGCAACCCTAAGCGAAGTCGATTTTGCCGAAGCCGTGTCAGACTTGCAACGGGCCGAGCTGGCGTTAAACACCTCCTACGCCTCCTACAGTCGCATCAGTCAGTTAACGCTATTTAACTACATTTAAGCCTAAAGATTATTCACATCGAGCCGTTATAAAGGGTGCTTCTATTGAGAAGCACCCTTTTTGTTTTGAAGGATCAAACGGTAAATAAAAAAGTGCTAAAGAAAACAAAAGTGCTGCCGTTAATAAAGTTAAGTCAGACAGAAAACAAAACTGACAGCTAGATAAAACCAATTAATGGTATAAATCGATAGGAGAAGAATCATGGGTTTGTATGTAAATACCAACGTATCGTCAATTAACGCTCAGCGTCAATTGTTCAACTCAGGCAACGGCCTGGACACCGCATTCCAACGTCTATCTTCTGGCTTCCGTATTAACGGTGCGAAGGATGACGCAGCAGGTTTGCAAATCTCTAACCGAATGACCACGCAGATCCAGGGTTTGGATCGTGCAGTACTCAACGCTCAGGATGGTATCTCAGTTGCGCAAACCGCTGAAGGTGCAATGGATGAAGTTACCAACATGCTGCAACGTATCCGAGTTTTGGCGGTACAGTCGCAAGATGGTGTGAACAACACAGACGACCGCTTGGCACTGCAGGCGGAAGTATCTCAGTTGAAAGCTGAAATCAGCCGAGTGGGTACAACCACTAAGTTTGGTGGTATTCAACTGCTAGATGGCTCATACAGCGCTAACTTCTTGGTAGGGGCGAATGCTGGTGAGAACATCACTGTGGCCATTGGTACCTCGGTTACTCAGACTGGTCTGGGCATTACCAATGCGTCAGTTACCTCAGCAGCAGGAGCCAGTGCTGCGATGGCTATGATTGACTCAGCTCTGAAGGCTATTGACCAAGAGCGTGCAAACTTGGGTGCGATTCAAAACCGTTTTGAATCTACCATTCGCAACCTGTCAAACATCTCTGAGAACGTAAGTGCAGCGCGTTCACGTATTAAAGATACTGATTTTGCGAAAGAAACTGCGGAACTAACCCGCTTCCAGATTTTGCAGCAAACTTCGACTACGGTTCTGGCTCAAGCAAACCAACGTCCTCAGGCTGCGCTATCTCTATTAGGTTAATAATAAAAAGAAAGGACGGTGGGGTTCAATCCACCGTCCTCAGACTGCATCAGCGCAATTTACTCTTAGGAGGCTCAATTCCAAAATCAAATAAGTTGCGCCTTTAGTTTCGCTCTCAATCTCCTATCGTTTCGAGCGATTCGGCCAAGTGTGTAGGTTGCACACTTGGCCTTTTTTCGCGGTGGTTCATGCCGCACTAAATATAAAGCAAAGCGTGTGCCAACAATGAATAACAGTTTTTTGGCACTTCAAAATGCCTGATTGCGCGAAAAAACACCTAAATTATGGCAGCAATGACTGCCGATTGCTAGTTGTCCATACTCGCTGAGCCCTTGTCAGCAGGGCGTTGTTGCCTCCTCCACCCCAAAAGCGGCAAGTTTTTTCCGCTTTTTTCGAATTTTTCCTAAAGCTCTGGTTTTACTGGCCGTTAAAGAGAACGAAGTTACTACAACTTTGGTCCATTAAAAGTTGTCTTGGCACAGGTTCAATGCCAAGGGTTCAACAACTTAGGATGGTTTTTAGCTCAGCTTGTATAGGTTCAAAACAGGTTGAGCGAATCTTAGGAGGCTCAAATTATGGCATTAGTTGTCAATACCAATGTGTCGTCACTGAACGCACAACGCCAGCTGTTCAACTCTGGCAACAACCTGGACACTGCTTATCAGCGTCTTTCATCTGGTTTCCGCATTAACAGTGCGAAAGATGATGCTGCAGGTCTGCAAATCTCTAACCGTATGACTTCACAGATCCAAGGTCTTGATCGTGCTGTTATGAATGCTCAAGATGGCATCTCAGTAGCCCAAACCGCCGAAGGCGCGATGGATGAAGTAACCAACATGCTTCAGCGTATGCGTGTTCTTGCGGTTCAATCTCAAGACGGTGTGAACAACACTGACGACCGTTTGGCTCTGCAAGCCGAAGTTTCTCAACTGAAAGCAGAAATTAGCCGTGTAGGTACTACCACTAACTTCGGTGGTACTAACCTGCTTGACGGTAGCTACAGTGCTAGCTTCTTGGTGGGTGCGAATGCTGGTGAGAACATCACAGTGGCAATTGGTACTTCTGTAACTCAGTCTGGCCTTGGTATTACCAACGCGTCAGTGACCTCAGCTGCAGGCGCAAGTGCTGCAATGGCGATGATTGATTCTGCGCTCAAAAGCATCGATCAAGAGCGTGCCAGCTTGGGTGCGATTCAAAACCGTTTTGAATCTACCATTCGTAACCTGTCCAATATCTCTGAGAACATGAGCGGCGCACGTTCACGTATCAAAGATACTGACTTCGCTGTTGAAACTGCTAAGCTGACTCAGTCACAGATTTTGCAGCAAACCAGTACTTCTATTTTGGCTCAGGCGAACCAACGTCCACAGGCTGCTCTGGCGCTCGTATAAGCAAATCGTCAGGACAAATAGAATAACTATGCAGCCACACTTATACTGATAGGTGTGGCTCTTTACGTTTTAGGAGTCTTAGGATGGAGAACAATGTTAACTCAATCGTAGGTGCGGGAAACGCCAACGGCTTGTTGCCCTCGTCCAGCTCGCCCTCCACAAATACCACTCAGTCTGCCGCTAGAGAAAATCAGGCGCAAAACTTGCTTAATAATGAGCAGGTTAGCAGACAGCCGCGTGTCAGCGATCAAGAACAGCTTAAAGAGGTTCAACAACTTCGAGAGCAGCAACGTGAGCAACTGCAAGATGACCGAGAGTCGGTTCAGGAATCGGTTGATTCGCTAAATCAGATCTTGGAAGCCCAGAATCGGGACGTGAAGTTTGTTGTTGATGACAGAAATGGTGAGCTTTTCACTTCAGTTTTCAACCGATCGACCGATGAACTTATTAGAGAGATCCCTAGCGAAGAGTTCCGCGAACTGCAGCAGCGTCTGAGTAATTTTCAAGATGCAATCGGCGAAGCTACGGGGTTGTTTGTTGACCAACTGGTATAAGACTAGCAGTACGATAACAAGGTAAATGAATTATGACTGGCATCACCGCAGCAGGTATCGGTAGTGGCTTAGACCTGGAAGCCTTGATTGAAGTGTCAATCGAGGCGAGGCGAGTTCCCCAACAAGCTCGCCTTGACGAGCAAAAAGAAACCCTAGATGTAACGCTGTCTGCTGTAGGTGCAGTCAAATCTGCAATGAGCTCGTTCTTATCCCAACTGGATAAAGCTAAAAACAGCAATCAGTTCTTCCCTCGCATGGCGCTGGTGGATGGTCAGATTGCCAGTCGAGTTGCAGGCTCAGTTGAAGATGATGATGAGGACGAAGATAGCGACAACTCGACAGAGTCATCGACCGAAACCGAAAGTGGCTACAACGGTCCGTTCGATGTGTCGATGAACAGTCGGGTAGCTAACGGTACCTATGACGTGCATGTCGAACAAGTAGCGCAAGGCTCTCGTTTGACCGGCAGTACAATTTTAGAAAGTGATTCTACGGTAGTAAGCGATGTCGATACCCAACTTACTTTTTCCGCTGGTAGCGGTGATGACGAAGAAACCTTCACCGTAGACGTTACTGCAGGCATGACTCTTCGGCAGTTGCGTGAGGCGATCAACAGCGAAACTGAGAACTTTGGGGTAAGTGCCAACATCATCAATACCGAAAGTGGCTCCCAATTGGTTCTCGACTCTGAGAAAACCGGTGTTGACGAGCTGGGGAATGCCAATAATCTGACGGTAACCAACACTGGCGCTGCAGACGCTACTCTGGACGGATTAATCGGTGGTTTGGCGGTGACCAAAGATGCCCAAGACGCCATCATTGAAGTAAATGGTATCCGCGCGACCAGCAACACTAATACCTTTAAAGAAGTTATCTCCGGTATCGATATCACCGTTCGCTCGGAGACTACCGAGCCCAGCACCCTTGAGATTCAATCTGATGATGATGCTGCTGTTCAGAACGTTCGCGACTTTGTTAATGCCTACAACAAAGTTATCTCTGAGCTAGAGAAATACAGTAAGCCGGAAGCGGTGGTGGAAGGTGACGAGAGCGATCGTAAAGCGCTAAGTGGCGATGCGATGTTCCGTTCGATGAAGAATTCATTGGGCCGAATGGCAACAACGGGGTTTGCACACCCCGATGATCCAGAGCGGGTTATTACGTTCTATGCGTTGGGTATACGCTGGTCTAGCGCCGAGTCGGGTGGTGATATGGGTGATGCACAGCTCACCGTCAACGAAAGTGAGCTGCGTAAGTGGATTGAAGAAGACCAGAATGCTCTGGGCGAGATTTTTGCCGGAGAGGGTGGAATTGTAGACACCTTCTACGGGTTCGTAGAAAGTTTTGAGCAAACTGGCGGTATTCTGGAAACTCGTGAAGACTCGACTAAAGCAGAGATCAAGCGAGTAGAGCAGGCTCAGCTTGCCCTTGACGAAAGAATGGCTGACTATGAGAAAACCTTGCGCGCAAAATACACCGCGTTCGATGTAACCATGGGGCAAATGAACAGCCAGATGAGCTGGTTGTACGCCAACTTAGGTTAGGCGATAGTAAGTTAAGTTATAAAAACGACTATAAATAGATTTTAAGAAACGATAGGAATTGAGCATGTATAAGCATGGTATTAACCAGTACCGTCAGGTGGGAATCAAAGATCAGATTAGTACCGCTGATCCGCACCAGATCACCCAATTGTTGATGCAAGCGGTATTAGAGAACTTATCGGTGGCCAAAGGTTGCCTGGAACGAAACGACGTAGCCAATAAGGGCAAGCCACTAGCAAAGGCTACCTCTATCATCACTTCCCTTCGAGATACGCTGGATCACGAAAAAGGAGGTGAAATCGCTCAAAATCTCCAAGACCTCTATAACTACATGCTTGAACTTATCTCTGAAGCTTCGCTATCTAACAGCGCAGAGAGAGTAGAGGAAGTGATTCAGATTTTCCTACCGATTAAGACTGCTTGGGACCAAATCCCAGAATCCGCCAAGCGCGAAGCTGAACAGCTTCGTCAGGGCTAGCCATGCTTGATCAACAGTTTGAGCGCCTAATCAAAAGTTGTCGTCAGTTGTTAGATAACATCAAAGCGCACTTGGAAAAAGACACCGTTGATCAAGCTGAGCTAGATGGCTTACTTCAAGAGCACCAGTTAGTGTTGGAGCAGTTTTTCGGTAACTCTGAAGAACTTCGCGATGATCAAAAGCAAACACTTCGTGAACATGCCGATGCGCTAAAGTCATTCAGCCATCATTGCGAAAGCCAGAAAGAGTCGCTGGCTAAACAGCTTGGTACGATCCAGCGAGGGCGAAAAATCTCAGCCTTCTACAATCAAAATTCAAAATAAGAAGAGCAGTTCATGCTAAACAGTGTAAATGCCCAGCTTCACTCTGATGAGGCTCGCCAACAGGAACTTGAGCAGCAATTTTCTGGTTTTATCAAACGCAGCTTCCAACAGAACATTAACGCGCTTAGTCAACTTTCTACTGATTTAGCTTCTGCTGTTGGTAGTCACCAACTTCAAGAGCACTCACCAGTAATTACCAAAACACGCCACGTCAATATAAGTAACTACCTTAAAGGAACTTGCTTATACCACAGCAATCCCGAAAAGCAGGTTACCGCTCAGGTTGAACGTTTTTCTCAAAGGGCTTTGCGTGTTGATTGCTCCGAAAAGTATCCAGAAGCCAATATGGATCTGAGTAAGCCCGGCGCTCTTGTAAACGAGTATATTCCAGCGCTAGCCGAGCGCTATGCACCACTCTCCGACGACTCTGATACTTTGGTGATCTTGGGGTGTGGCCTTGGTTTACATATACCTAAACTACTTGCGTTAAAACCGTGGAAGCGGGTGCTGATTGTTGAGCCTTCTTTAGATTTGCTGCACTGCTCTCTATATGGGGGGAAATGGCAAGATGTGTTGAGAAGAGTGTCAAACACTGGATGTGCTTTAGATTTTATCGTTGGTGAGGAAGGTGTCGCAAACAACCATGCGTTGGTTGATTGGTGTGATACGAGTTCTGTTAGTCATTTTGTCCTATACCGCCACTACAACTATGCGGCCTTCAATACTTTAGAGTTTGGTCTTGCTACGGGGCATTTCTCCCTAGCTGAGTCTTCAAAGGCAAGCTGGACGGCTGCTGATGAGGACCGACATTTTGAATGTGAAAACTCTTTGGCGCACTACTTAAACGATGAGACTGATTACTCCTTACCCCGTAAGGTAGCTAGTTATAAAAGCCGTCTTCAGAAAAACTTGGCTGCTTTTAAAACCTCTTTTCCTTCAATAGCAGAAGCTTTTGAGTCATACGATAGCGAAGAGTGGTGTTTGTTTTCACAACCGAATGGGAATCCAAATTTATTCAATATTCGTACTGGTGCTGTTCATGTAATATATGATGCTGTTAAAGAATATTCAGAGTACTTTGATTACTATTGTCGCTCTCCTCGGATGGATACCTTGGATGCCAGAAAGGTTTTTCGTAAACCTAGCCCGTTTATTCATTTTGAATACTCAGATAGGTTGAGAGACCTAGTTCAATCTTTACCCGATGTTTCTTCTCAGGTTCCTAAGAAGGTACCATCATTCATCATGTATGGTTTGGGAATGGGGTACTATACAGAGAGGATCTTGTTAGACTATCAGGTAGATAATTTTATACTCTATGAACCGAGTTGGGACTTTTTTTTCGCATCACTAATGCTGATAGATTGGGCTGAGATAATGAAACGTGCGGAGGAGTCCGAGAGCAATCTGTATCTCAATATCGGTGATGATGGTACCAATATGTACAAAGACATTCATCGTCGCTTTCAGTTTTCTGGCATGCATATCTTGTCCTATACATTTTTCTTTGTTGGTTACTACAGTCAATCAATGGCCGAAAGCCTAAAAAACACTCGCGAGCAACTGAAAGTTTTTTTAAACATAAGTGAATATTTTGACCATTGTTTCTACAATATCACACATACTAATGCTTGCTTTAGAGATAAGTGTTACCTAATGCTCAAGGACAAGTCTGAACAAGTTGAAAAGTTAGTTGCAGAAACACCTGTTTTCGTTATTGGGAATGGACCTTCCATCGATAATTGTATTGATGTCATTAGGAGTAACCAGAACAAAGCTATCATTGTATCCTGTGGTACGAGTTTAAAAGCACTGTATAATCTTGGTATAAAGCCCGATTTCCATGCGGAAGTCGAGCAAACCAATGCAACTGCTCAATGGATTTCTCAAGTTCCAGACAGAAAGTGGTTAAAGCAGATAGCTTTACTATCTGTATGTGGCGTGCATCCCAATGTGGTAGAGCTTTTTGATGATTGTTATCTTGGAATGAAGCTAGGCGAAGCATCCACTGCAACATATAATGCCATCAAACCGTCTTTCAAGAAGTTTCAAGGCATTTATTACTCTTATCCTACAGTATCCAACTGTGCATTGGCTTCTGTTCTCAAACTAGGGTTCAAGCAAATCTATTTGTTCGGTGTGGATTTAGGTTTTAAAGATCCTGACAGTCACCATAGCCGGCATTCAGCTTACTATAAGGCAGACGGAAAACAGCTATATAACTACAGCGCACATGGCACAGGTTTTAGGGTTCCGGGTAACTTTACTGATTACGTGTTTACTAAGCATGAGTTCAAATTTGCTGCAGAAGTCATGGGGCAAACCCTAGCTGAAGAGAAGGGAGTGGAGTGTTACAACACCAGTGATGGTGCTTTTATTGAAGGAACGGTACCACTCCGCCCAGAAAATGTGCTGCTTGTAAATGATGTTGTTGATAAAGCCGGTTTTTTAGAGTTGATAAAAAATCAAGCCTATGATCGGATTAACCCAAGTATAGTTGACGAATATGATGTTAATTACATTAAAGATCATTACCTAACGCACTATGATAAGCTAGAGGAACTTTGGAGCGTGGAGTGTGAATCATGGAGCCAGGTTCTAGATTTGATCGCTCAGCACAACGAAATTTTGCAAAACAGTTCTTCTGACATTAGCTCTTTGTTTTTTGTTCTTAATAGAGGCTCTGCTTCATTCTCCATGAGTTATCTTACTCGTTTAGCTTTCTCTAGCGAGAACGAGCAAGAGTGTATGATACGATTTTCTGAGGGAGTCGTGGTTTGGCGTGAATATCTAAGAGAAATGAGAGATTTTTACATAGAACATTATGGAGATCTGGATAACACTTTGCTCCTAGGGTTTAACAACTAGAGTTAACGTTGTTATATTTAAGCCCTCGCAATGAGGGCTTTTTGCTATGTTCTCATTGCATCTCTTTGTGTGCTGCTAGAAGTTCGCAAAAATACTCATCCAATTCTTGAGAGTCGCTACCAACGAGCGCGTGATACACCTTGCTTGGGAACGCGATCTTGTACTCGCCGTTCACTAAGAATGTTTGTGGTGGCTCATCTTCCGTTTCTTCCTCGTAAAGCCACGCCCCCTGTAGTTCACGAATATATACCTCACCGAGGTATGCGCCAAACATGTAGGAAAGGGTGAATAGCTGTTGGTCATCTAGCGACGCAGTGTTTAGCTTTTGAACTAGCGCGGATACCAACGCCACGCTCTCAAGAGAGCCGTTGAGCTCAATGGAATACTCCTGTAACGCGAAGTCTGACGCATCTTTTGCCGACTGACGCATGAGATCTGCAATGTTTATATCCGACATGGGAATGTGTAATCCTTATGTTATGAGTGACCACTTTAGCCACCGCGTTTTGACGTTGTGTCAATTTCTGTCGGCCTACGACACCCCGTTGTGTCATAAACTTGACGTAATGGCTAAGCGAGTCATGGTTTTTAGTTGCCGAAACTAAAGCAAAAATCACGCCTAATTCTAATATCGCTCCAACTTTGAGCAGTTAGATGCTCAGCTCAGACCTGCGCTAGTAATCGATTGATTTTAGGAACGAAAATTGCTCTAGTAACGGCAAATGTATGCATACGAGTAGTAATATGGATCCTATTAGCATTGATGGCAATGTTATTGACGATAACAGCCCGCCGTTCGTGATCGCTGAGTTATCAGGTAATCACCAACAGAACTTTGAGCTTGCCAAGCAAATGGTCAAAGCTGCAGCAGATGCTGGGGTCGATGCTATCAAACTGCAAAGTTACACCGCTGACAGCCTGACTCTGAATGTCGAACGAGAGGAGTTCGTCATTAACGAACAAGATAGCCTTTGGCATGGGCGCACTCTTCACAGCTTGTACCAAGAGGCCGCCACCCCCTACGAATGGCACAAAGCGCTGTTTGATTATGCTCGCTCACTCGGCCTAGTTGCGTTCAGCTCGCCATTTGATAAGGCTGCGGTGGATATGCTCAGTAAGCTTGATGTTCCATGCTATAAAATCGCATCCTTCGAAAACAATGATATACCACTCCTACGTTACGTCGCTCAGCAAGGGAAACCAGTAATCTTGTCGACAGGTATGGCTACGCTTGGTGAGGTTGAAGAGGCGGTTGCTTGTATTCGAGGGGAAGGGAACAACCAAATCATTCTCCTCAAGTGCACGAGTACTTACCCTGCCGCATCGACGAACACTAATTTGGCAACCATTCCACATATGCGACAGAGTTTTGGCTGTTTAGTTGGATTGTCTGACCATACCCAAGGCATAGGTGCAAGTGTCGCATCAGTCGCACTGGGAGCTACAGTGATTGAAAAGCACTTTGTTATAGATCGCAGCGCTGGCGGGGTTGATGCCGCGTTTTCAATGGAGCCAGATGAGATGGCCGCATTGGTAAGAGAATGCAAAACAGCTCACCAAGCCATAGGTAATGTCGTATACGGTGGTACTCAAGCCGAGGCTGATGCTAAACGTTACCGACGCTCTATCTATATTGCTCAAGATGTTAAACAAGGAGAGGCACTGAGTGAACAAAACCTTAAGGTTGTTAGACCAGGCCTAGGGCTAGCCCCCCGTTATTGGGAAGAGGTTTTGGGACGAGTTGCAACCAAAGATTTTGCGGCTGGCACACCGCTAGACTGGACTATGGTTGGTTAATGCAACTAGCAATCCGAGTAGATGCGAGTCCTAACATGGGGTTTGGGCACCTTAGTCGATGTAATGCTTTGGCTGAGCATGCCCTCGAGCTTGGCTGGCAAGTCTCTGTCTTCTCGCTTTATCCTCTCGCAAACAAATGTGACCCTCGCATAGCATTTATTCAGTCGTCTAGTGAGTTTGACTTAAGTGATGCCATACGTCGAAAGGCTCCAGATTGGCTACTGCTAGATAACTATCTGTTGGGTGGAATAGCTGGCAAGGTATATGCGGATATAGCTTGCCGGAAAGCATTCATCGACGACTTGTTCACTGGCTGTGATGCCAACATCGACTTGGTAATATCGCCCGCCGGTGCCGCAGAAGAAAAGCGCTTGGTGGGGCTTTATCCTGATGCTAAGCGCCTTTTGGGGTACTCGTACTCACTATTGTCATCACGTTTTCGGTGTGCTCGAACTGCGTATACTCAACGTTCTCGTGTACTGATCACATTTGGTGGGAGTGATGTCGCTGGCCTTACGGTTCCAGTGGTTAGCGCTCTTGTGCACGCTGGAGTTACTGGAGTTGATGTGGTGATTACCGATGCGATGGGACATTCTGAACTTGTGTTTCCCGGTGTTCAGGTACACCAAAACTTAAACCCAATGCAGATGGCTGATCTTCAGGGTAAAGCCGCTGTTGCTATTAGCGCTGCAGGGGGAACAATCTTTGAATTAGCATGTTGTGGTGTACCTTCAGTGATATGTGTGGTTGCCGATAACCAATTACAGGCAGCGAGCGAGTTTGCGGCAAACCCCGGGTATGAGGTGGTTGACTGCCGTGGAGTGCCACACATTGGAGAAATAGCTGATGCTTATCAGCGTTTGCAGCACAGTTCTGCGCGACGAGTGGTACACGATGCAGCAATAAACATGGTTGATGGATTGGGCTGCAAAAGGGTCTTAGAAGCAATGAGTCAGTATGAGTAGTTATCGTCTTGGCAGTATTACGCTGGCAGAAATCCAGCCCGAAGACTTGGAGCAGTTGCGAGAATGGCGAAACAGTCCCGACATCCGAGCCATGATGTGTGATCAGTCCAAAATTTCGGTCGAGCAGCAACGCAGTTGGTATGAAAGTTTAGCAAGCTCTGGGGCGACGCATTTTGTTGCGCGCTATAAGAGTGTGCCGATAGGGTATGTAAACCTAAAGTCGATTTCAGAGCCGGCCGTATATGAAGCGGGCCTCTATACCGGCGATGCTCGCTATAGGGGAACTGTCGTCAGCTTTCTTATGGCATTGGCTCAGATAGACTTCGCCTTTGAGCAACTAAGCGCCCAAAAGCTGGTAGCGACAGTCAAATCTGAGAATATCGCAGCTATACGTTTCAATGAAACATTGGGCTATCAAAAACAACGTGAGGCAGAAGGTATGTGGCACATGACGCTGTCAGCAGACGCCTACCAAGTAGCGAGAGCTAAACTGGCGGGGTTTATCCGCTAGCACAAACATTGAATGGATCAGAACACTTAGAATAAGCGGTTAAATAAATGACAAATAATCAGAAACTTATCGACGTATACAGCCGTATTTTGGAAATCGCTCCAGAGGCGGTAAAAGATGAATTAATTTATAACAGTATCCCTGAGTGGGATTCGACTGCGCATATGCTGCTAGTCGCTGAGCTAGAAGGGTGTTTCGATGTCATGCTTGATATGGATGACATCATCGATATGAGCTCGGTGGCTAAGTGCAAGGAGATCCTCGCAAAGTACGAGGTAACCTTTGAAGGCTGAATCACATCCTTGGGCACTCGTTACGGGGGCTTCTAGTGGAATCGGAAATGCGACAGCGCTTAGCTTAGCCCGCGCGGGCTATAAACTGGCGCTGATAGGTCGAAGCCGTGAAGCGCTCTCATCATTGGTGGCCCAAATAGAACAAGTTTCCGGCCAAGAATCGCATGTGCTTGTCTGTGATCTCGAAGATGAAACCCAGATTGCTGGAGCGTTCCGTGAGTTGAACCAGTCTACGCGCTCGTTAGCTGCGGTAGTTAACTGCGCCGGTGTGATGCAGCCCGCTAGCATTATGCTCACCAAGCGGCAATCCATTACTCAACAGTTGCAGGTTAACACTGTCGCGACCATGTTGGTTTGCCAGTTGGCTAGCCGGATGATGCTGCGGAGTAAAGGCGCCGCGATCGTCAATGTCAGCTCTCAGGTCGCCAGCCAAGGGCAACCCGGCCAATCAAGTTACGCGGCAAGCAAAGGCGCGGTTGAGGGGTTCAGTAAAGCGTTGGCAAGAGAGCTAGGGCCTGTGGGCATCCGAGTGAATGTTGTGAGCCCCGGTATCATAGATACTCCGCTACTTGACGCGGTTACCGAAGAGGTCCGGCAGACAACGGCAGAACACACAGATTTGCGCAGAGTGGGGCAGCCCGAAGAGGTGGCCGAGTTGATCTGTTTTTTAGTGAGCCCCGCAGCAAGCTACATCCATGGCCAAGTTATCGCGGTTGATGGTGGTTTGCATTTATGATTCTTTCTCCAAGTCAAGACGTCGCCTTATACAGTGAGGAGCGCAGGCTCACTTTTGCTGAGTTGGTGGATGAGATGCAAGGTTTTGTTGGGACGCTCCGGCTGAAATGCCCTCTAGAGCGCCCTCTGATTGCGCTACGGGTAGATAACAGTGTGAACGCCATAGTTGCGTGTTTGGCTTGTTGGCAAAATGGTTTTCCCTTCGTGCTCCTGGACCAATCAGCTCAGTGGCAGGATCTGATTGAGCAATACCAAGTTAATCTCGTGTGTTTGGCAACCGCTGACTCCGTCACGTTCACCGCTTATAGTCAGCGCACTCATTGCCTTAACCCTGACTTACGAATGCTTCTGTCGACCTCCGGAACGACAGGGCGTGCTAAGTTGGTGATGTTGAGCGACAACAACCTTACATCCAATGCTCGCTCTATTGCAGAGTATTTGCAGATCACCCCGCAAGAGCGGGGGTTACTCAGCCTACCTCTAGCCTACTCGTATGGGTTCTCCATCGTGAGTTCGCACCTGCTCGCTGGTGCCTCGGTGATACTTGCAGACCCAAACCTGATGGGCAAGGCGCTTTGGCGGGCTGCAAATACCTTTAAAGCAAGTAGTTTCGCAGGGGTACCGTTTAGCTATCAGTTCTTATTGCGAGTCGGCCTTGCGCGCGGGTTGCCTGGTACGATTAAGACTTTGACCCAGGCTGGTGGCAAACTTGCGGCCACTGAGGTGGCAAAGATTGCCATGTATGCCAAGGAGCACGCGCTGAGTTTTTACGTTATGTACGGACAAACAGAAGCCAGTCCGAGAATCGCCTATCTTGAGCCTGAAGATGTAGTTGAACATGCGAGCTCGATAGGTAATGCGATTCCCGGTGGCGAGCTTTGGCTGGAAGATGAATTAGGCGTAACATTAACCGAAGACATGCAAAGCGGAGAGCTAGTGTATAGAGGTCCCAATGTGATGCTAGGTTACGCATCCGAGGTGGATGATTTGGCGAAGTCTAGTGGCACAAATGTGCTGCATACAGGCGACCTGGCTTACCAAAAAGATGGCCGTTACTACATCACTGGTAGGCTAAAAAGAATGATTAAGTTAAATGGTAAACGTTTCAGCCTTGATGATCTGCAATCTCAACTTAGTTCTCGCTTGGACTGTGCAGAGCTGGTTTGCACCGGAGAAGATGACGCTTTGTGCGTAACAGTAGGTGATAAGGCCTATGTGAAACGGGCCAAATCAATACTGGCTGATTATGGAGTTAGTCCTGCTCTTGTGAGAGTTAACGTTGTATCTCCAATACCCATGACGGCTAACGGCAAGTTCGACCTCGTCGCTGTGCAGGAACTCGTAGATGCCAATTAGACTATTTGATTTCCCTATATATGGTTTAGAGCAACAGCAAAAGCAACGTGTCTTGCTGGATGAATTGAGTGCGTTGAGCAAACATCACTATCGACATTGCCCAGAGTATAAGCTCTTACTTGATGCCCAAGGATACTCGCAAGAGCCTACGAACTATTCCGAACTGTTTCCATTAGCGGTCAGGCTATTCAAGCACACAAAGCTAAGTAGTGTGCAGGAGTCAGAAGTATTTAAGGTGATGACATCTTCAGGTACAACATCTCAAGTCGTGTCGCAAGTGGTGCTGGACCGAGATACCGCCAGTCTGCAATCCAAAGCCTTGGTGCAGATAATGAAAGAGTGGATTGGTAAGCAACGTTTGCCAATGCTGATCATCGACCACCGGGGCTTAAGCGCAAACAAGGCAGGGTATTCTGCGCGTGGTGCGGGGGTTCAAGGTTTATCCTTCATGGGGCGTGATCACTGTTTTGCGCTTGATGAACGGATGAACTTGCGTTGGCGTGAAGTCAGCGAGTTTGCTGAGAAGTATCGTGATCAGCCGGTACTCATTTTTGGATTTACCTTCATGGTATGGCAATACTTGTTAGCGCCTCTAGAGGCTGCCGGCAAGTCATTAGCGTTGAAACAGGGTTTTCTGTTTCACAGCGGTGGCTGGAAAAAACTTCAAGACAAAGCTGTTGATAATCCGACGTTTAAAGCAACTGTTCACAGTGCTGTTGGCAACGTTAAAGTACATAATTTTTATGGGATGGTTGAGCAAACCGGCAGTATTTTTGTCGAGTGTGAACATGGCCATTTACATAGTCCGGTGTTTGCAGATCTGATCGTACGCAGCAAAAGCGATTTAAAGCCTTGTCAGGTAGGGCAAGAGGGCGTGATACAAGTGCTCTCCAACTTAGCAAAGAGTTACCCCGGCCACAGCTTGTTGACTGAAGACCTAGGACGAATATTGGGTGAAGATAACTGCCCTTGTGGGCGCAAGGGGCGTTATTTTGAAGTGCTAGGAAGACTGCCAAAGGTGGAGGTGCGAGGATGCAGCGACACTTTCCAGTAACAGGGATCTCGTTCTTATGTGGTGAAACCTCTTGGGACGCTTTTTCTTCTCGCCCGTTCGCTTCTTTTGATTCAGCTTCCCTAGCATTCCTAAAAGAATTATCCAGTGCACTGATGGGCTTGAGCAAGAGCCAACCCAATCTTGCTAGTCTCGGTTTCTTCATAAGGCCTAATGCTGTACTAAGCCAAAAGAGGCGACTCGCAGCCGAGCAAAGCATTGGACGCGGTCTGTCTTTTCATCTAAGCCCTTCAAACGTTGCGACTGTAGCCGTGTACTCGTGGGTGACCAGTTTGCTTGCTGGGTGTCCAAGTATTGTTCGCCTATCTTCAAGAATTACTGACGAGCAAGCTATTTTGCTGAGCACTTTATCTAATGTACTGGTAGATCACCCCCAAGTAAGAGACCGGGTTCGCTTTGTTCAATACCCACACTCCGATGAGCTAAATCAGCGATTTAGTGAGCTTTCTGCCAACCGCGTAATGTGGGGAGGGGATAAGACTCTTGAAGTATTCCAACGGTACTCAGTTGGGGAAGAGGTAAACGACTTATGTTTTGCCGACAGGCGTTCTTATGCGATTGTCGATTTGGATTACTGGTCGGCGCTTAAGGAAAATGAACAGCTCAGCTTGTTATCTGGAATAGCTGTCGACATAGCAACTTACGGCCAAAAAGCGTGCTCCTCGCCCATTCTTGTCCTGACGATGGGGGATGTTGAGCTGGTCGACGAGTTTTTTATAAAGTTATCGACCCTCCTCAGCAATGTCGAACCAAGCTTTCCCAACGTGATTGAGCAGCAGATATCAACGCAGCTTTTATCGTTAAAGCAACCAGAGTTGCGTCTTAAACGCTTTGGCAATTGGCAAGTATGTGAATTACCGGTTCCTATACTAGCGAAGGGAGTAAAACCTGAGAATGGCCACTTATTGCATTGGCATGCGCAGAAAGGGGCAATTGAGAGCTTCGGGTTCTCCGCTGCTCCCCAAACATGCGTAATGCTCTGCGACAAAGAGGATAGGGCGCAGCTTAAGAAGCGCAGTTTGGCTGATCGATTCGTTAGCCCTGGGCAAGCCTTGGTACATGATTGGGTTTGGGATGGCATAGATTTGATTGCCGAGCAAACGGACAGAAAATGACAGGGAAGACTTGGTGTTATGTTAATAGCGCAGTTGACAGACATTCATTACGGGGTGAGTAAGAAAAAGCAACGTGATTTGGGCGAGACTCGTCGACTTATTGCCTGCGTGGACCATATAAACACCTTTGATGAAAAAATCGATCTAGTTGTTGTTAGTGGGGACTTAGCAGAAGATGGTTGGGTTGAAGAGTATCAAGCACTTCGTGAAATCCTTGATAGACTGAAGTCTCCATACGTCGTTATACCGGGCAACCACGACCGTCGACAAAACCTACTCGCTGTGTTTGATGATCATGATTACTTGCCAGCAAGAGGAGAGAATCATGTGCTGTTCTCAATTGACCACTATCCCGTAAGAGTGATCGGCTTGGACACCTCACTCTTTGGTGAGCCATATGGACGACTGTGCGAACATCGCCTGGCATGGTTGGACAAGACTTTGCAAGAGGACACTGCAAAGCCGACGATGATCTTCATGCACCACCCTCCTGTCCGTATTGGTATTGATTGGGTTGACTCTATAGGGTTATATGGTTCAGTTGAGTTCGCTGATTTGTTGAGAAAATACTCTAACATCGAAGCAGTATGCTGTGGGCATGTGCATCGAATGGTTGTTAGCAATATTTCTAACATCCCTGTCGTTTGCGCACCAAGTATACATTGTTCGATATCACTGTCTTTATCCAAAAATAACAGTTACTCAATTTTATATTCAGATGAGCCTTTATCTTTGTTCTTCCACTACATTCCTTCAGATGGTAACTTGGTTAGTCATCTTAGTTTAGTCAATGTAAATGTTATTGATTTGATAGGTGATTCTGGTGAACTAAGTGAAAGGTTTAAGGGTGAGTATAGGAAGTTATATCCTAGCGGGGCTGATAGATAACTCCAAATTCTACAATTCATGGCTGCTAGTTTCGGGGGGGAGTGAAGAGAGCTTAATCACTCCCTTCTCCAAACAGCCTTAGTTGCGGAAAAACTCGATAGCCGCAGCGGTATATCTAGGTGTGTAACCTATATATCGATACTTCCATCCCGTTTGTGCGACGAACTCCTGCAGTGCTTTGAAGCCATCATTCTGCCAGCCTGGGTAATTTATATACTCATCGAACAAGCAAATGGTTCCATCCAAATTAACCTTATTCTTGCTGAGTGCTTCGAATATGTCTTTATGTGAGCAGTAAAGGTCGCAGTCAAAGTGAATGAATCCTACATCAGATTCTCGATTTGAATTGAAAAAGTTATCAACAGTATCTTTGAACCAACCTTTGATTAAAGTTACTTGTTTACTATCAATAGCCGGAGCTAGCCCTCCCAAATCGAACCTACCTGACTGGTCTCCAGAAAACCAGTGGTCAGGTAAACCTTCAAAGCTGTCAAACCCATAAATATGCATATCAACATAACGCAGCATAAACTCAATAGAGCCACCCCTATACACACCAAATTCAAGTGCAATGCTGTTGTCCTTACTGATTTTTGATAGTGAATGCCGAAACAGATCGTACCTACTGTCATAATCCATATGCCCGTATTTGCGCGGTATGTAAGCTGAGCGAAACATTTTTGCTCCATCCACAGCAATATTATTGAGCATATAGTCACTTGCTGAATCGTAAGAACTCCTATTTAAGATCGCATCCCGAAAAACAGAGTGACATGTGTCAGCGATAAGCTTATGTAAGGTATCTGGTTTAAATACCGCATTTTCATTTGTTAGACGATGCTCTTGTATGTCTAGGAACTCAAGAATTTTATCTATTTTGGAATTTAATTCATCTAGATTGTTGTTCATAGCTAGCCTGCAAGTTCTCAATAATTAATTATCTGCTTTTATTTATAGATATTTGTGTGAGTGTAAGTTTTTTAGGGTCCACCATATTCGTACTCGCGTCTGTATAGCTGGGGAAAATTTCAAGTGCTTTAGACACTAACTTTTTGCTCAATGATTTTGAGCTTAGGTTGTTAACTACCACTGCGAGGTTGTTATATCCTGCAGGAGATTCTGGGAGTCTCGATAAATGTTTTTCAAGGTGATATTTTGCTTTGTAAAAGTTATTTGATAAGGCGTATAAAGTACCGATGTAAAAGTCTCTATCATTGTCTGGGTCATCCTCCCAGTGTTTCTTAGAGTATGAGATGGCTTTTTCAAATGATCCGGTGAATATCGAAAACAAACATGATGCTTTATTAATATAGCCCGTGCTGAAGTTGCGTTCTTTCAATAGCTTTTCTAAAAAAACGACATCATACTTACTTAGTATTTTTCTGGTGCTGTCCATGTTCTTTGAATTAGATGAGCTCATTGAATTTGTCCGCAACGTATACACTAAATTGAACTCTTTGATGCTTGTGAATGAATATCCATGAGTACTACATTTTAACCAATAGTCATAATCCTCTGAAGCTTCTAAAGTTTCATCAAAGTTAATGGATGAAAAGCAACGCCTAGATATAAGAGGGTGTGGTAACATAAAGTTGCGTTCAAATAGGGATGTGTATTTTGAGTCAAAGTCAAACTTGTTTTTTACAGTTTGCCTTTTTATTTCTTCTCCATTTTCATTGACAACAATATAGCCATCGATTGTTACATCACTTTTAGACTCGAGCGCTGTGTTTACAAGTTTGGAAATTCTGTTAGGTCGGTACTCATCATCTGCATCAAGCCACGCTAAGTAATCACCATTTGCGGCCTCTTTTATCCTATTCCTAGCATGAGCTAGACCTTTATTTACATTGGTGGAAAATACTTTGACCCCGAGGTTGGACTCTCCAAACTGTCTCATTATACCTAAAGTATTGTCACTGCTAGCGTCATCAAAAAGAATTATTTCTATATTTGAGTATGTCTGAGATAGCGCGCTATTAATAGCCCGGTCTATTAGCTTTTCTTCGTTGTAAGCGGATATGCCAATTGTCACAAGAGGTAGGTTAGAAGACATTAATAATCCAAGTAAATGTTGTTTTGCAATTTTTCAATTGAGACTACCAGTTATAGTATAGCCAATCATCATGGCGAGTATTGTTAATAATGTGATGCATATTTTCTACTAGGTACTGTTCACTTTTCCTGATATTGAAGCAAACATCACTCCGATACTGCTGGATTTTTTCTTTCCATTCACTCTGATTAGTAAGCATTTCGTTTATGTGCTTTACCAATTCGTAAGTATCACTTGCCACCTTCCCAATCTTTTCTCGGTCCCTAATGAATGCCGAGTGTTTAGAGTAAAGAGTCGTTACTTCTTTATCTTTAGGTGAGAAGAAAACAACTGGCCGTAATGTTGATAGGGAATACGTGTATGCTGTTGATGAAGTATCACTTACCATAACGGAAGATCTATTGTAACTGTCCATGTAGAACGTTTGCATTCCATCTAATATCAACCTTGGCTCAGAATCACAGAGCTCAAGAAGTTTAATAAATGGTTCTGCAAGTTTGTCATTCCTACCATCTAATAGCATTGTCAAATCATTTGGGTGTGGTCTAAATATTATGTTTTTTTCAGGGAAGTTATTCAATAATGAAGTGACGATATCTAGGCTATAAGGAGATGAGTAAGTTAGCTCGTAATTTGCCACTGCATTCAGTGAGAGTGTAGGAGCATAGATAATACTATCTATTTTACCCTGATAGCTTTCAGCGTGTTTTAAGTTGTCATCAAGTCTTGTATATCCTCCTGGTATGAGGCATATCCTTCCTTTTGGTTTGTGCTCCTTTACAAGATCTTGCATCCATTCAAATGTGGCTCTTGTCGAAGTGAATATGTAATGTGGATCAGCGGTGTCGAATCTATCTGCAATCCAACCAGGCTCCAGTATGAAATCAAAGCTAGTATGAAGCATATTTAACTTTGGTTTGTTTTCAGGAGAGCAAGCGATGAAGTGAGCTGTCAAACATGCGTCAATAGCATTGAAATTTCTAGCGCTTGTTGGACCAATTAGTAATTCTGGTACTTCAAAGTTGTAACCTGAAACTTCTTCATCCATTAGTGCAATAACGTTATATTGTGATTTAAGTGGCTCTATCAGTCCACCAAGGTGGCGCCTGAACCCACCACCTCTACCATAAAAACCAAAAGCAAGAGTTTTCTTTGAAGGATCTAAGCGATTTAACGTTGATTCCCATGTCTCTCCAAAACAATATCTTTCTAGGCTATACATATCAGTGCATTGCTCGCTGACAAAATATGGTAGCGCCATGCTGAAGTAACGAGAGAAAATCAGCTGTAGTATAGGTATGCTTGGATCATCATCTATTGGGAATATTTTCTCAGCTCTAACTCCTTGTTTTGCTAAGCGGTCTATCGCAGCAATACGGTACTCTTCGGTAGATATGGCGATAACATATTTGTCAATTTTTTTTTGCTTTTCAATGCTTAAGTCAGCTGCAGCAATTACAGGGGCGCCCAAATAGTCCCCTTTTTTGAATTCATCAACTATATACTTTAGTGAAAAGCTCTCGTTCGAGAATACTTTCGAAATATTGTGCGCAAAGATACCTGCGCCAACGATTGCTATACGGCATTCCATATTATTTACTCTTTGGTTATTCCCAATTAATGTAGAGCCAATCAGGGTGTTTTTTTGCTTTGATGATAAACTCGATGTTATTCAAGAAATAATTCGCTGATTCCCCAGGGTTAAAAATAACTTTATCCCTAAAGCTAGTTGCTTGGTTGGTCTCCTCACCATTTTTCGAGAGAAGCTCTGATGCCAATAAGCTTACCTGTTTGCATGTTTTTGCTATTGCTCCTATATTTGAACGGTCGTCAATAAACTTCAAATCTTTACCTATGTTACATAGCAAATCTGACTCTTTAGGAGAAAAGAACACCACCGGCCTGCCAGTACTAAACGCGTAGGTGAAGGCGGTAGAAGATGTATCTGATACCATCAAGCAACTACGCTGGTAGCTATTGATGTAACTGGTCGGATTATCATCTAGAACGCAACGAGGGTGACTCGAGCAGATATCTAGTAACTCAGTGAATACCTCGCTTAATTGATCTTTGCGCTGTAGTTTGTACATACGAAGATCACTAGGGTGAGGTCTTACAATCACTTTCTTATGTGGAAAGCTTTCAAGCAAGGTTCTTACTAGTTCAGGTGCGTATTCTATGCTGCTGGCCAGCTCTTTATTGGGGTAGTCAGCAAGGGCGAGAGTCGGAGCGTAAAGAATGCTGTCGCGTTCTCCTTGATATTCATTTACACGTGCAATGTTGTTGTCCAGTTGAAGGTAGCCCCCAGGAATAATGCAAAGCTTGTTCTTGAGCTGGTGACGCGAAATAAGGTCTTTGTACCAATCAAAACAAGGTCGAGATGATGCAAATAAATAGTGAGTGTCTGGCTCGCCGATTCTCGCCGCGTGATAATCGCCCATCAGATTAAAGTCGTAGATGACGTGGGAAAAACTCACTCTTGGTACATGTTTTGGCGCACAGTTAAAGATGTGGGCAGAGATGCTTAAGTCGATAAATGACTGCTCACTAGCCGTTGACGCACTCATATAGAGATGGTGTTTCGACTCTTCGGCTCGCTTCATAACCTCATCCGACATGCTCACGACATTGAATCGTTTCGACAAATGGGGGATTAGCGGACTTATATGACGACGAAAGCCACCCCCTCTTCCGTAGTAGCCCAGAGCCACGTTTTGCTTGCTAGGATCTAAACTCGACATGGTCTTTCGCCAATCGTGACCTAGGAAATGTGCCTCGATCTGCTCCAAGCTATTGAAATCTTCGCTCCCAATCGCAGCACGTAAGGCATCGGCATCACGCTCTAACAGCAGTTGTAAAATCTGTAACGCAGGATCGTCAGCAAGAGTAAAAATTCTGTTGTCGCTGAATCCTTGCTTTTGCAGGCGCTCAGCAGCGGCAACTTGATATTCAGGGTGAGAGATTGCAATAAGCACACAACTGATGGAATCTATTAGCGAACCCGTTATGTGTTTTGCTTGATATACAGGCTTTCCTAAAAATGCGTCGGTGCGGAACTCATCGACAAAGAATGCAACATTTAAATCATGCTCGCGGCAGAGTGCTTCTAGATTAACAGAGAAGTTTCCAGTGCCGGCTATAGCGATTGATTGACCCGTTTTCATGCGTTCTAAGTCCAACTGAAATCCGGGACTGTCAGAGAGGCGACTTCTAAGTCCTGAGGGGTGTCGACTTCTACCCACTCGTCGGTTATCGCCACGGCCCCAATTTTAACATCTTGCTGTATTAACTGTTGCAGCAACGAGGTCATATCTAAGCGTTTGCGGGCATCTTCGCTGAGTGAATCGAGGTAATGGCTCACGATATGCCAGCCCGCAGGTGTGAACTTGAGCAATCCCATATATTGCCCATTTATCTCGCTTAGCGAGTTAACTCTTCGTCCAATATCTGTGAGGTAACCTTGGTCCATCGAAAAGCTTTCAGCATCATCGAGTGGATTGTCATATCGAGCTTGCCACTGTTCTAACCAGTTGGGGTCGTATGCAATGGCGATGTCGTCGTTACTTTGAGACAAACGCGTTATGGCGTCAGCGGAGTAGATGATGTCGGAGTAACTGACAATAGCGCCTTCATCTGCAATCAACGACGACGCTTGCATTAGCGAGTAAACCATATTGCTATCGGCCCAATCTGCATTGTGAAAGCGCTCTTGGAATAGACCATTGAAGCTGTCACTGAAATAGCCAGTTGTAATGGCTATGTTCTGTATACCGCCTTTGCCGAGTGACTCGCGCTGCCAATCGATTAGTCGCTTACCTGCAACCTCGGTGAAACACTTGGGCTGGTTTGAGGTTAAGTCCCCCAGTCGAGATCCTCGTCCTGAGGCTAAAATAAGTGCGCGCACGGATACTCCTGAGTTACGAATAGACGATGTAAAAATTGGACGTTTGCAGAGTCAAAAGGCACCATTCTTTCGGGGTGCCACATTATTCCTACTTGCTTGTTTTCCGGGTGTTCGATGGCTTTCACAACGCCGTCTTGTGCTTGCGCCCAGACGCGATAAGGGGAGGGCGCTTGATAAGTGGCTAGGTTGTGGTAGCTATTGAGCTCAGTTGGCTGATTGTTCACCGAGATAGTCATCGATCTCTGGACATGTCCGGACACTTTCACTAAGGGTTCACCTGCTAGTTGCAGCAAGACTTGCATCCCTCGGCAGATGCCCAGAATCGGGGTTTTATGCTTGTTAGCCAGTGCGACGAGTAACTCTTCGCAGCGACTCCGTCGATCATCAGGTGAGTGAGAAAACTCTCCTCCGCCTGATAGGATAACCCCTTGGCAACCTGTGCTGAGCCACAAGGGCTCGATTAACTCGGGGTGATTAGGTACAGGGATAAGCAAAATCCCCGCTTTCAAAGCAAGTTCATACCAGCGTTGGTCAAGGCAATCGTGTTGCTCTTCGTGAAGAGCGCGATTGCTTTGCTGGGATATCAACACAGGGATCATGCGAGAACCGTCACTTTTTTGTTCGCACAGTCGATATGCAAACGCTTGGTTTGAGACCAGCTCTGATACAACTGCTGACCCGCACCGATAATGGCGGGGAGCCCGAGCTCGTTTGCTCGGATGGCCATATGGGAGTTGCAACCACCAAACTCGGTTATCAAACTGGCAATGCCTTTCGCAAACAGCCAGTCAAAACCGGGATCTGCACTCGGTATGCATACGATTTTACCCTGTAGGTCTCCCTGGTAGTCTGCGCTCACGACTTCGCCATCGACAGTCCCTTGGGTGACAAAGTTGGGTTCACTGGCTAACAAGGTGAAGCGATAGATATCATCAACACCACAAATTAGTGCCGGTAAGTGAATCTTATTGGCTAACAGTTGTTTGCGCTTGCCTTGCTCGATGCTTACCGCCAGGGCTTTCTTAGGGCTATCGGCGCACGCGATAAAATTACGGATTACATTGATATCTGCAAACGCCATTTCTTCTCGCGAAAAGCCGAGCCTATCGCCGAGTAAAGCGACATCTTCAATGGCATCACTAAGCGATTTGCTAAACACAAATTTGGCAAACTCACGGCCTTCGATGGCCGATGCAATAAAGTGAAGGAAAGAGTCAACGCTGTGGTTGATACCATGTTGCTCCAGTAGCTGATGCAGTTTCCGATACTGTTCGTTGCTCAACTCAAAGGTTCCATGCTGCTGCTCTGCAGCGGGCGGGTTGTCCCAGTCAAAATAGGTATCGGGGGCCGCATCGTAGCGAGGAGAACAGATATCGTAGGTACCTGGACGAAGATGGCCATATTTGACAAGAAACTCAGCGCGATCCAAAGACTGAAAGTCTTTACTCAACTGCCCACTGACTGTTTGCAGTGAGAGCAGGTAGTGATGGTATTGCTGTTCAGTGATGACCTGCTCATGTATCAGAGACTGAAGCAGTTGAACCGCAATAAACCCGGCTCTTGCGAGGCCTGCGAATGGCAACGTTCCATAGCGTTTGCAGTCTTCTAATAGCCAGTAGACGCGTTGCTCAGGTTCTTCAATAGAGTCGTTGACCGTTGCTTGTCGTTGCTTGAGCTTTTCAATACGGTGTAAATCTTGGATCCACAGCCCTGAGCGTGGATCGATGATACGGTTTGTTAGATTGCGTAGGCTAGACGCAAGGGTGTGGCATTCCAGCTCGGTAAATCCGGCTTCTCTTAGGTCTGATAACCGTCGCTCAATATCCAAGCTGTAGCAGGAAAGTACGATATCGAACTCAACCTTATCGTGAAAGCTCGGATTAGCCATCAGCTTGTCGAGATAGTAGTCGACGAGTTTATTTGCAAGCTGCGTTGGAAGATCATTCGGAATGAACGAGTTGAAGCTGGTTCTTACGTCGATATAAGGAAGGCCGCGCAAATCGATCATCAGAGGGAAGCTGCGCAGGTTCTTATAGCCGTAGTTGTTACGTTGATAAGCCCAGGTACTGTCGGTGACAAGATCTTTATACAAGCTCAATGCGAGCGGTTTGGGCCTCAAACCAATGATCTCGGCGGGGTTCCAGTCTGGCATGACCCCGAGAACAGATTGTTTACCACTTAGGTAAGGGTGGGGTTTAAACAAGGTATGAAGTTTTGCTGCAATGTCCTCGAGCGCTTGTTTGAACTCTTGAGTATCGATACGCCCTTTTACTATGAGTGGCCTGACTTGTAATAGAAACGGCAGGTCGTTGCCGGCAACAAATGCAAACTCAATATCTAGCTCGGTATCAGGGAAGATGATTTTTAACTCTTCAAGTAAATCCCAAACTTTCTGATGTCGGGGTTCTGCTGATGCCCTGGCGGCTAAATAATGGGTCGAGAAGTGATTGCTTTCACCTGCGGTGACAGTGTCTGTTTCCCCATCAGAAGATTCGCTAACGACCAAGTAAGGGGCACCTGAGTCGGGCACGCAGCTAAAGGCGACCCCGCAGTGTTCGACGTGTTCAAGTTGTGGCTGAATAAAGACAACCTCTGAGTCGCTTAGGTGCTCTTGATAGCTGTTAAACACGGTTGCGATGGCACGGCTAAGGCCTTTTGCATCTTCAACGCTGCTGATACTTTCGAACTTGCCAGCGTTAGACTGCTGACTGCTATCTTCCTGTGAACAACTACTGCGTACGATCAGCCGTTGGCTAGCAAGCTGCTTAAAGCAATTTTCGAGTTGCTCTGTATTGCACTGCTTGAATTCGCGATAGCTCAACAACAGGCCGTTCAAAATCTCACTTTGCAGGCCGTAATCTCTCAATGAGAGCAGCGTGCCGCCTTTTGTAGAGAAGGCTAGAGGAGATTGGTTTAGGTTATTCAGCATGGCATTTGTTTCCTGGCTTACTTAACGGTTGAGCATTGCTGTTTATTTTTCTAAGCAATTCTCTAGCCATATCTGCGGGCTGGTGAATGCCGCTGTCGAAGGTGATATCAGCGTCTAGTGGGTACTCGATGTTTAAGTGGTGTTCCGCGCTGTCTGCGCGATGAAAATCAGAGCCTTGGTTGTAAAGGCCTTTCTTGTTTCGCTGCAGTAGCACTTCCTGTGATGGCCGTAGAAACACCTCGGTATAGGTCTTATTGTTGACTCTATTCCACGCGTGAACCTCTCGATACATTGCAACTACTGCAACTATGACCGTGTGGCCTTGGTCCGCTAACATCTTGGCCAATCCCGCGTATTGCATCGACAATTTTTTTCGAGCCTCTGCGGTATAGTTTTGATCATTTAATGCTGTGCGAAGGCGGTCACCATCAAGAAGAACGGCTTGGGTTGGCTGAAGTAGAGCTGCCAACTCAAGCGCTAAGGTGGTTTTACCTGAACCGGGCATGCCGGTGATCCAAATTACCTGTCCTGTCATGTGCATTACTTAGTTTGAGGCCACCAAGTGGTGGCCATAATTCTGACTACTTAAGTTTCGCGCACCACATACGAGTGGTGTAAGGAACTTTGATCTTATCTTCTGGGTAACCATCAACTAGGGCTTGGATTGCATCGATAATGGCACTGAACTTATCACCGGCTTGGCGTTCTAGAGTGGCGTGAGAACGCCAGGCTTCGATTAGATCTTCCTTAGTTTGGTAGTGTTCAACTTGGCCTTCGATGTAGTGAACATCTTCGAACAAACCACTTTGGTTGATAACCTCTGTTTGGTCTTCTCGGCGGGTACCGTAGTTGTAGCCGTCAATATGAGACTTGATGATTGACTCAATCTCGTGCTGGAATGGGTCGTCAAGGTCGCGGTGGTTCCACATACATGCGAACCAACCGTTTGGCTTAAGAATACGCTTAGTTTCTGCCAGTGTTACCAGGCGGTCAGTCACATTGAATGAAGAGCCAAAAGTTACAAGGTCAAACGCTTGGTCAGCTTGGCCGGTTTGCTCTCCGGTACCTTCAAACCATGTCACGTTTGCTGAGGCTGAGGTCTCGAGCTTGCCATATTTTCGCATTTCATCATTAGGCTCTACGGCGGTGACTTGTAAATCACGGCTAAGCAGTTCTTTGGTGAGGTGTGCAACACCGGCACCTACATCACAGGCCGTATCGCCCGCTTTGATCTTCGCCAGCTCGAAAAGAGTGTCGATAGCATCTGAAGAGTATGTTGCACGCTTGAGGTAGGCCTTTGCTAAGTTGGTGTAATCCCATTCTGTTTTCATGTTCTAATTTCCAGTTCTAGGCGCTTGAATAGCGCGAGTCTACGTTACTGTTAAGTGTTTAATGGTTGCTCTGAGTTCGTGTACTCAAAGCGCTATATAAAAATTCTGCTGTTTGCCAGTCTTCCAACGTGTCAATGTCTTGTACTCGATAACGAGGTAACACCACCGGGTAAGAGCTTGTGGCAAACATACCGGCTCGGGCTTGTAAACTATGCTTGGTCCACCAGTAAAATTGTCCTGCATCGTGATACGCCTCTTCCAAGTCTTGAGAGCGGCTTGCAATTTGGTCGGGATACAGGGGGGCAACACCTTTATCTCGTAGTATCAAGCTACGCTGAACAGGGAAGGGGAAGCTGGTCACTGAAAAGCTAGTTAAGCAGCCATCCTTAGAGAGATTATCGGCGCCTTGTTGTAGATATTTAGGCAGTACGAAAGGTGCTGTTGCGTACATACAACATACTTGCTCAAATTCAACGCCTTGCTGCTCAATCTCAGCGGCGGCATGTTCTACGACAGGCGTCGTTCCTGTGAAGTCGTCAGCTAAGTTAGCTGGCCGCATAAACGGAACATCGGCCCCGGCTTGTTCTGCAACTTTGGCGATTTCCCGGTCATCGGTTGATACAACGATATTGCTAAACAGGCCACTTTCTTTGGCGATGTCGATGGAATGTACGAGCATCGGCTTGCCAAAGAAGGGGCGAATGTTTTTCTTTGGGATGCGTTTACTGCCGCCTCTTGCTGGAATGATACATATACGTTTGGTCATATCAGTTCCTTAATCGCTTCAATAACCCTGTCTTGGTCGTTATGGGTTAAATCTGGGAATAGTGGAAGAGACAATGCGGTAGAGAAATACGCTTCAGCTCCTGGGAACCTTACGTAATTAGTCGCGCCAACATCGTGATATGGCTGGCGATAGATAGGCATATAGTGCAGTTGGCAGTGGATCCCCTGTTCTTTCAGCGCAAGATAAATCTGATCACGTCTGTCTTTAGGGAAGAACGCGATGGCCAGATGAAAGGCACTGCTTCCTCGTGTTGGTGAGGTTTGCCAAGTGAGCTCCGCCAGCGCTTGCTTGTATCTGCTTGCTAATGCTTGGCGTTGGTGAACAAAGTCATCTAACTTATCGAGCTGAGAGAGGCCTAGCGCTGCATGAAGATCTGAAAGGCGGTAGTTATAACCCAACTCTTGCTGCTCGTAATACCAGCTAGGGTACTGAGTATCAGTGGTGAAATTTGTCTTTGAAATTCCGTGAGAGCAAAGCGTCCTTATTTTTTGTGCTAACTCGGGGTTGTTCGTTAGCACCATGCCGCCCTCGGCGCTGGTAATGCTTTTTACAGGGTGAAAGCTAAAGGTAGTGATATCACTGTATTGACAAGCACCTATGGCCTGGTTGATGTACGTAGATCCTAGGGCGTGTGCAGCATCCTCGATAATTGCGATACCAAGTGGTCGGCACAGATTGGCTATGGCTTGCATATCGCAAGGCAAGCCTGCCATGTGCACAACAACCACCGCTTTGGGAAGGCGGTTTTGCTCGGCGGCTCTTGCGAGTTTCTTGCTAAGGTCATCGACGCATAGGTTGCCTGATAAAGGCTCCACATCTAGAAAACTGACGGTTGCCCCGGTATACAGTGCACAATTTGCACTGGCAACAAAACTGATAGCGGGAACCCATACTTCATCGCCAACGCCTACGCCCAAACTCAAGCAGGCGAGATGCAGCGCAGCCGTACCGTTGGAACAGGCCACCGCATAATCTGCCGTCACTTTTGTGCGTAGAGCTTCTTCGAACTGCTTGACCTTCGGTCCTTGCGTTAAGAAGTCTGACTTAAGGGTATCTAAAACAGCATCCACATCATTTTGGCTAATGTGCTGTTTACCGTAGAACAGAGGTTTACTCACAAAGATCGCGCTCGATGAGTTGGGCAACAGATAGAAAGTCTTCGTTGTTGCGGGAGTTGTATTCAAACCCTAACTCGACTAACTGACCCGTTTCCCCTTCTTTGTTACACCCAAAGTCGTTGTTCCGACTATTAAAGGTAATTGTCGGGGCGATGACAAAATGGTCTGAAAACTCGTAGGTATGATAGGAGTCATCTGCAGGGCACATCACTTCGTGCAACTTTTCACCTGGTCGAATTCCCACATCTTCTAATGGAAGCCCTGGTGCGATTGCATTTGCTAACTCAGTGATTCTGACGGAAGGAATCTTGGGTACGAAGATCTCTCCGCCATGCATTCTTGCAAAGTTATCGAAGACAAACTTCACGCCTTGATCGAGCGTTATCCAAAACCGCGTCATATCTCGATGGGTGATTGGCAAAGCGCTTGCGCCTTCAGCTAGCAGCTTTTTGAAAAATGGAACAACGCTGCCGCGAGAGCCAACGACATTTCCATAGCGAACGACAGAGAAGCTGGTTCCTTGGCTGCCTGCCATATTATTGGCGGCGACGAACAGTTTGTCACTGGCGAGCTTTGTTGCGCCATATAGGTTAACCGGGTTGGCAGCCTTGTCGGTGGATAGCGCGATGACCTTCTTAACCTTGTTGTACAGTGCTGCGTGGATGACATTCTCAGCACCATTAATGTTGGTCTTAATACACTCCATGGGGTTGTACTCTGCAGCCGGTACCTGTTTTAGCGCGGCGGCGTGAACAACAAAGTCAATGTTACGCATTGCTTGAACGAGTCGCTCTTTATCTCGCACATCGCCGATGAAATAACGCATGCAAGGTTGGTCAAAGTCTTGCTGCATCTCGAACTGCTTTAGTTCATCGCGCGAGTAAACGACTACGCGTTTTGGCTCATACTGAGAGAGCAAGGTCTTGATAAAGCGCTTTCCAAACGAGCCGGTACCGCCTGTGATTAAAATCTGTTTACCGTTGAACATACAACTGCCCTAAGTGTTTTTATTGCTGCAATGAGAAGCAAGCAACGTACCACTATGATTTACAAAAGGAATATTTGAGTAGCTTTTAGACTGTTTTGGTATTTTTTGACAATTAATGGTCAAGAGGTACACAAATTCAGTTCTGAGTCGCTGAATAAGGTTTTAGGTTCTTTCGCGATGCGGGTCCAGCATAGCCGCCAGAGTTGTGATTTAAGGCGGTTTTTTGCCGCTTGCGTCATAATTTTGTCGTTGCGGGCACATCGTTCTTGCGAATTATTGACGCCTGTTTACAATGACCCATCTCCAAACCTATCGCAGGCAAGCGAACAATAATAAAACAGGGGTAACGGATGCGAGCATCCAATGTGGTTCTGGTGTGTGACGGTAACCCAGAACGTTCAAAACAACTAACTACTATCCTTGGCTTTATCGGCCAAACCATACGCGAATGTGACTCGGCCAAACTGGCTGATATCGTGAGCGCAGAACCTGAGTACACCTATAGCTGTATCTTGTGTGCCAGCGATCCAAATTTTGACAGCAGTCTGCAGGCCTTGCCGCAGGTTGCCTTTGTTGCCATAAACGGCGATTTAGAACCCAAACAGAATTTGATTGGCTGCCTGGCAGAGCCTTTCGGCTATGAGCAACTCACTCAACTACTTCATCATTGCGATACCTACCTTAGCCACTTACCGGGTAAGCAAAGCCAACCTAAGAGCGAGCGCTTGCGTCAAAATTTGATTGGTAAAGGCATTGCGATGCAGGAGATCCGCCATCTGATCGAACAGGTAGCGGATAAAGATGCCAACGTTCTGATCTTGGGTGAGTCTGGCACCGGTAAAGAGGTGGTGGCCAAAGCAGTTCACGACCACTCCAAGCGCAGTGAAGGCCCATTTGTACCGATCAACTGTGGCGCTATCCCGGCCGATCTGCTGGAAAGCGAGTTGTTCGGTCATGAAAAGGGCGCGTTCACCGGGGCGTTTGCGGCCCGTAAAGGCCGGTTTGAGCTAGCTGAAGGCGGTACGCTATTCCTGGATGAGATTGGCGATATGCCGATGCCGATGCAGGTCAAGTTGCTTCGGGTGCTTCAAGAGCGCCAGTTTGAGCGGGTAGGGGGCAGTAAGCCCATCTTGGCCAATGTCCGGGTTATTGCGGCGACTCACCGTAGTCTTGAGCGGATGATTGAAAAAGAGAAGTTTCGCGAAGACTTATACTACCGCCTGAATGTGTTCCCCATCGAAATGCCCGCTTTGCGCGAGCGTCAAGACGATATCCCACTGTTGCTACAAGAGCTGGTAAATCGCCACGAGGAAGAACACAACGCGGTGGTGCGCTTTACTCAGCGTGCACTCGAATCTCTTATGCAGCATACTTGGCCGGGGAATGTGCGCGAGCTGTCTAACCTGGTTGAGCGCTTGATGATCTTACATCCCAATCAGATTGTGGATGTGCAAGACCTGCCGATGAAGTATCAGCTAATAGACGCTGATACTTTCGAGCCAAGCTACAGTAAAGAGCTGGCGGAACGTGAAGCACTGTTGGCAATCTTCGATGATAGCCCTGAGCCTACAGAGCCTGATGAAGAGCCGCTGCCATTAGACGAAGATGCCGACTGGGGGTCGTTCCCTCAGCAGTTGCCTGAGTCGGGGGTTAATCTCAAAGAAATGCTGGCAGACATGGAAGTGGAGCTAATCCGTCAAGCGCTTGACCAGCAGGATGGGGTGGTCGCTCGTGCAGCAGAGCAGTTGGGCATGCGCCGAACCACGCTGGTTGAGAAGATGAAAAAGTATGGCTTGTCGAAAGGCTAACCGGCTCTTCTACGTACACCCCAAAAGCCAAGGTTAAGCCTTGGCTTTTTTGTGCCTGCGTGAGGTAGCTCAGAGGTGAAATAGTGTGATTCGCTGTTCAGTTTCGCGCTGTTATTATGAATTATGGAGTTCACAAAACATCCGGATGCCAATCATGTGACGTTATAAGCTTATGTATATAAAGGAAAATATATTTGGCACATAATTTGTATTATTAGGCTGGTAACAAAATAGTGACGCGGAGTCATCGATGCCACAGTGCAGCCAGGACAGTAGTACAGCAGATTTACAACACACCGATCTCAGCCAGATCTTCGAGGTGATGCCCTCGGGACTCATCTTGCTCGATTTTCGTGGGTTCGTGACCAAAGCCAACAAGGTGGCAAAATCGCTATTGGGCGAGCCGCTTGAAGGGCAACGCTGGATTGACCTTATTCCCAGTCGTTTTTCTCCTCAGGCCGATGATGGTCACGAGTTAAGCTTGGCCAATGGGCGTAAGGTGAAACTCGAGATCTCGCCACTGGCAGACTCCCGCGGCCAACTCATAGTGCTGACCGACCTAACCGAAACCCGTGCGCTACAAAACAATGTGGCGAAGCTTCAACGCTTGTCGGCGCTTGGCAAGATGGTGGCATCACTAGCTCACCAAATTCGAACGCCGTTATCGGCTGCCATTTTATATGGCTCCAACTTGGCAAATCGCACCTTGGCTGAACCGGCACGCAGCAGCTTTCAGGGCAAGCTGATGGACCGGCTCAACGATCTGGAAGCCCAGGTTAACGACATGCTGCTATTTGCTCGCAGTGGTTCAGAGCTGCAGCTTACCGATTTTTCGGTAGATGACCTGCTGGTCCGGCTGGAGCGAGCGATGGAAGCGGCGGCTAACACTAGGCGCGTTAACCTAAAAGTGGTGATGCCAGAAGAGGAGGCCACCATATTGGCGAACCCGCACACCTTGGTGTCAGCACTTTGCAACATCGTCGATAACGCGATAGCGGCAAGTCAGCCACAGCAACAGATTCTAATCCACGCGCATTGCAACGACTCACAACTGAATGTGAGTATCGAAGATCAGGCGGGTGGTATTGCCGAGGCAGATCTGCCGCGGATATTCGAACCTTTCTATACAAAAAAACAAAACGGTACAGGCTTAGGGCTCGCGGTGGTGAAGACGGTCACCCAGGCCCATAACGGGCGTGTTACAGCAACTAACACAGGGAAGGGGGTGCGTTTCGATGTCCAACTTCCTCTTAAAGATGTATCGCCCCGTTTAACTGCAGTAGGAGAACAATAATGACAGCGTCCACTATTCTTATCGTCGAAGATGACGCGGGCTTGCGCGAAGCCCTCGTTGATACCCTTATGTTGTCCGGTTATTCGGTGGTGGAAGCCGATTGCGCCGAGCAAGCACTGATCCGGCTTAACGAACGTGAAGTTGATCTGGTAATCAGCGATATTCAAATGCCGGGTATGGACGGGTTAAACCTACTGAAGAACATCAAGAAACGCTGGTCCACTGTACCTGTGCTCCTGATGACAGCCTACGCAAAGATTGATGATGCGGTAAACGCCATGCGCGATGGTGCGGTTGATTATATCGCTAAGCCGTTTGCGCCCGAGGTGCTGCTTAACCAAGTGAGTCGTTACGCTTCGCCAAGCAAGCCTGAGAACTACTCGCCGGTTTACGGCGACCCGAGCACTGAAAAGCTGCTAAAGCTCGCAGAAAAAGTGGCAGGCTCGGAAGCGTCGGTGTTGATTAGTGGCCCCAGTGGCACCGGTAAGGAAGTGCTGTCGCGTTTTATTCACAATAATTCGCCACGTAAAGACGCCCCGTTTATTGCGATTAACTGTGCCGCCATCCCCGACAATATGCTCGAAGCCACCTTATTTGGTTACGAGAAAGGCGCCTTCACTGGCGCGGTTAAAGCTTGTCCGGGCAAGTTTGAGCTGGCCCAGGGCGGCACTATCCTGCTCGATGAGATCACCGAGATGGACATTAACCTGCAAGCCAAGCTGCTGCGGGTGCTGCAGGAAAAAGAAGTTGAGCGCTTAGGCGGCCGCACGGTAATCCCACTCGATGTTCGGGTACTGGCAACCAGTAACCGCGATATGCGCAGCTATGTGGACGAGGGTAACTTCCGTGAAGATTTGTACTACCGTTTGAACGTGTTCCCACTGCGCTGGAACGCACTTAAGCAGCGACCCGGTGACATTATCCCGCTGGCAGAACACTTGTTAGTCCGCCACCAACCGGATCAACACTTTAGCTTCAGCCCGGATGCGGTACAGAAGCTACTTAGCCACAGCTGGCCGGGCAATGTGCGCGAACTCGATAACGTTATGCAGCGCGCCTTGATTTTGGCCTGTGGCGAGTTGATTGAGGCAGACGATCTGATTATCGAAGGGCTAGGGGATGACGAGTTTCCGACAGCCGCGGCTATCGAGCCGGCAGATATTGTTGCTGAACAAAGTGCTGGCGCTGAGGTGCTAGGGAACGAGTTAAAGTTCCAAGAGCAGCAGATCATTTTGCAAACCTTGAAAGCCTGCAATGGCAAACGTAAGGATGTCGCTGAGCGTTTAGGCATCAGCCCGCGCACCCTACGCTACAAGCTTGCTCGGATCCGCGAATCAGGCGTCGAACTTCCAGCCTAACAGGGCGTCTACAATAAGGGCTTACTTACTGTTTAGTAAAAAAAAGATCCCTCAACTATAGTTTCGCGTATAATGCGCCTCGTATTTTATCGGGCGCATTTCGCTTATTTTTCCTACGGAGGTTCCATGCCCCATTCTGCTCCTGTTGTCACCGTCGACGGTCCAAGTGGCTCAGGCAAGGGCACCTTGTGTCAAAAGTTGGCGCAACACTATCAATGGGCGCTGTTAGACAGCGGTGCTATCTACCGAGTACTGGCACTCGCGGCGATGCATCACAATGTGGCGCTAGATAACGAAGAAGCGCTGAGCTTGTTGGCTTCCCACCTCGATGTTCGCTTTGAGATCCACGGCGATGAAAACGTGGTACTCCTCGAAGGCGAAGACGTCAGCCGAGAACTACGCACCGAGACCACCGGTAACGCCGCATCTAAAGTTGCAGCCTTCCCCCGCGTTCGCGAAGCCTTACTGCGCCGTCAGCGCGCATTTCGTGAAGCGCCAGGCCTGATTGCCGATGGCCGTGATATGGGAACGGTGGTATTTGTTGACGCCCCTGCCAAGATTTTTTTAGACGCCAGTGCCGAAGAGCGTGCCCAGCGTCGCTATAATCAGTTGCAAAGTAAGGGTTTTGACGTTAGCATTGAGCGCCTTTTGAGCGAGATCAAAGAACGTGACCATCGCGATCGCAACCGTAGTGTTGCCCCTTTGGTACCCGCTGAAGACGCATTAGTTATTGATTCAACATCGCTTTCTATTGAGGAAGTGGTGCAGGCGGCGATAGAACATATCGACGCCAAACTAACCCGGTAATCTCCGGGATTTGGAGCACCTGCACAAGGATGAGTGGGTGTATATTAATAACCCCAACTGGCCGGATAGCCAGGTGGACGTTTTTATTTATGTATATTAAACATGACTGAATCTTTTGCTCAACTCTTTGAAGAGTCACTACAGGATCTGGAATTCCGTTCAGGTTCTATCGTTAAAGGTACCGTTGTAGGTATTGAAAATGGCATGGTACTGGTAGACGCAGGCCTTAAGTCTGAGTCTGCTATCCCTGCAGAACAATTCAAGAACGCTGCTGGCGAACTTGAAATTGAAGTAGGTGCTGAAGTAGATGTTGCCCTTGACGCTGTAGAAGATGGTTTCGGTGAAACTCAGCTTTCTCGTGAGAAAGCTAAGCGTCACGAAGCTTGGATCCAGCTTGAAAGTGCTTACGAAGAGCAAGCGACTGTTACCGGTGTAATTAACGGTAAAGTTAAAGGCGGTTTCACTGTTGAAGTTAACAGCATCCGTGCTTTCCTACCTGGTTCTTTGGTTGACGTTCGCCCAGTTCGTGACACTGCTCACCTGGAAGGCAAAGAGCTTGAATTCAAAGTAATCAAGCTAGACCAAAAACGTAACAACGTAGTTGTTTCTCGCCGTGCCGTTATCGAAACCGAAAACAGCGTTGAGCGTGATCAACTTCTAGAGAACCTGCAAGAAGGTCAAGAAGTTAAAGGTATCGTTAAGAACCTTACCGACTACGGTGCGTTCGTTGACCTGGGCGGCGTAGACGGCCTGCTGCACATCACCGACATGGCTTGGAAGCGCGTTAAGCACCCAAGCGAAATCGTAAATGTTGGCGATGAAATCAACGTTAAGGTTCTGAAATTCGACCGTGAGCGTACTCGCGTATCTCTAGGCCTGAAACAACTGGGTGAAGATCCATGGGTAGCAATCGCTAACCGTTACCCAGAAGGTGCTCGTCTGGAAGGTCGTGTAACTAACCTGACTGACTACGGCTGCTTCGTTGAAATCGAAGATGGCGTTGAAGGTCTGGTACACGTTTCTGAAATGGACTGGACCAACAAAAACATTCACCCATCTAAAGTTGTTAACGTGGGTGACCTGGTTGAAGTTATGGTTCTGGACATCGACGAAGAGCGTCGTCGTATTTCTCTGGGTCTTAAGCAGTGTAAAGCTAACCCATGGGAGCTGTTCGCTAGCACCCACGAGAAAGGCGATAAAGTTGCTGGTAAGATCAAGTCTATCACTGACTTTGGTATCTTCATCGGTCTTGACGGCGGCATCGACGGTCTGGTTCACCTGTCTGACATCTCTTGGGATGTTCAAGGTGAAGAAGCGGTTCGCGACTTTAAGAAAGGCGACGAAATCGAAGCTGTTGTTCTGCAAGTTGACGCAGAGCGTGAGCGTATCTCTCTAGGCGTTAAGCAACTGGCTGAAGATCCGTTCAACAACTTCCTGAACGACCTGAAGAAAGGCGCTATCGTAACTGGTACCGTTGCTGAAGTAGACGCGAAAGGCGCAACCATCGAGCTGGCTAACGGCGTTGAAGGTTACCTGCGCGCTGGCGACATCAGCCGTGACCGCGTTGAAGATGCTTCTCAAGTTCTTTCTGCTGGTGAAAGCGTTGAAGCCAAGTTCGTTGGCGTTGACCGCAAGAACCGCGTAATCAGCCTGTCTATCCGTGCGAAAGACGAAGCTGACGAGAAAGAAGCAATGGCTAGCCTGAACAAGCAAGAAGACGCTCAGTTGGGTAACGCTATGGCTGACGCATTCAAATCTGCTTTGAAAGGCGAATAATCAATTTCTCTAAATTGATTTAAGCAATTGAATTATAGGGGGGACTTGTCCCCCCTTAGTTCATTATCTACACTGATTATAGTTTTCTTTAATCATCCGGAGCGTTTTGATGACCAAGTCAGATCTGATCGAGAAGCTTGCCAGTAAACACATCCAGTTCACCAGCAAAGAGGTGGAACTGGCGATAAAGGAAATTTTAGAGCAGATGACTGCCTCCCTGCAGTCTGGAGACCGTATCGAAATCCGCGGTTTCGGCAGTTTTTCTCTTCACTATCGTGCGCCACGTGTTGGCCGCAACCCTAAAACCGGTGAGAAGGTAGAGCTCAACGGTAAACATGTACCTCATTTCAAACCCGGCAAAGAGTTGCGCGAAAGGGTAAACAACTTCTAGCGCGTATTATTCGCGTTGATATGCTGGTTTAATTTAGCGTCATGCTGCATAATTTCCATGGCTTATTTTTAGCGACGGAGTCAGTGTGAGAGCAATAGTTTCACTTTTTCTGCTCGTTGTATTGTTTGTATTAGCGCTGGCCATTGGCGCACAAAATGATGCTGTTGTACGAGTAAACTATCTAATCGCCGAATCAGAATTACGCCTATCTTGGCTGATGGCTGGCTTGTTTATCGCCGGCTTTCTGGCGTGTATGGGTTTTATGTTCGCATTTTATACCAAGTTCCGAGTTCAACAGCTTGGCCTCAAGCGTAAGCTTGCCAAGCAGCAAAAACATATTGCTAAGTTGGAAAGTAGCGCAGCCAAGGGCCACTAATGCTCGGTCTGCTGTTCCTGCTTTTACCGGTTGCGGTGGCTTATGGTTGGTATATGGGGCAGCGCAGCGTTCGTCGTGGACAACAGCATCAAGCCACCCAAGTCTCCAAGCAATATGTCGAAGGCCTCGACCTCCTTCTCTCAAATCAATCTGAAGAGGCGCTCGATCGTTTTATCGAGTTACTGCAAGTTGACGACGAGGCCATCGACACCCATCTAGCGCTGGGCAATCTTTTTCGCCAACGCGGCGAGGTCGATAAAGCTATTCGCATCCACCAAAACCTCATTTCCCGGCAAAATATCTCCATTGAGCAGCGCAACCTAGCTCAGCTCCAGCTTGCTCGAGACTATCTAGCCGCAGGCTTGTTTGACCGCGCTGAGAAGATCTTCCGCATGCTCTTAGAAGAGCCCGAGCAGCGCGCCACCGCCTTATCTGAGCTACTCAACATCTACCAGCAAACGCGAGATTGGCGGATGGCCATTGATGTGGCGCGTAAGATCAGTGCTAAAGACAAGCCTGAGATTACCAACGATGTTGCGCACTTTTACTGCGAGCTGGCGCTAGAGGCGGAGCGGGCAGGGGACTTGCCTCAGGCCAAGAAACATCTAAAGAAGGCACTGTCGGTTGATATTGACTGTACCCGTGCCAGCTTGCATTTAGCGCAGCTATTAGTGGAAGAAAAAGATGACAAACAAGCGCTAAAAGTGTTAAATCGCGTCCCGGAGCAAGATCCTGAGATGTTGCTTGAAGTTGTCCCGCTCTACCAGGCGATTTGCGAGCGCCTGGGGCAGCAGTCACACTACCGTGAGTTTTTGGAGTACTGCTGCAGCAAACTGGATGCCGGCGCCACTGTTATGCTGGCCTTAGCCAGCGAGATACAACAGCAAGAGGGTATCGAGGCCGCGTTAGCGTTCGTTGATCAGCAAATCAAACGCCATCCGACCATGCGCGGCTTCCATCGCCTGATGCAGTATCACAGCGAGTTACTTAAATCGCGCCAGGCTAAGCAGAGCTTGCAAGCCCTGAGTGACTTGGTTAACCAACAACTTCGAGAACGCGCTCAATTTCGTTGTCAGCATTGTGGCTTCTCAAGCCATGCTATTTATTGGCACTGTCCTTCCTGTAAGTCTTGGGGCAGTGTAAAACCAATCCGCGGATTAGACGGAGAATAACCATGCAAGATCCAAAAGTTATTGTGGCACTCGATTATGCTGCGATAGAGCCCTGCCTGAGTTTTGTCGATCAACTAGAGCCTGGCTCTTGTCGACTAAAAGTGGGCAAAGAGATGTTCACTTTGTTCGGCCCAGAGTTGGTTAAACAGCTACACGCCAAAGGCTTCGAAGTATTCTTGGATCTTAAGTTTCACGATATCCCTAACACCGTAGCAAAAGCTGTGGCCGCTGCGGCTGAGTTGGGCGTATGGATGGTCAACGTTCACGCATCAGGTGGCGAGCGGATGATGAAAGCTGCTGCTGAAGCCCTAAAGGCTTATGATAAGGCGCCGAAGCTGATTGCGGTCACTGTGCTTACCAGCATGGAACAACAAGATCTTGAGGGCATCGGCTTGAATGTCGCGCCTGAGCAGCAAGTTCGCCGACTGGCTGCGCTAACCGCTGACTGTGGCTTGGATGGAGTGGTGTGTTCAGCCCAGGAAGCCTCAATGCTCAAAAATGAGCTAGGTGCAGTGTTTAAGCTAGTGACGCCAGGTATTCGTCCAGAAGGCTCGGATAAGGGCGATCAACGCCGCGTGATGACGCCGGTCACCGCTGTTGAAGCAGGCTCTGATTATCTGGTTATTGGTCGTCCGATTACTCAAGCTGCAAACCCTGCTGAGGTATTGGCGCAAATCAATCAAAGTCTTGCTGGTTAGCATTAGCTTGAATAAGCCATTGCACCAAGAATAACACTGCGCCTGTTATGGCGAATATAAGATGCGCGTCGATTGCAACAGGAGCGGCAATCAGACGCGTAATTTGTTCCGAACCACCAAATAATTGTTCAGCGATTAATTTGCTCGACAGCCCCGCTACGATCAAGCTTCCAGTCAGGTAACGCTTAAGCCTTAAATCGTTTAGACCCCAATAGGCGATTAACCCGTGTATCACGCCAGAAAAGCCCACATAGTTACGATAGCTTGAAAATAATAGTGCAGTCCCACCGATTAAGATCAGTACAACTGTTACGCCCGGCCAATGCAAAGGATGCTGGTTGCGTATATAAAACACTGAGAACACTAGCACGAAGGTAATCATGTTCATCAACCAGTGGTTTAGGTTGGTATGCACGAGATGACCAGAAATCAAACGCCAATACTCACCTGCATGGATAGCATTGCGATCCCAACTTAGTTCTTGGGCAAAAGGCAGCAATGCCAGGGTAAGAGAAATAATAGCGAGAAGATAGATATAGCGGCTAAACATAAGGCTGGATGCCCATCTGGATTAGGGAATCATTCAGTGGGGAAGTCGAGATACTATGATTCATGTCACTAATTTGTGACGCGCATAAAAAAGCCCCTTCAAGACAGGGGCTTTTTCGCAAGCGCTTAAATCAAGAAGTCTTCTAGTTTCTTCTCGCCAGCGTCGACGGCTGATTTAATCACTGATGGGGTACGACCTTGGCCGGTCCAGGTTTTTTCTACGCCATTGTCAGTGTAGCGATATTTAGCGGGTAGTGGCTCGCGCTTTTTGCGAGTACCAGTTTTAGCGGTTTCAAGCATTGCCATTAGCTCGTTAGGGTCAATACCATCGCTCTCTAGCATCTCTTTGTACTTCTCAAGCTTTTCACGGTGCTCACGCTCGGCTTCTTCTTTCTCAGCTTCAGCGGCGCGGCGCTCGTCCAAGATAGCCTCTAGCTTGGCAAAGCTTGCTTCAAGCTCTTCAATGCTCAGATCTTTAGTTGCGGCTTTTAAACTACGTGCGTTTGTAAAAACTTTTAAAAAGTCACTCATGATTTACCTTTTTGTCCTTATAGTTATGAGAACATTAATCTCGAAAACAAAGTTAATTCTAAACCTCTATATCTAGATGTCAAACTACACGAGAAGTTCATTTTAAATAAATTTAGATCGTTATTCTTTAAAAGTAGAATGCGCTGACAATATTCTTGTTAGAGTAGTGAATGCACACATCGCTGAAAATACCCATGCAAAAACAGGGAATTTATCCGGGAACAGGCAACAAAGCACAAAAAATGCGATGGTTTCCAAGCCTTCAGTTAGACCCCCTAGGTAGTAAAGAGACTTATGTGGATAGCGCACACTCTTTATATCTTTTTTGGCGGCGAGGATGGCAAATGCAAGAAAGCTGGAGCCGGTTCCCATAAAGCTCCAGATAAGCACACTTGCGGCTAGGGCGTTGGTCTCGGGCTGGGCGAGTGCAAATCCCACCACTACCGCTGAGTAAAAAATAAAGTCGCAGACAATGTCCAGGTAGCCACCATAATCAGTCACGCCGATTCGCCGTGCGAGCGCACCATCTAAACCATCTACAATTCTGTTAATAAGGATAACAAACAGCGCCGCTATATATAGCTGCATGGCGAGTAACGGGACAACCGTCAGTCCGATTAAAAAGCCACTTAAGGTTAATTGATTGGGAGTAACCGATGATTTTTGTAGAAGCGCTGCGGCGTTATTGAGTGGAGTTTTAATAACCTTGATGGCGTAACTATCTAGCACGTTTGTTCCCTGTAAACTAAGCTGCGTTATTAGTACGCAACATAACACACTTCATTATGGGGAAGGTGGCTGTGCACCCGCTTTCTCACAGGAAAGTGTTTTGAGACAGAAATCACAAATAGTAAGAGACTTTTTGTGATCAAACGCGTATAGTTCGCCTCTTTTTTTCAAAAACGGGTAAAAAATGTCTGAAACCAGCCGTGTGACGTTTGAGCAATTTGCTTTGCCGCACTCCATTCTAAAGGCGATATCTGAAATCGGATTTGAGACGCCATCTCCCATTCAGGAAAAAACCATCCCTTTATTGTTGGAAGGCAACGACGTACTCGGACTGGCACAGACTGGTACCGGTAAAACCGCAGCCTTTGCCTTGCCGCTGCTGGCAAATATTGACTGTCAAAGCAACGATGTGCAACTACTTGTATTAGCGCCTACCCGTGAACTGGCTAATCAGGTGTGTGAAGCCATCGAGAGCTTTAGTCAGTACCTAAAAGGCCTTAAGGTCCTAGCGCTGTACGGTGGTTCTGACTACGGTTCTCAGCTGCGCGCCTTGCGTAAGGGCCCTCAGGTTATCGTGGGTACACCGGGGCGTCTGATTGATCACTTGGATCGTGGCAAGCTTAAGCTAAACAACTTGAAAGCGCTGGTACTTGATGAAGCCGATGAAATGCTACGCATGGGTTTTATCGACGACGTTGAACGCATTATGCGTGATACCCCTGAAGATCGTCAGACTGCACTGTTCTCTGCCACCATGCCGCCAGCCATCCGTAAGCTGACCAGCAGCTACATGAGCGATCCGGTAGAAGTTAAGATTGCCGCCAAGACCCAAACCGTGAGCAATATTGAACAGCGCTACTGGCGTGTGGGTGGTCTGAATAAGTTCGAAGCACTGGCGCGCATCCTGGAAGTACAAACCGAAGGCGCTAGCATCATCTTCTCTCGCACCAAAAGTGGTACCGCTGAGCTGGCTGAAAAGCTTGAGGCTCGTGGATTCCGTTCGGCAGCGCTAAATGGTGATATGAACCAGCATTTGCGTGAGCGCACCGTAGAGCGCCTAAAAAGCGGTCAGATCGATGTGGTGGTAGCGACCGATGTAGCTGCCCGTGGTCTGGACGTAGAGCGCATTACCTTGGTGGTGAACTACGACATCCCATTCGATGCAGAAGCCTATGTACACCGAATTGGCCGTACCGGCCGTGCGGGTCGTTCGGGTAAAGCGATCTTGTTTGTCGGCGGTCGCGAGCAGCGCCTGTTGCGCAACATCGAGCGTACCACCCGTCATCGCATTGAAGAGATGCAGCTGCCTTCACGCGAAGAGATTGAAACCCACCGCATCAAGGCGTTTGAAGCGAAACTGGCGAGTATTGCTGAGCAACAGCAAGATCTGTCTGACTATCAGGAAATTGCCACTAACTTGGCAGCTAGCCTGAACATCTCAGAGATTGAGCTGGCGACCCTGCTACTGATGAAGGCGCAAAGCGGTCGTCCGTTCAAGCTACCACCAGACCCACAGCGTCGCGACAAGCGCGAGCCGCGTGAAGGTCGTGGCCGCCGTGATGAGCGTGCACCACGCCGCGAGCGCAGCGAGCGCGGCGGCGAACGCGGTGAACGCCGCAGCCGTCGTCGCTCTGATATGGATATGGAAACCTACCGCATCGATGCAGGCCGTTCACATGGTGTTCAAATCAAACATATTGTGGGTGCCATCGCCAACGAAGCGGATATCAGCAGTGAATACATCGGCCATATCCAGCTGTTTGATGAGCACTCAACCGTAGAGCTGCCTACCGGCATGCCAGAAGGTGTATTCAAGCACCTACGCCGCAGCTATGTACGTTCGCGCCCAATGCGCATTGAGAAGTACAAGCCGTAACAAGCGCTAAGTCTCAGAGAAAAAAGGTGGATCTTGATCCACCTTTTTTTATACTGCGATTAACTCATTCCTAGCCCCAGACTCTGATGGCCCTTATTAATCGCGCTCGGCTATTACTCTCTTTATTTATTCTCTCTCCAGTGTTCGCCGCTGAGCCAGTCCCTGAACCAGTCGTTGAGCAGGCACTGATTGCCTACATCGGACCTTCTGGCAGTCAACACAGTCAGTTATTGATGACGCCAGCCAGTACCCTCAAGCTGTTAACTGCTACCGCTGCCACCAAAGTGCTTGGCAGTGACTTTCGTTTTACTACCCAGCTGAGCTATCAAAACCAGCAAGTGCATTTGCATATGTCTGGTGATCCCAGCTTCAGCTCAGAAGCGCTAGGCAGTCTGCTTCGCCAATACAGGGACAGCTCGGGTAAGCAAATCAAGCGTTTTTTGATTGAAACAGGGCGCTACCAAGGCCACACCCGTGCCAGAGGTCAGCTTTGGAACGATATGGGTATGTGCTTCGCCTCACCGGTATCGAGCCTGACCATCGATGGAAACTGTATTGATGGCAGCGTGACACCGGCAGCGGTTGGCCAACCGGCCCGACTTAAAAGCGGTGACGCTGGTGTGGTGAACTTGGTGGGCGAAGTGATGACTGTTGCCAGTGAGCAGCGTGATTGCGAGGTCAACTTGCATATCGAGCCCGATAACCGCTATCGCCTCAGCGGCTGTCGAAATGTTGATAAAGGTGTCTTGCCATTGCGCTTTTCGATAAACGATGAACGGGCATACTTTGTCACCAAGCTGCAGCGCCAGCTGCGCGCCTTAGGCATGAGTGTGGGCAGTGTGGAGTTTGTCGACTCGCTGCCAGTGCTTACCCATACAGTGACGCATCATTCAGAGCCCCTGCCGGTGTTACTAGAAGAGGTACTGCAGGATTCAAACAATCTATATGCCGATGCCTTGTTCCGTCAGCTCGCTAATCAGCAAGGCAGGACGAGTACTTATACAGCGGCGGCCGATGTGATGAAAACCTCCCTTGCGGAGCTAGGCCTTCCGACGGAGCGTTTGGTGATACGCGATGGCTCAGGTCTGTCGCGCGAGAACTTGGTCAGTGCTGATTTCTTAGTGGCGCTACTGCAGACGTGGCAACACGACTCTGAGCTACAGCCCTTGATTGCGCTGCTGCCTGTATCCGGAGAATCCGGCACATTGAAGTATCGCCGTAGTGTGCGCTATGAGCCGCTTAAATCGGCGATCTACGCCAAAAGTGGCTATGTGGATGGGGTAATTAATCTGGCCGGCTTTATCAAAGTGGGCGATCACATGCTGCCCTTTGCCCACCTTTCTAATGGTGTGGCGCTCAGTCGTGAGTTGCGTGACGATGTGCGCGCCCGTCGGGTGGTTCATCCGATCTTACAACAAGAGCGGCGCTGGCTTGAAAAACAATTGTCATACAATAGCGAGCTGGCCGCCTCATCAAATAAATCAAATCTAGATTAAATAAACGCTAATTTGCTTATCTTTCGACTAAAAATTCAGGGTTGTTGCTCAAAAAGTAGCAATTAACACTGCGGTTTGAGGATCGGGTAGCGTATATCACTTATTATTTTCTTTGCAGTTAGGGATAAATCTGTAAACACAACATAAGAGAAAATAATGAGTAACAACACATCTGTAAGCGGCCGCTGGTCGAGTAACTTTGCTTACATCTTAGCGGCGACAGGTGCCGCAGTAGGCTTGGGAAACATCTGGCGTTTCCCTTACATCATGGGCGAGCACGGTGGTGGCGCCTTCGTTCTGGTTTATCTGATTTGTATCGCGCTGATTGGCGTGCCAGTGATGATGGCCGAAGTGTACATCGGTAAACAGGGCCGCTCTACGCCCGCCAACGCCATGGCAAAAGTTGCCGAGGCGCACGGTCGCTCACGCCACTGGGGCATGATTGGCGGTATGGGCGTACTAGCAGGCTTCTTAATCCTCAGCTTCTACGTAGTGATCGCCGGTTGGGCGGTAGCCTATGTCGGTAAGTCGGTTACTGGTGAAATTGCCGCTGCCGCTGGCGACGCCGATGCTGTAGGCGCGTTGTTCGGTGCACTGCTAGCTGACCCTTGGCAGCTGATCCTGTGGTCAAGTATTGTGACCTTCGGTACTGCCGGTATTCTGGCTAAGGGCGTTAATAAAGGTTTGGAGAAGAGTATCTCCATGCTAATGCCTGCACTGTTCATCCTGTTGGCCATCGTGATGGTCTACGCAGCGGCCACCGGTGCTTTCGGTGAAGCTGCCCGCTTTATGTTCTACCCTGATTTCTCCAAGCTCACGGTACAAGGCGTGCTGATTGCTTTGGGTCACGCGTTCTTCACGCTGAGCCTGTCTTCAGGGATCATGATCATGTACGGCGCCTACCTGCCAGAAGGCACCTCCATCACCAAGACCTCGTTTGCAATTGCAGCAATGGACACCTTGGTGGCGCTGATGGCTGGCTTGGCCATCTACCCAATCGTATTCGCCAATGGCATTGAGCCTGGCGCCGGTCCGGGTCTGCTGTTCGTATCACTGCCAATCGCCTTCGGAACCATGCCGCTGGGTAGCCTGGTATCAACCCTGTTCTTCGCCATGATTGTAGTGGCTGCATTCACCTCGGCGATGGCGCTGATGGAATCTGCGGCGGCGTATCTGGTAGAGCGTCGTGGCTTTGAGCGTGCTAAAGCGAGCTGGACTGCCGGTACCGTAATTTGGGTAATGAGTCTGCTAACCGTTGCCTCGTTCACCGAGCAAGAGTGGGTGAGCATTACCCTAATGGGTTGGGAGACTAACTTCTTTGGCGTTATCGACAAGCTTACCGAAGCGGTGATGTTGCCACTGGGCGGCTTGCTTGTAGCGGTATTTGTTGGCTGGGTAATGTGTGAAGATCTCTTAGAGAAGAGCATGGCGATGAGCAAGAACAATTGGAATTACTTCTTCGGTTGTTTGAAGTACGTAGCGCCAGTTGCAATTAGCGTAGTGTTTTTTAACGCCTTCCGCTAAACCAAGCTGTATTTCGATAAAAGCCTGCGTTTTTGCGCAGGCTTTTTTTGCTATAGTGAGCGCCTAAGTGTTTCTAAAGGAATGATCATGCAGCCAAAAGCCAAATTTCGTGCTGATTATCAGGGCCCCGCGTTTACCATCGATAGCGTCGCTCTGGACTTCTACCTCGACCCTGCTTCGACCCGGGTTACAGCACGTTCCTTGGTTCGTCGTATCGCTGACGGTCCTCTGTGCCTCGATGGCGAACAGCTTCAATTGCTAAGCCTGAAAATTGATGGCCAGGATTACAGCGAGTTTGAACACAACGCCCAAGGGCAGCTAGAGCTGAAATCGGTGCCCGAGCAGTTTGAACTTGAGATTGTTACTGAGATTGCCCCAGCTGAGAACAAAGCGTTAGAAGGGCTGTATCTCTCTGGCGATGCCTACTGCACCCAATGTGAAGCCGAGGGCTTCCGCCGGATTACCTACTTCTTGGACCGCCCTGATGTGCTGGCCAAGTACACCACCACCGTGCACGCACCCAAAGCGAACTTTCCGTTCCTGCTGTCCAACGGCAACAAGGTAGACAGCGGGGAAGGGGAGAACGGCTATCACTGGGTACGCTGGGAAGACCCGTTCCCGAAACCGAGCTATTTGTTTGCGCTGGTTGCAGGCGATTTCGACTTGATGGAAGACAGCTTTACCACCCGCTCTGGCCGAGAGGTGGCACTGCAACTGTTCGTTGACCGGGGCAACCTGGATCGCGCCGATCACGCCATGCTGTCGCTTAAAAATGCTATGGCCTGGGACGAACAGCGCTTTGGTCTGGAGTACGACCTCGATATCTACATGATCGTTGCGGTGGACTTCTTCAACATGGGCGCCATGGAGAACAAAGGGCTTAATGTCTTTAACTCTAAGTATGTGCTGGCCAATAAAGCCACTGCGACCGATAGCGACTTCTTGGGCATTGAGGCAGTAATCGGCCACGAGTACTTCCATAACTGGACTGGCAACCGTATTACCTGCCGCGATTGGTTCCAGCTGTCGCTCAAAGAGGGCTTAACGGTATTTCGCGATCAAGAGTTCAGCTCTGATCTCGGCTCACGCGCGGTTAACCGCATCAAGAACGTGCGGATCTTGCGTGGCCACCAATTTGCCGAAGACGCGGGGCCAATGGCGCACCCGATCCGACCTGACAAAGTCATCGAGATGAATAACTTCTACACCCTGACGGTGTATGAGAAGGGCTCAGAAGTAATCCGCATGCTGCACACCTTACTTGGCGAGCAGGCCTTCCAAAAGGGCATGCAGCTGTATGTGAAGCGCCACGATGGCCAGGCGGTGACCTGTGATGATTTCGTCGCTGCGATGCAAGATGCCAGCGGGGTCGACCTCACACTGTTTAAACGCTGGTACAGCCAAAGCGGTACCCCGGTGGTGAGCCTGTCGGGTCACTACGATTTGGCCAATAAGCGCTACACCCTCGAGCTGAGTCAGCGCACACCGGTCACCGCCGATCAACAAGATAAACTGCCGCTACATATTCCCGTTTCTATTGAGCTGCTGAGCGCCGATGGCGAGAGCATTCCGCTATCGGTGGATGGTGCCGAGGTATCGCCGGTGCTGCATCTCACCGAAGAGCGCCAAAGCTGGGAGTTCGACAACGTTGGCAGCAAGCCGGTGGTCGTCGCGCTGCAAGATTTCTCCGCACCAGTGCGTTTGGAGAGCAACTACAGCTTTGCCGAGTTGATGCATATTGTGGAGCACGCCCACAACAGCTTCGCCCGTTGGGATGCCATGCAGAGCATCGTGGTAATGTGGATGCAAGAAGCGGTAGGCGTATTGCAAGCCGGTGAGCAGCTACGTATTCCCGCTGAGCTTATCAGCTTGGTTGAGAGTATCCTGCAGCAATCGATGGACGCCGCCTTTAAAGCGGAGCTGCTCACGCTACCGAGTGAATCGGAGCTGGCCGATAGCTTCGATGAAGTAGATATTGATGCGATTGCCACCGCGCGCGACTTCTTGTTCGAGAGCCTGGCTGAGTCGCTGGATGCCCAGTTTGAGCAGCTCGAGCTAGAGTGCCAAAAACACGACCAACAAAGCCTCAATCATGCCGATATGGGCTGGCGCGCGCTGCGTGGCGTGTGTCTGGTCTATCTGGGCTTTAGCAAGCCGGGCCTGATTGTCGATGTCTACCAAAACAGCCATCTAATGACCGATAAACTGGCGGCGCTGGGCGCGGCGAACCGGGCGAAGATAGCCGAGCGCGATGCCATGTTTGGCGATTACGAGCAGCAGTGGCAGCACGATGGGCTGGTGATGGATAAGTGGTTTAGCCTGCAAGCCTGTCAGCACCGTGACGATGTGTTGCTGCGGGTACGCGAGCTGATGAGCCACCCAAGCTTCAGCTTCGATAACCCCAATCGCTTGCGCTCGCTGGTAGGCGCATTCTGTGCGGCCAACCCGCGGCACTTCCACGCGAAAGATGGTTCGGGCTATGCGTTTCTTGGCGAGATCTTGACCCGTTTGAATAGCAGTAATCCGCAGGTCGCAGCGCGCTTGATTACTCCGCTAATTCAAACCAAGAAGCTTGATTCGGCCCGTAAGACGCTGATTATCAAGCAGCTGAAGAAGCTGCTGGCGCTGCCCGATCTGAGCAAAGACCTGTTCGAGAAAGTCGATAAGGCACTGGCTCAGTTGCAGGAGTAGGCGCGGCGTTTACGCTTAGCGAATAGTAAGTAGCAAATAAGGGGAGCATTGCTCCCCTGGATTATTCCATGAAGCAATTTCATTTCTCTATGCGCATCTCGTATCAGGATTTTGAAGCGGTCTATACCGGTGCTGCCAGTAATGTGTTGGTCACCGATATTTACGGTAAACGTATTCAGATCCCGGCGCTGCGTTTTTTGCCATTTTTGGCCCCCACTGGCATTGTCGGTTCGTTCACCTTAACGGTTGATGACAACAATAAGTTTGTCTCCTTGAAACGCCGCTAAGCCCCTGATTCAAATATACTTCACACTTTAGTATCAGGGCCGGGAAAAACCTCGCTCTCATCACCTCCAAGCTAAGCAATTGTTTCTACAATCTAAGCAGTGACTTAACCAACGTTAGACCACACTGTCTTTCGCTTTGACAAGGAGGGTTGAATGACCCGCTCACAGCATTCCCGCTCTGTTCTATTGCAAAACGTCTATCAAACCATTGCTGACAAAATGCCAGCGGCTTCGGCCCCGTTGGTGGAGAATTTTCTCAGCCGCCTGTTCTCTGGTTTGAGCCTTGAAGATCTCACCCAACGCAACCATAGCGATCTATACGGCATGGGAGTGGGCTTATGGAAGGCGCTCAATCGTACCCAAACCTGCGAGCGGCATATCAAGGTGTATAACCCGGAGCTGGCAAAGCATGGCTGGCAATCGACCCATACCATCATCGAAATCATTGTGCCGGATTCGCCGTTCTTGGTGGATTCGATCCGTATGGCACTCAGTCGCAGCGGTATTGCAACTCACGTAATGCTGCACCAACCAATGCGCCTCGACCGCGACGACAAGCAACATATCAGCGCGGTGCACGATGTTGAGCATCAAGAGCTTGGCAACCAGACGGTGTTTATGATTGAGATCGACCGGCAAAGCGATGTCGCCCAGCTACGAGCGTTGAGTATGGAACTGGCCAAGGTGCTCGATGAAGTCGCGGTGGTGGTGAACGATTGGCAGGGGATGCTCAGCCTACTCAAGCAGGTTTCTGATGAGCTGGCCAAAACCAAGGGCAAAGCCGATACCCATCAACTGGCGCAGGCGGTGGCCTTTCTCGATTGGCTGGCTGACAACAACTTTACCTTGATGGGCTATCGTCGCTACGAGCTTAAGCAAAGCAAGGGCGACTTGAACTTAGTGCCTAACGACGAGAGCAGCCTTGGGCTTTACCGTAGTATCTACAAGAGCCATAGCGTGTCGCTATCGAGTTACACTTCGGCAGCGCGCGATCTCGCCACCAACACTACGCCGCTGCTGCTCAACAAGAGCAATCATAAGTCGCGGGTGCATCGTCCCGCCTACATCGACCATGTGGGCATCAAGATATTCGATGGCAAAGGCAAGGTAGTAGGCGAGCACCGCTTCATTGGCCTGTATGCCTCGTCGCTATACAACCGCAGCGTGATGGAGGTGCCCTTAATCAACCAAAAGGTTGAGCGTTTGATGGTTAACTCTGAGCTGCCGCGTGGCTCCCATGCCTACAAAAGCCTGCTCAACATCATGGAGACCTTCCCGCGGGATGAGCTTATTCAAGCCTCAGAGGAAGAGCTGCTTACTACCGGCATCGGCGTGGAGCAGATCCAAGAGCGCGATTTGATCAAGCTGTTTGTACGGCGCGATATCTACGGGCGTTTCTACTCTTGCCTGATTTACATGAGCCGGGATCGCTACAACACCGCTCTGCGGCAACAGTGCCAAGCCGTTTTAAAAGAACATTTTCGCTCCAACGACGAAGTGGAGTTCGCCACCTATTTCACCGAGAGCATGCTGGCGCGCACCCACTACCTTGTCCGCGTCGACAACCAACACCAGGAGTATGACTTGAACGAGCTCAATCAAAACCTGATGGAGGCCGCTCGCACCTGGGAAGACCGGCTGCTGAACTCTCTGGTCGCCAGTTTTGGGGAGGAGCGCGCCAATGCGCTGGGTAGCCGTTTTCAGTATGCCTTCCCGCGCTCGTACAAAGAGAACATCCTGCCAGGCTCTGCGGTGGCAGATATCTGCCAGCTTGAAGCGCTTGGCAGTGAAACCGAACTGGGGATGCTGTTCTATCGCCCGCAAGAGGAGCCGGAAGACAGCAATCATGTGCGCCTTAAACTGTTTCACCTTAACGAGCCGCTGCATCTCAGTGACATTTTACCAATGCTAGAGAACATGGGCCTGCGGGTAATTGGTGAAGCGCCGTATCCGATTAAAACCGCCGATGGCAGCAACTACTGGGTGTTGGACTTCTCCATGCTCTACACCGGGGAAGGGCGGCTGGATATCGAGCAAAGCCGTGAGCGCTTTCAGCAGGCCTTGGCAGAGATCTGGGCCGGCTCGTTGGAAGACGATGGCTTTAACCATCTGGTGTTGGCCGCCGATGCTAGCGGGCGCGATGTGGCGCTGCTGAGAACTTACGCCAAGTACATGCGCCAAATAGGCAGCACCTTTAGCCAACGTTATATTGAGCAGGCGTTTATCAAGTACCCAAGCATTTCGGCGTCGCTGCTCGATCTGTTCCGCCGTCGCTTTGATCCCGGACTCAAGCGCTCGCCAGCGATTGAAAAGAAACTGGAGGCCTCGCTTAACGAGCAGCTAGACGGGGTGAGCAACCTCGATGACGACCGGATTATCCGCCGCTTTATGGAGATGATTAAGGCGACCCTCAGAACCAACTTCTACCAGCGCAATGGCCACGGCGAGATCAAAGAGTATATCTCGATGAAGATCCAGCCCAAAGCGATTAGCGATATGCCAAAGCCGCTGCCGGCGTTTGAGATCTTTGTTTATTCCCCACGGGTTGAAGGTGTGCACCTGCGCGGTGGCAAGGTTGCCCGGGGCGGCCTGCGTTGGTCAGATCGTCGCGAGGACTTTCGCACCGAGGTGCTGGGCTTAGTGAAAGCCCAGCAGGTGAAGAACACTGTAATCGTGCCCGTGGGCGCCAAGGGCGGCTTTGTCTGTAAGCAACTGCCGCCACCTAGCGATAGAGAGGCATGGCTCGAGGAGGGCAAGGCCTGCTACCGCACCTTTATCCGTGGTCTGCTGGATATCAGCGACAACATCGTACAGGGTGAGATTGTCGCGCCCGAGCAGGTGGTTAGGCGCGATGAAGACGACCCTTACTTGGTGGTTGCCGCTGACAAAGGCACCGCCACCTTCTCGGATATCGCCAACCAAATCAGCGCTGAGTACAACTTCTGGATGGGCGACGCCTTTGCCTCAGGCGGTAGCAATGGCTACGACCACAAAGGCATGGGCATTACCGCGCGCGGTGCCTGGGAGTCGGTCAAACGCCACTTCCGTGAGATGGGCATCGATTGTCAGAGCAGCGATTTTAGCTGTATCGCGGTGGGCGATATGGCTGGCGATGTGTTCGGTAACGGTATGCTGCTCTCAGAGCACACCTGCTTGGTTGCCGCATTCAACCATATGCATATCTTCATTGACCCAAGCCCGAATGCCAAGGCTAGCTATACCGAGCGCAAACGGCTGTTCGCGCTGCCGCGCTCGAGCTGGAAAGATTATAACGAGTCACTGATATCCGCTGGTGGTGGCATCTTTGAGCGCAGCGCCAAGTCGATCACCCTGAGTAAAGAGATCCAAAAACTGGTGGGCACCCGCGCAGAGAGCGTCACACCCAATGAACTGATCAAACTGCTGCTAAAAGCCAAGGTCGATCTGTTCTGGAATGGTGGCATTGGCACCTATGTGAAGGGCTCGACTGAGAGCGACATCGATGTGGGCGATCGCGCCAATGATGCGGTGCGGATCAACGGCAGTGAGTTGGGCGCCAAGATCGTGGGCGAGGGCGGTAACCTTGGTATCACCCAGCTAGGGCGTATCGAGATTGCGTTAAACGGTGGCCGTATTAACACAGATTTCACCGATAACGTTGGCGGGGTAGACTGCTCAGACAACGAAGTAAACATTAAGATCCTGTTGAACGCACTGGTGAGCAATGGCGATCTGACCGAGAAGCAGCGCAACCGTACCCTAGAAGAGATGACCGATACCGTGGCAGATATTGTGCTTACCAATGCCTATCGGCAGAGCCAGAGTATCAGTATTAGCCAGCGCTCAGGCGCGGCAATGGTCAAAGAGATCGTGCGCTTCCTTCATTGGCTGGAGCGCAGCGGTCGCCTCGATCGTGGCCTGGAATATCTCCCCAGCGACGAGGAGTTGTTTGAACGACAAGCGGCTGGTGTTGGGCTAACCCGCCCTGAGCTGGCGGTGTTGGTGGCCTATGGCAAGATGGCGCTCAAAGAGATGCTGTTGGATCCGCAGGTGACAGAGGATCCGTTCTTAAGCAAACAACTGGTCGCCTCCTTCCCCGAGCAGCTACAGAAGCGCTACAGCGCGCAGATGCACGAGCACCCGCTGCGCAATGAAATTGTAGCGACCCGTCTAGCCAATCAAATTGTCGACGATGTGGGCTTTAACTTTGTTAGCCGCTTGATGGAGGAGACTGGCGCGATGCCTGCGGAGATCTGCGCCAGCTACGCCACTGCCAAGCAGGTGTTCGGGCTTGGCGATTTGCTCGCCGCCATCGAGGCGCTGGACAACCAGGTAAGTGCAGAGCTGCAGCTGGAGATGATGGACAGCATCCGCCGCATGCTACGCCGGGCAACACGCCGCTTCCTCACGCTACGTGATCGCAGCTTGAGCATCGCGCAGCAGGTAGAGCGTTATCGCCCCGGTTACTTGGCGATACAGCAGCAGCTTTCCAAGGTGCTGGCCGATGACGAGGTTAAGCAGATCAACAAGCACATCGCGCAGCTGGTTAGACAGAAAGTCCCCGAGGCGATTGCCACTGAGCTTGCGCAGATGAGCTCTGCCTATTCGGTGTTGGATCTTGCCGAGATCGCCGAGGAGCTAGAGGCTGATGTGAGTGAACTTGCGCCGGTGTATTTTAATCTGGGATCCCAGCTGGGCCTGCATTGGTTCCTGGAGCAGATCAACTTGCTGGCGGTGGACAATCATTGGCAAGCCTTGGCGCGTGCCTCGTTCCGCGAGGATCTCGACTGGCAGCAACGTCAGCTTAGTCAAAGTGCTTATCGCTGGGCAAAACAGCAGCAAAGTCAGGCGCCGTTGGAGGACTGGCTGGCCAGCCACAGCGCATTGACCGAGCGTTGGCACCACATGCTTGCTGATTTTAAAACCAGTAACACCCATGAATTCGCTAAATTCCCAGTTTTATTGAGAGAATTAAACCTTCTTAATTTAAATTGTGCCGCGAAATAGTATAGAATCACGCCCCCGAAGCCCCGCACCTTCGGGGGAGATTCTAGGAGCCGGCATGTATTACCCTTTAGCACGTAAACTCATCTTCCAACTTAACCCAGAACGCGCCCATGACATGATCATCGACATGTTCAAGCGCACCGGTGGTACTCCACTGGATCTAATGTATCGCCAGCGGATCAAGGATAATCCGGTTGAAGTCATGGGACTGACCTTTCCTAACCCAGTTGGTCTGGCTGCAGGTTTAGATAAAAACGGTGAGTGTATCGATGCATTTGGTGCCTTAGGCTTCGGTTTTATTGAAGTTGGAACCGTAACGCCGCGCGCCCAAGACGGTAATCCTAAGCCACGTATTTTCCGTTTGGTTGAAGCTGAAGGTTTAATTAACCGCATGGGCTTTAACAACAAAGGGATCGATTATTTGGTTGAGCAGGTAAAAGGATCCAATTACAACGGCGTGCTAGGGATCAATATCGGCAAAAACCTAACCACCTCGGTTGAAAATGGTAAAGACGATTACCTTATCTGCATGGATAAGGCGTTTGAACATGCTGACTACATTACTGTAAATATCTCTAGCCCAAATACGCCCGGCCTACGCACTTTGCAATATGGTGAGGCATTGGACGATTTGCTAGCTTCATTAACTGAGCGTAAGCAACAACTTAGCGCTAAGTTCAATAAGCATGTGCCCTTGCTAATTAAAATTGCTCCAGACTTGGATGAGTCAGAAATTGAGCAAATTAGTGACTCATTGATTCGTTATCAGCTTGATGGGGTTATCGCCACCAACACTACGCTGGACCGCAGCATGGTCGACGGTATGGCGCATGCGGCCGAGGCGGGTGGCCTGAGCGGTCGTCCAGTGCAGTTGAAGTCCACCGAAGTGATCCGCAAATTGGATCATTATTTAAATAAAAAGATCCCAATCGTTGGGGTGGGTGGAATTGATTCGGCTATGGCTGCTAAAGAAAAGATCCAAGCCGGTGCTCAGCTAGTTCAGCTATATAGTGGCTTTATTTATAAAGGGCCAAAGTTAATTAAAGAGATTGCTGAACTGCTCTAATTTTATTCAAATAATCGTTGTCTTTGCCTAAATTGCGTAGTAGTTTTATACAGCAATTAGGCAAGGACAATATTTGAGCACTATGCTTATTCACCCAAACAATCAATGGCACTGGCTATTTGATCCTGACAAAAGTGCAATGACACTGGAGTTGGGAGATGAGCTATTGTTTGTTTCTGCCTTGACTACTCAGCGTTGCGTTCCTTATGCGCAAGGCGACCAACCTTTCTCTACTGAGCACGCCGAACTCTATTATGCCTTCTTGGAAGGTCTGGACTCATTCGAATGGCCAGCACCGGTTAAAGTGCATGTGGTGCTCAATGCCGTTGCGATGGTGTTGTTCCACAAGCCGATGATGCCGCAGAGTTGGTTTTTTAAACCGATTGCTCATCAGTACTTCACCAAGCTCACCGTGGGCGAAGTGGTGGTCTGTCAGGGGCAAGAGGGGAATGGTCGGTTTGTGTTGCTGGAGAGCAACGAAAAGAGCTACACCTTGATGTACATCGACAAGCAACTGAGCTTAGATGGCATTAAACACCTGCAACAGTTTGATACCATCAAAGTGATGCACGATCGCGTGCTGCCGCTGCGTACTGCCCAATCTCTCGGCTTTGCCCGCAGCGCCTAATTTTCTGTTCTCGCTAACCTCTCTCTCGCTAGTGTTTTAGCAGCTCTAGGATGTGATCCGTCATATCGTCGGCCAAAAGCGGCTGCGCCTCGGCGTTTGGGTGGATGCCATCGTCCATCATCAGCTCGCTATCGAGGGCTATCTCCTCGATAAAAAACGGCAGCAGTGGCACGTCATAGCTATCGCTGATGCTCGGGTAGAGCTTTTCAAAGCCTTCTGTGTAGCGACGACCATAGTTGGGAGGAATACGGATCTGCATCAGCGCCACCTCAGCCCCGGCATCTTGCGCCAATTCGATCATCTCGCTGAGGTTGGCCTCCAGACGCGCCAAGGGAAAGCCGCGTAGGCCATCATTACCACCGAGTTCAATCAAAACCCAATCGGGTCCATGCTTATCGAGCAGGGCGGGCAAGCGCGCTAAGCCGCCAGCGCTGGTTTCCCCACTAACGCTACCGTTAATTAGTTCAAAACCCGGATGCTCAACCCGCAGTTGCTGCTCGGCCAGTGCCACCCAGCCTTGGCGGGTATCAAGGCGATAGGCTGCACTGAGGCTGTCGCCTACAATCAGCATTTTTGTTGGCGCAGCAACCGATACACTGATACAAATAAAACAGAGGGCAAGAGCAAGCCCACTTCTAACTAGCTGATTTTTAAAAGCAGTCTTTTGGGCTACGGCGAGCGTAACTAGTGACAATCTTATTGCGCAGACAGACAGCTGCAACCGCTTAAGCATACCGAGGATCTCACTGTGACAGGGCAGTACCAGACACCTAACATAATCATAAACGCCGAAGGACTCAATCATCGGGTCGACTCTGGCAGCGAACAACTTACCTTGTTAAAAGACATCAACCTGCAAGTTAGTCAGGGCGAAAGCGTGGCCATTGTGGGGGCGTCTGGCTCGGGGAAAACCACCTTGCTAAGCATGCTGGCCGGCTTGGACTCGCCCAGTGAGGGCGAGATTGCAGTATGCGGCGCTAATCTCAAACAGTTGGATGAGGAGCAGCGCGCCACGCTGCGCCGAGAAAAACTTGGCTTCATCTTCCAGCAGTTCTTGCTAATCCCCAGTCTATCGGCCTTGGACAACGTGATGTTGGCCGCTCAGCTGCGCGGCCTAGATGATGCCAAAGCGTTAGCTGCCCAGTGGCTGGAGCGAGTCGGCTTGCGCGAGCGAGCCAGTCATTTTCCCAACCAACTCTCTGGTGGCGAACAGCAACGGGTGGCCATCGCCCGCGCATTTATTTGCCAGCCTGAAGTGCTGTTTGCTGATGAGCCTTCAGCCAACCTTGATGCAGAGAACGGTCATCGCATCGAAGAGTTACTGTTCAGCTTAAACCAACAACTGGGTACCACTTTGGTGCTGGTGACTCACGACCCAAGCTTGGCCGCGCGTTGTGACCGAGTGCAGCAGATGGCGGGCGGCGCTTTATCTGAGGCTCGGCCATGAACGGGTTAAGTTGGCGTCTGTTTATCGCTGAGCTGCGCCGCGGCGAGCTGATTATTGTCTGTTTGGCCATCATCTTGGCGGTGAGCTCGGTATGGCTGTTCTCCTCGGTCACTTACCAGGTTGAAGCGGCGCTGGTATCTCGCAGTAGCGACTTCTTGGCGGCTGATCGGGTGGTGCGCAGCGCCCATCCAGTAGAGTTGCCGCTCGAGCAGCAAGCCTCGCAGCGCCAACTTAACTATGCAGAACAGCTACTGTTTCCCACCATGGTGTTTGCCGGCGATGAGATGGCTCTGGCCAATGTAAAGGCTGTCAGCGCTAATTACCCGCTGCGCGGCGAGCTGTTAATCAGACCTGCGCTGCTAGCGCAAGGCGAGGTCAGCGAAGCGCCGCTGCCGGGCGAGGCTTGGCTGGCCGAGCGGTTGTTCTACCAGTTAGGCATTGATATCGGTGCCGATATCGAAGTGGGCGACAAGCTGCTGCGGGTCAGCGGCGTGATTGAGCGCGAACCCGATGCACCGTTTAGTGTGTTTATGACCTCACCACGGGTGTTGATCAACCTCCAAGATGCCGAGGCTACCGGCGTTATCCAACCGGGCAGCCGCCTAAGCTACCGCTATCAGTTTGCGGGTGGCGAAGCATCGCTCACGCAGTTGGATGAGTGGCTGCGACCGCGTCTGGCTGACAATCAGCGGCTGTTGGATGTGCACACTGCCGGGAACCCGTTGAGTGAGGCCTTGGAGCGCGCGCAACGCTTCTTGCTGCTGGCCGGCTTGATTGGTGTACTGCTGGCATCCTCGGCGATAGCGGTTGCCAGCCGGCTTTACTGTCGCCGCCACTACGATGTGGTCGCCATCTTTAAGGTGTTGGGAGCACAACGTCGCCAGGTGCAGCGGGTCTACCTCACTCACTGGTGCTTGATTGTACTCACCGCCGTGTTATTGGGGTTGGCTTTGGGGGCGGTATTACAGCTACCGCTAAGCCGTGTCGCTAGTCAGGCCCTGGATTTGGAGCTGCCAATGGTGTGGTGGCGGCCGCTGTTGGTTGCCGGTGGCACCGGCTGGCTATGCGCCTTAGCCTTTACCCTACCCACGCTGGCGCAACTGTTTGGTGTTGCCCCGCTCAGGGTAATTCGGCGTGACCATGACGCTTCGGTGGTGGCGCCTTGGCAGGTGGCGTTATGGATAGTGCTTGCGGTGTTTGTGCTGCTGTACTGGTACAGCGCGTCGCTGCAGCTCAGTTTGCTGCTGATGGGCGGCGGTATGCTGGCGGTACTGCTGATTGTTGGCCTGCAAACCGTGGTGCTGCGAGGCTTGACCCGTTGGCGCGAGCATTCGCGCTCGCTGGGCATGCGCCTTGCTATTTCCTCGCTTTACCAGCGCGCCAGTAGTAACCAATTACAATTGTTGGGTTTTAGTATCGCGATCATGCTGGCGCTGCTGATTTGGGTGGTGCAACGCGATTTGATTGCGCAGTGGGAGCAGCAAGTACCCGAAAATGCGCCCAATCATTTTGTGTTGAACATAGCCCCCAACCAACTACCCGAGATCCAACAGAAGTTTGCTGATGCAGAGCTTAGCGTGAGTCAGCTCTATCCCATGGTGCGTGGGCGGCTGATCAGCGTCAACGATGAGGCGGTGTCCCAGCGTGAGCGCAGCGATGAGTTCGATGAAAAGCAAAGTGAGCGACGCCCCGGGCCCGGCCGCGAGCTGAATCTAAGCTTTGCTGACACCCTCGATGACAACAACAAGATCGTCGCGGGCAGATGGCATGGCAGTGAGGTAGGGGCGCAAGCCTCGGTTGAGCAAGAGTTTGCCGAACGCCTAGGCCTGCAGTTGGGCGATCGGCTTTTGTTCCGGGTAGGCGGGTTGGAGGCCTTAGTTACCGTGACCAGCCTGCGCAGTGTCGACTGGAACAGCATGCAGCCTAACTTCTATGTGCTGATGAGCACCGATGTGTTGGATAACTTCGGCCATAGCTATATGGGCTCCTTTCATCTGCCGGAGGGCAACAGCCGCTGGCTAAGTGGCTTGTTACGCGTGTTTCCAACCTTAGTAGTGATTGATGTTGCCGCCTTGATCGCCCGCTTGCAGGGCGTGGTCGAGCAAGTCGGCCTGGCGCTCAAGCTGGTGTTCGCGATTGTGCTGGTGGCAAGCTCGCTGGTGTTGCTGGCGCAAACCCAAGGCTCATTGGATGAGCGTAAGCGCCAGTTGGTGGTGCTGCGTACCTTGGGCGCGGGCCGGGCGACGCTGCGTGCCAGTATTGTGTGGGAGTTTGTACTACTCGGTGCGGTGGCTGGCGTGGTGGCGGCGTGTTGCTCGCAGCTACTGCTTAATGCCCTGCAGTATTGGGTGTTTGAAAGCCCGCTTACCCTTGCCTGGTCGCTGTGGCTGGCCGGGCCGATTAGTGGTGCGTTGGTGGTGGCATTGGTTGGCGCCTTGCGCACCTCTGCATTACTAAAATTGAATTCTGCACAATTAGTTAGGCGCATTAGCTAGTGCGATTTCCCGGTTCCGTGTTAATCTTATAACAAATGGATCTATACCCATACGACTAACAATAAGCTCGTAAATCGAGCAAAAAAAGGCGACGGAGCCGGAATGAAACTACAGCAGCTGCGCTATATCGTGGAAGTAGCTAACAACAACCTTAATGTTTCAGCTACAGCAGAGAGTCTCTACACCTCACAACCGGGGATCAGTAAGCAGATCCGCTTGCTTGAAGACGAGTTGGGGGTACAGATATTTAAGCGTAGCGGTAAGCATCTCAGCCAGGTGACGCCCGCGGGTAAAGAGATTATCCGCATCAGTAACGAGATCATGGGCAAGGTTGAGAGCATTAAGGCGGTTGCCAGCCAGCATACCCATCCCGATCGTGGTTCGCTGAATATCTCTACCACCCACACCCAAGCGCGCTATGCGCTACCCTCGGTGATCCAAGACTTTATCAAGCGTTATCCCAATGTGTCGCTGAATATGCATCAAGGCACCCCGGCGCAAATCAATGAAGCGGTCTCGAAAGGCACTGCCGATTTTGCGATTGCCACCGAGGCGATGCACTATTTCTCGGATATGGTGATGCTGCCATGTTACTACTGGAACCGCAGTATTCTGGTGACTAAGGAGCACGAACTGGCTAAGCGTTATCTCTCTGGTGAGCAGATCACCGTTGAGCATCTGGCGCAGTTCCCGTTAGTCACCTACATCTTCGGATTTACCGGTCGCTCAGAGCTGGACGAAGCCTTTAACCAGGCGGGTAAAGAGCCGAAGATCGTGTTCACTGCCACCGATGCCGATGTTATCAAAACCTATGTGCGCATGGGGATCGGTGTGGGCGTATTGGCCAGCATGGCGATTAACGAAGAGCAGGACAGCGATCTGGTGGCCATCGACGGCAGCCACCTGTTCAAGGCCAGCACCACACAGATTTGCTTCCGTAAGGGCACCTTCTTGCGCACCTACATGTACGACTTTATCGAAGGCTTCGCTCCGCACCTGAACCGCAACTTGGTGGACTTGGCGGTGCAGGCTAAGAACCCACGTGAGCTGGAGCGCTTGTTCGCCGATATCGAGCTACCGATTAAATAGCTCGCCCTTTAACACTCGATAATATTCACTGCGAGGCCGCCACGGGCGGTCTCTTTGTATTTGGTCTGCATATCGCAGCCGGTTTCCCACATGGTCTTAATGGCCTTATCCAGCGATACCTTATGTTGACCGCTCCCGCGTAGCGCCAGACGCGCCGCGTTAATCGCCTTCATTGCCCCCATCGCGTTGCGCTCGATGCACGGCACCTGCACCAGACCGCCAATGGGGTCACAGGTCAGCCCCAGGTTGTGTTCGATACCAATTTCTGCAGCATTTTCGATCTGTGCCGCCGAGCCGCCAAACAAGGCGGTAAGCCCGGCCGCCGCCATGGAGCATGCCACGCCCACTTCGCCCTGACAGCCGACTTCTGCGCCGGAGATCGATGCGTTGAGTTTATACAGAGCACCAATCGCGGTGGTGGTTAGGAAAAACTGGCGGATAGCTGATGGGTCGAGCTTACAGACGAAGTGATCGTAGTAATGCAGCACCGCGGGAATAATGCCCGCCGCACCGTTGGTGGGGGCTGTGACCACCCGGCCGCCAGCGGCGTTCTCTTCGCTTACCGCCAAGGCATAGAGGTTGACCCAGTCCATCACATTCAGCGGATCGCTGCTGGTGCTGCGTTGGGCATTGAGTTGACGGTGGATCGCCGAGGCGCGCCGAACCAGTTTTAGGCCGCCGGGCAGCATGCCTTCGTGGTTCATGCCGCCACTAACACAGGCCTGCATGGTGGCCCAAAGCTGCTCAAGATAGTGGTCTATCTCTTGCGCGCTATGCATGGTCAGTTCGTTATCCAACATCAAGTTGGCGATGCTCTTACCCTCGCGCGAAGCCAGTGCCAGCAGCTCATCGGCGGTGCTAAAAGGATGGGGCAAGGTCTGCGTTTTACTGGCAGGGCCTTCACCTTCTTCCAGGATATAGCCGCCACCAATCGAGTAATAACTGGTGCTGATGGCGCTGCCACTGTTTAACTGTGCGTGGAAGGTCAGGGCATTGCTGTGCTGCGGCAGTGATTTATTACGGTGGAATAGGATGGCCCCTTCGCGAGGGAAAGGCACGGCGTGAGTGCCTGCCAGCATCAATTGCTCACTTTGTTCAAGTACAGCTAGATGCTTAGGGATCGCGGCGACGTCGATACTTTCTGGAAGCTCGCCCATTAAGCCTAGAATCACCGCCTTGCCAGTGCCATGGCCTTTACCGGTGGCGCCCAATGAGCCAAACAGCTCCACACTAATCTGCTCGACGGACTCCAAGCCGTGAGTTGTAGCAAGCTCGTCCACAAAGCGCTTGGCGGCGCGCATTGGGCCGACGGTGTGAGAGCTGGAGGGGCCGATACCGATGGTGAAAAGGTCGAACACACTGACCATAAAACGCGATTTCCTTATCTGTGGCAAATTCCATTAAACATAGCATCTACCGCTGGAAATAGAATCAGCCCTTCTTACAAAATGCGCCCTTGGTTACGATGCGCGTTAAAAAACACTGTTGCCATTTTTGCTTCCCGCTTGGCAGTGAAGGGCAAAATCATGCAGGATGCGCGCGGTTGCACCCCACACCAGCTCGCCACCTACCACGATAAATAGCACCTTGTGCAACTCGCCGTTACGCTGGATCTCATGGGTGTGATAGGCGCGTTCATACAGGAAAGGCTGCAGAGGGAGCTGTAAGATCTGCTCTACCTCTTCTGGGTTGTGTCGAAGTTGGTAGTCGCCACTCACCTCGGCAACAAAGGGTGTCACGGTAAAGTTACTAACGGTGGAGCGCTTAGGCAGTTCGCCCAACACCTTTACAAAGCGTGGGGCGAGGCCAATCTCCTCGTACGCCTCGCGCAGCGCGGTGGCTTGCAGGTCGGCATCTTCTGGATCGTGGCGGCCGCCGGGTAGGCTGATCTGTCCGGGGTGATGGCGTAGATGGCGGGCGCGGCGCGTTAGCAGCAGCTGCTGGCGGGCAACATCGATGGCCAGTAATACGGCAGCGGGCTGCCGAGCTGGATCCGCGGGATGGGGAAGGGCGCTTTGCAATACAAAGCGCTGTTTGTAATGTTGCTCGTCCATGTCGCCTTTTAAGTTTCAATCGCTTCGAGCTAGGTGCTCAATGCAGGGAGGATCCGACTGAGTTTGTCGAAACACTCCTGATATTCCTGTTCTACTTCAGAGTCTACCACTACCGCGCCACCTGCCCAGCAATGGATTTTCCCTTGCTCGCACACCAAGGTGCGGATGGTGATATTGGTGTCCATATCACCATTGTGGTTGATATAGCCGATGGCGCCACAGTAGGCGTTGCGTCGATGCGGCTCCAGCTCTTCGATAATCTCCATGGCGCGGATCTTCGGCGCGCCAGTGATTGAGCCGCCGGGAAAGCACGCGGCCAGCAGTTGCTCCGCGCTGACGCTATCAGGCAGCTCTGCAGTTACCGTGCTCACCAAGTGGTGCACCGCCGGGAAGCTTTCCACCTCAAACAGCTTGGGCACTCGCACCGTGCCAGGTATTGCTACCCGGCCGATGTCGTTGCGCAGTAGGTCGACAATCATCAGGTTTTCCGCTTGGTCTTTCTCGGATTGCCGAAGCTGCTGTTTTTGTCGCTGGTCCTGCTCGGTGGTCGCGCCGCGTTTACGGGTGCCTTTGATCGGTTTGGTTTCTACGGTGCTGCCTCGTTTAGCGATAAAGCGCTCTGGCGAGACACTTAGAATGCAGCTCTGTGGCAGACGCATAAAGGCGCTGAACGGCGCTTGGTTACCCGCCAACAAGCGTTGGTAGGCATCAAACTCATCGCCTTGGTAGCGGCTGCTAAAGCGCTGAGTAAGGTTAATCTCGTAGCAATCACCACTTTTCAGGTACTCCTGCACCTGATCAAAGCGCTGGCGGTACTGCGCTTCACTGAGGTTACTCTGCCAGTGCTCGCTTAGCGCAAATGCCGGTTTGGCTTGAGTTTGTAGCTGCTGCAGCCATTCCAGGCGTTTGGCGAGCTTGGCGTCAGCGGCTTGCTCAGTTAGGCCTTGGGAGTAGCTTACCAGCAACAGCTGCTGGGCGGCTTTATCATGAATGATGGCCCAGTCGTAGTAACCTAACGCCATATCGGGAGTGGCAATATCTTGCTCGGCAATCTCAGGCATGCGCTCCAGGCTGCGCCCTAAATCGTAGCCCCACAGGCCAAGGCAGCCACCGCTAAAGGGCAGGGCGTGATGCTCCCCCTCGCTAAACAGGCGCTGGCGTAGCTGTTGGGCTTGAGTAAAGGGGTTGCCATCGACGGAGGTGACCACGCCGTTTTCAAGCTGCGTGCCTTGGCCATCTTGGTAGCAGAGGGTCGCAATGGGGTCGGCGACGATAATGTCGAACTGGCTATCAGGGTGGTCTTGGCTGGCCGATTGTAAAAAACAACTCCACACTTGTTGCGAAAGTGCTGGAAGAATGTGGTCAAGCGTAAGAGAAAGAGGTTGAATTCGTACCATTCTTTATAAAGATTGTTCAGTTAAAGCTTGCTTAACAAGCACGTCCGACAAAATTGCCCAAAACCGGATGGGCGTCGCTAGCCCAGTGAGGGGCGCAAGGTTATCATAGGCGACCATGGAACACGACCTCTGCCCGCACACAGAGAAGTAGCATCCCCTCGGCAGAGTTGAAATGAATTCATAATTAAAACGACGGAGAGACTATGACTGTCATTCGCAAGCAGGACTTTATCGATAGCGTAGCTGATGCGCTGCAATTTATTTCGTACTACCATCCGCTTGACTTCGTAGAAGCCATGGCCGATGCCTATGAAAAAGAGCAGAGCGTAGCGGCCAAAGATGCTATCGCGCAGATCCTTATTAACTCACGGATGTGTGCTCAAGGTAAGCGTCCAATCTGTCAGGACACCGGCATTATCACCGCTTTCGTGAAAGTGGGTATGGATGTGCGTTGGGAGTCAGACCTGACTGTTCAAGAGATGGTGGATGAAGGCGTTCGCCGTGCTTACACCAACCCCGATAACACCCTTCGCGCTTCAGTGGTTGCTGACCCTAACGGCGCTCGCAAAAACACCCGCGACAATTCACCTGCCGTTGTACACACCGAGCTGGTAGCTGGCGATAAGGTAGAGATCATGGTTGCGGCCAAGGGTGGCGGTAGCGAAAACAAATCGAAGATGGTAATGCTAAACCCATCTGACAGCGTCGCTGATTGGGTGGTTAAGACCTTGCCAAGCATGGGTGCTGGCTGGTGTCCACCGGGTATGATCGGCATCGGTATCGGCGGTACTGCTGAGAAAGCGGCAGTGATGGCCAAAGAGTCGTTGATGGACCCTATTGATATCCAAGAGCTGCAAGCGCGTGGCGCCAGCAATGCTGACGAAGAGCTGCGTCTGGAGCTGATGGAGCGCGTTAACAAGCTGGGTATCGGCGCCCAAGGTCTGGGTGGTCTGACGACCGTGCTAGATGTAAAAGTGAAGTCTTGCCCGACTCACGCCGCCTCTAAGCCAGTTGTGATGATCCCCAACTGTGCAGCAACCCGTCACGCACACTTCTACCTTGATGGCAGCGGCCCAGCCGAGCTGAAAGAGCCTAAGCTGGAAGATTGGCCAGAGATTAGCTGGGAAGTCGGTGACAACGTACGTCGCGTTAACGTGGACGAGTTGACCAAAGAGAACATCGCCGAGTGGAAGATGGGTGAAACTGTTCTGCTAAACGGTAAGATCCTGACCGGTCGTGATGCGGCTCACAAGCGCATTAAAGAGCTGCTGGAATCCGGTGAAGGCCTGCCAGAAGGCGTGGATTTCGATGGCCGCTTTATCTACTACGTGGGCCCGGTTGATGCAGTACGCGACGAAGTAGTAGGCCCTGCTGGCCCAACGACCTCTACCCGTATGGACAAGTTCTCTGACATGATGCTGGAAGAGTGCAACTTGCTAGGTATGATCGGTAAAGCCGAGCGTGGCCCTGCAACCGTTGATTCTATCAAGCGCAATCAAAGCGTTTACCTGATGGCCGTAGGCGGTGCAGCTTACCTCGTATCGAAAGCGATCAAGAAAGCGCGCGTTGTTGCGTTTGAAGAGCTGGGTATGGAAGCGATCTACGAGTTTGAAGTAGAAGATATGCCAGTGACGGTTGCGGTTGATTCCAACGGTAACTCTGCACACGCTGAGGGTCCGGCGATTTGGCAGGCCAAGCTTGAAGAGCTGGATGCCAAGCTATCTAGCTAACAGCCCGCTGAGCCTTGCTCGTTAAGAGCAGGCTACGCGAATAGTAAAAGGCGGCCCGTGAGCCGCCTTTTTTGATCGCTATATTTGCCCTAGTTTTGGCTTGCTTGCAGTCGTTTGCTAAGCACATGATCGGCCGACAACGGTCCGGCTCCCCAAATCAAGGTGATCAGAATCATAAGGCCCCACAGCTGATGGTCGTAAAAACCGCCGGGCCAAAGGGCTGGGTAAGACACCACCGCAATAATGTTAAAGAAGAACAGCACAAACGCCGCCGGACGCGTCGCCAGACCCAATAATAGGAACAGCGGAACAATCAGTTCTGTCGCGGTGCCCAAATATGCAGCCAGTTGCCAGGGAAGCAGTGGCACCTGATATTCCAGTTCAAACAAGAACAGGGTGGAGTCCCAGCTGTTGTACTTGAGCCAGCCTGAACGGAAGAACACCCACGCCACCCATAAGCGGCAAAGCGTGAGCAGTAATGGGATCAGTGCCGCCTGCATTGCTGACACTAAGCGTTGATAGTGGGTCACTAAAGTCATTGTTTTTCCTTATTTAGGCTTTAGCAGCGGCGTTAAAGCCGCTGAGTAACTGTTGCTGGAGGGCCATACCAAGCAGTGCTTGGAGCTGCTCAAGACACTCTTCATCGAGCTCGGCCAATGGCCGTTGGCGCTGACAATGTTGCAGGAACCGGTGCTCGCTTGCCGATAAGGGCAATACCCGCACACTAAAATCAGGCTGCTTGATAAGCGCAGCGTACTCTGATGTGTTCAACTCAATCGCCTCAACCTGTTGTTCGCTCACCATCTGATGGATGGTGACGATAGGGTGGGCGCTGGCAAATAGCGCAAGCTGCGGGCGCAAGTTAAATACCAAATCTATAAACTGCGCCTCGCTGACCGAGCTGAGGGCAGCCACATCAAACGGTGTGTCGCTATGTGGCGCTGCACTTACCTGTTCCATAAGCCAGTCAAAGCGGGCGACATCGCATAGGTAGTCGAGTGAGCGTAGCTCTGGTAGCGATGCCGTGAACTCCGCAAAGTGCTCGCCAAAACGGTTAAGGTCACCGCTGTTATGACCAAACTTGGCCAAGTAAGCACGGGCGATGCTGTCGAAGCTCTCTTCACCAACTAACTGCAGTACCGTGGGGTAGCTGGCTTGCAAGGCCTCACTGAGGCTCGCCACATAGTTGTTGCGGTAGATCTGCATTGCTTGTTGGGCGCTAACGCTGGTGGGTGCCAGCAGCTCAAACACCTGCTCGTCCTGCCTGCGCAGATAGGCGGAGAACTCGCGCTGTAGTTGCTCAAGCATGACTTAGCTCCTGCGCGTTCTTTGCGCTATCGGCATGAGTGCGCAGCAGCGACAACTGCTGCTCAAGTACTTCAAACTCCGGGAAGTCGCTGTCCCACTCTAATAACACCATCATTGGCGCTTGGCTAAGGCTAAGGTAGTGGCGATATAGCGCCCATACCTCATCGCGAACCGGTTGATTGTGGGTATCGATCAATACCCTAGCATCACCGATCTGCTTCTCGGTATGGCCAGCCATATGTAGCTGCTTCACCCGATGGCTGTCGATTTGCTCTAAATAGCGTTTGCCAGCAGCAATGACACCCTCGCTGCCTTGATTGAATGCGCTGACGAACACGTTGTTGATGTCTAGCAGCAAGCCGCAGCCAGTTTCGGCGCTGAGCTGATTCAAAAAATCGGCTTCTTCGATTTGACTGTCGGCATACTGCAGATAGGCCGAGGGGTTTTCGATAAGTATCTGGCGTTGCAGGGAGTCTTGAAATTGCTTGATGTTGTCGGCAAAGACCTTAAAGCTCTCCTCGGTATAAGGTACAGGTAGAAGATCGTTAAAGTGTTGGCCGTCAACTTGGCTCCAACTCAGGTGTTCACTGACGAGCGCAGGCTGATAGCGTTCAACGCACAGTTTCACCTTGCGTAAGTGCTGTTTATCCATGCCTTGAGCCGAGCCTAAAGAGAGTCCAACCCCGTGCAGCGTGACCGGGTAATGCTGCGCGGCCTGAGATAGCTGGTGGCTGCTTAGTGAGTGGGGGTTAAAGTAGTTTTCGGTGTGGGCTTCAACAAAATCGATAGCAGGGTGCTTTTGTTGGGCAAGCGAGTTGGCAATCTGACTGCGGATCCCTAAACCGAACTGTAGGTGCTGCATAGTTACTCCCGTAAGATAAACCTAACTGGTGGGGGAATCGGGAGCAGCGGCGACGGCTGCTCCCAGATAATCTTGCCCGTTAGCTAGATTGGGTGCTGCCGCCAATCAGTTTTTCACACAGGCCCTTAGGAACTACCACGAAGGCATCTTTCTGGCCGTCTTCTTTCGCGGTGCCAGCGCAAGAGCTGGTTTTGGTTGCACAGTCGTTTTGACCGGCTTTAGAAACGCCGTAACACTTCTCTTTGCCAGCCGCTTCTGCGACAGGGGTGGTTGCCAAAGTACCCAGAGCCAGTGCACCGGTAACAGCTGTTGCGATCATTAGATGTTTACTTTTCATAGTATTTCCCTTTGTGTTTGCTAGTAGGTCAACACCCGTATGGCGTTGTCAGCTAGATAAACCGCAGAACGATTAAAAAAATTTCACTGAATCTAAAAAATAGCTGAAGATAGTAAAAAGGCGATCAGTTAGTAAGGTAAAAAAAATGCGTAGCTTCAGCTTGTTAGTGCTAGTAGGTCTGGCCATTGCCAACATCGGATGTAGCCAAGTGGAAGAATTGCCAGCGCCTGCCGAGAAGCGCAGTGCAATGGTGGTATCGGCTGCTCCGGGGTTTGAGCTGGCCAATGGTGATGCACTGTGTGTGCATCCTTTAATAGGGGAGAGTCTGCGCGATCCCCGGCTTGCCAACCTAGCCGCGCTCGAGCAAGTCGAGCCAGTTATCCTTGATCAATTGCAAGGCATGCAATTGCAGGTCGTCGATGGCGACGCGACGTGCCAATACTGGATGGTCTATACGGTGGTGACGTCGCAGCAGCTCAGCGATAGCCAGCTGATTGCCTTGTTTGATATCAGTCCGGGGCTTAATGAGCAGGCGGCCAACGTCGATGGGCGTTTGGCAACCTTGATGTTTAGCGTGGTGGCGCCAGATAGCGGCCGAGTACTGTTTAGCTCCAGTTTGCAGGGGCTGGCAAATACCGCCCAAGATCAGCATGGGCGAGAGTACCTAGATATGGATGACGAGCGCTTGGCCCAAGCGGTGACGGCCTTGCTGCGGCACCTGCCAATGCAGGGGTAAAGTAGGCGTGGAGAAAATGAGGATAAAAAAAACCCGGCTAAGATAACCGGGTATCACAAATAGTGTTTAATTGCAGTGGCATAGATTAGGACCGGCGCTTTTCCAGTTAGTTGCATTTAATTTAAGTTTATTTTCGCGGAATGAGCGCCAAAGCTCGATATAGTGATCTGACTCACGCAACGCGATTGACTTCCACAGGACTTAAACGTAATTTTTAAACAGTTGTTTGAAAATTGTGAGCGAGCTGTGAGACAGGGAACAAAACACAAGATTATGGATTCTGCAGAGCGGCTGTTTGCTGAACGTGGCTTCAGTGACACCTCTTTGCGACTGATTACCTCCCATGCCGAGGTTAACTTGGCATCGGTGAACTACCACTTTGGCTCTAAGAAAGAACTGATTCAAGCGGTGCTGATGCGCTACTTGGAAGCCTTCATGCCCCAGCTTGATCGCGCCATGCAAGCCCACCTTGATAGCGAGCAAGCGCCCAGTCTGGACGATATCTTCAACGCCTTTGTCGAACCCTTACTCTCGATGAATGAGCAGCGAAAGCACGGCACTTCGCTGTTTCTGCTGTTACTCGGTCGCGGCTATACCGACAGCCAGGGCCATCTGCGTAAGTTTATCACCCATCATTTCGGTGAAGTGCTGGATCGCTTTCAGGCCGCGGTAAGGCGTGCGTACCCACAGCTGACGGAAGCCGAGATGTTTTGGCGATTGCACTTTACCCTCGGCACGGTGGTATTCACCATGGCCTCGAGTGCTGCGCTTCGCGACATCGCAAATGCCGATTTTAATGAACAAGTCAACGTTGAGACGCTGATCAGAAAGGTGATCCCTTATCTGGCAGCTGGCGTTGGTGCACCAATACAACAACAATAAAAACACGACGGAATGAGGAACCAACCATGACCCTACTATTAATGTTGCTGACGGCTTTGGTCGTTGTGCTGTGTATCGCTGAAACGCGTAAACGATTCTTCACCCGACATGTGTTTAAGGTGTTTAAGAAGATACTGCCGCCACTCTCGCAAACCGAACAAGAAGCGATGGAAGCGGGCTCGGTGTGGTGGGATGGCGAACTGTTCGGCGGTAAGCCAAACTGGAATACCCTGCATGACTACCCGCAAGCGCGCCTTAGCGAAGAGGAGCAAGCATTTCTCGACAACCAAGTCGCCACCTTGATGGGTATGCTCGACGACTTCGATATCGTGCAAAACCAGCGCGACCTGCCAAAACCGGTCTGGGATTACCTAAAGCAAGAAGGCTTCTTCGCGCTGATCATCCCGAAAAGCTATGGCGGACGAGAATTCTCTGCCTTTGCTAACTCCACCATCGTGAGCACCATCGCCACCCGCAGCTTGTCAGCGGCGGTAACCGTGATGGTGCCCAACTCGCTCGGTCCGGGCGAGCTGCTGATGCACTACGGCACCGAGGAGCAAAAGCAACAGTGGTTGCCTGGCTTGGCCGATGGTACTCATGTACCTTGTTTCGCGCTCACTGGTCCAGAAGCGGGCTCCGATGCAGGTGCGATTCCCGATAAAGGCATTATCTGTAAGGGTGAGTTCAACGGTGAAGAGGTGGTCGGTATTCGGCTCAACTGGAACAAGCGTTATATCACTTTAGCGCCAGTGGCAACCGTGCTTGGTCTGGCCTTCAAGCTCTACGACCCGGAAGGTTTACTGGGCGATGAGCAAGACTTAGGCATTACCTGTGCGTTGATTCCTACCGATCATCCGGGGGTGCGCACTGGCGATCGACACTTCCCACTTGGCTTGGCCTTTATGAATGGACCAACCTTCGGTGAAGACGTGTTTATTCCGCTGGATTGGATCATCGGTGGTAAAGAGTACGCGGGTAAGGGTTGGCGGATGCTGGTGGAGTGCTTGTCTGCTGGGCGCGGTATCTCGTTGCCTGCCTTGGGCACTGCGGTGGGCCATTTATGCTCGCGTAGCACCAGTGCTTATGCCTATGTGCGCAAGCAGTTTGGCCTGTCGATTGGTCGCTTCGAAGGGGTTGAAGAAGCTCTGTCACGGATTGGCGGTTTGACCTACCAACTTGAAGCCGCACGCAGAATGACCGCGGGTGCCTTGGATCTGAAACAGAGCCCGGCGATTGTTACCGCCATCGCCAAATACCATATGACCGAGATGGCGCGCACCGTTCTCAATGATGCGATGGATATCCACGCTGGCCGCGCGATTCAACTTGGTGAGATGAACTATCTGGGTCACGCCTACGCGGCTATCCCGGTTGCCATCACTGTAGAAGGCGCGAATATTTTAACCCGCAACCTGATGATCTTTGGTCAGGGCGCAACACGCTGTCACCCTTATGTGCTCAAAGAGTTGCAAGCAGCGGCCAATCCCGACGAGCAAGCAGGTTTGGATCAGTTCGATAAGCTGCTGGTCAAGCACATTGGCTTTGGCGCGAGCAACTTCTTTGGTGCACTAGGGCAGGGCCTTACCGCTGCGCGTTGGGCGAAAGCGCCAGTCTCTGGCCCCACCGCCAAGTACTATCAACAGCTTGGCCGAATGAGCAAGGCTCTAGCCTTGTGCGCTGATGTGTCGATGCTGGTGATGGGCGGCGATCTTAAGCGCAAGGAGCGTATTTCGGCACGCCTTGGCGATGTGCTTAGCCACCTTTACTTGGCGACCGCCACCTTGAAGCACTATGAAGACCAAGGGCGCATGGCCGAAGAGTTGCCCTTTGTTCAGTGGGCGGTAGAGAACAACCTGTATCAGATTGGTCAGGCTTTAGAAGGTTACTTCCAGAACTTCCCAAGCGGCGCGGTTGCCACTGTCCTTAAGCGAGTAGTGTTCCCGTGGGGTAACCCTTACAAGCTGGTGGATGATGGTGTTTCTCACCGTATTTGCGAGACCATGATGACACCGGGCGCGATGCGCGAGCGCTTGAGCCACTTATGTGTGCTTACCGGCGGCAAAGAGGATCCGGTTTCGCTGATTGAAGATGCCTTCCAGGCCATGTACAAGGTGCAACCGCTGGAGCGCAAGATTGCCAAGGGGCAAAAAGCCGGGCTGTTGCCACGTAAGGTAGCCTTGGAAGAGATTACTGAGCAGGCGCTGGCCCATGAGCTGTTAACCGAAGATGAAGTTGCCCAGTTGTTGGCGGCCGATAAGCTTCGCTATAAAGCCATTCAGGTGGACCACTTCGAGCCGGGTATGCTAGATGCTGAACAGGCGATTGCGTCGGTGCAGTCCGATGTAGCGTAACTACGATGCAGCCCACGTGGCTGCAATAGATAAAAGCCCGGTTTACATACCGGGCTTTTTATGCGCGCTCGTCATAGCTATTAATGAGTTAGTTCGTAGTTTCTTCAGTCCGGTTTGTACATACTGTGTGCGCTAGCTAAATTAGATACAGGCATATGATGTTGGTTAGAAACTGGAGGGTGAGTGCGTGTTGTTGTGTTAGTGATTGCAACGTTGGTGTTTAGTACGCCAATTTTCGCGCAGGATCACTATAAGATATACAGCGTCGAAGCGCCCCCGTTGAGCATGCAACATCCCGAAACGGATTATGGGCGAGGCATCGTGCTTGATGCAGTACTTGAAGCGTTTCGTCGCCTTGATATAAGCGCTCGCGTCGAGTTCATCCCTTGGAAGCGAGCCCAGCGTGAAGTAAGTATGGGCCGCGATGCATTCATTCTTCCCCTCGCCCGAATACCGGAGCGCGAGCAGCGTTTTACTTGGGTTGCACCCGTGATGGACTTGGAGAGGAGTTTTGCCTCGTTACGCCTTCGGGTGGATAGCTATAAGCAAGCGCGCGCAGAGCTAAGGAGTATCGGCGTAGGTTTTGGCACCGCCCAATACCATTTGCTATTGGCGAATGGCTTCTCAGAGCAGCAGTTAGTCGAGATCCTACCCGGTAAAGGGCCGTCGATGCTGGCGCTGGGGCGAATCGATGCCTGGTTTAATGGTACCGACGAGACCTTATGGTATTGGAAGCGAGACCAGCAAATAGAGCCATTATTGGTGGGGGATGCAGTTGCCAGCAATCAACTTTATCTGGCCGCATCACTGGATGTAGACCAAGCGTTGTTGGAGAGCTTGAATCGGAAGATTGTAGAGCTACAACGAGAAGGTTACATCGAAAGGCTTAAAGCGCGTTACCTGGGCGGGGAAGTCGCCAGCCCCGAATAGTCAAAGGCTGGCTAGATGAACACGCTGGCGGTGTTATTTTTCGATACGAGAGTCTTTTAAGCTCTGTTTTACTTTACGCAGGTTCTCACGGAACTTCTCGCCGCGACGCAGGGTAAAGCCCGTTGCCAACACGTCAATTAGTGACATCTGAGCAATGCGCGAGGCCATTGGCATGTAAACATCGGTGTCTTCTGGCACGTCCATCGACAGGACCAAGCTACACTCGGCAGCCAGTGGCGATTCTTTTTTGGTGATGCCAATTACGGTTGAGTCATTTTGGCGCGCCAAATTGGCGATATCGACCATCGCCTTGGTTCGGCCTGTGTGGGAAATCAACACGATAACGTCGTCTTCGGTGGACACGATGCAGCTCATGCGCATCATTACCACGTCATTGAAGCTGCTGACTGGAACGTTGAAACGGAAGAATTTGTTAAGCGCATCTTGCGCGACGGATGCGCTCGCTCCGAGGCCAAAGAAGGAGATCTTCTTTGCTTGGGTGAGGATATCTACCGCTCGATTGACCGCATGTGGATCGAGGCTGTTTTTAGCAGCTTCCAGACAAGCCATGGAGGATTCAAAGATCTTTGAGGTATAGGCCTCTGGGCCATCATCCTCATCAACATGGCGATTCACATAAGGAGTGCCATTTGCGAGGCTTTGTGCCAAATGTAGTTTAAAGTCGGGGAAACCTTTCGTATCCAGACGACGGCAGAAGCGGTTAACCGTTGGCTCGCTCACATCCGCCAATTTGGCTAATGCAGCGATGCTAGAGTGGATAGCGGTTTGAGGGGACGCGATGATTACTTCTGCAACCTTACGCTCCGACTTACTAAAGGTGTCGAGGTTTTTCGTGATTTTTTCTAATGTATTCATAATTTTCGTAATTTTAGCGCGGTCATCCTTAAACACGCGTCAAATGTAATTATTTTTCAAGGTGGCGGCTGACGCGCTGAAAAACCCGCTCCTCTAGTCGATTGCCCTCTAATCATAGACTAGTGACTTTCTCGATTGTATGAGCCAGCTCTAATTATTGAAACAGAGTATCAGGAATTGGTAGTTTTCTAACGAAACTTACAAACAAAAGCGATAGAATTTACTTACAACGATAATGGACTTCCTGCCTGCGAGAGGCAGAGAAACCAGCTTAATTGCATCTAAATCTAGAAGGAAAATCTCATGTCTGAGTACGGCTTGGTCGCCGATGTTGGTGGTACAAATATTCGTCTTGCGTTGGTCAATCTGTCTGATGGCAACATCGATAATATTCAGAAGTTCTTATGCGCCGACTATCCAACCATCACTGACGTTATTCGAACCTATCTTTCTTCTCAAGAAACCCAAGTTACCCAAGCGTGTATCGCTATTGCATGCCCAACGGACAAAGATTGGATTGAGATGACCAATCACAGCTGGGCGTTCTCACAAAAGCAGGTAAAAGCGGATCTAGAGCTAGATAACCTTCACTTAATCAACGACTTTACTGGCATTGCCATGTCTATCCCAACGCTGGGCGAAGACCAAAAGGTACAGGTGAAGAGCGGTGAAGTTAACCCAGACGCACCTATCGCGGTTTACGGACCAGGTACTGGTTTGGGCGTGGCGCACTTGGTGAAACACCAAGGCGAGTTTATCTGTTTGCCGGGCGAGGGCGGTCACGTTGAGTTCGCGCCGAGCGACGATAAAGAGATGCATATTCTTAAGTTCCTGCAAAACCGCTTGGGCCATGTTTCTGCTGAGCGCCTGATGTCAGGCCCGGGCTTGGTGAACATCTACCAAGGTTTGGCGGATTTTTACCAGAAAACCCCTGAGAACTTTGTACCTGCTGATATCACCGAGCGCGGTTTAGACGGAAGTTGCGAGCTGTGTCGTGAGACGATGGAAGTGTTCTGTCGCGTATTGGGGAGCTTTGGCGGCAACCTAGCGCTGAACCTGTCTACCTTTGGCGGTATCTATATCGCTGGTGGCATTATCGGTCGCTTTATGGACTTCTTTAAAGCTAGCGACTTTATCAAGCGCTTCGAAGACAAAGGTCGCTTTAAGGCCTTTGTGAATAAGGTGCCAGTGTTTGTTATCACTGAGTCACAGCCAGGTCTGCAGGGCGCAGCCGCCTACTTGCGTCAAGCCAACGGCTATCGAATCTAAGCGCTTATCGCGCAAGCCAAGGCCCCATTTGGGGCCTTTTTGCTAAATAATCATCTACTTGGTGAAAAGCTCGGCAGTCGGTTGAGTTTTATAGAAAAAGTGGTTGACCGAGTAAGTGAGAATCCGTAATCTAGCGCCTCGTTGATGAGGCATGAGCGTGCTTCTAAAACAAATTGGTGACGTGTCCGAGTGGCTGAAGGAGCACGCCTGGAAAGTGTGTATACGGCAACGTATCGAGAGTTCGAATCTCTCCGTCACCGCCATGTTTAGCAACTTGAGTCTGCGATGAGCAGAGTTGAGTTAGCGCCGGTGAGGTGGCCGAGTGGCTGAAGGCGCTCCCCTGCTAAGGGAGTATAGGGTTTGTAGCCCTATCGAGGGTTCGAATCCCTCCTTCACCGCCATACTAGAAAACCCGTTGCTTGCAACGGGTTTTTTTATGTCTGGGGCATGTCACTGCTTTCAGACGATAAGCAAGTAGGTTATACCAGTCTACATAAGTAACTGATCATTCTTGCTGGTTAAAATCATTGATGACAGCGTCAGCGCTTTAGTAATTAGTCCACTAGTTACGGCAAGCGCCTTCTCGTCCTCAATGATTTTCCCTGCGCAATATCTGACCATTAACTTATCTAGATTGGTATTAAGCGTTGCCAGCCTGAAAAAACGCAGGTAAAAAAATAACCGCCGAAGCGGTTACTTTTTGCAATTGGAATGTGTAAAGCGTTGATCTAGCGGATCTTGAACAGGCGAACCGGGTCGCGTAGGCCTAATAGTTTGGCGGCGTTCTCGAAACCTTGCTGAAGACGATCAATGCTTAAGTTGGAAGTGAACTCAACACAGAGAAGATCTTTCTCTTGCTCGATATTCCAAAGGGTTCCTTCATCTGATGTTGCGTGTTGCACTAGCGGTAAGGCGTGATTAATTGGCGCATTCGCCTTGGCTTTATATCTCATTATTCACCTTTGCGGGTCCTTGCTGACTCCTAACTAGCAAGCCCTAACAATTTTAGTTGTTGAACGACGCGCTGGTACGTATCAACATCCTAAGCTTCTAACCAAAATCCTTTTCAGCGACATCCCTCTATAATAAGCATTCAGCGCCATAAGGCCATCTTTAAATTTATAAAAGTTAACTACAATCAATAGTTTACATAATCTATATGGAAGGGTGATGTGGTGTTGAGGGTGTCAAGCTTGAGTGATCGCAGCAGCCAATTGTTCTGCAAGGTGCTCCAGTACGACCGGGTTGTCTTCAGAGAGGATGTGAGCGCGTGCTTCGTTGCTAAAAGGGAGCAACTCGAGCCAGCGGCAGATACTCCAGCCGGGTGAATCTAAGTGTCTGGCTTCAGGGTGATCGGCGTAACAAGGATGTCGTGCCAGTAGGTTTTCGAGCTGGCGGGAGAGCTGTTCGGATGCACTATGTTGTTGCCACTGCCAGTCGGGGGCGATTTCACACTCAGCGAAGTTGAGCCCATCATCGTCGCGATAGACGTTGTTGATGTTTACCCGTTGCTCTGCGCAGATATCAATGCCGAGCAGTCCGTCTTCGAGCTGTTCAAAGTCATTGATGTAGCAGCGCACGCCTAACTCGTAATCATCGGTGGCTGGCGTAAGGATAAAGCCTTGTCCTGATGAGGTCGCCAAGCTGACTAGCCGCTGGTAGCGTGGCTCAAATATCCGAAGCTTAGAGAGTCCCCCGGGCAGTAACAGCATGGACAGTGGGAACAAAGGTAGCTGCATGTACGCGCCTATCTTGTTGGCAGTGAATCACTCTTAATAGTGTATGTGAGTATAGCGCTGTTCGATCACTGTTCGCTGTCTGCAGAGTCGGCTGTCGATTGCTGCTCACCCGCAGGTGTCGCGATATCCTGTTGCGCTTCTTCTGGCACTGCACCTGGAGCCGTTTCGGGCTCTGCTTGCTGGCTTACCTCTTGTTGAGATGCCGGGAGCTGTGGTGATTCTGGCGGTTTACTCACTGGCGCTGACTGGTCATCTTCAACCGCTGTTGCTTGTGTTGGCACAGGCTCAGTGGGCGTGAGCAGCATGGCTGGCGGTTCCGGCTCGACAGGATCGGGCTTTGGCTCGATGGCTTGGGCGCTTAGATAGCGTTGATGTTCACCGCTTAAGGCGTCGTGTTGAGAGCGAAGGATGACAGAGCGAATGATGTCCTGGTTTTGCTCCAACTCGCTATAGACTTCTGCCAGCCGCGCTTGAAGTAAGCGACTGCGTTGGCGAGACTGCCACAGCTGCGCGCTGAGGGTTTCATGCTGATCGCGCTGCAGCTCCGCTTTGTCGAACAGCCGGGTGATGGTGTCTTGGCCGTCAGCCAGTTGCAGCTTTAACTGGGCGATCTCATTTTCATGTTGTTGCTTGGCATCATTTTGGGCGTTGTGTTGCAAAACGACGATCAACAGCAGAAGCAGCCCTGCGGCTGCAGCGCTAAGCGCGAGCAACTTAATGCCACGTATCTGGCGTTTAAACTTGCTGTTGGACTGGCGTACATGTTCGAGCAGGCGTTGCACTTTTTGCAACTTGGCTGCATCAAGGTGGGTGGGGGCCCCCTGGGTGGATACAAGGGTTGAAAAGGCGGTCTCGTGGCCTTTTCCCTGCTGGATCTGCTCGTAGCTATGATTAACTAACGCCATTAAGGCGTCGCTGCCGCCCTTGTCGGGGTGGCACTGTCTACTGAGCTGTTTATAGCGTTTTTTTAGTGCCTCGGCACTCGCATGCTCGGTCAGGCCGAACATATCCCAATGACTTGCCAATGTACCGCCGTGTCCTTGCAGGTTACTGATAGATATAAAAAAGGGCACGCAATGCGTGCCCTTACTAGTATGCAGAATCTACAGCTTGTCGACCAGCTCTACGGCTTTACCGATGTAGTTTGCAGGCGTCATCGCTTTAAGCTCGTCCTTGGCAGACTCAGGCAGCTCGAGGGAGTCGATAAAGTTACGCATGGCTTCGGCGTCTACACGCTTACCACGGGTCAGCTCTTTGAGCTTCTCGTAAGGCTTCTCGATGCCATAGCGACGCATAACGGTTTGTACAGGCTCTGCCAATACTTCCCAGTTGCCGTCCAGATCGGCCAACAGGTTGTCTTCGTTTACCTGAAGCTTGCTGATGCCTTTCAAGGTTGCTTGGTAGGCAATCAGTGAGTAGCCCACTGCCACACCCAGGTTACGTAGAACGGTTGAGTCGGTCAGATCGCGCTGCCAGCGAGAAACTGGAAGCTTGGCTGCCAAGTGGCCGAATACTGCGTTAGCAATGCCCAAGTTACCTTCAGAGTTTTCGAAGTCGATTGGGTTAACTTTGTGCGGCATGGTGGAAGAGCCAATCTCGCCAGCAATGGTTTTTTGCTTGAAGTGGCCCAGGCAGATGTAACCCCAGATGTCGCGATCGAAGTCGAGCAAGATGGTGTTGAAGCGAGCAATCGCATCAAACAGCTCTGCGATGTAATCGTGTGGCTCGATTTGAGTGGTGTATGGGTTCCAGGTAACGTCCAGTGAAGTAACGAACTCTTCTGAGAACTGGTGCCAGTCAACTTCAGGGTAGGCAGATACGTGAGCGTTGTAGTTACCTACTGCGCCATTGATCTTACCCAGCATTTCAACCGCTTCGATTTGCTTAACTTGACGACGCAGACGTGCAACCACGTTGGCCATTTCTTTACCCATGGTAGAAGGTGACGCAGGCTGGCCGTGAGTACGCGAGAGCAGGGGAGTCGTACGGTACTCTTGCGCCAGACCCGCAATGGCATCAACCAGCTTGTTCAGGTAAGGCAGAATCACGTTTTCGCGCGCTTCGCTTAGCATCAGTGCGTGCGACAGGTTGTTGATGTCTTCTGAGGTACACGCAAAGTGGATGAACTCGCTTACTGCGTCCAGTTCAGTTTGCTCAGCTACTTTCTCTTTAAGGAAGTATTCAACGGCTTTCACATCGTGGTTAGTGGTGCGCTCGATCTCTTTAACGCGGGCTGCGTCTGCTTCGGAGAATTGGGCTACGATGTTGTCGAGGAAGGCGTTAGCGGCGTCAGAAAGGGCTGGAACTTCAGCGATTTGTGGGTGTTTAGCCAGTTTTTGTAACCAACGTACTTCAACGGTTACACGGTACTTAATAAGGCCAAATTCACTAAAGATACTACGAAGTTCAGCGGTTTTATCGCCGTAGCGACCGTCGATAGGTGAAATGGCTGTCAGCGCAGACAGTTCCATGTTGTTCTCCTGATAATGTTTAACTTACACGATTGAGAAAGTCGTTTGCTTGGTTCACATACTTGATCCGAGAAAAGACCAATTGACGACGTTGACCACCAAGCTGTCGCCAAAGCACGGCGGCGCGAATGCCAGCTAGCAGAAGTGCGCGTACTTTATGTTGGACGATGGGTTGCTGCAGAAATGAGACGTTTCCGGCAACTTGAATTCGTGGCCCTAAGGGGCTGATTACGTCGCTGTAGATAGCGGCGATACTGGCCAGCACTTGCTCATCGAGCAGATCGAAATGCTGCAGTTGACGTTCAAGGCGGCCAATGCGCTCGCCAAGAATCGACATGATATCGGGGCGTTTAGCCAGCTTGCGCTCTAGCGCTAAGATGCTGACCACATAGCGCGTTAGCTCTGGGCTGCGGGGGTGTTTGCCGCCGCCGAGTTGCGCGTTAATTGAAGACAGGCCCAGTTTGAGGCTATCGACAGAACCAAAGATATCGATGGTCTGTTCAGCGTCGGTCACGGCGATGCTGTTTAAGCTAGCGCGCATCGACTCTTCATCGCAGCGGCTGGTACGTGCTACATCCTGAACCAGTTTCGCAGCCTGACATAAGGCTGCGAAAGCGATGACCCGCTCTTCTAGCGGTTTTTGCTGGCCGCCTGAGCTCATTCAGTGATCCCGTGTTTCTCTTCGATAATACCGCCACCAAGGCAGACGTCATCGAGATAGAATACCGCCGATTGGCCAGGGGTTACCGCAATCTGTGGCTCGTCGAATACCACTTTAATGGTGTCGTCATCGATGGGCTGAATGGTGCAGGCAACATCGGTTTGGCGGTAGCGGATCTTCACGCTACAGCGTAGCTCTTCAGTGATCGGCTCGCGGCTTACCCAGTGAAGCTGGGCGGCAATCAGCGATTGCGACTTAAGGCGAGGGTGGTTGTGGCCTTGGCCTACGATGAGTACGTTGCGCTCAACGTCTTTGTCGACCACGTACCAGGCTTCGCCGTCACCGCTTTTGGTGCCGCCGATACCCAAGCCTTTACGTTGACCTAAGGTGTGGTACATCAAGCCCTGGTGTTGGCCCATCACGTTACCGTCGGTGTCTTCAATATTGCCAGGTTGCGCTGGTAGGTACTTGCCCAAGAAGTCGGTGAACTTGCGCTCGCCGATGAAGCAGATACCGGTAGAGTCTTTTTTGTCGGCGGTCACTAAGCCTTGCTCTTCAGCGATGCGACGCACTTCAGGCTTTTCGATTCCGCCAACCGGGAACAGGGTCTGCGCTACGTGCTTTTCTGCCAAGGTGTAGAGGAAGTAGCTTTGGTCTTTGTTGTTATCCAGACCGCGTAGCATCTCCCAGCGACCATTGACTTCGCGGCGTTGCACATAGTGGCCGGTAGCGATGTAGTCGGCTTGCAGCTCTTCAGCGGCAAACTCAAGGAAGGCTTTAAACTTGATTTCCTTGTTACACATGATGTCTGGGTTCGGGGTACGACCCGCTTTGTACTCTTCTAAGAAGTGCTCAAAGACGTTGTCCCAGTACTCTGCTGCAAAGTTGATGGTATGCAAGTGGATCCCGAGTTTGTCACAGACGGCTTGCGCATCGGCCAAATCTTCCGCCGCAGCACAGTACTCGTCATTGTCGTCTTCTTCCCAGTTTTTCATGAATAGACCTTCAACTTGATAGCCCTGTTGAAGGAGTAGATATGCAGATACTGAAGAGTCTACGCCGCCGGACATACCGACGATGACTTTTTTGGTGCTGTTGGCGTTCATTGGATACCTAGGTTGAAATTTCGCGGCATTCTAACAGAAAGAATTGCGCTTAAACAGCGCCTGAGCAAGGGAAATTCCAGCTCACGGCTTGGGCGGATGCAGCGCCTGATATTTCCCTGTTTCGATACCGTCTAAGGTGTAGCTACCGATGCGATAACGCACCAGTCGCAGCGTAGGAAAACCGATGGCGGCGGTCATCCGCCGTACCTGTCGGTTACGGCCCTCACTAATTACGATTTTAAGCCAAGTGGTAGGGATGTTCGCCCGAAAACGCACCGGTGGATTGCGTGGCCATAGCGTAGGCTCGGGAATGATCTCGACCTTAGCCGGAAGGGTGGGGCCGTCTTTAAGCTCAACGCCCTTGCGAAGCTTATCTAGGTCACTGTCATTGGGGGCGCCATCCACTTGAACCCAATACTCTTTGCTGGTCTTTTTCTTGGGGTTCGCCATACGATGTTGCAGCTGACCGTCGTTGGTTAACAGCAGCAAGCCTTCGCTGTCGCGATCTAGGCGCCCGGCTGCATAGACATTCGGTATGTCGATGTAGTCTTTAAGGGTGCTACGGCCCTCTTGATCGGTAAACTGACACAACACATCAAAGGGTTTATTGAACAATATAACTTTGCGCTCGGCGGGAGAAACGCGTGGCTTGTTAGCACGTTGAGGGCGGCGTCCGCGGGCGGGACGAGGCTTAGGTGATACAGTGTTTTTCATCGCGCTATGATAGCAAATCTACTTGCCCAAGACAGCATAGAAGCGCTGAAGATGGGCGTTTATTCAAGCGCCTAGTCCAACTATTGATGCTTGAATCGGCAATTGGTCTGCCCAGTCTAAAAGCATGTTAATACTTTATTAAATGGTTTATTATCGTTGCGCATTTGAACAATAACAGGACGTAGGAGAACGCTGTGGAAAGCAAACTTGTTGTTCCCAATGGTGGCGCTAAGATCACCGTCAATGACCAAGGCAAGTTGGTCGTGCCAAACAACCCAATCATCCCTTACATCGAAGGTGATGGCATCGGTGCCGACGTGTCACCAGCCATGCTTAAAGTGGTCGATGCCGCAGTAGAGAAAGCCTATGGTGCTGAGCGCAAGATCCACTGGATGGAGATCTACGCGGGTGAGAAATCGACCCAAGTATATGGCGAAGACACCTGGCTGCCAGAAGAGACGCTGCAAGCTGTAAAAGATTACTGTGTGTCCATTAAAGGCCCACTGACTACCCCAGTTGGCGGTGGTATTCGCTCGCTAAACGTTGCGCTGCGTCAAGAGCTTGACCTATACACCTGTCTGCGCCCGGTTCGCTACTTCAATGGTGTACCAAGCCCACTGAAGCAGCCAGAGCTGACTGACATGGTGATCTTCCGTGAGAACTCTGAAGACATCTACGCCGGTATCGAGTGGCAAGCGGGTACGCCTGAGGCCGATAAAGTGATCGACTTCCTGCAAAGTGAAATGGGCGTGAACAAGATCCGCTTCCCACAAGAGTGTGGTATCGGCGTTAAGCCAGTGTCTAAAGCCGGTACCCAACGCTTGGTACGTGCCGCTATTGAATACGCGATTGCCAACGACCGCGACTCGCTAACCTTGGTGCACAAAGGCAACATCATGAAGTTCACCGAAGGTTCATTCAAAGACTGGGGCTACGAGCTGGCTCAACAAGAGTTCGGTGCCGAGCTGCTGGACGGCGGCCCATGGTGCAAGCTGACTAACCCTAACACTGGCAAAGAGATCATCATCAAAGACTCGATTGCCGATGCATTCTTGCAGCAAATCCTGTTGCGCCCAGCCGAGTACGACGTCATCGCCACCTTGAACCTAAACGGTGACTACGTATCAGATGCGCTGGCAGCTCAAGTTGGTGGTATCGGTATCGCACCGGGCGCCAACATTGGCGACGGTGTTGCGCTATTTGAAGCCACCCACGGTACTGCACCTAAGTATGCTGGCCAAGACAAGGTAAACCCAGGTTCGGTTATCCTGTCTGCTCAAATGATGCTAGTACACATGGGTTGGACTGAAGCAGCCCAGCTGATTGAAAAAGGCATGGAAGGCGCTATCGAAGCGAAGACCGTGACCTATGACTTTGAACGTTTGATGGATGGTGCCACTTTGCGTAGCTGTTCAGAGTTCGCTGGCGACATTATCAGCAACATGTAATTGTTCTGGAATCGCTCAATGCTTAGCGTTGAGCGATAAGCCCTTGGGGCAGATACAAAAAAAGCAGGCTTAGGCCTGCTTTTTTGCTGTGTGATTTGCCACTATTTCTGTTGATCATCGAACACGATACTGACGGCGTGACTGCCTTTGGGACCTTGTTGCATCTCGAACTGGACCGGTTGGCCTGCTTTTAGCGTGCGATAACCTTCCATTTGAATTGTCGAGTAGTGGGCGAAAATATCTTCTCCGCCATTATCTGGACAAATAAAACCAAATCCCTTTGCATTGTTAAACCACTTCACTGTTCCGGTTGGCATACGACATATCCCTATCTGTATTTAACTTACACACCGACCAAGTTTCATCCCTGAGGTGTTAGCAGTTAACAATTTAGTAAAATAATTCTCACAGTCAAGTGGTAGAGGGAAATTTGTGAGGCTCGCTCAAACTAATCCTAGCCATGGGGTACTAAAGGCGGTATTTTGGACGTGTTAAAGTCATTTTCTACTATATTTTTCTATGAGCAAGTTGTCCGATTGGCTCGATGTTGAAGAGTTAACCCGCACCGCTAAAGTCAAGGTTGAGCCGCCAAAGTTGTTCAAGGTTGTGCTGAACAACGACGATTACACACCGATGGATTTTGTTGTCGAGGTATTGCAGCAATTTTTTAACATGGAGTTAGACAAAGCTACGCAGGTAATGTTAACCATTCATTACAGCGGTAAGGGTATTTGTGGCATTTTTACCGCTGACATTGCAGAGACCAAGGCCGCGCAAGTGAATAGTTATGCCAGAGAGAACGAGCACCCGTTAATGTGCACGATGGAGCCGGCATAACAGGAAGTAAACAGAGCTTTTTAGGGGGCTATTTATGCTGAACAAAGAGTTGGAAAACACCTTAAACATTGCATTCAAGGAGGCGCGCCAGCAGCAACACGAATTTATGACAGTCGAGCATTTACTCCTCGCTCTACTTGAAAACTCGTCTGCCAAAGAAGCATTACTTGCTTGCGGCGCTAATCTTAAACAGCTCAGCGAAGAGCTTAGTAGTTTCATCCAACAAACCACGCCTGTTATCCCTGAAGGTGAATCCGAACGAGAAACCCAGCCAACACTTGGCTTCCAGCGCGTATTGCAACGTGCGGTGTTCCATGTGCAGTCGTCTGGGAATAGCGAAGTTAGCGGTGCCAATGTTCTGGTGGCTATCTTCTCTGAACAAGAAAGCCAAGCCGTATACTTCCTCAAGAAAGCAGATATTAGCCGCTTGGATGTGGTGAACTTTATTTCCCACGGTATTCGTAAGGATGAGTCGGACAAAGAAGACAGCCCAGCGCCTGAAGCCGAAGCCTCTCCCGAAGATACCAAGCAGCTAGAGAACTTTGCCACCAACCTCAATCAGTTGGTGCTGAAGGGCAAAATCGACCCACTTATCGGCCGTGATAAAGAGTTGGGCCGTACCATTCAGGTACTTTGCCGCCGCCGCAAGAACAACCCACTGTTAGTCGGCGAAGCCGGGGTAGGTAAGACCGCCATCGCAGAAGGTCTGGCCTATCGCATCGTCCATGAAGATGTCCCTGAAGTGATTAAAGATGCGACCATCTATTCACTGGATATTGGCTCGCTGCTTGCCGGTACCAAGTACCGCGGCGACTTTGAAAAACGCTTTAAAGCCTTGCTTAAGCAGCTGGAAAGCGCTGAGAATGCCATTCTGTTTATCGATGAGATCCACACCATTATCGGTGCGGGGGCTGCTTCGGGTGGCCAGCTTGATGCCGCTAACCTGATCAAGCCACTATTAAGTAACGGCCTGCTGCGCTGCATCGGCTCGACTACCTACCAAGAGTACAACCAGATCTTCGAGAAAGACCGAGCGCTGGCTCGCCGCTTCCAGAAGGTGGACATTGTAGAGCCAACCATCGATGACACAACCAAGATCTTGCTTGGGCTCAAGAGCCGCTACGAAGCGCACCACGATGTTCGCTACACCAAGCAGGCGATGCGCAGTGCTGCTGAGCTGTCGGCTAAGTACATTAATGAGCGCCATCTGCCTGACAAAGCCATCGACGTGATTGATGAAGCTGGCGCCAGCATGCGCATGCTACCAACCAGCAAGCGCAAAAAAACCATCGGTGTTGCCGATATCGAAGCGATTGTTGCCAAGATTGCGCGCATTCCTGAGGCTAAGGTTTCGTCCTCTGACCGGGAAGTACTACGTGGCCTTAATGAAACCCTCAAGATGGTGGTGTTCGGACAAGATCCCGCTATCGATGTACTGGTTGATGCGATCCGCCTGAACCGCTCTGGCTTGGGTGTTGAGAACAAGCCGGTCGGCTCGTTCTTGTTTGCTGGCCCAACCGGGGTAGGTAAAACCGAGGTAACCCAGCAGCTAGCCAAAGCGATGGGCGTTGAGCTAATTCGTTTCGATATGTCTGAGTACATGGAGCGTCACGCGGTTAGCCGCTTGATTGGCGCACCTCCGGGCTATGTGGGTTATGACCAAGGTGGCTTGCTCACCGATGCAGTGCTCAAGCATCCTCATTGTGTGGTATTGCTCGATGAGATTGAGAAGGCGCATGAAGACGTGTTTAACCTGCTGTTGCAGGTGATGGACCACGGTACCCTGACCGACAATAACGGCCGTCAAGCTGACTTCCGCAACGTCATCCTGGTGATGACCAGTAATGCAGGCGTGAAGGAAACACAGCGTAGCTCGATTGGCTTCAAAGAGCAGGACCTGAGCTTTGATGCGATGGACGAGATCAACAGGATCTTCGCACCTGAGTTCCGTAACCGTCTGGATAATATTATCTGGTTCAATCACCTTGATCAGACCATTATCGAACAGGTGGTGGATAAGTTTATCGTTGAGCTACAAGCACAGCTGGACTCGAACGGCGTGTCGATGGAAGTCGAAGATGCTGCAAGACAATGGCTATGCGAGAAGGGTTACGATCGGGCAATGGGCGCTCGTCCAATGGCGCGGGTAATCCGAGAGCAATTACGTAAGCCACTGGCCAACGAGATCTTGTTTGGCAAGCTCAATGCGGGCGGGCACGTTGATGTGCGTCTAAGTGGTGATGAGTTGGAGTTTGTCTACGAAGACGAAACCGCCGAAGCGTAAGATGAAAGCGCCAACTAAGGTTGGCGTTTAGCAGACGCAAAAAAGCCAGGTTTAACCTGGCTTTTTTCATGCTGATGATCGATGAGTTGGCGTTAAGCCAAACGGCGATTATCGAGCGCGGAAGACAATGCGGCCTTTTGACAAGTCATAAGGAGTCAACTGCACAGTTACTTTGTCACCGGTTAGAATGCGGATGTAGTTTTTACGCATTTTGCCAGAGATGTGTGCAGTTACCACGTGGCCATTTTCAAGCTCTACGCGGAACATAGTGTTAGGCAGAGTCTCTAGGATCGTGCCCTGCATTTCGATATTGTCTTCTTTCGCCATTGAATCCTCTAAGGGTGAGCCACTATAAAAAACGCAGGGAGAATGCCAGATTTAGCGGCTTGTGTAAAGTTTATCCGCAACAATCAACGCCATTTATGGCCATCAAATCGCAGGTGAGGGCGAAACTGGCGTTTATAGTTCATTTTTGCACACTCATCGACCTGCAACCCAAGATAAAGCCATGCTTGCCCCAGCTGCTTAACTCGCTCGATCTGCTGAAGAATCATAACCTTGCCGAGCGAAGGGTAAATCGACTCAGGCTCGAAAAAGGTGTACACCGCACTGAGGCCATCTGGGAGTACATCGCATATCGCCACGGCAATTAGCTGCTGATCATCGAAGGCGCGCAATATAGAGGCTTCAACGCCATTGCCTGCAAGCAGCTGTTGGTAGCTAGACGGTGTCGCCGGATACATGCCACCATCGCTGTGGCGCTCGGCGATGTAGCGCTCATACAAGTCATACTCTTGGGCTGAGCTAGCGCCATTCCACTTGAAGCGCAGTCCCTTGGCTTTAGCGGATACCCGCTTTTGCGAGCGTGAGGGAATGAACTTGCTACAGTCGACTTTAAGCGACTCACACGCCTGACACTCGGCGCAATGTGGGCGGTAGATATAGTCACCACTGCGACGAAAGCCGTGTTCAATCAGGCTTGGGTAGACTTGGCGGTTCTCTTCGGGGCTTTGTGTTATGGCTACCAACAAGCGCTCAGACTGCCCCTCGAGATAGGGACAGGGCGTCTCACCGGTTAAGCCAAACTGGATATTGCTCATAGGGGTAAGGCTAGCGTTTGCGGTCGCCAGCAGTCCAGCGAAATAGGTCGCTCGCGGTGCGAGTGCAGCAGCGTGCCAAAGTCCTCACGGCTGATAGGCTGCATACCCAAGCTGATGAGGTGAGGGTTCTCTATCTGTCCATCAATGTAACAACCGTCGTGGAGGCTGAAATGCTGGGCGAAGCTGTAGAATGCCAGCTTCGAAGCGTTACTGGTGCGATGGAACATCGATTCGCCACAAAATACCGCGCCTACCGCTATGCCATACAAGCCTCCAACCAAGGTATCCTCGTCCCACACCTCTACAGAGTGAGCATGGCCCAGTCGATGCAGGTGGCCGTAGGCTTCGCACATAACCGGCAAAATCCAGGTATTACCCGCGCGTTCATTCGCGCAGGCCTGGATGACCTCATCGAAGGCATGGTTGATGGTGACCTTAAGCGATGTATTACGGCAGAACTTGCGCATCGAGCGCTGACCAACCGGATGCGGCAGCGAACAACCGATACGCGGGTCGGGGCTCCACCACAGTACTGGCTGGTCTTCCTCAAACCAAGGGAAGATCCCTTGCTGATAAGCGGCGACCAACAGCTCAGGCGACAGTACGTTGCCCAGTGCTAGCAGACCGTTGGGGTCATCCAGCGCCTCGGCGGGTGAGGGAAAATCTTCGGGGGTGGCTACGTATGGTAGTTGCATAAGAAAAAGGCCGACTGGGTCGGCCTTGCATGGTTAGTCGTTCAGGCTATCGAGGTAGCGCTCTGCATCAAGTGCGGCCATACAACCCGCGCCTGCTGAGGTGATAGCTTGACGATAGATATGGTCGGCTACATCACCTGCTGCGAACACGCCCGGTACCGAGGTCGCCGTGGCATTGCCGTTGCTGCCGGAGTTAATGGAGAGATAACCGTCGTTCATCTCCAGCTGCCCTTCGAAGATTTGGGTATTTGGCTGGTGACCAATGGCGATAAACACACCCATCACTTCTAATTCACGAGTTTCACCGGTTTTTACGTCTTGAGTACGCAGTCCGGTTACGCCCATCTCGTCGCCGAGCACTTCATCGAGGGTTTGCTCAAGGTGCAAAACGATGTTGCCGTTTTCAACTTTATCCATCAAACGCTTGGTGAGGATCTTCTCTGAGCGGAAGCTGTCACGACGGTGAATCAGATGCACCTCTGAGGCGATATTTGATAGATACAGCGCCTCTTCAACAGCGGTGTTGCCGCCACCGACTACTGCAACTTTCTGGTTGCGATAAAAGAATCCGTCACAGGTCGCACACGCTGATACGCCTTTACCTTTAAATGCCTCTTCAGATTCCAGACCGAGGTATTTCGCTGATGCGCCAGTGGCAATGATCAGCGCATCACAGGTGTACTCGGCGCTGTCGCCTTTCAGCTTGTAAGGCTTGCTGTTGAAATCAACTTCATTGATGTGGTCGAAAACCACTTGGGTTTCAAAACGCTCAGCGTGGGCGAGCATACGCTCCATCAATGCTGGGCCGGTTAAGCCTTCAGCGTCGCCCGGCCAGTTCTCAACCTCGGTGGTGGTGGTGAGCTGGCCGCCTTGCTGCATACCGGTAATCAATACCGGGTTTAGGTTGGCACGAGCGGCATAGACCGCAGCGGTGTAACCGGCAGGGCCTGAGCCGAGGATAATCAATGGGTGGTGTACTGACTGACTCATGGTGATGAAATATGTCCTTGTTTGCGATGTAAACAATATGCGGTCAAAAGTTGCAAACTCAAGCTAAAAAGTGAAGAAAAGAATCGCAACAGCCAATTTTGCAACAGCTTGGTCACAGCATAATCTTCAGCTTTGTTCCCGACAAATGAAAAAACAATATATGGATATAGCGATTGTTCTAGCTAAAAATTTTGCATTGGGCTTGATAGTACTCGCTTTTTGTGAAATAAATAAACAAGAAAGCGGCGGCGTTTGTCCGGACTCTGTTCTGTAGCCCGATATTTCGGCCCGTTATCGTCACTTGCTCCCTATTTTATGTACAGCTTCGGCAAGTCCAGGGTAGGTAAACTGTGGTTGTAACGCAGTATGAGGGGAGGGTGATTACACACTCGTTAATATGGAAGCTAAAGGTCGACCAATGAAGGAACTGGATCGAATTGATCGCAATATCTTGAATGAATTGCAAAAAGATGGACGAATTTCTAACGTAGAGCTGTCGAAACGTGTAGGCCTCAGCCCCACGCCTTGCTTGGAGCGAGTACGACGGTTAGAGCGCCAAGGGTATATCTCCGGTTATACCGCAATCCTAAATCCCCAATATCTTGACGCCTCATTGCTGGTTTTTGTCGAAATCACCCTTAATCGCGGTGCCCCGGATGTGTTTGAGCAGTTTAACCACGCTGTTCAGCAACTCGAAGAGATCCAAGAGTGTCATCTTGTATCCGGTGACTTTGATTACCTGTTGAAAACGCGCGTAGCTGACATGTCAGCCTACCGTCGTTTGCTGGGTGAAACGCTGTTGCGCCTACCGGGTGTTAACGACACGCGTACCTATGTAGTAATGGAAGAAGTTAAACAAAGCAATCGCCTGGTAATCAAAGGCTAACGCGTTTTAACTAGTTGAAAATTCTGTTACATTGAAACGAGCGGCTTAAGCCGCTTGTTTTGTTTTTATTATGCAGTTTTTCACAGTTTGACCTGTAAAGCTGTTATCTCAGGAACGTGTACGTCATGGGTGACCCCTTTTATCAGGCTGATCATCGGCTATCCGGTCTAGGCCGTCTCGCAGAAGCAGGGGCGATATGCTTGGGCGCGTTAGGCATCTACCTGATGATCGCTCTGGTGAGCTTTAATCCTGCTGATCCAAGCTGGTCTCAGACCGCCTGGCAGGGGGATATTCACAATGCGGCAGGCACCTTTGGCGCCTATACCGCAGATATCTTATTGTTTGCTTTCGGCTTCATCGGCTATTCTGCCCCCTTTATCTGTGCGCTATTGGCGTGGGCGTTGTTCTGGCGACCCTGTCCCGTTGCACAGCTTAATTTTTTCACACTAGGCCTGCGGGTGCTCGGGTTCACCTTAACCCTGCTATCTAGCACTGCGCTGGCCAGTATTAACGTTGACGATTTCTTCTATTTCACGTCTGGAGGTGTAGTGGGGGACATCCTTGCTTTGCTGATGGTACCGGTGTTCGGTTTGTTGGGTACCACCATTATTCTGTTGGCGCTACTTGCCTGTGGCGTCACCCTGTTTACCGGCATGTCTTGGGTGCACATTGTTGAGCGCATTGGCGGTGGCTTGATTAGTGGCGTTAGCCGAGTCAAGCAAATGCCAGAGTCGCGCCGCCAGAAAAAGCTGCAAGAGCAACACGATGATGTGCTAATGCGCGATTATAACGAGGCGCCAAGCTCAGATTCCGCCGAGCCCGTTCAGGTAGAAGAGCCCAGCTTTGACACGCAGCCTACTGCTGATGCCAGCAGTGAGGAAAACTACAACTGGCTAACTGATTCGGCACCTGAACTACCTGAGGATGCAATCCAGGATTGGCATGCTGCCGACGAGCCTGAGGGTGAGCCTCAAGAGCCTATTCTGCTTGAGCGTGAGCATGTGGGGATGGATGAGTTGATGGGGTCCGATGCGCCAGTCGCCAAGCCAAAAGCTAAAGCGGCCACGCCAACTGCTGCCACCGCGTCCGTTAAGGCCCAACCGAAGTTGCCCGCATTGCCTGAGATGACGCTGCTCGATCGCCCCGACAAGCAGCAAAACCCGATCTCGCAAGAAGATTTGGATAATATCTCACGCTTAGTCGAAGCCAAGTTGGCTGACTTTGCAGTGAAGGCAAAAGTGGTGGCGGTTCATCCCGGTCCGGTGATTACCCGCTTCGAGCTAGATCTCGCACCGGGTGTCAAGGTTAGCAAGATTTCTAACTTGTCTAAGGATTTGGCGCGAGCGTTGTCAGCGATTAGCGTGCGGGTGGTGGAAGTAATTCCTGGTAAATCGGTGATTGGTCTGGAGCTGCCAAACCGCTACCGCGAGGTGGTGTACTTAAGCGAAGTGATCGACAACCCGGTCTTCCATAACAGCAAGTCTGCGCTGACCATGGTGCTGGGTAAAGATATCGCCGGCCAGCCGGTGGTGGTCGATTTGGCCAAGATGCCGCACTTGCTGGTAGCGGGTACTACCGGCTCGGGTAAGTCGGTAGGGGTGAATGTGATGATCCTCAGCTTGCTGTATAAATCGACTCCCGATGATGTACGCCTGATTATGATCGACCCCAAAATGCTGGAACTGTCGGTCTACGAGGGGATCCCGCATCTATTGGCAGAAGTGGTCACCGATATGAAAGAGGCCGCCAACGCCCTGCGCTGGTGTGTCGGTGAGATGGAGCGTCGCTACAAGCTGATGTCGGCGCTTGGCGTGCGTAACCTCAAGGGCTACAACCAGAAAGTGTTGGACGCTGCCGCCAACGGCACTCCTATTGCTGATCCGCTCTGGAAGCCCGGCGATAGCATGGATGAGATGCCTCCGCATCTAGAGAAGCTGCCTAGCATCGTAGTGGTGATCGACGAATTCGCCGATATGATGATGATCGTCGGCAAGAAGGTAGAAGAGCTGATTGCCCGTATCGCGCAAAAAGCCCGCGCTGCAGGTATCCACTTGGTACTGGCAACCCAGCGCCCATCGGTGGATGTGATCACCGGTCTGATTAAGGCCAACATCCCAACTCGTATCGCCTTCCAGGTATCGAGTAAGATTGACTCGCGTACCATCCTTGACCAGCAAGGCGCTGAAACGCTGCTGGGTATGGGCGATATGTTGTACTTGCCTGCAGGAACCGGCGTCCCCACCCGTGTTCACGGCGCCTTTGTCGATGATCACGAAGTGCATGCGGTGGTCGCTGCCTGGAAAGAGCGTGGCGAGCCCAACTATATTGATGAAATCCTCTCCGGCGAAGCGGGCCCCGATGCCTTGCTGCCCGGTGAGCAGGCCGAGGGTGATGAAGAGCTGGATGAGCTCTACGATCAAGCCGTCGCCTTTGTCACAGAATCTCGCCGGGGCTCGGTCTCCGGTGTGCAACGTCAGTTCCGAATTGGTTACAACCGGGCTGCACGTATCGTCGAGCAGATGGAGATGCAAGGCGTGGTTAGCTCTCCCGGGCACAACGGCAACCGCGAAGTTCTCGCGCCGCCCCCGGTTAAACTCGATTAGGTAACGATATGAAGAAGATTGTTTCTGCATTGGTGCTGGCAGCATGCAGCGCCGGTGCCGTGGCCAGCGATGTCACCGCTGAGTTAAAGCAAGCGCTAGGGCGCTTTGATGCGTTCTCTGCCAACTTTGAGCAGCGGGTGATTGATATCGATGGCAACTTGGTACACCAAGCTGAGGGCGAGTTGCTTCTTGCCAAGCCGGCCAAGCTGCGCTGGCAACAGACCTTCCCAGAAGACGACTTAATTGTCTCCGATGGCGCAACGCTGTGGTACTACAGTCCGTTTATCGAGCAGGTCAGTATTATGGATGCCACCAGTGCGGTAGAGCATTCGCCGATTGTATTGCTGTCTGATCAACGCGACAGCACCTGGCAGCAATACGCCATCGAGCGAGAAGGCGAGGGCTATCTGCTCACCAGCAAAGAAGATGCGCTGCAAGCGCGCTTCTGGGTGAAGCTCGATGGCCAAGAGCAGGTCGAGCGCTTCGATATCATCGAGCAAAACGGCCAACGTAGTGAGTTTGTGCTGTCTGGTCTAAATACTAGCCCCGACTATCAAATCAGCGATTTTCAGTTCGTTATTCCCGACGGAACCGCTGTGGACGACCAACGTTAATGAGCCTGTCGCTAGACTTCTCTGAGGATTTTCGCCCCCTGGCTGCCCGCATGCGGCCAACTCGTATCGAGGAATATGTGGGTCAGCAGCATATCCTCGGTGCTGACACGCCGCTGCACCGTGCCATCTCCAAAGGCCAGTTGCACTCGATGATCTTGTGGGGCCCGCCGGGTACCGGTAAAACCACCATAGCTGAGATTGCCGCCAAGAACGCCAACGCAGAGGTGGAGAAGATCTCCGCGGTCACCGGCGGCATCAAAGAGGTACGCGAGGCCATCGCCAATGCCAAGCAGAACCAGCAAGTTGGCCGGCGCACGGTATTGTTCGTCGACGAGGTGCACCGCTTTAATAAAAGCCAGCAGGATGCCTTTCTACCTTATGTAGAGGATGGCACCGTGGTGTTTATTGGCGCCACCACCGAGAACCCATCCTTTGAGCTCAACAACGCACTATTGTCCCGCGCCAAGGTCTATGTGCTCAAGCAGCTCGGCGATGAGGATATCCTAAGCCTGCTGGAACGCGCAGTGCAGCACGACCCGGTTCTGGCCGAGCAGGCGATCGTTGTCGACGATGAATGCCTGAGTCTGCTCGCTAAGATCGCCTCTGGCGATGCCCGCCGTGCATTGAATTTGCTAGAAATGATGTGCGACTTGGCGGTAGTACAAGCCGGCCATAAGCATCTTAATAAGCAGCTTCTGGCCGAGGTAGCGGGTGAGCGCTATAGCCATATCGATAAGGGTGGCGATCAGTACTACGATTTGCTCTCGGCGCTGCACAAATCGATCCGCGGCTCATCGCCCGATGCTGCGCTTTTTTGGTATTGCCGTATTCTTGAAGCCGGTGGTGACCCGCTGGTGGTAGCGCGCCGCTGTTTGGCTATTGCCTCAGAAGATGTTGGCAACGCAGATCCGCGCGCCATGCAATTGGCAATCAACGCCTGGGACTGCTTTACTCGGGTCGGGCCTGCCGAAGGCGAGCGGGCGATAGCGCAAACCGTGGTGTACTTGGCCTGCGCGGCCAAAAGTAATGCGGTGTATACCGCGTTTAAAGCCGCCCGCAATGCCGCCAAAGAATATGGCGATATTGGCGTGCCGGTACATTTGCGCAACGCGCCCACCAAGCTAATGGCCGAGCTGGGCTTTGGGCAAGAGTATCGCTATGCCCATGATGAGCCGAATGCTTACGCCGCCGGGGAGTGTTACTTCCCAGAGCAGCTGCAAGATCTGCGTTTCTACCAACCCAACGAACGGGGACTCGAGAAGCAGATCAAAGAGAAACTGGATTATTTGGAGCAGGTTAACCGCAATAGCCCGGTTAAACGCTACAAAAAATAGCCAGTTCGCCCCACAACCGACGAAATATCATTGGTTTGTACCCAGCTCGCTTGCATCGTGCCCGCGAGTTGATAAAATTTTTCGCCTTGGCCCTGTGAACGGGCAAATGTGATAACTACCCATACTTGGCACGACGCCAAAAGATACGAAGGTTTCTGATGCTTGACGCTAAATTTCTAAGAAGCGAAATTGAGACTGCCGCAGCTCTGCTTAAAAAGCGCGGTTATGATTTGGATGTGGCGCAACTGACTGCGCTGGAAGAGCAACGCAAAGAGTTACAGGTACGCACCGAGCGCCTGCAAAACGAGCGTAATGTACGATCCAAGTCCATCGGTCAAGCTAAGGCGCGTGGCGAAGATATCCAACCCCTGTTGGCTGAAGTTGGCCAACTGGGCAGCGACCTGGACGCAGCCAAGGCCGAGCTAGCTGAACTGCAAGGCCAACTGCAGGCGCTGTCTTTGGAAGTGCCAAACCTGCCGCACGAGTCCGTGCCAGAAGGTAAAGACGAAGACGAAAACGTAGAACTGCACACCTGGGGCGAGATCCCAAGCTTCGACTTTGAAGTGAAAGATCACGTCGACCTAGGGGAAGGCGCACAAGGTCTGGACTTTAAAAACGCGGTTAAGATCAGTGGCTCGCGCTTTATCGTGATGAAGGGCCAAATTGCCCGCCTGCACCGCGCATTGGCGCAGTTCATGCTCGATACCCACACTCAAGAGCACGGCTATCAGGAGCTGTACGTACCGTATCTGGTGAATGCCGACTCACTGTATGGCACCGGTCAGCTGCCTAAATTCGGCGAAGACCTGTTCCACACCCAGCCGGCGACCGAAGAAGGCGTGGGCATGAGCCTGATCCCAACCGCAGAAGTGCCGGTGACCAACATGCTGCGCGACACCATTGTCGACGAATCTGAGCTGCCAATTCGCATGACCGCTCACACGCCATGTTTCCGCAGTGAAGCGGGCTCTTATGGTCGTGATACCCGTGGCCTGATCCGCCAACACCAGTTCGACAAGGTTGAGATGGTGCAAGTGGTACACCCAGAAAAATCCTACGATGCGCTGGAAGAGATGCGCCAGCACGCCGAGAACATTCTGCAAAAGCTTGGCCTGCCTTACCGCGTGGTAACGCTGTGTACTGGCGATATGGGTTTTGGCGCAACCAAGACCTACGATCTGGAAGTGTGGCTGCCAGCACAAGACACCTACCGCGAGATCTCGTCGGTGTCTAACTGCGAAGCCTTCCAAGCGCGTCGTATGCAGGCTCGTTTCCGCGCCGCCGGTGCGAAGAAGCCTGAGCTGCTGCACACCCTGAATGGTTCAGGTCTGGCAGTAGGCCGCACCTTGGTAGCTATCTTAGAGAACTACCAGCAGGAAGATGGCAGCGTGGTGATTCCTGAGGCGCTGCGTCCATACATGGGCGGCGTAGAAAAGATTGGCTAAGCCGTCGCTGTAATAACAGCCAATAAAAGCAACAGCCAATAAAAAAGCCACCTGATGAGGGTGGCTTTTTAGTATCCAGCGTTTGTTGTGCCATCACAGCGCATAGCGATGGCTCTGTTGATGGAGCTGATACTTGCTTTGGCAGGCCTTGCAGCGCTGCTCGCAGGGATCGGCTTCGAGCAAGGACTCTTCGATGGGCTCCTCGCAATCGCAGCACATGCCAAATAGCCCCAGCTCGATTTGGCATAACGCAGCATCAACCCGCTTTAAGTCGCCAAGCAGGCGATAGATCGCCAGTACTGGTTGTTGACTGGCAAGCTCAATCAACTCGGTGGTTTCCATGGCATACAGCGCTTGCTCGTTTTGCTGAGCGAGTCTGGGCAGCGACGCCACAAGCACCGGGATAATTTGATTTTTTAGCTCAACTAGCTGCTGATCTAGTCGTTGCTGATAGTTAGCGATATTCACGGCATATCACCATTGCATCTACATTTGATCAGGAGTATAAACAGCGCCCTGAAACCCCGGCTATGACTTGAATCAAAACGAGATCAACTAAGCTTTGCAACCAAATAACAATAGAAGTCAATTGGATATGAATAATACCTCACCAAACACCGTCACACTGGCACCAATGGAAGGGGTACTCGATCCACTGATGCGCCAGCTACTTACTGAGATAAACGACTACGATCTATGTGTTACAGAGTTTGTCCGCGTGGTTGATTGCCTGCTTCCCGAGCATATCTTCTACAAGCTCTCGCCGGAGCTAAAACAAGGTGGTGTGACCAGTGCTGGCACGCCGGTACGCATCCAATTGCTAGGGCAAGACCCACAAGCCTTGGCCGAAAATGCGGTGCGTGCCATCGAATTGGGCTCGCCCGGTATTGACCTCAACTTTGGTTGTCCGGCCAAGTTGGTCAATAAAAGCCGTGGCGGGGCAGCGCTTTTGAAAACCCCCAACCTTATCCGCGATATTATCGAAGCCGTGCGCCGCGTAGTGCCAAGCGATCTGCCGGTATCAGCCAAGATCCGCTTAGGCTGGGAGTCGGCCGAGGAGAGCTTCGATATCGCCGCGGCGGTTGAGCAAGCCGGAGCCAGCTCCTTGGCGGTTCACGGTCGTACCAAGATGTGTGGTTACAAGGCTGAACGCATCAACTGGCCAGCTATTGCCGCCGTGCGCGAGCTGGTGAGTATCCCGGTGGTTGCCAACGGCGAGATCTGGAGTCATCAAGACGCCCTTGAGTGCGTCAAGGTGACCGGTTGCCGCGACATCATGCTCGGACGAGGGGCCTTGAACACCCCCAACTTAGGCAACGTGGTCAAGTACAACGCACCGGCGATGACTTGGCAGGAAGTGATGGCGCTGCTGCTGCGTTACACCCAGCTAGAGTGTCGTGGCGACAAGGGCAAGTACTTCCCGAATCGCATTAAACAGTGGTTTGCTTATCTCAATAAGGTTTACCCAGAGGCCAAGGCGCTGTGGCCAGAGCTGCGGGTGCTGCGCGAGAGTGCCCAGATTGTCGATCTGTTGAACGCTCAAGGCGCGTAATACCCCTAGTTTTGTTCGGTGTTTCTAAGGGCGCGGGTTAGTTAGACTGGCGCCCCAGAAAAGGAACACTATTATGAAAACGGATTTTAAAGAAAACTATCATCTCGGCCACTTCTTAGGCTTCATCGCTGTACTGTTATTGCCCACTTTGCCGCTTAGCCTGACTTTACTTGGGATAATGTCATAGCTTGAGTGCCTTGGGCTTTGCATTAGCCCCGGATCTTGCGATAATTCTTGTTTAACCAACGCCAAAGCCCATCCGTCCTATATGGGCTTTTTTGTGAATAATTGGAATTTTGCATGAGTAGCGACTCTTTGGACTATATCGCTAAGTCGATTAAAGCCATCCCAGACTATCCTAAGCCCGGTATCATGTTTCGTGATATCACCTCCTTGATTGAAGACCCAAAAGCCTTTGCGCTAGTGATCTCCCAATGGGAAGAACATTACCGCAACGCTGGTATCACTAAAATCGTTGGTACCGAAGCGCGTGGCTTTATCTTTGGTGCGCCGTTGGCTCTGGCCTTGGGTATCGGCTTTGTGCCTGTTCGCAAACCGGGTAAGTTGCCGCGTCAGACTCTGGCTGAAAGCTATGAGCTGGAATACGGCATGGATACGCTTGAGATCCACCAAGATGCGCTTACCAGCGAAGACAAGGTACTGCTAATCGATGACCTGATCGCCACCGGCGGTACCGCAGAAGCCACCGTGAAACTGGTTCGTCGCTTGGGCGCCACCATCGAAGATGCCGCATTTGTGATTAACCTGGTAGACCTGCCCGGTGAAGCAAAGCTACGCTCGTTGGATGTGAATCCAACCCATCTGGTTGCCTTCGAAGGCGAATAAGCGGTAATTGAATGAGTCACCAAGCCCTCGCCAGAAAATGGCGTCCTCAGCGTTTTGAGCAGGTTGTAGGCCAGCAGCATGTGTTAGCCGGTCTAGTGAATGCCCTTGATCAACAACGCCTGCATCACGCCTATCTGTTTTCTGGTACCCGCGGGGTGGGCAAAACCACCATCGCGCGGATCTTCGCTAAAAGCCTTAACTGTGAGCAGGGCGTAAGCAGTCAGCCCTGTGGCGTGTGTAGCAACTGTGTCTCTATCGACCAAGGCAACTTTGTTGATTTGCTGGAGATTGATGCGGCCTCGCGTACCAAAGTTGAGGACACCCGAGAGTTGCTGGACAACGTGCAGTACAGCCCGGCCCGAGGGCGCTACAAGGTCTACCTGATCGACGAAGTGCACATGTTGTCTCGCCACAGCTTTAACGCACTGTTGAAGACCCTGGAAGAGCCGCCAGAGCACGTGAAGTTCTTGCTGGCGACCACCGATCCGCAAAAACTGCCGATTACCGTGTTGTCGCGCTGTTTGCAGTTCCAGCTAAAGGCGCTCAGCCAGGACGATATCGCTAACCAGCTCAATCACGTGTTGACCCAAGAAGGCTTGGGTTTCGAGGCTGAGGCGTTGCCGCTGCTGGCCAAAGCCGCTGACGGCAGCATGCGTGATGCGCTAAGCCTGTGTGACCAAGCTTTGGTGCAAAGCAGCGGATCGCTTAGTCGTGATAACTGCTTGGCGCTGTTGGGGCAGCAAGATCCCATCCTGCTCACCGAATTGTTGATTGCCGTGGTTGAAGGTGATGCTAGCGCTGCGCTGGCCCAAGTCGACCAGTTGGCGGAACTCGCCCCGGATTTTGACAGCCTACACCAGCAACTCGCCGAGCAGCTTCATCAGCTCGCGCTGGCCAAGGTGTTGCCCGAGCGCTGCGATGACAGCCTGGTGGCCTTGGCGCAAGTGGTGGATGCTCAGCTGGTTCAGCTGCTCTATCAGATTGCTACCACCGGCCGTCGCGACCTCGCGTACGCTCCTTCGCAACGCTCCGGCTTTGAGATGACGGTATTGCGGATGCTGGCCTTTGAGCCTGCATTAAACGAGCAGGGACAAGGTGATGCCCAATCGTCGGGACAGCAGCCGGTAGCTGGTTCTTCTGCAGCCGGCGTGATGGGCGAAAGCGCTTCAGCTGAGAGCCCTCGTCAACATCTGCAGGCGCTCAAGCAAAAACTTGCCGGTGCCAAGAATGCGAAACCCGCTGATCAGACGAAGCCTGTAGAGCGCCCAGCGGCTAGTAGCAGCGCTCAGCAAGCGTCAACACCGCAAGCCGAGTCTGTAATTGCTACTGCCTCGCAAGCAAAGACAGGAGCAAATGAAGCTGCTCCTGCTGCGAGCGAGTCCGTTCAAGACGCCAGCCCTGAGCAAGCTAACAGCCCTGAGCTAATAGACAGCCCGGAGCAAGCGGCATTGGTCGCCAGCGCCGTGAAAGAACAGCAAGAGATTGTTGAGCAGGCACAACAGCAAGGCTTTGTTGAAACGCCCGTTTCTGCGGCTAAGCCTACAACAGCGAGCCAAGTATCGGATGAGCCTGCAACAGCGAGTCAAACATCGACGGATATCCCGTCGGTAGCCGCGCCGCAAACGGCGGATAACCAACCAGCGCAAATGCCATCGGAGCCTGCACAGCCTGCTGCTGACAACAGCGACGACTACTACAGTGCTATGGCCCAGCAAGCTGCAGCAATGGAGCAAGAAGTTGAGGCGGAGCACTATGAGCCGCAGGGTGCCAGTCCTTCACTGGATGCCTCGCACACCCAGTCTTTGATTAAGCTGCGCAGCCAACTTCGAGCTAAGGAAGGTGGCGAAAAAAAGCCTGAAGGCGCAGCAGTAGATGCTGCAGATCTGGCTCAGCGCGCGGCGCGTGCTGCTACCTTAGATTTCAGTGCGCCGCCTGAAGGGGGCGAACCTGCCAGTGCGAGGGCTGCTGATAATTCTGCTCCGCAGCTGCATACTAGTGCGGTGGAGCAGGGCAGTGCTGCGTTGGATAGCCAAGAGCTGACTCCGGCTCAGCAGTTTGTGGCCCAGCGCAATAAACCCGCACAAGCAGCGCAAGATGTCCAAGCGCAGCGGCCGGTTGAGCAGGTCAGCGAAGATCTGGACCAGTGGGCAGTTTGGGTGGAGCAGATGCATTTGGGGCCGATTGCCCGGCAGATCGCCCGGCATAGCTTGTCGCGGGTAGAAGGCAACGTAGTACAGCTATTGTTGAAACCCGACTGCGCACACCTGCAAAAGCCTAGCTCGCTATCTGAGCTTACCCAGCAGCTATCGCAGTTGCATGGCAAGGCGATGGAGCTTGCCATCACCATCGGTGAAGATGCCAGTCAACGCACCCCGGCTGAGCAGCGGCATGCCTTGCACTTAAAGCGTCTGGATCATGCTAAGCAGCGTTTGTTGGACGATCCTAATATTCAATTTATGCAGCAACGCATGGGCGCTGAGCTAAATGGCGACAGCGTCAATTATACAACTTGATTTATTGCGGCAACCTCGGTGTAATTGCCGCATTACAAACCTAAACGAAGTGAGATAACCATGTTTAAAGGTGGAATGGGCAATATCATGAAGCAGGCGCAGCAGATGCAAGACCGCATGCAGAAGGCCCAAGAAGAAATCGCCAAGATGGAAGTAACCGGTGAAGCCGGTGCTGGCCTGGTTAAAGTAGTGATGAACGGTAGCCACAATATTCGTCGCGTAGAGCTGGATGACAGCTTGATGGAAGACGATAAAGACATGATCGAAGATCTGTTGGCTGCTGCGGTTAACGACGCGGTACGTCGCGTGGAAGAGCAAAGCAAAGACAAGATGGCGGAAGTCACCGGCGGTATGCAGTTGCCACCGGGCATGAAGATGCCATTCTAAGCGCGTTCGCTAGCTACGAAAAAGGCCGCATCTGCGGCCTTTTTGCTATCTACAGCATTGCGACTACTTCTTACGACAGTACTCAGCAATGATGTACATCGACTGGCCATTGGCCTTGCCCGATACGTGGGTCGGATCGTTGTCGTTTACGCCAATACCGCGCACCACAGTGCCTCGTTTGATTACTTGGCTAGAACCTTTGATAGGCAGGTCTTTGATGATGGTGACATCGTCGCCTTTTTGCAGAATAACGCCGTTCACATCGCGCGGTTTATCTGCGCCTGCTACATGAGCGCCACTCTCGGCCCACTTCAGCATATCTTCTTCCAGATACAGCATATCCAGCAGATCTTGCGCCCACGGCTCAGCGTTAAGGCGGCTCAGCATACGCCAGGCCATCACTTGTACCGCTGGGGTTTGGCTCCACATGGAATCATTCAGGCAGCGCCAGTGGTTTTGATCCAAGGCCTCATTCTCGCCTTCAATCTGTGCCAGGCAAGTGCCGCAGACGTGGATAGCTTTATCTGAGTGCTGCTCTTGCTCGGGGGGCAGGGCGTAAACACTCAGGTTGTCGGTGCTGCTGCACAGCTCACATTGGCCGCCGCTGCGCTCGCTCAGGGTTTGCTCAATACTCATAATTTTCTTCCGGGATTTCAATTGGCGCTATTATGCCCAAGCCCTTGTCGTTAGTCAGGGCTTTGGCGAAGTTTAGTCAAAGAAATTGGCCGGTTTGCTGTAAGTTTCGCCAGTGGCGAGCAGTTAACGACGCAAACACTGGAGCTGACAGGGATTTTTGGTAAAATTCGCCAGCATCGAATCCGCCGCGTTTTTGTGGCCACCACCTTGAAGGATGACAACATGAGCCTTGCCGATAAGGTACTAGCTGTTAATGATGACCTGCCGATCCGTACCGACAAACCGGTACACAGTGGAAAAGTGCGTTCTGTTTACTGGTTAACTGAGCAGGATAGCCGCCGCCTGATCGAAGAGAAGGGCTATCCGGTATCGCCTGATACGCCGCTAGCCATCATGGTAATCAGTGACCGCATCTCAGCCTTTGATTGCATCTGGCATGGTGAGCAAGGCCTTAAAGGTGTTCCCGGTAAAGGCGCTGCGCTGAATGCGATCAGCAACCATTGGTTTAAGCTGTTTAAAGAGCAAGGTCTGGCAGACAGCCATATCTTGGATATCCCGCATCCTTTCGTTTGGATTGTGCAAAAAGCCCGTCCAGCCAAGATTGAGGCGATTGCCCGTCAGTACATCACTGGTTCTATGTGGCGTGCCTATGAGAAGGGCGAGCGCGAGTTCTGTGGCATTACCCTGCCAGAAGGCCTTAAGCGCGACCAAAAACTGGATGAGATCCTGATTACCCCGTCTACCAAAGGCATTCTTCGCGGCATTCCCGGCGTGCCTGAAGCGGACGACGTGAACATCACCCGCCAGAACATTGAGCAAAACGTGGAAGCCTTCGGCTTTAAGCAAGGCGCCGATATCGACCTTTACGAAAAACTGCTCAAAGAGGGCTTTGCGGTTATCAGCAAGGCGCTGGCCGAAGTGGATCAAGTGTTTGTCGATACCAAGTTTGAGTTTGGTTACGTGACCGATGAGCAGGGCCAAGACAAGCTGATCTACATGGACGAAGTGGGCACCCCGGACTCATCGCGTATTTGGGATGGCGCCGAGTACCGCGCTGGTAAGGTGGTAGAGAACTCCAAAGAGGGCTTCCGTCAGTTATTGCTTTCACACTTCCCTGACCCGGATATCCTGCTGAACAAAGAGCGTATGGACGAGCGTGAAGCCTTGGCCCGCGACAATGCGTTGCCAGTGTCGGTTCTTGAAGAAGTCTCTCGTACCTACATCGGCATTGCTGAAAAGATCACTGGCCAACCTATCATGGTTAGCGATAACCCAAAAGCTGAGATTATTGCCGTGCTAAAAGAGCACTACGATCTTATCGCCGACTAACCCCTCCTAAACAGCACTGGTAGTCTGCTGCCAGTGCTGTAACTCCTTCACCACCGCACGTACCACCTCTTCATCCCCTCGAGCCAATGCCGGGCCTAACTGCTGGAACTTGTCCGTTAGCGGCGTGTCCACAAATTTTTCATGGGCAGCACATAGCTGGGTTAAGCGCGTATTGGCGTCGGCACCGCTGTTGCTATCGAGATGACCAAGGGTCAGCTGCAGTTCGTCACAAAACAGCTGCCACAGGCATTGCTCCAGTCCATTCATGTTGGCTATTGAGTGACCTTGCTCACTTTTATCAGCTGGCTTTATTGGCGCGTGGGTATCGGCAAGCGCCTGTTCCAATAGTGCATTGCTGTGCTCGACATTGAGCGATTCGATAAGCTCGGGGAGCAGGCCATCCTGTGCTGCATCATCGTTATCATCATTCACCGCTATCAGTTGCTGCGCCAAGTCTTGAATATCGCTATCCTCGGACGGCTCAACGTGCAGCAGCGCTAGGCTAATGGTGACCGCCTGCTTGCTGAAATCAGCCTGCCAGCCTTGTTGTTTGCAGATCTGCCGATAGAGCTCGCGACTGGCAATGTCGATGTCACTGGCGCGCAAGGCAAAGCGGATGGTAAGCGTTTTTTGGCCCTCGTCTTGTTCAAGGCTGAAGCATGGCTCCTCAGCCTGCTCGCGGCTCTGTATACCAAGGGCTTGCAGGCAAAGGGCTTGTAGTAAGTAGAACAGGGCCTTAGGGTTGCCTTTAGCAAGCGCATTGGGCGCAACAGGGCAGTTGGGAAGTGTGTTTATGCCGAGCTGAGCGAGGCTAGTGAGTAGCTGTTCCAGCGCTTGCTCCACACTAAAGGCCTGATTCTTATCGCCCATACCTTGGGCGTACCACTGCAGTTGCAATAGTACGCTTAGCTCGCCGCTGGCGCGCAACACCTCTCGGTATTGCTCACTGACCAGCGGATCGCTTTGCAGTCCCCTGCGAATTCGCCCTAACTGTTTTTGCCCAAGCTGATGAATCAAGGTGATGCTCTGGGCCAGTTGTTGCTGCCAGCTGCTTTGCTTGAGCTTGCTACTGCGTCGTGGCGATTGCTCGGGCAATAACTGAAGCAGGCTGACTTCGCCAAGCTCCGGGTGATCAAAGGCGTTAGAGCTGACACTACGATAGCCTTGAGCGCTCTTATGTTGCCCTTTGATGTGAACGCCTTGCTGCTTATCGAGCACAAATAGCTGGTCAAGCGGCGTATTTTCTATCTCAGTGGCGCTGTCGAATAGGGCGTTAAAGGCTTGGTTATAAGCCATTATTCGGCGTTCAGGGTCAACAAAGGCCTGCGGCAGCGGTAGATCTAATAGGTCTAGCGCCAACCGGCTAAGGTCGTCGTTGTTATCGGGTATCGGCTCTATGCTCTCTAGCGGCGGTTGAATAGTGATTAGCCGAAGGTGCGCTTGTTGGGTGTCGATAGTCTCTATCGCTGCTGGGTACACCTGTCCAGCAATGCTTAGCTCAAATGGGTCGTTGTCCTGTTGGGGCGTGTCAGCATTTTGCTCTGTGCTGGTAAGGGCGGTTAACAGCGCCTCAATGCGCAGGTCGGGGAAGGCAGCGTTCGCTGCGTCGTTGATGTAGTGCGCTTGTCGCTGGTCATCGAGCAGCACCGCGGGGTGGGTGAACGCATCCAGCAGTGGCTGATAGCGCGACAGCGAGTCCTCGGCTTCGGCGGGCTTGCGCACCACTTTTCGTAGCGCCAGCGCCTTATCTGCCAGGCCAAGCCGGAGTTCGTTAATCTCGTCGGTATAACCCTGTACTTCAGCATCCAGTTTTTCGATATCCAGCCCACCGAGAGAGTGTAGGCTTTCATTCGGGTTGTGTTGGACCGCTGAGCTGCTTGCGCCGCGATGGTAGTGCTGCCAGCTGGCGAGCAGTAGCGATAACGCCAAGCCGCCACTGGCGAGCAGGGCCAGCAGTTGCTGGGCCGCGGGTTGCTCGAGCTTGACCAACAGCCACTGTTCGAAGCTAAGGCGGTTTAGATTGACCGCCAGGCTGACGATTTGCTGATCTTCGGGCACCCGTGAATAGTCGGGCAGATAGGGCTCGGCGGTATCGGGTTTGTCGGCCAGCGGACGCAGACTTAACTCGACCAGTGCGATATCGGGCGATGCCTCGAGCTGCTGGATCAGGTCGATCAATTGCTGGCGCTTACCTTGTTGCGCCAAGGACTCTGCCAAGGGGCTGATCAGGCTGAGTTGGTGATTGGCGCGGATCGCCACATCGCGCTGTTCTTGGTGGTAGTCCCAGTAGAGCAGCGGCAAACAGCCCAGCGAGACAGCAATAGCGAGCAGCAAGTAGTTACGTATGGTGGTGGCTAGCATAATTCCCTATGCGATAAGTTGTGGGGTATGGCGATCCTTCACGTTCATTATTGCCCGTAGTTTGTGCACTTGTCATGCCTCGCGGCGATTGAAGCTGAAATTATTGGCCGAGGCTGATATCGTTAGCGCAGATTTAGCTATCACTCGACACCATGAAATACACGCCGAAGATCGATCAACTTATTAAGGCCCTGCAGGCGTTGCCAGGGGTTGGCCCGCGCGGAGCCCAGCGCATGACCTTTAACTTGCTGGAGCGCCAACGCGATAAGGCGCTCAGCCTGTCGCAAGCCCTTGCTGAGGCAGTGGCGGATGTGGGCCACTGCGAGCAATGCAATAACTTTGCTGAAGAGACCTTGTGTCCTATCTGCCAGTCGAGCAAGCGGCAAAACTCGGGTCAGGTGTGTGTGGTTGAAACACCCGCCGATGTGGCTGCCATCGAGCAAACCGCCCAGTACTCCGGCCTGTACTTTGTGTTGATGGGCCATCTTAGCCCGCTCGATGGTATTGGCCCTGAGCAGCTACATCTGGATAAGCTGGAAGCGCGCTTGGCCTCCCAAGAGATCGATGAGCTGATCCTGGCCACCAACCCTACGGTGGAAGGTGAGGCAACCGCCTACTACATCGCCGAGATGGCCAAGGCCAAACAGGTGAAGGTAACCCGCATCGCCCACGGCGTGCCCTTAGGCGGTGAGCTAGATAGCGTCGATGGCACCACGCTGTCCCACTCGCTGATTGGTCGACAGAGTGTGGGTTAAGCGCCACAGCAGCAGTTAAGGCTGAGCAACGTCGATTAATTGTGCAACTAAACTGCTTTCGGGCAGTTTTTTCGTTTTTGGCCGTTGAAAAGCGCTAACTCATCCCCATTTCGAAAGTAACAGTAAAAGTGCCGTATTCAGGTACTTATCCATGGTCACAGTTACAGAGGAAAAAGGGACCCATGACTGAGCAGAAACACGTAGAAAAACACGGGTTTACTACCGAAGTATCACAACTTCTTCAGTTGATGATTCACTCTCTCTATTCAAACAAAGAAATCTTCTTGCGCGAGCTTATCTCCAACGCCGCCGACGCCGCTGACAAGCTGCGTTTTAAAGCGCTGGAAAACAACGCCTTGTACGAGGGTGATGGTGAGCTGCGTGTGCGTGTTAGCCATGACAAAGAAGCGCGCACTCTAACTTTGTCTGATAACGGCATCGGTATGACCCGCGACGAGGTTATCGAGCATTTGGGTACCATCGCTAAATCGGGCACCAAAGAGTTCTTCGGTAACCTGAGCGGCGACCAAGCGAAAGACTCGCAGCTAATCGGTCAGTTCGGTGTGGGCTTCTACTCGGCCTTTATCGTAGCCGACAAGGTCACCGTTGAGACCCGCGCGGCAGGTGCTGAGCACAGCCAAGGCGTACGCTGGGAAAGCGCTGGTGAGGGCGATTACACTGTTGCCGATATCGAAAAAAACGGCCGCGGTACCGACATCATCCTGCACCTGCGTGAAGGTGAAGACGAGTTCCTTGATGACTGGAAACTGCGCAGCATCATCACCAAGTACTCTGACCATATCTCTATTCCGGTAGAGATGTTCCGCGACGAGCAGCCTGAGAGCGAAGGCCCAGATGGCGAGAAGATTGAAGCGGTACCGGGCGAGTGGGAAGCAATCAACAAAGCTACTGCACTGTGGACCCGCGGTAAGAACGAGATCTCAGAAGAAGAGTATCAAGAGTTCTACAAGCACATCTCTCACGATTTTGCCGATCCACTGGCATGGGCGCACAACAAGGTAGAAGGTAAGCAGGAATACACCAGCTTGCTGTATATCCCAAGCAAGGCCCCGTTCGATTTGTGGAACCGCGAACGTCAGCATGGCCTGAAACTGTATGTTCAACGCGTGTTCATCATGGATGACGCCGATGAGTTTATGCCTAGCTACCTGCGCTTTGTGAAAGGTGTGCTGGATTCAAACGACCTGCCACTGAACGTGAGCCGCGAAATTCTGCAAGACACCAAGGTAACTGCTAACTTGCGTAGTGCCTGTACCAAGCGTGTGCTGACCATGCTGGAGCGCATGGCCAAGAACGACGCTGAGAAGTACCAAAACTTCTGGAACGAGTTCGGTCAGGTGCTAAAAGAAGGTCCTGCCGAAGACTTCGCCAACAAAGAGCAGATCGCTAAGCTGTTGCGTTTTGCCTCGACCCAAGGCGAAGGTGCCGACCAAACCGTGGCGCTGGCCGAATACATCGAGCGCATGAAGGAAGGTCAAGACAAGATCTACTATGTTACCGCCGACAGCCATGCCGCTGCTGCTAACAGCGCCCACCTGGAGATCTTCAACAAGAAGGGCATCGAGGTGCTGCTGCTGTCTGATCGCATTGACGAGTGGCTACTGAGCCACCTCAACGAGTTCGACGGCAAGTCGCTGGTATCGATCACTAAAGGCGATCTGGACCTGGGCGAGCTGGACGATGAAGAATCGAAGCAGCAAAAAGAGCAGGCCGAGACCGAGTACGCCAGCTTTGTTGAGCGTGCTAAAGAGAGCCTGGGCGACAAGGTGAAAGACGTGCGTCTGACTCATCGCCTGACCGATACCCCGTCGTGTATCGTGGTGGATGAACACGACATGACCACCCAAATGCAGAAGCTGATGGAAGCGGTGGGTCAACAGATCCCTGAGCAGAAATACATCTTCGAGCTGAATCCACAACACCCATTGGTGAAAAAGGTGGCCGACGAGCAAGACGACGGTGCCTTCAGCGAGTGGTTGGAGCTGTTGTTCGAGCAGGCCTGTCTGTCCGAGCGCGGCAGCCTAGAAAACCCGGCCGACTTTATCAAACGCATTAACCGCTTGTTAGGTTAAGCGACTGATCACAAAAGGGCAGCATTGAGCTGCCCTTTTTGTTACTTCTCGGTTAGCGCCGGGTTATCCTTGCTAAAATAATAAAAATTTCAAACGGTAATGGATATGCGCAAGACTTTCTTGTGGCTGCTGCTCTGGCTAAGCCCTCTGGCTTATGGACAGGCACAAGCGCAGACTACAATCTCCCTGTGGAACGCCCACAATCCCTCTTCTTATCTTGATGATGTGCTCGCGCTGTTTCATCAACAAAATAATAACGATGTTATCAAAAACAACTTCCTGTCAGAGAAACTAAGGGAAGAGGTGCTCAATCAAGCCTCGACCAATTCGTTGCCCGATGTGCTGTATGTACCTGCCGATTTTGTCGGTATCAATCAGACCCTGTCGGCCTCATTGGTGCCCGATGAGTGGTTGAGTGAGCAGCTCGATCAACGGATCTTAGCCAGTGGCCAGGTGGATGGGCTGCAATACGGCATCCCGCTGTTTCAAGGCAATCACTTGGTGCTGTACTACAACAAATCGCTAGTGACTAACCCGATCGCCTCCTTTGAGGCCTTAAGTAGCCAAGCGTCTGAAGAACTGCTCAGTCACGCATTTCCGATTACTTGGCACTACCGGGAGATGTACTGGTTTGTCAGCTTTTTAGGCGCATTTGGCGGCTGGCCGTTGGAAGACGGCAAAGTCACCTTAGATACACCAGCCATGGTACAGGCGCTTAACTACTATCGTGGATTGAAAGATAAAGGCTTGGTTGATCCCAACTGTAATCACGACTGTGGGGTACAGCGCTTTATCGATGGCCAATCCCCCTACATGATTAACGGTGACTGGACCTATCAAACCCTGCGTGACGCCTTAGGCGACAAACTCGGGGTAGCTTTGTTGCCTCAGGCGGAAGCTAAGCCCTTGGTCTCAATGTTCTCCAGTTACGTATTAGTGTTCCCCGATCCCGACCAAGACAAACTCCCAGCACTGCGTGAGTTTGCTAAGTTTATGCAAGGCGAACGGGCGCAACAGATCGTATATCAGAACGGGCGCTTGATTCCGGCCAACCTTGACGCCTTGGCTGGTATTGAACAACTTCGTGATGACAACGACTTGGTGATTGAAAAGCAAATGACCTTAAGCCGCGCAATGCCCAATGATGAGTTGATGACGATCGCGTGGATTGCGATGCAACGTGGCTTCAACCGCTTTATGGATCACGGCTATACGGCTGAGCAGACCGCCACAATGATGCAAAGTCTGGCCGATGCGCAAATCAACAGGGCAGGGCTGCGTTAATGAGAATGCGGCTACGCACGTTTTCGCTCCTGCTCATTATACTCGTCTCGATTATCCCAACCTCTATTGTTGCGCTGACCCTGTACAAGCAGGTCCAGCAGTTCGTCTTCAAAGATGTTGATCGGCAGTTGCAGACCACGGTTCAACAAGTGGCCAGTGAGCTGTCGCATCGTCAAGAAGTGATGACCAACGGGTTACAGCTGTTGTCAGAGCAAGATCGGGTGGTGCGGGGCATCGATGACTTGATCCATTCGATCTACCTGCCGGACATCCTTAAAGACTTTGTTGAAGCCACACCGTTGATTGAGTCGCTCTACTTACTCGGTGCCGATGGTTTGGTGGTGGAAGCCTATCAAGGCAACATCTTGGCCTTGGAACAGTCACAGATCCTCGCCAGTCGCTATAAGGACCCGGAGCTGGGTGAACGGGTCTATACCATGAGCCAGGTCGAAGTCGTGGAGAACCATGCGTTAGTGGAGCGCACCGGCCCCCACTCGGCGCTGTTGTTCAGTGTCCCGATTTATTCCGATAAGGCGATGGACAGGGTCGATGTGAAAGGCTACCTAGTGGCGGTGGTGCCCATCTACAAGCTGGTGGATATCGCCAATGGGATTTTGACCAACCAAGAAAGCTTTGCCATCTACTATCGCCATGAGCGACTTGAAGGCAATGTCGTGGGGGATGCGACCCATGATGTAACTCACTCCTCCAGAGTGGCTTTTAGCGGCCACAGCTACCAAAACGCCGTGTGGCTAAGCGTAACGGTGGGTCAAGATATTGCTCGGCTGGATGAGTTAGTCCAAGAAGCGCTGCGCCCAAGTGTTATTAGCGGTGCGTTGATACTACTGGCGGTATTTGTTGCGGTGATGGTGATGGCGCACTTTGCGGTGCGGGCATTTGGTGGTCTTTATGCGCTACTCACCGACTTTGAGTTAGGCAAGAGTATCGAGCATCGCCGCCGCTCGCACTTTTCCATCAAAGAGTTTGCTCATGTCGAAGAGCTATTGGGCGAGATGAAAGACACCATCGGCGAGCAGTTGCGCACGGTAAACCAAAAGAACCAAGAGCTGGCCCGGGTCGATGAGCTGCGCGCAGCTTACCTGGAAGAGGTGCAATCGCTAAACAACGAGCTGGAGTTCAAAGTCGAAGAGCGTACTCAGGAGCTGGAAGCCTCCATGAGTAAACTGGCCGGCAGTAACCTGTTCTTCGAACAGCTGGTACAGTTCCGCCGCACCTTAGAGGCTAGTGGTCGCAACCGGCAGATCGTTAGCGCCAGTCTGCATTTGTTAAGCGGCAGTTTCCCGGGCTTAGGTATGGCACTGCAGCTTCCTCAAACCGGCGAGCATCGTTTGGTGCAGCAATCGGTGGGGCTTGACCCGTTTGATTTTGACGCAATCAACCAACGTGTGCCTGATTATCGAACCCAGCGCTGGGAGCGCACCAGTATCGAGTTTGACGATTGGCAGCCGCTGGTATTTGCGATTCCCAGTGGTCAGAATCAACTGGGTTGGCTATTGGTGGATAATGCAGAGCTGGATGAAGAAAGCTCCAACCAAGTGTTGCTGGTGGTGGCAGAGCTCAGTGCCTACCTGGAAAACCGCGCCCTGAATGAGGAGCTGGCATTTCTCGCGCGGGTCGACTCGCTTACCGGGCTACTCAATCGTAAGTCCTTCGACGAGCTGCAGTTCGAGCTATCGACCCAGCTCGATGCGGATATTGGCTTGGTGATTATCGATGTGAATGGCCTGAAACAGACCAACGATCAGCGTGGCCACCAGAAGGGTGACATGCTGATTCGCTCGGTGGCTAAGCAGCTACAAGAATGTAGCGCCGACATTACTCAAAGTGTGTTCCGTATAGGCGGCGATGAGTTTGCCATCGTCATGCACGATACCGAGCTGCAGCGGGAAGCGTTGTTGCTGGAGCGGCTAGAGAAGAGCCAACACAGCAAGCTGTCTATTGCGCTAGATGCCTTCGGCGGCGAGCCCTTAGTGAGCTTCTCCTTTGGCTATGCGCGAAGTTCAGAGCAGAGCCTCGGCGATCTTTACAAGCTGGCCGACCAAAAAATGTACGAGAACAAGCGACACTACTATCAGTTGCGCCGCCAGGCTGAACTTTAGTCGCGTGTGACTTGAGATAGCGGGCCTGAACGTGTAAATTCACCGTCTAAAATAGTCACTATTAATCAAAGGATAAGCAATCATGCGTATCATTCTTTTGGGAGCGCCAGGCGCTGGTAAGGGAACTCAGGCTCAGTTCATTATGGAGCGTTACGGAATTCCACAAATCTCCACCGGCGACATGTTGCGCGCTGCTGTAAAAGCGGGCACCGAGCTAGGCCTCAAAGCTAAAGAGTTGATGGACGCAGGACAATTAGTTCCCGATGATTTGATCATTGGACTGGTTAAAGAGCGTATTGCACAAGACGATTGCGCGAAAGGATTCTTGTTCGACGGTTTCCCACGTACCATTCCTCAGGCTGATGCGGTAAAAGAAGCCGGTATCACCATCGATGGCACCGTAGAGATCGACGTACCCGATGAAGACATCGTTAAGCGTATGGGCGGCCGTCGCGTTCACCCAGGCAGTGGCCGTGTATACCACGTGGTGTACAACCCACCAAAGGTTGAAGGTAAGGATGACGTAACCGGTGAAGACTTGGTTATTCGCCCTGACGATGAAGAAGCCACCGTTCGCGATCGTCTGAACATTTACCACGAGCAGACCGAGCCGCTAGTTGCTTACTACCAAAACGAAGCCGCAGCTGGTAACGGCAAGTGCTTCAAGGTAGACGGCACCTTGGCAGTCGCAGAAGTGAGCAACAAGATTGCTGAGCTTCTCGACTAGTTACCCTTTATGAGGGTAGAGGCGGCCTAGGTAGGCCGCCTTTTTTATGTGATAATCCAAGCCATTAGCAAATAAATCATGGAGGAGCGATGGTCCCAGCCAGCGATGAACGATTCGCCGTTATCCTGTGTAACCTCGGTACGCCCGAGAGCGCCACACCCAAAGGGGTGGCCAAGTTTCTGCGTCGTTTTCTGTCAGACAAGCGGGTGGTCGACTTGCCCCGCGCACTTTGGCTGCCTTTATTGAACGGCGTGATTCTGCCGCTGCGGTCCCGCCGTGTTGCCAAGCTCTATCAACAGATCTGGCTTGATCAAGGTTCGCCATTGGCGGTGATTAGCGAAAACCTACGCGCCAAGCTGGCCAAGGAGCTAGATGGCCGCGCCGAGGTTTTGCTGGCAATGAACTACAGCGATCCCGACATCGCTCAGGTACTTGAGCAGGTGGTACAGCAGGGCTTTGACAAGGTACTGGTGCTGCCGATGTATCCCCAGTATTCGGTGACCACCACGGCGCCGGTATTCGATGCCTATCACCGGGCCAGCCAAAAACTCTACCGCCTGCCCGAAGTGCGTATGGTTAGCCACTATTATCAGTCGCCCCGTTACATTCAGGCGCTGGCCAACAGTATTCGCCAGCAGTGGCAGACTGAAAAGCCTGGCGAGGTGCTGCTATTCTCCTTCCATGGTATCCCTGAGCGTTACTCCAAGCTCGGTGACCCCTACGCCAAGCACTGTGAAGCTACTGCCGAGGCCGTTGCACTGGAGCTCGGCCTGAGCCAAAAACAGTGGCGTTTGTGTTTTCAATCGCGCTTTGGCAAAGAGCCCTGGCTACAGCCCTACACCGACGAGCTGCTGGCGGGCTTAGTTGAAAAGGGCGTGAAGTCGGTGGACATTATTTCTCCGGCCTTTGCGACCGATTGTCTGGAGACTATCGAAGAGCTGGGCAGCGAGCTGCGTGAAGAGTTTATGGAAGCAGGCGGCGAGCACTATAACTACATTCCCGCGCTAAACGATGGCGCCGACCAGCTAGCGCTCTATCGCGAGATTATCGAACACCACACCCAAGGCTGGTAATGCGCATAAAAAAGCCACCATTACGGTGGCTTTTTCAATCCTTTTAGGTGGCTTTACAGCACCATCGAGAGGAATTGACGCAGACGTGGGTTCTCTGGGTCATCAAAGAACGCCTCTGGCGTCTCATTCACCAACAGCTCGCCGTCTTCCATAAACAGCACCCGGTCGGCTACTTCACGGGCAAAGCCCATTTCGTGGGTCACCACCACCATGGTCATGCCTTCAGCGGCCAAGCCTTTCATAACGTCCAATACCTCGCCAACCATCTCGGGGTCGAGCGCCGAGGTGGGCTCATCGAACAACATAATGTTTGGCTTCATGGCCAAGGCGCGAGCGATCGCTACACGCTGCTGCTGACCACCTGAGAGGTGAGAAGGGTAGTTGTCCATGCGATCGCTCAGGCCAACGCGTTTTAGCAGATCTCGCGCATCAGTTTCGGCGGTGGCGGCATCGCGCTTGGCAACTTTAAGTGGCGCCAACATCACGTTACCCAAGGCGGTCTTGTGCGGGAACAGGTTGAAGTTTTGGAACACCATGCCCACTTCTTCACGCAGCTTGTTGATATCGGTGCTTTTGGCGTACATATCGGTGCCATCGACGGTGATACTGCCGCTGCTGATGGTCTCTAGCTGGTTGAGCGCCCGCAAAAAGGTGGACTTGCCCGAGCCAGAGGGGCCGACAATAACCACCACCTCACCGCGGTGTACAGTGGCACTCACGTCTTTAAGTGCATGACAGCCATTGGGGTAAATCTTGTTGATCTTGTCGGCAACGATCATGTCATTGCCTTGGTAATCTCTAGTCACTGGCTGACAACCTCTTTTCTAGTCTTTGAATGGCCCAAGACAAGCTACTGGTCAGCAGCAAGTAGAGCAGGGCGACGGTAAACCACACCTCGAAGGGGGCAAAGCTGCCGCTAACTACTTCGCGACCGGCTTTGGTCAAATCGGTAATCGAGATCACCGATACCAGTGATGAATCCTTGATCAGGTTGATAAACTGACCGGCCAATGGCGGCAGGGTGCGCTTGAATGCCTGCGGTAGGATCACGTAGATCATCGCTTTCGGGTAGCTCATACCCAGCGAGCGGGCCGCTTCCATCTGGCCTTTGGGTATCGACTGAATACCGGCACGGACAATCTCTGCCACATAGGCGGCGGTAAACAGTGAGAGTGCAATCACACCGGCAACGAAACGCTCAAGGTCGAACACGGTGCCAATGAAGAAGTAAACGATAAAGATCTGAACCAGCAGTGGGGTACCGCGGATAAGCTCGACATAGGCGATGGAGAGCTTTTTAACCGCCGGGTTCGACGAGATGCGCATCAGGCCGATAATGAGGCCGAGTACGATGGCGAACAGCAGCGACCACAGCGAGATCTTAATGGTGACTATCAGGCCTTCGGTGAGCGGGCCAATGCGCCACTCTTCGAGCGATGCTAAGCGATCGCCTTCGAAGATCAGGTCGCCTTCATAGACCAGCAAGTCTTCGTATTCGCTGAGATCGACCAGCACGTCACCGGCCAGTGATTCGAGTGCTAAGTCGCCCTCGGCGTTACTGACAATGTTGCCGTCTTCGGGCGCGGTGACCGCCGATGCTTGGTTATTAACGATGTAAGGAACGACGCGTTGCCAGTTCCAGTTGTAATCAATCTTCTTGCCGGAGAGAAATACCAAGCCGCCAAGGGCAACCAGGATCAGGACAAAAAGGGCGTTCCAGCCAAGGTTTTTGTATTGGGTCTGCATATATGACTCTGGTAAAACACGTGCTGGCGAACCGTACAACACGCTCCGGTTCGCCGTAGAAGGTCAATGGGTTTATTGAACCTGCTCTAGCCACGCATCATCTTTGAACCACTTATCATAGATGCGATCGTAGGTTCCGTCGCCGCGGATTTGGCGCAGGTAACCGTTCAAGAAGTTCAGCATGTCAGGATCGCCCTGACGGATTGCCCAGCCCAGAGGCTCAAAGGTGAATGGCTGATCAAGGTGAACCAGCTGACCTTTGTTCTCAGCATCATAGATAGCGTTGTAGGGTAGGTCATAAACGAAGGCATCGGCTTTACCATTAATCACTTCCAATACGGCTTCTGACTGCGTCTCGTAAAGGTTTAAGGTCGCTTTAGGGATGTAACGCTTAATCGCGCCTTCACCGGTGGTGCCCAGCTTGGTCACGATGGTGTACTCGTCGCTGTTCAGGTCACGGTAGCTGGTGATCTTACCTTCCAGTTTAGGGTTAAGCAGAATGGTTTGACCGATGGTTACGTAAGGGTCGGCGAAGTTCACCTGCATGTTACGTTGTGGGGTAATGGTCATACCGCCCATGATCATGTGACACTTGCCGGTAAGTAGGGTTGGAATAATGCCATCCCAAGCGGTGTTAACCGGTACGTACTTCACGCCCATCGCGCGTGCCATTTGGCGGCCCAGGTCGATATCGAAACCGATGTATTGGCCGTTTTTCGCAGTCATCTCGAAAGGCATGTAACCGGCGTCAAAACATACGCGCAGTTCGCCTTCTTTGGTGATTTCTTGAAGTAGGGTGTCTTGTGCGAAGCTGGTGGCACTGATCAACGCCAGCGCAGCCGCTGCGGTGCGGATAAATCCTTTCATAATAATCCTTGTTTTTACTCTTTTTTTTGTTGTACCTAAAGCTCTGCGTAGACCTGCTGAGACAGTGGTAACATGTTGTGTTGCGTGACTTTTATAGCAGAATTAGTCGTTGCTGGGTAGGGTTATCAGGGCATGCGAGTGTTAATTGAATGTAAAGTGCGCAAAGAGATTCAGTAATGTAGCTTGTCAGTAGCTTGTGGTGTCTTCGTTTAGCTTTTATCGAGGTGTTGCAAGGGTGTTAATGCGCTTCGACAGCAATTATTCAAGATGCTGCCTACTTACCACGAGCGAGAGTTCAGATAGCTAAAAGCAGGGCGGCTCGCCGCGGTTTACCTTCGGCAATCACTGAAAGTAAAAAACCAGCCCGCAGGCTGGTTTTTGCATGCTAACTCGATGCTTAGTCTAGTAAGCGTCGTTGTGCACTGAGGCAGCGCGACCTGATGGGTCTGCGTTGTTTTGGAAGGCTTCATCCCACGCCAATGCTTCTGGCGTCGAACAGGCCACAGACTTGCCGTGTGGCACACACTTAGCTGCAGAGTCTTGCGGGAAGTGCTCTTCGAAGATGGCACGGTAGAAGTAGGCTTCCTTGGTGTCAGGCGTGTTGATTGGGAAGCGGAATGCCGCGTTCTCCAGCTCAAGGTCTGACACTTCCAGTTCAACCAACTCTTTCAAGCTGTCAATCCACGAGTAGCCTACGCCGTCAGAGAACTGCTCTTTTTGGCGCCATGCTACGCTGTGTGGCAGGTACTGCTCGAAGGCTTCACGCAGGATGTGTTTCTCGATCTTGCCGTTGCTACACATCTTCGCTTCAGGGTTGAGGCGCATTGCCACGTCCAGGAACTCTTTGTCGAGGAAAGGCACACGACCTTCGATGCCCCAAGCTGCCAGCGACTTATTGGCGCGCGCACAGTCAAACATGTTCAGTTTGCTTAGCTTACGCAGGGTTTCCTCGTGGAACTCTTTCGCGTTCGGGGCTTTGTGGAAGTACAAGTAACCACCGAATACTTCATCGGAACCTTCGCCAGAAAGTACCATCTTGATGCCCATCGCTTTGATCTTACGCGCCATCAGGTACATCGGGGTGGATGCACGGATGGTGGTCACATCGTAGGTTTCGATGTGGTAGATCACATCGCGCAGCGCATCGATACCTTCTTGCACAGTAAAGTGGATCTCGTGGTGTACGGTACCCAAATGCTGAGCTACTTCTTGTGCAGCAATAAGGTCGGGTGAGCCTACCAGGCCAACTGCAAACGAGTGCAATTGTGGCCACCATGCGCCGCTTTGGTCGTCGTCTTCAACACGCTTGTCGGCGTAGATCTTGGTAATTGCCGAGATAACAGATGAATCCAGACCGCCAGATAGCAATACACCGTAGGGCACGTCACACATCAGCTGGCGCTTCACGGCCGCTTCTAGCGAGTCACGTAGCTCGTCTACTGAGGCTTCGTTGTCTTTAACCGCATCGTAAGACATCCAGTCACGCTCGTAGTAGCTGGTGACTTCGCCATCTTTGCTGTACAGGTAGTGGCCCGGAGGGAACTCCGTGATGGTTTTACAGATAGGCGACAGCGCCTTCATCTCTGAGGCAACGTAGAAGTTACCGTGCTCATCGTAGCCAGTGTATAGCGGGATAATACCGATGTGGTCGCGGCCAATCAGGTAGGCGTCTTCTTCGGCATCGTACAGGCAAAAGGCGAAGATACCGTTGAGATCATCTAAAAAGGCAGGGCCTTTCTCTTTGTACAAGGCCAAGATGATTTCACAGTCAGACTCGGTGGCAAACTGGAAGTCTACATTCAGATTCTTCTTTAGGTCCTTGTGATTATAAATTTCGCCATTTACAGCCAGTGCGTGGGTCTTTTCTGGATTGTAGAGGGGTTGAGCACCGTTATTCACGTCGACGATAGACAGTCGCTCGTGAACCAGAATTGCATTCTGGGAGGTGTAAATCCCTGACCAGTCAGGCCCGCGGTGGCGCAAGCGTTTGGACATTTCCAGCGCCTGCTTACGCAGCTCGCTGAGGTCGCTTTTTATATCAAGAACACCAAAGATGGAGCACATAGAAATCCTTTTTTACTCTAATTTTTACAACTAAACGAAGGTGCATCACTGCACCATTCGTTGGAACCTTTCAATTTGCCAAGATTTGCAGATTTTGCAAGCTTTAGCGCGATAAAAATGGGGTTTTTACTGATTTCAGTCAGTTAAGCCCGAAAGCGTACGTTTTCACCGGCTTGCTTGTCCCCTTGGGGGCTTTTTTCGGAGGATAACAGTTCGTTGTAGACGTGCTCAGCAAAGCCCGCACCCGCCTCGTTGTATAGGTTGAATACTTCGTCGGCCCCTAAGCGCCGTAATTTTTTAGCTTCATCCGCAAACTGACATATCGCCGCAATTTTTGCATTGAAATTGCCTTTTTTGAGCTGTTTCAGCGCATATTCGTTACCGTGGTGGTGGGGCATGGCGAGCAGTACCAGCTTCAACTCTGAGCTGGGGTGAAGCTTTTCCCAGAAATCGGAGTCGGTAGCATCGCCTTGAATCACCGCGCGGCCTTGATTGATTTGTCGCTCGATTTTGTCCAGATCGGTATCGATACCGATAACCAGGTCGGGGTAGTGTTGCTGCATCAGATCGTAAGCACCCTCACCGATGCGACCCATCCCTAAAATTACCACCTGCATCTGGCCAAGTTCAATCGGCTGATCTTCGATGTTTAGGCGCTTGCGCTGCATTCGGCGCAGCACCGGCAGCAGCCATTGATAGACCTTATCGGCGTTCTTGTGGATTGGCGCAGAGATCATAAAGCTGATGCTCACCGCCATCGCAAGAGCCGCCATCCACTCGCCCGGTAGCCAGCCGAGTTTCACGGCAATAGCACTGACAATCAGGCCAAACTCGCTAAAGTTACCGAGGCTTGCAGCCCCCAGGAAGGCGGTACGCGAGCGCAGGCGGAAGAACATCAGCAGCAGCATATACGCGGTGTTTTTTACAAACAGCAGCGCACACAAGATCAAGGCAATACCGAAGGCATCCCAGCTCGGTGGATAGCTCAATCCAATCGACAGGAAGAAGGCAACCAGCATGATTTCTTTAAAGCTGAACAAGGCCTTAGCCATGTAGTTGGCGCCAGAGTGGCTCGCCAGCAGCATGCCCATGACCAGCGCACCAATATCTGATTTGATGCCCACTAACTCAAACAGTTGCGCACCCACCACCAACGCCAAGAAAAAGCCCAAAACGATTTGCAGCTCGCCGTGGCCGACCCGGTCGAGTAGTCGATAGAACAGTGGCCTTAGTGGCCATAAGAACAGCAACAGCGGCGCGTAAAGGGTGGGGAGTTTGCCGGTACTGGCAGCCAAGAACACCACAGCAAAGATATCCTGAATAATCAGGATGCCAATGGCGACCCGGCCATATAGCGCGTTCATCTCACTTTTATCTTCCAGCGCTTTTACTGCAAATACGGTGGAGGAGAAGCCCAAGGCAAACGCCAGTAGGTAGATGGAATGCTGTTCTAAACCGCTGGTCAACGGTAGCTCAGCAAAGCGAAACGCCATGAGGCACAAACTAAAGAACACCAAGCTGCCGAGCATATGAAGACTGGCAGTGCCGATCACCTCTTTCTTAAACAGTGAGCGGATGTCGAGTTTCAGGCCAACAGTAAACAGCAGCAGAGTTACGCCTAAATCGGCGGCGCTGTTCACCAGCTCCATCTCGCTGAAGCCCGCATAGTGCAAGATAAAACCAGCACTTAGAAAACCGATTAATGGTGGAAGGTGGAGCAAGTGGGCAGCATAGCCCGCTAAAAAGGTGATGGTGATAAGTAGAGAGACTTCCATTCGCGTGCGGCTACCTACAGAAAATCAATGGCAGCTACGTTGGGTAGCACGTGGTTAGGGCGGAAGGGAACGGCTTCGATATCCGCTTCGTTGCTAACTCCAGAAAGAACCAAAACAGTCTCAAGGCCTGCCTGAAAACCTGCCAGGATATCGGTTCGCAGATTGTCACCGATGATCACGGTTTGCTCGGCGTGGGCACCCATCTTGTTCAAGGCGGCGCGGATGATCCAGGCGCTAGGCTTGCCGACATAAAACGGCTTGCGGCCAGTAATCCGCTCAATAGGCGCACACAGGGCACCGCAGGCTGGGCTCATGTTTGGCCCATGGGTATCGGGGTTGGTGGCAATAAACTGCGCCCCTTCTGCAACGAACTTGGCAGCCAACTGAATCATATTCCAATTGTAGTTGCGGGTTTCGCCCACCACGACAAAGTCAGGGTTGATATCAGTAATCGTAAAGCCCGCGCTGTAAAGCTCGTGGATAAGCGCGCCTTCGCCAATCACATAGGCTTTGTTGCCCGGTTGGCGTTTAAGAAAATCAGCGGTCGCCATTGCCGAGGTATAAAAACACGAATCGGGGATCTCAAGGCCAGCGCTGGCAAAGCGATTGTGCAGGTCCTGCGGGGTTTGTGCGGGGTAGTTGGTCAGTATCACTAACTTGACCTGCCGCTCGAGCAGGCCTTGTATAAATTGGTCTGCTCCCTTAATCAATTGGTTGTCGTGGAGCAACACTCCATCGATGTCGCAGATGACCGATTTCGTCATGGCTTTATCCTAGAACCTTAGCTGTTAACATTAGAGTAACGTAGCGCAATGCAATTGAGCCAGTGAAAGTTTGTGAAAGTCCCGGACAATACGCGGCGATCTCACTGATTTTAAAGGAGTGGATTATGCAACTGGAAGCGTTTATCAAGCAACTGCCAAAAGTTGAACTGCACGTTCATCTCGAAGGTACCCTCGAGCCTAAGCTGATGTTTGAGCTCGCCAAGCGCAACAACATTATGCTGCCCTATGCCTCGGTGGATGAGGTCAAACAGGCCTACCAGTTTACCGATTTACAGGGCTTTTTAGATATCTACTATCAATCTGCGCAAGTGCTTTGCACCGAGCAAGACTTCTTTGACTTGGCCATGGCTTACTATCAGCGCTGCCATGAGCAAGGCATTGTTCACACTGAAGTGTTTTTCGACCCGCAAACGCATCTACCTCGAGGTGTGGCGATGGAAACGCTGTTTGCTGGCCTGTCTCGTGCCAAACAGGTGGCTGCCCAGCAGCTGGGCCTAAGCGTCGAGTACATCCTGTGCTTTCTGCGCCACCTTAGTGAGGAGGATGCCATCGATTGCCTGGAGCAGGCTCTGCCTCACGGAGAACACTTTATTGGCGTGGGCCTCGATTCGTCCGAGTCGGGTAACCCACCCGAGAAGTTTGCCCGTGTATTCGCCAAGGCGCGCGAGCAGGGGTTTAAGTGTGTCGCCCACGCCGGAGAGGAAGGGCCTGCGGAGTACATTAAAACCGCGTTGGATATGCTAAATGTTGAGCGTATTGATCACGGCGTGCGCTGTATCGATGATAGCAAGGTGCTCGCTGAGCTGGTTGCCAAGCAAGTGCCACTGACGGTCTGCCCTTTATCGAATGTTGCGCTCAAGGTGGTCGATAAGCTCGAAGATCATCCTTTGCCACAGATGATAGAGCAGGGCTTGCTGGTGACCATCAACAGCGATGATCCTGCTTATTTCGGTGGACAACTGGAGCAGAACTTAACCGCCTGTGCCCGCGCGTTTGGCTGGGATAAGCAAATGTTAGCGAAATTGAGTATCAACGCAGTTATTTCCAGTTGGGCAAGGTTAGAACAAAAAATTCTATATATTCAACAAATTAATCGCCTGCTTGTAATCTAAAGCAGCTAGACTTACAACAAATACTTAATCTGTTAGTAACAAAGTCAGGAGCGACATATGTTTGTTGTATTTTTCAGATGGAAACTGCGCGAAGAGATGATCAAGGAGTTCAAAGAGGGCTGGTCTGAGGTCATCCATGTGAATATTGATAAGTTTGGCGCGCTTGGGTCGCGCCTTCACAAGGCCTCCGATGGCACGTGGGTCAGCTACTCGCAGTGGCCTACCAAGGACCATTGGCTTCGCTCTAAGGAAAGCGAAACCTTGGTGCAAGACGCCCGCGCCAAAATGCGCAAAGCGATCCTGTGGCAAGACGAGCCTCTGCTAATGGCGCCACAAATCGACCACTTCGTCTCCAGCAAACTCGAAGCAAACGGCTCGTTCGCTTAACTCTTTAGTACACGTTATTTCCGCGTTTTGGCTAAACCTGCTCACAGGTTTAGCCAAACGCTGCTGTGCAACTAGGTGTGGCTTTGCTTCCGAGAATCTTGCTTTCGTGGTGTGCTGAAGTAAACTGTGCGGCTTGTTCAAGCAGTGCAAAGCACAACGATGACAAAATATAAGCACCCTGTTTTTACACTTCCTTTCGATTGGCGCTGGCTAGCTCCCAAGTTCTGGGGCACTTGGCTGACTGGCGGTCTAATTATCCTGCTGGCTTTTGTTCCGGCAAAGCTACGTGATCGCATCGCAGTGGCCATTGCTAATTTCTTGTTTGAACGCAAGTTCCTTAAAAAGCGGCGTGCGATTGCTGATACCAACCTCAGTCTGTGTTTCCCTGAGATGAGTAGCGAACAGCGAGTTGAGCTGATGCGCAAGAACACCCACATCTTTGTGCAGTTGATCTTAGGGATTGGAGAGCTAACTGTGCGCTCGACTAAGCACCTGCATCGGCGCATCCGGGTTGAGGGCGAAGAGAACGTACGCGAGATCCTCGATAACAACGAGCATTTTGTAGTGTTGCTGCCGCACACTTATCCGGTGGACTATGCGGGCCTGTACTTTGCTTCTCAGGGCATTCCAATGTGCACCATGTTTAAGAAAAGCCGTAACCCGGTAGTTGATTGGGCGATGCTCAAGCAACGTACCCAATATGGAGGCTTAATCTTTGAGCGTAGTGCTGGGCTTAAAGCGCTGATGAAAGCGATACGCGAAGGCTACGGTTGCATCTACCTGCCTGATGAGGACTTGGGCCCCGATGCCAGCATCATGACGCCATTCTTCGCCGCCGATAAAGCGACCATTCCGGTGCTAGGCAAGGTCGCTAAAACTACCAGTGCTAAGGTCCTTCCGGTTTACGCTGGTTATGATGGCGAAAAGCATGAAGTGGTGCTCTATATCCACCCGCACATCCCGAACTATCCAACTGGCGACATTGAGCAAGATACTCTGTTGATGAATCAGGAGATTGAGAAGTTGGTACAACGTTCACCCGAGCAGTACATGTGGACGCTCAAGTTACTAAAAACCATGCGCGGTACTGATAAGCGACGCTATTAACCGCCACTGATACTTACTTTTTTATAGGCCCATTTACTGGGCTTCTTCTCTGAGTGCTTCGTTGCGATAGTGATTGAGCATCGCCACGAAGTCTTTGGCATCCCGGTCCAACGCGCCTTGGTCAATGAGCAAATCATAGCCGGTTAAGCGGCGCATCTTATTCATACGATGGGCAAACATGGCAGTTAGCCCGGTGTAGATCTTACCGTTAGCAGCAGTGAAATAATCATCTTCAAGCAGTTGGTCGCTAAGCGACGCTTTGCTGCAATTCAGGCACTCATTGCGAAGTGCGGCGAGCAGAGCGCTGCGTTGCTCGGTAAGCAAATGCGCGATCAAACGCGGGGATATTGTATCAAGTAACACTTGGTTGTCCTTCAAACGAAGTCCCACGTAGTGCATTTCCTTCCAGTCTAAGCCTTGCTGTAGCTTAGGTATGTCAGCGCGCTGCAGGTTGTCCCACTTGACCACCCAGCCGCCATAGCGGTGATGAAACTGCATGTGGTCAAAGCACATAACCACTGAGTAGCGTGGTTGATAGACTTTGTCGGCGCCTACTCGTATCGCCAGATAGGCGGCGAAGAACAGTAGTGAAGCGACCAGCGACACCATCATAAGCTCTTGATAGAGAATGATAATACCGCTGGTGAAAAGCAGGGCACTGCCCCAAATTAACGTTTTAGCGTGGTTCGACGCAAAACTTCGAACGCGAACAGTTTTTGGCATACTCAGGCCTCCGTTTAACACTGCTTACGCAAGGCAACAATGTTAAGACTAGACCGAGATTGAATAAAAACTATTCCTTTTCTGCCTGTCGCTTCTCAAAAGCGGCAAGTTGTTCTGGGGTAGCGGGGAGTTGAAATTTGTCCTTCCACTCGGAGTAGGGCATGCCATATACGTGCTCGCGTGCTTGCTCGTAGTCTAGCTCTACACCGCGTTCTTTGGCTTCAGTTACCATCCATTTGGCCAGGCAGTTGCGACAAAAATCCGCCAAAATCATCAGCTCGATGTTTTGCACTTCTTTATGGCTGTCTAAATGACTTAGCAGGCGCCGAAAGGTGGCCGCTTCGATGGCTTGTTGTTGGTCCATGATGATTATCCTCGGGTAAGCAGGTTGTTGAGGTTGATGATGGCGGCGTTGGCACGGGAGATGTAATTGGCCATAACCAGGCTGTGATTTGCCATCAGGCCAAAGCCAGTGCCGTTAAGGATCATCGGACTCCATACTGTGTCTTGGGTCGCTTCTAGTTCGCGCACGATTTGGCGAACCGCTACCGTGGCGTTTTTCTTCTCCAGCACACCGCCAAAGTCTTGTTCGATGGCCTTGAAGAAGTGGATTAATGCCCAGGCTTCACCGCGCGCTTCGTAGAATACGTTGTCAATTTGCCACCACGAGGTCTTGATCACCTCTTCACTTGGGGCAAAGGTGCTCTGGGTGGCGCCTTGCTCTCCCGCCAAGCTGGTGTTTACCCGGCTACGGCCAACTGCTGCGGCAAGGCGTTGCGACATACTTCCCAAACGTGATTGTACCTCGCCCAGCCACACCACCAAATTGTCGGCGCGGGCATAGAACTGGGCGTTTGGGTCGTTGGGATCAGCCAGTTGAGTACGGTAAGCGCGCAGGGCCTCGATGCCATCGCGGTACTCCGCTTCGGCCGACGGGAACTGCCAGCTGCTGTGGTCAATATTGAATTTGGGCTGGGCAATCTTGAGCTGGGCATGCTCGGTGGACTGGGCCTGTGAGCGGCTAAAGTCTTTGCGCATAATCAGTGCTAAATCTCGGACTTGGTTGAGCGCGCCTAGCTCCCAGCTGGGCATGTTGTCCATTAGCACGCTCGGTGGCATTACATCATTGCTCAGGTAGCCGCCGGGCTTGTCCAGCAAGGTCTCGGTGACATGAATCAGTGCCGTCACCGTGGCATAGCCGGTAACCGGGTCAAAGCCTTCTTCAGACGCTTGTTGTTGGCTTAGCGTCTTAATATCGGTGATATCGGGCTCGATACTCCAGTAAACCGCCAGTAGGTAGTTAAACAGGAAGACAGCTAGCACGATGCCAATGATTTTGCGCTTGGTTAGTTGGAACATTCAGGCGTCCTTGTGTTGCATCAAAGGGGAAACAGGTAGTGAAACAGATCGTGGAACAGCTTCAAGTGTAATCAAAGGCTTAAGGCATAGCCAGCGTGGAACTGATGGTTGCTTACATGCCGAGCATTTGCCAGCGATGCGACTCTTTCTATGCAGCTTAGCCCAATTTTTGGTTAATTTGTTAATCAGTCTTGAAGCTGACATCTGAGTCGCTTATTCTCTGTGGCGCGATGAAGGGATGCATCATTATTTTTGGGCTGTAGATAATGGTGGATTAACAGTGACCTGCAGAAAAACACTACTTGCTTTACCTTTTTTGGCTTTGGCGCTTTGCCACTCCAACTTTGCTTCCGCAACCAGCGACAACTATGACCCTTATGTGGGGCTGCTAATCGATTACCAACTTGCCGATCAAGATATGCTGGGCGTAACGCTAGCGGTTAGCCACTTTGATCGCAACTTTCCGCGTTGGGGCTACTATGCGGGTTATGCCAGAGGCAAGGATGAGAAAATTGATCATTCTGATTATGATGATTACAAGATCAAGAATCAGATGTATCGCTTTGGCTTAAGCTACTCGGTTCACCCCAGAATCACCGCATTTGGTGGGCCGGTATTGCATCAATACTCCCATCACTACCGCGACAAATACACCGCGCTTTGTACTGATTGCGAGGCTCGTAGCTACCATGATAAGTACAAGACTTGGAGCGGCGAAACTGGCATTCGGGTAAACATTAGCGATAGCGTGCTACTATCGGCGAGTTATAACTGGGCAGTGGACAATGTGATGCTAAGTATTGGCTTTCGCAACTAAGCTACCGTTGCCCTTGGCTGGATGTCTCAAAGCATAAGTTGAAAGAGGATTGGATGAACGGATTGAAATGGCTGTGTGCTTTGGGATTAGTGGTTGGCAGTAGTGCGCTTGCTAAACCGATAGAAGAAGATCTGTGTCGGCATCTAAGCGGTGATTGGCACGGTAGCGCCAGCTATCCCGAGTTTGATATGCAGCAATCCTGGCAGGCGAGCTACCACCCAGATGGTCGTTTGGTATTAATCTTTACCAGCGAGCATCAAGGGGCGGTGAGTGAGTCTCAAGAAGTTGGCGTGTGGCATTGTTATCGAAACCTCCTGCGCAGTATTCATGCGCCACAAGGCGCAGAAGATGGCATGGAGCCCATGTACTACCATCTGCGTCGCGCCAATCAACAGCAAATCCACTATGTGAGCGTCAGCGACAACGGGTTCTTCGGCAAGTACTTTGTGGCGTACCGCGACTGAGCAGCTGAACGCCAATCAGTCGATATGTAAACTACTGAGCGTTGGCCGAAGGTTGTTGGCTATCGAAGGGAACCCGCAGCAGCAGTAACGACCCAATGATAAAGAAGGCCAGTACCAGCAGTATCCCTTGCTGCCTTCCCATCGCATCTGAGACCAGTCCAAAACTCATCCCCAGTAGCGTTGCGACCCGGCTAAACATACCCCAGAAGCCAAACATCGCAGCGCTTTGACCTTTGGGCGACAGTAGTCCCACCACCGCACGGCTGGCGCTCTGGGTGCTACCGATACCGCCGCCAGCAACCAACGCAATCACAAAGAATAGCTGTTGCTCGCTCACCGAAAACAGCACGCTTAGTGGGGTGAGGAAGTAGATCCCTAATACGCCTGCCATCCACCATAACAGCGTCGCCAGTACGGTGTTTTTCGGTCCGATAAATGCCTCCAGATAACCAAAGGCAATGGCGCCACCCAGAGCGCTGAACTGAAGCAAGATAAACAGTTGGGTAAGCGCTGCTGGGCTGAGCTCGACTACGTCGACGGCGTAGATCCCGACAAACTTGATGATTACGGCAACTCCTGCTGAATACACAGTAAAGGCAATAAAAAACTTGAACAGTTGTGGCGCGTCGGCAATTACCGAGCGGTAGTGGCGCAGTCGCTGGGTCGATAAGGCTAATAGCTGCTTCCAGCTCATCTTCTCGAACTCAGGGTGGGGGTGATAGCGGTCTTTTACCAACAGAAAAGTGGGTAGTGAGAAGATCACGTAGTAAAGCGCAATCGCTACCATCGCCCATTGAACCTGGCTGACATAGCTGGCGGTCGCGCTGTCAGGGTCGGCAGTAACAATGCCAAAGTTAACCAAGATGATGCTCAGTAGCCCGCCAAGGTAGCCAATCCCCCAGCCAATCCCCGATAGGCGCGAGATGTTCTTTTCGTTTGAAATATCGGTCAGCAGCGCCCCGCAAAAGGCCTCACTCATCATCCACGGCACGTTACTGAGCACAATCAATGCGATGCCCAACCAGATCTGTCCGGGAGCCACAAAAAACAGTAGGGCGGTAAATACGCTGCAGGCGAGGGTGCACACCAGCAAGTAGGCCTTCTTGTTCCCGGAGTAATCACACAGCACGCCAACCAGCGGAGAGATGACCAAGGTAATCACTGTGGAGATGGCAATCGCCAGCGACCAATAGCTATCGCGCAGCACCGCCCCTTCGGGCACGATGAAATTGACGAAAAAGACCGAGTAAACCAGCGAAATTACCACGGTGGTGTAAGAAGAGTTGGCGACATCGTAGAGCGCCCAACCGAGTACTTCGCGACGGGTAACCGGTTCACCATAACGGTTTAACATGCATGTTCCTCTAAGGGAGTTTGCCTTCCAGATTACGACATTAATATTACAGATAAAGGTGTAATTACCAGCCTTGCGTGCGGCTTTGACTCCGAGTGCTGCAATTTTGGACTAAGGTTATCGCCATGCCCTTAAGTCAATGAAACCGCGCACAAAGTTAGTTAAATCATGAGAATAGTCGTTACCTTGTCTGTATTAGCACTGTTGCAAGCCTGTAGCAGTGTCGCCAATATCCAAAACCAACCCGCCCAACAACAGGCTGCTAGTGAGTATCGAATCGACAAGCTGGCTCTCAGCGAGCAACGCTCCAGTAAAACCACGGTGGTGTTGGCCTTTTCCGGCGGCGGAACCCGGGCTGCGGCGATGTCCTATGGTGTGCTTAAGGCGCTGCGCGATACCTCGGTGATAATCGATGGCAGTGAGCGCCGCTTGTTGGATGAGGTGGATATCATCAGCTCGGTGTCTGGCGGGAGTTTTACCGCCGCCTACTTTGGCTTAAATGGCGAGTACATCTTTGAAGACTTTGAAGATGACTTTCTCAACCGTGATGTGAGCGGCGCATTGTTGCATGGCCTGTTTAGCCCACGCTTGTGGTTCTCTAAACACGGTCGCACTGAGATGGCGATCCGCTACTACGAAGACATCCTGTTTAATGGCGCCACCTTCGCGGATTTAGAAGCGGCCGGGGGACCCTTGCTGTTTATCAATGCCTCCGATCTGGCTCAGGGCACGCGCTTCTCCTTTACTCAGGAGTATTTTGATTTGCTCTGCTCGGATATCGCCGATTTCCCAGTAGCCCGAGCGGTGACGGCTTCCAGTGCGGTACCGGTGCTGTTCAACCCTGTGATCCTCGAAAACTATGAGGGCTGTGATGGTGGGGCCTACGAGCAGCAGTTTGGTCAGAGCCGGCAGCACGATAGCACTCAGACTCAGCAACTGTTCGATGACTTGCATAGCTATAGCGATAAAGTGAATCGCCGCTATATTCATTTGGTCGATGGTGGGATCACCGATAATCTTGGCCTCTTGGCGATCCACGAAACCACCGAGGCGATGGGCGGGGTAGCTGCTGTTATGGAGCGTTTAAATATGGAGCCATCACCCACCTTTTTAGTGATTTCAGTGAACGCCTCCACCAAGCCCCAGTACAACTTGGGGAAGCGTAAGCGACCGCCGTCGATTGAGGCGGCGGTAAGCGCCATGAGCGACGTACAGCTGCATCGATATAACGCAGCGACCATCGATTTGATTAAGCAACGGTTGGAAGATTGGGATGAAGAGCTGGGTGATGGTGCCATCGACACCCACCATTACTTTGTTGACCTGAGTTTCGAGGCCATCACCGACGTTGACCGCCTGCAGTTTATCAACCAGATCCCCACCTCGTTTAATCTCGATGAAGAGCAGGTGGATGAGGTGATCAAAGCGGGTCAAAACCTGCTGTTTTCCCACCCCGAGTTCCAACGCTTTCTCGACGACATGCACAGCCTTGAGCTAGGCAAGTTTAAAGGCAGCTTTTCCAGTGGCACGCCCGATGTGGGCGATTAGCCGCCTTGCCACTACTGCTTGGTTTGATACTGCGAAACCAGCGTGTCGATATCATTGAGTGTGGCTTGCAGCTTATCAATGGCCGAGCTGACCAAATCACTCTGGGTCAGCAGGTTTTTGCTCTGCATGCTGATCTCTTCAATGCTTTGCTCAATCTGGCCACAGGCGTCGGTCTGCTCCAGGGTGCTGGAGGCAATCAAGGTATTTACATCGCGCATCTCTTGCACGTTGGCACTGATAGTGCCAAGGGCATTGCCCCCGGCCTCGATCTTCTCGGTAGACTCGTTGGAGTGATTACGGCCGGTTTGCATAGAGCTAACCACCTGCCGAGTATTGCTTTGCAGGTTCTCGATTATGGTACGCACCTCACCCGTGGATTGCTGGGTTCTGGCCGCAAGTGCGCGTACTTCATCGGCCACCACCGCAAAGCCCCGGCCAAGCTCGCCGGCGCGGGCTGCTTCAATCGCCGCGTTCAGTGCTAGCAGGTTGGTCTGCTCGGAGATACTCTGAATAACCTCTATCACTGAATTTATCTCTTGCACGTTATCATCGAGGCGGGTGACTTGCGCTTCAGAGTCATTCAGAAGCTGATTGAGGGCGTGGGTTGCGTTGACCGAGTCTGCCACCAAATCAGCGCCATGTTGGACAGTTTCTTCCACCGTTGCTGCGGATTGTGCAGCAGAATCGGCGTTTGCCGACACGTTCTGGGCGGATTGCGAAAGCTCAACCGCAGCGCTGGCAACCAGTTCGCTTTGCTGCATCTGCGCTTCAACCACTTGGTGGGTCTCTTGGCTTTGCTCGCTGACCTGGCCAAAGGCTTGATGAAACTCTCCGGTGGCGCGTTTAAGGGTTACCAGCAGGCTGTTGAAGGTCGCCATCATCTGATTGAAGGCGAGCACGGTAGGGTGTTGCTGGTGGTGAGTTAGCTGCACATCCAAATCTTTGTGCTCGGCAACGCGGCCCACCGCGGCGATAACCGCATCGGAGACGTCGCTGTCTTTTTTCATCATCACCGCGTAGCTAATCAGCACAGCACTCTCTACCACCACAAAGGCGGCGTGTAGCATGGCTTTGCCCCACGAGCAGCCGTCGTTGTAGATAACCAATGGCACTTCGCCCATGGATGCTCCACCGAGCTGTAGCCCGGTAAACAGCAGGTGATGAACGGCGATAAAGCCGGCTGCCGCGACGATGGGCATCCAGTCTTTGTAAATCAGCAAGAAAGCGAGCGCGACAAAGATATGAAAGTGCATCTCAGAGGCGCCGAGTTGGGCTTGGATCATCACCGCGGAGTAGAGCATCAGCAACATGGCATTGCAGCATGACGCGATGCGGGTTCCCCGATAGTTAAAGTAAGCCAGCGACGCGATGATGGTGATGACTAACGACATGATTAACGCAAAACCAAAGCTGCCATAGCCGATCGGGATCAACAAGCCCACCACCGGAAAATGAGCCAGTAGGATGTAGTAGACGAACTTATCGGCTGAATGGTTTGCTTGGGCGCTCATAACATACTCTCTTGCTGTAACTGGTTTAGATCGTTGATTACTTGCTCTAGGTTAAGCGTTAACTGCCCATAAACGCGGCGAACCACACCTTGAGGATCAATTAGGTAGATATAGGCTGAATGGTCGACAACTTGCTGCTGATAGCCGGTGCTGATAAAACCGGGAAGTTGGGCAGAAAGTCTGCGGGTTTGCGCGATATCTGTGACTTGCTGGTAGTGCACGGCGTTATCTTCCAAGCTGGCAGTAGAGGCGTTAGCGTGCGGGTTTGGGGCTAGGTCGACGTAGACAAAAGTACTATCAGCCAAGCTAGGCTGTTGGGCCAGAGCCAACAAATTGAGTAGTTGCCGAGGGCAGGACTGACTGCACCCCTGATAGCCGAAAAAAGCGAACAGGTAACGACCTTGATAATCGTTAAATTGATGGCCACTGGCGAAGGAAAAGTTGTCTATGGAATGATTAGCAATCTGGCCATAACTGCTATCGACAGATTTAACGGTATGAAAGACAAGGGGAAGGAGTATTGCCGCGACGAAAGGACCGACGAGTAACAGGATTTTGTGAGCAGTGGGTGTTGCAATCATGCTAACAGTGTAGCCAAAACCCTGTGATTTGCTGCTTAGTGAGAGGGGGTTAAAAGTGACACGCTAGTCAGTAACTACCTTCCTGAATAGGTGTTGTGGCAAGCCTGTATAGTGGCTTGCCGTTTGTTGCAGTGAGCTGGAGTCGCTAGCGGTTTTGTTGCTGCATCGCCGCTAAACGCTCGCTGTCAGACATCGGACCTTTGCGTCGGGCTCGGACGCCCTTTGATGAGCCTTGGTTTGCTAGTAGATAGCCGGCACTGATAAGTAACAAATAACTGAGCCAAGCCATTGGTTCTGCTGGAGAAAAGGCACCTATTAATCCTCTCTCGATATGTGCAAATACAGAACCATTTAACGTAGCGTCTTGGTAGCTAAAAAAAATAGCAATCGGATAGGCAATTGGCATGGCTAATTGGCGGATCATCGTTAGCAAGGCTAACGGTTTGACTGACTTCTGCCAATGCGGGTTCTTCTGTAAGGCCATTACCGTTATAACGACAAACGCAAGGGTCAAACCAATAGTGAATATCTGACTGAACAACACCAGCCCCCATATTGGCAATGGATCGTCCATCAACATAGTAATCACCCAAACCAAAGGAAGTCGGCCTTCCGACAAGTCTAGGATTACATATTGGCAATAGTAGAGGTTAGTGAGCAGCAGTACGCCCAAAGCAAGATAGTGGGGTAGCGAGGAGCGAGAAGTGGTGGAATCCATCTAAATACCTTTTCAAGTTATTGTTATTAAAGGCGAATACTACCATATCCGAGTACTTTTGATGATGAAGTATGGCTTCCACCCCGACTTTTTAGGATGAAAATATGCGGCGATTACACGGTTGGAGGCACGGCTTGTATCAGGTCTAAGCTTAGGCTGAGTCATCTCGATATTTTGCGACGCAACGTGGCGGTAGGCGGTGGGTGTCGAGTAGTGTGGCGAGTGGAAAGACCAGGACGGGAAGAAGAGAACGGAGAGAAAAGAGGAAACAGGAAAAAGAGAAGGAGGCGAAGACAGAATACTTCACCTCCCAACGCGTTACTTGTGGCGATTAGCTAAGCACTCAACCACTTCAGCGAAGCTTACTTCTTGCTTCTCCAGCAGTACCAACAGGTGGTACATCAGATCGGCGCTTTCGTTGATCAGCTCTTCACGGTCGTTAGCCATAGCGGCCAGCGCCACTTCTACGCCTTCTTCACCGACCTTTTGGCTAATGCGCTTGGTGCCCTTGGCGAATAGCTTGGCGGTGTAGCTTTGCTCTGGATCGGCACTCTTACGTTCGTGCAACACTTGCTGTAGATCGGCGATAAAGGTCAGGTCCGGATCTTTATGGCCATCGAAGCAGGTTTCATTGCCAAGGTGGCAGGTAGGGCCGATAGGGTCAACCGCAACCAGTAGAGTATCTTGGTCGCAGTCTAGCGTGATGCTTTTAAGCTGTAGCACGTTGCCCGAGGTTTCACCCTTGGTCCACAAGCGCTGCTTGGTGCGCGAGAAGAAGGTGACCTGTTTGGTCTCCAAGGTTTTGGCCAAGGCATCTTGGTTCATATACCCGAGCATCAAAACCTTGCCGCTGTGGTCGTTTTGCACCACGACCGGGATCATTCCATCAACTTTGTCCCAGTCGATTGCTTGTTGTAATTGTTCTAACTGGCTCATAGTCGGATCGCCACCTCTTGTTGTTTCAGGAACTGTTTTAGCTCACCGATGTTGATAATACTCTTGTGGAACACGCTGGCGGCGAGGGCGCCGTCAACGTCGCTTTGGTTAAAGGCGTCGGCAAAGTGTTGCATCTCGCCTGCGCCGCCAGACGCGATGAGCGGCACCTTACAGATCTCGCGTACCCGCGATAGCTGCTCTAAATCGTAGCCTTGGCGGACGCCGTCTTGGTTCATTACGTTTAGCACGATTTCACCTGCGCCGCGCTCTTGGACTTCTTTCACCCAATCAAAGGTGTTCCAAGTGGTGGTTACGGTGCGTTTCTCATCGCCGGTAAACTGCTTCACTTGGTATTGCTTGGTTTCTTCGCAGTAGTAGGAGTCGATACCCACCACGATGCACTGCACGCCAAACTTATCGGCCAGCTTGGTAATCAGACTGGGATCGGCCAGGGCAGGGGAGTTAATCGACACCTTATCAGCGCCGTGTTGCAGAGTGCGGTTGGCATCGTCGATGGTTTTGATCCCGCCTGCCACGCAGAAGGGAATATCGATCACTTCTGCCACGCGGCTTACCCAGCTTTTGTCGACTACGCGAGCATCGGAGCTGGCGGTAATGTCATAGAACACCAACTCATCGGCACCTTCTTCTGCGTAGCGCTTGGCCAGTGGCACAATGTCGCCCATCACTTCGTGGTTGCGGAACTTGACGCCCTTGACCACCACGCCATCTTTTACGTCCAGACAGGGAATAATCCGTTTCGCTAGCATTAGCCTTGGCCTCCCACTAAGTCTTCACCGGCCAGACAGGCAATCGCCTCGCGTACTGTGAACTTACCCTCAAGCAGGGCGCGGCCAACGATAACGCCAGAAACGCCGCTACCCCGTAGGGCTGCAATATCATCTAACTTGCCGATGCCGCCGCTGCTTTGCCAGTGCACCTCAGGGTAGAGGGCGCATAACTCTTGGTAGAGCTCAACGTTGGAGCCGACCAAGGTGCCATCGCGGCTGATATCGGTACACAGCACGTGCTTAAGGCCTGCCGGCTTGTAGATATCAAGCAGCTGCTCAATGCTGACGCCGCTGTCTTCTTGCCAGCCAGAGATGGCGACAAACTTATTGCCTTTGGCGTCGATGTTTAGATCCAGCGCTAACACAATGTGCTCGGCGCCGTACTTGCGCATCCAGCCTGCTACCATTTCTGGCTGTTTCACCGCGGTGGAGCCCACCACTACGCGCTGCGCACCGGCGTCGAGCAGGTCAATCACGTCTTGTTCGCTGCGCACGCCGCCGCCGATTTGGATCTTGGCTGGGGTATTAGCCAGAAGCTCTCGAATCACGTCCAGCTGACGGGCGCTGGTGTCTTTGGCGCCATCTAAGTCAACCAAGTGCAGCCAGTCGGCACCTTGTTGGTTGTAGTCGTTAAACTGGCTCTGAGGGTCGTCGCCGTAAACGGTTTTTTGTGCGTAGTCGCCTTGGTAAAGGCGCACGATTTTTCCATCAATCAGATCTAATGCTGGGATGATCATCTTACATCTCCAAGAAATTCTTAATCAGTTGGGCACCGGCCTTGCCACTGCGCTCAGGGTGGAACTGCACGCCGAAGAAGTTATCGCGGCCCACTGCTGCGGTGAAGGCATTGCCGTAATCACATTCCGCTAGGGTGTGCTCTCCGACTGGCAGGGCATAGCTGTGAACAAAGTAGAAGTAGCTGCCTGGTTCGATATCTTTAAACAGCGGGTGATCGCTTTGCGGTTGGATCTGGTTCCAGCCCATATGCGGTAGGCGCTGGCCGGGTGCCGGTTCCATCAGGCTAACGGTGCCAGGCACCAGGCCTAAACAAGGAACAGGCTCTTCCGCTTGCTTAGCGCCGCCTTCGATAGAGAACTCCGCCAGCATTTGCATGCCCAAGCAGATCCCTAGCAGCGGCTTATCCACTTGCTTGACCAGCTCAATCAGGCCGCGTTGGCGCAGGTTTTCCATGGCCTCGGTGGCAGTGCCTACGCCGGGTAGGAACAGCTTGTCAGCGCCAAGGATGTCTTCACGTTCTTTGGAGATCACCACCTTGTAGCCCAAACGCTCAACGGCGAATTTGACCGAGCTTAGGTTGGCACAACCGGTATCAATAATGACTATCATCGTTTCTCCTACAACATGCCTTTGCTGCTAGGCAGGGCATCGCCAGATTTAATAATCGCTTGGCCCAGGGCGCGGCCGAATACTTTAAACAGTGCTTCTACCATGTGGTGGGTGTTCTTGCCGGTGGTCTCCAAGTGCAGGGTACAAGCCATGGCATCGGAGAGTGAGCGGAAAAAGTGCGGCACCATCTCGGTGGCAAAATCGCCGATATTCTCGCGTGGGAAGTCGGCGTTAAACTCAAGGTGGGCACGGCCGCTTAGGTCGAGGGCACATTGCGCCAGACACTCATCCATTGGCAGAACAAAGCCAAAGCGGCCAATGCCACGCTTATCGCCAAGGGCTTCTTTTAGCGCATTGCCCAAGGCAATGGCGGTGTCTTCCACGCTGTGGTGATCATCGATGTGATAATCGCCGACCACTTTGGCTTGTAGTTGGAAGCCGCCGTGGGTGGCAATTTGATCAAGCATGTGATCAAAAAAGCCAAGACCGGTGTCGATTTGGTTGCCGCCGGCGTTGTCCAAGTCAACCGCAATCTTGATTTGGGTCTCCTTAGTGTTGCGCTCGATGGTCGCTTTGCGGCCAAGCTGGGTCAGGCGGCGCTCAATGGCAGGCCAGTCCATGCTCTCGCGGTTGTACTGAATGCCCTCCAAGCCCATGTTCTCGGCCAGCTGCACGTCGGTCTTGCGATCACCAATCACAAAGGAGTTGGCAAAGTCGATCACGCCGCTGCGCAGGTAGCCTTTAACCAGCCCTAGGTTGGGCTTGCGGCAGCTGCAGTTATCTTCTGGGAAGTGCGGGCAAATCAATACCTCGTCGAACACCACGCCTTGGGAGGTGAAGATGTCCATCATGTAGTTTTGCGCCAGCTCGAAGTCGGCAGTGGGGAAGCTGTCGGTACCCAGGCCATCTTGGTTGCTAACCATGACCAAACGGTAACCGGCCGCTTGTAGCTTAAGCAAAACAGGGATCACCTGTGGCTCAAGTTTGACCTTCTCGAGGCTGTCTACCTGCTTATCGGTGATGGGCTCATCGATAAGGGTGCCATCGCGGTCGATGAATAGGATTTTCTGTGTGTTCACAACGTGAGTCCTTGTTGCTTTATTCTGTTCTTATAATGTGGGCCTAGCTTATCAGGCCCATGCCGTTACAGGGCGTCCAGCTCGCGCAATGCGGCCAGAGTTTGCGCCATCTCGCTGGCATCACCGATGCTGATTCGAATACAGCCTTCTAAGCGCGGCTTATTAGCGAAGTCTCGTAGTACAATACCGCGCTCGCCCATGGCCTTAAACACTGAAGCTGAATCGCTAAAACGCGCCAGCACATAGTTACCGGTAGCCGGGAATACCTCGCTGACCATCTTTAAGCCGCTTAGGGTGTCGACCGCTTCGCTGCGCAGGCGGTTAAGCTCGCTCACTCGACTACGCATCACATCCAGCCCCTCGGCGCTGAGCGCTTGAGTGGCGATATCGGCGATGGGGCGTGGCACCGGGTAGGGGGCGATCACCTTCATCATCAGTGCGATTACTTCCGGGTCGGCCACCGTGAAGCCGCAACGCAGACCCGCCAGCGCAAAGGCTTTGCTCAGGGTGCGGGTAACCACCAAGTTGGGGTAGCGCTTAATCAGCGGCACCACGGTTTGCTCGGGGATAAACTCGATGTAGGCTTCATCGACCACCACGATGGCTTTGTCGCGCTGGGCTTCGAGCACTTGGCAGAGCTTGTCGTGGTCGAGCATATTGCCGGTTGGGTTGTTCGGTGCGCACAAAAAGATCAGTTTGGCATCGGCCTGACACAGCCCGTCGTAATCCACGTTGAACTGCGCATCGAGCTCAAGCTTGGCAATCTCTACGCCAATGGTTTCAGCGCTAACGGTATACATGCCGTAGGTGGGGGGGCAGATCAGGATGCGATCAACGCCCGGCTCACAGAAGGTGCGGATAAGCACTTCAATCGCTTCATCGGCGCCGCGGCTGGCCAGCACTTGGCTGCTGTCGACACCAGCGTAACTGGCGTAACCATCAATCAAGGCTTCCGGCTGAAACTCCGGGTAGCGATTTAGCTCGTTATCGCTTAGCGAGAAGGCTTGGCAATCGGGGCTTTCGTTGGCGTTTAGCCATACTTCACCGCTGCCACCGATACGGCGCGCACTTTGGTAGGGCGTTAGCTTTTGCACGTTCTCACGTGCCAGTTTTTCCAAAGACATTAACGTTCCTCCCCAAGGCGCAGGGTAAGCGCACGGCGGTGTGCATCCAGCCCTTCGGCGTTGGCTAGCGGCACTACCGCATCGCGTAGCCCTTGTAGGCCTTCGCGGCTAACTTCCTGCACGGTGTAGCGCTTCATAAAATCTGCTGTGCCCAAGCTGTTGTAGTTACGGGTATAGCCGTAGGTGGGCAGGGTGTGGTTGGTGCCACTGGCATAATCGCCCACCGACTCCGGCGTGTACTCGCCCAAGAAGATGCTACCGGCGTGCTTGAGCTTAGGCAGCAGCGCGCGTGGCGCCTCGGTTTGCACGATTAAGTGCTCCGGACCGTACTCGTTGCTCACCTCAATGGCTTGCTCGATGGAGTCCACCACCACTGCGGTGCTGTGCGACAGTGCTTGGTCGGCAATGTTGCCGCGGCTAAGTAGCGCCAGTTGACGTTCTAGCTCGGCGTTTACCGCTTCGGCTTGCGCTTGGGAGTCAGTAACCAGAATCACCTGAGAGTCAGGGCCGTGCTCGGCTTGCGATAGCAAGTCGGCGGCGACATAGGCGGCATTGGCCTTGGCGTCGGCGATGACCAGCACTTCAGAAGGGCCAGCCGGCATATCAATCGCCGCGCCTGCATGGTCTTTGCTGACCTGCTGCTTGGCTTCCGTCACAAAGGCGTTGCCGGGGCCGAAGATCTTGTCCACTTTGGCGACGGTATCCGTACCAAAAGCCATTGCAGCGACCGCTTGCGCGCCACCGGCGCAGTAGATTTCGTCCACGCCACATAGTGCGGCGGTGTAAACAATCTCTGGAGCAATCGGTGGCGGCGAGCACAGTACCACCTTCTCACAACCGGCAATCTGCGCGGGCACTGCCAGCATCAAGACAGTTGAAGGCAGGGGAGCTGTGCCGCCTGGCACGTAGAGTCCGACTCTCTCGATGGGCGCCGAGTGCTGTTCACAGACCACTCCTGGCTGTGTTTCCAGTACCACAGTCTGTGGCTTTTGAGCTTGGTGGAAGGCTTGTATGTTGGCTTTCGCCTGAGCCACTGCGGCCTTGAATTCCTCACTGAGTCCCTGCTCCGCGTTGCTTATGTCCTGCTCGCTCAGGCGAACCTGAGTGAGCTCGGTATTGTCGAAGCGCTTGGCGTACTCAATCAGGGCACTATCACCTTGCTGACGTACTGCTGTGATAACGTCGCTTACAATGCTGCTGACATCGCCACCCGCCGCTACGGCAGGGCGCGACAGCACTGCTTGCTTGACATCTTGCGCCAGTTGATTCCAATTAACGACTTGCATGCTTATCTCAACATTTTTTCGATTGGCATTACCAAGATGGAGCTCGCGCCTAGCGCTTTAAGTTTCTCCATCGTCTCCCAGAACAGGTTCTCGGTAGATACCACATGCAGGGCAACCTTGTCGTTATCGCTGGCCAGATCCAGTACGGTTGGATTCTCGCTACCTGGCAGCAGCTCAATCACTTCATCCAGTTTGGTCTTAGGCGCGTGTAGCATGATGTACTTGCTCTCTTTGGCTTCCATCATGCCCTGCATACGCAGCAGGATTTTATCGAGGAAGGCTTGCATCTCAGGCTCAAGCTGGCGTTTGGATTTGATCAGCACGGCTTGTGAGCGGTAGATAACCTCTACTTCTTTCAAGCCATTGGCTTCCAAGGTCGCACCGGTTGATACCAAGTCACAGATAGCGTCGGCCAGGCCTGCGCGCGGGGCAACTTCCACCGAGCCGTTCAGCATACAGGTGGAGAAGGGCACGCCTTGCTCGTCGAGGTAGCGCTTCAGGATGCCCGGGTAAGAGGTAGCGATACGGGTATTGGCCAGACACTGCGGGCCGGTGTAATCGAACTCTTCTGGCACCGCCAGTGAGAAGCGGCAACCGCCGAAGTCGAGACGCTTAAGTACGTCACAGTCGGTGGGCTCGCTCTGGGCAGTGCGTAGCATGGTTTCTTCTTCCAGCACGTTTTCGCCAACGATACCGAGGTCAACCACGCCGTCCATTACCAAACCGGGGATATCGTCATCGCGAACCCGCAGTAGGTCGATAGGCATGTTTTCAGAGTGAGCGATCAGGCGCTGCTGACGAAGGTTTATCTTCATACCACAGCTTTTTAGCAGGGCTTGTGAGTCATCGCTCAAACGTCCAGATTTTTGAATGGCGATGCGTAGTCGTGTTTGTTCAGTCATTGTTTTCCCTATTCTTTAAATTAAAAACCCCCGGAGGGCTGACCTTCCGAGGGTTATAAATTTGACTGTTTTAACACCACCGGAAGTTCAAATTTCACTTCCAGCAGCAAACCTCCTGAAAGCTACTCTGGATGATGATGGCGATGATGCTTCAGAAAGTTGGTGTTCATAGTTGCTGATTCCTTGCCGCGCTAGTGCGCTTAAATGTGCCGTTATCGTTACCAATCCCCGGACAAAATGCAAGCGTTTTTTAAGCGCAAAATTCAAGTAAAGCTGCGCTTGGACGATAATTATACAAAGACAGCGCATTGGGGGGGCTTATGAGTCAGGACTTTATCGGGCAGGTACTACCACCTAAGCCTGCTGTGCCCACACGCAAAGAACGACCGATTAAGACCGGTGAGGTCTACAAGAAAACCGCGGCCGAAGGGCAGGCGGATGTAAAAACGCGGGTGAAGCCAAAAGGTGAGCAGCAAAAACGCAAGAAGCCCAAAGATGATGGGCATGATATTGATGTGTTTGTTTGAAGCGCGCTGACGTTTGGCGCAGGTGCTGCCGCCTGCTATAGTGTGCCGACTTAAAATCGACCCCAAGGCGCGCCCATGCAACACTTTGCCAACGATGGGCTTTTGGCAAAAAAACTCCCCGGGTTTTCCCCTCGTCCTCAACAGCAAGTGATGGCAAAAGCCGTGGCCGAAACGCTGGATCAGCAACAGCAGTTACTGGTGGAAGCGGGTACCGGTACCGGTAAGACCTTTGCGTATCTGGTTCCCGCCTTGGAATCGGGCAAGAAAGTCATCATCAGCACCGGCTCTAAGGCCTTGCAAGACCAGCTCTATAACAAAGACTTGCCACGCATGGTTAAAGCCTTAGGCGGCGGCCATCATGTGGCGCTGCTCAAAGGTCGCGCCAACTACCTGTGTATTGAACGCTTAAACGGCTTTGCCCACACCGGCTCGGGTCAGGATAGGCATACCTTGTCGATTCTCACCAAGATCAAAGCGTGGGAGCAGGGCTCGAGCAGTGGCGACATCTCTGAGCTTGGCCCGATGGCCGAGCAGCCGGATATCGCCAACCTGATTACCTCCACCAACGATAACTGCCTGGGGCGCGATTGCCCGTCCTATAAGGACTGCTATCTGGTGAAGGCACGCAACCGTGCGATGGAGGCTGAGTTGGTGGTGGTGAATCACCATCTGTTCTTTGCCGATATGGCGGTAAAGGAGACCGGCTTTGGCGAGCTGCTGCCCAATGTCGATGCCTATATCTTCGATGAGGCCCATCAGTTACCGGATATTGCTGCCACCTACTTCGGTGAGCATTTCTCCTCGCGTCAGGTGCAGGACTTATGTCGCGATGTCAATCTGGCCTATCAAACCGAACTGCGCGATATGGCGCAGCTGGCCCGGGCTGCGCTCAAATTAGAGAAGCAGCTTAAAGACTGCCGGCTTAACTTTGAGGGGATGCGTGATAAAGGCGAGTGGCGTCCGCTGGCCAAGCAGCCACGCTTTGTCGAGGCGATGGCCCGGTTACGTGATGATATGGAGTTCGTCTATCAAGTGCTTAAGCTGGCACTGGGGCGGAGCGAGCTGGCGGATAGCTGCTTTGAACGTCTGGCCTCGCAGCGCGCACTGTTGGCCAAGGTGATGGATGTGGACCAAACCGGCTTTAGCTACTGGTACGAGACCACCCGTTTACACTTTTCCCTGCATTTGACTCCGCTCAATATCGCAGAGCGCTTTGCCACCGAGGCAGAAGCGCGCGAGGCCGCGTGGGTGTTTACCTCGGCTACCTTGGCGGTGAATGGCGCCTTTGATCATTTCCAAACCCAGTTGGGAATCAAGGACGCGAAAACGGTGCTGCTCGACAGCCCTTTTGACTACCAAACACAGGGCTTGTTGTGTGTACCGCGTTACCTGCCCGACACCAAGGCGCAGCGCGCCGAGTACCTGATGCTATCGCAGCTGCAACCGCTGATTGAACTTAACCAAGGGCGCTGCTTCTTTTTGTGTACTAGCCACAGCATGACCCAACGCGTTGCAAGTGCGCTACGTGAGCTAAGCTCGCTAAACGTGCTAGTGCAAGGCGAGGGGGCTAAGTTGGAGTTATTGCAGCGTTTCACCGCCGAGGAAAACAGCGTGTTGGTGGCTACTGCAACCTTTTGGGAAGGGGTGGACGTGCCGGGTGATGCACTATCGTTAGTGATTATCGATAAGCTGCCGTTTGCCTCGCCGGATGACCCATTGATGAAAGCGAAGAGTGAAGATTGCCGAATGCGTGGCGGGGATGCCTTCTCTCAGGTATATTTGCCGCACGCTGCTATCACCCTCAAGCAAGGGGTGGGGCGCTTGATCCGCGATCAGCAAGATCGAGGCGTGGTAATCATCTGCGACAACCGCTTGGTAAATCGCAACTATGGCGCCACCTTTGTGGCCAGCCTGCCTCCGATGCCACGCACCCGCGATTTAAAGAAAGTTGAACAATTTATTAGAGAGAAAAATGGCGACAGCTAATTTACTGGCCCTGGATACTGCCACCGAAAACTGCTCGGTAGCCTTGGATTACCAAGGGGAGCGTCTGCACATTGAAGAGTATGCGCCGCGCGATCACACCAAAAAGGTGCTGCCTTTTGTACAACAGATCCTAAGCCAGGCGGGAATTGGCTTAAGTCAGCTTGACGCTATTGTATTTGGTCGTGGCCCGGGCAGCTTTACCGGAGTGCGCATTGGCGTTTCTACCGCACAGGGGCTGGCTTTTGGTGCTGATTTACCGATGATTGGCGGTTCAACCCTGCAAGCCATGTCGCAAGCGGTAGCTCGCCTGCATGGCGCAGAGCGTTGCCTTGCAGCCATCGATGCGCGCATGAATGAAGTGTACTGGGGCGAGTATGCCTTGGTCGATGGCCTGATGACCTTGCAAGGCGAAGAGCAGGTCATCCCGCCGGAGGCCTTGTCTGCTAGCGACGTGGCGGCCTGTGCGGTTGGTACCGGATGGCAGACCTACGCTGAGCTGCTGCAACAACGCTACCCTAATGCAATGCTCGTTGAGAACCCCTTGTATCCTTCGGCACAAGATATGCTTGATTATGGTCAATGGGCCTACGCGCAGGGCAAGCACTGCCCGGCCTGTGAGGCTCAGCCGGTGTATCTTCGAGATAAGGTCACGTGGAAGAAACTACCGGGTCGCGAGTAAACCGGTTCTCGCAGACTTGCTTCTGGCAGATCAATGTTAGTGCGCTGATAAAGGGAGTAGGGCATGCGCATCAATGGAGTCAACCACGGTCTACAGCCGCAGAGCCAGCCTAAAGCCCTGCCAATCGACCAAAGCAGCGAACAGCCTGCCCGCAAGGGTGGGGTGTTGCGGCCGTGGGCTCCGCATATGGAAGCGACGCTGCAAGGCGCCGCTTCAGTGCAATATGATGCAGCCCCCGGCGCGGCCAATGATGCGATAAACCACTACCGCAATGTTGACGGTCAGCTTAAGCGTCAAGAAATTAACGCTCTGTTCGGTGTAGACCTGTATGCCTAGCGCCACGTCTCCCTCTGATGTCTGATTCCTGCTCTACCGCATCCGCTAGGCGCTCTGAGTTCGTCACGCCCAATGGACTCGCTTGCATCGAACAGCCGGCGGATAGCGACACCTTGATCGTCGCACTGCATGGCTGGATGGATAACGCCGCGAGCTTTTTCCCACTGATGGACGCCATGCCCGAGCAGCACTTTGTTGTTCTAGAGTGGCCTGGCCATGGTCACTCTGCTCATCGTGATGACTATTATCACTTCGCGGACTATGTCGACGACCTCCACCTCGCTCTCGCCCAACTAGAATCCAGCAAACCGGTAGTTCTAGTAGGCCACTCCTTGGGCGCTCTGGTCGCGACGGTGTTTGCGGCCACCTTTCCTGAGCTGGTTCATGCGCTGGTGTTTGTCGATGGCTTAGGGCCGCTTAGTCTGCCACTGGACCAACAAGTCGAGCATTTTCGGCGAGCGATTGAGCAGCGCCGACAACCACTCAAGGTAAGAGCTCTGTCCTCTGTCGACTTTGCGGTCAAAATTCGCGCGAGCAGTTCAAAACTGTCGTATGAAAACAGTCTGTTACTGGTGGAGCGGGGTATACTCCGAGCCGATAGAGTTTGGCATTGGCGCCATGATTCTAGGTTGAAACTCAGCTCGCCACTGCGGATGAGTGATCAGCAGGCACAAGTGTTCTGCGAGGCTGTGCAAGCACCGCTATTGCTGTTAAGGGCTGCGCAAGGCAGTTACTTATCAGATGCCGTGTTAGTCCAACGCTCGGCATGGTTTAAACAGCTGGACGTAAGCCATGTGGGTGAGGGGCATCATCTGCATATGAGCTCAGCAAAGGAATGCGCTTTAATAATCAAACGGATGCTTAAAACATTTGAGCCACATCAAAACTTTTAACATTGCTTTTGTTAGTTAAATGTTATCGCCTTGTTATTCTCTATGCTGAGTGAAACAATCACTTTCGCACTAGAGCATTAACTCTAGGTTTGTTTGGCAAGGCTGCCATTAACAAGGTGAAACTTCGCAACGCACATATAATTAGAATCAACTAATCGATCCCTGAGGAGAGCTGCGTGGATAAGATTTGGCTAAACCGCTATCCGGAAGATGTACCGGCAGACATTGATCCTGCTCGCTATCCGTCACTGCTGGAAGTATTTGAAGAAAGCGTGGCGAAAAATGCCGACCGAATCGCTTATATCAATATGGGTCAAGTGATGACCTACCGCCGCGTCGAAGAGCAAAGCCGTGCATTCGCCGCGTATCTGCAAAATGAATTAAAGCTGCAAAAAGGTGACCGGGTCGCGATTATGATGCCCAACCTGCTGCAGTACCCGATCTGCTTATTCGGTGCACTGCGCGCCGGCGTCACCGTGGTGAATGTTAACCCGCTGTACACCCCGCGCGAGCTCAAGCACCAGCTAAACGATAGCGGTGCAACCACCATTGTATTGGTTTCTAACTTCGCTCATACCCTCGAAGAAGTAGTGGCCGATACCCCAGTTAAGAACGTGATTTTGACCAGCTTGGGTGATCAGCTCTCACCCACCAAGCGCACCTTGGTGAACTTTGTGGTCAAGTACGTGAAAAAGATGGTGCCAAAGTACAATCTTCCGGGGGCACAGTCGCTGCGCTATGTGCTCTCCAAAGGCCAACATCTGCAATACATTCGCCCTAAGGTTGAAGCCGAAGACTTGGCGTTCTTGCAATACACCGGCGGTACGACGGGCGTGGCTAAAGGCGCCATGCTGAGTCACCGCAACATGGTGGCAAACCTGCTGCAGGCGCAGGCCATCGTCGGCCCTTGCTTGCGAGAGCACGAAGAGCTGGTGGTAACAGCCTTACCGCTCTATCACATCTTCGCATTGCTGGCGAACGGGCTGCTGTTCTTTATGCTCGGCTGCCAGAACCTGCTGATTACCAATCCGCGGGATATACCTAACTTTGTGAAGGAGTTGGGGAAAGTGAAGTTCACGGCGATTACCGGGGTGAATACCTTGTTCAATGCCTTGGTGAACCACCCTGATTTCTCCAAACTGGATTTCTCGCAACTACGGCTGTCGATGGGTGGCGGTATGGCGGTGCAAAAAGCGGTGGCTGATCGCTGGCAATCGGTAACCCATTGTCGGCTGATTGAGGGCTATGGCCTCACCGAATGTGCCCCCTTGGTCACCGTTTGTCCCTACAACCTTGAGGCCTACAATGGCAGTATTGGTCTGCCCGCGCCGTCCACCGATGTAAAACTGGTAGATGAGAACGGCAAAGAAGTGGGCTTAGGCGAAGCGGGGGAGTTGCTGGTTCAAGGTCCGCAGGTGATGCGCGGTTATTGGCAACGCGAACAGGCCACAAAAGAGGCAATGCCTGATGGCTGGTTCGCCACCGGCGATATCGCCACGGTGGATGAAGACGGCTTCTTCCACATCGTTGACCGCAAGAAGGATATGATCCTTGTCTCCGGCTTTAATGTGTTCCCCAATGAGGTTGAAGAAGTGGTGGCCATGCATGACGGAGTGCTAGAGGTGGCTGCTGTCGGGGTGCCCCACAATGTAAGCGGCGAAGTGGTGAAGATTTTTGTGGTGAAACGCGAAGCTAACCTGACTGAAGAGTCGCTACTGGCTCACTGTAAAGAGAACCTCACCGCCTATAAAGTGCCGAAATTAGTAGAGTTTCGTGAGGAGCTTCCCAAGACCAATGTCGGTAAAATTCTACGGCGCGCTTTGCGTGACGAGCAATAGCCCTTAAAATAGCAGGCAAATCCTGCTTTCTTGAGGAGTGGCTGCGTTGACAGACCACAGCTACCAACTTATTGAAACAGAGGCGCAATTAGCGCCTCTGCTACGTTTACTCCAATCGCCTGAGCCGCTTTTGCTGGCGCTTGATACCGAGTTTATTCGCACCCGTACCTACTTCGCCAAATTGGGTTTGTTACAGGTATTTGATGGCGAGACCTGCTATTTGGTTGACCCAACTACGCTCGACCTGACTGACATGTGGCAGCTGTTACGCCGTCATCACTGGATTTTGCACGCCTTTAACGAAGACCTTGAGATTATTAACCGTTTGGCTGGTGGGTTTGGCTTAAGTGTGTTCGACACCCAACTAGGGGCCGCCTTCCTCGAACATGGTGCGAGCATGGGCTTCCAGCGTTTTGTGGAGCACTTCTTGTCGGTGCAAGTCGATAAAGGTGAAGCGCGTACCGATTGGTTAGCGCGTCCGCTTACCCAAGCCCAGCTCAATTATGCAGCGCAGGATGTGATCTATCTGTTGCCCGCCTATCAAGAGCTTAAAGCTCAGCTGCAAGATGCTGGCTGGTGGTCTGCAGCTATCGAAGAGAGCCAACGCATGGCCGACGCCAAGCTGCTTAAGAATGACCCTGAGCTAGCCTATCTGGATGTGAAGAACATCTGGCGTCTATCCTCACAGCAACTGGCGGTGTTAAAGCCAATGGCTACCTGGCGTGTGCTTGAAGCCGAGCGCCGCGATCTGGCGCTGAATAATGTAGTGAAGGGCGACTCGCTGTGGGAGCTTGCGCGCAAGCAGCCGAACAACTTTACCCAGTTACAAGCGATGGGGCTACCACCGATGGAAGTGAAGATCCATGGCAACCGCTTGATAAAGCTGATTAAGCACGGCCTGCAAACTGAGGCGAGCGATTATCCTGAGAAGGTTAAACGGATGGTTGATTACCCCAACTACAAGCCCGCCATGAAAGCGTTCCGAGAGATGATTGCGGGTATCGCGGCGGAAAAAGGCATTCCGGAGGACATGCTGGCCACCAAGAAGCTGATGCACGAGTACTTACGTTGGCATTGGGAAGGGCGCGTGGAAAACCAGCCACAAGTGCTATGTGGCTGGCGTAAAACGCTAATGGAAGGGCCGTTAGCGGAGTTGGACGTATAGCCTAGCGGTTATCTGGCAGGGTGATGTTGAGCTCTAATACGCTGAGCTCCTCGCTGCGGTTATCCAGACTCACCTTTACATCATCCTGCTCAACCGCAACGTACTTCTTGATCACTTCCAAGATGTCACGCTGCAGATCGGGCAGGTAATCAGGCCCATTGCGCTGATTGCGCTCGTGGGCCACGATGATCTGCAGTCGTTCTTTGGCTTGCTTAGCGGTAGCTTCCGGTTTGCTCTGACGAAAATAATCCAATAACGACATGACTTATGCTCCAAATAGGCGGCTGAATAAGCCTTTCTTTTCTTCTGTCAGAAAACGGAAATCCACTTCCTTACCTAATAAACGATCTACTGCGTCACGGTAGGCCTTACCTGCATCGCTCTCATCATCGAGAATAACTGGCTCACCAGAGTTAGAGGCTTTTAGCACGGCTTGTGATTCTGGGATCACACCTAACAGCGGGATCGCCAAGATCTCTTCAACATCTTCCACGCTTAACATATCGCCGCGGTTAACCCGACTTGGGTCGTAACGGGTGAGCAGCAGATGTTCGCGCACAGGCTCGAGCCCTTGCTCTGCTCGCTGGGATTTGCTACTAAGCATGCCCAAAATGCGGTCAGAGTCGCGAACCGAGCTTACTTCTGGGTTGGTGGTGATAATCGCTTCGTCGGCGAAGTAGAGCGCCATAATTGCGCCAGTCTCGATGCCTGCTGGTGAGTCGCAGATGATGAAGTCGAACTCCATATCGCGCAGGTTATTCAGTACAGTTTGCACGCCTTCTTTGGTAAGCGCGTCTTTGTCGCGGGTTTGCGAGGCAGGAAGCACGTAAAGGTTATCGACGCGCTTGTCTTTAATCAGGCTTTGGTTGAGGTTTGACTCGCCTTTGATGACGTTAACAAAGTCATACACCACTCGACGCTCACAACCCATAATCAGATCGAGGTTACGTAGGCCAATATCAAAATCGATGATAACGGTTTTAAAGCCGCTTAATGCTAAGCCAGTGCCGATGGCGGCACTGGAGGTGGTTTTTCCGACGCCACCTTTACCGGAGGTAACAACTACCACTTTAGACATGGGAAATCCTTATTTTAATGTGTAACTAAGCCAGTGAGCGAATCACTAGCTTGTCTTGTTCAATATGAACAAGACTGGCGCGAGCTAGGGACTCGACCATCTGTTCATTTAATAAATAGGTGCCCGCAATAGAGACTAATTCTGCTTGCAGGTCCTGACAAAAAATCTTGGCTTGTTTAATCCCTTTGGCACCCGCAATCGCGCGTCCGCGCAGTGCGCCATAGATATGAATATCACCGTCGGCGATTACCTCTGCGCCATTACTGACCGAGCCGACGATGACCAAATCGCCGCTATCAGCATAAACTTGCTGGCCGGAGCGTACATGGCCATGGACAACTTTTGTGGCTGAGTTGGCGGATTGAGGAGCTGGAGTGGGCGGGTTTGCAGGTCGGCTCTCACTTTGCAGCGCACCCGCTGTCATCACAGCTAAGCCCGCACTACGTGCCGAGTCCTTTTGCTGTTGGTTGCGACAGGCTGTGACACCAACCGGGACAAAATCTTGTCCCTCGACCACCTCTTTGAGCTGGACAAAATCTAGTTCATCATCGGCTTGTGATACATCGACGACCACCGGTGCACAATTGAAAAAGTGGGGCGCCTTGGCAATCTTATCCATAAGTATGTTTTGAAGCGCGTCCAAGCTGTTGCTGCCTAGCTTAATCACGGTAAGGGTGAAGCCAGTGCCTTTAAATTCGATATCCGGTGATGTTTGCAACTGCGGGTCCTTTCTGCTGCGCTTAGCGATGATTAGTCATGATGTTTACAAATGACTCTGTTATAGTTTTTTTGATTCAAGCCTGAGTTCCCAAGGATACTAGTTATTTGATGTTCTGTGCAGTCTATAAAAGCCTCAAAAAGCAACAAACCTATTTGTATGTCGAGAAAAAGGACGATTTCTCCAAGGTTCCTCAGGAACTACTGACATTACTCGGCCAATTAGAGCTGGTAATGCTAATGGCCAAGCGCCCGGAAAAGGATTTGGTGCAGGTCACAATCGATGAATTGGCAGACTCTCTTAGCGATCAAGGCTACCACCTTCAACTGCCTCCTCCTCCGATTGACCACCTCAAACAACACAAGCAACATAAGCAAGAAAAACAAAAAAAGGAGGGTAAAAGGTGATCAAACGATTCCTTTTGCTGGCGGGCTGCAGTTTTAGCCTAAACCTGAGTGCCAACGCCGATTTTCAAGCCTACCTCGAGACCTTACAGCAGCGTGCTGATGAGGCCGGTATTTCCCAAGAGATCAGTCGCGCCGCCTTGGCGCAAGCCGAGTATGTGCCACGGGCAATCTCGGCTGACCGTAACCAACCCGAAAAGAAGCTCACGCTGGATGAGTATATTCCTCGCGCGGTGCCTAAATGGAAGGTGCAGCAGGCGCGAGCGCTGTATAAGAAACACTATCCAGTGTTAGAGCAAATCGCAGAGAAGTATCAGGTTCAACCGCGCTTTGTGGTGGCCTTGTGGGGCGTAGAGTCCAACTTTGGTCGCTATATGGGCAACTACAACGTGGTGTCGGCGCTATCGACCATGGCGTTCGAAGGGCGTCGCGAGGAGTTCTTCTCTAACCAGCTAATGGATGCGCTCAAGATTTTGGAACAACAGCATATCTCCATCGACAACATGAAAGGCTCGTGGGCGGGCGCGATGGGGCAGGTGCAGTTTATGCCAAGCTCGTTCTTGGCCTATGCCGTGGATCAAAGTGGCGATGGCAAACAAGATATTTGGGGCAATACCGATGACGCCTTGGCATCTGCGGCTAACTACCTTCATTCCCACGGTTGGAATGACGATCAGACTTGGGGACGTCAGGTACGATTGCCGGAAGGATTCGACCAGAACTTGTTGGGGCTAGACAAGCAACTTAGCTTGTCAGATCTGCAAGACCTAGGCGTGCGCCGCATGGATGGCAATGACTTGCCGCAGCGAGACTTGATGGCCTCAGTGGTTGCGCCGGATGGCATCGAGGGACGGGTGTACTTGGCTTACGATAACTACCGTACCCTGATGCGCTGGAATCGTAGCTACTACTTTGTCTCTGCAGTTGGCTATCTGTCGGATGCTATCGCGTACCCACCGGTGATGTAATATGGCTGCCTATCAGCACCACTTTTTCGACGATCACTTAGCGCTGCCAACACCGCAAAAAGCGGTGTGCGTTGGGCAAAACTACCTTGCACATATGCAGGAAATGGGCGGCGCGCCTGTCAGCGAAGCGATGTTCTTTATCAAACCGCTCAGTGCGTTTGTCGGTTTATCGGAGCAACTCGCAATACCCAGGAATCAAGGTGCGGTGCATTTTGAGCTGGAACTCGTGGTGTTGCTTGGCAAAGCGCTGACCAATGCCTCTGAGGAAGAGTGCCTGCAAGCGATTGTGGGCTATGCCGCCGGCTTGGACCTGACCTTGCGGGACGTGCAAGCAGAGCTTAAGCAGCGCGGTCATCCCTGGGAGCGGTCGAAAGCCTTCGACGGCAGTGCTGCGATATCGGCGTTTGTGCTGGTCGATTCTAAAGAGGCGTTGCGGGCGCTTGCTGAGATGGATTTGCAGCTTCACTGCAATGGCGAGCTTCGTCAACAAGGAAATACGCGGCAATTGCTGCGTTCTATTGCAACCTTGTTGTCACAGGCCTCACACTGCTTTACCCTTGCGCCCGGCGACGTGCTGTTCACAGGCACGCCCGCAGGCGTAGGCCCCTTGCAGGTTGGTGATGACATCAAATTGCAAGTGGGTGAGATTTCCATGCAGACCCGAGTAGTGTAAGTGTTAGAACCCGAATTTTGGCGTAGTAAAACCCTGGCTCAGATGAACGATCAGGAGTGGGAAGCCCTTTGCGATGGCTGTGGCAAGTGTTGTTTGTCCAAGCTAATCGATGAAGATACCGATGAACTGTACTTCACCAACATCGCTTGTGTGCTGCTGAACAATAAAACCTGCCAATGTTCAGACTATCCCAATCGCTTTGCCAAGGTTAGCGACTGCGTAAAGATTACCCTCGATGATATGGAAGCCTTTCAGTGGCTGCCGACCACCTGTGCCTACCGCCGTTTGGTGGAGGGGCGTGACCTGCCGAGTTGGCATCCTTTGCTACACAAAGGTAAGAAGTCCAAGATGCATCAGGCAGGCGCATCGATCCGCGGTAAGGTGATTTGCGAAAGTGAGCTGCGAGGCCCTGCGCAGGACTACATCGTTACCTGGCCGATTGAAGACTGCGAGTAAGCCAACTCTTCTAGCAAGTAATAAAAGAAAAGCCGCATTAAGCGGCTTTTTTGTGGGCGCGTATAACTTGAAGGTTACTTCTTAAAGATGCTGACAACCGAAAGCAGGCTAAAGATAGCAGCCAAGCCGAGATAGACGGCGAACACCACAATCAGCCATTGCGGCATGGTCCACCCCATAAAGATCCAGTCGATTTCATCACAGAAGCCGTTGGGGTTGAACACCGCTGGGAACCACACATCTAGCTTGAACCAGCTGGGATAGCTGGCGAAAAAGTCGCAGGTGGCAAAGGGGCTCGGGTTAAGTTGGTAATCGGTATGGGTAATGGCCAGATCCAAGCCCCAGATGCTGCTGGGTATCCACAAACCAAAGCCCACCAGCCTAACCAGCCAAGAACGCGGGAAGGTGGCGCCCAACAGTCCCGCAAACATCACGCCCATCATCGCGGTACGCTCGTAAACACACATCACGCATGGGTCTAGCTTCAGACCGTATTGGAAGAAGAGGGCGGTAAGCTCTAGCGCAAAAGCGGAGAACGCCAATAACAACCATGGCCAACGTTGTTTGGGCATGTCGCTTAGAAACTGATACATCCTTATTACCTTAACATTCAGGTCAAAAAATACTCACTCGGGGCGAGCTATTGTGAAAGCCAACTTTAACCTGCGCTAAGTGCTTGTTACAAGACGTGATCAAGCTCTATTAAACAACTTTACATAGCCTTACAAAGGTTTGAGTTCAGACCAGTGCTTTTGCTTTATACAGTGCTTTGCTATTATCGCGGGGCATTAACACAGCGGTAATAGAGAACTAGGCATGGTAATAAAAGCAAAAAGCCCCGCAGGCTTTGCAGAACAATACATCATCGAATCAATCTGGAATAACCGATTTGCGCCCGGTTCCATTTTGCCCGCAGAGCGTGAGCTCTCCGAGCTTATTGGTGTGACTCGCACCACCTTGCGTGAAGTGCTGCAGCGCCTTGCACGTGATGGATGGTTGACCATTCAACATGGTAAACCCACCAAAGTGAACAATTTCTGGGAAACCGCTGGACTTAATATCCTGGAAACCCTCGCCAAGCTGGATAAAGAGCAAGTACCCGAGCTGTTTGAGCAGCTGCTTTCTGCGCGCACTAACATTAGCGTGATTTTTATTCGTGCAGCACTGAAAAACAACCCTGAGAAGAGCCAAGAGTTGATTGCCCGTCATAGCGAGCTAGCACAGGAAGGTAAGGTCTATGCAGAGTTTGACTACACCCTGCTACATGGCCTTGCGTTTGCCTCTGGCAACCCCTTGTACGCACTGATTTTGAATGGCTTTAAAGGCTTGTACGAATCGGTAGGTAGCTACTACTTCGACGACCCAGAAGCACGCCGCTTGGCCAATGACTTCTACACCCAATTGGGCGTGCTAGCCGGCTCAGGTGAGTACGACAAAACCCTGCAAGTAGTGCGTCGCTATGGTATCGAAAGTAGCGCCATCTGGCAGCGCGTTCGCCAGCGCATGCCAAATGACATTATGGAAGACTAAGTTTTGATTAGGGCGCTGGAGGACAGCGCCCTAATATTTCCACCTTCCCGCTGGGGTTCACTTGCTCAAGTACTACTTCAAAGCCCCACAATCTATGCAAATGCTTCAACACTTCATCTAAGCTATCGGCTAAAGGTATTCCCTGATGGGGAACGTAGCGCAGAGTCAGCGAACGGTCGCCGCGCAGCGCGACATTGTACACCTGAATATTCGGCTCAATGTTACTGAGGTTGTATTGGGCAGATAAGGCAGAGCGAATGTCTTGATAGCCCTGTTCATCGTGGATTGCGTCGATCTCCAGATAGGGCTTCTTATCATCGTCGTGCAGGGTAAACAGTTTAAAGTCGCGGATAACCTGCGGTGATAAGTACTGAGCGATAAACGACTCATCTTTGAAGTTATGCATGGCGAAGTGCAGGGTCTCTAGCCAGTCCTTACCTGCGATATCGGGGAACCAACGACAGTCTTCCGGGGTTGGGTGCTCGCAGATGCGGCGAATATCACGCATCATTGCAAAACCCAGTGCGTAGGGGTTGATTCCGCTGTAGTAGGGGCTGTTGTACTCCGGCTGCATTACCACTGAGGTGTGGCTATGTAGCACTTCCAGCAGTACTTTTTCGGTGATCTGTCCATGGTCATACAGGTGATTCATGATGGTGTAATGCCAGAAGGTGGCCCAACCCTCGTTCATCACTTGAGTTTGTTTTTGCGGATAGAAGTACTGGCTGATCTTGCGCACGATGCGGATGATCTCCCGCTGCCAGGTCTCGAGCAGCGGCGCGTTTTTCTCGATAAAGTAGAGAATGTTCTCCTCAGGGGATGCCGGGAACTTCACCGACTTCAGAGTTTCATCTTTTTGTTTGGTCGGAATGGTTCGCCACAGCTCGTTGATTTGGCTTTGTAAGTACTCGGTGCGTGCTTGTTGACGGCTCTTTTCCTCTTCCATGGAGATTGGAGTAGGGCGTTTGTAACGATCCACCCCGTAATTCATAAGTGCATGACAGGAGTCGAGGATTTCTTCCACTTCATCAACGCCATAGCGCGCTTCACATTCACTGATGTAGTTTTTGGCAAACACCAGGTAGTCGATTATAGAGCTGGCGTCGGTCCAGGTCTTAAACAGGTAGTTGTTCTTAAAGAAACTGTTGTGGCCATAGCAGGCGTGCGCCATTACCAGCGCCTGCATCGGCAGGGTGTTCTCTTCCATTAAATAGGCGATACATGGGCTGGAGTTGATCACAATCTCGTAGGCCAAGCCCATCTGGCCGCGCTTATAGGTCTGCTCGGTTTGAATAAACTTCTTGCCATAGGACCAGTGGTTGTAGCCAATGGGCATGCCCACGCTAGAGTAGGCATCCATCATCTGCTCGGCGGTGATTACCTCAATTTGGTTGGGGTAGGTATCTAGGCGATACAGCTTGGCTACCTCGGCGATAGCCTGGTGATAATCCTCCAGAAGGTCAAACGTCCAATCCGGTCCATCAGGTAAGGGCTTGTTGGCTGACATAACTACCTCAGGCTACTTTTTTCGCAAACAGGTCGCGGAAAGTGGGCAGGATCTCTTCGGCATGCTTAACATGGCGAATAGCGAAATTGGCATATTGCTGTGACAGTTCAGCGTATTCATGCCATAGCGTTTGGTGGGCACGGCTAGTTATTTCGATGTACGAGTAGTGACGCACAGCAGGTAACAAATGCTTATCGAGCAGCTGACGACATTTGGGCGAATCATCGGCCCAGTTATCGCCATCGGACGCTTGAGCGGCGTAGATGTTCCATTGGCTGGGAGGATAACGCTCCTCAATGATCTCCTTAGTCAGTTGCAGGGCACTTGATACGATGGTGCCGCCGGTTTCCTGAGAATAGAAAAACTCGTGCTCATCTACCTCTTTGGCTTGAGTGTGATGGCGGATAAACACCACTTCGATCTTCTCGTAGCTGCGGGTCAAGAATAGGTAGAGCAACAAGAAAAAGCGTTTGGCCATATCTTTGGTGGCTTGGTCCATCGAGCCGGATACGTCCATCAGGCAAAACATCACCGCCTGAGTACTGGGCACCGGTGTTTTGACGAAGTTATTGAATTTAAGGTCGAAAGTGTCAATGAAGGGTATCGCGGCCAGCATCTTCTTAAGCTCTTCCACCTCCTGCTCTAAGGCGACAATATCTTGCTGAGGGCAGTGCGGGTCGTTACGTGCTTCCTCCAAGCGAGTGGTTAGTTCGCGCAGGCGAGAGCGCTTGCTGGCTCCCATAGCAATACGCCGCGCCAGCGAAGATTGCAGGCTGCGCACGATATTAATGTTGCTTGGTACGCCGTCATTGGTAAAACCAGCGCGAGAGGTTTTGTACTCGATGAGCTGGTCGACATCGGTTTCTTGCAGGTTAGGCAGCTCCAAATCGTCGAACAGAATATCCAAGTACTCGTCTTTCGATATATTGAACTGGAACTCGTCTTGGCCTTCGCCGGAGTCGCTGGCGTCGCCATCGCCGCTGCCGCTACCTTGGCCTTGTGGTGGGCGCTCCACTTTATCGCCCTTGGTGAACTGATCGTTACCGGGCAGCACCCGCTGGCGGTCGCCTCCCTGGCCTTGATGGAAGAAGGGTTCGTTGATATCCCGCTGGGGGATACTGATATTCTCACTGGCTTCCAGGTCCTGGATGCTGCGTTGATTAACTGCATCAGACACCGCTTCCTTGATCTGTTTTTTGTAGCGCCGTAAGAAGCGCTGCCGATTGACAGCGCTTTTGTTCTTGCCGTTAAGACGGCGATCGATGAAATGAGCCATAGGCTTTTACCTCCTTCGCTACGAGGATTTCCGTACGCGCAGGTACCACTCAGCCAGTAGCCTGACTTGTTTACGGGTGTAGCCTTTCTCCATCATACGCGCGACAAAGTCGTCGTGTTTCTTCTGATCATCCGCCGAGGTCTTGGTGTTGAACGAGATAACCGGCAGCAGATCTTCGGTGTTGGAGAACATTTTCTTCTCGATAACGGTGCGCAGTTTCTCGTAGCTGGTCCAGTTTGGATTTGAGCCTGAGTTACTGGCTTTCGCCCGAAGTACGAAGTTAACGATCTCGTTGCGGAAGTCTTTCGGGTTGCTGATACCCGCTGGCTTCTCAATCTTCTCCAGTTCTGCGTTCAAGGCAGCTCGGTCGAACAACTGGCCAGTATCGGGGTCGCGATACTCTTGGTCTTGGATCCAGAAGTCGGCGTAGGTGACGTAGCGGTCAAAGATGTTCTGACCGTACTCAGAGTAAGACTCGAGATAGGCGGTCTGGATCTCTTTGCCGATGAAGTCGACGTACTTAGGAATCAAATAACCTTTGAGGTGCTCAAGATAACGGTCAGCCATCTCTTGCGGGAACTGCTCACGCTCCACTTGCTGCTCTAGCACATAGAATAAGTGAACCGGGTTGGCGGCCACCTCGGTGGTATCGAAGTTGAACACGCGCGATAGGATCTTAAAGGCAAAGCGGGTGGATAACCCTTCCATCCCCTCATCGACACCGGCGTAGTCGCGGTACTCTTGATAGGATTTTGCTTTTGGATCGGTGTCTTTAAGGGTTTCACCGTCGTAGACCCGCATCTTCGAGTACACGCTGGAGTTCTCCGGATCTTTCAGGCGTGATAACACTGAAAATTGAGCCAGCAGCTCTAGGGTAGAAGGTGCGCATTTGGCGGTGTTCAGCTCGCTGTTGTCTAGCAGCTTTTGATAGATGTTTACTTCTTCATTGACGCGCAGACAGTAAGGCACCTTCACGATGTATACCCGATCGAGGAAGGCCTCATTGTTTTTGTTGTTTCTAAAGCTCTGCCATTCCGACTCGTTGGAGTGCGCCAAGATAATGCCATCAAACGGTATCGCGCTCAGGCCTTCAGTGCCGTTGAAGTTGCCTTCTTGGGTGGCGGTAAGTAGTGGGTGTAGCACCTTGATGGGGGCCTTAAACATCTCCACAAACTCCATTAAACCTTGGTTTGCGCGGCACAGTGCACCGGAGTAGCTGTAGGCATCGGGATCGTTCTGCGCGAAATGTTCCAGTTTGCGGATATCGACCTTGCCCACCAGCGAGGAGATGTCTTGGTTGTTTTCATCGCCGGGCTCAGTTTTAGCGATACCCACTTGATGAAGAATAGAGGGGTGGCACTTAACTACTTTAAACTTGCTGATGTCGCCACCGAACTCAGTCAAACGTTTAGCCGCCCAAGGCGACATTATCGGTCTCAGGTGACGTGGGTTAATCCCGTACTCCTGTTCCAGAATCTTGCCGTCTTCATTGGGGTCGAACAAGCAGAAAGGGTGGTCGTTGACCGGCGAGTCTTTTAGCTTATAAATAGGTACTTGCTGCATCAAAGCCTTTAACTTCTCGGCTAACGACGATTTACCACCGCCCACAGGGCCGAGTAGATACAGGATTTGCTTCTTCTCTTCCAAACCTTGGGAGGAGTGTTTTAAGTAGGAGACAATCTGTTCGATGCTGTCTTCCATACCGTAGAAGTCGGCGAAGGCCGGATAACGAGAAATCACACGGTTCGAAAAGAGTCTACTTAATCTGGGGTCTTTGGAGGTGTCTATGGTTTCGGGTTCACCGATTGCCATTAACAGGCGTTCGGCAGGGCTTGCATAGGTTGCGGGGTCTTCTTTACAAAGTTGTAAAAATTGCTCTAGCGAAAGTTCTTCTTCTTGGGCCAGTTCATAGCGCTTTTGATAATGGTCGAAAATACTCATTGCCAAGGCCTCCTAAGACTACTTTACCCACATTTAGATCGTGAGTTGGCGACAAAAATTTCAAAGGGCTCAAAAATAAGTCTATACCACGGTAAAAATAACGTTCTAAAAATTAAGAAATTTTTATTTTCAGACGAGTAACTTACTGTAGCAATTGCGGTAATTACTGTTGTTTACGGTTTTTGTGGAAAACTGGATTCATCACGCCGTAAAACAATCCTCATGCCTTATTGATTAGACAGCAAAATGCTTGCTGTAAATGTGATCGTGATGTAAATAAAAGGTTGCAATTGAAGATTTGAGTGATAATTTTAGACATGTAGCTTCAAACCTTCTTGCTTTGGTCGGCGAACACTACATCAGAGGGGAGTAGTGTTGAAGGTTTCACAAGCACGTTTCCTTTAGGCTTTTGCATTGCAAAAGCCTTTTTTTTGCCCAACTCGAAAAAATCCCGTAACTCCAAGAGCTTTTGGCCATGCACCGGGTGTCAGACTTTAGTGGCAATTCTGCGGTGGAAATGGCCAAAAAGCCCTTGGTTCTGTGAGCCAACTCAAATCGTCCAGTAGCCGCTATACCAAAGTCTAAGTTTCAAACGACAGTGCGCAGCTTACCTTTTTGCTGTAACAAATTATTAACCATTGAGCGGTGGGTTAATAGCCTTTCAGCTAACAAGGAGAAGGATGAAATGGCATTTCAATCTGATGAAATGGCGAGAGCCTACTGGAAAGAAAATCTCACCATTATGGGCTCACTGCTGGCCATATGGTTTGTCGTCTCGTATGTCTGCGGGATTTTGCTGGTTGATCAGCTGAACGCTATACGCTTGGGCGGCTTCAAGCTCGGCTTCTGGTTCGCTCAGCAAGGGGCGATTTATGTGTTCGTGGCATTGATTTTTGTTTATGTAGCGAAAATGAACGCGCTCGACAAAAAGTACGGCGTAGAAGAAGAGTAGGCAGGATACGAAATGGATATTCAAACTTGGACTTTCATACTGGTTGGCTTGAGCTTCTCGCTCTACATCGGTATTGCTATTTGGGCCCGCGCTGCATCTACCGGCGAGTTTTATGTTGCTGGTAAAGGCGTACACCCGGTTGCCAACGGTATGGCAACCGCCGCTGACTGGATGTCGGCAGCATCCTTTATCTCCATGGCGGGGATTATCTCCTTTATTGGTTACGACGGCGGTGTGTACTTGATGGGTTGGACTGGTGGCTATGTGCTGTTGGCGCTATGTCTGGCTCCTTATCTGCGTAAGTTTGGTAAGTTTACCGTGCCAGACTTTATCGGCGATCGTTACTACTCTCAGACCGCGCGTATGGTGGCGGTATTCTGCGCAATCTTTGTCTCCTTTACCTATGTTGCGGGACAGATGCGTGGGGTAGGCGTGGTGTTCTCGCGCTTCCTGGAGGTCGACATTAACCTCGGCGTAATCATCGGTATGGCCATCGTGTTCTTCTACGCGGTGATGGGCGGTATGAAGGGGATTACCTACACCCAAGTGGCGCAGTACTGCGTACTGATTTTCGCGTTCTTGGTACCGGCGATTTTCACCTCGCTGGCGGTAACCGGTAATGTATTCCCGCAAATAGGCTTTGGTAGCACCGTCACCGATGGCTCGGGGATGTATCTGCTGGATAAGGTCGATGGTCTTTCCCAAGAGCTCGGGTTTAATCAGTATACGGACGGCTCCAAGTCCACGGTCGACGTGTTCTTTATTTGTGCAGCGCTGATGGTCGGTACTGCGGGTCTGCCTCACGTGATTATTCGCTTCTTCACTGTACCTCGGGTTAAAGATGCGCGTATCTCTGCAGGTTACGCACTGATCTTCATTGCAATCCTGTACACCACTGCACCAGCGGTAGCAGCCTTTGCTCGCGTCAACATGATCGAGTCGATCAACGGCCCTGAGATGAAAGGTGTACCGGCGGAGCAGGCTCCGGGGTGGATCGACAACTGGAGCAAAACTGGCCTGGTTAAGTGGGAAGATAAGAATGGCGATGGCCGTATGTTCTACTCGGGCGATGACCGCAACGAGATGTCGATTAACCGCGACATTATCGTACTGGCCTCTCCAGAGCTGGCGCAATTGCCTAACTGGGTTGTGGCACTACTGGCCGCGGGGGGCTTGGCGGCAGCGTTGTCCACGGCAGCGGGCTTGTTGTTGGTGATATCCACATCGATATCCCACGACTTACTCAAAAAAGGGTTTAAACCGGATATGACCGACAAGCAAGAGCTACTGGCTGCGCGCTGTGCGGCAGTCCTCGCAGTAATCTGTGCCGGCTATCTGGGGATTAACCCGCCTGGCTTTGTGGCACAGGTGGTGGCGTTTGCCTTCGGCTTAGCGGCATCGAGTTTCTTCCCGGCGATTATCCTTGGGATCTTCTATAAGAAGATGAACAAAGAAGGCGCGATTGCCGGTATGTTGGCGGGTATCCTGTTTACCTCAGCCTACATTATCTACTTCAAGTTCATTAACCCCGCGGCCAACGTGCCTGCAAACTGGTGGTTTGGTATCTCTCCAGAGGGCATTGGTACCTTGGGTATGCTGGTGAACTTCGTGGTTTCTATCGCGGTGAATAAAGTGACCGCAGAAGTGCCACAAGATGTACAAGACTTGGTCGAAAGTATTCGCTTCCCGAAAGGGGCCGGTGATGCTCACGATCACTAATTAGTCGCAAGTTGACTAAAAAAGCACGCTTCGGCGTGCTTTTTTTATGGATTGTGAGGCGAGGATTGGACGCTCTGCAAACTAAAGTCTAGCTTTCAATAATAGCCACCAAACCTCTGTGGTTAAGCAATAAATTATCAATAGCATTAGTAAGTTATCCCAACTCATTAACAGGTTGCGCGTGAAAAAAAGTCTCTGGATCGCCTTGGTCCTACTATTTCAAACCAGCGTATTTGCCGAACAACATCCGCTTCAGATCAGCATTATTGGCGATCCCATCGTTTATCAATCCTACTTGCAGTTGGTTGAGGAGAAAGGTGGCGATCCCATGACGATTAGCGATTACCGCAGTAGCTACTCGTTTCGCCCGTCAATTTCGCTGCTGTTGCTGAAGCAGGCATTAACGCTGGGAGGGTTGGATTTTGAGTTCGACTTTGTCGCCTCCACCACGCCTGCGCGTAATATCCGTATGGTGAAGTCTGGTAGTGTGTTGCTGCTGGCCTCTGATATGTGGATCAGCGAGTTCGATAACACAGTCAATCGTTCGCTGCCGGTAGTGAGCAAGGACGAGTTCACCAAGGGGTTCTTTGTGCACGAAGACTCGCCACTGCTAGAACGAACTTGGTCATTAGCTGACATCCGAGAGGCGAGTGTGCTGGTGGAGAAGACCTGGTACAACGATATCGAGGTTCTAGAAGCACATGGCTTCAGCAACATTCAATTCGCAAACCGTGCCGATGCAATACTGACCATGGTCAAGCGTGGTCGGGCAGATTTCGCCTTTTTCGAGTTTCCAGATAATCAGCAGCTCGCCATTGACCATCCCAATGGTCGTTTTCTACCAATCAGTGATTGGCGAGTGAATTTCCAGCAAAGCCGTCACTTCATGGTGTCTAAAAATCATCCGTTGTCTGAGGTGGTCAGTGACGCCCTCGATCGGGGAATGACAGAGCTACAGCAGCGCGGCAGTTTACACAAAGCGTTGGAAGCTGCCGGGGTGCTTAACCCCAGAGTGGCAGACTGGCGGGCTGTGCCGGACATTCAGTAGCGAGTTATTCGTCGTCACTGTTAAGCAGCGTTTGAAGTAACTCGCCATTGAGCAACGCGCGCTTCACTAGCGCTACGCCACCCCAAGCCGGTTGGTCTACTACCTCTGCTTGAACGATGGGCAGGTTATCGCGAAACGATGCTAATGCTTGATGTTCGACGCATTGGTTAATCGCATCTAACACAATCTCTTTAGCGCGCATCAACTCGCCGGTAAGTACCACCTTTTGCGGATGAAACAGGTTGATCATGATGGCGATGGCGCGACCCAGCATCTGACCGGTGCGTACCAGCACCTGCCTGGCGACCAAGTCGCCCTCATTCGCAGCATCACAGATGGACTCGATACTGAGCTCATCCACTGACAAACTACTAGGGCTGCCTTGGGTCAGCATGGTCTCAACCTGTTCGATGATAGCCGGGTTAGAGACCAGTGTTTCCAGGCAGCCGATATTGCCGCAATGGCACTTCTTACCGAATGGGTCAATCTGGATATGACCAATCTCGCCCACATCGCGATGCTGGCTCATAAACACTTCGCCGTTAATGATGATACCGGCGCTGGTGCCGCCATGAACCGAAATAAGCACCGAGTCGAGGCTATCTTTGGTAGCGCCATAGTAATGCTCTGCAAGGGCGGCAGCGCGGGTATCGTTGCCCAGATAGACCGGTAGCGAGAACACGTTTTGCAGGCGTTGCGCTAGCGGGTAGTTACGCAGGCGATAATGGGGTGTATACACCACCAAGCCTTCACCGGGATTGACCAAGCCAGACAAGGTCACCGCGATAGCAATCAACTGTAAAGACTTCGCATGGGATTGAATAAAGCGTTTGAGCAGCCGGGTAAGCTCGTCGGCAACCGCCTCGTCATCTAAGGCATCAAACGCTACGTGCTCGCTGGCCGCTAAACTACCGCCAAGGGTAAACAGGCCGATGTCGGCACAGCCACGGCCTAACTTAAGCGAGACAAAGTGAAAGGCCTGCTCTTCCACCATCAACGAGATAGCACGTCGCCCGCCGGTTGAGGCCTGCTGAGCGACTTCCTTGATCAGCTTTTTCGCCAGCAGCTGGCGGGTGATCTTGGTGACACTGGCGGGTGCCAGTTGGGTTTGCTCGGCGACCTGGATGCGCGATATCGGCCCCTGTTGGTCGATGATGCGATAGACGGTGGCCGAGTTAACTTGTTTGACGTGATCGACGTTGACGATTTGCTTTTTCAATAGAGTGGTCCGTGGCTGCTGTTTAGGTGTCGAAGCGGTGTATCTGCCCATCAGAGATAGTCAGCCCAACCTTGTAGCGACTATCAAAAGCAGTGAGATTAGCACAGTAACCGGCCTTGATTTTACCTAATCGTGAATCTTGTCCAATGGCTTTGGCCGGGTTGAGCGACGCCATCTGTAGCGTATCGACAAGCGGCAGACCTACCTGTTCTACACAGTGTTTTACCGCGTCGATCATCGTTAAGGAGCTACCGCCTAAGGTGCCATCTTTGGAAACGCAGCGCCCTTGCTCAACAAAGATAGTGGTGCCAACAAAATCAAAGCTGTCGATATCCGCACCTGCCGCGGCGGTGGCATCACTGACCAAGCAGAGCTTGTCGCCGAGCAAGCGGTGGCTGACACGGATATTGGCATCGGCCACATGCAGCCCATCGGCGATGATCCCACAGGCCAATTGATGGTCGTACACCGCGCCCACCAAACCGGGATCGCGACCAGTTAAGCTACTCATCGCATTGAACAGGTGGGTCGCAAAGCGCGCTCCGGCAGCGATAAACTCGCTGGCCTGCTGATAACTACAGTTGCTATGGCCGAGCGCAACCAGAATGCCAGCATCACTTAGCAAGGCTACCTGCTCTGGGGTAGTCGACTCCGGGGCCAGGGTTATCTTGGTAATCACACCGGCGTGAGCTAGCAAGGTGTCGATAGCGGGCTTGTCGAGTGAGCGGATCAATTGGGTTGAGTGGATACCGTGCTTTTCATGACTAAGGTAGGGGCCTTCGAGATGTAAACCCAAGGTTTGGCTATGTGCTGGTAGATTGCCCATCACTTCAAGCGCTTGCAGCATCATCTCGTCGTTGGTGGTGATCAGCGTGGGAAGAAACGATGTGGTACCACTGCGCAGGTTGGTTTGATGCATGTGCGCTAAGGTGGCATGCGAGAATTCATCGTTTAGCATCACACCGCCGCAACCGTTTAGCTGGAGGTCGATAAAGCCTGGGCACAGGGTCATACCATGGAGATCAATCTGTTGGATATCTTGGTTAATCTCGCTCAAGGGGAGGAGGGCGTTAACCCTTAGACCTTCGATAATAACGGCGTGCTGGTCGAACAGTTGCTGACCGTCAAAGATGCGACAATTTACTAACGCGTACATGCTACTCCCCTAAAGATTGCGCATATTATCAGATTCTAAGTCTTTGAAGTACTTAACAGTTTTAACTTTAAGCTCCAAGGTCGATGGCTCGTCGCAGACGATCATACTTTTAGGATGCAACTGCAGCGCAGAAATGGTCCATAAATGGTTTACGCTGCCTTCTACACCGGCTTGAATCGCCAGTGATTTGTTGTGGCCACTAGCCAGGATCATAATCTCTTCGGCATCGAGTAGAGTGCCTACGCCAACGGTAAGCGCCATCTTGGGGACTTCTTCAATGTTGCTAAAAAAGCGTGAGTTGGCCATACGGGTGTCATAGGTCAGGGTTTTAATCCGGGTACGGGATGACAGTGAGGAGGCTGGCTCATTGAAGGCAATGTGGCCGTCGACACCCACGCCCCCCATAAACAGATGGATGCCACCGTAGGCTTTTATCTTCTGCTCATAGCGCAGGCATTCGGCCTCGAGATCTTCGGCGTTGCCATCGAGCAGGTTGATGTTCTCGGCGGGGATGTCGATGTGATCGAAAAAGTTCTGATACATAAAGCTGTGGTAGCTTTCTGGGTGATCCTGAGGAATGCCGACATACTCGTCCATATTGAAGGTTACCACGTGCTCAAAGCTCACTTCGCCTGCGCGATGAAGCTCAATTAAGCGGCGGTAAGTGGCCAGTGGCGTGCCACCGGTAGGGCAACCGAGTACGAAAGGTCGCGCTTCGCTAGGGGCGTAGGCGTTGATCTTGTCGACGATATAGCGGGCCGACCAATGGCCTACTTGTTGAGCGGTATCTAGGGGGATTAGGCGCACGGTATTACTCCTTTATTCGTTTCTGAAATTAACTTAGCACAATATTTCACGAAGAGAAATAAGCGCGCTTGTAAATCATTGAAATCCGCCTTTTACGTATTTTAAGTCGTCATTTGTCACACTTTTAACGACTTAAAGTTTCCCTTAAATGAATCATAATTTACTGTGCGAAATATGTTTGAGGGAGCACTAAGCTCGAGCAAACACCATCTGTCACCAAACGATTATGAGGGAACTATGTTTAGCTACTTACAAAAAATTGGTCGCGCGTTAATGGTACCGGTGGCGGTAATGCCTGCCGCCGCTGTTCTTATGGGGGTTGGCTACTGGATTGACCCGGCAGGGTGGGGCGGCAATAACGCCTTGGCGGCGTTCTTCATTAAATCGGGTGCGGCAATTATCGATAACATGTCGGTGTTGTTCGCCATTGGCGTGGCCTACGGCATGTCTCGCGACAAAGACGGTGCGGCTGCGCTGGCAGGCTTTATCGGCTTTATGGTGGTCACCACCTTGTGCTCAGCGGGCGCGGTTGCCCAAATTGGGCTGGTTGAAATCACCACCAACTCTGAGCTGGCCTTCTCTAAAATCAACAACCAGTTCGTGGGTATCCTGAGCGGGGTGATTGCCGCCGAGATCTACAACCGCTTCTATCGAGTCGAGCTGCCCAAGGCGCTGAGCTTTTTTAGTGGTAAGCGCCTGGTGCCGATTGTTACCTCAGTGGTGGCCATGGCGCTATCGTTTGTGCTGATGTACGTATGGCCGGTGGTATTTAGCGGCTTGGTTGGCTTTGGTACTCAGGTCACTGAGATGGGCAACGTGGGCGCGGGTATCTATGGTTTCTTCAATCGCTTATTGATCCCCCTTGGCTTGCACCATGCACTGAACGCGGTGTTTTGGTTCGACTTGGCGGGCATTAATGATCTGGGTAACTTCTGGGCCGGTCAGGAAGCGCTGGATTCAGGCGCAGCGGTTCTGGGTGAGACCGGACGTTACATGGCAGGGTTCTTCCCGGTGATGATGTTTGGCCTGCCGGGTGCGGCACTGGCGATTTACCACACCGCTCGCCCCGAGAACAAAGCCAAGGTGGCCTCCATTATGGTTGCGGCAGCCTTCTGTTCGTTCTTTACCGGGGTTACCGAGCCGCTCGAGTTTGCCTTTATGTTTGTCGCGCCGCTTTTGTACGTGGTGCATGCCTTGCTAACCGGCGTGTCGGTATTTATCGCCGCCAGTATGCAGTGGATTGCCGGCTTTGGCTTCTCGGCAGGCTTGGTGGACTTGGTGCTATCGTCGCAAACGCCGCTGGCTAATCAGCCGCTTATGTTGGTTGCCCAAGGCTTTGTATTCTTTGTGCTGTACTACTTCGTGTTCAGAGGCCTTATCCTCACCTTTAATCTGAAAACCCCGGGCCGTGAAGCTGCCGAAAGTGATGAGGTTGCACAAGGTACAGCCGCTGGTGCAAGCAGTCATGGTGAGGTCGCCGGTTTGGTGCTGCGACTACTTGGTGGCAAAGACAATCTGACCTTGATTGATAACTGTGCCACCCGTCTGCGCCTCGAAGTGAAAGATTCAGACCGAGTAGCTGTAAGCGAGCTTAAAAAGCATGTGCCCGGTGTGATTGTGGCCAGCAAAACCGCGCTACAGGTGGTAATTGGGCCAGAGGTCGAGTTTGTTGCTGATGAGCTGAAGCAACTCGCCAATGCCTAAGCGCCAAAGGCTACAAACACAAACCCCGCGTCATCGCGGGGTTTTTTATGGCTACTGCTCAGTGATTTGCTTACTGTTGGAAGGGGTAAACCGAGCCGATATTGAGGATGCGGGTGAGCTCATCCAAAGCGGTACACACCTCGGTGACCAACTGTGGATCTTTGAGGTCGTCAAAGCTCAAGCGGTCACGGTAGTGTTTATCGACCCACTGATTGAGGGTGGTATATAGCTCGTTGTCCAGCAGGGTGTAGGGGTTAACCGCAGATAGCTCTTGATCGGTTAGCGCCACGCGCAGTCGCAAACACGCAGGACCCCCACCATTGCGCATGCTCTGCTTCACATCCATATAGTGAACATCTTGAATGGGCGTGTCTTGGCTTAGCAGGTCGCTGAGGTAGGCGGCAACAGCGGGGTTCTCCTGACAATCGGTAGGCGCAATCAGCGCCATCTTATTATCCGCAAGGCTCACCAACTGGGTATTGAACAGGTAGCTTGTTACCGCATCTTCAACACTCACCTGAGCCGCTGGCACTTCAATAAAGTGCAGGTCCACATCCGGCAGGGCCTGGCGCATGCGCGCGAGTTGCTTCTCTGTGTCAAGAAACGCTTCTTGGTGATAGAACAATACGTTGCGGTTACCTACAGCAATCACGTCGTTATGGAACACGCCCTTGTCTATCACCTGAGGGTTTTGCTGGATGAATAGCGCGGTATCTTCCGACAGGCCATGCAGGCGAGCGATGGCTTGGCTGGCCTCCAGGGTTTGCCGGGCCGGGTAGCGGGTGGGCGCGGGCTGGCTGGCGTCGGCCGCAGAGCGCCCGTAAACAAATAGCTCTAGGCCCGCATCGCCATATTGCCCGCACAAGCGGGTGTGGTTGGCGGCGCCTTCATCGCCATAATAGTCGTTCTCCGGCAGGTGCTGGTGATGGGCAAAGTACTTCGAGTCATTGAATACCGCGCGCAAAATATTGCCGGTAACCTGCGGCTCCAGGGAGCGATGCAGTTTGTTGGTGAGGTTTGCCGGGGTGAAATGGACTTTGCCATCGGTGGTATCCGCGCTTGGAGAGACGGTGGCGGCGTTGGCTGTCCACATGCTTGAGGCCGAGTAGGCGGCAAGCAGCGCATCGGGGGCTGCCGAGGCTGCCTGGCTGATAACCTTGGCATCGCTGCCACTAAAGCCGATACGGCGCAACAGCTGCAGATCTGGGCGTTGCTGGGGGGCTAATACCCCTTGCTTAAATCCTAAGTCAGCCAGCGCCTTCATTTTATCGAGGCCTTGCTTGGCGGCTTGCTGTGGGTTGGCGACTTGCTTGGCATTATGCTGCGAGGCGACGTTGCCAAATGAGAGACCAGCATAATTGTGGGTTGGGCCGACCAGGCCATCAAAGTTTACTTCAAAATGCTTCATAAAATTCCTTTTACAACAGCGCACTCCGGTGTATGGTGCGGTGTTTTTCCCTTATCGGAATCCGGGAATGATCCAGTTCTTAGCTATCAAGCTAAGCTAACTACGTCGGCTTCGATGTTAGCAAGTCACCTAAGGGTGGTCGAGTGATTAAAATCTCAGCCAACAGAACACCGGTAAAAAAAAGTGATTGACCTAAAGGGAATCTCGGGCAATTTTAAAAAATAGAACCACCAACAAACCTGCCAACGCTCGGGCAATTGTGGAGAAGAATACGAAAGCATGAGTAGATCACTGGTCATCGTGGAATCGCCAGCCAAAGCGAAAACCATTAATAAGTATCTGGGACGACAGTACGTCGTGAAATCGAGTGTGGGTCACATTCGAGATCTGCCCACCAGTGGCAGTACTACCACCAAAAAGAAAGCCGCCCCTGTTTCTACTAAAGGCCTGTCTGCAGAAGAGAAGGCCCGTATAAAGAAAGAGAAAGACAAAAAGTCGCTGGTCGCGCGTATGGGCGTCGACCCAGAAAAGGACTGGCAGGCTAACTACCAGATCGTTCCTGGCAAAGAAAAGGTCGTTAACGAACTTAAAGCCTTGGCCGAAGACGCCGACACTGTCTATCTCGCAACGGATTTGGACCGCGAGGGGGAGGCAATTGCCTGGCACCTGCGGGAAATCATCGGTGGCGACGAGCAACGCTTTAAGCGCGTTGTGTTTAACGAAATTACTAAGAGCGCCATCCAAGAGGCCTTCGCCGAGCCCGGCGAGCTGAACATGGCCCGGGTTAATGCTCAGCAGGCGCGTCGCTTCCTCGACCGCGTGGTTGGCTACATGGTATCGCCGCTGCTGTGGAAGAAGATCGCCCGTGGTCTCTCTGCAGGTCGGGTACAGTCTGTTGCCGTCCGTCTTGTGGTAGAGAAAGAGCGCGAGATCAAAGCCTTTGTGCCGGAAGAGTTCTGGGACATTCACGCCGATCTGCAAACTGCCAGCAAGCAAGAACTGCGCATGGAAGTGGTGCGTTACCTGGGCAGCGCCTTTAAGCCCGTCAACCAAGAGCAGGCCGATGTTGCGGTCAAAGCGCTGGAAGCGGCGAAGTATGAGGTGGTTGGCCGTGAAGACAAGCCAACCCGCAGCAAGCCGCGGGCACCGTTTATTACCTCAACCCTGCAGCAAGCGGCGAGCACCCGCATGGGCTACGGGGTGAAACGCACCATGATGTTGGCCCAGCGCTTGTACGAAGCGGGTTACATCACCTATATGCGTACCGACTCGACCAACCTAAGTCAGGATGCGGTCGATGCAGTGCGCGGCTACATCTCGGATAACCTCGGTGAGCAGTATCTGCCTGAGCAGCCACGCCGCTACTCCAGCAAAGAGGGCGCGCAAGAGGCGCACGAAGCGATCCGTCCTTCAGACGTCAACGTGTTGGCTTCAGACTTGGGCAAAGAGATCGATGCCGATGGCCGTAAGCTCTACGAGCTGATCTGGCGCCAGTTTGTGGCCTGTCAGATGACAGATGCGCAATACGATACCACCACCATTACCGTGCAAGCCGGTGACTACCAGCTGCGCGCGAAAGGTAAGATCCTACGCTTTGCCGGTTGGACCAAGGTGCAGCCCGTTGCCAAATCCGGCAAAGACGGCGACGTGGAGCTACCTGTGCTTGAGTCGGGCGATAACCTTAATCTTGATGCAATCGATCCTAAACAGCACTTCACCAAGCCGCCGGCGCGTTACAACGAAGCCTCGCTGGTGAAAGAGCTGGAGAAGCGCGGTATTGGCCGACCTTCTACCTATGCGTCGATCATCTCAACCATTCAAGACCGTGGCTATGTGCGTACTGAAAACCGTCGTTTTTACGCCGAGAAGATGGGTGAGATTGTCTCTGAGCGCCTGTGTGAAAGCTTCAGCGACTTGATGAGCTACGACTTTACCGCCGACATGGAGCAAAAGCTCGACTTGGTGGCTGATGGCAACATCGAGTGGAAAGATACCCTGAATAACTTCTATGACGACTTTGTCGGCCAGCTATCTAAAGCCGAAGCTGACGAAGGCGGCATGCGTGCTAACACCCCGGTACTGACCGACATCAGCTGCCCAGACTGCGGCCGTCCGATGGGTATTCGTACTGCGAGTACCGGTGTGTTCTTGGGCTGTTCGGGCTATGCCCTGCCGCCAAAAGAGCGCTGTAAATGCACCATCAACCTGATCCCCGGTGAAGAAGCGGTAGCCGCCGACAGCGAGGAGCAGGAAACCGAAGCACTGCGCGCTAAAGAGCGCTGCCCAATCTGTGGCACCGCCATGGACAGCTACCTGATCGATGAAGATCGCAAGCTTCACGTTTGTGGTAACAACCCCGATTGTGAAGGCTACGTGGTTGAAAAAGGCAAGTTCAAGATCAAAGGCTACGATGGCCCAGTGGTTGAGTGTGAGAAGTGTGGCAGCGACATGCAACTGCGCACCGGTCGTTTCGGCAAGTACATGGCCTGTACCAACGAGAGCTGTGGTAATACCCGTAAGATCCTGAAAAATGGTGAAGTGGCGCCACCACGCGAAGATCCGGTACACCTGCCGGAGCTGCCGTGTGAGAAGAGCGACGCCTACTTCGTGCTGCGCGATGGCGCATCGGGCATCTTTATGGCCGCTAGTAACTTCCCACGCTCACGGGAAACTCGTGCGCCGCTGGTCGAAGAGCTGCATCGCTTCAAAGACCGCCTGCCAGCCAAGTTTATCTATCTGGCAGATGGCCCGCAGCAAGACCCAGACGGTAACAAAGCCCTGGTACGTTACTCACGTAAGACCAAGGAGCAGTACCTGAGCACTGAAGTAAACGGCAAAGCTACTGGTTGGCGCGCCTACTTCAGCGGTGGCAAGTGGGACATCGAAGACAAACGCAAGAAGCCCAAGAAGTAGGGCGGTGAATAAGCCATCTCCAGTAGGTGGCTACAAGAACTAAAAAAGCACGCCGAGGCGTGCTTTTTTGTTGGGCGTGATTCCTTTAAACAGGGACAATAGCAAAAGGGATGTTGCTAACCAAGATCTACCATTTCTTCTTAGGTTGGAACAATACATCCAGATCGTCAGCATCCTTCTCAGCCTGTTCTTCAACCGCTTGTTGACTAACACTTTTAAGCTTATCTGCCATCTCGCTGTTTAGCTGGCGCATAAAATTGAGCTTCTCTTCCAGATAAGCATCGCGGTCAGAGAGGTTGCTGAGCACGCCAATGCCTTTGTTAAGTAGTTGCCTTGCGGTGCCCCACTGACGCAGTGCCATCGCTTCCTGAGCGCGATTGAGGGCGTTTTCGATGTTAATCTTGAGTAGCATCAGCTCAAGGCGGCGATCTTCCAGTACAAAGGCTTGTGCGTTGAGCTTGCTTTTGGAGTGTTCAACGCGCAGAACGCCGCGGATCTTCTTCACCAGCTGCAGCATTTGCAGAGCATCTTTGTCGTTACCGGGCGCGCGAAAGCGTTGGTCGATCTCTTGGCTGGAAGCTTGGATCTGCTGAATCTGACCATTGGTGGCGGCCAAGCGATTCTCCAGCCCCTTTACGCCGGGATCGGTTTTCTTAATTTGCATTAGCGCATCAAGAACACGGCGGTGAAGGATCAGGATCAGCTCTTTGCTATAAGGAATGCGTGATGAGTTAAGCAGCAGCTCTTCGGTTTCGGTGATGATGGCCTTGTATTTGGCAAGCGTATGCCGGCGATCTGCTTCCTGCTGTTGTTTGAATTGCTGGACCATGTTGTAGCCGATAAGCAAAAACAGTAAGGCACCAACTCCCAGCAATATCAGTGTGACTATCATAAGACTAAACGTTACCTTGTAGTTCCATTATTTCTAAGGCAGGCAGAGAGAGAACACGCTTCCGCCAAGTTCTCCACCATTGGCCAGCGATACCTTTCCTTGCTCCCCATTGTTCGTATGCGCCAACGCGATGATTTTCGCAAAGTATAAGCCTAGTCCACTTCGGTTCTGCAAAAATTGCGCGGTGACTGCATCTTCGCTGTTGGCCAGCTCAATGATAGAGTCCGGGTAGCCATCGCCATCATCAGATACGCTGATGCTCAGCTTGTTATCGACGATCTGAGCGGAAAGCTTAATCTGATTGCGGCAATAGCGTAAGCCATTTGCCACGATATCGTTAAGTAGGTACTCAAGTAGTATCGGATCGCAGTACCAGGTGAGATCGGGGTCAACGTCAATCTCGAGGGTTTTGCCCAAGCTGCCAACGAGTCCTTGGTGGTTACTGGCTAAGTCGACCAGCAGGTCATCGAGCAGTACTTCTTCGATACTTAGCGTCATCTGCTGCTTATCGTAACGGTAGAGTGCAAGGAGCTGCATCAGGCTGCCGTTTACTCGATTGACCTCGTAGTGCAAGCGCGACAACTGGTCACTGTTGCTAAGGCCTAGGGCTGAAGACTCACGGGCTAGAGACTCGGTTGTCTGAGTCAGCATCGATAGTGAGTTCTTCATGTCATGCACGGCAGTGGCGAGTACCGTAGAGAAGTCTAATTTTTCGTTATTTGCCATCAAGTTAGTCTATAGTTTGACCGTAGCCACAGTGTAACTGAAGGGAAGGTTGCAAGCAAAATCAAAGGCTTTGCACTCGCTCTGATGTCATCTATCAATTAACCCCTATACAGCGTTGTTAGTATGCAATTTCCAGAACTTGAACATTTGGAAAGGCTGATTAATGACTACCCCCAGCATATGCAGGTGGGCGTGCTGTGCCGCGTTGGCGAGCTGCGCTACCCGGTTTATCACCTTCGCCTTGGAAATGCGCCCCCCGATGCGCCTGCACTTTGCTTGGTGGGCGGGGTGCACGGCGTTGAGCGGATTGGTACCCAAGTGGTGTTGGCCTTTTTGCAAAGCTTGCTGGAGCGCCTAAGCTGGGATGCCCAGTTACATGAGCAGCTAGAGCGACTGCGCCTCTATTTCGTGCCCTTGGTTAATCCAAGCGGTATGCACACGCAGCGAAGGGCCAATGGCAATGGCGTGGATCTGATGCGCAATGCCCCGGTTGAGTCAGATTCGGCGCTGTGGCTGATAGGCGGGCATCGAATCAGTGCGTGTCTGCCTTGGTATCGCGGAGCAGCAGGCCAAGCGATGGAGCCGGAGGCCCAGCACTTGCTGGAATTCGTGATGCAACACGTTGTAGAGTCCAGCCCTAGCACGCTGCTGCTCGACTTACACAGCGGCTTTGGCACCCACGACCGCATCTGGTTTCCCTTGGCTTGCTCAAAAACACCGATTCCCCACCTGGCGCAGGTGTATCAGTTGCGCGAGCTGTTCTTTCGAAGCTATCCCCACCAAGCTTATTTGTTCGAGCCCCAAGCACTTCATTACTGCACCCACGGCGATATCTGGGATTATGCCTATGGCGATAGCCTTGATAAGGGCAAGACGCTCATCCCCTTAACGCTGGAAATGGGCTCTTGGCGATGGCTAAAGAAAAACCCCTTGCAGCTGTTTTCTTCCTTGGGGCTGTATCATCCAATGAAGCCACACCGCGTGCAGCGGGTGTTGCGCCGGCATTTGGTGCTAATGGATTTTCTTATGCGCGCGGCGATCAGCTACCCGCAATGGCAAAGCAGTGACAATACCGAGCAGTTGCGTCGTGACGCGTTGGCGTTTTGGTACAGAGAGGTTGAGCGATGACTGCCGATATCGTGCTTATCAGAGGTATCTTTCGTAATCAGGCGCATTGGCTGGACTGGCCGGAGCGGCTAGCGGCGCGCTTCCCGGGCTCACAAGTGATCTGTGTTGACCTGCCTGGCAACGGCAGACTCAATCACTTAGCGAGTCCGCTTAACAGCTATAGCGCCTGTCAAAGCTTTCGCATTCAAGTGCGCTTGCAGCAACCCAAGCCAAGGCCTTTGCATTTGGTGGCAATTTCGATGGGGGCGATGTTGGCGCTGGATTGGCAGCGCCGCTATCCCCATGAAATTGCTAGCTTGACCTTGATGAACACCAGCGTAGCCAACCTGTCATTGCCACATCAGCGATTAAACTGGACGATTTGGTGGCGTTTACTCCCGCTGTTGTGGTCGGGCACCGAGGCCAGCGAGCGGAGGATCTTAGCGCTTACCAGTAATGCGCAGTCAGCTCGGGAACGCGCGCTAGCGGGGTTTATCGACGCAAAGCGGCGCTATCCGCTCACTGGGATAAACATGCTGAGGCAGGTAGTGCTGGCCAGCAAACTTCGCGCATTGCACACGCCGCACTGTCCCTGCTTGCTGGTGAGTTCCGAGCAAGACCGACTGGTCTCTGCGCGTTGCAGCGAAGTACTCGCCAAGTTTCTTGGCGCGTCGGTGTGTCGTCATCCATGGGCTGGGCATGATTTGCCTCTCGATGCGCCTACCTGGCTGGAACAGCGGCTGGAAATTTGGTTGGCTGAAACAACTTGAGTGTTATTGAGTTGGTTTCGTTCGATTTTGCAGCGATTCGCCAACCTTCAAGCTGCGGAGGTGATTTTGCCGCAAAATCCACGTAAGATTCGCCAGCAATCAGGATTTAAGCGATGACTAAAAGACTTTTTCTTCTCTCCTTGCTGCTTGTTACCAGTGTGGGTAATGCAGCAAATCAGCTCACTATCACCGGTACTGAGGGCGCATACCTTGAGCTGCGCTTGGCGCTGGACAATCTTCAACATACCCAGCTCTCTTCCCAAGACAAATCCGGCGATGCCCAGCGCTTGGTGGCGCGCATTCAAACTCAGCAGTGCTTTGCAGATACCCTAAACCGGTTGCTCGGTAGCGTGCTGGTGGTAGATATCCGCACTCCGAAAGCGCTCAGCGGCCCGAACATGCAGGGTCAGATAGATGGCTGGCAGATAGAGATTGGCTTTGACCCCAGCTGTGAGGATCAGCTTGTGCAGATCTTACTGCCCTTCGAGCAGGGCTTTGATTCGCAATGGGGGCGTATCGCCTCTGAGTCCAGCGCGTGTTGCGGCGAGATCCGCCAGGCCAATGGCTTCTTTATGCTGCACCATAGTAACGATACCTACCTGCTTACGCCCATCGAACCGACACCTGAACGTGCCCAGCGCTACTGGCGCAATTTTTACGCGCGTTAGTTAGTGAAGCGCCGCTTGTCGCGAAAATGTCACACTACTGTCACCAAAGTTTGATTAGCTCGGTGCCAGTTCTGCGTGACAAATCGAGACCGTGGCAAAGTTAAAAAAGCTGAAGCGATATCAGTACGAGCGCTATGCCATCCTATGTCGGTTGGCCTACCCAAATAACGACATCGAACAGTACCCGTTAAGCGAATTTGGTATTCGCGAGATCTTTGACCGCTGGGGAAGGCCTACGGTGCGCGTGTTTTGGCAAGCGCACAAAGAAGAAGTGATCGTGGTGTTTCGCGGCTCTTTATCGCTCTCTGACTGGCTGACCAACCTCTACTTCGTGCCAGTGACCTACCAACAAGGCGAAGTGAAGTACAAGATTCACGCTGGCTATCAGAGATTGCTAAGCCAAATTAGCTGCCCGCCTGATCGCGTTGACACCATCAAAACCGTCGAGCAAGAGATTATTGATACCCTCACGCCACTGGTGGAGCAGGGCAAGCGGGTCAGTCTAACCGGCCACTCTTCGGGCGGAGCAATGTCGGTACTGTTGGCCGATCGCCTTGAGCGCCGTTGGCATGGCTGTATTAAACGGGTGGTCACCTTTGGCCAGCCCAGTTGTGGGCTTTGGAGCTTTAAGCGTGGTTATTGCTTGCATCGGCGAACCTATCGGGTGGTGTGTGACCTCGATGTGGTGAGTTTTCTTCCGCCGCTGCCGATGGTGTATTGGCACGTTGGCCGAATGCTGTGGCTACACAACGAGAAGATCTACGAGAATACCTCCGCGGTATTCCGCTTTAGTAAATCGCTGCTCAGTTGGTTGATGATGCCCATCAGCTATCACTTCATGCGCAAGTATATTCGCAACAAAGACTTATTTGACGAACATTGAGCAAGTGCACGCTTTGGGTATCTGGTTTAGGGAACGAAGAACTATCGTTACCTTCGCTGCGTCTAACTATTGACAAACCCAACTGCATTGGAGCGTCATTATGGTCACGCCATCACCGCCGATCCGCACTCACTTTGTCGCACCTGCCCGAGTATGGTCACCCGCGAGTCGGGTGATTGCCACGAAAAAGCCCTTAGAAAAAACTGAAGATAGAGCGATTACCTGTTTTGCGGGGCAAGGTCATGCAGTGAGAGGGCGCTAGTTCTAGATAGGCCGTTGTGCGGTTATAGCTTATAGCGGATACGCATTTCTCAGCGCGCGCTCAGATGCTTAGCATGGTCACTCAAGGAGGACCTATGCTGGGTAGAGTAGTTTTAGTGTTGCTGGTGATTGTTAGCTTGTTCGCTGCCGCCAGTAGTTCAGGATTAAGCAAGGCGCTGTTTGAGCTGGTGGGCTTTGTGTCGGTGGCGGTCTTACTGGTCCAGTATGTGCGTCGCCGTGAGGGAGGCCGCTAGTACAACCTCCCGTTTAGCAAACTCGCAACGGTTAATAGGCGACTAGCTCAAAAGCTGCAGCTCTTCGAAAATGGCCGGGCGCATTACCTTCGCAACCCGCCGCCCTTCGGCCATCGCCTCTTCGGCGCGATGAAAGTCCATCACACCAATCTCTCCCAGTTTAGGATTCAACAGCACTTCCGGTGGATCGCCCGCCATACGTGCACGCGCCAAACGCTCTTGCATAATATCGATAGACGCCGACATCACACCCACCATGCCGGGCGAGCGCGCATCGTTGTTGAGGTTAACCTTGGTGAGCATCGAGTTGATAAAGTCTTTGCCACCACCGAGCAGGCGCCAAAAGCCGTTGTCTGGATCATCTGGCGTACTGGGCTGTACCAGACCGCCGTTCTCCGAGCGCAACAATGACTCACTGCGATGATAGCTATTCAAGTTAACCGCAATCACCAGCTCCGCCCCCAAGGCGCGACAGAGCGCGACCGGCACGGGGTTAACCACCGCGCCATCGACCAGCCACTGGCCATTGCGTTGGAATGGGGCCATCAGGCCGGGCATGGCGCAAGACGCGCGCACCGCGTCGCGCACCTTACCTTGCTGTAGCCAGATCTCGCGACCAGTCTCGAGATCGGTGGCAACACAGGCGAAACGATGGGGGAGGTCTTCGATGTTAGAGGAGCCGAGCTGCTGCTCTGCGGCGTCAAATACTTTGTCGCCGGTGACCAGCCCGCCCTTGTGCAGAGAAAAATCCATTAAGTTGAACACGTCCCAACTCGACAGTCCCAAGGCCCATTTCTCGAGTGTATCGAGTTGACCGCCGGCGTAAGCTGCGCCAACCAACGAGCCGATTGAGCAGCCGGCGATCACGCTGGGTCGAATGCCCATCTCTTCGAGTTCTCTGATGACACCGAGGTGTGCCCAGCCGCGGGCGGCGCCGCTGCCTAGTGCAAGTCCGATTACTGGCTTTCGCTCTGCCATGGGATTTCCTGTTGCATGTGATGAGTTAGAACTGAGAAAGCACCAATAGCGCTGAGTGAGCCCACTGCTATTGGGTGATAGGGCTATGATGCGCGAACAAGTCCTTGAAAGTCCATAGCTTTGTAAAGGGCTTTGTTTAGCTGAATGTCGCAGATTGAGTGAGCTACCTCAGAGCGCCTGAACAAAATAACTGGATAAATATCCAGGTGGTTTGTTAAGCTTACTGCAGATTTTTACAGTAAGAGACCTTTCCGTGATCGCGCAACTATCTGGAACACTGATTGAAAAGGCCCCACCGTTTGTGGTCATCGATGTAAATGGCTTGGGCTATGAAGTTCAGCTACCGATGAACTGCTTTTATCAACTACCGGAGCTAGAGCAACCAGTTAAGCTACTGACCCATTTTATCGTTCGCGAAGATGCTCAGCTGCTATACGGTTTTAACGATCACCAGTCCAGAACCCTGTTTCGTGAGCTGATTAAGGTCAACGGAGTAGGTCCAAAGGTGGCCTTGGCCATTCTCTCTGGGCTTACCAGCGAACAGTTTATCCATGCGGTGCAATACGACGATGTTAGCTCCTTGGTGAAGGTGCCGGGTATTGGTAAAAAGACTGCAGAGCGTTTACTGGTTGAGATGAAGGACCGCCTGAAGAATCTGGTGGCGGAACTACCGGCTACGCCAATTGCCGACAGTATGGCGGTCAACGGTGACCTGTCGTTCCCGGTTAATGCGGATGCCAGAGCCGAAGCGCTGGCGGCACTGGAGAGCCTCGGCTACAAGTCGGCTCAGGCCGACAAGCTGGTGAAAGCCTGTTATCGTGAAGGCATGTCCAGTGAAGAGTTGATCCGCGATGCGCTTAAGGCCGCGTTGTAAGGAAAGCACATGATTGAAGCCGATCGTATCATCAGTGCCAGCGCCATTAACGAAGAAGAAACCGTTGATCGCGCGATCCGCCCCAAGCGCTTGGCCGATTACACCGGTCAGCCGGTGGTGGTGGAGCAGCTAGAAATCTTTATCGAAGCGGCCAAGCGCCGTGACGATGCCCTCGACCACTTGTTGGTATTCGGGCCACCTGGTCTGGGTAAAACCACCTTGGCTAACATCATCGCCAACGAGTTGGGCGTGAATATCAAGACCACCTCCGGGCCGGTTTTGGAAAAAGCCGGCGATCTAGCCGCGCTTCTTACCAACTTAGAGCCGGGCGATGTGTTGTTTATCGATGAAATCCATCGCCTTAGCGCGGTGGTCGAAGAGGTGCTTTATCCGGCAATGGAAGACTATCAGCTGGATATCATGATTGGCGAGGGGCCTGCTGCCCGCTCAATCAAGTTGGACTTACCGCCGTTTACTTTGATTGGCGCAACCACACGCGCTGGCATGCTTACCTCGCCGCTACGCGACCGTTTCGGTATTGTGCAGCGGCTCGAGTACTACCGCACTGAAGATCTTGCCACTATCGTCAGTCGCAGTGCTCATTACCTGAACGTCGGCCTGGACCAAGAGGGCGCGTTTGAGGTGGCCAGACGCTCGCGAGGCACGCCACGGATTGCCAACCGCTTGCTACGTCGGGTACGTGATTTTGCCGAGGTAAAACATGAAGGCAAGATCGACCAGCAGATCGCCGCACAGTCCTTGGAACTGCTGAACGTCGACAGCGCTGGCTTTGATTACATGGACCGTAAACTGCTCGAGGCGATTATCGACAAGTTTGGCGGTGGGCCGGTGGGCTTGGATAACCTGGCCGCTGCCATCGGTGAAGACAAGGAAACCATCGAGGATGTGCTTGAGCCTTTCTTGATCCAGCAAGGCTACATTCAACGCACGCCACGCGGGCGCATCGCCTCAGACCGTGCCTATCTACACCTTGGTTTAGATCGCAAAAAGTAACTTTTCGGAGCTGCAGAAGTGCTTGATTAGCCGCCTATTAAGACAAATTAGTCATAATTTAGGCAGTTAACACTGGAATTGGACGATGCAGCTCAAAATGTTGGCCTTGCTTCTTAACCTGTAGGACTGCGCTGTGTATAGTAGTTTGCGCTGCAAGTTAACGAGATAGTCAATGTCTAGTTTAGCCGTTCGAGTCTATTACGAAGATACCGACGCTGGTGGTGTGGTCTACCACGCCAACCACATCAAATATTTTGAGCGCGCGCGCACCGAGTGGTTGCGTGAGCGCGGCTATGACCAGGATCGTCTGATGGAAGATGATCTGTGCTTTGTTGTCCGCGATCTCGCGGTGCAATACCGACGTCCCGCCCTGTTTAATGACTTGCTGCAAGTCACCACCGAAGTTTCTGAAGTAAAGCGCGCATCAGTGCGCTTTTCCCAAGCCATTTTCAACTCTCAGCAACAACTGATTGCCGAAGCGACTGTAACGGTTGCCAGTGTTGCGCTATCTGCCATGAAAGCTTGTGCTTTACCGGCTGAAATTAAAGAGGAATTCATCCGTGCACGCTAATATGTCGATCCTTGGGCTTTTCTGGCTCGCCAGTCCATTGGTCAAAGTGATTATGCTGGCGCTGCTTGCCATGTCAGTGGCCTCGTGGGCCATGATCATCAACCGCATTAAAACCTACAAAAACGCCAAGGGTTCGGTGAAACGTTTTGAAGAGCGTTTTTGGTCCGGTGTTGATCTCAATAAACTCTACCAAGAAGCGAACGCCCGCTCAGATCAGTTGCAGGGCATGGAGCAGATTTTCCATTCTGGCTTCCGCGAGTATATCCGCCTGCACAAAAGCGGCACCAAGAGTGTCGATGCGGTGCTGGAAGGCAGCTACCGCAGCATGCGCGTTTCCGTGTCGCGCGAGGTTGAGTCCCTGGAAAACCACCTACCTACACTGGGCAGCATGGGCATGATCAGTCCTTACATTGGTCTGTTCGGCACCGTGTGGGGGGTTATGAACGCCTTCGTTGCGCTGGGGGAAGTACAGCAAGCAACGCTGGCGATGGTGGCGCCGGGTATGGCGGAATCGCTGATCGTGACCGCTGTGGGCCTGTTTGTCGCTATCCCAGCTGTAACCGCGTACAACCGCTTTACTGCAGCAGTGGCCAAGCTTGAGAACGACTACGTTAACTTTATGGACGAGTTCTCGGGCATCTTGCATCGTCAGGCGCATGCGTCGGGCAACTAGGGGCTTGTGATGAACCAATATCGCCGTACCCGTCGCAGAACCGAAGCCACCATCAACATCGTGCCTTACGTGGATGTATTGTTCGTGCTGTTGGTGATCTTTATGGTGACCGCACCGCTGATCACCCAAGGGGTGAAAGTTGATCTGCCGCAGGGCAGTGCCGAGCCCCTGCCAGAAGAGAGCAACGCGCCACTGGTCGCCTCTGTGGACGAAAATGGCCTTTACTACCTCGACACTGGTGGCGATAACGATGATTCGCAGATCTTATCGGCCGATGATATCCAGGCGTTGGTGATCGCCCATCTGCAACTTAATCCGGATGCGCCGGTGGTGGTGCGTGGCGATAAGAACGTTCGTTACGAGCAAGTAATTAATCTGATGGTGCTGTTGCAAGAAGCAGGTGTGCCCTCAGTGGGTTTGATGACTCAACCAGAGAACTAGAAGCAGGGTAGCCTTGAAGTTTAAGTTTGGTACTTCATTATTTCTTTCCACCGTGTTGCACTGTGTTGTCCTCGGCGTGTTACTGTGGTCGGTAAATATTGAGCGGGTAAAAATGAAGCCTAAGCCCAGTGCGCCGGTCATTAATGCGGTGGCTGTTCAGCAGTCACAGATTGATGCCCATGTTGAGCAACTGAGGCAACAGCAGCAGCAAAAACAGCAGGCGGAACAGGCGCGCATCGAAAAAGCTGAACGAGAAGCGGAACTTGCGCGCCGTCAGCGCATCGAAGAAGAGAAGCGCATCCGTGAGCTGGAACTGAAAAAACGTCAACAAGAACAAGAACAAGCGCGCGCCGAAGAGCAAGCGCGCCGGGCTCGCGAAAAGCAGCGCCTTGAAGAAGAGCGTGCAAAGCAAGCTGAAGCCGAGCGCAAGCTACAAGAAGAGCAGCGCCGTATCGCTGAAGCTGAACGCAAGAAGCAGGAAGAGCAAAAACGCATCGCCGAAGCGGAAGCCCAGAAGGCTGAAGAGGTTCGCCAGCGCAAGCTAGAAGAACAGCGCCAGGCGGAAGAAGCTGCCCGTAAGGCTGAAGAGGAACGCATCGCCAAAGAGCAGGCTGCTAAAGAGGCCGCCGAGCGAGCCGCTGCCGCCGAGGCCGAGCGGGTTCGCCAAGAACAAATCGCTCAGCAGGAAGCGGCCTTTGAGCAGCAGATGCAGCAAGAAATGGCCGCAGAGAACAGCGCTCGCCAGCAGCGCCGAGTGCTCTCTGAGGTTGAACGATATCGGGCTTTGATTTTGTCGGCCATCCAGCGCAACTGGCGCACCGACAACAGTATGCAAGGCAAAGAATGTAAGCTCGAGCTGCGGCTCGCGCCATCCGGGTTCGTGATTTCCGTGGACCAGGGAGTAGGGGACAGACGCGTTTGTGAATCTGCCGTCAGGGCGGTAAACAGTGTTAACAGTTTACCAGTGTCGGACGACCCAGAAGTGTTTGCGCAAATGCGAAATATTACGCTTATCTTAAGACCGGAATAATAGGAATGATGAAAAGACTGATGCTGACGTTTGGCCTGTGGCTATGCAGTATTGCAGGGGCTCAAGCCAGTTTGGAAATTGTCATCACCGAGGGCGTTGACAGCGCTCGTCCCATCGGGGTTATCCCCTTTGATTGGCAAGGCTTTGGCGATGTGCCTCTAGACATCTCCAAGGTGGTTGCCGACGACCTACGTCGCAGCGGCGCGTTTAACCCCATCGCGGTCAATCAAATGCCACAAACCCCGAAAGACGACAGCGAAGTAGACTTCGATGCGTGGGCGGCATTAGGCGTTGAGGCGGTGCTTGTGGGCAGCGTGGTTGCGGCTGAGCAAGAAGGCCAGTACACCGTCAGCTACACCTTGGTGGATATCCTGCGTGGGCAAGCATCGGGCAATCAAGAGCTGCGCGATGGCGTGTTGGTTCAGACCTATGACCATGTGCTATTGGATCGCTTCCGCACCGTTAGTGAGCCGCAGATGCGCCAGATGGGGCACCTGATTTCGGATCGCGTTTACCAAGCCTTGACCGGCGAGCGAGGTGCGTTCTTAACCCGCATCGCCTATGTGGTGGTCGATGAGAACGCCAGTTATCCCTACCAGCTGCGCGTGGCAGACTACGACGGCTACAATGAAAGCACCTTGTTACGCTCGCAAGAGCCGCTGATGTCGCCTTCATGGTCGCCAGATGGCCGTAAGCTAGCTTATGTGAGCTTTGAGAACCGTAAAGCCGAGATCTACATCCACGATATCTACAACCAGCAGCGTGAGCTGGTCAGCTCCTTCCCGGGGATTAATGGTGCACCGCAGTGGTCACCGGATGGTAACTCGCTGGCCTTAGTATTATCTAAAGGTGGTCAGCCAGATATCTATGTGATGGATCTGGAGACAAAGCAGCTTCGTCAGCTAACCAAAGGCCGCCGTATTGATACCGAGCCGACTTGGATGCCTTCTGGCAAAGAGCTGCTGTTTACTTCAGAGCGTGGCGGTAACCCGCAAATCTACAGCGTAAACCTCGATAGCAACCGCATTAAGCGTGTGACTTGGGAAGGCGATATGAACCTAGGCGGCAGTGTGGTACCCGATGGCTCTGCGCTGGTGATGGTAAGCCGCGTAAACGGCGAGTTCCGCATCTCGCGCCAGGACTTCGATACAGGATATGTACAAGTGTTAACGCGTACGCGTTTGGATGAGTCACCAACTGTTGCGCCCAATGGCAGCATGATCATGTACTCCACCGTAGCCGGTGGAAAACAAGTGCTGGCCTTGGTATCAATGGATGGTCGATTTAAGGCAACCCTACCGGCGAAGGCGGGCAACGTCCGCGCGCCAGCATGGTCGCCGTTTCTTAACTAGAAAACCTTAATAAGGAAAATAATAATGCAATTAAAAGATCTGTTGAAAGCAGCATGTTTAGGTGTAGCTGCGCTGGGTCTAGTGGCATGTAGCTCTAACTCAGTAACCGACAGTGACGTTAGCTCACAAGAAAGCACTGGTGGCAGCCAACAAGTAGGCGAAGGCGCGCAACAAGGTGGTGCTGACGTTGAGATTGATGGTGTATCGCCAATCCTGACTGCAGAAGAGCAAGAACGCCAGCGCGTTGAAGCTATGCGTCAGGAAAGCCAAGTGGTTTACTTCGAATTCGACCGCTCTGAAATTAGCGGTGAGTTCATTGAAATTCTAGAAGCACACGCTGCATACCTGCTAGACAACCCATCGGTAACCGTTCTGATTGAAGGTCACACCGATGAGCGCGGTACGCCTGAGTACAACGTTGCCTTGGGCGAGCGTCGTGCTAAAGCTGTAGCTCGTCACCTGCAAAGCCTAGGTGTGCTGGCTTCACAAATCTCAACCGTAAGCTACGGCCAAGAAAAGCCAGTGAACAGCTCGCATACTGAAGCTGCTTGGGCTGCTAACCGTCGCGCGGTTCTCGTTTACTAATCTCGTGTTAGGCGATTGACTATGAGAATTAAGACTATTGCGGCTACCTTGGTAGCCGCTTTATTTTCTACCCACGCCACAGCCGCCGCTCCGGTGGTTGATGCCAGTGGTACAGACGCCTCTGAAACGCCCCGTGTGGCCGTGACCAGTGATTTGACGGTGACCCAGCGGGTAGAGCGCTTAGAGCGCATGCTAACCGCGCGTAATCAGGTTCAGCTGGATATGCAAAACCAACTGGATGAGCTGCTCGATAGCGTAGCGGTTCTGATGGGCCAGATGGAGCAAAATGATTACGAAATGCAGCAGATGGTGCAGCGCCAGCGCGAAATCTACCAAGAGTTGGACCGACGCTTCGCCCAGCTAAATACCGCTGCCGCAAAGCCTCAAGTTCAAGCGCCAGTTGCTAGCGCCAATGAAGATGAAGCCTACGACGCGGCTGTGGCCTTGGTGATGGAGCAGCGTGACTACGACGCGGCGATACCGGCGTTTGAAGCGTTTATTAGCAGCTACCCTGAGTCAGGCTATGCCTCGAACGCTCACTATTGGTTGGGCCAGCTACACTTTACCCGTGGCCAGCGCGATCAAGCCTCTACCCAATTCGAAATTGTGGTCGATCGTTTCCCTGAATCTAACAAAGCAGCAGAGTCCTTACTAAAATTAGGCACCATTGCCACTTTCAATAGTGATCAAGGAAAAGCCAAGCAGTATTTTGAGCGGGTTTTGAGTGAGTATCCGGGAAGCAGTGCAGCCGGTTTAGCAGAAAAAGAATTGGCCAAGCTTGGTTAAATAAGCGCTTGAAAAGCTGTAATTTTCAGCAAAATGTTCGGCTTTTCATCGGATGCGTTTATTAAACCGCCGCTTGGAAAAAAAGATGCAAAATTAAGTTGCACACGAACGCTAAATCCGTATCATAGGCCGCCGTTGAGACGGGGTAGGCAGCAAGCCTGAAACGGGTCAACTTTGAAAGATAAAATGTGGGTCGTTAGCTCAGTTGGTAGAGCAGTTGACTTTTAATCAATTGGTCGAAGGTTCAAATCCTTCACGACCCACCA
>NZ_KE386907.1:0-194640 GCF_000429485.1 Aliagarivorans marinus DSM 23064 | reverse complement strand
GTTAGCTCAGTTGGTAGAGCAGTTGACTTTTAATCAATTGGTCGAAGGTTCAAATCCTTCACGACCCACCATCATTTCAAAGCCTCGCATAAGCGGGGCTTTTTTGTCTTTAGTCGGACAGACAAAGGCAAAGTGCCGTAGTATAATTCCCGAAGTTTTTTTTAACGATATATCGCTTATGTTGCAGTCTCCTTACTTTAATGAGTCTATCTATCCGTTTCCTCCTAAACCTGCTCCCCTGACCGACGAGCAGAAGGCCAGCCATATCGCACGCATTAAACAGTTGCTGGTTGAGAAAGACGCGGTATTAGTTGCCCATTATTACACTGACCCTGAGATCCAAGCCCTGGCCGAAGAGACCGGTGGTTGTGTCGCTGATTCTCTTGAAATGGCTCGGTTTGGCAACAACCACCCGGCATCGACCTTATTGGTTGCTGGAGTGCGTTTTATGGGTGAAACCGCCAAGATCCTCACTCCAGAAAAACGTGTCATCATGCCGACCTTAGACGCGGAGTGCTCGCTAGATCTGGGCTGCCCAGAGAAGGAATTCAACGAGTTCTGTGATGCTCACCCCGACCACACCGTGGTGGTGTACGCCAATACCTCAGCGGCGGTCAAAGCGCGTGCTGATTGGGTGGTGACCTCGAGCATCGCGCTGGATGTGGTTGATCACCTCGACAGTGAGGGCCATAAGATCATCTGGGCACCAGATCGCCATCTCGGCGGCTACGTAGCCAAAGAAACCGGCGCTGACATGCTGTTGTGGCAAGGTGCCTGTATCGTTCACGATGAATTTAAATCCCAAGCACTAATCCAGCTTAAGCAGCAAAACCCCGATGCGGCAGTACTGGTACACCCTGAGTCGCCACAAGCGGTAGTTGATTTGGCTGATGCTGTGGGCTCTACCAGCCAGTTGATTGCGGCAGCGCAGACCTTGCCCCATAAAAAGCTGATCGTAGCCACCGACAAAGGCATCTTCTACAAGATGCAGCAAGCTTGCCCTGATAAAGAGATGATTGAAGCACCCACCGGTGGTAATGGCGCAACCTGCCGCTCGTGTGCGCATTGCCCCTGGATGAAGATGAACGGCTTGAAAGCGATTGAAGAGGCACTGATTGACGGAACAGGGCACGAGGTGTTTGTCGATGACAGTCTACGCGAAAAAGCGCTGGTGCCATTAGACCGTATGCTTAACTTCGCCGCGGAAAACAGAGTCAAGGTTAAGGGCAACGCCTAAACCGAAAAAGCCTGCTTTAAAGCAGGCTTTTTTCTGGCAAAACCATGATCAGCTCAACGCATTAACTTTTTTGTTAATTGCATTTTTTTGCTAGCATAGAAAGGTTTGTGTCTAAGACAATAGGAATACCGATGAGGATCGAAACCGATATTAAGCTGGGCTTTAAAGATGTGTTAATTCGCCCGAAGCGTTCAACCTTGAAGAGTCGTTCTCAGGTTGTAATTGATCGGAAGTTTACCTTCAAACATACCAACAGTCAATGGGAAGGTGTGCCCGTTGTCGCCGCCAATATGGATACCGTAGGGACCTTTGGTTTGGCCAAGATGTTTGCAGAGCACCGCATGATGACTGCTGTGCATAAACACTACAGTATTGAGCAATGGGCCGAGTTCTTGGCGAGTATCCCACGTGACCAGCATAAGTACCTGATGGTGAGCTGTGGTACGTCAGAAGCTGATTTCGAGAAAACTAAGCAGATCCTGGCACTAGATAGCGACGTGCAGTTTATCTGTGTAGATGTGGCCAACGGCTACTCGGAACACTTTGTCGGTTACGTAAAGAAAATGCGTGACACCTTCAGTGACAAGGTCATCGTGGCGGGTAACGTGGTTACCGGCGAGATGGTCGAAGAGCTGATCCTAAGTGGTGCCGATGTGGTGAAAGTGGGGATCGGACCTGGCAGTGTATGTACCACGCGAGTAAAGACCGGGGTTGGTTATCCGCAGCTGTCGGCAATTATCGAGTGTGCTGACGCTGCGCACGGCTTAGGTGGCCAGATTGTTGGTGACGGCGGCTGTACCTCTGCCGGTGATGTGGCTAAAGCCTTTGGCGGCGGCGCTGACTTCGTGATGCTAGGCGGTATGCTGGCAGCGCACAAAGAAAATGGCGGCGAGGTGGTTGAGAAGAACGGTGAGAAATTTATGCACTTCTATGGCATGAGCTCGCAAACGGCCATGGACAAGCACGCCGGTGGTGTTGCTGAGTATCGCGCTTCAGAAGGTAAAACCGTGCTATTGCCGTATAAAGGCAGCCTGAAAACCACCATTCAAGATATCCAAGGTGGTGTGCGTTCTGCTTGTACCTACGTCGGCGCGTCATCGCTTAAAGAGCTGACCAAGCGTACCACTTTTATCCGTGTGCAAGAGCAAGAAAACCAAGTGTATGGCGTGACCAAGGTCTAGCCTGATACGCTCAAAAGATAACGGGCCATTGGGCCCGTTTTTTTGTGCGTAAACAATCGCAGGTGCTTACCCGGGCGTGACGGTTTGGGTCAGCGTGTGCGACTCACCAGCGCCAAGCACGATGGGCTGCTGAGTGATTGCCGTCTCGACACAAATAAAGTGGGCTGCAGATGCTTCACCTAGGTCCGCCATATTACCAGCAAGCTGATAGCCAGGGTTCCACACCACTACCGAATCATTACCTTGGTGGGCGATAGTCTTACCATCGAGCAGGGTCGTTGGCGTTGGCGCCAGATAGACCCGGTCAGTCTCATCTACCAAGGCAAACTGCTGCTCGGTGCATTCGCTACCGTTGGTTGAATCAATGTAACGCTCGCCCAAGCCTTCCAGCGAAAGCGACTCGCGATTGGCAGCAAAATAGCTGTGCAGGGCGCCACTGTAGCTTTGCTCGTGTGCGCCGCTATTGGTGGTGGTGAGGGCGAGCGCTAATTGCTTACCGATGGTCAAGCTGTAACTCAGTTGCAGATCGCCAACCAACTGTTGATCAGCAAAACTGAAAGTCAGTTGCACTTGGTGTTGATCGCTAAGAACCTGTTCGAGGTCCCAGTCATGGATCCGCGCATAGCCATGGGAAGGGGAGGCGGCTTTGCCAAACCACGGCCAGCATATCGGCACTCCGCCGCGAATCGCCTTTTGCGCTTGGTAGCTTTCAAGCGGGCTAACAAACAGTTGCTCGTCATGGCCTGCTGGGTGATAACTGATCAAGTGTGCCCCTTGGCGGGCAATCAAAGCGCGCGCTACCGGGTGATCGATCCAATAAAACTGTAAGTCATTTTGGTTTTTTACTACAAATACAGCATTATCAATTTGCTCTACGACCTGTAGCTTAAGTTTATCTAATACTGACATAGCGTTGTCTCGCGTATCGAAAGGGTACAGATACAAAAAAGGCGACCCGGAGGCCGCCTTAGTTACTGGGCTGAAAGCTTACTTAGAGATGTGAGCTACCAGGTCCAGTACTTTGTTTGAGTAACCGATTTCGTTGTCGTACCAAGATACAACTTTAACGAACTTGTCGGTCAGAGCTACACCAGCTTTGGCGTCGAATACTGAAGTTTGAACTTCACCGATGAAGTCTTGAGAAACAACTTGGTCTTCGGTGTAACCTAGAACGCCAGCCATTTCACCTTGTGAAGCTTCTTTCATAGCAGCACAAATTTCTTCGTAGCTAGCAGCTTCTTTCAGGTTAACGGTCAGGTCAACTACAGAAACGTTAGCAGTTGGTACGCGGAAAGCCATACCAGTCAGCTTGCCGTTCAGCTCAGGCAGTACAACACCTACAGCTTTAGCAGCACCAGTTGAAGATGGGATGATGTTCTGAGAAGCACCACGGCCACCGCGCCAGTCTTTAGCAGAAGGACCGTCAACAGTCTTCTGAGTAGCGGTAGTAGCGTGAACGGTGGTCATCAGACCAGATTCGATGCCCCACTTGTCGTTAAGTACTTTAGCGATTGGTGCCAAGCAGTTAGTAGTACAAGAAGCGTTAGAAACGATGTCTTGACCAGCGTAAGACTCTTGGTTTACGCCCATAACGAACATTGGAGTAGCGTCTTTAGAAGGACCAGTTAGTACAACTTTCTTCGCGCCAGCTTCGATGTGTTTACGAGCGGTTTCGTCGGTTAGGAAGATACCAGTAGCTTCAGCTACTACGTCAACACCTGCGTCGCCCCAAGCAAGAGCGGCTGGATCGCGTTCTGCAGTTACACGAACAGTTTTACCGTTAACGATCAGGTTGCCGTCCTTAACTTCAACGGTGCCATTGAATCGACCGTGAGTTGAATCGTACTTCAACATGTAAGCCATGTAATCAACATCGATTAGATCGTTGATTGCAACAACTTCTACGTCGTTACGCTCGCAAGCTGCACGGAAAACGAAGCGACCGATACGGCCAAAACCGTTAATACCTACTTTAATAGTCATAGTGTTACCTAATTTACTGTGATTTAACAGATAAAACCTGTGGTCGTAAACTTACTACAGTGAGCACCTGAATCAAGATTTATCGCGAAATAATTTGTGCGAAATCAATAATTGGGTGCTTTCTAAGCGATGCAGTTTTACGACGGAAAACTAGTATCAACAGCTTGAAGAAAAAATACAAACAGAATCGTGGACTAGATTAAAATTATTTAATTAAAAGTGTATTGTAACGGTGCAAGGCTCGCGTTTATCAGTACAATAACGCCCGCTTAGAAAAACAAAAAGTCGGTTAACAAGCAATAACACGGGAAATGTTATGTCAGAACATATCATAGAAGAATTGGTCAAATTCCGCGGAATTGAGACCAACTACATCGACGCCTGGGGAAACCCGGCTCAGGTGGTACCTGAGAGTAAGGCCAAGCTACTGCGTATCCTTGGTTACCCCATTGACGATGCCGAGCAACTAGAAGCTCGTTACCTACAAGAAGTTCTTGAGTACTGGCAAAACCTCACTCCGGTAGTACAGGTTGTACGTCTAGGAAGTGGTTTGCCGATTGAGCTGCGTGTGGCCATCACCGAAGCCAATCAGGAATTTACTTACAAAATTGAAACCGAGCAGGGCGAGACCATTAAAGGGCAGGTCGTCGCCACTGACGGTGAATTGGTAGAAATGCACGTACTGGACGACATCGAGTACCAAAAGTACGCCGTTCCACTAAACATTGAACTGCCAATGGGTTATCACACCTTGTCGCTCACCAAGAAAGGTGGCCGTAAGGTACTGGGCGAGTCGCGCTTTATCGTTGCGCCTCAAGCCGCTTACATCCAGCCTCCTATTAAAGCGGGCAAAAAGCTGTGGGGCCCAAGTGTCCAGCTGTACTGCCTGCGCAGTGAGCGCAACTGGGGTATTGGCGACTTCTCTGACCTGAAATACTTGGTCGCGAACGTGGCTAACAGCGGCGCAGACTTTGTCGGTCTGAACCCAATCCACTCGCTATTCCCAGCAAACCCTGAACAAGCCAGCCCATACGGCCCGTCTTCGCGTCGTTGGTTGAACGTTGTCTATATCGATGTTGAAGCCATCGAAGAGTACGCCAAGTCAGAAGCACCGGCACTGGTGAACTCTGCTCAGTTCCAAGCTCGCTTGGATCAGCTACGTAGCAATGAGTGGGTGGATTACACCGGGGTAACTGTTGCCAAGCTTGAAGCGCTGCGTTTGGTGTTCGCTGAGTTCCAGAAGATTCAAAAAGGCCGCACTAAGCGCGCGACTGCCTTTAAAGCTTTCGTTAAGAACGGCGGTGAAAGCCTGGCGGCCCAAGCGGCCTACGATGCGCTGCAAAATCACTTCTACCAGACTCAAGGTAATGCTTGGGGCTGGCAGGTATGGCCAGAAGAGTTCCGTGAGTATCACATGCCTGCGGTAACTCAGTGGGTCAAAGACAATCAGGCCGAAGTAGACTTCTACGCGTGGCTGCAGTGGATTGCTGATCTGCAACTGGAAGAAGTTGATCAAGTTGCGAAAAGTAGCGGCATGGCAATGGGCCTATACCGCGACTTAGCCGTTGGCGTAAGCGAAGGCAGTGTAGAGATCTGGGGTAACGGCGATTTGTACGCGCTAGATGCCAGCGTTGGCGCGCCACCAGATGTACTCGGCCCGCTAGGCCAGAAGTGGGGCCTGCCGCCAATGGATCCTGCGAAGTTGGAAGAGCAAGCCTACCAGCCGATGATCGACCTGTTCCGCTCGAACATGCGCTCATGTGGTGCACTGCGTATCGACCATGCGATGGCGCTACTGCGTTTGTGGTTGGTACCTGTGGAAGATGATGCCTCTAAAGGTGCCTACCTTTACTACCCAATCGAAGATCTGCTGGGCATTCTGGCGCTGGAGAGCCACCGCAACGAATGTCTGATCATCGGTGAAGACTTGGGTACTGTGCCTGACGGTATCTTCGAAGTGTTCCAAGAGAATGGCATCCACTCGTACCGCGTGTTCATGTTCGAACAAGCGGAAGACGGCGGCTACATCTCGCCTTCTCACTATCCAGTACAAGCGATGGCAACCATCACTACCCACGATATGCCAACCCTGCGTGGCCTGTGGCACTGTGATGACTTGGCGCTCGGTAAAGAGCTGGGCCTATACCGCGATGAAGCGGTACTGCAAAGCCTCTATGCCGATCGCCACGAGAGCAAGCAGAAGATGCTTGATAGCCTGCACGGCCACGGCCTGATCCCTGATTACGTGTCTCGCGACGTGAACTGGGTGGGCATGGATAAAGGCTTAAACTACGGTATGCACAAGCATATGGCTGCCGGTAGTAGCTCGCTGTTGTCTGTTCAATTAGAAGATTGGATGGAAATGGATAAGCCGGTTAACGTGCCAGGCACCTCCGATGAGTATCCAAACTGGCGTCGTAAGTTGTCTAAAAACTTATCAGAACTGTTTGCAGATCACGATGTTCAGAACTTGTTGAGAGAAATGACAGAACTTCGTGCTAAGGTAAGCGCGTAAACCAGTTACGGTGGGCCTCGCGCCCACCTATTCTCACTTTTCGTATTCATGGAGACGACGGTAGTGGGCGCCTTTGCAACTCTGCGCGAACCCGCTACGTGGCTAAGGTAAGTCTATGAAATCTTCCTCTCTATCCCCGCTTATTCAACAACTCCTAAACGCCCGCATTAGCGACCCCTTTCAAGTACTAGGCCTAGTTAAATTTAAGCAGGGACTTATGCTTCGGGCATGGTTTCCTGAAGCGACCGCAGTATCTGTTCAGAGCCTAAATGGCGACGCGCTAGCAGAAATGACCTGCACCTCGCCGCAAGGGCTGTTCGAAGCAGAATTTGCCGATACTAAAGATAGCTTTAATTATCAGTTTGTTGTGTCTTACGGTGAGGTCACTCACACCGTAATCGACCCCTATCAGTTCCACGAGCAGGCCTATGATGGCCTGGCGACCATGCATCATGCGCCGCAGAACCTGTATTCGGTGTTGGGTGCCCAAGTTAAAACCATCGAGGTCAATGGTGTTGCGGTTAAAGGTGTGCGCTTTGGTGTGTACGCACCCAATGCACTGAGCGTAAGCCTGATTGGCGACTTTAATCACTGGGATGGTCGCCGCCAACCGATGCAGCGCAGCATGGACGGACACTGGGTGTTGTTTGTACCTGGCCTTGAGGCCGGTTGCACCTACAAGTTCGAGCTTAAAGACATGCATGGCCATCAGTTGCCACACAAAACCGATCCGGTGGGCTTCTACTCTGAGCAGTACCCGTCGTTCGCCTCGGTGGTGTGGGATCACGACCAGTACCAGTGGAACGACGATGCGTGGCGCGAGTCTCAGCTTAACGACAAGACCAAACAGCCAATGGCCATCTACGAGGTGCACTTGGCTTCTTGGAAACGTAAGCTGGAGTCTGGCAAGGGTTATCTAAGCTACCGCGAGCTTGCCGAAGAGCTGGTCAACTACGTTAAAGATATGGGCTACACCCACATTGAGGTACTGCCGGTATCGGAACATCCCTTCGACGGCTCTTGGGGCTACCAACCGATTGGCCTGTTTGCGCCAACCAGCCGCTTTGGCCATCCCGATGACTTTAAATACTTGGTCGATCAGTGCCACCAAAATGGCATCGGCGTGATTGTCGACTGGGTGCCTGCGCACTTCCCAAGTGACTCGCACGGTTTGGCCCGCTTCGATGGTACGCCTTTGTACGAGTACGAAGACCCGCGCCGCGGCTGGCACAACGACTGGAACTCGTACATCTACGACTTTGGCCGTGACAATGTTCGCCAGTTCTTGGTCGCGAGCGCGCTGATTTGGCTCGACAAGTTCCATGTCGATGGCCTGCGGGTTGATGCGGTCGCATCGATGCTGTATTGGGATTACTCGCGCAACGAAGGTGAGTGGATCCCCAACGTTGACGGCGGCAACCATAACTATGAGGCGATCAGCCTGCTTAAATGGTTTAACGAAGAGGTCTACAAGCAGTATCCCCATGCCATGACTATCGCTGAAGAGTCTACCGCGTTTGCGGGCGTATCCCGCCCAACCTTCGCCGGTGGCTTAGGCTTTGGTTTCAAATGGAACATGGGATGGATGCACGACTCGCTGACCTACATGCAAAAAGATCCAGCATTCCGTAAGTACCATCACAATGAGATCACCTTCGCGATGGTCTACAACTACGATGAGAACTTCGTACTGCCAATCTCCCATGATGAAGTGGTGCATGGTAAAGGCTCATTGATCGGCAAGATGCCGGGCGATGAGTGGCAACAAGCCGCCAACCTGCGCGCGTTTACGGCCTTCATGTACGCCCATCCTGGTAAGAAACTCAACTTTATGGGCAATGAGATTGCTCAGGCAAGCGAGTGGAACCATGATGCCAGCGTGGACTGGTCGGTATTGCAGTATCCAAAACATCAGGGCCAACAGGCGCTAACCAAGCAGCTCAACCACTACTATCGTGCCACTCCCGCCTTGTTCGAAGGTGACTACGATAAGGCTGGCTTTGAGTGGATCGATCATGGCGACTGGGAACGCAGTGTGCTGGCATTCCAGCGTAACGGTATCGAGAGTGACCAGCAGCTTGTGGTGGTGTGTAACTTCACACCAGTCCCACGGCCACAGTATCGCTTGGGTGTACCAGGGCCTGGTCAGTATCGCGTGGTACTTAACTCCGATTCAGAGATGTATTGGGGCAGCAACCTTGATGCGGGTATCAACTTCAATGCTGAGCCAGTGGCGTGGCAGGGAAGGGAGCATTCCATCGAGTTAAACCTACCACCACTAGCCACCTTGTACATTGAAAAGGTAGACTAACAAACAACAACTCTTCAGGACGAAGTTTAGGCTTGTTTGTATGCTAAAAACCACCGATCCAATGTCGGTGAGTGACCCGGAGCTATTCCGGGTCACTATCGGCTCCGCAACACCTTTAGGCGCACAGCTCGACCAAGCAGGATGCAATTTTGCGGTCCACGGCGGTGAAGCCAAATACATAGAGCTCTGCCTGTTCGACGAATGCGAACGGCAGATCGCTCAATTCATCCTCCCCGGCAAGCACGGCTACGTGCATTTTGGTCACGTTCCCGGCGTGCGGGCAGGGCAACTGTATGCGTTTCGCGCTTACGGTGATTACCAGCCAGAGCACGGCCTGCGTTATGACCAGCGTAAGCTATTGCTCGACCCCTATGCCAAAGCCATCAACCGACCCATCCTTTGGGACGCCGTCGCCTACGACGAAGATAGCGCAGCCATGCTCCCCAAATGTGTGGTGGTTGATGATGACTTTGATTGGCAGGGCGTGGCGCGGCCGGGCTATTCGCTCAGTCAGACGATACTCTACGAGACCCATGTACGCGGGTTCAGTAAGTTACATCCCGAGGTGCCAACTCCTTACCAAGGTACTTACTTGGGGATGTGCTCAAAGCCTGCGATTGATCACCTCAAACAGTTGGGCGTTACAGCGGTGCAGCTCTTGCCGGTGGCCAGCTTTATGTCGGAGCCGCGCCTCAAAGGCCTAGGACTGAGCAACTATTGGGGTTATAACCCCTTACTGTTTATGGCGCCAGACCCGCGTTATGCGATCAGCGACGCGGTTAGCGAGTTCAAACAGATGGTGCGTGAACTGCACCGTGCTGGTATCGAAGTCATTCTAGATGTGGTCTACAACCACACCGCTGAATCCGGTGATGATGGGCCATCGCTGAGCTTCCGTGGGCTTGATAATCGCCGCTACTACCTGTTTGATCATGTGGGTGATAACCCCAACTACCACCACTACACCAACAATACCGGCTGCGGCAACAGCGTCTCATTCGACCACGATGTGACCCTTCAGCTAGTGCTCGATACCCTGCGTTATTGGTATTGCGAGATGGGGGTCGATGGGTTCCGTTTTGATTTGGCGGTCAGTTTGGGCCGGGAGCACAACCGTTTTAAAACGGACGCGAGCTTTTTTAGGGCGCTGCGACAGGACCCAAGCCTTAAGGGCGTCAAGCTTATCGCCGAGCCCTGGGATATCGGCTACGACGGCTATCAGCTAGGGCGGTTTCCATCTAATTGGATGGAGTGTAATGATCGCTACCGCGACAACCTGCGCGGCTTTTGGCGGGGCGACAGGATTGGCGTAGGCGAGTTGGCAACGCGCCTGATGGGCTCGCGCGATTTCTTCTTGCCGAGCAGACGAAGCATTCACACCTCGGTGAACTACATCTGTTACCACGATGGGTTCACCTTGCATGATTTGGTCAGCTATGAGCAGCGGCATAATCATGCCAACGGCGAGGCTAATCGCGATGGCCATGGACATAACCTTTCGGCCAACTATGGCGAGGAGGGGGAGAGCGATAATGCTGCGATCCTCGAACTACGTTTTCAACAAAAACGTAACCTGATCATGTGTCTGATGCTCTCGCAAGGGGTGCCGCATTTTCTCGGGGGCGATGAGCTAAGCCGCACTCAGCGCGGCAACAACAATGCCTACTGCCAGAATAACCCCATCAGTTGGTATGACTGGCAGCTAGATGAGCGTGAGTCTCAGTTCCTGGAGTTTGTGCAGCAACTGATCAAGCTGCGACGAGACAACCCGGTGTTCCACCAGCTTAAGCTTGCTAGCGACACCTTTGAACGCAAACTTGACTACCAACATGCGGTTCATTGGTACCGAGAGGATGGCAATGCCATGCATCAAAGCGATTGGCACTGCGCCGAGCGACAATCAGTGATGGTGGAAATCGTTGGCCTGAAGGGCGAAGCATGCCGCTGGCTATGGTTGATTAACGCCAGTGAACACGCGCAAAAATTCAGACTTCCTGCAACAAAACAACAGCAACGTTGGTCCTTACGATTAGATAGCTCGTTAACAAACAAGCTAACCACGCTGGAGGGCCACAAGGTGACTCTGGCACCACGATCAATGATGCTAATGGAACAACAATGAACACAACTAAACCAATAAGCGATGACCACTGGCGTGAAGTGCTAGATGAAGAGAGCTATCGGGTGTGCCGCGAAGGGGGCACCGAGCGGCCGTTTACCGGCGCGTTGTTACACAACAAGGCTGAGGGCGAATACCGCTGTCGCTGTTGTGCTGCGCCCCTGTTTAACTCTGAGGCCAAATTTGACTCAGGCTGTGGTTGGCCAAGCTTCGACCAAGCGCTGAAAGGGAGTATCCGCTATTTAGAGGATATGAGCCATGGGATGCACCGCATTGAGGTGCGCTGCGCGTCTTGCGATGCCCACCTTGGCCATGTGTTTCCCGATGGCCCCACCGAAACAGGCCAGCGCTACTGCATCAACTCCGTGTCGATGCAGTTCGAGGAGAACTAGGGGCGTTCGGTAATCGTCTTGTAAAGACTTTTCGCCTGCTTTTCTAATTGCTTGCGTTGATCTTTGGTGAGGTTTAGCTGACGCTCCAGCGGGCCGTAGTCTTGCTGTGCGTGATCATCGAAGTGACTCGCTACCAAGGTCCATAGGTAGGCGCGCTCAAAATCCCCCAAACGCATATACTGGCCAACGATCGTCTCTGCGTATTTTGCCGGGATATCGTCGGCATTTTCGTGCAGTGGGAAGGTATTCTTTAAGATAGCGATGGTTTTTACAGGCTGGAAGTCTGCGTAGTAACTGGCCAAGGCCCATTGCAACTCGGGGTGCGCCATCTGCGGGCTGCCTTCCAGGTCGAGGAAGCGCTGCTTGGCACTTTTGTCGCCCAACTCCGTCCAGTGGTACATTAGTAGAAACGGGTAGTCGGAGCTCTTGGTGAGCTGTTCCAATCGCGCCAGTTCTTCGACTGAGGTTAATAGGCCCACCACGCGCTGGGCTTGGCGAGATTGGTCGTATTTGGGTTGGATCTGCGCGGCCAGCTCAATGCAACGGTTGTAAGCTTGATACGCCCGTATCAGTGAGTAGTAGGCAGGATCGCCGGGCTGATCCTGTTCTTCTAGACGTGCGAAGATAACCTCGTCACGCTCCATCCGGCACCAGCCATCTTTATTTAAATCCTCACAAAGGTTGGGGGAGTCTTTGCAAACCCCCTTGGGGGATTTACCACCAAACGAAAATCTTTCTGGGTCCGAATCACAAGCACTCAATAAAAGTGAGGTAGCTAACAGGCATAGGGAGGAAGTAACGAGTTTGCGCAAAATCAGTCCTTGTAAACTTGCACATCGGGCCGCCTTTGGTTAAGTTTTGTCGAAAGCGGCTGGTGATAAATTGATTGGCCTTTAATGATGGGGCAGTAACCGTGCCCACGTCAATTTTTCTAAGGGAAAAGTCAATGGATGTAAAAAAGGTAGTCGAGGCAATGACGCCGGAGATTTATCAAAGTCTGCTTACCGCTGTTGAAACCGGCCGTTGGGCCGATGGAAACGCATTAACCGCTGCGCAAAAGGACAACGTCCAGCAGATGGTCATCCTCTACCAAAGCCAACACAATCATTGTCCTGAGCACTTTACCGTCGGCACCGATGGCGAGTTGGTGGTCAAATCTAAGCAAGAGCTAAAGCGCCAATTCAGAGAAGATGAAGTGATCTTCTCTGAACGCCCAGAAGACGACTAGTCTAGAGGCTAAGCTCGCCGCGAATATTCTGTCCCATCAGGCTTTTAACGCGGCCAAACTCCAGATTCTTACTTAGAAGGTAGTGAAGCTTGGCCAAGGCCGCTTCGGTGGTCATGTCGTAGCCACTTACCACCCCAGCTTGCGCTAGCGCATCTCCCGTGGCGTATCCGCCCATATTTACCTTGCCGGTCAGACACTGGCTTAGGTTGATCACCAACACTTCGCGTTTATCGGCTTCTTTGAGCAGCTCCAGTAGCTCTGGGTTTTGTGGCGCGTTGCCTACGCCGTAGCTAAGCAAGATAAGCGCTTTCACCGGCTGTTGCAGGATATTACGAATCACATCGGCAGAGATACCCGGGTATAGCGTGACAACCCCAATCGGCTGCGGAGTAATGGCGCTCACTTGCAGCGAGCTAAAGCCGGTGGGCTTGATTTCGCCGGCCTTCACTTCGATGTTGATGCCCGACTCTAGCAGTGTGGGGTAGTTGGGAGATTTAAAGGCATCGAAGCCGTCGGCGTGGATCTTGGTTGAGCGGTTGCCACGAAACAGTTGGTTGTTGAAGAACAGGCAGACTTCGTGGATCGGGTACTCAGCAGCCAGGTACAGCGCATTCAACAGGTTGGCGCGGCCATCAGAGCGCAGCTCGCTGAGCGGGATCTGTGAGCCGGTTACGATTACCGGTTTGCTCAAGTTCTCCAGCATGAAAGACAGCGCGGAAGCGGTAAACGCCATGGTATCGGTGCCATGCAGTACCACAAAGCCGTCGTAGTGCTCGTAGTTTTGCTGGATGTCATCGGCAATCAGCTGCCAATGAGTGGGATTGGTATCGGCGGAGTCAATCAGTGGCGCAAACTCATGAATGGTGAACTCGGGCATCTCCTCGCGGTGAAACTCCGGCATTGCCGCGATGCAATCGCGCATAAAGCCTTCTGTAGGCACGTAGCCGCGGTCACTCTTTTGCATACCGATGGTTCCACCGGTGTAGGCGACGTAGATGGATTTCTTATTCATGTTGTGGGCCTCATGGTTACAAGCCGATCACGTGTGTAAGGAGCAGTGGCTCAACTCAACGACACGCGACAAAAAAGTGCAGCGATTATAACGCCGGGCTAAAAGAATAAAACCCCGCTAGGCGGGGTTTTGTTGGATTATAGTTCGTTGATGCACAGGGCGCAGTAGGAATAAATGCCCAAGGGATCGTCAAAGGTGTTTAGCTCATGCTCCAAGGATTGGCCAATCTCGAGTAGGCCGCTGAGCGAGGAGGGCAGCCAAGCCGGTTCACTGGCTCGGAATAGCTGCTCTAAGAACTGCTCTTGTGGGCTTAGTGCTGGGCGCAGGTGCTTAAGCTTGTAGCTCTCTAAACCTTGCAGCTCGGCGGCGCGGGCAATCGCTTGATTGAGGTTACCGAGGCTATCCACCAAGCCATTTTGCTGGGCTTCGCGACCGGTCCAGATCCGGCCTTCGGCTAGCTGTTCGACCTGCTCCACACTCATGTCGCGCCCCTCAGCGACGATCTCAAGAAAGTCCTTGTAGCCTTTCTCGATGGTCAGTTGTATCAGCGCTTCCAGCTCTGGCTGAAGTTCACTAAAGGGACTCAGCTGTGCTAGTGGCGAGGTGCTATAGCCATCGCTGTGCACGCCTACCCTTTGCAGGGCTTGCTCGAGGCTGGCAAACATACCAAAGATACCGATCGAGCCGGTGATGGTGGTGGGCTCGGCAAAGATTTCGTCAGCACTGGAAGCTATCCAATAGCCGCCACTGGCTGCCACAGTGCCCATGGAAACCACTACCGCAACCCCATTGTCTTGCACTTCGGCTAACTTGTCGCGGATTAGCTCCGAGGCAAAGGCGCTACCGCCGCCGCTGTCGATACGCAGCACCAAGGCCTTGACATCTTCATCGTCGATAACCCGCTGCAGTTGCGCTAGCACGGTATCAGCAGCAATGACCTTGTCGCGACCTTCTCCGCCAACAATCGGACCTTGAGCGATGAGTACCGCTATCTTGTCCTCGGCATCCTTTGGTTCTGGAACTACATGGGCCAGATAATCGTAGTAATCGATGTAGGCGTAGCTTGGACCATAGGGGTCTTCGCCAAACAAGTTGAGAAGCTCTTCGAGTAACTGACTGCGATTAACCAGCTGATCGACCAAGCCATAGCGTTCTGCGTACTTTGCGAGGTCGCCATCAACTTGTGTCAGTCGCTCTAACACAACGTTCGCTTCTGGTGACAGCTGCTCGGCGCTGATCTCTCGGTTACTGGCGATGTCCTGTTGGTACTCATCCCACAGCAAATCCACCCAACGCTGTACGTCGGCGCGAGCCTCGGGAGACATATCATTACGAATGTAGGGCTCGACGAACGATTTGTGGGTACCAACCCGGAATACCTTAGGCTCAATGGCCAACTTATCGAGTGCATCCTTAAAGAACAGGCGCTCATAGCTAAAGCCACGCAGTAACACCGCGCCTTGGTTGTTTAGATAGACGGTATCGGCGAAGCTGGCCAGATAGTATTGATGCTGGTCGTAGAAGTCCGCATAGGCCACGATGGGCTTGCCGCTGTTATCGCTGAACCGTTGCAGCGCTCGACCTAATACTTGTAACTTGGCGATACCGCTTGGCGGCAGCTTGCCTAGGTCGAGCACCAAACCGGTGATCTCAGGGTCTTCACTGGCGTGGTCGATGGCATTAACTAGCCGGTTAACGTCTATTTCATACACCGGGGTACGGCCAATTAGCTCGTCACTGATCTCTTGCAGTGGCGAGACGAACTGGGTTTGCTCAACCAATACCCCGTCCAAGCTCAGACGTAAGGCTTGATTACTCACGGGCTCGGGTTGTGGCACCTCTACTGTGGAGATGGCTACCACCACCACAATGATCGTCACCAACAGCATCAGGTTGATAATTAGCGCACGGATAAAGCCGAGAACTCGCCATATCCCTTTGAAAATTCGTTTGATTAAAGCAAACACATGAATCCCACGTTTTCTGCAGAGTAGGGGCCTAAGCTACCATAGCCTTAGGGGATCCAGCCAGATGATAAGGCGTGTTTATCACGCTTGTTCACTTTTACTCAGTGTTAACTGGTTAAACTCATGAAAGAAGCCCCTGCGAAGTGCGTTGTTCAGGCCAAGCTCTTGGCAAGGTCCACAAAAATTAAAACATTTGTTTGAAACATAAGTTTGCATCTATTAGGCTCGTTTACATCTATGTAACATTGGACGTTAAGGCTACCTATGAGCGCATATCCCACTTTACTCAGCCCTTTGGATCTTGGATTCACACAACTGCAAAGCCGTGTGTTGATGGGGTCTATGCATACCGGTTTGGAAGAAGAGCCGGGCGGGTTTGAAAAGATGGCTGAGTTTTATGCGCAGCGAGCACGCGGCGGCGTAGGACTAATTGTCACCGGCGGTGTCTCACCCAACCTCCGGGGGCGCCTCGCCCCTAAAGGCATTCAACTTAGCTTTGGTTGGCAGGTGAAAAAGCATCGCATTGTCACCGATGCCGTGCACCAAGCCGGTGGCAAGATTGCCATGCAGCTACTCCATGCTGGTCGCTATGCCTATCATCCGCTAAACGTTGGACCCAGCGCGATCAAGGCGCCGATAAACCCTTTTAAGCCTTCTGCGATGTCTCATGGTGCGATTACTCGCACCATCAAACAGTTTGCCAAGAGTGCACAGTTGGCGAAACGAGCCGGTTACGATGGCATCGAGCTGATGGGCTCCGAAGGATACCTGATCAATCAATTCCTGTGTAAACGCACCAACCAGCGCAGTGACCAATGGGGCGGTAGTTATCAGAACCGGATGCGCTTTGCTGTCGAGCTATTAAAGGCGTGTAGGGCCGCCGTGGGTGAAGAATTTATTATTATTTTCCGTTTATCGATGCTGGATCTGGTAGAGAGTGGCTCTAACTACGCTGAAGTCGTAGAGCTGGCCAAACAGTTGGAGCAAAACGGTGTCACCCTGATCAATACAGGTATCGGATGGCACGAGGCGCGGGTGCCAACCATCGCAACCAGCGTACCTCGCGCTGCGTTTAGCTGGATTACCGAAAAGATCCGCCGCGAAGTGAGCGTGCCGGTTATCGCGGTAAACCGCATCAACACCCCTGAGATTGCCGAGCAAATCTTAGGCAGCGGCCAGGCGGATATGGTATCGATGGCTCGTCCGCTACTGGCCGACCCGGAATTTGTGAACAAAGCACGCGCCGGTGAGCCTGAGCAGATCAATACCTGCATCGCTTGTAATCAGGCCTGTTTGGACCATGTGTTTAAACAGCAGCGCGCGAGTTGTCTGGTCAATCCCCAAGCCTGTTATGAGACCGAGTTGACCTTTGACAAAACCAGCGTGCCGAAAAAGCTGGCAGTAATTGGCGCCGGCCCGGCGGGTCTTGCATTTGCAAACTATGCCGCGCAGCGCGGCCATCAGGTGACCATCTATGACGCTGCCGACGAGATCGGAGGGCAATTTAACTACGCCAAGCAAATCCCCGGTAAAGAAGAGTTCTACGAGACACTGCGCTACTTTAAGCACCAGTTGGCACGTAACGGAGTCGCGGTGAAGCTGGGTGAGCGTATCGACCCGCTCAAACTGGCCGAGCTCGGCGCGGACGAAGTGGTGGTAGCAACCGGGATCCTGCCGCGAACCCCACCGATTGAAGGCGTTGAACATCCTAAAGTACTCAGCTACCTGGATGTTCTGCGAGACAAAAAGCCGGTTGGCGAGAAGGTGGCTATTATCGGCGCTGGCGGTATTGGCTTCGATGTGGCTGAGTTCATCCTTGAACAAGGGAGCTCACTCAGCAGCGATGTTAAGCGCTGGTCCGAAAACTGGGGAATCGATACGGCCTACCAGCAAGAGGGCGGACTGATGCCGCCAAAGGCGCAGCATGGCGAGACGCGACAAGTGTACTTAATGCAGCGCAAGACCTCCAAGCTCGGTAAAGGCTTGGGTAAAACCACCGGCTGGATCCATCGCGCTACCTTGAAGAAACACGGCGTGGAGTTTATCGCCGGTGCCCAGTACCAAAAGATTGATGACCAAGGACTGCATTATCAGTGCGATGAGCAGCAACGGGTTGTTGAGGTCGACAATGTTGTTATTTGCGCTGGGCAAACCTCAAACCGCTCGTTGTACGATCAAGCGATAGAGCAGGGCCTGACTGCACATTTGATTGGCGGTGCCAATGTGGCTGCGGAGCTTGATGCCAAGCGGGCTATCCGACAAGGCGCAGAGTTAGCTGCAAAAATCTAGGCTTTGCTGTTAGGATATTCCTTACAAGGATGGAAAGCCCACAACAAGGACGATGATGAAGGCCCTCAACCTGCTGTTAGAGAGACACTCCTGCGCTCGCTTATCTGCCCCGGCACCGGAAGGCGCTGAACTTGAAACCATCTGGCAAGCTGGTTTGCGAGCCCCAGACCATGGCGGGCTGCATCCATGGCGTATTTTGCATGTCAGTGGCGAAGGGCTAAGCAAGTTGTCTGATATCTTTGCCGCTGCAGCAGAGCAAAACCAGGGCGATATTGAGAAAGCTCGGCAAATGCCATTTCGGGCGCCACTAATTACGGTGGTGATTGCCTCGCCCAAGCCCCACGACAAAGTGCCAGAAATCGAGCAAGTACTCTCGGCGGGCTGTATGGTGCATGCGATGCAGATGGCCGCGTTCGCACAGGGCTACAACGGTATCTGGCGCACCGGCCCCATGGCCTACGATCCTATTGTTAAACAGAAGCTGGGCTTGGCCGAGCACGAGCATATTGTCGGCTTTTTGTATCTCGGCTCTTCTCAGATATCGAAAGTGCCTAGCAGAACCTTGAGCACTGACCAATTCGTTAGCTGGTTGTAACCATGTCCATGCCAACCCTTTACTACGTGCACGACCCCATGTGCAGTTGGTGCTGGGGGTTTCAACCAACTTGGAACCGTTTGCTGCAGCAGCTTCCCAGCAGTGTTAGCGTGAAGCGATTAGTGGGCGGTTTAGCGCCTGATTCCTACGAGCCGATGCCGGAGGAGATGCGCCATTACCTGCAACAAACCTGGCGGCGCATTGAGACAGAATTAGACCGACCATTCAATCATGATTTCTGGCGCAACAACATTCCTCGGCGCTCTACCTATCCGGCCTGCCGTGCAGTCATCGCTGCGCGCCAGCACGACCTTGAGACCGAAATGATTGAGGCAATCCAAAAGGCCTACTATCTGGATGCGCGTAATCCCTCAGACTTACAAGTGCTTAAGAGCTGTGCTAGCCAAATAGGGATCAGTGAAAAGGTGTTTGTGGAGGCGATGGACAGTGCCGAGTTGGAATACCAGCTACAGACCGAGATTGCGCAAGCGCGCAGTATGCCTATTAATGGCTTTCCCTCGTTGGTCTTAGAAAGTGAGGGGCAGCGCCTAGCGCTGCCCCTCGATTATCACAATGAAGCGGTGATGCTCTCTGTCATCACCTCAAAACTAGATCCCAAGTTCATCGAATAAGTCTTGATCAGGCAACTCTTTCTGCTCTTTGGCCACCGGCTTGTGGCTGGTGGTTTCGCGAGCCTGATTGATCAACTCATCCGGGTCGATATCTTCAGGCGTCTCGAAGTCATGTAGCTGGATGAACTCGGTTTTATCCATGGCTAGCTCAAGGTAGAAGATATTGTTGTTTGAGGTGGTGAAGGTCACTCGGCGAGCTTGTGGACGGTCAAGATTGGTATCCACCGACAGCTGCACCTGTTTGTTAATGGTCAACATCTTCGGTTGGTTCTGAGTGATTGACGTTTGCAACTCCTTGCCCACGGTACTGGTAAAGTCGCCAACGATCTGGTTCATCAGCTCGCCCATGACATTGCTCACATCGTCCTGTGTGTGTTGGCTGGCCAACTCATTCTCGGGAATGCTCATATGCAGCATGTAGTCGCGGTAGATCTCCATGGCCGAAGCGGCGCTAAAGTTGATAACCACTAAACCAGAGAAGCCGCCATCGAACAACACAAAGCAGCCGATGTCCGGGCGTAGGCAGGTCTTGTGGATCTTCTGCACCATCGCAGAGTATTGGACGGGCCGGGTGGTTGCGGCGTTGAAAACTTTAGTGACGGAGTTGCAGAGTTTAATCAGGATGTCTTCGGTGGTGACAACGGTAACCTTTTTCATATAAATCCATTTAATAGGTTCAGTTCATCCATTATGCGCCAGAGTGGGCGCAATAGCGAAAAAAAGCCCCCAGATTTGGGGGCTTGAGCAGATTAGTATTCGGCGGTTTTCGGTGCGCGAGGGAAGGGGATCACATCGCGGATGTTCGCCATGCCGGTCACATAGGAAACCAGGCGTTCAAAGCCCAAACCGAAGCCGGAGTGCGGCACGGTGCCGTAGCGACGTAGGTCTCGATACCAGCTGTAATCTTCTGGGTCTAGGTTCATCTCGGCGAGACGCGCGTCCAGCACATCCAAGCGCTCTTCACGTTGGCTACCACCGATGATCTCACCAATGCCCGGCGCAAGTACGTCCATTGCGGCAACGGTTTTGCCGTCGTCGTTCATGCGCATGTAGAAGGCTTTAATGTCTTTCGGGTAGTTCTTCACTACCACTGGCGCTTTAAAGTGTTCTTCTGCCAAGAAACGCTCGTGCTCAGAGCTTAGGTCGATACCCCATTCAACGTCGAACTCGAACTTCTTGCCGCAGGCTTTCAAAATGTCGATAGCATCGGTGTAATCAACCTGTGCGAAGTCTGAATCGACGAAGTTCTCCAGACGGCTGATCGCTTCTTTGTTGATGCGCTGGGCGAAGAAGGCCATATCATCGGCGCGCTCGTCCAGTACCGCTTTGAACACGTATTTGAGCATGTCTTCGGCAAGACCAGCAACGTCATCCAGATCGGCGAAAGCTACTTCCGGCTCCATCATCCAGAATTCAGCCAAATGACGGCTGGTGTTGGAGTTTTCGGCGCGGAAGGTCGGCCCGAAAGTGTACACCTTAGTAAGCGCACAGGCATAGGTCTCGGCGTTTAGCTGGCCGGATACGGTCAAGAAGGTTTCTTTACCGAAGAAGTCTTCTTGGTAGTCCACGTCACCTTTATCGGTCAGTGGCAGGTTCTGCATATCAAGGGTGGATACACGGAACATCTCACCAGCGCCTTCGGTATCGCTACCGGTAATGATCGGGGTGCTTACCCACACATAGCCACGCTCGTGGTAAAAGCGATGGATCGCTTGAGCCAGGCAGTTACGCACACGGGTCACCGCACCAATTACGTTGGTACGAGGGCGCAGGTGAGCGTGCTCACGAAGGTACTCAATCGAGTGACGCTTGGCTGACATCGGGTAGCTGTCTGGATTCTCTACCCATCCGATCACCTCAACCTTGGTGGCTTTAATTTCAAAAGCCTGACCTTGTCCAGGAGACTCTACGATTTCACCGGTTACTGCTACAGAACAACCTGCAGTCAGCTTAACGATCTCTTCTTGGTAATTATTCAGCTCTGAGGGTGCAACGGCCTGAATAGCGTCGAAGCACGAACCATCGTGAACAGCGAGAAAAGAAATACCGGCCTTGGAGTCACGGCGAGTGCGGATCCAACCTTTTACGGTAACTTGTTGTCCTGCCTGGAATTTACCTGACAAAACGTCGGTTACTGAAGAATGCGTCATAAGCAGCATTATCCCCGAATTTTGAGTGCTAATATTACAAGGGAACCCATGTTACTGCGTGTAAAGCAAGACTCAAGTAAAATATTGTCTAGGCTTGATATAACTGCTCACAAGCGCGCCAGTAGCGCTGCAATTGTTATCAGGTGGTTAATGAAACAAAAGAGAATAGAACGAAGAAGAGGTCCAGACGTACTGCAACGCACCTTTGTTTGGGTATCGGTTATCGCTTGGGTGTTGTTCCTCGGATCGTTAATCGCCTACCATTACGCTCGCCCGGAAATCCCTTACAGCAACTTCGTTAACCCCGACGGTGTGGTTTACCGCGACTATTGGCGCGAAGACTACCAGCGATTATTCGTCTACCTGTTGTGGTCATGCTGTGGGATCACCTTGGCCGGTGTCCTGCTAAACTACCGCCGCAGTCGTCGCCGCAGCGACCATTACTTAGTTAACCTTGGCCTGCTGGGGCTGATATCGGTTAGCAGCTTGTTTGCCTACTACGTGAACCTATTCCGCTGATGCCCTCGCAAGTGTTAATCATGCGTGGCTTACCCGGCAGCGGTAAGTCCTATGCCGCCCGTAAGTTCTATCAACACACCGTGCCCGATTACAGCGAGTATGTTGGGCTGTGTAGTACCGACGATTACTTCTACCAAGAGGGCATCTACCGTTTTGACCCAACGCGCCTTGAAGACAACCATCGACAGAACCAACAACGTTTCGCTGAACTTATCGCTCGGCAGTGGCCACTGGTGGTGTGTGACAACACCAATATGCAGCAGTGGGAGTTGGAGAGTTATATCGAAGTTGCAAGGGAGCAGGGCTGCGAAATACTGGTGGTGGAGGTTGGCGACCCGCAAGATATGCACCACCAGAAGTTGTGTGCTGAGCGGAATCGCCATGGCATCAATGATCGCACCATCTTTGAGATGGCCAGTAACTACGAACCCATCGATAGTTGGCTTAGTACCTTAAATATCCCCTTGGTAAGGCGCGAGAGCTGGTCTGGCTCAATCACATAAGGGGGCATCACATAGACCAGTTTACCGAAGGGGCGAACCCACAAGCCTTGGTCCACAAACATCGCCTGTATGCTTGCCATATCCACCGGCGCATTCAGCTCCACCACACCAATCGCACCTAATATCCGTACATCGGCAACGTTGGCAAGCTCGCTGCAGAGAACCAGCTCTTGGCGTAGCTGAGCCTCGATAGCTGCAACCCGCTGTTGCCAGTTTGAGCTGAGCAGCAAGTCGACGCTGGCGTTAGCGACCGCGCAGGCTAGGGGATTACCCATAAAGGTCGGTCCGTGCATAAACACGCCTGCTTCGCCGGAGCATACGGTATCGGCAACCTGCTTACTCGCCAAGGTAGCAGCCAGGCTCATATAGCCGCCGGTAAGTCCTTTTCCAAGGCAGAGAATATCTGGGCTGATGCCGGCGTGCTCGCAGGCGAACAGTTTACCAGTGCGGCCAAAGCCAGTGGCAATCTCATCAGCGATTAGCAGTACATCGAACTGCTTACACAGCGCCGCTAGTTCTTTGAGATACTCAGGGTGATAGATGCGCATGCCTCCTGCGCCTTGCACGATCGGCTCGATGATCACAGCGGCGATCTCGTGGTGGTGGCTGCCGAGCAACTCTGCCATATCGCTCAGATCATCGGGATTCCAGGCCTGATCAAAGCGGGTTTGCGGCGCACTGACAAAATGGTGCTCAGGCAGAAAGCCTTGATAGAGCTGGTGCATACCTCCTTGTGGGTCGCACACCGACATCGCACCAAAGGTGTCGCCATGGTAGCCCTTGCGCACCGTAGCAAACTTGGCCTTAGGCGTGCCCTTGGCATGCCAGTATTGCAAGGCCATCTTCATGGCAACTTCCACTGACACTGAGCCAGAGTCGCTGATAAAGACCTGCTCAAGGCCTGCTGGAGTAATGTCCACCAGCTTTCGGCACAGCTCAACGGCGGGCTGATGGGTTAAGCCGCCGAACATCACATGGGACATACAAGCGAGTTGTGACTTCGCTGCATTATCGAGTTCCGCAACTTGATAGCCATGGATACAGGCCCACCATGACGACATGCCGTCGATAAGCTTTCGGCCATCGGCTAATTCGATTTCTACACCTTGGGCTGATTTCACCGGATAGCAGGGAAGGGGGTCAACCGAGGAGGTGTAAGGGTGCCAGATATGCTGTCGATCAAAGTCTAAATCAATGCTCATAAAATAACCTGTTGTAAACCACATGCAAGGTGCTAGTTTTACCGCTGCGCGGTGACAGGTAGACTAACCAAAACTTTTACTTAAAAAAAGTACCAGGGATTATGACTCAGGAAATTCGTCACAATTGGACAGTTGATGAAGTAAATCAATTGTTTGCCATGCCGTTTAACGATCTGTTGTTTGCCGCGCAAACGGTTCATCGTCGCCATTTCGACCCAAATCAGGTGCAAGTCTCTACCTTGCTGTCGATTAAAACCGGCGCCTGCCCTGAGGACTGTAAATACTGCCCGCAAAGCGCCCACCACAAGACCGGCTTGGAAACAGAGCGCCTATTAGAGGTGCAACACGTACTCGACGAGGCGGCAAAGGCCAAAGCCAATGGCTCCACCCGTTTTTGCATGGGCGCGGCCTGGAAAAACCCCAAAGAACGCGATATGCCTTATCTGCTGAAAATGGTGGAAGGGGTAAAGGCCTTGGGTATGGAAAGCTGTATGACCCTCGGCATGCTGGAAAAGCAACAGGCTGAGCAATTGGCGGACGCCGGCCTCGATTACTACAACCACAACCTGGATACCTCGCGCGAGTTCTACGGCGAGATTATCACCACCCGCAGCTACGATGATCGACTCGCTACCCTTGAGCATGTTCGAGGCGCGGGCATGAAAGTATGCTCCGGCGGCATTATGGGCATGGGTGAGACCGCCAGCGACCGCTCCGGCTTGCTGGTGGAGCTGGCCAACCTGCCTAAGCACCCGGAAAGTGTGCCGATTAATATGCTGGTGAAGGTCAAAGGCACGGCGCTAGAAAACGTTGATGACATGGACCACTTCGAGTTTATCCGTTGTATTGCAGTAGCGCGGATCATGATGCCAATGTCCCACGTGCGCCTATCGGCGGGGCGTGAGGAGATGAACGAACAGATGCAAGCCTTGTGTTTTATGGCCGGCGCCAATTCCATCTTCTATGGCTGTAAGTTACTGACCACGCCGAATCCGGCAGAAAACAAAGATCTACAGTTGTTCGCCAAACTGGGTATCAACCCCGAGGATGTCAGTACGGAGAGCGGCAACCAAGAGCGCGAATCGGAGATCTATCAATCGTTGGTGCGTAACAAGGTTGAAGCAAGCGATCCGATGTTCTACGACGCGTCCTGATGGCTTTTGAGTTTGTCACCCAAGCCCTGAGTGAACGTCGCGACAGCGATCTGCTGCGCGCGCGGCGTTGCCAGAGCTCGCGCCAGGGCCGCTGCTTGCAACATCAAGGGCGGGACTATCTGAACTTCTCCAGCAATGACTACCTAGGCTTGTCACAACACCCTGAGGTGGTTGCTGCTTGGTGTAAAGGCGCCAACGAGTATGGGGTAGGCAGTGCAGGCTCGCCCTTGGTGACCGGCTTTCAAAGCCCGCACCTAGCGCTGGAGCAACAGCTCGCCGAATGGTTTGGCTATCCGGCCGCGCTGCTGTTCTCCTCAGGATTCTGTGCCAACCAAGCGGTTATCAAGGCCTTTGATAATCCCTCTCTGACCACGTTTCACGACAAGCTTAATCATGCCTCGTTAATCGAAGCGGGCATGTATAGCAGTGCGCCGATGAAGCGTTTTCGCCATAACGATGTAGCGCACCTTGATCAACTGCTGAGCCGCGCAAATGGCGACAAGCTGGTGATCAGCGAAGGGGTGTTCAGTATGGACGGTGATAGCGCGCCACTTGGCGATATCGCTCAGGTTAGCAAGCAGCACAAGGCATGGCTGATGATCGACGATGCCCATGGCGCGGGCGTGCTGGGAGAAAAGAGCTCGGTGTCCTGCGCGGGTCTTGGCGCGGAAGATGTGCAGATCATGGTGATCACCTTCGGCAAGGCCTTTGGTGTGCAAGGGGCGGCGGTGTTATGTAGCGAGCAGTTGCGCGAGTACTTGCTGAACTTCGCCCGCAGCTATGTGTACTCGACCGCCATGCCAGCGGCGCAAGCGAGTGCGGTTTCTGCCTCGTTAAATGTGATGGCCACACAGCCGCAACATCGTGAGCGACTAAGCCAGAACATAGCGTTGTTTCGTAAACTAGCAGAGCATCAAAGTGTGCCGCTGCACGCTTCCAATACCGCCATTCAGCCGATACTGATTGGTAGTGCGGCAAAGGCGCAACAGATCAGCCTGCGTCTGAAAGAGCAGGGCTTATGGGTAAACGCCATCCGTCCGCCGACGGTGCCGCCTAATACCTCACGCTTGCGGGTGACCCTGACCGCGCACCATAGCGCTGAAGACATTAACTCGCTGGTTGAAGCGTTGGTCAAAGAGATGGACAAGGAACTAGCCGGTTACACCGATGAACTATAACAAGCAACATGTTGCCAGCCATTTCGGCCGGGCGGCACACACCTACGACAACTTCGCCCAATTGCAGCGAGATATTGGCGGATCACTCATTGAGCGTTTGCCACAGCAAGGTTTTGACACAACTGCTGATCTGGGCTGCGGCACAGGCTTTTTTATGCCTGCACTTAAGCTGCGCTGCAAGCAGTTGTTGGGGATCGATCTCTCTCCAGCCATGGCGCACACAGCTAGCCTTCGCTCTGGGCAAGCGTGCCTGAGCAGTGATGCGGAGCATCTGGCGATTGCCGATGGCTCACTTGATCTGGTGTTTTCGAATTTGGCGCTGCAATGGTGTAACAGCTTGCCGACCGCGCTTGCCGAGATACACCGCTGCCTTAAACCCGGCGGCTATCTGGCATTTTCCACTTTACTCTCTGGCACCTTGGGGGAGCTGCACCGTGCTTGGGCTGAGATTGATCAGTACCCCCATGTGAACCGCTTTATCTGTCAATCCCAGTATTTGGATGCCATTCATAGCCAACCTTGGGGCTCGATATCCTTTGAGGTCGAGACCCGCTGCTTACAATATCCCTCGGTGTTTCCGTTGTTGCAGGAGCTAAAAGGGATTGGCGCAAACTATGTGCCCGGTGGTCGCAACGGACTCACCACTGCATCACAGCTAAAAGCGTTAAATCGCAGCTACGAGCGGATTGCCTGCAATGAGCAAGGGATGCTCGAAGCCCGCTATGTCGTCGCTTATGGAGTACTACGTCGTGACTAAACGATTCTTTGTTACCGGTACCGATACCGAGGTCGGTAAAACCTTCACCACACAAGCCTTGCTCCGTGCATTGCAAGCGCGCCACACCGGCTGTGCTGTCAATGGCTTTAAGCCCTTGGCCGCGGGCGCCGAGCTGATAGATGGGCAATGGCAGAACGAAGATGGCGTCGCATTACAGAAAGCGTCAAGTTCAACGCTAGATTATCCCTTGGTTAATCCCGAGGTGTATCCCCAAGCTATTGCGCCACACATTGCCGCCATGCTTTGCCAGCGACCCATCGATGAAAGCAACATCGACAATGCTCTTGTACAGATAAGCGAGTGCTCAGACTGGCTGCTGGTGGAAGGGGCCGGAGGTTGGCATGTGCCGTTTAACCCACAGCGCTGTTTCTCAGACTGGGTGGTGGCGCACCAACTGCCGGTGATACTGGTTGTCGGGGTGCGCTTGGGTTGCCTGAATCACGCCTTGCTAACTGTACAGGCCATTCGCGCATCGAGGCTGCCACTGGTGGGCTGGGTCGCCAACCACCTCAGTGAACCCACTGAAGTCAGCCACGACAATGTGAGCTATCTAAAAGAGGCCATCGATGCGCCTTTGTTAGGGGTATTGCCATACTCTCCCGGTAGTGCGCCTGTGCAGTTGGCAACGTACCTTGATGTTAGTGCACTAGACTAGCAAACAGCCGTTGCCACTGGGTTGCGCGCAGGCTCTTTACACAAATTTACAGCGCAATCCTTGAACCCTCCGTTTGATATCCCCATATCGTTAGCGAACCTTTATTTGATCAATTGAGGATGTAATGAAGAGGATATTTTTGTTTTTGACGACCAACTTGGCGGTATTGTTGGTACTGAGTGTTGTCGTCAATATAGTTTGTGCATTCTTAGGGATCGATCCGCGTGGCATGGGCGGGCTGTTCATCTTCGCCGCACTGTTTGGCTTTGGTGGCTCGTTTATCTCGCTGTTGCTATCTAAGTCCATGGCCAAGCGCTCAACCGGGGCGAGGGTGATTACCAATCCTGCTAATGCCACCGAACGCTGGCTGGTGGATACAGTAGCTCGGCAAGCTAAAGCTTCTGGCATTGGTATGCCGGAAGTTGCCATCTATCACGCTCCGGAGATGAACGCTTTTGCCACTGGTGCTAACAAAAATGATGCCTTGGTAGCGGTAAGTAGCGGTTTGCTGAACAGCATGGCGCAAGACGAAGTGGAAGCGGTACTGGCCCACGAGGTCAGCCATATCGCCAATGGTGACATGGTGACACTAACCTTGATTCAAGGTGTCGTGAATACCTTCGTCATCTTTCTGGCTCGCGCAGTGGCTCAGGTGATCAGTAATGCCTTGGCGAATAGCCGTGACAGCAACAGTGGTATGGGCTTTCTCGCCTACACCGGCACCGTATTAGTACTGGAAATGGTGTTCGGAATTCTTGCCAGCATCATCGTGATGTGGTTTTCCCGTCAGCGCGAGTTCCGCGCCGATGCAGGTTCTGCCAAGTTGGTAGGAAGAGATAAGATGATCAGAGCCTTACAACGATTGGGCGGGAGTCGTGAACCGGAGATGGAAGGCTCGATGATGGCCTTTGGTATCAATGGTAAGAAATCCTTTAGCGAACTTTTCCTGAGCCACCCACCGCTTGAGAAGCGCATTAACGCACTGAGAAACAGTTAAAAATAGCGCCTTAGGGCGCTTTTTTAATGAAGTCTTAAATTAATATCAGCAAACGATTGTAATTTTCCCCAAAGGCTGCAGAATGACTGATTAAGGTGGACATTTAACATATTGAATTACAGGCTAGGATAGCCCAGCAAGGAATGTGGATTTCGATTATTAGACAAAGGATACGTCTGTTAATCCTTTTTATTGCAACAACCATTAGCGTTGGCTGCATTGATTACAAGCCAACTCTCCGAGTCGCCGTTTCTCCTTGGCTCGGTTTTGAACCTATCTATTTGGCACAACGCTTGGGCTATCAAGACCAGGCGCGCTTCCAGCTTTCTGAGTTAACCACCTCGACCCATGTTTTGCATGCGCTCAAGAGCAATCAGGTAGATGCAGCATTTGTCAGCTTGCCTGAAGCGGTTAGCTTGGTCAGCGCTGGCATGCAGTTGTGCATTATCGCCGTGGTGGACCAAAGCCTTGGCGGTGATGCGTTGATTGCGCAGCAGGGGCTTATCGACAGTCAGAGCCTGCTCGGTAAGCGGGTCGGCTATGAGAGCCAGAGCATGGCGTCGTTGGTGCTGGACGACTGGCTCACCAGCAGCGGCCATCAAGTCGAAGACTTTATCTTGGTGGAAGCTAAGCAAGATGAGCAGTTAGAGCTATTCCGTCAAGGCGAAATCGAGGCAGTTATTGCCACCGGTCCGCTACTTAGACGTTTGCAAGAAAACCTGTCTGCCAACGTTATCTACCAAGGTGAACAGCTAGAGCAGTCCTACTACCGGGTGTTGGTGGTCAGCAATGAGCTGTCTGAAGATGCCAAGGCTCAAGTCGGTGACTTAGTCGATAGCTACTTCCGAGCCAGTAACTGGCTGCAAACCCACCCACGCGAAGGCTTTAAGCTGATCGCTAAGCGCAACCAACTCTATAGTAGTGAGGTTAGCGATGCCTTTGAACAGATCAGCCTGCTTAATAAGCGAGAGAGCCGCCGGGTGATGAAGCAACAATTAACCACCCACACCTTGGAGCTAGGCGAGCGCATGGTCAAACTAGGGCTGATCTCAACGCTGCCAGATTTCAGCAAGGCCATTGAGACCCGCTGGCTGGAGGAGGCACCTGATGCGTAATCGTGTTTCCTTGGGGATTACCATCCCGCTTATTGTGCTGGGTATCTTTGCTATCGTGCAGTCAGTGTTGTTGTTTGATCAGGTAGAGCGCGCCAAACAAGAGCTTGCCCACCAAAACCAACTGCACCTGCTCGAATCCGGCTATCAGCTGCAGCAGTCGCTGTCGGATTATCTGTCGCGTCACCAATGGCAGTATGTTCAGCGTACCGTGGCACTCAATGCCTTATCCGCCAACCTAGAGCAACTGTTGGTCGTTGACCCAATGGGCATAGTGCTGGCGTCCAGCCATGCCTTGGATAAGAACATCTTTGCCGCTGACGCAATCACGCCGTTTAGCCATGAGCTACTCACCAACAGCCACCGCAGTGACACCGAGCGCCACTTCTTTAACGTTGCGCCGTTTGTCACCGATCTGTACTTGCCGCTAGATTTTGGCCCCCGTGATGACAGCCTACGCCGCTCTGAAAAAGGCCTGTTAGTGCTGCGCCTCGATTATTCCAGTCAATGGGCGGCCTATTATCAGACAACGCTTAAGGAGTTTGCCAAGCAGTTTGGGCTGACCTCAATCGGCTTGCTGGCACTTATCCTCATCCTGAAAAAGATTCTGCTATCGCCACTTAAGCGGATCTCTCAGCTTACCGAGCAGCTCGATACCCTTGAGCCAGAGGGCATCCCCAGCAAAGGCATGGGGGAAGTTGCCGCCCTACAAGAGTCACTTAAGCTGATCGCTGGAAAACTGCGCGATAGCTTTAACGAGATGGAAGCCAGCGAGCAGCGTTGGCAGTTCGCGCTAAGTGGCGCGGGTGCGGGGGTGTGGGATTGGAGCCTTCTCGATAATGAGGTTTATTACGCCCCGCAGTGGAAGGCCATGCTCGGCTACGGCGAGGATGAGATCAACCAGCATATTGAAGAGTGGGAAGGGCGCATCCATCCTGCTGATGCCGACAAGGCGCAATCGAGTCTGCGTCGTCATTTGCAAAAAGAGACCGAGATCTTCGAGTGTGTGCATCGCATCCGCCACAAAAAGGGCCACTACCTTTGGGTACTAACCCGCGGTATGGTGGTCGAGCATAGCGAGCAGGGCCTGCCCGCACGACTGATCTGTACCCAAACCAACATATCGGAAACGCGCTCCGCCAAAGAGCTGCTGCGCTTCCGCTCGTCCCACGATGACGTGACGCGTTTGGCCAACCGCAAGAAGCTAATTGAAAATCTGCAGGCAGATATTCAGCGTGGTCAGCAGCGTGGCTACTACAGTACGCTTATCTATATCGATATCGACCACTTCAAGCAGGTGAATGACACCCTTGGCCATGCGGTGGGGGATTTGTTGTTGCGCCTGATAGCTCACCGTCTGCGCGAGCACCGCGGGCCGGCCGATACCGTGGCCCGCTTGGGCGGCGATGAGTTTGCACTACTGTTACCAGAGCTGGCGCAAGATCCTGAGCAAGCCCAACAGATCGCCTTTGATATCTGTAAGTCGGTTACCAAGCATATTCACAAAGAGTTTGTTATCAAGGGTAACCCCATCCAGCTTAACCTCACATCTGGGATTGCCTTGTATCCGTTTAAAGACAGCAATTCACCGGAGGTACTGCGCCAGGCCGAGATTGCGCTCTACCGCGGTAAAGAGCTGGGGCGCGCCAAGATCTGTGTGTTCGATGAGAGCATGCTCGACCAGCTCAAAGAGCGTCATCAGCTGCAAACCAAGATGCGCAATGCCCTGAGTAACGACGAAATGGTCGCCTACTACCAGCCGCGTTACAACGACAAGCTGGAGATGGTGGGTGCTGAAACCCTTATTCGCTGGTTTGAGCCGAACTCTGGCTGGATCTCGCCCGGCCGCTTTATTCCTCTGGCCGAAGAGAGTGGCAGCATCGTAGCCATTGGTGAGTGGGTGATGCGCGAAGCCTGTAAGCAGTTGCGGATCTGGCAAGACCGCGGTTTACCGGCCTCGTTCACCACCTTATCGATTAACGTCAGTCCTAAGCAGTTCCACCGCGACAGTTTTGTTAAAGACACCATCGATATCTTCAATGAAACCGGGATCGATCCACAGTTGATTGAGCTGGAGATCACCGAAGGGGTGTTGGTCGATAACGTTGATGCCACGGTCGAGAAACTCAAGCAGCTACGCGATATCGGGGTACGGTTCTCAGTGGATGACTTCGGAACCGGTTACTCCTCGTTGGCCTATCTCAACAAACTGCCGATTCACTGCCTCAAGATTGACCGCTCCTTTGTGATGGAGCTGCAAAGCGGTGGCAGCGAGTGCGCCATTATCACCACCATTATCTCAATGGCCGATAACCTTGAGCTGGAAGTGATTGCCGAAGGGGTCGAGACCGAGTATCAACTGGAGTTCCTGAAGTATCGCGGCTGCCGGGTCTATCAGGGCTTCTTGTTTAGTGAGGCCTTGGAGCCGGAGATCTTTGAGCAGCGCCTGTTTTCCGAGGCTCAAGAGCTAGCCTAAGTTCGCCCATATCGAAACCCATAAAAAAGCGCTTGGTTTCCCTAAGCGCTTTTTGCCTATCAGTGTGGCGATTTTTAGCTGCCACGCTGATAGCGATGGAACTTCGCTACCCATTCCAATAGCTTTTCCGGTGCGTTAGCGCGCTTCCAGTTACCTGCAACATACTTGTTAGCTTCCATCATGGTTGGGTAGGCGTGGATGGTGCCAAGGATCTTGTTTAAACCAAGCTTGTGGCGCATCGCCAGCGTGAATTCAGCCAACAGGTCACTGGCGTTACTGGCAACAATGGTGGCCCCTAAGATGCGATCTTTACCGGGTACGGTGAGTACTTTTACAAAGCCTTTGGTGGCGTCATCAGCAATCGCCCGGTCTAGTTCGGCCAGCTCAAACTCAGTAACCTCATAGTTGATGCCTTGGGCCGTAGCTTCGCTCTCGTTGAGGCCAACCCGCGCCACTTCTGGGTAGGTATAGGTGGCGGCCGGAATCACCGAGTAGTCCGCTTTGAACTTCTTAATCGCGCCAAACAGTGCGTTAACCGCGGCATACCACGCCTGATGCGCGGCGAAGTGGGTGAACTGATAAGGGCCTGCAACGTCGCCGACCGCAAACAGGTTGGGGTAGGTGGCCTGCAGGTGATTGTTTACCTTAATCGTGCCATTTGGGTTGAGCTCTACACCGAGTTCCTCAAGGCCAAAGCCGGAGGTGTTGGCAACGCGACCCAATGCCAACAGCACTTGGTCAAACTCCAGCTCCACCGTTTCGCCATTGCGCTCAAGTATCGCTAGCTGGCTATCACCGCGTTTCTCAAAGGCCTTAGCCTTCCAACCCAAGTAAAGGTCGATCTGCTCATCGCGGAATTGCTGCTCTATCTCCGCGCTTACCTGTGAGTCTTCGCGATTCAGCAGGTGTTCGGCCATCTCCACCTGACTGACCTTGGAGCCCAAGCGCGCGAAGGCTTGCGCCAGCTCGCAGCCAATTGGACCGCCGCCAAGAACCAATAAGCGGGCAGGTTGTTCGGTTAGCTGCCAAAGTGTGTCAGAAGTCAGGTAGGAGACTTGCTCGAGGCCGGGGATCTTTGGCACCAGTGGACGGGCGCCAGTGGCAATCACGATGTTTTTGGCGGTCACGCGTTCGCCGTTAACCTCCGCTTCCCACGGAGACAGCAAACGCGCTTCGCCTTGCACGCAGTTCACTCCCAGTTCGCTGTAGCGCTCGACCGAGTCATGGGGCTCGATGTCGGTAATCACCCGGTGTACCCGCTGCATCACGGCTGCAAAGTCCACCTCGGTATCGCTGGAGCTAAAACCTAAGGACTGTGCTCGTGAATGCTCATAGGCGTATTTGGCACTGCGGATCAATGCCTTTGAGGGCACGCAGCCGGTATTGAGGCAGTCGCCGCCCATACGGTGTTTTTCAACCAAGGTGACCTTGGCTTTCACTGCGGCTGCGATATAGGCGCTGACCAATCCGCCCGAGCCCGCACCAATAACCAGCAGGTTATTGTCGAACTGTTTGGGCTTGTCGAAGCGGCTATACACGCGGCGAGCGGTTATTCTTGCGAGGATCCCTTTGGTAATAAACGGCAACAGTCCAAGTAGGGCAAAGGCCAATAACAAGGAGGGTGATAAGATCCCCGCCGGGCTCTCCAGTTTCGACAGCTCAGTGCCGGCATTTACATAGACCAGTGTGGCCGGGAACATACCCAGTTGGCTCACCCAATAGTAGGTTTTTAGCGGCAAGCGGGTGAGCGCCATGACCAAATTAACCAAAAAGAAGGGAAAGACCGGGATCAGACGCAAGCTGAGTAAGTACCAAGCGCCGTCTTTCTCAACACCGCGATTGACGCTGGCAAGCTTGTCGCCGTAACGCTGCTGAATGGCGTCGCGTAGCAAGTAGCGGGCAACAAGAAACGCCAGGCTTGCGCCAATGGTGCTGGCGAAGCTCACCAGAATAACCCCGTTGACCACGCCAAACAGCGCGCCGGCTAACAAGGTGAGTAGCGCGGCGCCGGGAAATGAGAAGGCGGTGGCTATTACATAGACACTGAAAAAGCTCAGCGCGCTGACCCAAAAATTGTTTTCTACGGCACTTTGTAGCTTAACTTGGCTATTTTTGATGTTTTCGAAACTTAACCATTCAGCCAGGCCGCCAATCCAGAGCGCGACAAAACCCAATGCAACGACGATAATCACAAAACTTTTGTTGATTTTCATGGTCTTAGCAATCCTCTTAACAACTAACTTGACTATAGACCATATAAGCAAGGAATTGCTTTCAACTATCTTGTTAAATCATCAAGTTAAGCCGACAATGAGGGCGCACCCGTTCCACGTTTTATGAGGTTTGTTTGAGTTTACGCGCGCTACTATTCATCACCCTGCTATATAGCTGCCAGGCCCTCGCGTTGGAGTATCGCTTGGTGGGGATAGATGGGGCCGCGGCAGACAATGTGAATCTTTATCTGAACAACCAAAGCTTTTCTGACTCGGTTGGTCAACGCTTTATCGAAAGCGCGAGTATCGAGCAAACCCGCACGGCGCTGCGTGCACTGGGTTACTACCAAAGCACCATTAATACCCGTTGGGAGGGTGACTCACGTTTAGTGATTGAGGTTGGTATCGGCCCACCGCTCACCATTAGCGAGCTGCGCTTAGAGATCCGTGGCGATGCTTTGCTCGATCCGGTCTACCTTCAGGTGTTTGCCAACACCTCCATTAAACAAGGTGGTCGTTTTAATCATGGCGATTTCGAAGCGCTAAAAAGCGATTTAAATCGCATTGCAGTGCGCTATGGCTACTTCGATGCCAACTTAGTGGAAAGCCGGGTAACCGTCAGCATTGCTGAGAACTCCGCTGAAATCGACTTTATCTACGACTCTGGTCTACGTTATCGCTTTGGCGAGCTTATCTTTACCAATCCGCAGGTGCCGGGGGAGTTGTTTGTCGACTTGGCCGGATTCGAACGCGGCCAATACTACGACGCTGAGGTAATTGGTGAGTTTAACCAAAAACTCGGAGAGACCGATTATTTTCGGGTTGTTGCGGTACAACCCGATCTGGAAACCCGGCGCGATCAGCATATCGATATGCTGGTTGAATTGCGCCGTAAACCCCGCGACACCTTTGAAATTGGTGGCGGCGTAGCCACTGATGTGGGACCACGATTGCGCTTTAAGTGGAATCGACCGTGGGTGAATGCAGCCGGCCATAGTATCGGCTTTGAAGCGGAAGGCTCGCAAGTTCGCCAGTCTGGTTCGCTGTTCTATCGGATACCGATGAACGATCCCATCGACGACTACCTGGACTTTCAAAGCGGTTGGGAACGCGAAGATACCAACGATACGGTCAGTAACAAGTTGGTGTTTAGCTCGACGCGGCAATGGCGGGTTAATCCCGACCTGACTACTGCGCTGTTTCTGCGCTGGCTGCTCGAAGACTACGAGCAGGCCGACCAAAATGACCGCAGCAACTTGATCCTACCCGGCGTCAACTTAGCGCGGCTGCGTTCGCGTGGTGGCCTTGACCCTTACTGGGGTGACAATCTGCAGTTAAGCACCGAACTATCTAGCACCGCATGGGGTTCCGATGTGGATCTGTTAAGGGTCACCGGGCTAACCAAGTGGTTGCGCAGCTACCGTAAGCACCGTCTGATTACTCGGGTAAATGCAGGTGCCATCTGGGTTGATGATATTACCGATGTACCCGCCTCGATGCGTTTCTTTGCCGGTGGTGACCAAAGCATCCGCGGATATGACTACAAAACCATTTCTCCTACCAACGATGAAGGGCAGCTAATCGGGGGTAAGTTTACCGTGGTGGGGAGTTTGGAATACAACTATCAGATCTTCGACCGCTGGCGCGTTGCCCTGTTTGCCGATGCCGGTATCGCCACCAATGATTTTAGTGAAGAGCCCTCGGTTGGCCTTGGCTTTGGTATTCGTTGGGTAACGATTATCGGCCCGGTGCGCTTAGATATTGCCAAAGGCTTACAGAACGATGATGACCCTTGGCGACTGCACTTCTCGATGGGGCCTGATATATGATGGGCCGTATTGGAGCCTTAGTGTTAGGCACATTGGTGCTGTTATGCGCGCTGCTGTTGATGATTCTGGGTAGCGAGTTTGGTAGCCGTAAGATCCTCAACTTGGCTGATGACCTGCTGCCGCAGCTTACTATTGAGCTGAGTTCCGGCAATGTGGTGAGTGAGCTACAGCTGGCGCAGGTCTCGTGGGTACAGCCTGGTTTGGAAGTGCATGTAGAAGATGCTGCGCTATCCATTGGCTGGCGATGTCTACCCCGATTTTCCGCCTGTGTCGATAAGCTGGAAGCGAGCAAGGTGCATGTGAGGGTGGATACTGACGGCTTTGAGTCTAGCGACGACGAACCAGCTCAAGAAACAGAGTCCTCCGGGTGGTGGACGCCCGCTTACGCGCTGATTCTCAAGCACTTGCAGGTAGAAGATGGCCGGGTAGATGTAAACGACTTAACTATCCACTGGCGCGATCTGCAGACTTCAGCCAGCTGGTATCAGCAAGACCTCACAGTGCAGCGATTCTCAATAGATAGCTGGTTGGTGGACCTATCCAATATGGCGGGAGATGAGCAAGCTGACGCGTCATCTTCCAATGGCTTGGCCAGCTTTCGCTACCCGCAGATAAACCTGCCTGATATCGCGCTTCAGTATCTGATTACTCTTGAGCACTTGGATGCGGCAAGCGGAGAAGTACGGCTTGCCAATGACAATCTAATGTTCAGCCAAGTGCGTGTAGATGGGGCAAGTTGTTTTGACACTGAGTTGAGCGTGGCCTCACTGTCTGGGATCACCCCTTGGGGCTCCTTGCAGGCGAGTGGCGAGATCGACTTCGCGGATGGCTGGGCGTCAACTCTTAAGGCAAGTGGGGAGAGCGGCGTGCTCGGCGAACCGTTGGCGTTTGAGCTTAGCCAGTCTGGCCCATCGCATGATAGCCGGATTGTTCTCCACACTCGCGGACTGGCAGAGCTAACTATGCAAGGGCAGTTGGGGTGGAGCGCTCAGGACTTACCTTTTGACTTGACTGTGGATTTACAAAGCCCTTACACGCTTGTTGAAGAGCAACTGCTCGCCCGCGATTCTAAGGTAATGGCTAAGGGCGACCTTAGCCGTTATCAACTGCAAGGTGAGGCCGCAATAGAACACACCTCTGTCAGTGAGCTGACGTTTAATGCGCTTGGCGACATCGCTGCTATCGATAGCCTTGAGCTAAGCATCAATCCTCTGGATAAGCCTGAACAAGAGATACAGATTACCAGCGCAGTTGATTGGGCTGGCCCGTTTCATGCCGAGGCGCGCGCGCAGTTCAGCCAGCTCAAACTTAGTGAGTGGCTAACCCTTGAGGGGCTACCTGAGCTGCCGCTGTTCGATGGCGAGATAAGCGCTGCGGTCAACGGCGACCAGTGGCAGATTGAGCGCGCTGAGATTAACGGTGAGTGGCTAGCGACGGCCTTACGTTTAACTGCCGCCGCACAGGGGCAAGCCGATCAGTTTGAAACGACATCCATGATAGAGCTGGGTGACAACAGGCTTGAGTTTGCAGCGAACAACCACAATGGCTTGGCTGCATCGCTAGGTGCTGTGCTCAACGATTTGTCCGTGTTGCCCGATGTAGGCAAGGGAAGCGTAAGCGTTGATGCCCAGTTAGATTCCTCGCCGAGCGGTGAGCCGCAGATCGAGTGGCGTGTAACCGGCTCCGAAATCGTTCACTCCGCGTTGTCATTGGGCACATTAGGCAGTAGTGGTGCCATAACCATAAATGACGAATATGCCGGTACCCTGTCGCTGGCGGTCAGTGATGTGCAAGTAGCTGGGCTCGCGCTCAACGACAGCAGCATTGATTATCGTTCGCGCGACGGGATGCAGCAGATTGACTTTCAGCTAAACGATGAAGAGCTGAACCTAAAGCTTGGGTTGCAGGGGGCTGGCTCTATTAACGAGTGGCAAGGCAAGGTGCAGCAGCTGTCGCTTGATAGTGATTTTGGGCGCTGGCGCATCGCCCAGCCCGCAGCGCTTGAGTGGCTGGAAGGGCAGTTTGCTCTGTCTGAGCTATGCGTGACTCGCAGCAACGATAGCGTATGTGCCGAGCTTAGCTTGAGTGAGCTGGGAGATGGGCGAGCGTCGTTAACCGGCAGCGGTTTGAACTTATCGCTGTTAAATCGCCTGTTGCCGGAGAACCTACGTCTTGAAGCCGCAGCAGAGATCGCGGTGAATGCCAGCTTGTCGGGTTATCAACTGGAACAAGCCGATTACCAGTTCAGCGTTAATCAGGCGGTATTAAGCACTAATGATGTAACGCTTGGTGAGCAGCGTTTTACGGTGGAGCGCTTCAATGCAACGGGCAACTACCTTGATGGCCAACTGTTCAGCGATATCGCGCTCGATAGTGAGCAAATTGGTGTGTTACGAAGTGAGCTGACCTTGCCGGGCTTACCCAGCGAGGAGATGGCTGGCTCGCTCCGTTGGAGCGGATTAGAGCTAGCGTCTTTGTCCGGACTGTTCCCCGACCTCACAAGCCTGCAAGGCGCCGTTGAAGCGCAGCTGACCTTAGCCGGGACACGCCAGCAACCACTGGTTTACGGTGAGCTGGCGCTAGATAAAGGAGAAGTATCCAGTCACCTATTACCGTTTGAGATTGCACAGTTGCAAACCGCCCTGCGTTTCAACGGCAATCGCGCAACTGTGGCGGGTCAGTTTATTAGCTCTGGCCAAGCGGCCAAATGGAGCGGCCAGTTTGACTGGCGGGACGCGCTGCAAGGGCGCGTGCAGTTCGATGCGAACCGCCTGCCGATAGTGGTCGAGCCCTACGCGCGCGCGGTAATTTCGCCGGATCTGGAGCTAAGTCTAGATAAGGATCTGATCTCCTTGTCCGGCGATCTGGTGGTCAACGAGGGTAGCATCGAAGTGAAGCAGCTACCTGAGACAGCGGTTCAGTTGTCACCAGACGTGATCGTTATCGAAGAGCAGAAAGAGCCCTTCGTCAGCCGTGCATTGGCGGTGAGCATTCGGCTTATCGTATCGGAAAACCTCAGCCTTAAGGCGCTCGGCTTAGATACTCAGCTTAGCGGGCAACTGCAGATCGACCAGCGACCGGGCGAGAGTATGCTTACCAACGGGCGTATCGAACTCATCGATGGCAGCTTCCGCGCCTACGGGCAAAACTTGGTGCTCACCAAAGGTTGGCTGCTGTTCTCCGGTTCTATGGAGCAGCCCTATTTAGACATCGAAGCCATTCGCAACCCCGATAACATCGCCGATGGGGTGACTGTGGGGGTAAGGGTTGTGGGGCTGGCTGATGCGCCGCAAGTCACCTTGTTTTCAGAACCGACCATGTCGCAGAACGAGCAATTGTCTTATTTACTGAGGGGCAGGGGGCTCGAAGACAGTGAGCAGGATCAAAATGCGCTTACTTCCATGCTTATTTCTCTGGGTGTTGCTCGTGCCAGCGGAACCGTGGGTAACTTGGGTAGCAGTCTTGGTTTGAACGATCTTTCAGTGAGTGCCAATAGCACAGGCAGCGATACCCAGGTAGAGGTCAGTGCCTATATCTTACCGGGCGTGCAAGTACGCTACGGTATGGGCGTGTTCAACCCGGTCAATGAGCTAACGGTTCGCTATGAAGTACTACCAAAGCTTTTCCTTGAGGCATTCTCTGGGCTAAACAGCGCAATTGATCTCTATTACGAGTTCAGTGTGCGCGAGCGAGACAACTAAAAACCTCATCAAACCTTATAGTGACTAAACATCATGGCGCTACTAAAAATGGTAAAATACTGCTAAAAACACGTTCATGTTGCATGCTAATGTGACAATCTTCACGTGCTTAAAATGAGATCTAGTTAACATAGTTTCAGTTAGTTAGAGCAAAGTTCAACCTACGTAAATATTGGCTTACAGCGATAATGTAACTAAACAACATAGAAAGCGCTTACACTGTTATTTACCTCACTAAAACGCTATCGTTCCGGTAGTTTCGACACGATCACAGAAAACAAATAACATAATCCATCATTTTCATATGACAATTTTTTGTTTCATGGCATGTGTGGAAAATGTCACTCGTGAATTCGTGGCATAGCCTTTTTGGAGTTAAGTAATGTCTATCCGTCCCCTGACTATTCGGGAAAAAATCGCCTATGGACTTGGCGATATGGGCTGCAACTTTGTGTGGCAGACCGTAATGTTGTTTCTTGCGTACTACTACACCGATGTGTATGGCCTCTCGCCGGCCCACATGGGTACCATGTTCTTATTGGTGCGCTTTGTTGATGCGATCACTGACCCGCTAATGGGATCATTGGTTGACCGAACTGAGACCCGCTGGGGGCGTTTCCGGCCTTACTTAGCGTGGTTTGCAGTACCTTTTGGTCTGGCATGTATGGTGACCTTTTACACTCCAGATATGGGGCAAACAGGTAAGATTGTTTACGCTTATGCGTTTTACATCTTTCTGACTATCATGTACACCGCGATTAACGTTCCATACTGCGCCATGGCTAACGCGCTGAGCAGCGATCCACAAGAGCGAACCTCACTGCAAAGCTTCCGATTTGCGCTGGGTACTGCGGCAGGTCTGATTGTCGCCTTGGTAGCACTTCCTCTGGTTAAGCTTATCGGTGGCGGCAACGAGCAAGTTGGCTACTTTGGCGCAATGAGCGTGATGGGGGTTATCGCCATCGCTTTGTTCTTCATTAGCTTTGCAAATACTAAAGAGCGTGTTGCTCCGACCCAACAAGCGAAAGGCTCTGTCGCTAAAGACCTTAAACTACTGCTTGCTAACAGCCAGTGGCGCGTCTTGTTCGTATTGAACCTGGTTTTGTTGGTGGGTGTGGTACTCAAGGGTGCATCGACCATGTACTACGTGAACTCTGTGCTGGGTCGCGCAGACTTGGCTACTGCCTTCATGGTTGCTGGTATGGCAGCAAACATTATCGGTGCGTTGGTATCAGCGCCGCTGCTGGCACGCTTTGACAAGGTACAAGCTTACAAAGTAATCATCGTAGTGTCTGGTCTACTGTCAGCGGTGCTGTACTTGGTTAATCCGGCTAACCTGACGCTGGTATTCACCCTGCACATCACCTTGTGTCTGGTGCAGATGATGTCAACTCCGCTGTTGTGGAGCATGATGAGTGATGTAGTAGATTACGAGCGAAGCCGCAGTGGCCGTTCACTGGAAGGTATGGTGTTCTCTACTGCACTGTTTGCTATTAAAGCGGGTATCGCTATCGGCGGTGCGCTGGTTGGTTGGATTCTAGCCGGCTCTGGCTACGTGGGCGGCGCAGAGACGCAAACACCTGAAGCGCTTCGTTGGATCACCATGCTGTTCACCGTTATTCCAGGCGTATGTTACGTACTGCTAGGCGGAATCATGAGCTTCTACAAGCTAGATACCCAAGCGCTTAAGTCAATTGCAAGCAAGCTCAACGCTGAGCCAGTTGCTGCTTAATCACTAACGGGTTATCTAACCAAAGCCACCTCTTGAGGTGGCTTTTTTGGTTCTGCAGTAATAGCCGGGCTCGCCGCTGGCAAACAGGGATGAATGTATAACCGCTATTGTGGGGAGAGTACTCGATACAAAAAGGCCTCCTTTTGGAGGCCTTCTAACTGTGTCTGCAATGATGATTAGTCAGTCACCGGCTTTACGGCAATGGCCTTGTTTTGTACGTTGACGCTAGTCACCTTAACTTGCAGGCTTTGCTGCAGCTCGTAACGCACCTCACCGTTGGCGAAGAAGCCTAGCTCAGAGTTAAACTCTGGCTTGTCCTCTTTCTTGCAAAGCGCCTGTTTGGCGATAAACGCAGATGCGCCAGATTCAACCAAACGTACCTTCAGACCACCGCGGGTCACCGAAGTGATAACGGCTTCCAGCGTTTGCTCGCGATCTTGCTCGTTAAAGTACTGGCAGTAGAGGTAGTCTGCCATATCGCGCTCGGCAAACTTGTGCTTTTTGCGCGCCTCACCAAGGTGTGCGGTCAGACTGTCATTCAAAGGTTTGTCTGGTTGCTGCTCGGCTAACACCGCTTTGATTAAGCGGTGGTTGAGCAAGTCGCTGTATTTGCGGATCGGCGAGGTCCAGGTGGCGTAGAGCTCTTCGCCCAAGCCGAAGTGGGGCAGTGGCAGATCGGCATACTCGCTGAAGGTGTAAAAACGTTTAAGTAGGCCATCGAGCTTGGCTGGGCCACGGGCGGCAATCTCGCGGCGCAGTTGGCAAAAGCCTTCTAAGGTTGAGAGCTGCTCTTTGCTGTAGCTGTATTCAAAGTGGTTCAAGGCTTCAACCACTTGATCGAGTTTGTCCTGCTTGAAGCCGGCGTGGGCCGAGAACACCCCAAAGCCAAGTTGGCGCGCCAGGAAGCGACCAGCAATAACGTTGGCGGCTACCATTGACTCTTCAACCATACGATTGGCGGCGCGGCGTGGCTTGCGGTGGATATCGATAACCTTGCCTTGTTGGTCGAGGTCGAACTCGTAGTCTGCCTGATCGCCAAACACGGTGGTGTTTTCAGCGCGCCAGCTATAGCGCTGCTCTGACAGGGTATTGAGCTGCTTAAGTGCCTCGCTGAGCGCTGGCGTGAATTCGCCTTCTCCTTGTTCAAGGTAATTCGAAACCTCGTCGTAGCTTAGGCGATGCTTTGATTCGATGGTTGCTAGTTCGAAGCGATAGTCATTGCCGAGTTCACCACTGTCACTCACCGACATATGACAAACCAGCGCAAGCTTTTGCTGCTGCTGTTTCAGTGAGCACAACTCGTTGGCCAGGGCACTTGGCATCATCGGTACCGTGCGGGCTGGCAAGTACAGGGTAAAGGCGCGAGTTTGCGCCTCTTGCTCCAGCGGGTGCTCGGGGGTGATATAGGCCGATGGATCGGCGATGGCGACTAGCAGGTTCCAACCGTTTTCGGTTTTCTCTACGCAGATGGCATCGTCCATATCCAGGGTCGATTGGCCATCAATGGTGAAGAAGACTTTGTCGCTTAGGTCGCTGCGGCTTTGCTCAGATTGATCGCTGAACTCGAATTGATCATCCGGTTCATTCCACGCCAATTGGTGTTGCGCAGTGGTCGCTTTCCACCGGGCGAAGGGGTCGTCGCTGTGGGCGATAAAATCGGTGATCTCAGCGTTAAAGTGACCCTTTTCCAAGGCATGTTGACGTAACTCTGCCACCACCCAATCATGCTCTTTAATTGAGAATTCGGCGTTTTTCTTGGCCCGGGCCGAGATCAACTGATTGATCAGCGGGTGATCAACACGCAGTTTAGTGCGTTTATCCTTGAACTCGACTTGAGCAATAAAACGGCTAACCGCACCTTCTACCAGCTTTTCTGGTTCGGCAGATTGCTTACCATTGTTCTCTCTGAGTGCGGCGCTGATCTTGTCGCCATGCATCAGCTTGCGCATGTCGGGCGGCGCGATAAAGTAACTGGTTTTACTGTCAATCTGTAGGAAGCCGTAGCCTTTCTCTGTGGCTTTGACCGTACCTTCAATGGTGGGGATGGTCTCGCGGATCTGCTCTTTGAGCTGGGCGAGAAGAGGGTTGTCTTTAAACATATTTTCAATCAATGTAGGCCTTGGCCTGAACTATACACAAGCAACTGTTTTCAGGCTAGGGCGTGTTGTTCTTTGGGGTTCGAATTTTGCTCAATGGAAACGGCGTCTGTGCAAGGAGTGAGTGACGACGCATAGTTTTTCTATGCGAGGAGCGAGGGACGCAGCAAAGACGCTGTTTACATGAGCCCAACGGGCAGCGTCATCATTGCTACGAGACGTTCGTATGAGCAAAATGATTAGGTGTGTCGCGGCAGTATTTACAAATACTCGGAGTTAGCTGCAAAAATGAACACCGAAGGTCAACACGCCCTATCAAAAAGCCGATGATAAAGGAGGAGTATGGCAAACAATCAACAACGCCATCAGCAGCGCCAACAACGCCTAAAAGAGAGTGTTGATGCAAAGGTTGAAAAGGCGAGCGAGGAGCGCGGCATCGTGCTGGTGTTAACCGGTAATGGCAAGGGTAAATCCAGCTCGGCCTATGGTTGTGCGGTGCGCGCGGTGGGGCATGGCCAGCACGTCAAAGTCGCTCAATTTATTAAAGGTACCTGGGATTGCGGCGAGCGTAATATCCTGGAGCAACACGGGGTTGAATTTGCGGTGATGGCCACCGGTTTTACTTGGGACACTCAAGACAAGCAGGCTGATATCGACGCTGCAGAGCGCGTTTGGCAGCAAACGCTGCCATGGTTTTCTGACCCGTCTATAGACCTTATTGTGCTCGATGAGCTGACCTACATGCTGAGCTACCACTACTTACCTGTGGAGGAAGTGGTGAACGCCATCCAAAGCCGACCAAAGGAGCAAAGTGTTATTGTCACGGGGCGTGCCTGTCATCGGGCGGTGCTTGAGATCGCCGACACGGTGTCTGAGGTCAAAAGTGTTAAACATGCTTTCGAAAGTGGTATCAAGGCGCGCAAGGGGATTGACTGGTAATCGCCCTAAAGAGTGAAAACGTTTTGCTAGCGAGCCTTATTGTAGAAAATATTTCTCTTTCCTCTGATAACTAGTCAGAATTTCGCAAAACTGTGCTGTAGCGCTTCTTCTAAGCTAAATCAAAGGCTTAGCAAGAGGTGCGTATGGCACAGTTACATCCCTACACTCAACTGATAAATCAACGGGTTAAACCCGCTACTGGCTGTACCGAGCCCTTAACCGCGGCCTTGGTGGCAGCCAAGGCCAAGCGTTATGCGAGTACACATCCTGCGAGTGTTCACCTTGAAGTTAGCCACAACCTTTACAAAAACGCCAAAGGGGTTGTCGTCCCGGGAACCGGTCGCTGTGGGCTGGAGATTGCCACGGCGTTGGGCTGGTGCTGCGGTGACGCCGATGCCGGGCTAGAGGTGCTGCATGGTATCAACGATGCTGCGCTGGAGCAGGCGGCAGAACTTGTTGAATCTGACTGGGTGACTATCTCATTGGTGGAATCAGACGACCCTCTGTATACCCGTTTAGTTGTTAAGGCGGACAAGCCAGTGGAAGTAGTAATCAGCGGTAGTCATTGCCGGTTCAGCTCAGTGAAGGTCGCTGGTGAGCTGCTACATAGCGCCCTCGATGAAACGTCGCAGGCCGAACGCGCCGCAAGTGATATCTCGATTTCGCAGATCGTCGCCTACGCAAGCACCGTCGAGGTCGCTGAACTCGACGCGCTACGCCAAGCCGCGACACTTAATCTCAAGCTAGCCGATGCAGGCCTTACCGGCCACTATGGCTTGTCGGTGGGGCGCAGTTTACAGGCGCAGGTAGACAGCGGGTTGTTAGCCGACGATGTGTTAAACCGTGCGGTACGTTTAACTGCCGCGGCATCGGATGCGAGAATGGGCGGTGCGCCGCTGGCGGCGATGTCCAATTCAGGCAGCGGCAATCAAGGCATTGCTGCCACCATGCCGGTGCTAGCCTATGCGCAGATTGTCAATGTGGAGCAAGCAAAGCTATTGCGGGCTCTAGCCATCAGTCACCTGTGTGCGATTTACATTAAGTCTTTTCAAGACAAGCTTTCGGCGCTATGTGCGGGAACCACTGCCGCTATGGGCAGCGCTGCGGCACTGTGTTGGCTGATGGGTGGGTCCAATCAGCAAATCGAGCAGGCTATCAAGTTAATGATTGGCGATGTCTCTGGGATCTTTTGTGACGGTGCCAAGCCTGGCTGTGCACTCAAAGTATCTACCGGTGCCAGCGCGGCGGTAAAAGCGGCGATAATGGCCTTGGGGGGCAGTCAGATCGGTGCAGAGCAGGGCATCGTCGAGGACTGTGTCGACGAGAGTATCCAGCGCCTTGGCGAGCTATCCCGGGATGCCATGCGCTACAGCGACAAGGCGATCATTGCATTGATGGCGCAAAAATAAGCGGGCTCATAACGAAAAAGAGCAAGCCCTGCGGCTTGCTCTTGATATCGAATACGGCCTTAGCAAACTTAGTAAAGCAACGAGTAGTACTGGCGGCGATAGGTTGAGGCAATCGCTTCGCCGTTCAAGGTCACCAACATATCCAAGAAATGCTTCTTTACTTGACCATCGAGAACGTCAAGATTCTGTTTTAGCATGCTAAACAGCGATTCGAGCGCCTCTTCATTACGACCGTTTTGCGAGTATTGAATCGCCAGATCGAGGCGCAGCTGCAGGTTGTCAGGTGCGGCAGCAAGCTGCTCTTCTAGCGCTCGGATCTCCGGGCTATCGGCGGCGGCTTGTAGCAGCTCCAACTGGCTACGCAGCGCCTGATAGTCAGCCTGCTGGTCTTCAAGCGGCAGGCTATCAAGAAGCTGCTCGGCCTCTTCGGCCTTGCGGTTCTCAAGCAACGCGCGGATCAGCGCAAACTTAATGTCGCTGCGCTGCTGGTCGATGGCATAGGCGTCGCGAGCGGCGGTAAGCGCCGCCTCAACGTTACCTTGCTCTAGCTCGCCAGTGGCTGCGGTGAGCGCAAGATCTTCAGGCTTAGGCAGGTGACGGGCAATCAAGTCGCTCACTGCAGTGGCTTGTGAGAAGTCGTTGGTGCCATCTACCGGACGACCTTGCTGCAAAATCAGGATGGCCGGTGCTTGGCCAACCCCAAGCTGTGCAGCAAGTGGGGCCAACTCGTCCATGTTTAGACGGGTGAGTGCGAACTGCCCCGGGTATTGCTGTGCCAGCGCGGCCAGTTGCTGGGAGATAGGCTCACAAGCAGGGCTGGACGGGGAATAAAATTGAACCACAACGGTTTGATTGAGGGAGCTTTCAATCAGTGCCTGTTGGGCATTTTCAAAGGTAATCTCTGTAAACATGTTTTCGCTCTGGGTATGCGTTTGAACTAGTAATGGCGGCGATGCAGCTGGTTTTCAACCATTAGTTCTCAAAGATTTTCTCGCCTTGCTGGTCGATAAACATCCGGCATTTGCTAAGCGCCAGCTCTGCAGCGTCGCTTTCACTGCCACAGGTATCTGAGCGGATAAACTGATGTTCTTTTAATTCGCCATCAATGGTTTTGCTGATTAGCGCAGCAACACGATACTGACCGTTGGCGCGCTGCGGAGTCGGTTGAATGCTAAAGCCTTGGTAATCTTCTGCTGGGTGAGAGGAAGCGGCAGACTGGCCACCCGCGAACAGTGCTTTAATCGAAGAGAAAATGCCCATTTCTTAACCTTATCGTCTAATTTTCAATGTGTTAACTGCGTTGAGTTTGGCAGGTATTGTGGTCATTGTGCATAATAGCTAGCAAGTTAGATTAACTGCAATGGCCGCTGCGTGAATATTCCACTTTCTTCTCTCTACCTTGTCGTCTTTGGCGCGTTGTTGCTGTTGGTTGCAGTGATAGCATTAGTTGTGTTGTCACAACGTAGGCAGCGCGAGCTAGGCGAAGCCCAGCAGCAACTGGCTGCGCTGCACACTGAAAAAGAGCTGACTCTGCAAGAGCTCGATCAAGCCACCGACGCCTTGCATCATCAGCAGCAACAAAGTGCAGCAATGCAGCAAGAGCTCGCCCAGCTTCAGGTGTATCGCCAGCAGCTCTCTGACACCCAGCAACTATCTCAAGCCCAGCAGCAACAGATCATCGCGTTAGAAAAACAGTTAGCGGTCAGCGGCGAGCAAGAGAAGACCGCTCAGCAACGCATTGTGCAGCTAGAGCAGGGCGAACAGCGCCTCCAGCAACAGTTCGAAGCCTTGGCCAATAAAGTCTTAGAGAGCAAGCAGCAACATTTGCAGCAGCAAAGCGAACAAGGGCTGAAGCACCTGTTGGATCCGCTCAAGGAACAGTTGCAGAGCTTTCGCCTGCAGATCCAGCAGAATCATCAGAACGAGGCGCAACAGCGCCACTCCCTGCGTGACCAGCTGCTGCAGCTGCAAAAACTCAATCAGCAGCTGAGTGACGATGCACACAACTTAACTCGTGCCCTTAAAGGCGACAGCAAGCAGCAGGGCAACTGGGGCGAGGTGGTGTTGGAGCGCATCTTACAAGACGCTGGGCTGCGCCCGGGACTTGAGTATCAAACCCAGGTGGTGGGCGATAATCAGCAAGGGAAGGTGATCAAGCCTGATGTGGTGGTGAAGCTTCCCGATGATAAATCGGTGGTAGTAGACTCCAAGGTGAGCCTGACCGCCTACGAGCGTTTCTATAACAGTGAGGATCCGCTTAGCGCTGCCAGTGCGCTTGATGAGCACTGCTTATCGCTGCGCAATCACATCAAAGGTTTAGCCCGCAAAGACTATCAAACGCTGCATAGCATTCAGAGCTTGGATTACGTGCTGATGTTTGTGCCGATAGAAAGCGCCTATATCGCCGCCGTACAGCATCAAGGTGACTTGGTGAGCCTGGCCTTGGATTCGAACATCTTGCTGGTCAGCCCCAGCTCCTTAATGGTGGCCCTGCGCACCATCAACAACCTATGGAAGATGGAGTACCAGCAGCAAAATGCCAAACTGATCGCCGCCCGGGCCGGCAAGCTCTACGACAAGTTTGCGGCCTTCACCCAAGATCTGCAATCTCACGGGCAGCAGTTGGAGCGGGCTCAGGAGAGCTATCAGGCTGCGCTGGGCAAGCTTTCTACCGGGCGAGGCAACTTGATGCGCCAAGCCGAGTTGCTTAAAGAGATGCACGTACCCACCAACAAAAACGTCGCTCAATTGAGCGACGTTGCTAAGGTTGAGCCTTCTCTGACTAGTGATGATCAGAGTAGCGATGAAGAGGCTAGCTGACGCTGCTTAGCACCAGGCTGGCTTTTTCGGCTACACCTAGGCTTAGTACGCTGTTTTCAGCTTGCACGGCCTGTCCACTAAACAGCTCGTGGTAGCGCTGTTCGCCAGAAACCATCGCAAGCGGCAGCTGTAGGTCGCGCGCGGCACCGCGGTTTACCACAACGACGCTATGCTGGCCGTTGAGGTAGCGCATAAAGGCCCAGCAATCTTGGTCGGTGTACAAGGTGAACAGGTCGCCTTGCTGCAGTTCGATCCGTTGCTTGCGCAGGGAGATTAGCTGCTTGTTGTAGCTAAGTAAGTCGTGGTCCCACTCACTCTCATCCCACGGAAAGCAGCGACGACAATCCGGGTCGTAGCCACCGCTTAGGCCCACTTCATCGCCGTAGTAGATCGACGGCACGCCCTTGTAGGTGAGCAGCAAGGTGGTGGCCAGTTTAAGCGCTTGTTTATCGCCATCTGCCAGGTAGAGGAAGCGTGCGGTGTCATGACTGTCCAGCAGGTTGTATTGGGCGAGTTGGTTGGCAAAGGGAATGCTGGCGGCGGCCTGGTCCAGCCACTCAACGAACTCATCGGCTGACAATTCTACCGGGTGTGCAGCGGGAACGTCTTTTCCAAGCAAGAAAGCAATCACCGGATGGGCGAAGCCATAGTAGTTCATGGCGCCATCTTCTTGCTCGCCTTGCAGCCACTGGGTGGCCTCAGCGAAGTGCTCGCCAATCATATAGGCGTCTGGATTGGTTTGCTTGATGGCGTCGCGGAACTGGGCGACATAATAGCCGTTGTTCTCCGCGCTGGTGGTCTCGCCAAGCATATGTACAACGTCAAAGCGCCAGGCATCGATGGAATAGGGCGGACGCAGCCAGTGTTTTAGCACTGAGTTTTCGCTGGTGTAGATATAATCGCGCACCTCGTCGTTGGCGAAGTTTAGCTTCGGCAGAGTGTCACAGCCCTTCCACGACCAGTAGTTACCATCGTCAAAGAAGTTATAGAAGTCACGATAGGCAGAGACTTCATTGTCAAACGCACCGCCATCAAGTTTCTTAGGAACATCGATCCACGGATGTTGGCTGGAGGTGTGGTTGACTACGGCGTCAAGCATCAAACGCATCTCGCGCTGCTTCATCGCCTCACTGAGCTCTACCAGCGCTTGGTTGCCACCAAAACAGGGGTCAACCTGCAGATAATCGAAGGTATCGTATTTGTGGTTGCTCGGAGAGTGAAAAATCGGGTTTAGGTAGATCCCGGTGATGCCCAGCTCCTGCAAATAATCGAGTTTTTGGGTAATGCCGGGAAGGTCGCCGCCATAGAACTCACTGGCACCGGTGCCGTCGTGGCTGGCGGCTACTGGCTCTCCCCACTGCTTGATAACCACCGGCTTGTTACTTTCGAACGGGTAGTGCTGCGCAATGTAGTCGTTGCTCGGATCGCCATTATGGAAGCGCTCCGGGAAGATCTGATAGAACACCTGCTGTTTAACCCACTCCGGTGGTTGGAACTGGCTGATGCGAAACTGTTGGTGCTTTTGCGGTAAGCGTGGGCTTTGGCCTGCGGCATGGAGATAGATTTGGCCGGATTCAAACAGCGCCTTGAAACAATACAGGGTTTGGTGGCTATGCGGCGCTACCGGAATCGTCGCCTGCCAAACATCCCAGCCATAGCGCTGGCCTTGGCGCTTCATGGCGAAGAGGGTCTCTTCATGGTCCGGCTCAGCGCGCACGAACAATTGCTTGATGGCTTGTTCGTTGCGATGCTCAGGCGCGGTTAACAGGGTAAGCAGAAACTGCTCGCCAAATTCGCCGGGGACGCGCGTGACCTCGGACTGAGGGTGGAAAAGGGTGTGTTGTTTCATAGTGATCCCGCTAGTTATTGTTATACCCCTTCTATTTAATCGCCCGTTACCGTTGGGCTGCCGCACTTGCCTGGCGGTTACTTGTTAGAAGGGGGTATCCATTCGCCTCAGCGTTGTGTGCCGAGGCGGCTTCATTCTATTAATACGACCTGAATTATAGTGAAGCCAATTACTGAACTGTATTGGGATATTTAGTAAGGCGGCAACTATTTTCGGGCAAAATCTTTCTAAAACAGCGCGATCTGCTCGGCAGTTAGCTCACAGTAATCGCCCGGTTCTAGCTCCGTGGGTAGCTCCAAGTCGCCGATGGCTTCGCGGTGCAGGGCTTCTACCTTGTTACCAATAAAGGCAAACATGCGTTTCACCTGATGGTAGCGGCCTTCACTGATGGTGATCAGCACCTCAGTTGGGGCAAGTTGCTCTAAGGTTGCCGGCAGGGTCGGCTTGTCCTCGTTGCGTAGCAGCACGCCTTGGGCCAAGGTGTCGAGCGCGGCTTGATCAATGGGATCAGCCAGAGCAACCCGATAGCGTTTCGACTTATTGTGGCGCGGGCTGGTCACCCGGTGCGACCATTGGCCATCGTCGGTGATCAGCAGCAAGCCTGTAGTGTCGACGTCAAGCCGCCCGGCACAGTGCAACTCACCGGGCATTGCATCCTCGATTAAGCTTGTTGCGCTGGGGTGGTGGGCATCGCCTTCAGTACTGACCACGCCCGCGGGTTTATTCATCATGATGTAACGCGGCTGTTTAGCGCTGAGGGATTTACCGTTCAGGCTAACGTGCGTATCGGGTGAGATAGGGTGCTGAGCTTGCTTGGTGGCAATGCCATCAACCAGCACCGAGCCGGATTTAATCACTTGTTTGGCCTGACTGCGGGTAAGGCCAACAGATTGTGCCAAAAACTTATCCAGACGGATGGTCTTGCTCATAGCGTGTTGTTTTATCAATGGTTTGGCGGGCAAGTTTAGTGGTATAAAGGAAAGCTCTCAAGCACCAACGGAGTTAGTCCCTTGCAGTCACTGCGCAGTCGTATCGTTTTACTAGGAAATATCGTTTCAAAACAGTTGGTTGTCCGGTATTTTGCCGACGGCCAAGCGATCACCCATTTCGATATTGAGGTAAAAAGCCGCGCAGCCGATGGCGAAAGCAAACACTACTTTTCGATACAGGCCAAGGGCGAATTGGCTGAGCGTTTAAGCCAAGGGGCAGTGGCCGGGCAGGGTATTCATCTAGAAGGCTACTACCATCAACAGCTCAACAAGCAAAATCAGCTGGTCAGCAGCATCACAGCAACCAACGCCGATTTGATAGGCACGGCCACCAAATTGTATTGGAATCGTAGCGAATTAATTGGTCAGGTGGTTAAGCGTTCGGCCTTGGCCAAGAGCACCAACGATCGCGAATTTATTAAACTCAGCCTCGATGTCGGCAGCAATGCGCCAATAGATTGCCAGCTATGGGGCTTCCCGGCTAAGTACCTTGATCAGCACGGCGGCGAAGGGAGCCAATTGCTGCTGGAAGGTGAATTACGAATGGTAAGAGGCAAGTCGGCAGATGAAAAGTCTGTACTGCTGCATGGCCACACCTGCATAAAGATAAACAATCCTTCCTGATTACGTAACGCACTAAAAAATAAAGAAAAGGTTAGTTAAAGCTGCGTTCATTTCTGGTGACAAGCTATCGAGTCTGAGCTAATGTTAAGTTGTGCAACATTAGCGTTGCGCCCATCATCTACTGAGTTATGATATGAGTGCCTGCTCAATTATTTATCATCAAAATCAAGGACGTGCTATGTCGTCGGTATATCGCGCTAGTTTCTTGGTAGCTACGCTACTAACTATTGCTGCCTGTGATCAGGCTCCACCCCCACCACCTCCAGTAAAACCCGCCGTGACGGTGCGCCAGGTTGAACTACGAGAAGTAGTTCCCACGCGTGAGTTTGTTGGCCGCAGTGAGGCCACTCAGGACATCGTTATTAAGTCGAAAGTTCGCGGTAACTTGATCACCAAAGCCTTTGAAGAAGGTTCGGTGGTCAACGAAGGGGACTTGCTGTTTGAGATTGACCCAGAGCAATACGAAGCGGCGGTTAAATCTGCACAAGCCATCGTTTCGCAAGCGCGTGCTGCTTTCGATACGGCGGTTCTGAACTTTAATCGTGGCGATGAGCTTATCAAAGATAACTTTATCAGCCGCTCCGACTACGACACGCTACTGTCGAACAAGCTGCAAACCGAAGCTGCGTTAACCAGCGCTCGCGCCGAGCTTAACAAAGCCGAGCTGGAGCTCAGCTATACCGAGATCCACGCGCCCTTTAGTGGCCGCATCTCGCGCGCAGAAGTGTTTACCGGTGACCTTATCTCAGCCGATCAAACCGAGCTTGCTAGCTTGGTGCAGCTCAAACCCGCGTGGGTATCCTTCCAAGTACCAGAGAAGGCAGTGGTAAGCGCACAGCGCCTGAAAGGCCAAACCGCAGAGCAAGTGTTTGAAGAGCTTACCGTTCGTGTTCGCTTCCCAGACGGCACAATGTTTGATGAAACCGGGGTACTGGATTACGCCAGTAACCGGGTAGATGCGGCCACCGGCACCCTCAGTGTGCGGGCACGCTTCCCTAATGAAGAAGAGCTTATTGTTCCGGGACTCTACCTCACGGTCATTATTGAAGCGGCTGAGCAAGAGTCGGTACTAGTTATCCCGCAGCGTTCAGTTCAAGAGGACCAGCAAGGCCGCTACGTGATGGTCGTCCAAGATGGCGTTGTCAAGCGCAAGAACGTTGAGCTGGGCGAGCGTTATGGAATTGATTGGCAAGTAGAGAAAGGGCTCGATGAGGGTGACATGGTCATCGTCGACGGATTGCAGCGGGTGCGAATTGGGGTCGAGGTGGATTACACCGAAGAGACCGCGCGTCCTTTTGAAGAAAGCGCGTCGTAAGGAGCTCCCATGTTTAGTCGCTTCTTTATTCACCGCCCAAAGTTTGCGTTCGTAATCTCCATTGTTCTGACCTTGGCCGGTTTTTTGTCTATCCCAGTGCTGCCGGTGGCCGAGTTCCCTGAGATCTCGCCACCGACTGTATCTGTCAGCACCTCATATCCCGGCGCCAGCGCCAAGGTGGTAGAGGAGACCATCGCCAAGATCATCGACGCCGAAGTCAACGGCGTTGAAGATATGATCTACATGGAATCGAAAAGTGGTAACGACGGTAGTTACTCGCTGACGGTTACCTTCTCAGTGGGTACTGATGTGGATATGGCGCAGGTTAACGTGCAAAACCGGGTGCAAAGGGCCATGCCGCGGATGCCTGCGGAGGTGCAGCGTAGCGGTATCGTGGTTGCAAAGCGTGACCCGAATATCCTGATGATGCTCACGGTTACGTCCCCCAACGGCAGCTTCGATAACCTGTTCTTGAACAACTATGTTGGTATCAACATCAAGGACAATCTGGCGCGGGTGAACGGGGTTTCTGAGGTAAGCATTATCGGTGGTATGGACTACTCGATGCGCCTCTGGCTAAACCCTGACCGTATGGCCAGCCTCGGTGTTACCGTGGAAGATGCCATCGCTGCAGTTCAAGAGCAAAACGTACAGGTTGCCGCCGGTCGTATCGGTGCAGCGCCAACCCCGCACGATCAGCAGTTCCAGTACACCCTGCAAAGTAAAGGACGCCTGTCGACCCCGGAAGAGTTTGAAAGCATCATCGTGCGCTCAAACCTAGATGGTAGTGCGGTGTACCTGCGCGACATCGCCCGGGTGGAAATGGGGGCTGCCAGCTACGACGCTGAAGCCTCGGTGGATAACAAGCCTGCTTCTTTGCTGTTTATCAACCAAAGCAGTGGCGCAAACGCGCTGGAAGTGGCCCAAGGTGTCCGCGATGAGATGGATCGCCTCAAGCAGAACTTCCCAGAAGATTTGGACTATCAAATCCTCTACGACACCACCTCCTTTGTACAAGCCTCCATCGAAGAGATGGTTATCACGCTGATCATCGCCTGTGCGCTGGTTATCTTCGTGGTGTACCTGTTCTTGCAGGATGTGCGTCAAACCATGATTCCGGCGATTGCCATCCCGGTATCGCTGGTGGGCACCTTTGCCTTCTTATTGGCAACCGGTATGACCATCAACACCGTGACCTTGTTCGCGCTGATTCTGGCGATTGGTATCGTGGTGGATGATGCGATTGTGGTGGTAGAGAACACCACCCGTTTGATGCAACAAGAAGGCCTCGGACCGATTGAGGCCACTGAGAAATCCATGCTGGAGGTAAGTGGCCCGGTTGTCGCCACCACCTTGGTGTTGCTGGCGGTGTTTATTCCTACGGCAGTCATGCCCGGGATCACCGGTCAGATGTATGCTCAGTTCTCGATCACCATCTGTATTTCGGTACTGATCTCTTCTGTAAATGCACTGACCTTGAGCCCTGCGCTGTGTGCCTCTCTGCTACGTAATAGCGAGCCACACACTAAAGGCTTCCATGCGCTGTTTAACCGCAACTTCGAGAAGTTGACCGGCCGCTATAACAGCTTGGTGAGTGGTATTTTACGTAAGCTCAGCTTTATTGGTGTGCTTTACGTGAGCTTGCTGCTGGGTACCGGCTTTATGGCAACCCAGTTGCCGAGCGGCTTTGTACCCACCGAAGACAAAAAGGCCTTCTTCATCGATGTGCAGCTGCCTGATGGCGCGTCTTTGAACCGTACTAAAGATGTGATCGGTAAGATGGTTGAAGAGCTTGGTGAGATGGAAGGGGTAACCAGCGTTATCTCCGCTGCGGGTTACTCGGTGATTGCCGGCTCTGTGTCGTCTAACTCCGGTCTGATGGTGCTGAACTTGTCCGATTGGGAAGAGCGCCAAACGCCAGAGCTTAGTGAAGCGGGCTTGGTGATGAAGGCCAATCAGATCTTAGCGAGCTACCAAGAAGCGCAAGGTATGAGCTTCTCACTGCCGGCATTGCCGGGTGTGGGTACTGTTGCCGGGGTTGAGTTCTTCATCCAAGATACCTTAGGGCGGGGTCCAGAGAGCTTGGCGCAAGTGATGCGTACCATGGCTTTGCAAGCCTCCGAGGCCACCGAGCTGGGCGCGGCATTCAGTACCTTCCGTGCCGACGTGCCACAGATCTTTGTGGACGTTGATCGCGAAAAAGCCAAGGTGCAGGGCATTCAGTTGGATAGCATCTTCACCACGCTGCAAACCATGCTGGGCTCGCTGTACGTGAACGACTTTAACCGCTTCGGCAAGGTGTTCCGAGTGAACATGCAGGCTGAAACGGAGTTCCGTAATAGTGAAACAGACATTGCCCGCTTCTATGTGCGCAACAATGCAGGCGAGATGGTGCCACTTAACACCTTGGTAGAAGTTGAACCGGTACTCGGTCCTGAGTACACCACCCAGTTCAACCTCTATGGTGCGGTGAAGATGAATGCCTTCCCAGCACCGGGTTACAGTACTGGTGATGCCATTGCTGCGGTGCGTAATATCGCCGAGACCAGCTTCCCGAGCGGTTATACCTACGACTGGAGTGGTCAAACCTACCAAGAGTTGCAGGCCGGTAACTTGGCGCCGTTTATCTTCTCGCTGGCGCTGATCTTTACCTATCTGTTCTTGGTGGCGCAGTACGAGAGTTGGACCATTCCGTTGTCGGTGATGCTGTCGGTGCCAATCGCTATTCTGGGTGCCTTTATCTACATCTGGTTAATGGGCAGTGAGATCAACCTTTACACCCAGATCGGTTTGGTGCTGTTGATTGGCCTCGCCTGTAAGAACGCGATTCTGGTGGTGGAGTTTGCCAAACAGTTGCGTGAAGAGGGGCATTCAATCGTTGAAGCCGCTACCACAGCAGCACGCCTGCGTTTCCGAGCAGTACTGATGACGGCGCTGTCGTTTATCTTGGGTATGATCCCGATGGTCACAGCGTCCGGTGCGGGGGCGGCGAGTCGACTATCGCTTGGTTATGCGGTAACCGGTGGTATGCTGGCAGCCACTGTGGTGGGTACCTGCCTGGTTCCTGCCTTCTACGTTATCTTGCAGAGCCTGCGCGAGAAGGTAAACAAGCCTAAGACGCAGTAGCACTAGGTTTACCCAAAGAAGCAAAAGGCGCCTTAGGCGCCTTTTTCAGTTGGCCCGGGATCAAAGAAGTAGCAGAAGCGGATCTCTTTGGGTTGATAGTTCTTGAGCAGGTTTTTGGATATTTGGTCGACTTTAACCGACTTATCCACTTTCACTTCACCGTCGGCCAGCGCCAATAACGCGCCGTCGCCAAAGTTGGCATCGGCTTGTAGCATGATGACGACCGGGCGCAGTTTGTCTTTCGGGTTGCTCGATTGCACCAAGGCGTACTCGCCATTACTTAGCTGCACAAAACTGCCGGGTGGATAGATACCCATCACCTTCAGCAAGGCCTCAATTACAAACTTGGCGTATTTCACATCGGCATGCTTGTAGATGTAGGCGAAGGCCTCTTGTGGGGTGACAGGCTTTTGGTTGGGAAGGGGGTGGCAAAGGTGCTCAAACTGTTCAACCACCGCCAAGATCTGCGTGAGCACATCGGTGGCAACCAATTTGCTATGGGCCGGATAGCCACTGCCGTCTAAGCATTCATGATGATTAAGTATAATCGGCAGGATCTCCTTGGGAAATGACCCCGCTTGCTTGACGGCCTCGACGCTGAACTTGGGATGGCTTTGGAAAAAACTTAATTCAGAGCCGCTTAAGGGCTGGGGCGATTTGCGGATCTGCTTGGGAACCTTTAGCTCGCCGATATCATGGCAAAGCGCTGCCAGTGCCAGGGTTTGACACTGCTTCTCATCGATATTCAGGTGCTTGGCGGTCAAGCAACTAAGCACCGCAACATTCACGCTGTGCATAAACAGATCTTCGTCTGCTTGACGATCGATGCACAAGTACACGGGCACTTGTTGCTTGTTTTGGTATAGCGGCGCCAAGGTTTTGTTGACGTTCTCGAACAGCAAAAAGTAGGCTTGTTCAGGTTGGCTCTTAAATGCAGTGAGTGCCTGGCGGAAGGCGTCGGAGCTTACCTGATGCGCTTTGGCGGCGCGGCGTTGATTGGATCGCACCTCTTTTTGCCAACGAGCATCCTCATCGAGTTCTTTGACCGCTTCTTTCGGCGTGTCGAGACTATCTTGCTGAGCTTGGCTGTCAGGCACTGAGACATCGGATTTTTCTGGGATCACTTCAATGTCGCTGAGCTCAAGGCCTTTTAACACCGTAAGCTGTTCTGCGTTCTTAATCTTGAAGTTATTGCGCATAAAAGGGTGGGAGGTCCACCCCATGGGCAGGCAGATATAATGCCCGATTTGCAATTCATTGAGTTTTAGTGACTTCCGTGTCATTAGCTATCCGTTAAGGACCGTTAGCTGTTTGCCGGACGCCGACAAGCGACATAAGCAATGCAATCAATTACACTTTGCATCCGGCTAACAAGTTGTTAGTTAAACTATATTTTAACATAAGAACGAGAACTTACGTTGATGCAAGAGATCACATTAGCAATAACTGGGGCGTCAGGCGCACCTTATGCACAGCGCTTACTTGAGTCCTTACTCATAACCGGCCATAAAGTGCACCTTTTGCTATCAAGCGCTGCCAAGGTGGTAGTGGCGACGGAGTTGGCCGAGCCTTGGCCAAACAACAACGATAAGTTGCGCAGTTACCTGTGCGCGCGTTTTAATGTTGATGAGCAACAGCTGGAGATCCCCGGCAAAACCGATTGGTTCTCCAAAGTGGCTAGCGGCTCGTCTTCACCGAAGCAGATGGTGATTTGTCCTTGTAGTATGGGGACCTTGGCGGCTGTCGCCCACGGCATGTCAGATAACCTTATCGAACGCGCGGCTGACGTTGTGATTAAAGAGAAGGGGCAGCTGGTACTGGTGCCGCGAGAAATGCCTTTCTCGGCGATTCACTTAGAGAACATGCTTAAACTGGCACGCTTAGGGGTGGATATCATGCCAGCGTGTCCGGGTTATTATCACCAGCCGGAATCGATAGATGATCTGGTCGACCATGTTGTGGCGCGCGTAATGGATCACCTAAACATCGAGCACAAGCTATCTAAACGCTGGGGCTATCAACAATAAAGCCGGCGTTGGCCGGCTTTACTTGCAAGTGATTGCTTGAGCGCTTACTTCTTATTTTCGCAGTCTGCTTTGCTGCAGTTACCGTAGAGGTAGAGGCTGTGGTTGGTAAGCTCGATGCCGTTGCTCTGCGCCACCTCACGCTGGCGGCTTTCAATGGTATCGTCACTGAATTCAATAACCTTTCCACAATCTAGACATACCAAGTGGTCGTGGTGTTTTTGACTGCTCAGTTCAAACACCGACTTACCGCCTTCAAAGTGATGACGGGTGACGATGCCCGCATCGTCGAACTGGTTAAGCACCCGGTATACAGTCGCTAGGCCGATTTCCTCTCCTTGGTCGAGCAGGCGTTTATAGAGGTCTTCAGCACTTACATGCTGGTTGCCTGGAGACTGAAGTAAGTCCAGGATCTTCATTCTTGGAAGAGTGACCTTAAGGCCTGCCTTTTTTAGCGCTGCATTGTTATCTGGCATAACGGTTGTATTGATCCCTTGCTTGTTTAGCAAATGCTTATAAGTTTGCACGTAGTATATGTGCTTCCAACCGAAACATAAACGCCATTGGCAAATTCTTGTGTTGCGAACGGTTTTTGTTTAGGCTTTTGCTTTACTGGTCGTACCACATGGAAGGGTTAACATGGTTCAAAAGCTCCTCTCAAACCCCGGCGTTGCCAAATTAGCGCTCAATCTCTGGCCACCATTCTGGGGATCGGGTATCAAAATCAAACGCTTATCTAAAGACTTCACACATTGCGAAGTGGCGCTACGTTTTAGCTGGTGGAACAAAAATGCAAACCGTAGCCAGTTCGGTGGCGCGATGTTTGCGATGACCGATCCTATTTACCCGCTGATGTTAATGGCCATTTTGGGCTCGCGTTACCACATCTGGGACAAGTCGGCCCATATCGACTTTATCAAGCCGGGCATGGGTAAACTCTACGCACGTTTTCATATCGAGGAGCGCTTTGTACGCGAAGTGCGCATGGCTACCGAGGCAGGGGAGAAGTTTAACCCTAAGATGGTCTGCGAAGTGGTCGATGAACAGGGTGAGGTTGTCGCGTGTATCGAACGTACCTTGTATATCCGCTTGAAGCGCCGCTTTAGGCCCGCCCAAGAAGAGGCGGCATAACAGGGAGGGCGCTATTGTAAGGCCGTCAGGTTTTCGCGATAGCGACGCATCACCTTTTCAACGTAGTTCTGGGTTTCATTAAATGGTGGGATCTGATTGCCGTAGCGCTTAACCGCATTCTCGCCTGCGTTGTAGCCGGCCAAGGCCAACGACAGTGAATCAAACTCATCTAATAGCCAACGCAAGTACTTCGAGCCTGCATCGATATTCTGTTCAGCCTCAAAGGGGTCGCTCACTGAGAATCGTTTGGCGGTTGCTGGCATAAGTTGCATCAAACCCATCGCGCCAGCGCGCGATACTGCATCCACTTGATAGTTTGACTCTACCGCGATGACCGCATGGATCAGTGCTGGATCCAAGGCATAACGTACCGCGCTCTTTTGGATGTACTGATCGTAGCCAAGTTTTTGGCGTGACGGCGCAGGGGCCAAACGCGGCGCTTGGTAGGTCGCGCCCGAAGGCGTGCGCATCAACAGCTGCCACTTATCGCTTTTGCGGGTCTGGGAGAAGTGCATAACCCCTTGTTCATCCTGAAAATACCAAACATCTGCGCTGGCTGCAGAGGACAACAAGAGTAGGGCGGTGGCACAACGTGCGCTGTAGGTTAATTTGCTCATGGTTAAATTAAAGCAAAAATAAAGCCGGATTGACCGGCTTTATTGAGAGATTATTTAGTAATTTTTCGGCCAGCGTGGGTTTAGCCTCCCAGCTCGGCCAGGCACATCTCTTCGTAGACTTGGGCGCACCACGCTTTCACCCGCGCTTCGGTCAGCTCTGGCTGGCGGTCTTCGTCGATGCCAAGACCCACAAAGTGGTTGTCATCAGCCATCGCTTTGGACTCTTCAAAATCGTAGCCTTCGGTAGACCAGTGACCGATAACGGTGGCGCCTTTTGCTACCACGATATCATTCAAGGTGCCCATGGCATCCAAGAAGTACTCAGCGTAGTCCTCTTGGTCACCACAGCCGAAGATTGCAACCAGCTTTTCAGAGAAGTCGATTTGCTCTAGCTCTGGGAAGAAGTCATCCCAATCGCACTGGGCTTCGCCGTAGTACCAGGTAGGGATACCAAATAGGATCAACGAAAACTCGTCGATTTCCTCTTTGGTCGACTTGGCAATATCTTTAATCTCTACCAGTTTTTTACTAAGTTCTTTTTGAATCATTTGCGCGACAGCTTCGGTGTTACCGGTGTCACTGCCAAAGAAAATGCCAACACTCGCCATAGTTATACCTGTATTCAGTGTTAAGGTGTTTCGTTGAGAAGCGAAACTTGTTGAGTAAGAATATCAGCAATCAACTCGCTGCGACTAAGACCTGAGTCGGTTGCCAGTTGGTTGAGCTGCTCAAACAGTTCGCTATCCACTTTTAGTTCGATGCGCTTAAAGCCGTTTTCCCGATCACGCTGGATCTGCTTACGCTTGTTCGCGCGAAGCTGATCTTTACGACTTAGCGGATTAGTACGGGGACGACCGACACGCTTTTCATTAGAAAATAGATCGATTGTAGTTCGATCGCTGCTCTGTTTTGCCATATACAATAAAAAACTTGCTGCTAGCCAACACCGGCACCTTGCCAGAATACCTGTATCAACCCTTTAGCAATGAAACCTGCACAACCTAAGAAAAGCACCAGCCATACCACCGCACGGCCAAATAAAGGCACATTGCCTTTCTTAAGTACATCTTGGATAGCCATGCCGATAAAAAAGAATAGAACGACCAGACCAAGGTTTAGACCCCAAGCCTCGAAGGTATCGATATATTGCGCGAGCATGACCATCCCTGTTCATAAATATGCGGCGCACTATAGCACAGCGCCTGAACCATGTTAATTTAGGCTGTGCAAAAAACGCTCGGTTAAACGATTGAAAATGTCAGGTTTTTCAGCGTGTAGCCAATGGCCGGTCTGTTCGATGATCTTCAAGCTAGCATGGGGGAAGATCTGCGCGACCTGCGGCTGGTATTTTGCCTCTATATAGTCAGAGCGAGCGCCCTTAATAAACAGGCAAGGCCCCTCGTATCTGCCCTCGACCTGCCAGCCGATAATCTGCGGATAACAACGACGCAATTCGTCTAGGCGAAACAGCCAGCGCCAGCCCTCTGGTTCTTTGGAGAGTGACTTAAGTAGAAACTGCCTGACGCCCGGCTCTTGAACATGTTGCGCCATATATTGCTCGGCGTCACGACGGCTGGAGATATCAGCCAAGGGCACCGCATGCAAGCCATCAAACACGGCCTGATGACTATGCTGGTACGCCACCGGCGCGATATCGGCGACAACCAGTGCCTTCACTCGCTCGGGAGCAATCAGCGCAAGCGCCATCGCCACCTTACCGCCCATCGAGTGGCCCACAATGCAGCAGCGCTCGATACCGAGTTGGTCGAGTAGGGCGGCCAAATGCTTCGCTTGGGTTGCAAAGCACATGTCGTCGCTGGTGGGGGAGTGGCCATGATTAAGTGCATCGACGCTGATGACTTGATATCCCAGTTGAACGAGGTGTTTTGCCAGTAGTGCCAGATTTGACAAGCTACCAAAGAGTCCGTGGTGCAGAACCACCGGTTCCCCTTCACCAAGGATCTGATAATGAAGTGACAACGTTTTCTCCCTGCGCTTGTGAAATCAAGCGCTTAATTTGCAATCTATCTCAGGTGAGTTCTTCTCGGCCATATGTATAATAGCCGCAAGACGATGTTACGAAACAGAAGAAACAATGAAAACTATAGAAGTCGATGATGACCTTTATTTCTATATCGCAGGGCAAACCCGATACATTGGTGAAAGCGCTTCAGATATTCTGCGTCGCCTGCTAGATGTGGATGCGCCGCAAGACGCTAACGCCACACAGCAAGCCCAAGACAGTGTTGCAGAAAAGGCCGCTGCTGAGCCTGAAACGGCCGAGCAAAAAGCAGAGCAAGTAGAGCAAGCAGAACAGGTTGAGGCAGAAGCGATTGAGCCTGCCCAACAGCCTGTTGCTAGTGCAACGCCTGCGCAAGCCTTCGATGCGCTGCAAGAGATTGCCGAGCTGCGCAGCTCCACCAAGCGCTTTTTGGCGCTAATGTCTCGCCTGTATGCCTATGACGCCGACAAGTTTGGCGCGGCCACCGAAATTAAAGGCAGCAAACGCATCTACTTTGCGACTTCTAAAGAAACGTTGTTGGAAACCGGTAAAACCACCAAGCCTCAGGCAATTCCTGAGACCCCTTACTTTGTGATTACCAATACCAACACCGATAGAAAACGAAAAATTCTGTCTCAGGTAGCCGAGCAAATGGGCCTTGCCCAAGCAAGCTACCAGGATCTGGTCGATCTTATTTAATTTCTAACTTCAAGGAAGCGGAGAAGCCAACATGGCACTACACCCACAGGCTGGAAAGCCAGCTTTGCCTTCACAACTTGCCGATATCCCTCGTCTGGTTGCTGATTACTACCTGTTAAAACCCGATGTTAGCGTACGCGAGCAGCAAGTAGCATTCGGTACCTCAGGTCACCGCGGCACCTCAGCCAACAAGGCCTTCAACGAAGACCATATTCTGGCGGTAAGCCAGGCCATCGTTGAGTACCGTCAGTCGCAAGGCATCGATGGTCCACTGTTTATCGGTAAAGACACCCATGCACTGTCTGAGCCAGCATTTTGCTCAGCGCTGGAAGTGTTCGCTGCAAATGGCGTAAAAGTGCGTTACCAAGAAGGCTTTGGTTACACCCCAACGCCGGTTATCTCGCACGCTATTTTGACCTACAACGAGGCTAACAGCGATCAAGCCGACGGCGTAGTGATCACTCCTTCACACAACCCACCAGAAGATGGCGGCTTTAAGTACAACCCACCAAACGGTGGCCCGGCTGACTCGGATATCACCACCTGGGTGCAAGACCGCGCTAACCAAATTCTGGCGGAAGACACCGGCGCGATTAAGCGCGTGCCTTACGAGCAGGCATTGGCCAGCGATGGCATCGAGTCCTACGACTACATCACGCCATACGTTGACGATCTGGAAAACGTACTCGACATGCAGGCGATCGCCAAGGCTAAGGTGAAAATCGGCGTAGATACCCTCGGTGGTAGTGGCGTGGCCTTCTGGCCTGCGATTGCTGAGCGTTACGGCCTGGATATCGAAGTGGTGAACGATCGCATCGACCCGACCTTCTCGTTTATGACGGTTGATAAAGACGGCAAGATCCGTATGGATTGCTCGTCGCCTTACGCCATGGCGGGTCTGATTGCACTAAAAGACAAGTTCGACGTGGCTGTGGGCAACGACCCTGACTACGATCGCCACGGCATCGTCACCAAGAGCAGTGGCTTGCTCAACCCCAACCACTACCTGGCAGTCGCTATCAACTATCTATATAGCAACCGCGAAGGTTGGTCAGCCAATGCCGCTATTGGTAAGACCCTGGTATCGAGCTCAATGATCGACCGCGTAGCGGGCAAATTGGGTCGCGAGCTGAAAGAAGTACCAGTGGGCTTCAAATGGTTTGTAGACGGCTTGTTCGATGGCGGCATCGCCTTTGGCGGTGAAGAGAGCGCCGGGGCCTCGTTCCTGCGCCGTGATGGCAAGGTATGGAGCACCGACAAAGACGGTATCATACTGGCCTTACTCGCTGCCGAGATCATCGCGGTAACCGGTAAAGATCCGGGTGAGCACTACCAAGCCTTTGTGGCTGAGTTCGGCGAGCCGGTATATCGTCGCATCGATGCGCCTGCAACCATCGAGCAAAAAGCGGTACTGAGCAAGCTGGATCCATCTATGGTTGAAGCGGAAACCCTGGCTGGCGAGCCGATCATTGCCAAACTGACCAAAGCACCGGGGAACGATGCTGCGATTGGTGGCTTGAAGGTGGTGACCGAGAACGGTTGGTTCGCTGCTCGCCCATCGGGTACCGAAGCGATCTATAAAATTTACATGGAAAGCTTTAAAGGCGAACAGCACATCCAACTGATTGAGCAAGAAGCGCAGAAAATCGTTGCCGATGCCCTTGCCAAAGCCTAACGCTAATCTAAGCTAGATATTAAGGAGCCTTATGGCTCCTTTTTTATTGCGCTATAAAAATCTCAATGGACGGAGATTGCTACCGAGCAACTAATTGTTATCGAGCAACTATTTTAGATATTAAACAGGGAAGCGTTTTCAAAGTGTTCGCTTTGTAATTGTTCTGTCGTGTTAATCGCTTATGGTCGGATACAAGTGGTATAAATACCACGTGTTTTCTAGCGCAAAGTGGTTCAAAAACCGACAATTACCCCCTAAAACATTTGACGTTGATCAACCTGTGAAAAATTATTTCAAATGAAATCATTTTCAAGATCTGGGCTTTTCACCGGATTTATTTACACTGTGTCAGCGTTAAGAGGCAAGGACTGTAAGTCGCTTATTTTTAAGCCTGCTTTATCAATTCATAAAGCTGCTGTCTCAACAAATTTTTGCTTGCACGGCGGGCTAGTCCCAAAATCGGTTAACACCGTGTAGGCAACAAAACGTCGTCAAAGGTTAGACATAAAGGAAAAGACTATGGCCGCTAAAAAGGCACAAGCCAACTCTCTTGGCTTAAGCAAGAAAGAGTTTAAAGACTCTATCGTTCGCCATCTGCGCAGCACCTACGGCACTGATGAAAGTCGCGCTAACGACCAAGCATGGTGGAAAGCGACCTGCTCAGCTGTTAACGAACTTATCTTCGAGCGCCTGACTCAAACTTCAAAAGCCAACGCTGACAATGACTCGCGTGCGGTTCACTATCTTTCTCTAGAGTTCTTGATGGGTCGCTTGACCGTTAACAACCTGCACAACGTAGGCGTTTTCGAAGCTGCGCGTGATGCACTGAGCGATCTGGGCAAGGACATCAACGACGTATGTGATGAAGAGCCTGATATGGCTCTGGGTAACGGTGGTCTGGGCCGTCTGGCTGCTTGTTTCATCGATTCTCTAGCTACCCTGAACTACCCAGCGGTTGGCTACGGCATCCACTACGAGCACGGCCTGTTCCGTCAAGAAATCCAAAACGGTCGTCAGATCGAGCGTCCAGACAGCTGGCGTGAATACGGCAACCCATTCGAGATTTGCCGTCCAGAATCTGTACAAGAAGTTCCACTATACGGCTACGTAGAGACCGTATTCGGTGAAGACGGCAAGATGCGCAAAGTGTGGCACGCTGGCCGTAAAATCAAGGGTGTGCCATGGGATATCCCAGTAGTTGGCTACGAAGCGAAAACCGTAAACGTACTGCGTTTGTGGGAATCTAAAGCGGCTGACTTCTTCGATTGGGATGTATTCAACGCCGGTGGTTACATCGACTCTCAAGCTGAGAAATCTCAAGCGGAAGCGGTATCTAAAGTACTGTACCCGAACGATGAAACCGAAGCGGGTAAAGAACTGCGTCTGATTCAGCAGTACTTCTTCTGTGCATGTTCTTTGAAAGACATCATCCGTCGTTACAAGCGTAACCACACTGATTTCTCTCAGTTCTCTAAGCAAGCCGTTGTACAGCTGAACGATACTCACCCAACCATCGCTATCCCTGAACTGATGCGCATTCTAATCGACGAAGAAGGCCTACAGTGGGACGAAGCGTGGAAAGTATGTTCAGAAACCTTCGCTTACACCAACCACACTCTGCTGCCAGAAGCACTAGAGAAGTGGGCTGTATACCTGTTCGAGAAAGTACTGCCTCGTCACCTGGAAATCATTTATGAAATCAACCGTCGCTTCCTGGAAGACGTGGTTGAAGCTAAATGGCCTGGCAACGACGAAATGAAGCGTCGTCTGTCTATTATCGAAGAAGGCGAGAGCCGCATGGTTCGCATGGCGTTCCTGTGTGTAATTGGTAGCTTCAAGACCAACGGTGTTGCAGCAATGCACTCTGAGCTGGTTAAAGAAGACCTGTTCCCAGAGTTCTACGAAATTTGGCCTGAGCGTTTCGAGAACGTAACCAACGGTGTGACTCCACGTCGCTGGCTGCTGGCTTGTAACGAAGAACTGGCGTCTATGTACACCGACCTGGTAGGCGACCAATGGCCACGTGACCTGAACCTGCTGAGCAAAGCCAACGAATTCGCTGACGATGCTAAGTTCCAGAAGAAATTCATGGACATCAAGCACACTAAGAAGGTTCAACTAGCCAAGGTTATTAAAGACCTGTGTGATGTAGAAGTGGATCCATCTGCTATCTTCGACATCCAGATCAAGCGTCTACACGAGTACAAGCGTCAGCAACTGAACCTGATTCACATCATGGCTCTGTACCGTCGTCTGCTGGAAAACCCAGACCTGGATATGCACCCACGTGTATACATCTTCGGCGCGAAAGCGGCTCCGGGTTACAAGCTGGCTAAAGACATCATCTACGGCATCAACAAAGTAGCTGAGAAGGTAAACAACGATCCTCGCATCAAAGGCAAGCTCAAAGTTGTATTCCTGCCTAACTACCGCGTAACTCTGGCTGAGAAACTGTTCCCAGCGGCTGACGTATCTGAGCAAATCTCAACTGCTGGTTACGAAGCTTCAGGTACCGGTAACATGAAGTTCGCTCTGAACGGTGCCCTGACTCTGGGTACTATGGACGGTGCAAACGTAGAAATCCGTGAAGAAGTGGGCGATGACAACATCTTCATCTTCGGTATGGACTGTGACGAAGTGAAAGCTGCCAAGGCTGCTGGTTACAACCCATGGGATTACTACTACAGCAACCCTGAGCTGAAAGCTGTTCTGGATTGGTTCGACACTGACTTCTTCACCCCGGGTAACCCTGGTGAGCTGTCTTCTATCAAGCACAGCCTGCTTGACGGTGGCGACCCATACCTGTGTCTGGCTGACTTCGAGTCTTACTCAGACGCGAACAAAGCTATCGATGCGGCTTACCGCGACCAGAAAGGCTGGGCGCGCATGGCAATCATCAACTCAGCGTCTGTTGGCAAGTTCAACTCTGACCGCTCGATTGAAGATTACGTAGAGCGCATCTGGCACTTGGAAAAAGTGATTCCTGCTTAATCACTGATTAAGTAAGCAATCGATAAAGAGGAGCATCATGCTCCTCTTTTTTTATGCGCGCTGAAGCCGCATACTGTTGATGCTCGAGCCTTAAATTAATCTACACAATTAGCCCGAGTAATTGATATCACAAGGAAGTAACACCGTGCATTCAACCAGCTTTGATTTTCTGGCGCATAGCCAGCAGGGCAATCCTTTGCCTGATTTTTCCGTAGAGCAACTGAGTATTAGCCAGAGCGCGCCGGGGGTAGTGCAGGTTCTGCCGCATGGCACAGAGCATTATCGCCGCGCCGTTGTCATCTCAGCTGGCGTGCATGGCAACGAAACCGCACCGATCGAGTGGCTTAACCAGTTTTGCGATCAAATTGTGACCGGGCAGGTCGTGCTGACCCAGCCTTTGTTGCTTATTTTGGGCAATTTACCTGCCATTGAGCAGGGCTGCCGCGAGACCTCGGTGAACATGAATCGCTTGTTCTGCGGCGCCCATCAAGACTACCCACAAAGCTACGAAACTTTGCGCGCTGCAGAACTCGAGCAGCAAGTGGCGCAGTTTTTTGCCCGCTTTAGTCATTTGCAGCCTTATCATTTTGATTTGCACACCGCTATCCGCGCTAGCAAGCATGAAAAGTTTGCGGTCTATCCCCATGGCAATGAGCTGTTGGTGACCGAGCAGCTGGCGTTCTTACAAAGCTGTGGGATTTATGCGGTACTGTTTTCCAACAAACCGACCACCACCTTTAGCTATCACAGTGCCAAAAAACACAGTGCGTTTGCCTATACCCTTGAGCTGGGGCGGGTGAATGACTTTGGTCAGAATGATTTGAGTCGACTGCAACGCTTTGATGGCGCCATTCAGCAATTGCTTCGTCAGCCGCAGCAGCCGCGCCTCGATTTTGATACCCACCGCGCCTATGTCTATCAGGTCACCGAAGAGCTGACCAAGCTCGCCGAGGATTTCGAGTTCACCTTTGACGATCAGCTGGCTAACTTCACCGAATTTAGCGAAGGGGCAATTATCGCCAAGCAAAACGGTAAGGCCACACGGATCGAAGGCGGCGCTCGCGGCGTAGTCTTTCCTAATAGCCAAGTGGCCTTGGGTCATCGCGCGGCGCTGTTGGTGAAACGGGTTGAAGAGCTTGAGCTTAAGGTGCTGAAAGCCCAAAGCAGTAGCAGCTTGCCCTAAGCTTTTTGTCAGCACTTGTTGTAAGCGCTTTTGTTATTAAAACCAGCGAGTGAAAGTTAAGTACGTGCTGGGTTTCACATGGTACAATCCAGCGAGTTTTCAATAGATTGAAAGGGACAATGGAGTGATGATCCCGCGATTAACGCCTTCAGATGCGCTAGAGACGCGCTATTTAGAATATCTCTCAAAGTTAGAGCAATCCGCCTTTAGCGGTGATATCGAAACTACTTACAGCAGTCGTTTGGCAGTAGCAACGGATAACTCTGTTTACCAGTACCTGCCACAAGCGGTGGTCTATCCGCGCTCGACGGAAGACATTCAGCAGATCGCCCGGATTGCCTCGACCAGTCGTTTCACTGACATCAAGCTGAGCCCGCGCGGCGGCGGCACCGGCACTAACGGTCAATCGCTTACCGAAGGGATTGTGGTGGACTTATCTCGCCATATGAACAAGGTACTGGAGATCAACGTTGAGCAGCGTTGGGTCAGGGTGCAGTGCGGTATTGTTAAAGACCAACTCAACCAAGCGCTGAAACAACATGGTTTGTTCTTTTCGCCCGAGCTGTCCACCAGCAACCGCGCCACCTTGGGTGGGATGATCAACACCGATGCCTCAGGGCAGGGCTCATTGGTATATGGAAAAACCAGTGATCACGTGTTGTCGGTTACCGCGGTACTCGCCAACGGCGAGCGTATTGATACCGCGCCGGTGGCCTTAGATAAGATCTCCTCGCTGCATGCGGCCAGTCAGCGCCTGTATACTGCGGCGGTTGAGGCCTGTGTGGATCAGCGTGCACTGATTGAGCAACGCTTTCCCAAGCTAAACCGCTTCTTGACCGGTTATGACTTGAAGAACGCCTATGATCAAGATGATCAAACCATTGATCTGACCCGCTTGCTATGTGGCTCAGAGGGCTCACTGGCCTTTATCGGTGAAGCCAAGCTCGATCTAACGCCAATCCCTAAGCTGCGCTCGCTGGTCACCGTTAAATACGACTCCTTCGATTCCGCCTTGCGCCACGCTCCTGCGCTGGTCAAGGCCGATGCCTTATCGGTGGAAACCATCGACTCCAAGGTGCTGAACCTGGCCCGTGAAGATGTGGTCTGGGACAGCGTAAAGGCATTGATCACCGACGTACCTGATGCCGATATGCAGGGCATCAATATCGTTGAGTTCGCCGAAGACGACGAGGCTAAGCAGCAGCAAAAGATTGCCGCACTTACCGAGCGACTTGATGCGGGCAACGAGAAGGGCGTAATTGGCTATCAGATCTGCCATCAGCTTAGCGAGATCAACGCCATCTACGGCATGCGTAAAAAGGCGGTGGGTCTTCTGGGTAACGCCAAAGGCTGGGCCAAGCCGATCGCTTTTGCTGAAGATACCTGCGTGCCACCGGAGCATCTGGCGGATTACATCGTGGAGTTCCGCGAGCTGCTTGATAGCTACGACCTTCACTACGGCATGTTCGGCCACGTCGACTCGGGCGTGCTGCACGTTCGCCCGGCGCTCGACATGTGCGATCCCGAGCAGGAACGCCTGCTGCGCAGCATCTCCGATAAGGTGGTGATGCTGACTGCCAAGTATGGCGGCCTGATGTGGGGCGAGCACGGTAAGGGCTTCCGCTCAGAATATAGCCCCTCGTTCTTCGGTGAGGAGCTGTTCAAAGAGCTGCGCCGAATCAAGACGGCCTTTGATCCGCACAACCAAATCAACCCGGGTAAGATCTGTACGCCGTTTAACAACAGCGAGCAATTGGTCTCGGTGGATGGCACCAAGCGCGGCGCCTATGACCGACAAATCCCGATTGAGGTGCGCGACAGCTTTAATACCGCGCTCGAGTGTAACGGCAATGGCTTGTGCTTTAACTACGATCTGGACTCGCCGATGTGTCCATCGTTTAAGGCGACTGGCGATCGTCGCTTCTCGCCAAAAGGCCGCGCTGGCTTGGTGCGCGAGTGGCTGCGCCAGTTAGAGAAACTAAAAGTCGACCCGTTGGTGCAGGAGCAAAAGCAGCAGCGTTTCACCGTGCACCCAGAGACTTGGCTATTGCGCCTGCGTAACAGCATGGCGCTGCGTAAAGGTAACTACGACTACAGCCAAGAGGTGTATCAAGCCATGCAAACCTGCTTGGCCTGTAAAGCCTGTACCACCGCGTGCCCAATTAAAGTGGATGTACCAAGCTTCCGCGCCCGTTTCCTAAACCTTTACCATGGCCGCTACCTACGTCCGCTAAAAGACTACTTTGTTGCCTATGTAGAGAGTTATGCGCCGCTGATGGCCAAAGCGCCCGGCCTGTTCAACGCCATGATGAGCCCAGCATGGCTCAATGGCTTAATTGAGAAGAGCGTGGGCATGGTCGATATCCCTCGTTTAAGTGCGCCGGCGCTGCGCAAACGGGTGCCCAAGGTACTCAACGACAAGCAAACCTTGAAGATGCTGCGTGGGCTGAGCGACGAGCAACGCCAACGCACCGTGCTGCTGGTACAAGACCCATTCACCTCATACTACGAGGCGGACTTGGTCGAGCGCTTTGTACAGTTTTGCGCCAAGCTGGGCTACCACTGTGTGTTGCTGCCGTTTAAACCGAACGGTAAGCCGCAGCATGTAAAGGGCTTCTTGGGTAAGTTTGGCCGAACCGCTAAGAGCACTGCAGCATTTTTAAACACCGTGGCCGAACTAGACCTGCCTATGGTTGGTTTAGAGCCTGCTACCGTGTTGTGTTATCGCGATGAGTACAAAGAAGCGCTTGGCGATGCGCGCGGCGACTTCGAGGTACAACTGCCGCAAGAGTGGCTGGTTAATGCCTTGCCGGAGGAGGCGCAGAGCGCCGAGCAAAGCGAACAGCCGTGGTACTTCTTCCCACACTGCACCGAGACCTCCTTACATGCCGATGCGTTCAAACAATGGCAGCAGGTGTTTAGCCACTTCGGCCAACGCCTGGAGAAGGTCAGCGTGGGTTGCTGCGGTATGGCGGGTACCTACGGTCACGATGCTAAGCAGGTAGAAACCTCGAAAGAGATCTATCGCAGTAGTTGGCAGGTCAAGCGTGAACAGCTACCGGCTGAGCGCTGTGTGGCGACGGGCTATTCTTGTCGAAGCCAGACCAAGCGCATGGAAGGCGATAAGATGCAGCATCCGCTGCAGGCCTTGTTGGAGCATGCGCTGGGTAATGCCGCTAAAACGGCGCAACCTGAGCAGGAGCAAGCCGCATGAGTATCTGGGCGCAACCGGTAAAGCTCGAGCAGCTTAATGCCATGAGTCAGGGCAATATGCTCGGTCATCTCGATATCACCTTCACCGAGGTGGGCGACGATTACCTGTGTGCTGAGATGCCGGTGACTGCCAAAGTGAAGCAACCCATGGGTCTGCTGCATGGTGGCGCCAGTGTCGTGCTGGCTGAGAGCTTAGCCAGTTGCGCTGCCTACCTTACAGTGGAGCAGGGCGGCGCTGTGGTGGGCCTGGAAGTTAACGCCAACCATATGAAGGCCGTGCGCGATGGCGTGGTGACGGCGAAAGCCAAGCCGCTTTCGATGGGCCGGCAAGTACAGGTGTGGCAGATCGATATCTTTCAACAGCAACAGCAGGTCTGCGCTGCGCGCTTAACCACCATGATTAAGCAGCCAGCGGTTAGTGCCGGTTAAGGCCAAGCCTCAGATTTACTCACTTAAGTTTGCTAACTCAAGTTTATTAAGACAGGCCGCAGTATCGTAACTGCGGCCTTTTTAGTGTTCGCTTTGCTTGTACGTGGCGTGAAGTATAAGCGCGAAACTAGTTGAAACTTTTCTTACCAACATATCTAGACAAGTCGCCTTGTGATGGCTCTGCTTATGGACAAAGTGCCGGTAGAACAGGAGCTTGCTCGATTTTACACAAGTATGATATCGATTCCTGAGTGTCATATTTATGTCAATTCACCTCCATGAATAGTTCATAGTTGCCCGCCAAGATGCTGTTAGTTCAAGCAGCAAGGCAGCAACATGGAAGCGATTATTCAGGTCAAAGGACTGAGCAAAACCTTTGGCGACAAACACGCGCTCAAAGATATCAATCTCGATATTACCAACGGCAGCATGACCGCCTTACTCGGTCCCTCAGACTCAGGCAAGTCTACCTTGTTGCGCCACCTCAGTGGCTTGGTCTATTCCGATAAAGATCCCATGGCGCAGGTCAGTGTGCTTGGCAGCCAAGTACAAGCTGTCGGTAAAGCTAGTAAGCAGGTGCGCCAGTGCCGAGCCCGCGCCGGTTATATCTTCCAACAGTTCAACTTGGTCAATCGACTCACGGTTATGACCAACGTGTTGGTTGGCGCACTGAACCAAACGCCTTGGTGGCGCACCTTAAGCGGCCAGTTTACCCGCGAGCAGCAAATGCGCGCTTTGCAGGCCCTTGAGCGAGTGGGGATGGCCGCCTTTGCCCAGCAGCGGGTGTCGACCTTGTCCGGCGGTCAGCAGCAGCGGGTGGCGATAGCCCGTGCACTAATGCAAGACGCCAAGATCATCTTCGCCGACGAGCCGATTGCATCGCTAGACCCCGAGTCGTCACGGATCGTGATGGAACTGCTTAAAGACATTAATCAACGTGAAGGGATCCCAGTGATTGTGACCCTTCATCAGGTCGATTACGCGAAAAGCTACAGCGACCACATTATCGCTCTGCGCGCCGGCGAAGTGTTCTTCGACGGGCCCAGCGAACAGTGCACCCAAGAGGTGCTCGATTCTATCTATACCAGTCAATCTCAAACACCCCAAGCAACGCAACCAGTCGGTATCGGCGGCGTAGGTTTGGGTCAACAACCTGCGTATAACAACTAAACGGAGTTAACCAACATGTTATGCAAGTTTAAGAAGGTCTTTACTCAACTGGCTATGGTAGCCGCAGTCAGCAGCGCACCAGCAATTGCCGACGAACAGCCACTTGAGAAGATTAACTTCGGGATCATCTCAACCGAGTCACAGCAAAACCTGAAAGCTGCCTGGCAACCCTTCCTCGATGATATGGGCGAAAAGCTTGGCGTTGAAGTGAAAGCCTTCTTCGCGCCTGACTATGCCGGCATCATCCAGGGCATGCGCTTCGACAAGGTGGATGTGGCGTGGTACGGCAACAAATCTGCCATGGAAGCGGTGGATCGCGCAGGCGGTGAAATCTTCGCCCAAACCGTGGATGCATCCGGCAACCCGGGTTACTGGAGCTTGCTGATTACCCACAAAGACAGCCCCATCAACTCGGTAGAAGATATGATCTCAGCCCGAGGCGATCTGAGCTTTGGTAACGGCGATCCAAACTCTACCTCTGGTTTCCTGGTGCCTTCTTACTACGTGTTCGCACAAAACCAAATCAGCCCATCTGATTTCAAACGTTCGGTAAATGCCAGCCACGAAGTTAACGCCTTCGCAGTAGTGAACAAGCAGGTGGACGTTGCCACCAATAACACCGAAAACGTGGCTCGCTTTACTGCCAACAACCCTGAGAAAGCGGAAGACCTGAAAATCATTTGGAAGTCACCGCTGATCCCTTCCGACCCCATCGTATGGCGCAAGAACCTGCCTGTTGAGACCAAACAAGCGGTGTACGACTTCTTTATGAGCTACGGCAAGTCAGGTAACCAAGCGGAAATCGACGTACTTGCGGGCCTTGACTGGGCACCCTTCAAAGCCTCTAGCGACCTGCAATTGCTGCCTATCCGCCAGCTACAGCTATTCAAAAACCGCAGCGTGATTATGAACAAAGCCGACCTGAGCGACGCAGACAAAGCGGAGCTGGACGCCATCGACGCCAAACTGGCTGAGCTGAATCGTCAAATGGCCGCGTTGGATGCAATGAACGCAAGCTAAGCCTGACGCCTGTTAGCCGCAACAAACAAGGGGCAGGGCGCAACGCCCAGCCCCATTAACAAGGAAAAGATGTACATGGAAGCGAGTCAAAAGCAGCTGCTGGAGCACCAAGTTCCCCAGCGCATCAGTCTGCTCACATTCACCTCAATGCTGGTTCTCGTGGCCGTACTGGTGTGGTCTTGGTATGGCGCCGAAATGGACCCCGGTCAGCTGATCCGCGATGCCGGCAATATGGCCGAGCTCGCCGCCGACTTTGTGCCACCGGATTTCTCACTGTGGCAGCTCTATCTGGAAGAGACCATCGTCACTATCCAGATTGCCGTGTGGGGAACCGCACTGGCCGTGGTGTTCTCGATTCCCTTTGGTCTGCTGTGCGCTGACAACATTGTTCCCGCCTGGATTTATCAACCGGTACGCCGCCTGATGGACGCCGCCCGTGCAATTAACGAGATGGTGTTTGCCATGTTGTTTGTGGTGGCTGTTGGCTTAGGGCCGTTTGCTGGGGTTATGGCCTTGTTTGTACATACCACCGGGGTGTTGGCCAAACTGTTCTCAGAAGCGGTGGAAGCGATTGACCTTGGCACCGTCGAAGGTGTTCGGGCCACTGGTGCCAACAAGCTCGAAGAGATCGTCTATGGCGTAATTCCTCAAGTGTTGCCGCTGTGGATCTCATTCATTTTGTACCGTTTCGAGTCCAACGTTCGCTCGGCGACAGTGGTCGGAATGGTGGGCGCTGGCGGCGTTGGCGTGTTGCTGTGGGAGGCTATCCGTGGCTTCCAGTTCCAGCAAACCGCAGCAATTATGCTGGTGGTGATCATCACGGTTAGCGCCATCGACTTTATGTCGCAAGTGATCCGCAAGCGCTTTATCTAAGCGCTTTTTTTACGGCAACTTGTCTAGACAAGCTGCCGGTTATGGCCAACGAGGAGCGTGCAAGTGGCTGTGTATATGAGTATTGCTAAAGAGCTGGAAAGCGAGGTGCTGCGAGACTACCGACCGGGCGATTACCTGCCATCGGAGTCCACTTTAGCCGGGCGATTTGCGGTGAACCGCCATACCGTGCGGCGGGCAGTGGATGAGCTGGTGTCACAGGGCTTGGTGCTGCGCCAGCAAGGCAAGGGCAATATGGTGTTGTCACGCCCGGCCGACTACTTGCTGCATTCGGGCGCCCATTACACCGCCAACGTACTAGAGCAGGGAAGCCTGCCACGCTGTGAGGTGTTGCAGTCGCGCGCCATCAAGGCCTCCGAGCGGATAGCCGAGCGGCTAGGTGTGAGCTGTGATAGCAAGATCATCCATATCCGTACCTTTCGCCGCACCGACGGTGTACCGCGTGCGCTTATCGACCATTACTTCGCCGATATGAGCTGGTGGCCGGTGCTCAAGCACTTTAAATGCGGCTCATTACACGCCTTTATCAACAAAGAGATCGGCATTCAGTTGGTGCGCAAGCAAACCCGGGTAAGGGCACAAATCGCCAGCCCGGAATTGTGCCGACAGCTGCAAATCAATCACAGCATCCCGGTGTTGAAAATCAACACCATCAACCTGATCAAAGACACCCAGATCGTCGCTGAGCATTCGTGTTCTAACACCCGCTCTGATTTCGTCGAACTGGTAATGGAGCACTAGATGAGTCAACTGAAATCACGCGCCCGCTGGATGTCGGTACTGGCCAAAGCCGACTTTGCGAAACTGCAGCAGTGTTGGACAGAGTTGGAACTACAGCCCGATTACACCGTGGTGCGCGCCCCCGAAATCGGCCTCGCGCAGGTGCGAGCGCGCATTGGCAGCAGTGGCCGCCAATTCAATATTGGCGATGTCACCATCACCCGGGCTGCGGTAAGGCTGAATAACGGCACGCTGGGCAGTAGCTACCTGCAGGGGCGCAATAAGGCCCATGCTGAGCTGGCGGCCTTGCTCGATGGTCTGTTGCAGCAACCCAAGTATCAATCCCTGTTAACCGAGCAAGTGATTGAACCGTTAGAGCAAGCCAAAGAAGCGGTAGATGCGGCGCGCGCCGAGCAAGTTGCCACCAGCAAGGTGGACTTCTTCACCATGGTGCGAGGCGAGGATTAAACCGTGGGGCATTCAAACCAAACACTAAGGATTTCACCATGACACAAACCTGTATTACTGAAGGCATGCGTGATGTTGTTCACCACACTCAGGCCTGTTTTCGCCAGGTACTAACAGCCTTGTCTGAGCCGGGCAGTCGGCACACCTTGGGGCGACACCCTGGTTTTGGCGATATGAGCGCCGCTGCCAGCGAGGTGGTACTAAGCCTGTGCGATGGCAGCACGCCGTTGTGGCTATCACCGCGCTTGGCGAACCAACCCGAGATAGGCGCAAACCTGCACTTTCACTGCGGGGTAAATCTGGTTGACGAGACCCGCGCAGCTAGCTTTGCGGTAATAGGTCGGGGCGACCATGGCGCTTATGTGGCCAAGGACTTTGCCCTCGGCTCCGAGGAGTATCCGGACCGCAGCGCCACTGTGATCATCGAGGTCGATCAACTTGATCGTGGACTCACCTTGGCCATTAGTGGCCCGGGCATAGCTGGGCGCCAGCAAATCTGTTTGGGCGACCTTGACCCGGCCTGGCTACATACGTTGCGCGAAGGGCGCTTTCCTTTAGGGCTGGATCTGCTGTTTGTCGCAGGCTCTGAGCTACTGGCCCTGCCAAGAACCACTGTTGTAGAGGTATTAGCATGTACGTAGCAGTAAAAGGGGGTGAGCAGGCGATTGCCGCCGCGCACCGCTTACAGGCGCAAAAACGCCGGGGCGATAGCCGCGTTACTGAGCTGTCAGTGGCACAGATCGAGCAGCAACTGGCCGGCTCGGTAGACCGGGTGATGACTGAGGGCGGTATCTACGACAAGCAACTAGCGGCACTGGCAATCAAGCAAGCTGCTGGCGATCTGGTGGAGGCAATCTTCTTGCTACGCGCTTATCGCACCACCTTGCCGCGCTTGGCCGTACTAGAACCGGTCGATACCACCGCGATGAAGGTGGAGCGGCGCATTTCGGCGGCCTACAAGGATCTGCCCGGTGGTCAGGTGCTGGGGCCAACCTATGACTATACCCATCGTTTGCTCGATTTCGCGTTGTTAGCCGAAAACGACTCTTCACAAAGCGAGAAAGCAAACGCAGAACATAATTCAGGCCACAGCGCAGATAACAGCACGCGGCCCGAGCAAGACTTTACCCGCTGCCCGCAAGTGATGAGCATGTTGGAGCGTTTGCAACTGGTGGTTGAAGAGCAGGACCAGCAGCAAGCGCCCAGCGATATTACTGAGCAACCGATTGATTACCCTTGCGATCGCAGCGCCCGCCTGCAGCAACTGGTGCGCGGTGATGAAGGTTACTTGCTCGCCTTGGGCTACTCCACCCAGCGCGGCTATGGGCGCAACCATCCTTTCGCTGGCGAGATCCGCTCCGGCAAGGTCAGCTTATGCCTCGACAGTGAAGAGCTCGGCTTTGAGATTGAGATTGGCGAGCTAGAGCTGACCGAGTGCCAGATGATTAACGGCTTCGAGGCCAGCGAGCAGCAACGGGCGCGCTTTACCCGTGGTTATGGCCTGAGTATGGGCTTTACCGAGCGCAAAGCGATGTCGATGGCCTTGGTCGATCGCGCCCTGCAATCGCGTGAGCGTGGCGAAGCGGTTGATGGCCCCGCACAAGATGAAGAATTTGTACTGGCCCATGCCGACAACGTCGAAGCGGCAGGCTTTGTCTCACACCTGAAGTTGCCCCATTACGTGGACTTCCAATCGGAGTTGGCCTTGCTACGCGATCTACACAAGGCCTACGACCAGCAACTGACCAACGCTCCTCACGCAGAGCCCATCTCTTCACAGGAGGAGCAAGATGTCTGAGCAACTCAATAGCGGGTACAACCACGCCTACCTCGATGAGCAAACCAAACGGATGATCCGCCGCGCCATTCTCAAGGCAGTGGCGATCCCCGGTTATCAAGTCCCCTTTGGCGGGCGCGAGATGCCGATGCCATATGGCTGGGGAACCGGCGGGGTGCAGGTCACTGCGGCGATCATTGGCCAGCAAGATACCCTAAAGGTGATTGACCAAGGCGCCGATGACACCACTAATGCCGTATCCATTCGCGCCTTCTTCGAGAACGTCGCTGACGCCGCTACCACCGAAAAAACCGCCGAGGCGAGCATTATCCAGACCCGCCACCGCATCCCGGAAGCGCCGTTGGCGAGTGACCAGATTTTGGTGTATCAGGTACCAATCCCCGAGCCGCTGCGCTTTATCGAGCCGCGCGAAACCGAGACCCGGAAGATGCACGCGCTGGAAGAGTACGGGATTATGCAGGTCAAGCTCTACGAAGATGTTGCCAAGTATGGGCATATCGCCACTGCATATGCGTATCCGGTCAAGGTGAACGGCCGCTACATTATGGACCCATCACCGATTCCAAAATTCGACAATCCCAAGATGGATAACTCGCCTGCGCTACAACTGTTTGGTGCTGGGCGCGAGAAACGCATCTACGCCATTCCACCTTATACCGAGGTGCAGAGCCTTGAGTTTGATGACTACCCCTTTGAGGTGCAGCGTTGGGATGAGCCCTGCAGTATCTGTGGTTCGACCGAGTCCTTCCTCGATGAGGTGGTTATCGATGACCAAGGGGGCAGTGTGTTTATCTGTTCTGACACCGATTACTGCTGCGGCCAGCAGCAGAGCCATAAGCCGCTAAGTAGTGACGAGGAGTATGCACAATGACAGCGATCAATTCAGTGATTTCAAGACCTAGTGCGGCTCAGATGAAGGTTCAAGCAGAGATCCATGGCCAAGCCGACCGCCCATTACTGGTGGTAGATGCACTGAGCAAGCTCTATGCACCGGGTAAGGGCTTCAGCGAGGTCAGTTTCGCTCTCTACTCCGGAGAGGTACTGGGGATTGTCGGTGAGTCCGGATCGGGCAAGAGTACCTTGCTGCAAGCCTTGTCGGGGCGCCTTAAACCAGACGCAGGTTCTGTTTTGTACCGCGGTTATGCGCAAGGTGATCAAGGCGATCAAATGAATGATCTCTATGGTATGCCCGAGAGTGAGCGCAGGCGTCTGCTGCGCACCGAGTGGGGCGTGGTCCACCAACACCCTATGGATGGGCTGCGGCCCCGCGTGTCTGCCGGTGGCAATATTGGCGAGCGACTAATGGCCAAGGGCCTTAGCCACTACGGCAATATTCGCGAACAAGCACTGCGCTGGCTGTCGGATGTGGAGATCGATCAGGGGCGGGTGGATGATTTGCCGACCACCTTCTCTGGTGGCATGCAGCAGCGTTTGCAGATCGCCCGTAACCTGGTCACTCATCCCCAGCTGATTTTTATGGACGAGCCCACCGGCGGTCTGGACGTATCGGTACAGGCGCGCTTACTGGATTTGCTACGTCGCTTGGTCAACGAGTTAAACCTGTCGGTGATTATCGTCACCCACGACCTTGCGGTCGCCCGCCTGTTGGCCGATCGGCTCATGGTGATGAAGCAAAGCCGCGTGGTCGAGTCCGGGCTCACCGATCAGGTGTTAGACGACCCACAACATCCCTATACCCAGTTACTGGTGTCTTCGGTTCTTCAAAATTAAGGATATCTGGAATGGAAACCATGCTCAGAGCGAGTGAGGTAAGCAAACGCTTTGTATTGCATAACCAAGGAGGCGTGGAACTGCCGGTGTTAAAACAGGCCAGTTTTAGCGTCAATCAAGGAGAATGTTTGGTGCTAAACGGGCGTTCTGGCTCGGGAAAGTCGACCCTGCTGCGCGCGCTGTACGGCAACTACTTGGTCGATAGCGGGCGGATTGAGGTGAAAACGCAGGGTTATTGGCTGGATATTGCATCCGCTACGCCGCGGGCTATTTTACAGCTTCGTCGCAACACCATCGGTTGGGTGAGCCAGTTTTTACGGGTGATCCCACGGGTCAGTGCCCTGGATGTGGTAATGCAACCGCTGCTGGATGTCGGCGGTGATGCCAAACACGCCAAGCACAAGGCCCAACAGTTACTGGAGCGCTTAAATGTACCTTCACATCTGTGGGCCTTGGCCCCAGCCACCTTCTCCGGTGGTGAGCAGCAACGGGTGAACATCGCTCGCGGCTTTATCCTCGACTACCCGGTGCTACTGCTCGACGAGCCCACCGCATCCTTAGACAGTACCAATGCGAGCGCAGTGGTGGAGCTTATCGACCAAGCCAAACAACGCGGCGCCGCTGTTGTTGGCATTTTTCATGATAGTCAGGTTCGGGAGCAGGTCGCTGACCGACTCTATGACTTGAGTACTCAAGATACGACGGTGCAGGGGTAGTAGTGCGATGATCATTACAAATATCAATATGGTGCTGGAACACGAAGTGGTGCGCGGCTCCATCGAGTTTAACAAGCAAGGCATTGTCAGCCTGGCCGATAGTCAATCGCAACACCCCAGCGCCTTCGATGGTGAAGGGGGCTGGTTGATGCCAGGGCTGATCGAGCTGCATACCGATAATCTCGAGCAGTACTTTACCCCGCGTCCCAAAGTAGACTGGCCGCCATTTTCGGCCATGAGCGCCCACGATGCGCAAGTGGTGGGGGCGGGCATTACCACGGTGCTCGATGCGGTGGCGCTGGGCGATTACCGCGGTACTGGCGACCGTAGCAAAAACGTCGATAAGCTGATCGAAACGGTGGTGGAGAGCCAAAAGCGTGGGGTAAACCGCGCTGACCACTTTCTGCATCTGCGCTGTGAGCTACCCCATAGCACTACGCTGGGTATGTTCGAGCGTTACGCAGATGTCGAGGCAATCAAGCTGGTGTCACTGATGGACCACGCTCCGGGACAACGCCAGTTTGTTAATGTCGAGAAGTACCGCGAGTACTATCAAGGCAAGTATAAGTTCAGCGACGCCGAGCTACAGCACTTCGAGCAGGAACAGATCGCGCTGTCTGAGCAGTGGTCGCGCCCCAATCGTGTGGCGGTGAGTGAACGTTGCCGCGATCTGGTGATCCCAATGGCCTCCCACGACGATGCCACCCTATTGCATGTCAATGAATCCTGGGAGCTGGGCATGGGGATTGCTGAGTTTCCCACCACTGTGGACGCAGCAGTACGCTCCCACCAACTGGGCATGCAGGTGCTAATGGGCGCGCCTAACGTGGTGCGGGGCGGCTCTCATTCGGGGAACGTTGCTGCGCACCAGCTCGCCAGTATGGGCGTGTTAGACATTCTCTCCTCCGATTACTACCCAGCAAGTTTGCTCAACGCAATCTTTGCACTGAGTAGCGATGAGAGTAATGACTACGACATGGTGAAGGCCACTCGGCTGGCGACCTATAACCCCGCACAAGCGCTGTTACTGGAAGATCGTGGGCTTATTGCCGAGGGCAAACGGGCCGATCTGCTGCTGTGTCATCTGCACCATGGCAGCCCCTATGTCACCCACGTATGGCGCAATGGCCGTCAGGTGTTCTAGCACAGGGAGCGAGGGAGTTGATGCACGGTACGCTTTATTATCTGATGGGGCCGTCGGGGGCGGGCAAAGACTGCTTTCTTGATGGCATTAGAGCCCATACCCAAATTCTGGTTGCCCATCGTTATATCACCCGCAATGCTGATGCAGGTGGAGAGAACCATATCGCGCTGAGCGCCGATGAGTTTCAACAGCGCCGGGCCGGAGGCTTGTTTAGTTTGTATTGGCAAGCGAATGGGCTTGAGTACGCAGTGGGCAAGGAGTTAGAGCTTTGGCTAAGCGCAGGCTTCGATGTGATGGTCAATGGCTCTCGCGGCTATTGGGAGCAGCTCAGTCGTGATTTTGGCTTTGCACTGCAACCGGTGGTGATCGATGTGGATAATGCTACCTTGATTGAGCGCCTGCAGGCGCGAGGGCGAGAAAGTGAGCGTGAGATCCGCGTCCGTATTGAGCGAGCCGAAGAGTTTCGCAAGCTACGCCCGGGTGACGCTATCTTGATTAACAGTGCCGGAGACAGAATGGATACCTTAACGCAGTTTACTCGCCACCCTTGGGTCTTAAGCCGCGTACGCGCAAGCAGCGTGGAGTGTGGGACGGCAGTCGAGGAGGTGCGATGAAACTTACCCTGCTGGGCACGGGCAATGCCGCGACAATCCCGGTTTATGGCTGTGACTGCAAGGCCTGCCAACGCGCACGCTGTCAGCCTCAGTTTCAACGCAAACACTGCTCTGCGGCGATAAGCGTTGCTGACGGCAAATATCTACTCATCGATGCCAATGCCAAAGATCTACAGCAGGGCTTTCCTGCCGGAAGCATCGAGTCGGTGCTGCTGACGCACTACCATATGGACCACGTATCGGCACTGTTTGATCTGCGTTGGGGCGAGGGGGAGGCCATCCCGGTGTTTGGCCCGAGCGACCCCAACGGCTGTGATGATTTGTACAAACACAGCGGGATCTTGGCGTTTAAGCCGCCGCTACAGCCCCAATCAAGTTTTAAGCTGGCTGGTCTGACGATTACACCGCTTAGCCTAGCGCACAGCAAGCCTACCCTCGGCTATGTGTTTGAGCGGATCGCCTCATCTGGCGATGAAGCGCCGCGACGCCTTGCCTACCTTACCGATACCGCCGGTCTACCTCGCGATTCGTTGGCATGGCTGAAACTGCACCCCATCGACACGCTGATTATCGACTGCGGCTATCCACCGGGGGAGAGCAAGCTACGCCCGCTTAACCATAGCTGCCTTGAGCAAATACTAGAGATACGCGAACAGTTGCGGCCCCGGCACGTGGTGTTAACCCACATTGGGCATCATTTTGAACGTTGGATTATGGAACATGGCGATCGATTTGATGAATCGTTATCGATCGCTACAGATGGACAGGAGTTTGAGCTATGAACCAGCCTTTATCGGCAACCTTATCTGAGATCCCGAAAATCGCTGACAGCGCCAAAGTACACGCCTGTACTTGGGGGCGCTGGGTCGAAGTGGGTGAGCGCTGCATTCTTAACAACGTTGAGATGGGTGATTACAGCTACATCCAAAACGACAGCGACCTAATGTTTACCAAGGTGGGCAAATTCACCTCTATCGCCTCGAGTGTGCGGATCAACCCAAGCAATCACCCGTGGTGGCGCCCAACCTTGCACCATTTTACCTACCGACCGGGAAAGTTTGGTTTGACAGAGGACCCCGCTGCGCTTGACCAAGAGATCTTCGATTGGCGCAAACAAGACCGGGTCGAAATCGGCCACGATGTGTGGATTGGTCACGGCGCTATCTTGCTCCCTGGTATCAAGGTCGGCAATGGCGCGATTATCGGCGCAGGCAGCGTGGTGACAAAGGACGTGCCCCCATGGTCGATTGTGGTTGGCAACCCCGCCAAGGTGCTGCGTGAGCGTTTTGCTGACCCAAGTTTTGGCCCGCGGCTAGACGCTATCGCTTGGTGGGATTGGAGCGATCAACAAATCGCGGCAGCGCTGCCCCTGTTCCAGAAGGACACCGGCGAGTTTCTGAGCACTTGCGAGGCCGATGGCTTGTGAGTACTCAAACTGTCACGTAGCCATGAACCGTAGTCGTTTGTCCACTGTACTAATTGGCAGCGCCCAAACCCTGTTATGGGCGGCGCTGTATTACTCGTTCCCAGCACTGCTTGCCGATACCCATGCTCACTTTGACTGGAGTTTACCGCTGATCACCGGCGCATTTACCGGCTTTATGTTGATGATGGGCCTTGCTGCGCCGTTTATCGGCCGTTTAATTGACAGGGGCTTTGGGCTAGCGGTATTAACCATTTCCGCCACCCTCGGCGGGCTGTGTTTACTTGCGCTAGGCGCTGTCACCCACTACTGGCAATATCTCGTGCTATGCCTGATAGCTGGCCTCGCCGCGGCCGGATGTTTGTACGAACCTTGCTTTAGCGTGTTGACCCGTTACCGGGGAGCAAAGGCGCGCTCGGCGATTACCTCGGTGACCTTGATGGCCGGTTTTGCCGGCACACTCAGTTACCCTTTTTGCCACTATGCGGTGAACAACCTTGGCTGGACCACTACCGTGCAAGTGCTCGGCAGTTTTACCTTATTGGTGACGGTGCCGCTGTTTTACTTGGGTCTTCGCATACTCCGCCAAGATAGCAATCTGACGCGCGCGCGTTTCGCTCCGCGTGATAATAAAACACGGCTACCCGAGATTGACCGTCGTTTGCTTGTGCTGGTGGCAGCGGGTTTTTCTACCGTTGCCATTAGCCACTATCTGGTTATCAGCTTCTTTATCCCCGGGATGGAGTCTAGCGGTATCAGTGCGGGGCTTGCGGTCCAGCTTATGGCGATGGTGGGGCCGATGCAGGTATTGGGCAGGGTGCTGATGCTGTTTGCCGGTAATCGTCTGAGCGCCTTGCAGCTCACCATGGTCTCTTTTGCCTGTTTGTTCGCTGCCAGCCTGTTGCTGGTGGCGCAGCAACAGGTTTGGTATTTGGCCTTTGCGTTTGTGGCGCTGCAAGGTAGTGCCTACGGGGTAACCAGCATCTTACGCCCGGTGCTACTGCGAGAGCTGTTTGGCGAGAAAGGCTTTGGCCAAATTTCGGGCATGCTTAGTCTGCCTTATATGCTTTGTGCAGCAGCTACGCCACTGCTCGGTGCCAGTTTGTGGAGCATGTTCGGCTGGCCATCGATCTCGTTGGTGATGGTTGTGGCGGCATCGTGCGGGGTATTGGCTATCGCCGCCGTCGCTCGCAGACACCTGCAAACACAAAGCCGAGACCCGGTTAGCCAGAAAGTGGCTGTGGGCTCACACAATCAATGAAAGGCGGGCAATTTTTGAGCGTGAGGTATCAGCGCTTTGGCAGCTAGCTCACGAAGATAGATATCGTAAAACTCAATAAAGGCTTTCGCAATACAGCACGTTGGGGAATTGCTTTTAACTGGCAGAGTAACGTTAGCTATGAGTAAGGATGCCCGTGTTAGACACAGATTTAGTTACCAAGTTATTTCGTAAGTCACTGATTGTAATGAGCTTAAGCCTTGCTGCTTGTGGCGGTAGTAGCGGGGGCGATCAAGGCGGCGATGAGCCAATAAGAGAACCGATGGTTGAAAGCTTGAAGGCCCTAACTGACATGCCTCTGGGCGTTGCGGTGCCCGCTGCCTACTACGACTACTTTTCTAACGACATCTTACAGCGACCTGACTTGCAAGATGTGGTGGTTCAGCACTTTAATCAAATCACCGCTGAGAACATCATGAAATCCAGTTACCTTCAGCCCGCGCAAGGGGTGTTTGAGTGGCAGTGGGCCGATCAGCTGGTTCAGTGGGCGCTGGACAACAACCTAACAGTACACGGGCACGCCTTGGTATGGCACTCGCAGATGCCTACATGGATGGAGCAGTTCGACGGCGATGCCGGGCAATGGCAGGCGATGTTGGATGATCATGTTATCAATGTGGCCTCCCACTTTAACGGCAAGGTAGTGAGCTGGGATGTGGTGAATGAGGCACTGTCGGATTGTGCCAGCGCCAACGATAGTTACTGTGGTGATAGTGCCGCGACCTATCCCTACCGAAACTCGGTGCTCTATCAGAACTTAGGCGCGGATTTTATCGCAGCGGCGTTTCGCGCGGCGCATCAGGCCGATAGTAGCGTGCCCCTCTACTACAACGATTACAACATCTCGGCCAATGGCCCTAAGATGGATGCGTTAATAATCATGGTCGAAGGTTTGCTGGCCGACAGCGTGCCAATCGATGGCATCGGCTTTCAGATGCATGTCGACTATAACTGGCCTGATATCACCAGTATTCGCAGTGCCTTTCGCCGCGCCGCCGCAACCGGTCTGCTGGTTAAGATCACGGAGTTGGATCTGAAGATGAACCCGAATGGGCAAAACTCCCGCTTCACTGCAGCGATGGCCGAGCAGCAGCTCGAGCGCTATCAGCAAATCGTGGCTGCGTATCTTGAGGAAGTGCCCAGTGAGCAACAGGGCGGCGTGTCGTTCTGGGGCGTTAGCGATGCCGATAGCTGGATCCCACATCACACCGGGCACGATGACTGGCCCTTACTGTTTGACCAAGATCTTAAGCAAAAACCTGCCATTGAGGGGGTAGAGCAAGCGCTAATCACTGCCCAGTAAATCTTGTTACATGGCAAAAGGCGCTAATTATCAAGCGCCTTTTTAGTTTTCCCAAAAGCAATCTGAGCTAAAGCAGACTGAAACGCATCTATAGTTAACATGGTGACAATATACCCGAGCAAGCACCTTGAGGTTGTACGAGTATATGGGTCGGCGATGAGCGTTTAAATTCTAAACAGGGTGTTATGGGAAAGTACCGAAACTGGCCAATCTCCAGATCGTTTGTTGTTAAGCTATGCCTTATCAGCGTTTGGCTATTTGTACTTATCGAGTACTGTGTAGCCAATCGCCAGCAGGTGTTGGAGAGCTTCAAGGTTAGCTCGGTGGAAGCGGCCGCGACCATCGAAGACGACTTCCTGATGGCGCAGTCTTATGCTAGCTCGCTTAGCCAGCAAATGTCCAAGAACATCCAACTGGCAGAGCTTCAGGCCTTGTATCACCCCGCGGCCAGCTTCCTTCACTATTTTCCTCAATACGACAACTTTGGCATCGATCCAGAATACTCGTCGCGCTTTAACATCAACGGCAGTTTACTGGGACTCGGGCACTATCAACGATTGGATGGTCAGCAGTTTCAAGAGCTCAGTGCGGCGCTCGCGTTAGGGATCCGCCCGGAACCGCGGCTTGGCTTGGTATGGACCTATTATACCTCTTTGGCCAAGTTCAGTTACATTGTGCCGGGAGTCAGCGTAGACCAGTACCAGCTGACCGAGGATACCTTTGCCAGCGACCATTGGCAGTTGCTGCTACCAGAGAATAACCCCACTGCCAATCCGGTGGTAAGCGATGCCTATCAGGATGCGGCGGGGGAAGGCTTAGTGGTCTCCATTGCCAGCCCGGTACTGGTCAACGACGTATTCAAAGGCGCAATGTTCGTCGATGTTAGCCAACGCGCCTGGGCGCCTGAAGCGCTTTGGAAGGGAAGCATTGGCGAGTTTATTCTGACCAGTCGTCAGAATCAGGTGTTAGCGACCAGCGTTGTGCTGTCAGACGAGCAGCTAACCTCGGAGTTAGACTATCGAGATTTTCTCAGTAAGTGGGATACCACGTGGTTGGGCAACGAGCCTTTGGTGTTGCGCTATCCCTTGCTTGATGGGCAACTCCAGTTAATCGCGTACATTTATCCCAGCACCTTGGTGTGGGCGACGCTATGGGATATCAGCTACGAGCTGGTGCTGATGCACCTGCTGCTGCTGTCGCTGTATCTACTATACCGCTTGCGGCGCAGCTTGGTGTTTCAACGCTATGTGGCTGCCCACGATAGCTTGAGCGGCCTGCTTAACCGCGGCGCTATGTCGGCCCGTAGCGAAGAGATGCGAATGCGCCATCAGCGATTCGATGAGCCAATGTCGCTGGTACTGTTCGACTTGGATCACTTCAAATCGGTTAACGATAACTATGGTCACCACACCGGTGATGAGGTCATCCAAGCCTTTGCTAAAGTGCTTAAAAACGTCAGTCGCAACGTCGACTTGGTCAGCCGCCATGGCGGTGAGGAATTTCTTGCCATGTTGGAGCGCACTGACATCAATGGCGCTGAGGCATTCGCCAATCGGGTGTTAAAGGCAACGCGAGTAGCACCGGTTAGCGGCAAGCGGCTCACTGTGACTGCCAGTGCCGGGGCCACACAACTGCTGGTCAATGAAGAGATCGATAGCGCACTAAAACGTGCCGATAAGGCCTTATATCAAGCAAAATCCGCGGGGCGCGATCGCTGTATTTCACTACTGCCATAGTCCTTTGAGTTGTGCCCTAGCGATTACCCGTTCCATGCACTCATCACTTCTTCGGCGCTGCAGTCAAAGACCCAATAATCCAAAGGGTTAAACCACACTATCAATCCACACGTTAGCTCTTAAGGGATGTAACCCCTTGCATCCGCTCTCACAATACTAAGAGGTAAGGTATGTCTGATTTTCAGTTTGCCCATCACAGCGCTACCCGCACATCCGAGCGTATCGCACTCAAGGTCACCAAGTTTCTCAAGTTTGTCTTGAACATCTTCTATGGCGAGCGTCTGGCCAAACGGGCTGTCATCTTAGAGACCATCGCTGCTGTTCCGGGTATGGTGGCGGGGATGTTTAACCACCTCAAAGCGCTGCGCAGGATGAAAAATGACGAAGGTTGGATCCGTGAGTTATTGGACGAGGCCGAAAACGAGCGTATGCACTTGATGATCTTTCTGGATATCGCCAAACCTAACTGGATAGAGCGCATGTTGGTGCTATTGGGGCAGGGCGTGTTTATCTTCTTCTATGGCATCATCTACCTTGTCTCTTCCAAAACCGCCCACCGTATCGTGGGGTATTTTGAGGAAGAAGCGTGTAAGAGCTACACCGAATACCTAGAAGCTATCGACAACGGCACAGTAGAGAACATTGCCGCACCGATACTTGCCATCAACTACTACAACTTGCCAAGTGACGCGACCTTGCGCGACGTGGTTGTGCGGATCCGCCTAGATGAAGCCGGGCACCGCGACCGCAATCACAGCTTTGCCAATGCCTACGAAAGCCGCGATTTGCCAGAGCATTTGCTATAGCGTTCTTGCAACGGTTTGATGTTAACGAGCCCAACAAAAAATGCCCGCTAGTTCAGCGGGCACTATCAATTGCATAGGGTGTTATTTGATTACGATACGCTTATGCGCAATGCCAGTATGACAGTTGATGCAGGTCTCGCCGCGCTCTTCGATTTGCTCATGATTTAGCCGGGCACGCTGCGGCTGCGTGGCCAAATCAAAGTTGTCGCCTTGATGGCAGTGGCGGCAGTTGGCTGAGTCGTCTGCCACCATATGGTCCCATACTTCTTGGGCAAGTCGCGGCCGATGCTCTTCAAAGTTCTCCTTGGTAATGGTGCCCTTAAGCATGTGGTAGATATCGGCGGTGGCAGCAATCTTTACTTTGAGCTTGGCGACGTAATCATGCGGCACATGGCAGTCAGCGCAGGTGGCGGGCACGTTGTCATCGCTAATGAAGTGAGGTGATGCTTTGTACTCCTGAACGATGGTATCCATGCTGAGGTGGCAGCTAAAACAGAACTCGTTGTGGTTAGAGGCCACCATTGCGCCCTGAAATGACGCGCCTGCCAGCACGATACAGTAAATACCTATAGGGATCCCCAGCAGCCAAGGTCGTTTTAGCCACCCCCACAGCTTTTTGAACTTAAGCTTTTTAAACTTAAGCTTTTTGAACTTAGATTGAGACTCGCCCATAAGGCCTCCGAGCAAACAGAGGAGGGGACCAGCCCCTCCATCTGTTAATTAGTGGCTTTTGTTGTCCTCGACATAGCGCGCTTTAAAGGCGGCCTGGGCTTCTTTGCGAGCAGCTTTCACTTCTTCTGGCTCATTGCCGCTAAACCAAGCATGCTCCGGCCTAGCGAGAATCTCATCGAGTACTGCACGGGCACGCTCGGCGCCTTCCACATTACCCTCGTGCTCGGCGTGTTCTACCAATTCAAGGAACTGTGGCACCATTTCGATGTAGAAGCGTTCAGCCACTTCATACATGCCGTGCCACTGCACGTAGTCGGGCGCTTGCATGGCAGCGCCGTGACGGGCGCGGCGACCTTCGTGGTGCCATAGGTAGAACCAGGTCCACTCAATCTCTTCATCGAAGCCGGTGTCGGTAATCATCTGTTCTTCTTTGAGCACGGTCATCAACGCTTTACCCGGGCGAGCAAACTTGTCGTTATACAGCTCGACCAAGGAGTCGAACTGCTGATAGAAGTTGTCGACCATTGATTTGGTGTGGCACGAATCACATACCTTTTCCATATCCGCCCGGCGCGCTTGCCAGGATTTGGTCTCTTGGCCAGAGGCGATCGCTTTGGCGTCAATCTTCTCGGAAATCGCTGGGCGAAGTGTCCAGGAGATACGGTCGCCAACATCGTGGGTAATCGGCAGCTCGCGGGTGGCTGACATATGACAGGTGGCACAGGTCGGCGCGGCGTCATAGTCTTCGCCAACGATCCACTTGCCCGAGTCCAGATTCATCCGATCGACGTTAGCGAAGAAGTTGATGCCGTGCTTCGACTCTTCGTAGATCTCTTTTTGCGGATGGTCTGGGCCAAGGTGACACTTCCCGCAGGCTTCCGGCCGGCGTGCCTGCACCATGCTAAATTCATGACGCTGGTGGCAGGCAGTACAGGCGCCTACCGAGCCATCCGGGTTAATCCGGCCAATACCGGTGTTCGGCCAGGTGGCTGGGTCAAGATCGCCGTTCTCCATTACTTTGACCTCTGAGCCGTGGCACTGCCAGCAACCATTGACGGCAGCCGGAGACTCGCCATTCATAGTCAGTGCACCTTCTACCACTTCAGCCAAGAAGTTATCCAGCGAGCCGATGATCTGACCTGCCTTCGCGTGGTGACTGGCTGCAAACTCTTCTACCTCTTGGGTATGGCAGTTGGCGCAATCCTTGGGCGACACAATCACAGCAATGCTATGCCCTTCATGAGTGATCGCATCGGGGTCATCGGGCGTGGCTTGGTGACACTCGTAGCAGCCAACGTTAGCCCCATAGTGCTTAGAGCGCCCCCATTGAGCGTAAATAGAAGGGTTGCTGTCTTTGTGGCAGGCTGCACACTCTTTGCTCTCATCAGAGAGTTGCGCAAAGGGCTTCATCACCAGCGCCTTAGGCGTGGCTTGCGCAGTAGCTGGAAGGAGGGTGAATAACAGCAAAAGAACCGAAGCAACACCCATCATGCAGGTGTGCAGCGGGTTGTATCGGCGGAAGGTGTCCATGTTGGCCTCGCTATATTGCTTCCCTGGATTGACCGGAAGAAAGTTATACAGCTCAAATAACCATCAACTCTATGTGACTATTTTGGCAAATAACCATTATTTATCTATGGGTAAATTGTGATCCGCCTCGCTGCTCCAGCACGGTAAACTGACCACTTATTGACATAAATCAAAACTACTACTTTGGGGGTATATCAACTCGAGGTAAGTTTCTGAAATCCAAGAGGCTAAAAGAGAAGCATTCGCACTGAGCGCTGTAAAAAAGCGCTTTAGGTGGGGTGGCAAGTGATTATCTAAACGCGCTCAACGCTTGGCTTGCGTCAAGCGCAGGCTCACCAAGCTGGCAACCAATATCGCGAGATAAAAGCTTCCGACGATGGACTCCATAAACACAAAGAACTGCGCAATGGGTAGGGTTGGTGAGATATCGCCGTAGCCAACGGTTGTCAGGGTGATAAAGCTAAAGTACATGGCATTGAACAGGTTATTTAGCCAAGGTAGGGCATCCAGGCCATTGAAGGCATTGGGTAGCAGTTCAAGAATCAGCAGGTAGCAGACTGTCCAGCTAAGCCCCAGCAACATGTAGATGCAGACAGAGCCGACGATATGGTTGCGTGTTACTGAGTCACTTAGCGCAACTTGCTTCACCGCCGCAACAATTTGCGCGATGAGAAAGAACAGCAGGGCCGCGAGTGTGACTACCGATAAGTCATAGTCTTCAAAAAACGAGAATGCGCCAGATACTGCCATGGTCGCAATCAGTACCCCATACCATGTCCTGAGCATCTTTCGCTGCCGATTTACGCCAGCCACCGCCACGGTCAGCGTGACAATGATCAGCCCTAAAAAGGTCTTTTGGCCCTGAGGATAGAACTGCTGCATGACTGCGCAGCCAAAAATCAAAGCCAGTAGCGCGAAGAACAAAAAATAGAAGTTGTCGCCGGCGTTGAGGGATCTCATGGGCTCTCCTCGGTGCTGTTATGGCTCAGCCAGCTACTCAATAGTTGATAGCCCAAACTCAACACTACTGAGCCTACAAACAGGCCGATAATGCCAGACATAGCCATACCGCCCAGTGCGCCGAGCAGTATCACCAGCGTTGGCACATTGGAGCCGCGACTTAGCAGCATCGGTTTTAACACGGCATCGCTACCGCTTACCAAGATACACCAGACTAAAAACAGCGTGGCGGTGGTAGTGGTCCCCACGCTGAACAAATAGATAATCGCTGGCAGCAGAGCCAGTATCGGTGGTAACTGCACGATGGCAATCAGCAGGACGCCAAGTGCCCAGATCCCCGCAGCGGGAACGCCGGCGACTACTAAGCCAATAGCCGCAAGCACCGATTGGATGGCCGCCACGCCAATCACGCCTTGGACAACGCCGCGAACCGTGGCGGTAGATAGCTCAACCAAGCTTTGTCCAGCGCCTTGGGTCATGCGATTGACAAGGCGCATTAACCCGGTTTTACACGCGCCTGCATGGTTCATAAACGCACCAGCGATGATGGTGGCAATGATAAACTGCAGCAGCCCACCAGCCAGAGAGCCCACAACTGAGGCTGCGCTGCTACTTAGCTGGCGAATTTCGTCGCCATATTTGGTAAATGCGCCTTCTAGATTGGTTGCTGCTAGAGTCATCATCGCATATAGCTTGTCGCCGATGATGGGAAGCTCTTGGATGTTCGGTTTCGGCTTGGGAAAGACCAGAGTGCCATCTTGCAAGCCAGTGAACAGCTCGCTAGCGCTGGTGTAAATACCGGTAGAGAGTGTGACCAAGGGGATCAGTAGCAAGATCACGCCGATCAAGCTGAGCAGGCTGCTGGCTTTGCCTTCGCTGAGTCGGGTTTTACCGGCGATCACCAAGGCGACTGGGTACAAGGCGGTTGCGATGATCGCCCCCCAGGCGATCAACATGATAAACGGCCGCAGGATCGCAAAACACCATGCCAGCAAAACCACAATGGCCAATAGTTTGAGTGCGTTGTCGATTACCTGCTGTGATGGATTGGCATCAGTTTTCATAGGGCATCCTTGGCATAGGGCTTAGTCGGACAGCGGCTTCCACCGCCGCGATTCGAGAAACAGCGACACAAACACCATGTACAGGCTGACTGCGACCAATTGGCCAACCCTGATAATGGCATTGCTTTCAATATCGCCGGCGCTCATTAGGGTACTGCCAATGAGCACTAGTACGGTACTAAAGGCAGTGGCGTAAATAGGGGCTTTCTGTGGCTCGCTGTAGATGCGTTTTGCGATACTTATCGCCATTAAGCCGATAAGTAGCGTGTAGAAAGTAAGGTTTGGCACAACCGAAAGCACTGAGTAGGTTGCGACTGCGAGTACCCCGCCTAATGCGTTGCAGAAGATAAGAAACATGCTGATCTTAACCGACTTCTCCGAGGTGATCATAAAGCACAGGATCGCGATAAATATCATGGTGAGCAGCGCTTCGGAGATCTGAAAGATAAAGAAGTAACAAACGATGGGAAAGGACACGATCATCGCCCTAAATGCCATCTTCCAACGTTGCGAGTAGTTGATTGCCGGTGGCGCGAAACCAGCGAACTGTTGCTTCGGCTCGGGAATGACAAGGTGCATCAGCGCGAACACCAGTACTGCCACCACTCCCGATGTCGCCAGACCTAGCGCTAACATTACCGATATGCCCGGATTGGATATGGCCATAAACGGCAGCACCAGTACCGCAATAAGCAGCATGGTACTGAACAGGTTCCACTTTGGATGACTAAACAGGTAGTAACTCCACAGCATGACCAACCCGACCAGAATCAGTAACGGAATGGGGTAGTGGGTGATGCTGCGCGACAGCAGCAGCCCCATCGCCATGGTGGCAATCAATGCAAGCAGCAACTCGTAGAGTGTCGCTGTATGTAAATGCGACTTATCCAGCAGAAACTTGGCGGTAAACACTGGCGCCACGAAGGCAAGTGGCCAGTTGATCCAAGCTGCCAGCAACACCGCAGTCATCACACCGAGGGTGTAACGAAGCACTCGCCGCTGAGTTGCCGCATCGAACGAGCTGGTCACAGCGAGACTCTTAGCGGACATAAGAGAACAGGCTAAGCAGGCGGATCCACACCTTACCTAAGGTGTTAAACAGCCAGTTGTCGCCGCTGTATACAATCACGTCGGCTTGGCCGCCGATACGTAGTAGTCCACGTACCTCATCGCGCTCAAATTGAATGGTGATCGGCAGCATCTGGGTTTGGCGCAGCCAGCCGGTTTGCTCGCTTGCTTGCGCCAGCTTACCCGCTTGGTTGCTTTGCCCCCAATCGATACCCCAATCGATGCTGGTTACTCGGCCTTTCACTACCTTGCCCGGGGCGAAATCTAGCGCCACTTCCACCTCGTCGCCGACCGTTACGTTGCCAAGGCTATTCTCCCTAAAATAGGCCTCTATCCAGATGTCTTCGATGGACACGAAGGTCATAATCGCCTGACCTGCGGAGGCATAGAACCCCTCCGACAGGCTAAAGTTGGATACCCCGCCTTGGGTCGGCGCTTTAATCACGGTGCGTTCGAGGTTGAGTTGCGCCTGCTCTAGCGCCAGCAGCGCCGCTTTGACCTGACTGTTTTCCTCGCCTTGCTGACCCATTTGCTGCTTGGCTTGCTCAAGATCGGCCTGCGCCTTGGATACGCCAGCTTTGGCGCTGGCCAGCGCTGCCCGAGCGTTATCCGCTTCCGCCCGGGAGACCACGCCTTTGTCGGCCATGGCCAGCACCCGGCTAGCCTGTTGTTGTGTGTTAGCTTGTTCGACCATGGCGGAGGTCAGTCTGGCTTGCGCTGCGGCAACATTGGCCGTTTGTGCGCCAACGTTTTGCCCCGCGATCTCCAGGTTCTGCTCGGCTTGGCGAACGGCAATGCGATAGTCGGCCGGGTCGAGTAGGGCAAGCGGGTCGCCTTGATTAACCAGTTGATTGGGCTGAACGACGATATCTAATACCGTGCCTGACACTTCCGGCTTAATGGGCACGATATAGCCTTTAACCCGGGCGTTGTCGGTAATGGGGATAATCCGATCGGCGATAACACTAAACAGGAAGATAACGACCACTGAGATGACCAAGATATTGGTCAGCTTACGCACCTTATCTGGCGCGCCGGTTTGCTCGGACGCATTCGCTGACTCTGGGTTTGCTTGCTCTGATTCGCTCATGTAAGTCCTTTTACTTGCGCGGAATAGTTATGTAATTACTGGCAAATCAAGCATAGACCGTGGTGTATTTAGTTCAAGGTCATTAGATGGCTTTGCGCTCAGTGACTTAGGTCACGTGATGGTCAACCACAGCGAACCAAACTGACACTAAAACGGCTGATTTACCGCAAAACGAAACAGCGTATCCACATCGCTAAACGCAAAATCCGCGCGCGCGACAATGTTCTCCACAAACACCCGCACTCCAAAGCCTGCGCTCCACTTTAGGCCGCGATGCAGCTCTTGAAGACTAAAGTGCGGCGCCACGTCGCCAAGTTCTGCAAACAGCGCAACCTGCCACCATGGAAACTGGTAACGGTTAACCAAGGGAATATGTGATTGAGGCTGCCACTGCGGGATCACGCGATACTCCGCCGCATAATGCACCGCGCTGCGACTGTGAAAGTAGTCATCTTCGTAACCGCGCATTCGCTCTGAACCACCCAGTACAGACTGGGCAAACCAGTCAGGTTGACTCGCGCCATCGTGATTGCGCCACGTGGGTATGTCTGACAAGTAGGCACTTAGGGCTAAGGTTTGTTGCCTAAATAAGGCCGACTTACCGAGGTCGAAATAGCGTGCGTACTGGGCTTCCCAGCGGGTGTATGCTGCGCGCTTAGCGCCTCCCCAGTCGCGCAGCACTCTCCCGGTTGCTAGGTAGCCGTTACCGGGGGAGGCTTGGTTATCGCGCGTGTCCTGAACTATCCCTGAGCTCACACCATAACTTTTACCGTGTTCACCTGCGGTGTAGCTGGAGCGAATGTCTCTGGTTTTGTAGAAAGGCTCGAGTTCAAAATCCGTTCTGGCGCTAAGGGTGGGCAAACTTCTTCGCAAGGTTAGATACCAGTCGCGTTGCAGATACGCTGCCTTGTCGCCGTCAACGCAGCCAGTATTGCCTGTTAGAGGCGAGTCCATAAACTCTGCTTGAAGCATTGAGACATCGATACTCCAATTAGGTGTTAATGCATAGTTGAAATATCCCAGATAAGTGATGTAGCTGTCATTGACTGAGTACGCGCCAAATCCAACCAGTTGCGTGTTGGATTGCCCGATATGGGGAACCGACACAACCGCACCGCCCATCACCCCGGTGCTACTCAAAGCCGCTGCTACCGGAATGATCACCATGCTTTGCTCTTTAATATCACCGTCAGGGTAGTATTCAAGCGCGTGCTCTTCGGCGAGCAAACTGGGCGAGTAGATGGTCAGCGTAAGCAAGCTTAGTAAGGTGATTCGAACGATCTGATATAGCTTTACAAGTGGTGAAATTAGCGAAGGCATGTCTCGATAGTCTCGCATGTTGAATTAGGTTGAGGTGAGTTAGGTTGAGCGTTGGTATGTGAAAATCAGCGACGATTCTAGGTGGGTGGTTAGGGTGAAGGTAGGACTTAGAGAAATTCAGTTTTGCTTGGTTGCTGTATCGGTAAGCTCGGCCTTTGTAGCAAACGCTAAGTGTATGATTTTGTGTTGAGTTGTCGGCTATACTGGTGGTGTGTTAGCTGTGGACTTAGCCAACCGTAACGCGCCAAAACTAACTATCAATTCCAATCATTTACTTAAAACAGGGATAAATACAGCGATGAAGAAGGATCTGGAAAAGCTTGACCTTAACCTGTTAAGGCTACTGTGCGCAGTCGTAGAAACCCGCAACACCCATACTGCCTCCGCCAAGCTGGGGATCTCGCAAACCAGTGTAAGTCGCGGCATGGCAAAGCTTCGCGAAACCTTTGGCGACAGGCTGTTTATTCGTAAGGCCCATGGCGTTGAACCGTCAGAGCTTGCAAAACGGCTCGCTGAGGCTGCCGATGTGATGCTGGTGCCCTTTATCAAGGTGCTCGAGTCCTACCAAGATTTTGATCCCGAGGCATTTGAAGGCACTATTCGGGTGGCTGTGCATTTATTGGTATTGGATGTTCATGGCGGTGAGCTGTTTGATGCACTTCGTGCTGGGTTTCCCAAGGCACACATCCAGCTTGTTTATTGGCAAGATCATTCACTGATCGAGTTACTCAGAGGGGATATCGATATCATGATCTGTTTTGAGGGAATGGGCTTTCCTCAGGACATCTATCAGTGCGGGCTGCGTGATATTGAGGTGTGTATTGTGGCGCGTAGCAACCATCCGGTGCTCACCCAAACCAGCGCCTGGGAAGCTATTGGGAACCTGCCTTTGGCTCGGGTTATCTCAGACGGTGCGCCGAATCCTCAAGATCCTATGGATGATGTCTATCGTGCCAAGGGGTTTGAACCCAAGGTGGCCTTAACCACCCATAGTGCCCAAGCGATACTGCACAAAGTAGCGAGCTCCGATGCCATTTTCTATGGCAGTACCTACCTTGGCTGCTTACGCGAAGATATCGACTGCTACCCTTTACCTCCGAATGTCCCGGCGGCACTTAACAGTTACCAACTGTGTTGCGGCTATCTGCAATCCAAACGTGACTATCCGATGACGCAGGTACTCCATCAGGTTATCCAGAGTTATTTTGATAATACCCCTCAGCCGGAGCTGGTCTCCCAGCTCAATGGCTAACTCATACGCTGGCGTCCTCTACTTCACTAACCAAGTTGGCGAGTTGTAGGCGCTGCTTTAAACGCTGTCTCAACATTGGGTAGAGAACGCGCCCGCTGCCCGAAGAGAGTAGGGTGAGCTTGTCCAGCCAGTTGATATCAGCGAACAAGTGGATGTCATCGGCTAGCGACTCTAACTGACTCACCGTCATCTGTGATGCAGGGATTGGCCATGCCTGCGAAATGTCTATCACCAATATGCGGTAACGATTGTTTTGGTAGCGCTTAAGCAACTCTGACTCTACAAAGTCTTGACCTGAGTGGAACACCATCAAGACTGCGTCGCCTTCACCGTCATCGTTAATCCGATACTTGCGGCCATTTAACATCAATTTGAACTGCATTGTTTTCTCGATTTGAATGAGTGTTCGTGCATTATCTGAATCGCTTTCATCGCTGAATAGGGTTTTAAGAAATTCAAATTTGGCGAAACCCGGATTGCCAAAATTGAATTTCTGTAATCCCTGTGCACGCCAAATCTGACGAGTAAGCTAGCCACAAATTTGATTACGCACTTCGGCCATTAGGTGGGTTTTATGGTCGGCACGTTTAATTGCACTTTGTGGAGCTAACTATGTTGCAAACCAAACACTTCAATGGCGCACCAGCAACGCGTCGACTTAAAACCCTTAGCGCGCTAGCGGTAATTGCAGGAATGCTCAGTGGTTGTAGCGCTGAAGACCAAGTTATGCCTGTCACTGACGTAATTCGACCGGTGATTACCGAGCAAGCCGCAGTCAACAGACTGGGTGATGAAGCTCGCTACTTCGGCGTCGTGCAATCTGCCTATCGCGCGGCACTGGCATTTCGAACCCATGGGCGGATCATTGACATCTTCGCTGATGAAGGCGACTACGTTCGGAATGGCGATCTGATTGCCCGCCTAGATCCCACCGATGCAGAGATTGCCCTGTCACGTGCCAACATAGAGATGGAAAACAGTCACCGAGAGCTTAAACGTGCCATGCAGCTGTTCTCCAACAATGGTGCGATCGCACAGGCGCAACTTGAAGAGATAGAAAGCCGCTACCTGATGGCGAAAAACCGTGTGGCTGAGGCTGCGCGACAGCTTGAGCACACCTTTCTGTATGCGCACTTTGACGGGGTTATCGCTCGTCGCTTGGTCGACAATCATGATCTGGTACAAGCAGAGCAATCTGTAATCACCATGCATGACTTGGACAGCCTTGAAGTGGTAATTAACGTTCCCGCTCGAGCGATGCAACAACAAGACAGCGACGGGTCTGCAGTAGGAAAACTGCGCGATTTCCCGGGCAAGGAGTTCGAGTTGTCCTTGGCTCGGTTTGCTACAGAGCCGGATCCGGTCACTCATACCTACGCTGTCACGCTAGCGTTTAAAGAGCTAAACGGGCAGGGCGTACTGCCCGGTATGCCGGTGGAAGTCACCACTTCGCATGCCAACAATGCTCGGGGGCAACAGCTCTCGCTACCGCTAACAGCGGTACTCCCAGACAATATGGGTGGGCTGTTTGTTTGGGTGGTGAACTCCGACGGAAGCTTATCCCAGCGCAAGGTGAAGGCAGGCGCGATCAATATGGACCGGGTTGCCATTGAAAGTGATATCCAGCACGGCGAGCAGGTAGTGATTGCCGGTCACAGTCAGTTGTCAGCTGACATGACTGTGCGCGCCCAGGCTGTGTCAGTTGTGGAGGCTAAGTAATGAACCTGGCTCGTTATACCTTGGCTAAACGCACCAGTGTATGGGTGATTATCGCCTTAGTGCTGGTAGGCGGCCTGTTAAGTTATCAGCAACTTGGTCGCTTTGAGGACCCGGAGTTTGCTATTCGCCAATCGGTGGTGGTGACTCCCTATGCCGGCGCAACTGCGCAAGAGGTATCGGATGAAGTGACCGACGTCATTGAGGGGGCGTTACAGACCTTGCAGGAGGTAAAAGAGATAACCTCTACCTCCAAGCAAGGCATGTCAGAGGTGACGGTCGAGATCGAGATTGGCTTTGCCAAAACGGAGGCGCAACTACAGCAGATTTGGGACAAGGTTCGCCGCAAAGTGAGCGATGCCCAACGCGAGTTACCAGCCGGTGCCGGCCCATCAATCGTGAATGATGACTTTGGCGATGTATACGCCCAGTTCTATGCGGCAACCGGAGAAGGCTACAGCGACAAACAGCTACAGGATTATGTAGACAGCCTGCGTCGCGAGTTGGTGTTAGTCCCCGGCGTTGCGCGCACTCAAACACTCGGTGAGCGCCAAGAGACCATTTTCGTTGAGATCTCAAACCAGCGTTTGGCGCAGTTCGGTGTGTCGGCAGACCAAATCTATCGAGTATTGGAAAACCAGAATGCCATTACCGTCGCGGGCTCAGTGGATAGCGGCGACATGTACATTCCGGTTATTCCTAGCTCTACGGTGCGCACCTTTGACGATATTCGCAGTATTCACCTGGGACTAGGCGCCAATAATGCGGTTGTTACCCTGGGCGATGTGGCGGAGGTGAGTCGCGGCTATCAGGAGCCAACCAGCTTGTTGATGCAGTATAACGGCGAGCGGGCTATCGGCTTGGGTATCTCTAATATCGCGGGCGGCAACGTGGTCAACATGGGCAATGCCGTAAAACAGCGTATCGACGAGTTAGCTGACCAGCGTCCATTGGGAATCGAATTACACGAGGTGTCATTGCAATCGGACTCGGTTCGCGCGTCAGTTAATGATTTTGTGAACAATCTGGTTGCTGCCGTAGTTATCGTGTTCGTCGTGCTGCTGTTGTTTATGGGTTTGCGCACCGGGATCATTATCGGGTTTGTGCTTGTTCTAACGGTGGCGGGCACCCTGATCATTATGTTGATCGAAGATATCGCTATGCAGCGGATCTCACTTGGCGCGCTGATCATTGCCTTGGGCATGTTGGTGGACAATGCCATCGTGGTTACTGACGGCGTGCTGGCGCGTTTACAGAGCGAGCCGGAGTCCGATCGCATCGATGTAATATCAGATGTGGTCGAATCGACTAAATGGCCGCTGCTGGGCGGGACCATTGTAGGTATCTGCGCATTTAGCGCCATTGGCCTGTCGCCCTCAAACATGGGGGAGTACGCGGGCTCGCTGTTCTGGGTGATCCTCTACTCGATGCTACTGAGTTGGTTGTTCGCCGTAACGGTAACGCCTTTGCTATGCCATGACTTTTTAAAGGTGGCGAAAGCTAAAAGCAACGCGATTAGTCGCCCCATGTCGGCTTACACCAAGGTGTTGCAGCGCGTGCTTGCGCATCGCCGAATCGCGTTACTCGCGATTGTTCTCGCGATGGTTGCGGGTATCAAAGGCTTTGGTCTGGTACCACCCGGGTTTATGCCGGAGTCGCAGCGGCCTCAGTTCGTTGTCGATGTGCGCTTGCCGCAAGGCGCCGATATCAGCCTTACGCAACGTGTTATTAGCGAGATTGAGCAGGATGTCGTCGCCCATGAAGGGGTAACGGGCATCACCAGCTTTATCGGCGGCGGTGGCCTGCGCTTTATGCTGACCTACTCGCCAGAGCCGGGTAATGCCAGCTATGGCCAACTGCTGGTCGACGTGGATGATTTTCAGCGTATCGAACCCTTGCTGCTTTCGCTACAGGCTCAGTTAGAGCGAGACTATCCAGACGCGTCGATTATGGCCTGGAAATTTGTGTTAGGACCGGGTGGCGGCAAAAAGATTGAAGCGGCATTCCAAGGACCAGACAGCAAGGTGCTGCGCTCGCTGGCTGAGCAAGCCAAACAGGTTATGGCTGACAACCCGTATTTAGTTGCCGTTCAAGATGATTGGCGCCAACAAATGCCGGTGGTGCAACCGGTGTTTTCGGGAGAAAAAGCGCAGCGCTATGGCCTTACCTCGCGCGAAATCAATGCTGCTATTCAGCAGACACTAACCGGGCGCCATGCCGGTGCATATCGTGAGGGCAACGATCTCATCCCAATCGTAGTGCGGGCGCCTGCGCAGGAGCGCCACCACGGCAAGGCGTTAGAGAACACGGAAGTGTTTAGTCACAGCGTTGGCGAGTTTATCTCGGTGTCGCAACTGGTCGACAGTGTTGATGTGGTTTGGCAGGACGCAATGCTAAAACGGGTGGACCGCGTACCGACCATTATGGCTCAGGCCGATCCTGCGCCGGGCGTGCTCACCGCACAAGCATTTGCCAGCATACGCGCTGAGTTAGAAGCTATCGAGTTGCCTCCGGGCTATCAGCTTAACTGGTACGGCGAATACAAAGACGCTAAAGAGGCCGATGAAGCGCTAATGGCCGCAGCCCCCTTCGGGTTTACGGCGATGGTGCTGGCAGTGGTGTTCATGTTTAACGGCATTCGCCAAGCGTTGGTTATCTGGCTAACCGTGCCATTGGCGGTAATCGGTGTAGCGGTGGGGCTGATACTGTTCCAGACCCCGTTTGAGTTTATGGCCACCCTTGGCTTTTTGAGCCTGGTGGGCATGATGGTGAAAAACGCCATTGTGCTGGTAGACCAGGCAGATGTAGAGCGTCGGCTTGGTACTCATCCCTACCAGGCAATCATTAATGCAGCGACTAGCCGCGCCCGCCCGGTATTGCTCGGCGCTTGTACCACCATATTGGGGGTTGCCCCTTTGCTGGTGGACCCATTCTTTAAGAGCATGGCGGTCACCATCATGTTTGGTTTGCTGTTCGCAACCTTGCTGACGTTGGTGGTTGTGCCCTTGTTCTACGCGCTGATGTTTCGCATTAAATCGCCTTCATAGCTAACTAGCTGATTAGGAGCGACTCCGGAGCCGCTCCTAATCTGCGCGTGTTAGCGATGAGGCCAATTGTTTCTATTTTCGTTTCCAATTTAGTTGTGACTGCTAGCGGCCTGTTGGCCGCGGCACAACTACAACCAAATCTTGGGTAGACCATGACTGAACTGCAATTAGATGGCTTTATCTCTTTTACTTTGGCGATGGCGCTGTTGTTTGTGGGTAAAGCTGCAACCAACCGTTTCTCGCTACTCAGACAATACAGCATTCCAGAGCCGGTTATCGGCGGCTTTGCCTGCGCATTGCTGGTGGCGGCCATTTATTACTTTGGCGGGGTCGAGCTGAGTTTTGACTTGGTGCAGCGCGACTATCTGTTGCTGTACTTTTTTGCCGGGATAGGGCTTAAGGCAGACCTTAAAAGCCTCGTCAGCGGCGGCAAGCCATTACTTGTACTAACGCTACTGGCGGTGGTTTACATCGTGTTGCAAAACGGCGTAGGCATCTGGGTTGCTAGCCTGTTCGGGCTTGAGCCAATAATTGGGCTACTTGCCGGATCCATTTCGTTGATTGGTGGAGTAGGGACCACCATGGCTTGGGCACCCATTTTTGAGGCGCAGGGCATTGCCAACGCCGCAGAGATTGGCGTGGCAAGCAATACACTCGGACTCATCGCTGCCTGTTTAATTGGCGGCCCTATTGCCAAGTACTTGCTGTCTCGTCACAAGCTTAGCCCTTCCGAAAACAGCACTTTGGACATTGGTGTGCAACACAACGAGCAGGCTCAACTTAACCATTATGGTTACCTCTACGCGTGGCTGTTGCTAAACCTAAGTATGATTCTTGGTTACATGTTGGATCTGGGTTTAACCCAGCTCGGGCTCAACCTACCAATGTTTGTCGCCTGCCTAATTGCCGGGATCATCATCAGCAACGTTAAGACATTAGTGTTAAAGCGGCCAATGTCTGATAACGCCAATATGGACTTGGGCCTGATATCGGACATTTGCCTGGGTATGTTTCTTACCATGGCGCTAATGGGGCTTCAGCTTTGGACTCTGATTAATGCCATTGGCTTTTTAAGCATTGTCATGTTGCTGCAGATAACTCTGTCGCTGGTATTTACCGTTTTCGTGGTATTTCGATTTATGGGTCGCGATTATGACGCGGCAGTAATCAGTTCCGGATTCGGTGGCATAACGCTTGGGTCGACAGCGACGGCTATTGTCAATATGACTGCGGTCACCCAGCAATATGGCGCATCCCATCGCGCATTTATCGTCGTGCCGTTGGTGTGTGGATTCTTTATCGACATTGCTAATGCTGTCGTGATTAACAGCATGCTCTCTTTTGTAGGCTAACGCTCTATTAATTTTGCTGTGTGGTGATGCAGTGGATTGATATTACCGGCACAGGTTTATTGCTTGAGATTTAACGAGGTAACTATGTACGAATTACTAAAACATACCTTTGCTGGGCTTGAAGTTCGGCGCGCCAGAGAGGGCGACAAGGTCTATACCAACACAGGCGCGGTATATGGAACGATATGTGCGGTATACCCCTGTGCTAATACTGTTGCGGTTCAACTGCCTAACAACAAGGTCCGGCTGCTGTGGAATGGCAACCAACTAGTCGCAAACCCTAAGACGCCCGGTGCGTTAGCCTACGAGAGAATAGGGGTAACCAATCTCTGTGGCTTGAGCAATGCCGAATTGTTTGTAGGAGAACCCACCAAAAAATACGTCGAGGCCCAGGAGTTTGATAGTGCTGTGGTTGTAGATGTAGACCACAATCATGCCTGTGAAGGTTACATCACCTTTACTGATAGGAAAATTGGCCGTCTGACCATGTACATACATAACATAGGGCTTATTGCTTTTAGCAAGAGTACCATAAGTCGTTGTGGTCGATACAAACTTGAAGGCGAATACCATTGCTGCATGGCGCCAGCTTAGCCCCATTGCACGAACGAGATAATTCCAAGGAAGGAAGTCTCTTAACTCCCTCAAACATCCCTGTCTTGTATACCCAATCTTAATTCGCTACTCGCAAACACAAATTTATTTTGACGTATGCGCGACTCATCGCGCGTATTGAGGTTGTCAGCTTAAATAGGCATTGAATCAAGCTCGATTCAAAAATGAATATCTGTAAACCATAGGCTCAAAAACCTCACAAAACTATCATACGCAGCATGTTCAAGCGCATACCAATCGCGCGTTACAATTAACCAAACAGGAACAACGATGAAAAGTAATCACCTATTAACCATTGCTGCAATAACTTCGCTCTGCGCGCCGGCTTTTTCGGCCAATGCCTCAAAACTTAGCGGCGAGCTGATACTGCTGTCTGGCTACTCTTCGACGAACTCTAACCTGAGCACCGATACCGATGCGACGTTGCGCAGTCTCGGCGGCAGCGCTGAGCGCGAAGACGACTATCTGGTTGCGCCGCTGGGTCACATTGCCTACTCACTGGGTGCCAACAACAATCAACGTATCTACTTGGGGACTTCCCGTGATGACTTAGCGGTGGGTGATCTAGCGTTCGAGCTGGGTTATCAATATGACTTTGCCAACGGTACTCAAATCGACGTGGCATTCTTGCCTACTGTGGTCTCGGGGGAGGTATGGGGCAACCCGTATCAAACCAGCTCAGCACGCGTTAAGGAAGATATTGAAGGGTATGCCTACCGTATGAAGATCAATAACTTGATGAACAGCGGCTTCTCTCTGGACATGGCCTTTGCTACATCGGAAGTTGACAATGAACGCATTGAATACCAAAGCCTTCACCGCGATAACGATACCTATTATGTAAAAGGCAGTTACGGCTTTGAGCTGGGCCAACGTTCAGGCTTGGTGACCTCGTTTGCATACACCCACCTGGATGCTGAAGGCAAAGCGGCGAGTTTTGATCAGTACAAGGCAGAAGTTACCTACTTTATTAGCAATGGCATTCAGTCGCTGGCACTAACCAGTAGTTATGCGCGCAGGGAGTATGATGCAATCCACCCGATCTTTAACAAAGAACGTGCTGATAATCGCCACAAGCTGTTTATCGCTTACGAGTACGCGAACGTAATGGGCTGGCAAAACTGGAACTTTGTATCGCTGAACGGCGTTAACCTCAACCGTTCCAACATCGACTTCTATGAGAATGAAGACTATCTAGTTTCGATGGGATTGAGTTACAAGTTCTAAGTGCAATCGAAAGTATGGAGTGCTAAAGAAGCGACAACATAAACATATGGTGTTTCTTCAGTGTCAAGAATCAATGGTGAGTAGGGCTGGGTATCAATACTGACAAATTGACTGCCCAGCCGTTTACTAAGCTTGAGTAAAATCAGCGAAACGCTATTGTTAATGTAGTCATTAAATGCAGTGGGCATTTTCAATGAAATTACATCAACACCTTCAACATCAAGTCATGCTGGCAAGCCTTGCAGTCGTGTGTTTCTTCATTGACTTAAAGGTACCATTGGGCGTCGCGGCGGGTGTTCCTTACATTACGGTTATCCTCGCTTCAGTGTGGGGCAAGAGTGCTCGCTCTACAATTATCTGGACTATTGCCTGCATTGTTTTGACGGCTGTAGGGTTTGCAGTCTCGCCTCAAGGGGGAGTGCAATGGAAAGTGTTCATGAACCGAGGCCTCGCGGTTTATGCAATTGCATCTGTTGCGTTCATGGTGGTGATTTGGCAAAGGCGTGAGCGCAAGGTTAGCGAGGCGATGACGGAGTTGAGCAAACGCCGCGCAGATTCCCACCTCTCAATGGTTGCACGCTACAGTACAGACGGCATTATTATCACCGATCCAAGAGGTTTGGTGACTTGGGTGAACGAGAGCTTTAGTCGGCTGAGTGGTTACAGCTTAGGAGATCTTTTAGGCAGAAAACCCGGAGAGCTTCTGCAAGGAGTGGGATCAGATCTAAAAGAAGTAGAACGAATTCGTCGTGCGATCAAACAGCGACAAAGTGTCTCGGCCGAGCTACTTAACTACCACAAAAACGGGACCCCTTATTGGATAGACATTACCATCAACCCAGTGTTTAACGAACGCTATGAGTTGACTAATTTCATTGCGTTGGAGAGAGACATTTCTTATCGCAAGGAGATAGAAGAAAACCTCGAAAAAACCGCAATGAAAGCGGAAAAAGCCAACCGAGCCAAATCGAACTTTCTCGCAACCATGACCCACGAGTTGAGAACGCCGCTGAACGGCGTTTTGGGGATGGCTCAAATCCTCGAGAACAGCCTCACGACGAATGAGCAAAAGGAGCAAATGCGAGTCATTCTTGAGTCGGGTGACCACTTGCTTTCGCTGATCAGCGACATTCTCGATCTATCTAAAATTGAAGAGAACAAGCTAGAGATCGAAGCTCATGAATTCGCACTTAACGACGTGATTGCCCCCATTTTAGGAACCTACAAGAAGCTTTGTGAGGAGAAAGGCATAGCGCTGAATAGCAAGTTCGAACCTCCGTTATACAACTTGTACATGGGCGACAAATCGAGAATACGTCAAATCGTTTTCAATCTTATGAGCAATGCTCTTAAGTTCACGCAAGATGGATTTATTGCGCTGCGAATTGCTAATCAGCCCGAATCCGAAGATGGCTTGGTGTTTAGTATCTCTGATTCTGGGATCGGTATTCGCCAAGACCGGCTCAACGATATCTTTAACCCCTTTACTCAAGCTGAATCGAGTACTTCGCGGAAGTTCGGTGGCACCGGGCTAGGTCTGAGTATCGTGAAGCAGTTAGTTGAGCTGATGGGGGGACAACTTTGGGTGACTAGTGAGGTAGGTAAGGGAACTACCTTCAACTTTAATCTGCCCCTCAAGTATTGTGGTGAACAAAGTCACAGCGATGATGACGCAGAGGCAACGACGGTCACTCACTCTACGGTGCCACCACTCTCAATTTTGTTAGTTGAAGACAATAAAGTTAACGCCACCATCTCTCAACTGTTCTGCCAGCAGTTTGGCCATAAGGTCACGTTTGCTGAAGACGGCCTACAAGCGATTGAGGCAGTTAAACAAAGAGAGTTTGATTTGATTCTAATGGACAACCACATGCCGAACATGGATGGTATCGAGGCCACGAGAATCATTCGAGACGAACTGCAGTGTGACACGATACTCATCGCCTGCACCGCTGACGTATTCTCTGAGGCGCATGAGGCGTTTTATCAAGCTGGTGCAAACCACATTTTGACTAAACCGCTCCAAGAGCAAGGGTTTTTGGATGCGCTGAACCGCTTCTCGAATGAGCTGCAACATGTGCCTAAGCAGGACAACGTAACGTTGCTCCAACGTCATCAGTCGTTCGATAGGTTAGCTATGACGGAGGCCGACTTAAACGAGATAAATGTACCCCAGTTAGCCCATGAGCATCAGTTGGTGGTGAGCGCGTATTTAAAACGTTACCGAGCAGAGTGCCAAAGTTTGATTGCCGGGCTGATTAAAGCTGTCAGCTTGCAATCAGAAGACAAACTTAACGCAACCCTTGCTGCCGTGAGTGAGTTTGCCAAAACGAATCGGGCTGAGAAGCTTAATACTCAGTGTGATGAACTATGCAGCACAGATACTTCACGGTTGCTGATGCAAATAGAACCACTTCAGGCGCTGCTCAATTTACTTGAGCTCAACGACCAGCAGGCTGAACGTTACCAAAAGAGCGCTCAAGCCCGTGCTCAAAGCATGGATGAGCAAGATATGGTTCAACTGTCTTCTACAAGTGAAGGCTAAGTGTTTGAATACAAGCGCAGCTCACAAGGGCGGGGACTAGCTTGAAGGAACTAGTGTTTTTGACAGGACGGTATCTAATTTAAGCTCGTTGATGGGCTTGGTCATAACATCAACACATCCTGCATTGATCATTTTTTGCCTGTTCTCCTCAAACGCGTCGGCTGTGAATGCGATAATGACGGTATCCTTGTTAGCCTCTGTTTGCTTAATGCGCTTAGTGGCTTCGGTGCCATCCATGATAGGCATGTGGTTGTCCATCATGATCAAGTCATAGCTTACAGAGGCGGCTTGGTCTACGGCGATTTGCCCATTGCGAGCCTCATCGCACTCAAACCCCCGGAGCTGCAAGAAGCTTTTCAATAGCATCGCGTTAATTGCGTTGTCTTCAACCACTAGCGCACGTTGACCTTTCCCATCAAATTGACTGATCTGGTCTTGTTCATCAACGCTCTGCGCTTCTATTTGCTCAACTGGCAAGGTTATCGTAAATCGGCTCCCTTTCTCGGGCTCACTTTGCACCTCGATATCACCAAGCATCGCATCTACTATTTTTGCAACAATCGAAAGCCCCAAGCCCGTGCCTCCGAAGCGTCGGGTAGTGTCTCTGTCGCCCTGAGTGAACGGGTCAAAGATGGTTTTACTCTTTTCTTCAGCGATACCAATACCGGTATCTTCTACGATGATCACCAGTTTTTGCGATGGGTCGGTGCCTTCCATCGCAAACTGCAGCGTGATGCTTCCTTTATTGGTGAACTTCCATGCGTTGTTAAGCAAATTGTGTATGACTTGAGATATACGGGTCTCATCAGCGAGATAACTGGTGTGGGTGTCTACCTGATTGATTATTTTGAACTCTAAACCTTTGTCAGCGCACAGTTGGCTGTAGGTTCGCTCAACTTTGTCAATGACGTCAGTGATTGAAAACTCTACATTGTTTAGTTCAAGTTTTCCCGCTTCTATCTTGGAGTAATCAAGGATGTCATTGAGCACTGAAACCATATGTTTGCCTGACTTAAGTAAACTGTCTAATAGGTTGAGTTGCTCGTGGTCGAGCTGAGTTTTGTTCAGAAGCTGCGCAACGCCTAAAACACCGTTCATGGGGGTGCGCAGCTCATGGCTCATCGATGCGAGGAACTGTGATTTAGCAACATTGGCGGCTTGCGCATCAATTGCCGTTTGAGTAAGAGAATCCTGCAGTTGCTTACGTTCGCTAATATCGCGCTCGACCGCCATATAACCCTCAAGCGCTCCCGTTTCCTGGTTGAACAGGGGGTTGATATGCATTTCGATCCAATAAGGTCGTTGGTCTCGGTGATAGTTGAGGATTTCGCACGCGAAAGGTTGGCATGTATCGATCGCTTCTCTGAGTGCTTTGCGTGTGTTATTGCTCGTATCAGGCCCTTGCAGGAGGCTACCCGGGGTGCGACCCATGGCTTCCTCGATGCTATAACCCGATAGCTTAGTAAATGCATCGTTTACCCAGGTGATTGATGTACTAGCGTCAGTTATAACGATAGCGTCGCGCATAAAGCGCGCCACTCGCGCAAGTTGGTAAGACTCTGCCTCCTTTTCGATGAGTTGAAGGGTTTTGTCTTCGAGCATCTTTTCGGATGCCTCGAGTTTTTGAAAGGGGGAGACTAAAAACTTCTTACCCACAAAATAAATGAATGCAAAGGTAAAGGTAAGCGACGTGAACAACCCAAAAAGTTGTCCTCGCAACAGCGTTGATTGAGACTTAATGAACTGATCGGGATTGGCTGCATAAACTAGCTCAATACCTTGCTGTGGCAGTACTTTACTGGTGGTGTTCCAGCCCAATGGTGCGTTCATCGACCAAGGGTAATGGCTAACCTTAATACCAAACCAGTTATTCTCATCTTGCACGTGGCGGAAAAACTCGCTGGGTTTAAACGGTTCTAAGTACACCAAAAGCCCTTCTGGCAGTCCGTTGTAGCGGATGGGCGAAGTGATCAGTAAGTAATGCGATTCCTTCAGAGTGAAAAACAAGAAATCTGGCTTCTCGAGAAGGGCCTCACTTTGAATCCCCTGCGATAAGTACCGCTCTGTCGCCTCAGGAAGTTGTGCCTCGCTATAAATACCATCACCGACGATATCGTAGAGATTGATTTTAGGATTGGTACTCACAGGCTTCAGCCCGGTGAGTTGGTCCTCAAGCTCTTGCTGAGTCAGAGTTCCACCTAAAACCGAAGAGATGACGACGGTTTGGGATGCAATATACTCTGCGTTCGCATGTTTATCTTCTAAGTACTGACCTAGGTACTCACTGGTCGCGGAGAGTTTCACTTGCACGTGGTCACGGGTGATTGTATCGGCCCCCACTTGTGCCAGGTAACGAGCGAAGAAGTAGTTTGTAACTGCAAAGATCAACGCCGAGCAAAGAATAAATAGTCCGAATAGCTGCACGCCGCTGTACTTGTGTAATTTGAGCATACTCTGGGCTTAAGGCCTTTTGGGTGAATGAGAACCTATTCTATGAGTTGAATTGCGTTGTTTTGGTCGTAGCGCGCCATACACAAATCACTGGCATCGAGCGCTTCATGGGCATCGATATTGGCTTCAGTGAACTGGGTAAACGGTGCGTGGTATTCTTTGATTAGCCCCTGTACCGGGCTGTTGATGTTTTCCAATGCATGTTTAAGCGCCATTCGGTTAATTTCAGAATCGTCTTGCAAGGTTATTTGATCTGCAGCTTTTATTAGCAAGCGGGCGAGATCGTAGCCATGGACGAAGCCTGCCGGCGCAGCAATTGCCTTGGACGTTATGTTGTCGGGGAACATTAGCATCGCCTCTGCCAATACGGCTTTGCTTAGTTCTGTTTCCTGAGAGCTATAAAAGTTGAAACAAGACTGGATGAAGTGAAGTTGCGCACGTTCACGCGTGTCAAAATCTACGTTGTTTTGGAAGTTGCCACCAGTGATCCCCCAGTGGCTGTAGATAGGAAGTTGCTGCTGCAGTCCGGAAAACGCTTTGACTATCTCAGCGCCCTCTACCGCGTTAGCTACCATGAGAACACACTCAGCTTGCTGCTTAAGCGCGTTTGACGCTATTAGGCGAGCCTTAGCGTCCGTGAGCCCCCAGTTGAACCAGGTAACTTCTGTGACGTCTTTTAACTCGTCTGGCAAGGCGTCAAGCATGTTCCGATGATTTGATTTGCCCCATGGGGTTTGCTCGAGCAATAGGTGCGGTGTGTTGCAACCTCTGTCTAGCGCGAACTCGACAAGTTTCCTTCCGACTTTTGTGTCGTCAACAGAGAGTCGGAATACATAGTTATCGGGGGAAGGGTAGCGAGTAATTGGCCCGCCGGCGGCCCAAGGTACCAAGGTCAGGATTTTGGATTGGTTTATATATTCTCGGTATTTGATCAGCGGGGGAGAATGAAGGCCGCCAATAAGAACCAAGGCTTGGGGGTCGCTTGCAAACTGTGCCATGTTTTTTTTGCTTCGTGCGGCATTTCCGCGATGATCGAGCTCTACAAACTCCACCGGCACACCAGAGAGCGTGTTCCCTCTTTCCTGCAGCGCAACCTTGACTCCTTGCTCGATCGACAATGCTGACGCAAGGTGAGATGTTCTATCTGCATCGAAGTAGATTTTGACTGAAGTTGGGGATGAGGTTGCGATACCGGCAAACAAGCCGAGGACTAGCGCAGCGATCCATCGCATAATAGTGTCTTATATATCAATAGCGTGTTGATTTTAATATAGATAACAATTGGCTTCTGTCAAAACTTTGTGGGCGGTGCAGAGTTTCAAAGATGGATTTAGCCTTAAGTTAGCGTTGCTTATAATTGCTTTCTCAAAGCGTTAGAACGTCTCTATGTCTAGCCAATTTCTAAAGCTTGATCACCTTGTCTGGCGCACCAAAGAACTTCTGATTTCCATCTTTTTCTAGCAGCATGCAATGGGATGCAAGAGAGAGCAGAGGCTTACTGCTGGTCACGTAGATGACGGTAGCTGAAGCAAGCTCTTCATGAAATAACTTGGATAGCAGTCGTGTGTATTCTTTTTCACAACCTAATAACGGCTCGTCGATGATCACGATGCTTTTGCTCGAACCGCACAGACCCAAGCACAGCCTTAACAGCTGCTTAGCACTGTTGGGTAGTTGGTTAGTCAGTTCATAGTCTAATTGGGTATCGATTCCCTCACGAAGCCATCGCTCCAGACCAAACAGACTGAACAGTCGCGCCGCGCGCTCTCGAGTACAGAAACCATTGTAGGCGATGGCATTGTAGTAGAAGCTTGCATCGAACACATGAAACTCCATCGGTATTAGGTTTATGGAGCTACGGAACTTGAAGCTGTTAAACTGCTTGCTGTTATAACCATCGACAAACATGTTCCCTTGAAAACGCTCTTCGATACCTGAAAGTATCGAGATCAAGGTCGTCTTACCGCTGCCAGCAGGGCCGCTTATAGCGACTTTATCTCCGGGAGCTATCTTGAAACTAAGATTAGTAAGCCCGGTGGTTAGACCCTGATAGCGATGGCTGAGCCCGTCGACGGTATAGCGTCCATCGAACTCGCTAACTGGAGGGCTTTTCTCCATGTGGCTTGCATCGTCTTCCAGCGACATGAGTGCATTAATCTGTGCAGCCGCAGCCTTAATTGAGTTGAACTTGGTCAAGGAGTTGTAAATGCCCATGATGGGGCCCAGCGCTTTCCATACTAAGATCACAATCGCCAGCATAGCTCCAGCGTCTGAGGTTCCCTGCATCACGCCAAATACCGCCACCACGATACTGGATGAACCAATCACTTGAATAAGGCTCTGGCCGATAGACTGAATCTTCCCGTTAGTTACGGCTACGTCACGCGAGTCGGTAATACTTTGATCCAATGCGGCACCAAAGCGAGCATTTAGCACCCTTACAACCGGCAAACCTTGCACCAACGGGATGTTTCGTAAAATCTCGTTCCACTGGTAGGACACTGTCGCGTTGGCGCGCGAGCTACGGGCAGTGGCTTGAGCGTAGTAATAACGAGAGATCACACAGAAACACAACATTAACGCGATACCTGCTAGCACTGTAAGAGCTGCGGCGCCTGACATTACGGTAATCGCCACGATATAAATCACGACAAATGGAAGGTCGAAGTAACTGAGGGTTGATTCTGCGGTAACAAACTTGCGGAACTGCTCAATATCGCGGATCCGGGCGATCTGTGAGGAGACCCCTGCTGTAGAGGTCATTGAGTAGGGCAACCACAGCAACTTGCTGATGACACTTAATGAAATATGATGAGCGAGCACCTTGCCCGAGGAGCTAAGGATCCGCATGCGCATTCTTTTAAAGAAGAACTCAGCAAATGAGACCACTAGTGCTAGTGACGTGATCCATAGCAGAGTGGGGATTGAGCTTGCCGACAATGCAAAATTGTAAACACTCATAATAAAGAATGGCTGCACTGTACCCAGCAAGTTGATGATAAGGCTCAACATTGCCAGCGAACGTATCTCGTCGTTATAGCTGTAAAACGCATGCTTTAGCCAGTTACGGCGGTCTTGAGAGGCGGGGGGCGGCTCTCGGAAGATTTTAGAGTACTCCGAGGCATAACAGGTAGAGCAACGCACACCTTCGAGTTTGTGTAGGTAAAGGCTATCTGCCTCGTAGTCGTAGACCAACAACTCGGCTCCTTGGCGAGCTAATGCGATGGCACTGACATTGTCGGTAATAAACAAGCAGGGTAACCTAGACTGCTCGATGGATGTAGCATCAATGTTGCGCTCCACTTGGCTGACATAATTAAGCTTGGACAGCGTTTGTGCGAATGACTTTATGTCGTCATCGTGATCAGAAAAGGCATCGCTTAGGATGTTGGGTGTACCCTCCCATTTTACTGCGACCAAAAAGTAGCTAAGCCCCATAAGCAGTGGGCTGTTCAATGAGTGGGCAATAAACTCTGGTCGCCTAAACTGCTCTAGTCGCCCTTCGATATCGGCAAAGTCGATGAGTCTACTCATTTCCGATCAGCCCTCTGAGCGAGTGGTATTCAAGCAGATTGCTGTTGGAGCTTATTTTGTTAGAGATGATGAGGATGATGAGCTGCTTGGCTCTGGGGGCGCACAGGTTGATCAAGGCTCTCTCAAAGTCATCATCGAGGACCATATCGATATCATCGATAATCAACAGGCTGTTGTTGCTGAGCATCATCCGTACGATCAGCAAAGCAAAGTAAACCTGACGAGAAAGCACCGATGAGCTGGTGGCTGAAAGGGCGGTATAAAACCCTTGTCGTAGTTTGTCGATATCCGCTTTGACGCCGAGCGAATCACACAAACTGATGGCACTGCGGTTGAGTTCGGGCTGGAAAGATGTGAGGTTGTCGATGATCGTGCCCTCGATGAAGCTGCTTTGATCGTCGATACGGGCAACTGCTCGGCTTAAATAGTGGTAATCGAACTCATGTAGTTCTTTGTCGTTTAGGTGAATATCGAACAGGCCAACGGCAGCATCGAGTGACAAATGCTTGCCCAGTAAACTCTTACCACAGGCTCCAGGCCCTTGCAGAATGTGTACTTTGCCTATTTTGAAACTCAGCGACTTCTCACCACTTACCGCTATCTCGCTAATTGCGCCTCGTTGGTATTGAGGTTGCTCATTTGAGGTCGTTTTTTTTACCTCAAGATCGAGAAGTTCTTTCAGCTCACGACTGTGCAGCTCGACCATTTTTTTGCGGCTAAGAAAGCGCACTACCTGCTGGTAAGGAGCGAAATAGCGGTTGGTGAGCATAATAACCGCCGCCATGACTCCTTGGCTGATCTGCATATTGATGGTTGCTGTGGCGCATACCACGACCACTAAGGCTACAGAGAGCTGCTGAATCAAGCCCAGCAGCAAGCCAAAGAACGAGTCGATGGACTCGTAACGAACGCTTTTTTCCTCGCGGTCTTTGATTAGAAAATCGATGTAGTTACTAAAGCGGTGCTCCATAGTGCGGGCTTTAATTAACAGAGGATTAGATACAACCTCAATAACCCTTGAGTTGGTTTCAGCATCTGCGTCGCCTTGCTCTTGGACGAGTTTGACCCGTTTGTCGGATAGGTAGAGACCAGTGGCAGCTAAGATGATTGATGCGACGACCAAGACTAATCCTGCACTGTTGTTGATCATGAAGATCAGTGCGATGGTGATAATAGAGGTAATTAGATTTATGCTGGCTCGGATTGATTCGCCGCTGTAAAACTCTTTGATTTCAGGGATTGTGCGGACTAAATCGAGTAGGGCACCAAGGCGATAGTTGCGAAACTGACTGAGCTGCGTGTTGCAGATAGAGTCGTAAAGTCGCTTAGTAATGTGCTTTTCAGATTGCATGCTAATTTTTGAGACAAATTTCTCTTCCTCTTTTTTCACCAAGTAGTCGAGCACGATGGACCCAATAATGATGCCGTAAATCAGCATTAATGAGTCACTAGACTGGTTAGGTAGGATTCGGTCAAAAATGATCAAGATCGAAAATGGCAGTACAAGACCAATCAGCGATGAAATGAACGTCGACACAAAGATGTAGAACTGGTCAGCAAGGTGAATCTTGGGGAACAATCGCATGGTTATTCCTCTGCAAAAGCATCTACGATGCTACGTTTTTCAGTTATAGGCTGCATTTGCTGATGTAAAGCGATCAGTTGGTCTAAATCGAACTCACCTAGCAAAGTGGCGAGGCGGATTTGCGCTATCTGATAGTCGTAGATGTTATCGTTGTAGTCGCGCACACTACCAAACAACTTGGTCTCTGCTGCGAGCACGTCTGTCAATGTACGTGTGCCAAGGCTATACGCGCGAGATATTCCCTGAAATGAGCTGTAATTCGCACGTACAATATCACGTAGCAATGGACTTGAATCAGCTAGTTGGTTAATGCTGTTGATGCTGGTGGCTAGATCATTGCTATTGGTAAACACCGTCTCTTGCAGGCTTTGCTTGGCAATATCGTAGTCGACTGCAGACTTTTGATACCCGGCATAATTCACTCCCCCTTGAATCAGCGGTAATGAAAGATTGAGCGAATAGTTCATCGTTTCTGAGCGCCCTGTTTTAGGCGGCGCGACATCGGTGGCGTTGTTGCTGTCGTTATGGCTGTAAGACGCTGAAGCAGATATTGTGGGCGCAAAAGCACTTTGCGACTCTCGAATATCCAAGCGTGACTTTTCGAACTGCAACTCGGCAATCAAGATATCAAAGTTCTGAAGGGTCAAGGCGTTGTTTAACTCTGCTCGAATTGGCTCCTCGATATGCGAAGGATGAAACTCTGTCGGTACGTCATAGGTTGGAATGACCCTTTGATAGGTGAGCTTATGGATATCAATAACACTCGCTTCAATGCTGTCATTTATACCTAATAGACTTTGTTCAATTTTTAACGCTTGCGATCGAACTTCGTAGATCTCGTTGGCAGGAGTATTGCCTAGTTCGATATTTCTCGACACCTGTTTAAGTCGCTGAGTCGCTGACTCCTGTTCAATGATTGTTGAGCTCCGTTGCGACGAAAATTTTAGGTATTGCAGGTAGGCAATAGCGAGCTCACTTAATACTGATTGTGTTCTTTGCAGTAACTTAAGCTCTTCTATATCCACGTTTTTTCTGCTGTTTCGATACTTAAAGTAAGTTTGTGGGTCAAACAGCGCTTGGCTCAACGAAAGCGAATACCCGTAGGAGTTGTAACCATTTTTCACATCATCGTCAGGGTTCTGCTCGGTGACACTACGGTTGTATGTAGTATTGGCAGACAAAGACAAAGAGGGTAATAATCCTCCTCGCGTAGATGCTGAATCATACTCTGTAGATCTAACAGACAGCTCTGCGTTTTTGATCGATAAGTTGTTTTCGAGCACACAGTTAGCTGCGTCCAAAATGCTATCGGCTTGAACACGGGTGGATGCTATTAACAGTGTCACGACTGTCCAGCTAGCTAATCTTTTGCAGCGCTGCATACTTTCTGATTACCTTTGCAATTTGATCTGCGTTGTAAGGCTTACTAATTACGTAGTCCATCCCAGCGTCGATACAGGCTTTGTGCTCATCACGACTGGTAAGTGCTGTGGCGCCAATAATGGTCGCGTTAGGTAGTTCGTGCTGATTCTCAATACTGCGGATTCTTCGTGTTGCCTCCAGGCCATCGATACCCGGTAGTACACAGTCCATAAAGATTATGTTGAAGTTAGCCTGTTGATACTGCTCTACCGCACTCAAGCCATCAAATACACCAACGCTTTGGAAATCTTGCATTTCAAGAATTTGTGTAAGGATAAACTGTTGGATCTTGTCGTCTTCAACTACCAAAATGGGCTGTTTTTCTTCCTCACTATCAGTAAGCTCTGAGAAGATGTCGTTGAGTTTTTGCGCTAACTCGTAGGTAGTAAAAGGATGGGTGTAAATCTTGTCTACTGAAGTGTAACCTCCTTCGTCCGCTTCGGGGTTGGAAACCGACATGACGAGCTTAGTATGACCAATTTTGGCTAAGCGGGACTTCAGTGTTTTGCAAAACGACGCGAGCTTGATGCCTTTCATCGTATCCGAGATGATGATTACATCGAAGGTGGAACTAGCGCCAACTTGCTTAAACAGTTCATTGGGGGAGCGGACAACATCTACGGAGATATGTAGATCCTGTAAAGATTTAACTAGTACCGATGTGTGAAGAATGTCGGCTCCACATACTAGGCAAGTTTTGTTTGTAAACAAGCGATCGGGATTGAAGTAATTGGTCGGAGTGCCGTCAAAGCAAAATGACAGCGCTTTTGCGTTATCAGTGACCAACCAGCGCGCTTGTACATTAAAACGGTCCGGTAGCAGTTTTAACGCACTCTTATTGGTTACGGGAGGGTTGGGCAGGCTCGACCATTGGGTACCGATGAGTCTTGAGATCTTATCTTCTTTGCTATCCAATAATATGAAGTCGAAAAACAGTCTAACGTTTTCGATGTTAGAGGAGTTATGGGAGCGGACAAGCAGCAGATTGCTGGTGTTCTTACTAGCCTGTACCAGATTGGAAAGCGTAATCAGTAAACTCCAAAACAAACGCGTGTAGTTGCCATTTATCTCGAGTGGGACCTCAGTTTGAACCAAGCAGTCAAATTCGCAGTCGTTCTCACGAAGTCTGTGATTTAGTGTGATCGATAGGCTTGATATCAACTGATTGAGATTAATGCTATCTCCTGAATCGCTTGCTCCAGCGGAAAGTAAGCTATTGTAGTTACTGGCCAAGTCGATGAGTGTCTCCGCTGAGCTTGATACATTTTTAGCGAGAGTTAGGCTGTTTTCGTCAGCTTCTTGTACAAGTAGTTTCAGGTTACCTTGGATATTATTAGTAATACTGCGTATTTCGTATCCGATGAAGCCGTACAGCTGCTTGTAAAGATCTTGCTCTTCGTTGGCCTTGCGCGTGGTTGTGGTAAGTTCAGTAAATGCGTTAGTGATAGCTCGCTCTTCTTTCCCAAGCTCTTCGAGATTGCCCGCTTGTCCCGATAGTGCGTTTTTTTCGCTAAGGGTAAACTGATGAAGCCGCCTTAATGAATGCTTTATAGCGCCTAGTTGGAGCTTCAAATTTCGGGAATAGGCACGATTGCTTCCTACGACTATAACCAAGCAAAGTAACTGTAGTGCCAGAAGAGCGACTAATGCGCGCGTATTCTTTATTTGTTGATGCTGGAGTTCTTGCTGATGATAGGCATCAAGCTGCCTAAGATGTTCCTCTAACTCTGAGATATAGCCTATCAACTTGGTTTGTAAGGCTGTACTGGCTAACGTGGGTCGTTGTAAATCTAGTAACAAGTTATCTAGAGTGATGTTTCCTACTGAGCTAAAAATTTTTTTTTCATTAGAAGCTAAGCGGGTAATCGCTGTGACGTGCTGCTTTACATCCTCTAGCAGTGTACTTGGTACACAACGTACCGTGCAGTTAACTTGTTGTAGCTGCATTTCTGTTAGTCTACTTTTCAGAGATTCTAACTCGACTTTCAACCTTGGTTTAACATTCGACTGTTGATTATGCGCGTAGCTATGTACGGTAATAACAGTGATGAGAAACACTGGCAGTAGAATTGATAGTAGTGAGCTACAAAAGCGGATAATGCTCATTCTACCTCTCATCAAACGCGTCTTGAATCGCCGACATCACGGGTTTTACGGCGTAGTCAATCACTCTCCGTTCGCCAGTCTTTATATCTGCAGTGAACTCCATATGCGGTGACAGAGGATACTCAATTCCTTGTTTTGTCAACGCTGTCGATTCGAACTGAATTTTCGCGATGAAAAACTCTTCTTCTTTCTCTTCATATGTCGTCCGAGAAATTGCATAGATGTTGCCTACAATAGCGCCGAATTTTGCGAAGTTGTAGGTGTCGAGTTTTACCTTTACGGTTTGACCTATCTCAACAAACCCCAGATCTTTGCGGGGTAACTTTGCCTCACCGTGCAGGCGGTTGTTCAATGGGCTTATGTCGGCAACACTGTCTCCGGGGGAAATAACTGCTGAACGATAGTTGTAGTTAATTTTGTCTACTACACCATCTACTGGTGACACTACCGTGAGGCGTTCAACCTTATCGGACAGCTGAGGGATTTGCTGTTGTTTAAGGGCCAACTCTTTGGTCAGGTTAGAAATCTGCGCAGAATATTCAGCGTTTCGGTTGTTAATAAGGTCAGCGAGTTGAATATCTAGCTTACGCAGAGCAAAAATTTCGTTTTCAATGCTTTCTTTTAAGTTCTCCATTTCTCTTAGCATATTCATTTCTTGAACACGCATATTAAGCACTTCCAAGTAGGAGGCCATTTCCTCTTCGTAAAGAGTTGTTTTGATATTTAGTTGTTCCTCTATTAATGAAAGTTGATTTCCTGAGCTAATAAGCCTCGCTTTCATTGAGTCTAACAAAGACCGCTTATGAATAGCGTCATGAGTTAGAAGTTGTTCATTAGACTTATTTTTCGTATGTTCTGTATTCCAGGATGCGAAATAAAAATCCTGCAGGCTTTTACTTGCATAAGATATATGATCAAAATTGGGCTCTCTTCCTTCCAAGAGGGCTCTATATTTCTCTATTTCCAACTCGAAGTTTACAATTTCCAGTTCCGTACTTCCGAGTTGGGTAGTACGGTCGAGAGAACGAATGACTGCTATTGGTTGCCCCTCATAAACTATGTCGCCTACATTTACAAGCAGCTCTTCGAGCAAGCCTCCTTCGAGGTGTTGAACTTTTTCAACATCTCGCTCAAGCAAAACCTCTCCGCGAGCAGATACAACGATATCGATCTGCGCTTGAGACATCATCACCAACATTATGAGAAAAAATACAAACGTCGCCAAAATCACCTGCTGACCGAATGCCATATGTGAGTTGCTGCGAGAGACCTTTTGGTCGCTTTCAAAGTCTGCGTCTTGTTTTTCCAACGCCAGTTTGATGGTGTGTTCAAGGCTGCTCATCGTCATAGCCGCTCAGGTTGCTAGATAGGTCTCAATCTGATTGTTGATTTCTTTAAGTGATGACACGACTTGCTGCATCAGTTGGTCATCGGGAAGGCTACCTTCTCTAGAGTCCTTTTCTATTACTTCTAGCATTTGCACTGTCTCGTTCTCGCACATGGTTTGAAGAGTGCCTTTCAAAGTATGAGAACAAGAGAACAATGAACCTGAGTCACTGTTAGCGATATGATCTAGCATCAAAGCATGGTCTTGGCTGTGGGTTTCTAGGTACATGTTTAAGATCGTTTCCATGATTGTTTTATTCCCCCCGGTTATAACGGCGAGTTCTTCCATGTTAATCATCACACGCTCCTAGAAAATGATGTCAAATATATAAAAGTGTTACATGATGTTTATCTTTATGGTTGTGGATAAAAAACACAACTAAATTGTTGTTTTGTTTCTCAATAGTATCCTACTTTTATTGATACATAGGATAGTAGATTTGTGTTTATTAACAAGGATTGAGGAACAGTCATGGCTGACAACGAGAACACCAACAACCCGTTGAATGATGCAAAAGAAAACATCTCTACAAATGATGCTTCTACTGACTCAAAGTCCGCGCAGGAACGCCAAAATCAGCAAAGTACAACAGCTAACACTGTAGCGACCGGTGCCGAGACCCTTCAAGACGATATTGCCGCCCAGTCAGCAAGCGGTGAAGAGGGTGGTTCTTCAGGTGTTCAAGAAGAGTCGGATAGCCAGAGGGGGGCTCCGGTAGCTGATGCCTCAGGAAGTGGCAGTGACCCGGGAAGTGCGGCGCAGTCTCAAGTGATGCCTGGTGGCGCGTCTCAGGCAGAGGAGGGGGCTGACACCGGCGCGGGTGGCTCCGGTGCTGGAGCCCCGCAATCGGTTGGGGGGGAAGCTGCTGAAGCTCAATCTGGAGAAAGTGAGGGTGCAACTCAAGCAGCAGCCGCCTCGAGCGGTGGTGCTGCGGCGGGCCAAGCACCAGCTGCTGAAACGGAACACCAAGACTTTGATAGCGAGACTGTTTCAGAAACTTTTGAAGTTAATGTAGAAGACACTGGCGAAGGTGGCACTGAGTCAGTTCAAGATGACTTTGACACTGAAACCGTATCGGAAACCTTCGAAGTACAAGTCGAAGATACTAACGATGGCCCCGTTGCTGAAGATCTCGCTTACACCATTAACGAAGATGGAACTCTCACTTTTACTGACGAGCAGCTTCTTGCTGGAGCCAGTGATATAGATGGTGACCAGCTTATCATTGAAGGTGTTAACTATTCTGGTCCAGACGGGGTACTAACTGTTAACGGTGATGGCACCTATACATTTGCACCAAACGAAAACTTTACTGGTGAAGTTGATCTGAGCTTTACGGTTAGCGATGGAACTGAGAGTGTTCAAGCCAATATTGATATTACGGTAACTCCGGAAAACGATGCGCCAGTATCTGGCGACTTGGCCTACAGCGTTGATGAAGATGGCGCGATTACCCTGAGCCAAGAGCAGCTGCTAAGCCAGGCTTCAGATGTTGAAGGTGACGCGCTTACCGCGTCTAACCTAAGCGCTGGCGATAACGCCACTGCGGTCGAAAATGATGATGGCTCATTCACCATCACCCCGGATGCCGACTTTAACGGTGATATCGACCTAAGCTTCGATATCTCAGATGGCACCGATACCATCGTAGCCAGTGCCGACCTGACCGTTAACCCAGTCAACGACCTGCCAAGTGCCGAGGATAAGGCCTACACCATCGAAGAGGATGGCAGCCTGACCTTTACTGATGAGCAGCTACTGGCCGGAGCGAGTGATATCGATGGGGATGATCTGTCTGTTGCCGATGTGTCCTACTCAGGCGCAGATGGCGTATTCACCGATAACGGTGATGGCTCTTACACCTTTAGCCCGAATGAGAACTTCAGTGGTGAAGTACAGCTAAGCTTCTCGGTCTCTGATGGAACAGATACCGTCGATGCGTCCATCGACGTGACTGTCACCGAGGTGAACGATCCACCGGTGGCCGGCTCAACCAGCTATCAAGTAGACGAAGACAACGTACTGACCTTTAGCGAAGAACAGCTGCTTGCCAACTCCAGTGATGTAGAAGGGGACGTAGCGGTACAAGACGTTAGCTACTCCGGCACCGACGGTATCCTTACCGACAACGGTGACGGCAGCTACAGCTTTGCGCCGAATGAGAACTTCAACGGTGATGTCTCATTGGGTGTGACTGTCGTTGATGAAGACGGAGCGTCTGCCGAAACCACTGCCGGTATTGAAGTCATAGCAGTCAATGACGCGCCAGTATCGGGCGACTTAGCCTATAGCGTCGATGAAGACGGCGCGATTACTCTTAGCCAAGAACAGCTCCTGTCGCAAGCCAGTGATGTGGAGGGCGACGCGCTTACCGCGAGCAATCTCAGCGCTGGCGATAACGCCACTGTTACAGAAAACGATGATGGTTCATTTACCATCACTCCGGATGCTGACTTTAATGGCGACATCGACCTAAGCTTCGATATCTCAGACGGCACCGATACCATCGTAGCCAGTGCAGACCTGACGGTTAACCCAGTTAACGACCTGCCAAGTGCCGAGGATAAGGCCTACACCATTGAAGAAGATGGCAGCCTGACCTTTACCGATGAGCAGTTGCTAGCCGGGGCCAGTGATATTGACGGGGATGATCTGTCTGTTGCCGATGTGTCCTACTCAGGCGCCGACGGTGTGTTCACTGATAACGGCGATGGCTCTTATACCTTCTCACCAAATGAGAACTTCAGCGGTGAGGTGGAGCTGAGCTTCAGTGTCAGTGATGGTACCGACACCGTTGATGCGAGCATCGATGTCACTGTCACCGAGGTCAACGATCCACCGGTAGCAGGCTCAACCAGCTATCAAGTGGATGAAGATAATGTTCTGACCTTTAGCTCAGAGCAACTGCTTGCCAATAGCTCGGATGTAGAAGGTGATGTAGCAGTCCAAGATGTATCGTACTCCGGCACCGACGGTATCCTTGCCGACAACGGTGACGGCAGCTACAGCTTTGCGCCGAATGAGAACTTCAACGGCGATGTCTCACTGGATGTGACTGTCGTTGATGAAGACGGAGCGACTGCTGAAACTACAGCGGGCATCGAAGTTATCGCGGTGAACGATGCGCCAGTGTCTGGCGACCTCGCGTACTCCGTAGACGAAGATGGCGCAATTACCCTGAGCCAAGAGCAGTTGCTGTCTCAAGCTAGCGATGTTGAAGGGGATGAGCTAAGCGCAAGCAACCTCAGTGCGGGTGATAACGCCACCGTGGTGGATAACGGCGATGGTAGCTTTACCATCACGCCTGATGCCGACTTTAACGGCGATATCGACCTGAGCTTTGATATCTCAGATGGCACCGACAGCATCGTGGCCAGTGCCGACTTAACCGTTAACCCCGTTAACGACCTGCCAAGTGCCGAGGATAAGGCTTATACCATTGAAGAGGATGGCAGCCTGACCTTTACCGATGAGCAGCTACTGGCCGGAGCCAATGATATCGATGGAGATGATCTGTCTATTGCCGATGTGTCTTACTCAGGCGCAGATGGCGTATTCACCGATAACGGTGATGGCTCTTATACCTTCTCGCCTAATGAGAACTTCAGCGGTGGGGTGGAGCTGAGCTTCTCTGTCTCCGATGGTACCGACAACGTTGATGCGAGTATCGATGTCACCGTCACCGAGGTCAACGATCCACCGGTAGCCGGTTCAACCAGCTATCAAGTCGATGAAGACAACGTACTGACCTTTAGCGAAGAGCAGCTTCTGGCCAACTCCAGCGATGTAGAAGGGGATGTGGCGGTCCAAGACGTTAGCTACTCTGGCACCGACGGTATCCTTACCGATAACGGTGACGGTAGTTACAGCTTTGCGCCGAACGAGAACTTTAATGGCGATGTCTCTCTGGATGTCACTGTCGTTGATGAAGATGGTGCCACTGCGGAAACCAACGCCGGTATTGAAGTCATTGCGGTTAATGACGCGCCAGTATCGGGCGATTTGGCCTACAGCGTGGATGAAGACGGCGCAATTACCCTGAGCCAGGAGCAGTTGTTATCTCAAGCGTCAGATGTTGAAGGCGATGAGTTAAGCGCAAGCAATCTCAGCGCCGGTGATAACGCAACCGTGGTGGATAACGGCGATGGTAGCTTCACCATCACCCCTGATGCCGACTTCAATGGCGATATTGACCTGAGCTTTGATGTCTCCGATGGCACCGACAGCATCGTAGCCACTGCCTACCTGACGGTTAACCCCGTCAACGATCTGCCAAGCGCGGAAGATAAGGCCTACACCATTGAAGAAGATGGCAGCCTGACCTTTACCGATGAGCAGCTATTGGCAGGGGCGAGTGATATTGACGGGGATGAACTGTCTGTTGCAGACGTATCCTACAGCGGCGCAGACGGTGTATTCACCGATAACGGTGATGGCTCTTACACCTTTAGCCCAAATGAGAACTTCAGCGGCGAGGTAGAGCTGAGCTTCAGTGTCAGTGATGGCACCGATACAGTCGACGCGTCCATCGACGTGACAGTCACTGAGGTGAACGATCCACCGGTAGCCGGCAGCACCAGCTATCAAGTCAATGAAGATAACTCCATCACCATCAGTGACGAGCAGTTGCTAGCGAATAGTTCCGATATCGAAGGGGATGTAGCAGTCCAAGATGTGTCTTACTCAGGCACTGACGGGGTATTTGCGGATAATGGCGACGGCTCCTATACCTTCACCTCGAATGAGAACTTCTCAGGTGATATCAGCATAGATGTGACCATTGTTGATGAAGCTGGCGCTACCGCAGATACCACGGCGGGTATCGAGGTTATCGAAGTGAATGACCCGCCGATTGCGGGGCCAACCTCATACACCATCGATGAAGACAGCGTTCTGACCTTTAGTGAGTCTCAGGTACTGGGTAATGCCTCGGATATTGAAGGGGATGTTGAGCTGGTAGGTATCAGCTATGACGGCCCTGATGGTGTGTTCTCAGTCAATGGCGATGGCACTTGTAGTTTTGCGCCGAACGAGAACTTTAATGGCGAAGTGCAACTGAATGTGACCATCCAGGATGAGGATGGAGCCACGGTCGACACCGTGATTAACGTTGAGGTACTGCCAATTAATGATGCGCCCGTGTCAGGTGATTTGGCCTACAGCGTGGATGAAGACGGTGCGATTACCCTGAGCCAAGAACAGCTCCTGTCTCAAGCATCAGATGTAGAGGGCGATGCGCTTACCGCGTCTAACCTCAGTGCGGGCGATAACGCCACTGTGGTTGAGAACGATGATGGTTCATTCACCATCACCGCGGATGCCGACTTTAACGGAGATATCGACTTGAGCTTCGATATCTCAGACGGCACCGATACCATCGTAGCCAGCGCAGACCTGACCGTTAACCCCGTTAACGACCTGCCAAGTGCCGAGGATAAGGCTTATACCATTGAAGAGGATGGCAGCCTGACCTTTACTGATGAGCAGCTATTGGCCGGAGCGAGTGATATCGATGGGGATGATCTGTCTGTTGCCGATGTGTCCTACTCAGGCGCAGATGGCGTGTTCACCGATAATGGTGACGGTAGCTATACCTTCTCACCAAATGAGAACTTCAGCGGCGAGGTAGAACTGAGCTTCAGTGTCAGTGATGGTACCGACACCGTTGATGCGAGCATCGATGTCTCCGTCACCGAGGTCAACGATCCACCGGTAGCGGGCAGCACCAGCTATCAAGTGGACGAAGATAACGTACTGACCTTCAGTGAAGAGCAGCTTCTGGCCAACTCCAGCGATGTAGAAGGTGATGTGGCGGTCCAAGGCGTTAGCTACTCCGGCACCGACGGTATCTTCACCGACAATGGTGATGGCAGCTACAGCTTTGCGCCGAACGAGAACTTTAACGGCGATGTGTCGCTGGATGTGACCGTGGTTGATGAAGATGGTGCCACTGCAGAGACCACTGCAGGTATTGAAGTCATTGCAGTCAATGACGCACCAGTGTCAGGTGATCTGGCCTACAGCGTGGATGAAGACGGCGCGATTACGCTAAGTCAGGCGCAGCTGCTAAGCCAGGCTTCAGATGTGGAAGGTGATGCACTAACTGCGCCTAACCTAAGCGCTGGCGATAACGCCACCGTTGTTGAGCACGATGATGGTTCATTCACCATCACCCCGGATGCTGACTTTAACGGTGATATCGACCTAAGTTTCGATATCTCAGATGGCACGGATACCATCGTGGCGTCAGCTGACTTGACAGTTAACCCCGTCAACGACCTGCCAGGTGCAGAAGATAAGCTTTACTACGTCGAAGAAGATGGCAGTCTGACCTTTACCGATGAGCAGCTACTGGCCGGGGCCAGTGATATCGACGGGGATGACCTGTCTGTTGCTGATGTGTCTTACTCAGGCGCAGATGGTGTGTTCACCGATAACGGTGACGGTAGTTACACCTTCTCACCTAACGAGAACTTCAGTGGAGAGGTAGAGCTTAGTTTCTCAGTTTCCGATGGTACCGATACCGTTGGTGCAAATATTGATATCGTTGTAACCGAAAGTGAAGTTAACAACCCACCAGTAGCGGGGGCGACTTCCTACAGTGTTGATGAAGACAATGTGCTTACATTTAGCGACGCACAATTGCTAGCTAATAGCTCTGATATTGAGGGCGATGTAGCAGTCCAAGATGTGTCGTACTCCGGCACCGACGGTATCCTTACCGACAATGGTGACGGCAGCTACAGCTTTGCCCCGAATGAGAACTTCAACGGCGATGTGTCACTGGATGTCGTAGTCGTTGATGAAGACGGCGCCACAGCAGAGACTACCGCCGGTATTGAAGTGATTGCAGTCAATGATGCACCAGTGTCGGACGACTTAGCCTATAGCGTCGATGAAGATGGCGCGATTACGCTAAGTCAGGAGCAGCTGCTAAGCCAGGCGTCTGATGTTGAAGGCGATGCACTAACTGCGTCTAACCTAAGCGCCGGTGATAACGCCACCGTGGTTGAGAACGATGACGGTAGCTTCACCATCACCCCAGATGCTGACTTTAATGGCGATATCGACCTAAGCTTCGACATCTCAGATGGCACCGACAGCATCGTGGCCAACGCTGACCTGACCGTTAACCCCGTCAACGACCTGCCCAGCGCGGAAGATAAGGCCTACACCATCGAAGAAGATGGCAGCCTGACCTTTACCGATGAGCAGCTGCTAGCGGGTGCTTCGGATATTGACGGGGATGATCTGTCTGTTGCCGATGTATCCTACAGCGGCGCCGACGGTGTATTCACCGATAACGGTGATGGCTCTTATACCTTCTCACCAAATGAGAACTTCAGTGGCGAAGTGGAACTGAGCTTCTCAGTCTCTGATGGTACCGATACAGTGGATGCATCCCTCGATGTGACCGTAACGGAAGTAAACGATCCACCGGTTGCGGGGTCAACCAGCTATCAAGTGGATGAAGATAACGTACTAACCTTCTCAGAAGCGCAGCTGTTGGCGAACTCCAGCGATGTAGAGGGGGACGTAGCCGTCCAAGACGTCAGCTACTCTGGCACCGACGGTATCCTTACCGACAACGGTGATGGCAGTTACAGCTTTGCACCAAACGAGAACTTCAATGGTGATGTTAGCCTGGATGTGACCGTCGTAGATGAAGGTGGCGCGACTGCTGAAACCACAGCGGGCATTGAAGTTATCGCAGTGAACGATCCCCCAGTGGCGGGCTCTACTGCCTACACCATGGATGAAGATGGCGCTATTACCCTGACAGAAGAGCAGCTGCTAGCCAACAGCAGTGATGTTGAAGGTGATGTTAGTGTCAGCGAGGTAAGCTACAGCGGTGATGATGGCACCTTTAGCGATAATGGTGACGGTACCTTCTCCTTTGCGCCTAGCGAAAACTGGAGTGGTGAAGTTAGCCTCGACGTGACTGTTGTCGATGAGGATGGCGCCAGTTCCCAAACTACCGCGGGCATTACTGTTATTGCCGTGAATGATGCTCCTGATGTTTCCGGTGTTGAAGCGGTGGTGGACGAAGATCACTCTATCACGCTGACTCAAGAGCAGTTACTTGCTAATGCATCGGACATAGAAGGTGATCAGCTAACAGCAACCAACCTTCAAACCAATGACCCTAATGCCACAATTGTAGAGAATGATGATGGCAGCTATACCATTACCCATACTGAGAACTTCAACGGCGATATCGACTTCACCTTTGATGTAAGTGATGGCGTAGACGTGGTAGCAACCACTTTAGATCTCACTGTTAATCCGGTGAATGACGCGCCGGATGCAGGGGATGAGATCTTTATCCAAGCGGAAGAAGATCAGACCGTTGGGGTATCGTTGCGTGAAGAGCCTGTGATCCGCCTTGACCAAGCCCCGGAGTTTGGCATCGTCGAGGCGAACATCGACGATGAGTGGGTTCAGCTCGAGGTCGGCAGAGAGGTTCCCGCCGATACTGAAGTGCGCTTTGTACCTGATGAAGACGCGGTGTCGCAAGCGACCCACGACAGCCAAATTGGTACCTTCGATGACAATGCGACCTTAGACGACTGGGGAACTGCCGTTGATGACCACACCCGCCAGTTTGTTGATGGAGACCTGACGGTTACCACCCAAAGCTCCGACGGCCCATTAGGCGCTTGGAATGGTAAGACCCATATTGGCCGCGGAATTGGCGACGATGACCGTAATGGCTTGAGTAATGATGAGCAACTGGTTGTTACGGTTGAAGGTAAAGACATCAATGAAATCAGCTTCGAGCTAGATGGTCTAGGTGGTTGGTTCCTTGAAGATTCACCTCGATTTACCGAGGTGGAAATCCGTGCCTTCAACGCTGACGGTGAGCTCATTGACTCAGAGACTTACCATAAAGATGATAAAAACTCGTATGAGCATACCTACACCCTAACCACCGATGAGCCAGTATCACACTTTGAGCTGGGTACCATCCAAGGTAGCGGAACCTATGTAGTTCAAAACATGACGGTCTCGCAAACGCAGGCTGACGAGGTGGTATTCACAACCATTGGTGTTGATGGTACCGAGGTCACCGAAACCATAGACCTCAACCTGCATAACAGTGATGCCGATGTGGCTCTCGATCTTACCGCCGATTTACCGAGCCTTGAGGTTAGCGGTGAAGGCGCAGAAAGCTTCGCGTCGATAGTTATTACCGAAGAGCAACTGCTTGCCCAAGCATCGGATATCGATAGCGACGTGCTGGATATCCAAAACCTTGAGCTGGTAGGGGATGATGCTACCTTAACCGATAACGGTGATGGTACTTGGACGGTAACCCCTGATCCAGACTTCCATGGTGAAGTAGAACTTACCTACGAAGTCACCGACGGGGAGTTGGTGGACAGCAATACCATCAACATCAACTTTGAGTCGGTTAATGATGAGCCGATTGTATCTGGCCCCGTTATCCTTAGTACTGAGGAGGATAACTCGATCACCTTTACCGATGAAGATCTGCTAGCGAATGCTTCAGATATCGAAGGGGATGATCTCAGTATCAGCAATATCAGCTATAACGGCGATAATGGTGAGCTGACAGATAATGGTGATGGCAGTTACACCTTTGTTCCTAACGAGAACTTCAATGGTGAAGTCGATCTCGACTACCAGGTATTCGACGGTACTGATGCGGTCGACGCTCATGTCGATCTGACGGTTATCCCGGTCAATGATGTGCCTGAGCCTGGAGCACCGCTATCGGCACAAATGCTAGAAAACGGCAGCATGCAGATCAGTGTTGAGCAACTGCTTGCCAATGCTAGCGACGTTGATGGCGATATCCTGCATATCGAAAATTTGTTGCTGGCCGATCAAACCCAAGGCACTTTGCAGGACAACGGTGATAACACCTTCACCTTTACGCCAGCAGAAGACTTCAGCGGAGAGGTGCAGCTTACCTTCGATGTGAGCGACGGAATCGCTAGTGCGCCTAACACCATGAATATCGACGTAGAAGAGGTGAATTTTGCGCCAGATGTGAGTGGGCCGTTAGATGCCAGCGTTGATGAAGATGGAAGTATCACCCTTACTCAGGAAGACTTATTGGCCAATGCCTCTGACATCGATGGCGATGCATTAGCCGCAACCAACCTAAGCACTAATGATCCAAACGCCACAATCGTTGAAAATGGCGATGGTAGCTTCACTATCACTCCAAGCGAGAACTTCTTTGGTGAGGTCGAGTTTAGCTATGACGTAACCGATGGCATTGAGACAGTTGCTACTGGCTTAGACCTCACGGTTAATCCAGTCAATGACTTGCCTGATGTACCTGATTTGGTGTTCAACACCATGGAGGATGAATCACTTACTGTTACTACCGAGCAGCTACTCGCACAAGCCAGTGACATAGAAGGCGATGAACTTAGCGTGCTGAACTTGAGCACTGAAGAGCCTAATGCCTCTGTCGTCGATAACGGTGATGGTTCTTATACCATCACGCCTAGCCCTGAGTTTGATGGACAGGTTAACTTTACTTTCGATGTCAGTGACGGCACCGATGTCGTACAGGCAAACCTTGAACTGAATGTCGAGTTTGTTAACGATGCGCCCGAAGCCGAAGCGGTGGCTGCGCAGGTAGATGAAGACAATACCATCTTGGTTACTCAGGAAATGCTGTTGGAGAATGCCTCTGATGTCGATGGTGACATTCTCTACGCTGATAATCTGCAAACTAACGACCCGAATGCCACCGTCGTTGACAATGGCGACGGCACATACAGTGTGACCCCGAGTGAAGATTTTTACGGGGACATTCAGTTCACCTACGATGTGAGCGATGGTGAAATTGCCACACCAACAGAGCTTAACCTGACGGTTAACCCTGTGAATGATGCACCTGAAGTTGCACCCGTTAGCTTCGAGATGCAAGAAGACGGGTCACTACTGATTAGTGATGAAGTACTGCTAGCGAATGCAACGGATATCGAAGGTGACGCGCTTTCAGTTGACGGCGTAAGTTACAGCGGTGACCAAGGCGAGCTGGTTGATAACGGAGATGGTACATATAGCTTTAACCCAGCCGAACACTTTAGCGGCGACGTACAGCTAGAGTTCAGCGTCAGCGATGGTACAGACTCGGTGACCCAGTCCATCGATGTGGCTATTGGGGCGGTTGCCGATGCGCCAGATCTGAGCGTAACCGATGCCGATGGCCAAGATCTCTCAGGTCAAACCATTGAAGCCGAACAGGGCGAAACGGTAGAACTCAATATTGCCGCAGAGCTGGTCGACCAAGACTTATCAGAAACGCTCAGCGTAGAAGTAAATGGCGTGCCCGAGGGTACGGTGATTCGCTACGACAATGAGTCGGTACTCAACGACCAAGATAGCGGTATTACTAGTTACAACGATACCGAAATTACCGTGACATTTGAGGGCGAAACCGCTGGATTCAAGAATGCCGCGGGTTACTACAAGGTTGACGATGAGGGCAATATCACCGATGTGGAAATCGTCTACGAGAATGCCTCTCAGGTCGGTGGCGGCGGAGACTTAGTTCCCGGAGAAACCTCGTTTAGCTTCAATATTGAAGAAGGCGAAAGTTTCAACCTGTTCGTTGTACCTAATGGTTTTAATCGCAATAACTTCGATGAAATGCAAGATGGTCATTTTGAGTTCCGTATGGAAGATGGCTCATCGGCAACCATGGACAGTGTTGACCCGCAGTTGGTATTTGTGGGCGACGATGGCGAAGTCACCGTGGTTCAAAGCCAGTTTGGAGATGCAATTTTCCACGGTGGAACCAGTGAAAACCTAAACCAAGATGGTATAGAGCACACGCGTACCGGCCTAAATGAAGACGGCGAGTTGGTTTACGGCATCGAAGATCTTTATGGCGGTGGCGACAGAGACTTCTCAGACTTCAATTTCACCATTGACGTGGGTGAGTTGAACAGCCAAATCTTCAGTGGTGAAGTAACCGCGGGTGCTGAAGGCTCGGTGGTACTGCCAACCATTGCACTCGATCAAACCTTAGAGCTCGACTTCCCAGAGGGCTTCTCCGGTGGTGTTGATCTGGTTGTTGAAGCAACTGCAACCGAATTGTCTAACGACGATGAGGCGAGTGTTTCGCAGACTATACATATTGATGTTCAGGATTACGATCCAACGGCGGAGTCGGTTTCAGCTACCGTAGAGGAAGATCGCAGCATCACCGTCACCCAAGAAGACCTGCTAGCGAATGCCTCGGATGTTGATGGCGATGACCTGACCGCGTTGAATCTATCCACAAACGATGAGAATGCCACTGTCGTTGCTAACGATGATGGCAGCTTTACTATCACGCCAAGCGAGGACTTCCACGGCGACATTCAGTTTAGTTACGACGTTAGCGACGGTGATGACATTGTTGCGACTGAGCTGAACCTAACCGTTACCCCCGTTAATGATGCGCCAGAGGCCGAGGATAAGGCTTATACCATCGAAGAAGATGGCAGCCTGACCTTTACCGATGAGCAGTTACTGGCCGGTGCCAGTGATATCGACGGGGATGATCTGTCTGTTGCCGACGTATCCTACTCAGGCGCAGATGGCGTATTCACCGATAACGGTGACGGTAGCTACACCTTCTCACCAAACGAGAACTTCAGCGGCGAAGTAGAGCTGAGCTTCTCGGTCTCTGATGGCACCGACACAGTCGACGCGTCCATCGACGTGACTGTCACCGAGGTGAACGATCCACCGGTAGCCGGTTCAACCAGCTATCAAGTGGATGAAGACAACGTACTGACCTTCTCAGAAGAACAGCTGTTAGCCAATAGTTCGGATGTCGAAGGCGATGTCGCCGTTCAGGAAGTTAGCTATTCCGGCACCGACGGTATCCTCACCGATAACGGTGATGGCAGCTATAGCTTCGCACCTAACGAGAACTTCAACGGCGATGTGTCACTGGAAGTGACCGTGGTTGATGAAGACGGTGCAACTGCAGAGACCACCGCCGGTATCGAAGTCATCGCAGTCAATGATGCACCGGTTTCGGGTGATTTGGCCTACAGCGTAGATGAAGACGGTGCGATTACGCTGAGCCAAGAACAGCTCCTGTCACAAGCCAGTGACGTGGAAGGTGATGCACTTACAGCCTCTAACCTGAGAGCCGGTGACAATGCCACCGTCACTGAAAACGATGATGGTAGCTTCACCATCACCCCAGATGCTGATTTCAATGGCGATATCGACCTAAGCTTCGATATCTCAGACGGTACCGACAGCATCGTAGCCAGCGCAGACCTAACGGTTAACCCGGTTAACGACCTACCAAGCGCAGAGGATAAGGCTTACATCATCGAAGAAGACGGCAGCCTGACCTTTACTGATGAGCAGTTACTGGCGGGTGCTTCCGATATCGACGGTGATGATCTGTCTGTTGCCGATGTGTCCTACAGTGGTGCAGACGGTGTATTCGCTGACAATGGCGATGGTAGCTACACCTTTAGCCCGAACGAAAACTTCAGTGGTGAGATCGAGCTAAGTTTCTCAGTCTCTGATGGTACAGATACTGTTGATGCCTCCATCGATGTGACTGTGACCGAGGTTAACGATCCACCGGTAGCGGGCAGCACCAGCTATCAAGTGGATGAAGATAACGTTCTGGTCTTCTCCGAAGAGCAGCTTCTGGCGAACTCCAGCGATGTCGAAGGGGATGTAGCCGTCCAGGATGTCAGCTACTCCGGCACTGACGGTATCCTCACCGATAACGGTGACGGTAGCTACAGCTTTGCACCGAATGAGAACTTCAACGGCGATGTGTCACTGGAAGTGACCGTGGTTGATGAAGACGGTGCAACTGCAGAGACCACCGCCGGTATCGAAGTCATCGCAGTCAATGATGCACCAGTTTCGGGTGATTTGGCCTACAGCGTCGATGAAGACGGTGCGATTACCCTGAGCCAAGAACAGCTTCTGTCACAAGCCAGTGACGTGGAAGGTGATGCACTTACAGCGAGCAACTTAAGCGCCGGCGATAACGCCAGCGTTACTGAAAATGATGACGGTAGCTTCACCATCACTCCGGATGCCGATTTCAATGGCGATATCGACCTGAGCTTCGATATCAGTGATGGCACAGATACCGTTGTTGCTAGTGCCGACCTAACCGTTAACCCGGTTAACGACCTGCCAAGCGCTGATGACAAGGCTTACACTGTTGAAGAAGATGGCAGCCTGACCTTTACCGATGAGCAGTTACTGGCCGGTGCTTCCGATATCGACGGGGATGAGCTGTCTGTTGCGGACGTGTCCTACAGTGGTGCAGACGGTGTATTCACCGATAACGGTGATGGCTCTTATACCTTTAGCCCGAATGAGAACTTCAGTGGTGAGGTAGAGCTTAGTTTCTCAGTCTCTGATGGCACAGACACAGTAGATGCCTCCATCGATATGACCGTGACTGAGGTTAATGATCCACCGGTAGCCGGTTCAACCAGCTATCAAGTCAATGAAGATAACTCCATCACCATCAGTGACGAGCAGCTGCTAGCGAACAGTTCCGATATCGAAGGGGATGTAGCAGTCCATGATGTGTCTTACTCAGGCACTGAAGGGGTATTCGCCGATAATGGCGATGGTTCCTATACCTTCACCCCGAATGAAAACTTCTCAGGTGATATCAGCCTGGATGTAACCATTGTTGATGAAGCTGGCGCTACCGCTGATACCACAGCGGGTATCGAGGTCATTGAAGTGAATGACCCACCGATTGCGGGGCCAACCTCATACACCATCGATGAAGACAGCGTTCTGACCTTTAGTGAGTCTCAGGTGCTGGGTAATGCCTCGGATATTGAAGGTGACGTAGAGCTGGTAGGTATCAGCTATGACGGCCCCGATGGGGTGTTCTCAGTCAATGGCGATGGTACTTGTAGTTTTGCGCCGAACGAAAACTTTAATGGCGAAGTGCAACTGAATGTGACCATCCAGGATGAGGATGGTGCCACGGTTGATACGGTGATTAACGTTGATGTACTGCCAATTAATGATGCGCCGGTCTCAGGCGACTTGGCTTACAGTGTCTCTGAAGATGGCGCGATTACGCTAAGTCAGGAGCAGTTGCTAAGCCAGGCATCAGATGTCGAGGGCGATGCACTTACAGCTTCTAACCTAAGCGCGGGTGATAATACCACCGTCACTGAAAATGATGATGGTAGCTTCACTATTACCCCAGACGCCGACTTTAACGGCGATATCGACCTGAGCTTCGATATCTCAGATGGCACGGACAGCATCGTCGCCACCGCAGACCTAACTGTTAATCCGGTGAACGACCTGCCAAGCGCAGAGGATAAGGCCTACACCGTTGAAGAAGATGGCAGCCTGACCTTTACCGATGAGCAGTTACTGGCCGGTGCTTCTGATATCGACGGGGATGATCTGTCGGTAGCCGACGTGTCTTATAGCGGCGCCGATGGCGTATTCACCGATAACGGTGACGGTTCATATACCTTTAGTCCAAACGAAAACTTCAGTGGTGAGGTAGAGCTGAGCTTCTCAGTAAGTGACGGCACCGACACAGTAGATGCGTCCATCGATGTGACCGTGACTGAGGTTAACGATCCACCGGTGGCGGGTTCAACCAGCTACCAAGTGGATGAAGACAACGTTCTGACCTTCTCAGAAGAGCAGCTGCTGGCGAACTCCAGCGATGTCGAAGGGGATGTCGCCGTCCAAGACGTCAGCTACTCAGGCACCGACGGTATCCTTACCGACAATGGTGATGGCAGCTACAGCTTTGCACCGAACGAGAACTTCAACGGCGATGTTAGCCTTGATGTGACCGTAGTTGATGAAGACGGTGCAACAGCTGAAACCACTGCAGGTATTGAAGTCATTGCAGTCAATGATGCGCCAGTATCGGGTGATTTGGCCTACAGCGTTGATGAAGATGGTGCGATTACCCTGAGCCAAGAACAGCTCCTGTCACAAGCCAGTGACGTAGAAGGCGATGCACTTACAGCCTCTAACCTGAGCGCCGGTGATAACGCTAGCGTTACAGAGAATGACGATGGCTCATTCACCATCACCCCAGATGCTGACTTCAATGGTGATATCGACTTAAGTTTCGATATCTCAGACGGCACTGACAGCATCGTAGCCAGCGCCGACCTAACCGTTAACCCGGTTAACGACCTGCCAAGCGCTGAAGATAAGGCTTACACCATTGAAGAAGATGGCAGCCTGACCTTTACCGATGAGCAGTTGCTTGCCGGTGCCTCCGATATCGACGGGGATGATCTGTCTGTTGCAGACGTGTCCTACTCAGGCGCGGATGGCGTATTCACCGATAACGGCGATGGCTCTTACACCTTTAGTCCGAATGAGAACTTCAGCGGTGATGTCGAGCTGAGCTTCTCAGTCTCCGATGGCACTGATACTGTTGATGCCTCCATCGATGTGACCGTGACTGAAGTAAACGATCCACCGGTGGCGGGTTCAACCAGCTATCAGGTCAATGAAGATAACTCCATCACCATCAGTGATGAGCAGTTGTTGGCGAATAGCTCCGATATAGAAGGGGATGTAGCGGTAGAAGATGTGTCTTACTCGGGCACAGACGGCGTATTCGCGGATAATGGCGATGGCTCCTACACCTTTACCCCGAACGAAAACTTCTCAGGCGATATCAGCCTGGATGTGACTATTGTTGATGAAGATGGCGCTACTGCAGATACCACAGCGGGTATAGAAGTCATTGAAGTCAATGACCCACCGATTGCGGGACCCACCTCCTACAGTATTGATGAAGACAGCGTCCTGACCTTTAGTGAGTCTCAGGTACTGGGTAATGCCTCAGATATCGAAGGGGATGTTGAGCTGGTAGGTATCAGCTACGACGGCCCTGATGGTGTGTTCTCAGTCAATGGCGATGGCACGTGTAGCTTCGCACCGAACGAAAACTTTAACGGAGAAGTTCAACTGAATGTGACCATCCAGGATGAGGATGGTGCCACGGTTGATACTGTGATTAACGTTGATGTACTGCCAATTAATGACGCGCCGGTCTCAGGTGATTTGGCCTATAGCGTTGATGAAGACGGTGCGATTACCCTCAGCCAAGAACAGCTTCTGTCTCAAGCCAGTGATGTGGAGGGCGACGCGCTTACCGCGAGCAATCTCAGCGCTGGCGATAACGCCACTGTTACAGAAAACGATGATGGTTCATTTACCATCACTCCGGATGCTGACTTTCATGGCGACATCGACCTAAGCTTCGATATCTCAGACGGCACCGATACCATCGTAGCCAGTGCAGACCTGACGGTTAACCCCGTCAACGACCTGCCAAGTGCCGAGGATAAGGCCTACACCATTGAAGAAGATGGCAGCCTGACCTTTACCGATGAGCAGTTACTGGCCGGTGCGTCGGATATCGACGGGGATGATCTGTCTGTTGCGGACGTGTCCTACAGCGGCGCAGACGGTGTCTTCACCGATAACGGTGATGGCTCTTATACCTTTAGCCCGAACGAGAACTTCAGTGGCGACGTGGAGCTGAGCTTCTCAGTAAGTGATGGCACCGACACAGTAGATGCGTCCATTGATGTCATCGTGACTGAGGTTAACGATCCACCGGTAGCCGGTTCAACCAGCTACCAAGTGGATGAAGACAACGTTCTGACCTTCTCAGAAGAGCAGCTGCTGGCGAATTCCAGCGATGTCGAAGGCGATGTAGTTGTCCAAGATGTCAGCTACTCCGGCACTGACGGTATCCTCACCGACAATGGTGATGGCAGCTACAGCTTTGCACCGAACGAGAACTTCAACGGCGATGTGTCACTGGATGTCGTAGTTGTTGATGAAGATGGTGCCACAGCAGAGACTACCGCCGGTATCGAGGTTATCGCAGCCAATGACGCGCCAGTATCAGGTGATTTGGCCTACAGTGTGGATGAAGATGGCGCGATTACTCTTAGCCAAGAGCAGCTCCTGTCACAAGCCTCAGATATAGAGGGCGATGCGCTTACCGCGTCTAATCTCAGTGCGGGTGATAACGCCACTGTGGTCGAAAACGACGATGGCTCATTTACCATCACTCCAGATGCCGACTTCAATGGCGATATCGACCTGAGTTTCGATATTAGTGATGGCACTGACACTGTCGTAGCCAGTGCCGACCTGACCGTTAACCCAGTCAACGACCTGCCAAGTGCCGAGGATAAGGCCTACACCATCGAAGAAGATGGCAGTCTGACCTTTACCGATGAGCAGCTGCTAGCGGGTGCTTCGGATATTGACGGTGATGATCTGTCTGTTGCCGACGTGTCTTATAGCGGCGCAGACGGTGTATTCACCGATAACGGTGATGGCTCTTATACCTTCTCACCAAACGAGAACTTCAGCGGTGAGGTGGAGCTGAGCTTCTCAGTCTCTGATGGCACCGACACCGTCGACGCGTCCATCGATGTGACTGTCACCGAGGTCAACGATCCACCGGTAGCCGGTTCGACCAGCTATCAAGTGGATGAAGACAACGTACTGACCTTTAGCGAGGAGCAGCTGTTAGCTAACTCCAGCGATGTGGAAGGTGATGTTGCAGTACAGGATGTGAGCTACTCAGGTGCAGACGGTATCCTCACTGATAACGGAGACGGCACTTACAGCTTTGCACCGAATGAGAACTTCAATGGCGATGTTAGCTTAGCGGTGACTGTTGTAGACGAAGATGGAGCAACAGCGAATACCAACGCAGCCATTGAAGTGATAGCGGTCAACGATCCGCCGGTAGCTGGTACTACTGCCTACACCATGCAGGAAGATGGCGTTATTACCTTAAGTGAAGAGCAGCTACTCGCTAACAGCAGTGACATCGAAGGAGAAGTTAGCCTTCAGGATGTTAGTTACAGCGGCGATGACGGCTTCTTAACTGATAATGGCGATGGAACGTTTAGTTTCGCTCCAAATCCGGACTGGAATGGTGATATTTCACTCGATGTCACGGTTATCGATGAAGAGGGGGCGATTGCCAATACTAACGCTAACATAACAGTCGAGGCAGTAAACGATGCGCCTGTAGCGCGGCCGGTTAGCGCAACCGTTGCAGAAGATGGAAGTATCACGCTTACTCAAGACGACTTGCTGGCCAACGCCACAGATGTCGAGGGCGATGATCTTACCGCACTTAATTTGCAAACCAGCGATCCGAATGCCGAAGTAGTGCGAAACGAAGACGGTAGTTTCACCATTACTCCTAGTGAGAACTTTAATGGCGATATCGCTTTCACCTACGATGTTAGCGATGGTGAAAATGTTGTTGCTACAGAGCTGGATCTGGAAGTTACACCTGTTAACGACTTACCAACAGCGCCGACCATCAGTATGGAGGGCGAAGAAGATCAGCTACTGGTCATCGACCCAGCCTTTATAGTGGGTCAATCAGAAGACTTGGATGGCGATGACTTAAGCCTAACCAACCTGTCGATCCGTCAGCCTGCGAATGCCACCGTGACTATGCAGCCAGATGGCATGTATCATTTGGTCGCGCCACAAGATTTTAACGGCATGATCGAGTTGGCCTATCAGCTTACTGATGGAACAGAGACTGTAGATGGCTCCCTGAACGTAGACGTTATACCCGTCAATGACGCACCGTTTACCGATGGTAATGCTCATATGACCACGTCGGAAGATGGTGCGTTTACCTTCAACGCTGAAGACATGCTGGACTTGTTCGGTGATATCGACACCGAAAATCTCATTGTTTCGCGCGTGATTACAACAGAAGGTGAGGACGGGGGAGATCTCACCGATAACGGTGATGGAACCTGGACTTTCACTCCAACTGACGATTTTGCCGGTACTTCTGGGCTGCAAGTTGTTGTGTCAGATGGTGAAGAAGAAACGACTCTCGACATCCCCGTTTATGTGCGACCGGTTGCCGATGGTGCCGTTATTACCACCGACCATGAGGGGCCACTGGTATTCTCTGAAGATACAACTGGCCACTTGGGCTTGAATGTTGACCTGTTGGACGATTCAGAAGTTCTGAGCAACCTGGTCATGACCGGTTTCCCTGTCGGCTTCGTGGTGAGTGATGGCGTCAACACCATCGAAATTACTTACGAAGGACAGTACATAGATATCGATGATTGGAATATAGATGATCTACAACTAACCCCTCCTGAGGACTTTAGCGGTAACTTCTTTATCACCGTAACTGCGACCACCGTTGATTATGGTGATGAAGGCTCCAGCGCTCTCACTGAGCCAAGCGAAGCTTATGCAGATGTCACTGTGGAGCAGGGCGAAACCATGCTTTTGACCACTGAGGCGCTGTTAGAAATGGCTGAGCATACTGAAGCACAACCGGGTGATGAGGTACAGTTTGTCCACCTGATTGACGACTCGCAGGGTAGCCTGATTGATAACGGCGATGGAACGTGGAGCTTCACTCCAGCTGATGACTTCACCGGCACGCTCGATTTTGCCTATGTTATCAATCGTGATGGAGAGCTAATTGATGAACAAGCGGCTATTGGCGTGGTTCCTCCGGGAGAAGGCGGTGACAATCAAGCGCCACAGGTAGAAGGTATTGCCTCATCCCGAATAGCTGAGGGTGAGACGCTGAGTTTCACCGAAGAGCAGGTGCTTTCCACAGTAACTGACCTTGATGGAGATCACCTAAGTCTGGAATCGATCCAGTTGATATCTGGCCAAGGCACGCTGGAGCAAGACAACGAGGGCGTATACAGCTATACCCCAGCAGAAGGCTTCACCGGTGAGGCGCAGGTTGGCTTTGTCGCTACCGACGGCCAAGAATCGGTGCGCAGCCACTTTAACATCAACGTAGATGAGTTGTCTGAACCGCTTACTCCGGATGAAGATGGTGCAGTTAACTTTACCCAAGACCAACTACTTGATGAGATGAACATCGAGGGGGATGTTAGCTCATTGGAGGTTGACTATCTCGGGGATGAAGGCGCGTTGATCGAAGATGGTGAACAGGCATGGAGCTTCTGGCCGGATGAAGGCTTTAGTGGTGATTTGCCGCTAGAAGTGAGTGTTGATGGGGCACAGCCAGCAACCGTGAATCTTAGTGTTGATATGCCTGAAGCTGAAGCAGCACCAGAGTCTTCCGCAAGCCCAGAGGCGGCGTCCGACGATAACGCCGAAGCAGGTGGGGGAGAGGTTGATGCGTCTGACGAGGAAAGCTTCGATATGGAGGTTGCTCCAGGCGGTGACTTTAACCTAAGCATTCCTGGTGATGTAGGGGGAGCAGATGGTGTTGAGTCTGTTGAAATCACCGGTTTTCCTGAAGGTACTCAAGTATCTGGTGCCATTGAGACCGATGGTGGCTACATGGTCAGTGGTGACTTGTCACAACCTGTATCTGTGAACCTTGCTGATGATTACGAGGGTGAGCTAACCGTCGAGTTTGCGGGCTTGGATAGCAATGATGATCCAGTGGAAGGGGCCAACTTTAGCATCAATATTGATGTGTCTGAAGACCATGAGATGTCGTCACAACAGGGGGCGGGTTCTGGCAACGACCCATTTGCTGAAGGTGAAGGTGCCAGTGGTGGCGATTGGACCTCTGCTGAGCAGTCAGATGAGGGAGTCGATGTGATGGATGACTCGTCCAGCTTTGACCAAGGTGGTGGTGCAGGAGGATCGCAAGATACTCACCACTACGACGAAAACGTATAGGAGGCCAGGTGGCGAAACAAAACACAGACAGCCGAGCTGCACTTGATGTTTTGGTTATTGATGATAGCCGAGTTGCAGCTCAGCTACTGGTCGTCGAACTTAAAAAGCTTGGTATAACTAAAGCGGATACCGCGTGTGATGATGAAACTGCGGTCAGCAAATGTCGGCATAAACGTTACGACATCATTTTGTTGGACTACCACCTGAACGATGGCGTTCACGGCGGCGAGTTGGTCAGACAGCTGCGGATAGATGGTCTAATTAAACGTGAATGCGGTGTGATTATGATATCTGGGGATAACAGTAGCGATGTGGTGCTATCCGTATTCTCAGATGATTTCGACAGTTTCATTACCAAGCCCGTCCGTGGAGAGGATATTCGCAAGAAAATTGACTTCATTCAGTTAAGCGTGAAGAGGCTGAAACCTGCGTACGATTTACTTGACCGCGGGCAGGCAAGTAAATGCCTGTCTTATCTAAAGGCACAGCTGTTACGGGGTGATAATAGCAAGGTAGAGTCATTTTATCTCAAGCTTTTAGAGGACAGAGGCCATTGGGAAGATCTGGACGAATGGATATCACTGAAAAGTGACAGTCGAAATAGTCCCAGACGAGACATGGCCGAAGCCAAGCTACATTGGCGCAACAACCATCGCTCTAAATCGGTAGCAACTCTACAAAGAGCGATTGAACGACAGCCTCGATATGTTCCATTTTATGATTTGCTATCAACCTATCTTGAAGAGCAGGGATTTAGCGAACGTGCGTTAAGAATGTCCCAACAAGCGTTAATTCTGTCGCCCTCAAGCTCAACGCGAGCCATTAGATTGGCTAAACTCGCAGCGCTGGAGAACGATCAAACAGTCTTCTTCGAGGCAGGCAGAATACTGTCTCGTTATTTGCCTCTCAGAGATGACAAATGGGTAGAGTTAGTTAGCCGTTATTTGGATCTATTTTTGATGTACAGTCGCCTATCGAGGTCAGTAGCCTTCAAAAAGCACCTACAGAGCGAGCTGCTTGAGATAAGAGCAAAGTGTAGCTTTAGGCTAAGACAAATAGATACTGAAAATCAAAAGGTCGATTGTGTCTTTGACTTATACATGTCTTGCTTTTTCTATGAGCAACAAATGGTTGAAGAGACTGCAGAATACCTGATGCTGGCCGTCTCTAATCAAGTGGATGCGCTATACAATCTCGAGTCTAAACTACAAGCGATAGCGCTTTACTTGTCTGTCGTCGCACATGAACGTTGGTTGTTTTCTAATCTGCGCGACATATTAGTTGCGAAAAAAGAACTCGCAAAGCACAGCGAAAAAGTAAGATTGCTGGTTGACGTTAGTAAAGAGGATTTCCAGCGTTTCTTTCTGGTCAGTAGAAAGCTTGATCAGTTACATGGTGCTATCGAATCCGACCCTTCTAAGGTGTTAACGGATTGCGACCTGTTAGTAGAGCGGTTTTTCGAGTCGACTGAAATCAAACTGCTAAAGCTTAATGCGAACTTCGAAAGCAATCTCGATACGCCAAATTTGTTAGAGAAATATTCTTCGTTGAAGGCGCTCTTACCCAAATCAATGATAAAGTGGTTAGAAAGTATCAGGGTGAGTCGCAAAGAATGCACTAAAGCACGGCACGCGTTCTTACGAGAGCTATCGATACCCTATGAAACGGGCTCTAAAGGCCTGATTAGCGAGTCTACTAATCGCAAGGAAGTATTGGGTATGTTAGAAGGTTAAGTCAGTCTATGAGGTAATCGCTTGCCGGAGAAGGGCTGCGCTTAAAACAGGTTTTATCAAAGAGAAAAGTGGTATCCGCGAGTAGATTTGAACTACCGACCCCTACCATGTCAAGGTAGTGCTCTAACCAACTGAGCTACGCGGATATACATTAGAAATGTTTGGTACGACCGAGTGGACTCGAACCACCGACCCCCACCATGTCAAGGTGGTGCTCTAACCAGCTGAGCTACGGTCGTACTGAAGACGCTGGGAATACTATCTATAAGCCGTAAGGCGTGCAAGAAGATTTTGGCAGGCTGTTGTTTGTTTGATGATTTTGTACGCGCATCGGCAAAAGAATGTGCGGTTTGTCACTCAGATTCTCTAATTTAAAACCATAACAACTACAAGCCTTGGCACCCATCGAGTATAGGTTGCCAGGCATTTACGTGGGCTTTGGTCGCCCGGTGAAAGTGTGCCCGTGCTCCGCTTAAGACAGCGGTGAGGCCCCATTCGTCGGGGTAATAATGGGGGAGCACCTCTAGCAGCAACAATGCTGAGTGGTCTAGCTCTGCCAGATAGGGCTGCACGTGGGCCATATAGTAGTTGTGCAGCACGTTTGAGAGTATCTCCCGTTTACCCGCTTGGGCATTGTCCGCACAGAATGGGTGATAGTCCGCGACAATTTCGGCGTTTAGCGCCAGCCACTCACTTGCTAAGTCCAGTTCTTCGATTAGGCCGGCAATACTTGGAGCTTGCTCGAGGCGTTTGTTGTGCGCTAGCCAGCGCGCCTTATCAGGTTCACGGTGCTCAACGGTACTCTCTTCTAACAGAGCCAAATGCGCGCTTAGAGTAGCTGCAAGCTGCTGATATGACTCCGAAGTGTCAGTGCTCGGCGGCGTTGCGCTTAGCCACAGGTTCCTGAGCGTCGGCTCTTGCGCTAAGTAATTATTCCAATACAACGGTATGGCTTGAGTTTTGGCGATAGAAGCGGGCTCAAGTAACGCCTTAACGTCACTGGAAAGATCGGCTTGCTGCAGGCAATAGAACAGCCCGTTGCCGATCTCCAGGTGTTGCACCAGTGTGGTCACACCGTGGGTGGTTTTGCCAAGCGGTGAATTTGCTTTGATGACCGCATCGTTTAAGCCACAGGCGCTGAGCTCGAAGCTATCTAAAAAGCTGATTTGGATGCTAGGTTCGGGCCGCAGGTACTGTTTCCACTCGATTATAGGGAAATGTTGCTTGGTTGGTCGCTCGGGTTCGGGTGTTTCGAGTACCCGGCTTAGGCGCTGTTGATACTCGACCATTACCCGCTCAAGAAGGGGCGGTCGGGAAAGTAGGTGATAGGCAGCTGCTAAAGCGGCTGCACCACCGATAACTAATAAAAGCGTCTTAATCGTTAATCTTTTCATTCATGGTGACTAACCAGCTTGAGGCGTAATGGGTTGTTAGATGCCCAAACCAGGCGGCTAAATAGCCCAATGGCGCAGGTGGTCAATGCCAGAACCATAGCCCACCAAAACCCTTCAACCCCAAGCGGTTGCTCGGTTATCCAATCCTTAAAGGTGAGTACGCTGCCAATGCCCAAACCGATGGGCCAGAAACTGACTAATGTGACCGCGAATACGAAGCGGGTGTCCTGATAGCCACGTAGTGCGCCGCCACAACATACCTGCATAGCATCGGAGAATTGGTAGGGCGCTGCGAGGATAAACAGTGGCGCGGCGATCGCTGCAACGGCCATGTTGTCGGTATACCAAGCGATAATTTCGTATCGGAAAATGACGGTGATCGCCGCTGTGATCACGCTAATCGCGGTGGCAACGATTAGCCCACTATAAGAAGCGGCTTGTGCATCGGGGTAGTTTTTCGCCCCCATGTGGTGGCCTACCCGAATCGTCAGAGCAATGCCGATACTCAGCGGCAACATAAACACCATGGAGGTGAAATTAAGCGCGATTTGGTGAGCGGCTACGATGTTGGCACCCAGCGGGCTAAGCAGCAGGGCAATCATGGAGAACAGGGTAACCTCGCAAAAAATCGCGCCGCCAATAGGCAGGCCTAGCGAGAAGATGCGTTTCACTGACGCCCAATCAAGCGGGTGTAAGGTAGAAAACAGTGCAAAGCGCGCCATTTTACTGCTGCGCTTAAGATAGACAACCATCACCAGCAACATAAACCAGTTACATATTGCGGTGGCAATGCCGCAACCTGCGCCGCCGTAGGCGGGAAGAGGGCCTACGCCATTGATGAAGGCATAGTTAACCGGCACGTTAAGCGCCAGCCCGGCCACGCCGATCAGCATAATAACTTTAATGTTCGAGGTTGCCTCGTTAAGTCCGCGTAGCACTTGGTAGCTCGCAAACGCAGGCAGACCAAAACTCACGAACACCAGGTAGCGTGAAGTAAGCATGACCAGCGAGTCGTCGACATCCATCATATCAAACACCTGAGGGCTTAGGTACAGCAGCACCCAAGCCACGGCCGCCAAAAACAAGCTAATGTAAAGCGCTTGCTGCACTAGTGGCGCGGCCGACTCGCTACGTTTGGCGCCAATCTGATAGGCGACCAATGGGGTAACCGCCATCAGTATCCCCTGAATAAACAGGATAACCGGATTCATAAAGCTGGCTGCAACCGCCACTGCAGCCAAATCGGTAGGGCTGACTTGCCCCGCCATAATGGTATCGACAAACGACATTCCGGTAATAGTGAGCTGGGCAACCACGATAGGCGCAACCAAGCGAAGAATGACGGGTATTTCCTTGGAGAAACGTTGAGAAAATCTATTCATAGAGCATTAGAGACGTCGCTGGGACGGGATACTACCTCCGCTGTGAGAATGCGCACCGGGATCCGGAAAATCAGGGCGTTATGATATCAGTGCGCGTGGGTCGCGGGTAGAAAAACAGGCAAGCTAACTATCTGTGCCCGCGACTAAATGTGTGCGGGTTCAGCGGCGGTGTTAACTAGAAGATTTGCTCGTCATCGGCATCGACGTATAGCCTGAGTTTGTCGCTGAGCTCGTCTCGCTCCAGCCTGCAATGGATGCTGTGGCAACAGACATGGCAGTCTTCGTAGAATTCTTGGTCACCATTGCTGGCGTCTAGCTCGACGGAGGTGTGGTGGCCGCAGTTAGGACAACGAATATTTTTCGCTAGGTAGTCTTTCATAACCGGGCTCCTTTTTCTTCTAGTATGACCATAACCCGAATAAACGCCTACTTTTCGCAGCACTATTGAAAGCGCGCGCCCGGCCAGTTAACATTGCACGTTGCTTGCCCACTGTACGGGCAAACTTATTTAATCAATTCAATCAGTAACGAATTTTTGCATGTGATGTTTGGTAGGCATCACCACTGTAAAATAAGGATTCTCATGCCAGTTATTACTCTTCCTGATGGTTCAAAGCGCGAATTCGCTGAAGCCGTATCGATTATGCAGATTGCTCAGGACATCGGTCCCGGTCTCGCTAAAGCCTGCATTGCCGGCCGTATCAATGGTGAACGCGTTGACGCTTGTGACTTAGTTGAGCAAGACGCAGACGTTGCAATCATCACCGCTCGCGACGAAGACGGCCTCGAAATTATTCGCCACTCTTGCGCGCACTTGTTAGGACATGCGATTAAGCAGATGTTCCCCGAGTGCAAGATGGCCATCGGCCCGACCATCGATAATGGCTTCTATTACGATCTCGATTTAGAGCACAAGCTAACCCAGGAAGATCTGGATAATCTTGAAAAACGCATGCTGCAGTTGGCGAAAACCAACTACGACGTTATCAAGAAAAACGTTTCAGTAGCCGAAGCGCGTGAAGTATTCGAAGCGCGCGGCGAAAGCTACAAAGTAGAAATCATCGACGGTATCGATGCAGATGCACGTCCGGGCTTGTACCACCACGAAGAGTACGTGGACATGTGTCGTGGCCCGCACGTACCTAACATGAAGTTCTGTCACCACTTCAAGATTATGAACGTGGCCGGTGCCTACTGGCGTGGCGACAGCAACAATAAGATGCTGCAACGTGTTTACGGTACCGCCTGGGCCGATAAGAAGCAGTTGAAAGCTTACTTGCAGCGCTTGGCAGAAGCCGAGAAGCGCGACCACCGTAAGATTGGTAAAGCCTTGGATCTGTTCCACTGGCAGCAAGAAGCTCCGGGTATGGTGTTCTGGCATGCTGATGGCTGGACCATCTACAAAGAGCTGGAAGGCTTTATGCGTAAGCAGCTCGATAAGTATGGTTACGAAGAAATTCGCGCCCCAATGATCATGGACGTATCCATGTGGGAGAAATCCGGTCACTGGGATAAGTACCACGACAATATCTTCGCCACCGAGTCAGAAAAGCGCACCTATGCAGTTAAACCAATGAACTGTCCGGGCCACTTGCAGATCTTCAACCAAGGTTTGAAGTCTTACCGCGACCTGCCATACCGTATGGCGGAGTTTGGTATTGTGCACCGTAACGAGCCTTCGGGTTCACTGCACGGCCTGATGCGCGTACGTAGCTTTACCCAAGATGATGCTCACGTATTCTGTACCGAAGAGCAGATCCAGGCGGAAGTGACTGCCTGTATCGAGATGGTATTTGATACCTACAAGACCTTCGGCTTTGATGAGATCGACGTAAAACTGTCTACTCGTCCAGACCAGCGCATCGGTGATGATGCCACTTGGGACAAATCTGAAGAAGCACTGGCCGAAGCTCTGAAAGCCAACAACCTGGATTTCGAGATTCAAGAAGGTGAGGGTGCGTTCTACGGGCCTAAGATTGAGTTTACCCTGTACGACTGTCTTGACCGTGCATGGCAGTGCGGCACCATCCAGCTGGACTTCTCAATGCCTGGCCGTTTGGGCTCAAGCTATGTTGCTGAAGATGGCGAGCGTAAAGTGCCGGTTATGATTCACCGCGCTATCTTGGGATCGCTTGAGCGATTCATCGGTATCCTTACCGAAGAGTACAGCGGCTTCTTCCCAACTTGGTTGGCGCCAAAGCAGGTTGTGGTAATGAACATTACCGACAATCAGGCCGAATTTGCCAACGAAGTGGTCGCTAAGCTAAATAATGCTGGAATTAGAGCCACTGCGGACTTGAGAAATGAGAAGATTGGCTTTAAAATCCGCGAACACACTTTGAAGCGCATTCCTTACCTGCTTGTGGTTGGTGATAAAGAAGTCGAAACTAACCAAGTTGCAGTGCGTACTCGTAAAGGCGAAGACCTGGGCAAATTTGACGTCGACACCTTTATTGCGACCGTTCAACAGGAAATCGCAGAACGTAAAAATAACAAGATCGAGGATTAAGTTATAAAAGCCGGAAGACGTGGGCAGCAGCAAGCTGCTAGAGCACATAAAATTAATGAAGAAATTCGCGCTCGCGAGGTCCGCCTCACTGGAGCAGATGGTGAAGCAGTTGGTATTGTAAGTCTGGACGAAGCATTTCGTGCAGCTGAAGCCGCAGGCATGGATCTGGTAGAGATCTCGCCAAACGCAGAGCCACCAGTGTGCCGCGTGATGGACTACGGCAAGTTCCTTTACGAGAAAAGTAAGAACGCTAAGGAACAAAAGAAGAAGCAAAAGCAGATCCAGGTTAAGGAAGTTAAATTCCGTCCTGGAACTGACGAAGGCGACTATCAGGTAAAACTACGCAACCTGGTTCGCTTTCTTGAAGAGGGCAACAAAGCCAAAGTCACGCTACGTTTCCGTGGTCGTGAAATGGCGCACCAAAACCTCGGTTTTGACCTGTTAAACCGTATTAAAGACGATTTGCAGGAACTGGCTGTTGTTGAGGCTTTCCCGAAAATGGAAGGTCGCCAGGCAGTCATGGTGCTGGCCCCGAAAAAGAAGTAGTTAAGGCATAAAAGTAACCGAGCAGCTCGCGCTACGCCGTGAGCTGTTTTTGTTCGCCTTGCTGCACATTTATTAACGACAATGCGGAGTGCATTTAAAATGCCAAAAATGAAGTCAAACAAAGGTGCTGCTAAGCGCTTTAAAAAGACCGCTTCAGGCGGTTACAAGTTTAAACAATCTGGCCTTCGTCACATTCTGACTAAGCGTCGTACTAAGGTTAAACGCCACCTGCGTCCTAAGCACATGATGAGTGCTTCAGACGTACCTGCGGTTAACCGTATGTTGCCATACGCATAAGTTAGAGGAGTTTGAATAATGGCTAGAGTAAAACGCGGTGTACAAGCTCGTGCACGTCATAAGAAGGTTCTAAAGCAGGCTAAAGGTTACTACGGTGCTCGTTCACGCGTTTATCGCGTAGCGTTCCAAGCAGTAATCAAAGCTGGTCAATACGCTTACCGTGACCGTCGTCAGCGCAAACGTCAATTCCGTCAACTGTGGATTGCACGTATCAACGCTGCTTCTCGTCAAAATGGTTTGTCTTACAGCCGTTTCATCGACGGTCTGAAGAAAGCGTCTATCGAAATCGATCGTAAGATCCTGGCTGATATCGCTGTATTCGACAAAGCTGCCTTCGCTGTTTTGGTTGAAAAGGCCAAAGCTGCTCTGTAATCGCTTAATGCGTTGACAACATAGGCAAGTAAAAGAGGAGCATCTGCTCCTCTTTTTTATTGTCTAAATTCCGTGGCTGAAAACTCAACCAGCGCATAGGCCTTCTGATACTTGATAAACAATAGTGTGTGGTGGCTCGCCGTTGCTATCGAAAACATATCGATCCTCGGCATAGCGTATTACTCGTGCGAGGCAGATATCTAAGGCCTCAGATTGCGAAGAGGTGGATTCAATGTTCCAGCATTGCTGTAGGTCATGCTGTCTGTCGAAGTCATTCCATGCGAAGGACTCTACGATATCGCAGCGGAACTGTGAAAATCCGAACTCGTCAGAGCCACAGCCGGTGATTAGCGCCAGTATAAAAGCGATGGGAATCAATCGCATATTAGTTGCCCTCCGTTGTGCTCGTTAGCGGAAACCCAAGTCGCTCTCCGCAAGTCACCTCGATATAGCGATTTTGTTGGCCGTGAACGACCAGCCCTACTATCTGCTCTTCGACACATCCAATAAAACTTCCACCAACTGGTGGCAAACTAATGACCGCGCCATCAAGCTCGACTTTAACGGGCTGCTTTGAGCTGTTGACGAGCACTATCTGTTTGCTGGTGTCCTCAGTTTGAGCATTTGCATGGCCGCTAAATGCAACGAGACCAAAGAACGCGAAACAGTAAATGCGTTTATATAATAAATTCAACACTCTACACTCCATTGCTGATTGTATTGTCATAATAAAGCAGCGACGAGTAAGCGGCTTGCGGGAAATCAATCCAGCGCTCCTTGGTTGAGCAATTACTGTTTAGCGTGGGCTACGATCGCCTAATTTGAACGCGAGCAATGACAAGCGCAGGCTACGCCTTCCAAAAGGCTTCCCAGTGACTGAATTTACTTACATTTTTCTGGTTATTGGGTGGCTAGAAACGGGTATTTACAGTAATATTCCGCTCTTAATGCAAATCACCAAACCGCCTTTCCTAGAGTGGAAATTGAGGAAAACATGCAAGATCTTGATGCACTGATCAGTCAGGCCAAAGCGCAAATTGAAGACGCTTCAGACATTGCACAGCTAGACACCGTTCGTGTCGAGTTCTTAGGCAAAAAAGGCCTAATGACCAAGCAGTTGCAAACCTTGGGTAAACTCTCTCCAGAAGAGCGTCCTAAAGCCGGTCAACTGATTAACCAAGCCAAGCAGGCGATTCAGCAAGAGCTGAATGAAAAGCGCGAACAGCTGCAACAAGCTGAACTGAACAAAAAACTCGCCAGCGAAACCGTTGACATCAGCCTACCCGGGCGGGCGAACGAGCAGGGTGGTTTGCACCCGGTTAGCCGCACGATTGAGCGCATCGAGCACTTCTTTGGCGATTTAGGCTTTGAGGTTAAATCAGGCCCGGAAATCGAAGATGGCTTCCACAACTTCGATGCCTTGAACATCCCGGCCCACCACCCAGCGCGTGCTGATCACGATACCTTCTACTTTAACCCCGAGTTGGTGTTGCGCACCCAGACTTCTGGCGTACAGATCCGTACCATGGAAACCGAGAAGCCGCCGATCCGAATTATCTCGCCGGGCCGCGTATACCGTAACGACTACGACCAGACTCACACGCCGATGTTCCACCAGGTTGAAGGCCTGATGGTTGATAAGAACGTGAACTTCACCGAGTTGAAAGGTGTGCTTTACGACTTCTTGCAGCATTTCTTTGAAGAGGACATGCAGGTGCGCTTCCGTCCATCTTATTTCCCGTTCACTGAAACTTCTGCCGAGGTTGACGTACTCGGTAAGAACGGCTGGCTGGAAGTACTTGGCTGCGGCATGGTCCACCCCAACGTACTGCGTGCAGTAAACATTGACCCTGAAGAGTACACCGGTTTTGCCTTCGGCATGGGTGTAGAGCGCTTGACCATGTTGCGTTACGGCGTAACTGACCTGCGTAGCTTCTTCGAAAATGACTTACGTTTCCTCAAGCAATTCAAATAAGGGTTAATGACATGAAATTCAGTGAATCTTGGCTAAGAGAGTGGGTTAACCCAGCCATTAGCAGTGAAGAGCTTGCCGAACAGATCACTATGGCCGGCTTGGAAGTTGATGATGTAGCGCCAGTAGCCGGTGACTTCAACGGTGTGGTAATCGGCGAAGTGGTCGAGTGTGGTCAGCACCCAGATGCAGACAAGCTACGCGTGACTAAAGTGAACGTGGGTGAAGAAGAGCTACTCGACATCGTATGTGGCGCACCGAACTGCCGCGCAGGCCTGAAAGTGGCCGTTGCGAAAGTTGGCGCGGTACTGCCTGGTGATTTCAAAATCAAGAAAGCGAAGCTGCGTGGTCAGCCGTCTCACGGCATGCTGTGCGCGTTCAGTGAACTGGGTATAAGCGACGAAGGCGACGGCATCATGGAGTTGCCCGCCGATGCGCCTATCGGCACTGATCTGCGTGACTACTTGCAGCTAAACGACGTTGCTATCGAAGTAGACCTCACGCCAAACCGTGCGGACTGCCTGAGCATTGCAGGCCTGGCACGCGAAGTGGGCGTACTCAACAACTTGGACGTTACCGAGCCTAGCTGGGACGATGTCGAGCCTTCTATCGATGACACCTTCCCGGTTACCGTAACCGCTACCGAACAGTGCCCAACGTACTTAGGTCGCGTGATCCGCGGCGTTAACGTTAAAGCAACGACGCCTCTGTGGATGGTAGAAAAGCTGCGTCGCAGCGGTATTCGTTCTATCGATCCCGTAGTCGATATCACCAACTACGTGCTTATCGAGTTTGGTCAGCCAATGCATGCCTTTGACCTAGACAAGCTACAAGGCGGTATCAATGTGCGCCCAGCGGGAGAGGGCGAGAAGCTGGTTCTGCTCGATGGCAACGAAGTTGAGCTGCAGTCGAACACGTTGGCGATCACCGATAACCGTGGCCCGATCGCTATGGCCGGTATCTTCGGTGGTGAAGCGACCGGTGTTACCGAAAGCAGCGAAAACATCTTCCTTGAATGTGCCTTCTTCGCCAAGCTGGCGATTACTGGCCGCGCGCGTCAATATGGCCTGCATACCGATTCTTCACACCGCTACGAGCGTGGTGTCGATTATCAGCTGCAGTACAAAGCCATGGAGCGTGCCACCCAACTGATCGTTGAGATCTGCGGTGGCCAGGTTGGCCCTGTGGTTGAAGCGGGCGACTCAGACAAGCTGCCTAAAGCCGCAGAGATTACGCTACGCCATGCCCGCCTTGAGAAAGTCGTTGGCCAAGCCTTCGAACGCACTCAAGTGACCGAGTTCTTGCAACGCCTAGGCATGGAAGTGCAAGAATCTGAGCTGGGTTGGAAGGCGCTAGCGCCAAGCTACCGATTCGACATGGAGATCGAAGAAGATCTGATTGAAGAAGTGGCGCGCATCTACGGCTACAACAACATTCCAAACATCTCGCCACAAGCGGCGCTGAAAATGAACGATACTAAGGAAGCCGGTATTCCTCTGAGCCGTCTCCGTCAGTTGCTGTGTGGACGCGGCTATCAAGAAGCGGTGACCTACAGCTTCGTCGACCCTAAGCGTCAAGAGCTGCTGCATCCGGGCGAAGAGGCGATGGTGCTGCCACATCCTATCTCGGTTGAGATGTCGGCGATGCGTTTGAGCCTGCTTACCGGCCTGCTTGATACCATCTCGTACAACCAAAAACGCCAGCAGTCACGGGTTCGTATTTTCGAAACTGGCCTACGTTTTGTACCAGACAGTGACGCCGAAAACGGTGTAAGCCAGGTACCTATGATCGCTGGCGCTATTAGCGGCACGGTGAACCAAGAGTCTTGGAACCAAGAGAACCGCGAAGTCGATTTCTTCGATATCAAAGGTGATCTAGAAGCCTTAATCGAGCTAAGTGCTCAGGCAAACAAGTTCAGCTTTGCTCGCTGTGAACACCCGGCGCTGCATCCGGGCCAGAGTGCCGCGATTATGTTCGATGGCAAGCAAGTTGGTGTTATCGGCGCGCTACACCCGCAACACAGTAAAGCCTTTGGCGTTAGCGGTAAGGTATTCGTGTTCGAACTTGAGCAATCAGTGGTAACTCAGCGTGCCTTGCCTGATGCGAAGCCGGTTTCTAAGTTCCCGGCAAACCGTCGTGACTTAGCGGTTTTGGTATCTGACAAGATAGCTGCAGCAGATTTGATTAATTGCATAGAGAAAGTTGGCGGAAATCAAATAGTTGGCGTAAACTTGTTCGATGTATACAAAGGGAAAGGTGTTGCAGAAGGTATGCAGAGTCTGGCGATTAGCATGACCTTGCAAGAGCAAGACCGAACTTTGGAAGAAAAAGAAATCGTAGCAACCGTTGATAAAGTTGTTGCTGCATTGGCAACTGAGTTTGACGCATCCTTGAGGGACTAGTTATGGCATTGACTAAAGCTGACCTTGCAGAGAATCTATTTGAACAACTCGGCTTCAGCAAACGTGAATCAAAAGAAGTGGTAGAAGCGTTTTTTGAAGAAATTAGGGGCGCTTTGGAAAATGGTGAACAGGTTAAGCTGTCTGGTTTTGGTAATTTCGATCTACGTGAAAAAAATGAGCGTCCTGGCCGGAACCCTAAAACCGGGGAAGACATTCCTATTTCAGCACGTCGGGTAGTGACATTCCGCCCGGGTCAGAAGCTGAAAAGTCGTGTCGAAGACGCGCAACCAGAAGACTAGTTGTATTTCCTTCAGTGATAAAAAAGGACGCCATTGGCGTCCTTTTTAGTTTGCTCTGAAAGCTTCCTCTAGTGATTGAGGATTTGACTCAAGAACAGCTTGGTGCGATCCGACTGCGGATTCTCAAAGAACGAGGTTGGTTCGTTCTCTTCAATGATCTCCCCGCGATCCATAAAGATAACCCGGTCTGCTACCTGCTTGGCGAAGCCCATTTCGTGGGTTACACACAGCATGGTCATCCCTTCATTTGCTAGTTCAACCATTACATCCAGTACTTCGCGTACCATTTCTGGGTCGAGTGCGGAGGTTGGCTCATCAAACAGCATAATCGATGGGTTCATACACAGGCTTCGCGCAATTGCTACCCGCTGCTGTTGACCACCGGAAAGCTGGCCGGGGTACTTGTCGGCTTGGTCGGGGATCTTCACGCGCTCCAGGTACTTCATGGCAGTCGCTTCAGCCTCCGCTTGAGGAAGCTTTTTCACCCAGATCGGTGCCAGGCAGCAGTTCTGCAGCACCGTAAGGTGAGGGAACAAGTTGAAGTGTTGGAAGCACATACCTACGTCGCTGCGCACGATATGAATGTTCTTCAAATCGGCAGTTAACTCGGTGCCATTCACGATAATCTGGCCAGTTTGATGCTCTTCAAGTCGGTTGATACAACGGATCATGGTCGACTTGCCCGAGCCCGACGGGCCACAGATAACGATCTTCTCGCCTTTCGTGACTTTCAGGTTGAGGTCTTTGAGTACGTGAAACTCACCGTACCATTTATTCATGCCTTTCAGTTCAATCACGGTTTCAGGCTGAGGATTAGTTGCTTGGTTCATAATTCTTCCTTGTTAGTGGCCTGTATGTAGCTTCTTCTCGAGGTATATCGAGTATCGCGACATACCAAAGCAGAACAGCCAGAATACAAAGGCAACAAATACATACATTTCCACTGAATAGCCCAACCACGCAGGGTCAGCTAGTGCGGCCTGGCCTACGGCCAACAAGTCAAACAGCCCAATAATCAACACTAAGCTGGTGTCTTTAAACAGGGCGATAAAGGTGTTCACAATTGACGGGATGGTAATCTTCAGCGCTTGCGGCAAAATGATCAGTCCCATACTTTGCCAGTAAGAAAGGCCAAGTGCTTCACCGGCTTCATACTGGCCTTTTGGAATGGCTTGCAGGCCACCACGGATTACCTCGGCCATATAGGCAGATTGGAACAAGATGATACCAATCATCGCCCGCAGCAGTTTGTTGAACTCAATCTCTTCGCTAACGAACAGTGGCAGCATTACCGAGGCCATAAACAGCACGGTGATTAGCGGAACCGCTCGCCAAAACTCGATGAAGATGGTGCAGAAACTGCGAATGATCGGCATCTCTGAGCGGCGGCCCAGTGCCAACACAATACCGAAGGGCAGTGCGGCAACGATACCGACGATGGCAATCACCAAGGTTAGCATTAGGCCACCCCAACGGTGCGTCTCCACCGGCTCCATACCCAACACGCCACCGTTTAACAGGAAGAAAACGATGATGGGGTAAATAGTCAAAGAGAAGATACCAAGCTTGGCGCGCTGCGGCGTTTTTTCATAGACCAACAGGCCAATGATGACGGCCAATGAGATGAAGAAGGCGTCAACTCGCCAGCGCAGCTCAACAGGGTAGTAACCGTAGATAAACTGGCCGAAACGGTCGTTGATGAACACCCAACACGCACCACCGCTGGTACACATCTCTCGGGAGTCACCGACCCAGTCTGCATTCAGGAAAATCCATTGAAAGGCAGACCACAGTGGCGGCACCAAAATGTACAGAAGCACTAAGGTGGCAATACTGTTTACTGGACCATTGAACAGATTGGTCTTCAGCCAGCCGACTACGCCAAGGCTTGACGATGGTGGCGGAAGATCAGGTTTGAACTCATGTACTGACATACTATCTCTCCACCAATGCCATCTTACGGTTATAGATATTCATCAGTACTGACGTGGTGATACTGATAGTGAGGTAGACCGCCATGGTGATTGCCACAATCTCGATAGCCTGACCGGTAATATTCAGGGTGGTACCCATAAATACCGACACCAAGTCCGGATAACCGATGGCTGTCGCCAGCGAGGAGTTTTTAGTCAGGTTCAAATACTGGCTGGTTAGCGGTGGGATAATCACTCGCATAGCTTGGGGAATGATCACCAGTTTTAGCATCTGAGTTTTGGATAACCCAAGTGACACTGACGCTTCCGTTTGACCTTTGCTGACGGCCAAGATCCCCGAACGCACAATCTCAGCGATAAACGCACCGGTATAGATACTCAAGGCGATAAGTAGCGCGATAAACTCGGGATAAACCGTGACACCACCGCGGAAGTTGAAGCCTTTCAGTGCCGGCATCTCCCAGCTAACGGGCGAGCCTGCAACAAAATAGGCGAGTAGCGGCAGAACCACCAAGGTGGCAGCACTAAATGAAAGAGTATGGAATTGTTGTCCGGTGGTTTCTTGGCGTTTACTTGCCCAGCGTGCAACTACGATGCAGATCACGATAGCTGCAACAAACGCTGCGATTACCAAACCGAATCCATCTTCGAACACAGGCTTGGGAACGTACAAGCCACGGTTGTTTAAAAAGAACATCTCAAACAACGACAGGCTCTGGCGTGGTCCCGGCAGTGGAGTCAGTACTACGATGTACCAGAAAAAGATCTGCAGCAGCAGAGGTATATTTCGAAAGGTTTCGATATAAACCGTTGCCAGCTTGGAGATTAACCAGTTAGAGGATAGGCGAGCCACGCCCATGATGAAGCCGATGATAGTGGCAAGAATGATACCGATGAAGGAGACCAACACGGTATTAAATAGGCCAACTAGAAATGCGACGCCAAAACTTTTGCTTTCATCGTAATCGATGAGGCTCTGAATAATGCCGAATCCGGCGGTTTGCTCTAAGAACGCAAAACCTGTGGTAATTCCCCGTTTGTCGAGATTGAAAAGTGCATTACTGACGATGTAATAGAAGAACGCTACTACGGCAGCAACGGTAAGAAGCTGGAAAACAAGCGCTCTTACGTTAGGGTCGAACCAGACCTTACGTAAAGAGAATGCTGAGTTATCCTTTTGGGAAGGACTAGCAGCCATATTTTTACCCTGAGATGTTGCAAGAAAATAGAGTGGGCAGGGCCCACTCTTTTGTAGTAGTGATGTTTAGCGGATTGGCGGAGCGTATTGGAAGCCGCCATCTTTCCATAGCGCGTTCACGCCACGGGCGATACCCAGAGGAGAGCCAGCACCTACGTTGCGATCGAAGGCTTCGCCGTAGTTACCCACTTGCTTAACGATGTTGTAGCCCCATTTGTCATCCAGACCCAGGCCTTTACCTTTAGGACCTTCAAGGCCCAACAAGCGACGCACGTTAGGGTTGGTAGACTTGAGCATCTCATCAACGTTCTCCAAGCTGATGCCTAGCTCTTCAGCGTTGATCATGGCAAACAGTGACCACTTAACGATGTTGAACCACTGGTCGTCACCTTGGCGAACTACCGGGCCCAAAGGCTCTTTAGAGATGATCTCTGGAAGTACCATTGCGCTGTCTGGCTTAGCTAGCTTGATGCGCAGTGCGTACAGTTGGCTTTGGTCAGAAGTCAGAACGTCACAACGACCGGCTTCAAACCCTTTAACAGTTTGGTCAGAGGTGTCAAATACCACTGGGGTGTAGGTCATGCCGTGCTCGCGGAAGTAGTCAGCGAGGTTAAGCTCGGTGGTGGTACCCGATTGAATACAAACGGCGGCACCATCAAGCTCTTTGGCACTGGATACGCCCAGTGACTTGCTCACCATAAAGCCTTGGCCGTCGTAGTAGTTAACACCAGCAAAGTTGAGACCCAGTGAGCTGTCACGGGTCAGGGTCCAAGTGGTGTTACGTGAAAGAATGTCAATCTCACCAGATTGTAGGGCGGTAAAACGCTCTTTCGCGGTGAGTGGAGTGTATTTTACTTTAGAAGCATCACCCAGAACGGCGGCTGCAACGGCACGACATACGTCGACGTCCAAACCTTGCCAGTTACCTTCTGAGTCGGGGTTAGAGAAACCCGGCAAGCCCGCGCTTACGCCACACTGCAGGAATCCTTTGCTTTTTACTGCAGCAAGAGTGGCATCCTCTGCTTGCGCGCCAGAAGCTACAACCAAGGCCGCTGCCGCAACGACCGATTTTACGGGTAATTTTTTAAACATGTTTTCTTCCCTGTACCTTGTTTGTTGTGTTTGCTTGGTATTTTGCGAACTCCGTCAAAAACCAGCAAAAAACAACATAAACATTCAAATTTGGAGTGTCAACAATATCGCAACACTGCCATGCCTAAAAAACGTGGTTATATCGACCATTAATGCATATAAATGCAGTGGACGAGCATTCTATTGCATCTACATGTAATAGTGACCATAAACCACATACTTACAATCTCTAAAAACCTAGCACAGGAATCTGTAATTCGCTGATTTATTGGCGTTAAAATTTATGAAAGCGAATTGTATTGTTTAAAAAAACGCTCTGCGCGCCTTTTTAGGCAGGTTATCTGGCTTATCTGTGAATAAAAGAGCAAACCTCTTTCAAATCTCAAAAGTGTTAACTGTATGTAAATGCTTAACGGATTTTACTACTTAGGTCGTGTAGGACTATTCACCACTTTCACTTACTATCCTTAAGGAAATATCCTGCAAAGGAGCGCAGAATAGTTATGGATAGAAAAAAAAGAGTGGTTATTTTGACCGGGGCAGGCATTTCTGCAGAGTCTGGCATCCAAACGTTCCGTGACGATAACGGTTTATGGGAGAATCACCGGGTTGAAGATGTCGCTACCCCTGAAGCCTACCAGCGCGATCCTGACTTTGTGGACAAATTTTACAACCTTCGCCGTCAGATGCTGCAAACCGACAGTATTACGCCAAATCCGGCTCACCAAGCCTTGTCGCTACTCGAGCGCCATGATGACATTGAGTTACTGGTGATCACCCAAAACATCGACAACCTACACGAGCGTGCCGGTAGCGAGAATGTTCTGCATATGCACGGAGAGTTGCTTAAGGCGCGCTGCCCAGTAACCGGCCAAACCACTAGCTGGTCGGGCGAGCTTGGCGCGGACACACTCTGTACTTGCTGCCAGTTTCCGGTCCGCTTACGACCGCATGTGGTGTGGTTTGGCGAGATGCCGATTGGCTTGGATAAGATCTACCATGAGCTGTCCCACTGCGACTTGTTCGTCGCTATCGGCACCTCTTGCCATGTATATCCTGCAGGGGGGTTTGTACATGAAGCCGCCTGCCACGGTGCACGCACCGTGGAGCTCAATCTAGCGCCTTCAGAGATGGAGAGCGAGTTTGACGAGAAGTATTACGGACCGGCCAGCGAAATCGTCCCGTGGTTTGTTGAACAACTGGGAATGGAGCAGGCCGGGTAGGTAGTGATATTAAAGCTCGACGATCTGAACAACAGGCTCGTTGTCGACGGCGGGCTGTTCGAACTGCGGCTTATCAAAGCCAATGTCACCGCCATCGATAATGCCGCTCTCACTATCAATCGATTTAAAGTCGAACAGTTCATGGTCCATCAAGTGCGAAGGCACCACGTTTTGCACCGAGCGGAACATCGACTCGATACGGCCTGGGAAGCGCTTGTTCCAATCGACTAGCATCTGCTTGATCGCCTGACGTTGCAGGTTTTCTTGAGAGCCGCATAGGTTACAAGGAATGATTGGGAACCCTTTCACCTCGGCGTACTTCGCCAAATCCGCCTCTTTGCAGTAGGCCATAGGGCGGATAACCACATGTTTGCCATCATCGCTTACCAGCTTCGGTGGCATCGACTTAAGCTTACCGCCGTAGAACATGTTCAAGAACAGCGTTTCCAGGATGTCGTCGCGGTGGTGGCCTAGCGCGATCTTGGTAGCGCCCAACTCAGTAGCGGTTCGGTAGAGGATACCGCGGCGTAGGCGCGAGCAAAGCGAACAGGTGGTTTTCCCCTCCGGCACTTTCTCTTTCACGATGGAGTAGGTGTCTTCTTCAACAATCTTGTAGTCGATACCCAAGCCTTCAAGGTAGGCGGGCAATATGTCTTCGGGGAACCCCGGTTGCTTTTGGTCTAGGTTCACAGCCACGATATCAAAGTCGATTGGTGCGTGGGCGCGTAGGTTCATCAGAATATCGAGCATCGCATAGCTGTCTTTACCACCAGATAAACACACCATTACCTTGTCGCCAGCTTCAATCATATTGAAATCAGCGATCGCCTGACCGGTATGACGGCGAATTCGTTTTTGGAGTTTGTTCTGGTTGTACACTTGCTTGTTGCTACTCGACATAATAGGCCCCCTGAAAAAGCCGGCTAATTATATCGGCAAGCGCAGCCAGCGCAAGAGAAAGCCGCGTATTAACGCGGCTCGAAGGGATGCTAGTTGGCGTTGGAAGATTACTCGTTATCTGCCAGTGGACAGACGAAGTTATCGGGTTTTAGCGCAAGTAAGTCGCAATTGAGTTGGTCGATGACATGCTCGGCGGTGTTGCCGATAAGCGCAGCACTAAAACCGCTACGGCCGGATGTCCCCAAGATGACGATCTCCGCATCAATCTCAGCGGCGATGTCTGGGATGACATCGTCGGCTAAGCCTTCCCTTAGATGACTGTTCAACGGGCAACTAAAGTGCTGTTCAACAAACTCACCTAGCTCTTTCTCATGGAAGTCGTGCACGTTCTCGTTATAGCGCTGAGGGTCGAAATCCGGTAGCTCAATGGCAATATTGACCGGTGCTGACGGGTAAGCGTTGACTACATGTAGGTTGGCACCGAGCAGTTTGCACAGATCTTTCGCTTCGGTGGCGATGTTTTGGTTCATGGTGGTGTGTGACGGGTCTTCGGAGCTGGCATGGATAGCGGCCAAGATATTACCATTTTCTGGCCAATCATGCTCTTTCACCATTAGCACTGGGGTTGGGCATTTTCTGAGAATATGCCAGTCATTCGGGGTGAAGATGATCGATTGTAGGGTTGGGTGAGGGTGGGTAGACTTCACCACGAGGTCGTGGCCTTGGTCGAGTACCTCTTGAATGACACATTCGAATAAGCGGTTGTGCCACACCACCTTGGCATCGATAGGAATACCTTGGCTGCGATACTCTTTGAGGATCTCGTCCAACCATTGTTTTCGTTCTTCAATCACTCCAGCGCGCATGGCTTCACGCTCATCGACTGAGAGCATCGATGTCATCTCATAGGAGAAGTCATAAATACTCAGTAGCGCGGTTATCTTGGCTTCGTCTTCACGCTTGGCCAGATAGATCGCACGCGAAAGAGCAGCCTGCTCGTCATGGAGGGGATCGATAACGACAAGTATGTTTCGGTACTTAATCATAGGGCGCTCCGTTGTCATTGAGTCGCACTATAACTGTAGCTTATCGAGAGGAAGAAAACTTAGAGGTGCATATCAAGCGCCTTAAAAAACAGGCGCTTGAATGTGACTTGGCTTACGCAGTCTCTTGTTTGGCACCCGCCAATTGGCGTAGCGCTTCACGGTCGGCAATAGAAATGTATTTGCCTTTTACTGCGATAATATCGGCTTTTTGGAAGCGGCCAAGCAGACGCGAGATGGTTTCAACGGTCAGACCGAGGTAGTTACCAATGTCGCCACGGGTCATCGCCAAACGGAACTCGCGAGGAGAGAAACCACGCTCTGAGAATCGCTGTGACAGGCCATAGATAAAGGCCGCCAAGCGCTCTTCAGCGTTCTTTTTGCTTAGCAACAGAATCATCTCTTGATCGGCAACAATCTCGTTGCTCATCAAGCGCATCAACTGATGACGTAGCTTAGGCATGCTGGCAGACAGGTCGTCGAGGGTCTCGAAAGGAATTTCGCATACCATCGAGGTTTCCAAGGCCTGGGCGAAGCTAGGATGGCTTTGCTTGTTAATTGCGTCAAAACCAACCAGGTCGCCGGCGAGGTGGAAGCCAGTGATCTGCTCATCGCCTTGCTCGGTGATAGTGTAAGACTTGATAGTGCCGGAGCGAATAGCATACAGGCTCTTAAGCTTGTCTCCGGCGGCGAAAATCTCTTCACCTTTCTGAATCGGCTTCTTGCGCTCGATAATGCTATCGAGGCGATCCAACTCAGTCTCGTTCAGTGAGAATGGAATACAAAGCTGGGCAATACTGCAGTCTTGGCAGTGGATGGCACAACCACCTGTTTGGATGCGTTGGCCATTTTTGGGGCTGATACTCATATCTATCAATCATTAAAACTCAACGCGGAGATTTTACATGTTAACAATCACTTTGCCTAGAGTTTGATCTAAAACAATTTTACGAGCTGGTTCACACCTAAAGACACAACCAGTAATCCACTGATGATTTGAAGCGCTCGGTGCTTGGCGAACGCCTGAATTTTGCTACCAAACATAACGGCAAAGCACATTATTGTAAATGTTCCGGCCCCAAAACAGGCCATCACTAGTGCGCCTTTAGCAGCATTGGTTTGCGCAGCGGCTAGGGTGAGGGTGGAGTAAACCAGGCCACAGGGCAACCAACCCCAAAGCATGCCAAGGGGAAGTGCGCCCCAAGTAGACTGGCTGCTTAGCATGCGGCTGGCATGGGGCTGGATCGGGCGCCATAACAACTGGCCGGCCCGCTCTAACGGCGCAAGCACTGACCAAAATCGCATTAGATGAATGCCCAACAGGATCATCATCAGCGCTGCAATCCAATGGAGGGCCATCAACATCTTGGTTGAGTCGGCGACTCGGGCAATCTGAGACAGAGAGCCCGCCACAACAAAACCTGCAAGGGCATAACTGGTTATCCGGCCGGTGTTGAACAGCAGCGCCGACATGGCTGCGGAGCGTGTGCTGTGTTTGCTGCTGCGAGTGCCTAACAAACAGGCTATACCACCACACATTGCCAGACAGTGGCTGGCGCCGAGCAGGCCGGTTAGAAAGGCACTAACCAGTGCGCTACTGCTCATCGTCCTCTTTCTTCTCTTCAAACAGGATATTACTGGCTTGGCGATCAAGGTCTTCAAACTGCTCGTTGTTGACCGCCCAAAAGAACACGCCGATGCCGATGGCAACGAAGACCAAAGCAATCGGGATCAGGATAAAGATGATGCTCATAGACGCCCCAATCTTAAAGAGTTTGCCAACACGATTAGCGATGAGAGTGACATGCCTAAAGCGGCCAGATAGGGGGGCACAAAGCCACACACCGCCAAGGGTAGAATAATGCCGTTGTAGCCTAAGGCCCAGGCGAAGTTTTGGCGAATGATGCTACGACAGCGCTGAGCTAAATCGATGGCGTCGACAATCACAGATAGCTTGGGGCGAACCAGGATGGCATCGGCAGAAGATTTTGCCACGTCGCTGCCCATGCCCATAGCAATAGAGAGCGGCGCGCCTGCCAACACCGGCCCGTCGTTGACGCCGTCGCCAAGCATAGCGGTGGCGGGATGCTCGCTAGCCAACGCCTGAACATGGGTGAGCTTATCCTCGGGTAACACGCCTGATTTGATATCAGCGATAGCCAGTGCGTTGGCTACATGTGACACCTGGCCTGACTTATCACCGGTCAACAGGCTAAGGTTAATACCACGCTGTTCCAGTTCTTGCGCAAACTCTTTAGCGCCTTCTCGCAAGTTATCCGCCAGGTAAAAACGACCAAGTAATTGCTCGCCTCTATAAAGGCCCAGAACCAAGCTAGTTTGAACGCTGCTTGGTTCTTGTTCTACTCCTCCTAAGCGATAGGTTACACAGTCGATACTACCGGCGATACCAAAGCCGGGCAGATGCGTAAACTGCTCCGCCTGCAACAGGTTCTGGTTCGTACTAGCAAAGGCATGGGCAATTGGGTGGGTGGTATGTGACTCCAATGTAGCGGCAATCAGGTTAAGGTTAGTCTCGTCGAGCTCTGCCAGCGCTTCAGTGGAAATGAGTTGTAAGCGGCCTTCGGTAAGGGTACCGGTTTTATCGCTAACTAACTGGGTAAGCTTACTTAGTAGCTCTAGCACATGGCCTTGTTTTACCAAAAAGCCTTGTTTGGCTAGCCGATGCGTCGCCACGGTAAGGGCAGTGGGCGTTGCCAGTGACAGGGCACACGGGCAGGTGGCCACCAGCACCGACAGAGTAATCCAAAAGGCGTCTTCCGGGCTGTACCAATGCCAAAAGCTGTAGGTGGCGATCGCAACGGCAATCAGCGCCGCCACGAAATAGCGGGCTACTAAGTCGGCAAAGCGCGCAGTACGGTTTTTCGATACCGCAGCGCTCTCTTGCATGCGCAGTAGGTGCGCAACAAAGGTGTTCTGCGCAACAGCAGTTACCGACACCTTAATGGTTTGCTGATGATTGATGCTGCCTGCATACACCGCATCGCCAACTCGCTTGTCTTGCGGCAGCGACTCGCCACTAAGCATCGATTCGTCGATCTGACTATGGCCTTCGCTAATATCGCCATCGGCGGGAATCGTCTCGCCGGGGCGAATCATAATCGTATCGCCCAAATGCAACTGGCTGGCAGCAACCTGCTCCAACTGGCCATCGCTGTTCACGCGCTGTGCAACCTTTGGCACCAGCTTAAGCATGTTGGAGGATGATTCGCTGGCCTTGCGTCTGGCTCGCAGCTCCAGAGTGCGGCCAAGCAGCAGCAAAAAGGTAAACATCGACACCGACTCAAAGTAGACCTCGCCAGTGCCGCGCACGGTGGCGTACAGCGATGCACTGTAGGCGCCGAGCAGGGCTATTGATACCGGGACATCCATATTGAGCGTGCCAGCGCGGATACTGCGATAGGCGCCGCTGTAAAACGGTTGAGCCGAATACAGCAGCACCGGCGTTGCCAAAATCAAACTGACCCAACGAAAGTAGTCCCGGTAGATAAGCTCCATGTCGCCAAAGAAATCACCATACAGCGCAATGGCAAACATCATCACCTGCATGGTCGCTAAACCGGCCAAGCCTAGTCGAAGTAGATAGCTGCGATAGAGCTTGCGGTCTCGCTGCTCTTGCTGGTCAACCTGAAAAGGCGCGGCTTGGTAACCCAGGGTGTGGATACTCTGCAGGACCTTGCTTAACTCACATTTACGTTTATCCCAGCGCAGGGTGGCGCGAAAGGTGGTGGAGTTCACTGCGATTTTCAATACGCCCGGGATGGCGGCGACCTGTTTTTCAATAAGCCAAGCGCAGGCTGCGCAGCTTATGCCTTCAACCGATAGCAATACTTCTTGGTACTCGCCTTGGTCTGCCACAAACTCTTGTTGTACCGCATCGTCGTCATACTGAATCAGTTGCTGTAGTGCATCGGGCACTAAGCCTTGCGCGGAGGGGGCATTGTTGGTGCGGTGTTGGTAGTAATCGGTTAGGCCACTTTGCACGATGGTTTTAGCGACCTCGACACAACCAATGCAACACATGTGGCGGGCTTTTCCTAGGATGTCTACAGATTGGTTAAAGCCTGCAGGGATCAGCTCCCCGCAGTGGTAACAACGACTACTTTCCATCAATAACTTCTTCAATCCCCAACGGTAACACTAAGCTCTCTTCCAGGCGCCAGCTTTTATCGACCGGCATGATCTGCAGATACCAGCGACCTTGGTCGCTTAGATCATGGGCAAAACGATACTCGCCGTTAGCATCGGCGGTAACCATCGCTTGATAGTCTTTGCCGGCTTGGGTGCGGTGAGCAAGTTGAATGGATAGGGGTTGAGCACGCTGCGCCTCTGGCAGGGTGATGTTGAGCACCAAATGATCGCGCTCGGCGCGTACCTTGGCGTTAATGCCGAGTTGGCGTGCGTTTTCCATCAATGAGAGATCAGAGTTAATCCCTTTACCTTTCTTATAGTAACTCTCGACAACCATATCGTTTGGGCTGGATATGGCTAAGTACAAAGTGGCAAAACTGGCGATTACGGCAGCCCCGGGAAGGGCTATTAAGAACCAAGGCCAGAACTGCTTATACCACGGCGCAATCATCAAACACTCCCTTTTACATGATGAAACAACAATATAACAAAAAAGCGACGCTAAAAGCGCCGCTTATATAACATCTTTGCTAACTGCTAGCGGGAAAGTTGGTACACGTAGGCACTGATCAGATGAATCTTATCTTCGCCTAGTATGTCTTCCCAAGCCGGCATCACACCGTTACGGCCGTAACGAAGGGTTTCTTCGATAGCCTTGCGTGAACCACCGTATAGCCAGATGCCGTTGGTTAGGTTCGGCGCACCTAAGGCCTGATTCCCTTTACCGTCGGCGCCATGACAGGCTGCGCACATGGCGAACTGCGCTTCACCTTTGGCCGCGTTAACATCGTTAACCTTGCGGCCCGACAGGCTCAGTACGTAGTCGGTCATCTGCTCGATGCCATCATCGCCCAGTACCGCTTCCCAACCCGGCATTTGACCCGCGCGGCCATACATCAAGGTTGCCTTGATCTGCTCGCCAGTACCGCCGTATAGCCAGTCGCCATCGGTGAGGTTAGGGAAGCCCTTACCGCCACGACCGGTCGAGCCGTGACACTGCGAACAGTTTTGCAGGTAAAGACGCTCGCCAACCTTAATAGCTTCTGGGTCTAGCGCTAAGTCTTCGATGGCTTTGTATGAGCCGTCGCTGTCGTAGGCCAGGGCTTTGAATACCTCACCGAAGCGCGCATCAGCATGCGCAACTTCGTTTTGATATTGATTAGCAACATCACCTTGGTAGGCCGCGATACGCTCCTGACCTTCGGCTATCGACTTAATGTCTTTCTCGGCACTCTTCCAGCCAAACAAACCTTGCCAATTACCCAAACCGGGGTAGAACGCCAGATAGCCCAAGGCAAAGACGATGGTGAGCACAAACATGTAGCTCCACCACTTAGGAAGGGGGTTGTTCAGTTCTTCGATGCCATCGAACTCATGGCCCATCGACTTACCTTCTTCAACACCCGTGTTGTTCTTGGTACAGATGTACAGCAACCAACAACAACCAGCGATGCTTCCTAAGGTGATAACAGTAATCCACACACTCCAGAACGCTGTCATTATTTCTGTGCTCCTTGTTGGTTGTTATTGTTGGCACTTTGTTTTTGCTCGTCGGCAAAGACCAAGTTGGCCGCTTCAATGAAGTCCTTTTTACGACGGCTGCTATAGGCCCAAACCACGATCGCCAAGAAGATGATCAGCAAGAAAGCGGTATAAAGGCCGTTAAAGGTTCCAAAATCCATAGCGCCTCCTATTTCAGTGCGTGTCCGAGAGACTGCAGGTAAGCGACCAGTGCATCTAGCTCGGTCTTACCAGCAACCGCGGCTTCGGCACCTGCAATGTCTTCGTCGGTGTACGGCACACTAAAGAAGTCGCGGAAGATAGCCAGCTTGGCGCCAGTATCTTTGCCATCGAGCGTGCGCTCGGCCAACCAAGGATAGGAAGGCATGTTTGACTCCGGTACCACATCACGAGGGTTAATCAGGTGAACACGATGCCACTCATCAGAATAACGTCCGCCAACCCGAGCTAGATCGGGACCGGTACGTTTTGAGCCCCACAAGAAGGGATGCTCCCACACGCTTTCACCGGCGACCGAGTAGTGGCCGTAGCGCTCGGTTTCAGCACGGAAGGGGCGAATCATCTGACTGTGGCAGTTGTTACAGCCTTCGCGGATATAGATATCACGACCTTCCATCTGCAGTGCGGTGTAGGGGGTAAGCCCGTCAACCGGCTCTGTGGTCTCAGGTTGGAAGATTAGCGGGGTGATCTGCACCAGACCACCGAAGCTAATCGCAATCACGATAAAGATTGCCAGTAAGCCAATGTTCTTTTCTAACGCTTCATGTTTCATCGAATGGCCTCCTAATCCTGTTCAACTGCTTGTAGTGAGCCTTTCTCAGCACGAATCGTCTTATACGTGTTGTAGGCCATAACGAACATGCCGGCGAGGAAGAATAAGCCGCCAATCAAACGCACGATGTAGAATGGTTTCGATGCCACTAGGGACTCGACAAACGAATAGGTCAGGGTGCCGTCTTCGTTGACTGCGCGCCACATCAAACCCTGCATAACACCAGAGATCCACATCGCAACGATGTACAGCACAACGCCGATAGTCGATAGCCAGAAGTGGGTGTTGATTAGGCTGATGCTGTACATACGGCCTTGGCCGAACAGCACCGGAATGAGGTGATAAACCGCACCAATCGATACCATGGCAACCCAACCGAGTGCGCCAGAGTGCACGTGGCCAACGGTCCAGTCGGTGTAGTGCGACAGCGCATTTACGGTCTTGATTGACATCATTGGGCCTTCGAAGGTCGACATGCCGTAGAACGACAGTGACACAATCAAGAAGCGCAGGATAGGGTCGTAGCGCAGCTTATGCCACGCGCCAGAGAGGGTCATAATACCGTTGATCATGCCACCCCAAGACGGTGCAAACAGGATCAGCGACATCACCATACCCAGCGACTGTGCCCAATCAGGCAAGGCCGTATAGTGCAGGTGGTGAGGACCCGCCCAGATATAAATCGATACCAGCGCCCAGAAATGCACGATAGACAGGCGATAGCTGTATACCGGACGACCAGCTTGCTTAGGTACGAAGTAGTACATAATCCCCAAGAAGCCTGCGGTTAGCAGGAAGCCTACCGCGTTGTGGCCGTACCACCATTGCACCATGGCGTCGACCGCACCGGCGTAGATGGAGTAAGACTTGCCAGCATGCAGGGGAATGGCGCCACTGTTCACGATATGCAGTACCGCAACCGTGATAATAAAGGCGCCGAAGAACCAGTTGGCTACATAAATATGGGCAACCTTTCGTTTCACCAAGGTACCGAAGAACACGATGCCATAGGCAACCCACACCACCGCAATTGCGATGTCGATGGGCCACTCGAGCTCGGCGTATTCTTTACTGGAGCTAATGCCCAGCGGTAAGGTGATGGCGGCCGCGAGAATAATCGCCGTCCAGCCCCAGAACACAAAGCTGGCTAACGCGCCACCAAACAAACGAGCTTGGGTGGTTCGCTGCACCACGTATAACGAGGTGGCCATCAGGGCGCTGGTACCGAATGCGAAAATTACGGCGTTGGTGTGAAGGGGACGTAGACGGCTGTAAGTTAGCCAAGGTGTATCGAAGTTGAGAGCAGGCCATACAAGTTGTGCTGCGATCAGCACCCCGACAGCCATACCTACGATACCCCAAACAATGGTCATTACAGTGAACTGCCTGACAACCGTATAGTTGTAGTCAGTTGCTGCCGTAGCTGCTTGGTTCATAGATGATTGCTTCCGTTGCTATTGTTATCGAACGCCCGCAAAGCGGGAATCACTTTATCTCTCCAGAGACGAACATTTAGTAAAAACTGAGAATTATCTAAATGTTAACACATGTGATCATACGTTATTAAACGCATAAAAAACAGCAACATCGCTCAGTTATTTGGGCTCCGTAGCAACACCTCATTTACCTTTAACAGGTGCGCAAAGCCGTCCATGATCTAGATCAATTTTGCAGCGGCTATTAGCGCAGATTACTACCTCTTTAGTATGAAGATATAAAACGTGTGATCATGCCCCTGCTTGCAACAGGCGATGAATTTGCCGAGTTGTAGCACGTAGTTAAACAGACCATAATGCTCGAAATTACAAGAATCGTATTAGGTCATCTATCAATGGACTCCCTTTGGCAGGCGTTTATTGCGCTACCCAGTTATCAAGGCATTGCCGAAGATTTGGCGCATTATCACAGTGAACAGGCGTACCAAAGTCGGCCATTGTCGCCGGAATCCCTCAGCTACAAAGAGTGCATGAAAGCGCTCAAGCCCTTACTGCTGCTCAAGAGCTATCAAACCTTGGGCGCGCGCTATCGAAACTATAAATCCAAGCACACGCTAAAGAAGACCACCATTACGGTGAAGCAGGAGACTGCCGAGCGGATCCGCGCAGCCCAAGTCGCGCTAGGCTTTGATCGCAACACCGAACAGGGGATAGATGCCGCCTTGGAGTACATCATCGCGGCCGAGCCTAGCGAACTGAGCGAGAGCTTGCCATTGGAGCTACAACTGGCGCTGACAAACCAGCAGCTCTCCGCCAAAGAACGCAGTGCCTTACTGCTGGCCAACGCGCCTGCAGCGGTTCACGAGTCGGTCGCGGCGCTGTTAAAACACGCTTATCTGGCAGGGTGGGAGCATAGTCGCAAAGCCAAAGCAAAGGCAAAAGCCAACGCCGACAAGCTGCAGGATGAGCAAGCGATGGCCTACTTGGCGGAACACTTACCTTAGCGCGGATAGCTGGCTGAACAGGGGACGCACGCTGGTAGGCTGCGCTTTTCTCGGCATTTGCGTGTCTGTATCAATAATCTTGTAACTAGCGCATGTTAACCTGATTGGATTGAGTGGGGTTTCCCATCATCAAATGCCAACATCAAAAGCCGATCACGACAAGGAAGTCTGGTAATGCGCCTAGAGATTCATCCATTGCTATCGCAAAGCGTTAAGCACCTACTGGGGGTCACCAGTATGTGCCTATTCCTCTATTTGGTGTTTGACGATTCGTGGGTATTCGATACACATAACAGTTGTATGGTTACCCACCGCGATGCCTTCAATAGCCCTAACGCCAAGCGTACCTTGGTCTATCAAACCGAGGTGTGCAACGAGAGCGAGAAGCACATCGAACTGCTGATGACCAACCAACCTGAAGACCCAAGTGGGATTATCGTCTATCGCCACACTCTGGAACTTGCAGGCAAAGATGACAAGTTTACTTATCCAGAGGTGACTGCCACCTGGTCGGACGATACTCACGCCGAGGTGACGATTGCGCCGGGCGCAGCGCTGATCGAGCATGAGTTCCATCTGATCAGCTCACGTTTTAAGGTGTGGAGTCCGTGGGAGATCCAACACGATTCGTGAAACTAAAAGCCTGCGTTTAGCTCACTTTCTTCAATGGTAACAACGGATTAGTTACGTTAGTATCGAAGACAGTGCAGGAATACATTAATAAGGTCTTTGATTGTGGCCGCAGCAAAACTCAGTGCCGTCTCCGAGCAGGCGATCATCCACGCTAAGCAAGTCATTGTTAGTCACGCGTTATTCGCCGGGGTAGGCGGAAAGCTTCCCACCAATGTGCAATTACTGGAAGAGCATGGCATCGTTGCTGGCACCATCCAGCGCGCATTGCAGATCCTAAGCGCCAGCGAGGCTTTAGTTACTCGTTCCAAAGGCCATATGGGGCGAGAGATCACTCAGCTCGACACCGGCACCTGTTGGAACTTGGCCAAGTTAGCGCCGGTTCAACTATTGATGCCCAGTAGCGGTTCGATTGAGATAGACGCGCTGATCAAACATATCACCGCTAAGCTTACCGCCCTGAATATCGCCTACTTTATTGAGCACCAACCTGGTGGTGAAAAGCGAGTAGAGCTGGTAAACAAAGGCAAGTTCGATATTGCCTTGGTCTCTAAAGGCGCGGCCGACAATATGAGCTCAGCCCTAGAAACCTGGCAGCAAAAATGCCTCAAGCCCGATAGCTACTATTCGATGCAGCGATTAGTGGTGGTGTCACGGGCCGATAAGCCCCAGACGCAATGGCGCCGTATTGCTATAGACCCCGCATCTTCTGATCACAGCTCGATCACCCAAAAGCAGTTCCCAATCGAAGAAGGCTTCGAATACTTGGAAACTGATTTTCGTCATGTACCCGCTAGGGTGTTGCGCGGCGATGTAGACGCCGGGCTTTGGCACATTACCGCCAGCCCCGTACCACTTGAGCTAGCCGGCTTACAGGCACACCGCCTGAGTGAGCCTGCAGCCATCGAGCAACACCAAGCTATTTCGGCGGCTGCCTTCGTGGTTAATCCTAAGCGACCTGAGTTGGTCGCCTTGCTCGATGAGATCAACAGTCGCCAGCTGCAGAATGCCCAATCGAATGCCTTCTCAAGTGAAGATCCTTACGCCAAAGCCTTCAGCTCTTTATAGCAACGATTAAAAAAGAGCCCCGAGCATTACGCTTCGGGGCAGACTCCATGGCATTGGAGGGACAATTAAGCGAAGGTCTACGCGGTTGTGCTCTCTTGTTTTACCTCGAGCGTAGGCTTTTCAATCGGACAAGCGCGGTGGGCACAGACTAAATCGAAGTAGTCGTCGATTTCACTCAGCTTACGCTCCTCACTCCATCCGAGCAGGTTTTGCATCTCTTGCGCTATCTGCCCAATCTTGTCCAAGCCGCCTTTGCTATCCCAGAAGAACGCTGAGGTACGGCGAACCAGCAGGTCTTTTAGCGAGCTGGCTGCTTCATGCAACACGCAGTAGCGAAGCTCCGCGATGGTTAAGGCGCGTGCGCCAAGGTCGCTTTGATAATCCACGCTCTCATTCCAAATCGCCGCGACGATTCGAGCATTGTGGCCATAGCGTGCCACCCAGGACTTAGCATAGCGATAGGGCACACCAAGCGATTCTATCTCGCCCACGACCCGGTTTTGCTGATAGGGCTGATGTTTATCGAAGTGGGTGTCGGCATCTTTGGCGCCGCCACTTAGCACCACCTTATCGGCGCTGTAAGCTTGCAGGCTCGGCGACAAATAGGTGTAGTTGTCGCTCTTTACGAGCTTATCTAGCACCTGCTTAGCCATCACGCGATTGCTGGTCAGCTTGCCGCCTACGATGGAGTAAACGCCGGAATCACTGGTCATGATCTGGTGCTCACGCGGTGTCTGGCCGTTACTGAGATCGCCAGCCGGTGCAATCAAGGGACGCAACCCAGCCCATGAGCCAATCACATGCTGCTTATCCAGCTTGGCACTGGGCATCAGGTGGTTGGCAACGTTGAGCAGATAGCTGATATCACTCTCTTCTGGCACAACCCGATCGGGGTCGCCGTCGAAGGTGGTATCGGTGGTGCCGATGAATACCCGATCATCTTGGGTGGAAGGGATCGGCCACACCACACGGCCATCATCAGGGGAGCGCATAAACACCGCTGAGTGAAGCGGAAAGTCTTGCTTGCGCAACACGATATGAACGCCTTTGGTGGGGCGTAATATAGCCGATTCCGGCTTCTCCATCGACAATAGCTGGTCGCTCCACGGCCCGGTGGCGTTGACCACATAATGGGCCTTAACCGTTGCTTGGGTTTGACTGAGCAGGTCGGTCAACTGCACGCCATCGCAGCGGTTCTCGCTGTAGGTCAGGCCGGTGACTTTGCAGTGGTTAAGCACTTGAGCGCTATGTTCCCAAGCGCTTTTAGTGGTATCGATGGTCAGGCGTGCGTCATCGGTCGACACATCGTAGAACATGGCCGCGCCGCGCAGACCATCGGCACGAAAACCGGGCTGGCGGGCCAGCACTTGTTGCTTATTCAGCATTTGGTGGCGGCGCTTGCTCCAGCTACCCGATACGACGTCGTAGAAGGTCATCCCAAGGTTGAGCAGCCACTTCTTATCCGGACAGCCTTTGTAGAACATATACAGGAAGGGCTGGACCTTGGTCAGGTGCGGGGCCAGCCGTAAGGCCAGCTCCCGTTCCCGAACTGACTCGGCGACCAGTCCAAACTGGTAGGTCTCCAGATAACGCAGACCGCCGTGGATCAGCTTGGAGGAGCGGCTCGAGGTGCCCGAGCCGAAATCTTCCTTTTCCACCAATAGCACCTTCATACCTCGCAGCGCTGCATCGCGCGCGATGGCAGAGCCGGTGATACCACCACCCACCACGACAACATCGAACACTACCTGTTCAATTGAGGATAGGCTTGCACGTCTCATAACTTACTCCATTTACGTGAACGTTCTACAGCGAGCTTCCAAGTCTGGTACTGGGTTTCGCGAGTGGCTTCGTCGATAAGCGGCTTGAACAACTGACGGTTACGGCTAACCGCAAAGCACTCTTTCTCGTTCTTCCAAACCCCAACACCTAAACCTGCCATAAGCGCAGCGCCCAGGCTTGTCGCTTCTACATTACGGGGCCGCACGATATCCACGCCAAGTTGATCGGCCTGGAACTGCACTAACAGGTTGTTCTTCGACGCGCCGCCATCCACCGCGATGCTCTTGATATCGAACCCGGAAATCTTTTGCATCTCAGTAATAAAGTCGCGCACCGAATAGACAATGCCTTCCAAGGTCGCACGCACGATATGACACCGCGTGGTTCCGGGAGAGATCCCAAGGATGGTGCCGCGCGCATAGGGGTCCCAATAGGGAGCTGACAGGCCGGTGAGAGCAGGGACGAAGTACACCCCGCCATTGTCCGGCACCTGAGAGGCCACCGATTTAGACTCAGCCGAAGAGTCGATAATCTGCAAACCATCGCGCAACCACTGTATGGCAGAGCCGGTACAACCCGCGTAACCCTGCAGGGCGTAGAGGGTTTTGCCCTTGTAACGCCAGGCTATCTGGCAGCAGATCCCGCTGTTAGTATCAATCTTTGGTTCTTCGCCAATCAACAAGTCAAGGAAGGTACCGGTGCCGTGGGTACATTTGGCCATACCCGGTTCGATACAGCCTTGGGCGAATAGGGCGGCATGTTGGTCGGCAATAACCCCGGAGATTGGCACGCTTCCCCCAGTGACACGTTCGTCTGTGCGGCCAATTTCTCCGGAGTCGTCGCAAACTTCTGGGAGCATCGACAAGGGTATATCGAGCGCGCTCAGCCACTCTTCGTACCACTGCCCAGTAGTTAAATCGTAGGAACCGGTCACCGATGCATTGGAGGCGCTGATCACATGATTCGCACCGCCGGTTAAGCAGTAAACCAACCACGAATCGATGGTGCCGAAGGCCAGCTCGCCGCGTTGGGCACGCTCTTTAACGCCCGGCTCATTATTTAAGATCCACTCGATACTGAGCGACGAATAAACCGGAGCCAATGCCCAGCCTGTGCGCTGATAGACCTTCTCAGCCCATTCGGGTTGCAGCTCTTCAACCCGGCTAGCGGTGCGGGTGTCTTGCCAGACAATGGCGCGACTAACCGGCTCGCCGGTGGCTTTATCCCAGATCACTGTAGTTGCGCGTTGGTTGGTTATGCCGATACAGGACATATCGTTAAGCCTGAGAGAAAGAAAGTCTAAGGCCTTGTCCATCATCTGCTGGGTGGCTGCCCAGATCTCGTTGGCATCTTGTTCCACCCGATCTTCCGCCGGGTGATAGTTAGGAAACTCGGTGTAGGCTTGCGCCAGTATGTGGTTACGTTCATTGTAAATCAGCACGCGAATTCCGGTGGTGCCTGCATCGATCACGAGTATGTGCTTGTTGTTCATTATCATTCCTTGGCGTTGTTGTTATCGTAGAGCGATTGACAAAACAATCAGGGCAGAGGTAACCGGCCAAATGGCGCTGGCCGGCGGATCGATATGAGTGTCTGCGCGAATCAACCAGAATCGTGCAAACAGCTGCCCAACCACCGCAGTGATAATTCCCACAATGCCACCGATCACCACAATAGCGACATCACTTTCTACCAAACCCATAAAGGTGGTCACAGATACTGCGCTAACCAGGGTAATGTGGTGAGTTGCTGGCACCATTACGTTCATACCAAGGAACAACAGCGACACGGCAGAGATAGCAAAACCGATAAGGATAACGCCCGGTGCTTGGGGGTAGGCCTGTATAAGTAGTAGCGCTGCCCATGAAGAGATTGCACCGACAAACAGCCCCAAGGTCACGGTCATCGCGTAGGAATCTTGATAGGGCAGCCAGCCGTGTTGCTCGCAGGGCTTGAAGCGTGCCCAACCTTGTTTGCCTTCGCAATGCTGGCCGATAATGCCGCACTCGCTGAACATCAATCGCGCAACCACCGCCGAGATCACCACGGTCAGCGCAACCGAGTCGGTAAAGCTGCCAACGCCGTCGACCGGGTTAAGGGCTGAGAACACCACATAACCGAACAAGCCAAATGCCGCCCCTACCAGCAATACACTGGGGCGACCCAAGCTGACTAGGGGGGTAACGATATCGCGGCCGCTGGTGAGCCAACCTTTCTTGCCTGCGTATGCCGCAGCAGCGATGCCGCCAGCAAATGAGATGTGCGGGCCGAAAAATGGCCCCAAGCCCATTACGTTCAAGAAGGTGGGATCACCAGAGCCAATCACAATGGCAATACCAATGAGAATCGCAAATCCGGTAAAAACAAAGGCGACCAGGGCACCAAAGGTTGCGCCCAGAAAGCCGCCTGCTATCGCGCCGAGCGCCTCCATGACGCTCATGTTGAACAGTGTGTCCATGTTGTTATCCTTTCGTAGAGTGTAGGGGTGAGCCCTTTATTGTTTTTGGTGGGCTCTTTATGTGCCGGTACCAGCGGATAACTACAGCCAGTACCGGCCGTCGAGGTGCGCGTCTATCTTATTGTTTTATAGGGTAAAGCTTCTTTCTATTAGTCGAGACCTAACTTGCCAGGGTTCAAAATGGCGTTAGGATCTACCGCTTGTTTCAATTTCTGTAGCACCAGGTGTGCGCTGCCCAAGGAGCGGCGACTATAAGGAGAACGGGCCAGACCGCCGCCATGGTGATGCGACAGCTCGGCGCCGTGCTTAATGCACACTTCCATGGTGGTCTTCCATAGCTCCCTTAAGCGCTCAACCGCGACTTCATCGCTCTCGGTTTGCGACAGCAGGATCATGTACATGGAGGTGCCTTGGTTATAGATGTGGGAGAAGTGCGATAACACCTCGTCGGACAGTGGTGCCAAGGCCTGTTTAAGTTCTTCCCACAATGGATAAATGGAATCCCAGTTATGGGCGATTTCAATGGTCTCGCCGAAGCCGCCTTTGGTAGCAAGCAGATTCTCCACGGTTGAGAAGTCAAAGCGCCGCTCCATCCAGGCTTTTGCGCCATCGCTACCAAGTGGCTTACCGCCGTGTTTGGCGACTAAATCGGCGAGTACACCTTGTTCGGTGTCAACCATCGCAGGCAGGCCGCGGCTACCCAAAAACAGCACCGGGGTGGCGAAGTTGTGGTCTTGCATGGCGTGCTTGGCTTCTTCGGTATCGTAAAAGCGCACCAAGAAAGGCTTAAGGTTGGCCGCGCCAATCTCCCGCATTAAAGCCAAACCTTCTTTAACCGTTGGGATCTCATAAGTCATTAATGCTTCCGCCTCAGGAAGCGGGAACATCTTCAAGGTGACTGAGGTGATGATCCCCAAGGTACCTTCAGAACCGAGGAATAGCTGGCGTAGATCGGGGCCCATCGCCGCACGCGGATTGGCTTTTAGGGTGACTTTCTCGCCAGTGGCGAGGATGACATCGTAAGCGATGACTAGGTCTTCGATGCCGCCGTAAAGTGAGGAAAACTGCCCGGTTGCAAGGGTTGCTAGCCAACCGCCAACGGTTGAGCGGTAAAGCGATTGGGGAGAGTGGCCCATGGTCCAGCCTTGCTGGCTAAGCAGATCTTCCAGATCGCCGCCGTTAAAACTGCAGGTTGCGGTGACCGTCATATTGGCTTCGTTAATGTAAAACTCGCTGGGTATCTCGGAGATATCTAATACAATGCCGCCTTTAGTGGGTAAAGGCTGGCCCGTTACCGAGGAGGCAAGGGCGCGGGTAGTAACCGGAATTTTGTGTTCATTGGCTATGGCCAACACCTTTGTAATGTCGTCCTCACAGCGGGCGCGTACTACGATATCGGCTTGATTGGGGTGTTGACCTAACATATTTAACTTGGTCATCAAGGGCCACGTGTCGTGGCTACTCATTTCTAGATCTTTAACTGAACTGGAGACTTCACTTTCGCTAAGTGTCTGTTTTAAAGTAGTTTCTATCGCTTGTAGATCAGGCATGGGGATCCTCGCATAGGTCGATAACAGGATTCAGGATACGTCTTATACTTAATAATCATATATCGGAGTATTCGATATGTTGATTATTCAGAGCTGTGCAGTTATTGTCAAAACAAGCAATTAGAAAACGAGAGTTGCTTCAAAAACTTTGTTTAGTTTTCGCTCAATGTAATAAGGAAAGGCAATGCTGGTTCAATTGGACAAAAGCCTTGAAAGTTCGTCACTGGCAAGGGGTGCGGCTGCGAATATAAAGAAGTGCGCTCATCGCGGGTTTTGTAATGCGACCTGTCCTACCTTTGTGTTAACTAAAGACCAAGCACTTGGCCCGCGCGGACGTATTGCTACTATCAAAGGCTTTTTGCAGGGCGAGCCCGTTACACCGGCCATCAGAAAACAGTTGGATCTGTGCCTTGCCTGCAGAAGCTGCCAGACCACCTGTCCTGCAGGTATTGAGTTCGGGCAGTTGATTAAACAGGCGAGGGCGTTGATGGAGCAACGCTACCCAAGGCCCTTCAAACAAAGAATGTTTCGTTGGCTAGTTTGCCAAACACTGCCATACCGAAAGCGAGCTAGCTTGGTGTTAGCGCTGGCACGCCATTGCCAGCCCGAACTGAAAGCGGCGCGAAGTCACTGCGCATCGTTAACGAGCGGCGAACTCCCACGTCGAACTAACAAAACTGCGTTTAGCGCTAGCGACGATACGCCAACACGGCCTTGTATTCTGTTATTAGAAGGGTGTGCTGATTCATTAACCGACTCAATCTCAAACCATAGCCTGATACGTATTGCCAATTGCATTGGATTAGATGCCCGAGTGGTAAAAAAGGTCGGATGCTGCGCTTCCTTGCCACAACATTTGGGCAGCCACGCTCAAGCAACGCAGTTAATGAAAGCGAACATCGATGCGCTATGGCCATTGGTGAAGAAAGGCGCTGCTGCAATCATTCATACCTCTTCGAGCTGCCAACTCCAATTTATCGAGTATCCCAAGCATATGCGGGTTGAACCCGACTATATAAGACGCGCAGCGCACATCGCTAAGTTAGTGAAGAATCCGGCTGCGCTGCTTAACGAGCATATCGATGAGATAGCAAGCGAAGAGATAAAGGCCAAGACTGCAACGTTACGCATTGCATTTCACACATCGTGTTCGCTACGGCATGGACTCGGAGAACATGACACAGTCGAAAGAGTGCTGAAGGGACTTGGCTTTAGTTTGCTCGATGTCGAAAACAGCTATCTTTGCTGTGGCTCGGGCGGCACGTACTCAGTGTTCGAGCCGGAGACGGCAGCACAGCTCAGGGCAGACAAGTTGAAAAAACTGCAAGTCGACGAGCCCGATTACATCGTAACAGCGAACACCAGTTGCCAGGTTCATTTGTCAGAGAAATCAAAAGTGCCCGTCGTGCCTTGGCTGAGTTTAGTGGAATCGTTATTAGGCGACAGATTGAATCACTAAATCAGACCTTTAGAGAGAAGGGCGGTACAGGGCGCGTATTAGAGTGGCGAAACGGCCTCTCGTTAGTATTTCCTACAATCGATTCGAAGAGGATTATCACTATGCTCAAGTTTTACTTCAATCCGGGACCAAACCCAATGAAGGTTGCGCTATTTTTGGCAGAAACCAATCTGCCATTTGAATTAGTTGCTGTTGACACCCGAAAAGGGGAACAGCATACGCCTGAGTACCGAGCCATCAATCCAAACGGTAAAACGCCCGCCATCATGGATGACGGGCAGCGTGTTTTCGACTCAACTGCCATATTAATGTATCTCTCAGAGAAATCCGGAAAACTAGGTGGCGAGCCCAACGATCGCGCAGAGTTGTTGTCGTGGATGATGTTTATAGCGTCAGGCCTAGGCCCATTCTCTGGTCAGTCAGTACACTTTCTACACAAAGCGCCAGAAGAGATCCCATATGCTCAGAACCGTTATCTGCGAGAAACCCAACGCCACTACGAGGTATTAGATGCGCACCTTGAGGGGCGAGATTTTATTGTCGGTAACGAGTACACGATCGCGGATATTTCCGCATGGGGCTGGGTTGATAGATCGCGCTTTGCATTGGATGATGATGAACTTGTTCCATATCCAAACGTAAAGCGTTGGTTCGAGCAGATAGACAGTCGTCCCGCAGTAGCAAAGGCACACAGTATCGGTAGTAAGCTGACATTTAAATCTACTATGGACGATGAAGCACAGCGTGCGTTATATCCGTCGAACTTCGCTAAAGAGCAACGTGGTAAGTAAGGCGTGTAGTGGCGTAGAGGATATTGGAGCCTACAAGGCCAAGGCAGGCGTTCCGCGCATCCAGTTAGTTGAATATCATATTTAACATAATATACATTATGCGCACTGCGCAATCCTAGGGGGATTCTGAGGCACTTAGCAGACCGAATGGTCTGATAAGTGAAATCAGTATTTAGATTTTATGGTAAATCCATTATGTTCAATGGCTTACGTTCGCTATTGTAGCGCTTGCTGCGTGGCTCTACACCTAGTGCTAGAACTTTGGTCGGGTTCTACTAGGATTTAGAGATTCGCGCTGTAGTTCGTTTATCTAACCAAGGAGCTCTTATGCAAGAAACTACTGCGTTGTTTTCAGTTGCTGCACTCGCAATTACCTTGTTGGGATTTTCAACAGTTGTTTCGTTGTTTACTCGGCGGCAATCGTCTTGGCGTGCCGACGGTAGATTTTGGGCGATGCTTAGCTGCGGAGTTACTTCATTTTGGTTGTGTTTGATTCCACTCGGGCTACTGGCGTTTCAGTACAACACCAGTGCCGTTTGGTTTTGGTCAAGCCTATCTCAGTGGTTGGCAACCAGCATGATACTCGCATTCTCTATCTATACCTATCGGAAGAATCTCGAAGCCAACAAACCTGCAAACTTCAAAATCTTTCTAGTGTTTGTATCACTACTTGTACTGGTCATGGTTCTTGGTCTTATGAATCTATCTTCAACGTTTCGTCAGTTTGCTCCTTTCTTTGTAGGTCAACTTGTTCTGTTGGTGGCTACATCCTGGCTCTATGTACGTCTGCTTTTTGTGTGGCTTCATTAATCGTTCATTTCTCGCTAAAGCAAATCTGTTTGCGCGATTTATGTACATTATTTTCTCGTAAAGCAAATATGTGGTCGTTATTTGCTTTTATATGGCTGCTTCGAAGATAATAGAAGCTACTGTTTTTACTGTACTTTCACTCGATGCCCCGCAACTTTTTGTCCCACACTGCAAACGTTATAACGCCTAGCTCCTTCGACTGGTCCAGCATTGATCTGCTTGCCATGGAGGCCGAGCATTTTGAGGAGTATGTTCAACAGGCCTCGTTGCGACAGCTGGATATCACTGAGCACCCTGACTTTGAAGCGGCTATTAAACGGCATCGCGAGCACTGGTATAAGTACCAAAAACGCGAGGCCTACAATCCCCATCGCAACTCTGAAAAAGCCTTTTTAAACGCGGTGCAGGCATTTCGTTACTACCTGGCTGAGCAAGAAAATCTGAATGCTATTCCCTACCCCATATCCATCGATCTAGCGTGCCGCTATATTGAGTTTCGCGCTTATGAGGCGATCTCTCTGATAGGCGGCAACACGACCTTGGACTATGCCGAACGGATTAAGCACTACTTAAGTCGCAAGGAAAAGCGGGCCGAAGAGCCGGTTAAAGGGGTAAGCGCATCTACCTTACAGCGGGATACTTGGGCCTTGGCAACATTGAGTAAACAGCATGCGCTACCCTCGCCCACTAACTCTCGTCGCTACCTACAAGTGCTGCGAAGAACCCTTGATCAGCTCGCTGCGAACGGTCGAGAAACGCGAGGACAAGCTGTTCCGTTTACCAAGCAGTATCGCGATCATATCAAGCTACGTTTTGAGCAAGGCGATGACCGATTACAGCTGCGCGACCTGCTGATCTGCCAGTTTATGTTCGAGGCGATGCTGCGAGGAGAGGAACTGCAGCGTTTGCAGCATCAACATATTATGGTGTTGCCGGGTATAGGTATGGGAGCCAATATCCGTTTGGACTGGGACAAAACTAATAAAAGCGGCATACCTAGATACTTACCCTTATCGCCCTACGCCCTGCAGCTTTATCAGCGATTTACCCAGGATAGTCCGTTTGGATCTGAGCCGAGTCATTACCTATTGACCACTGCACAGACCCGGGGCTATGAGCGGGTATCGATGTCGGTGTTTTATGCATCATTACAGCGGATAACAACAGTACTGAAGCAAGACGGTTTACTACCCTCGAGCAGTAAACCATTTACCACCCACAGCTTTAGGATTGGCTCTGCCATTTGGTTAACGCAAATCGGCAAGTCACCAGCAGAGATTATGCTAGCCGGGCGTTGGAGCTCGCTGAAAATGTTGCTTCGCTATATTGAGCCCTATCGCAAAGCTGGTGCCATGGCAGATTTAGCTGATCAGTTCTAACCGCAAATACGTAGCCTGTTACGATGCGATATAAGTATGCTCGCCAGTCTGATTGCCGGTTAAAGTGATTGAAAATCAGGGTGTTCCGAACTATTGTTGGCCAATAACACTTTTGAAGGTAGGTTATGCTTAAGGCAATTACTGCACACTTTGTTGTATCTGTCGATGGTGTGAGGATTAATTGTACCAAGGGATCGGTACCCAACTATTTTGTCGAAGAGATAAAGGCAGTGAGTCAAGCCACTCGCGCCTTTAAGGGCAAGATCTATGGAATGCCCCGCAAAGGTTACATACAGCTAGAGTTCTCAAGTTCAGTCCCCGAAACTACCCAACAACGCTTGCGCAATGTGTGGCGTCATCAACCGGTGAAATCGAGTAAACCGGGACTTCGCAAGTAAGCGCCCTACCTCAGCTATCGGTGCTACGTTTGTGTGAATGCGTAGATAGCAAAAAGCCCGCATTAAGCGGGCTTTTCCATATTCGATGACAACTTAGAAGTTGTAACCGATACGGTAGATGAACAAGTCGCCGTAGCCTTCGTGGCCAAGTTTGTTACGGAAGTAACGGTAGGTCACGCCGGTGTACAGGTTGTCGGTGATGTGCCAAGACAGCATTGCGCCACCGTTCCACGCATTTTTTCCGCCTTGCGCTTTTGCCAAGGTTTCGTTGCGGTCAAACTCAATTTCGTTCCAGTTAACAACTGAAAAATCTTGACCAAACATGTTCCAAGCGTAACGGGCGGTCCAACCTGCCATGTAGCCATTAGAACCATTGTGTTTTGAGTAGTCATACTCCCCGCCCGGGCACAGAGCTCGAGGATCTTTTTGGTCTTCACACTTAGCAAATCCATCGTTAACGGTAATTTGGTGAATACCGATCCAAGGCTTGAAGAACCAGTTGTCACCGCCAAGCTTGGTGTAACCCAAACCTAGAACACGGTTTTGCTCACTTTGCATGTCGCTGCCGAAATCATAAACTTGCGCATAGATGCTGGCACCAGTGTCGCCTAGGTAAACGTGCGCAGTTGCTTTTGCTGCTGCGGCGCGTTGATCAGGTGCATTACCGATGTTTTCGTAATCGTAGAAACCGTACAGTTCGCCCCAAGTGAAGCCAGCACCGCCTTCGATACCGATCACGTATTGGTTACGGCCTTTAGGGTTGTTAACTTCGTTAAGACCGTGGTCCCAGCTCTGATGATCAACATACATACCACCGAAGCCGTACAGGTATTCTGCATTTGCTGCACCAGATACGCCAACAGCAGCTACGGCTGCAATAGATAGTTTTTTCAGCATTTAGTAAGCCCGAAATAAGGTTGTTTGGATAATTCGGGCGGGATAATACAGTTTTTACCAAAGATAAAAAAGAGATTTATGCAGGTATTCGTAAATTTTATAGGAACAAAATATGGATAAGTGTGTCTAACGCGACCGTTTGTATCGCGTTAACATCAATGGCGGGAGGTTTGACTAGTCTGGGAAGCGCTCGCGGATGTCGATAAAGTCCTGATAGTTGTCTAGTAGAATATCGACCAATTGCGGGTCAAAGTGCTTGCCGCGCTGCTCAACAATGAACTTCTTGATCTCGTCATAAGACCAAGGCTCTTTGTAGGAGCGCTTGGCGCCAAGGGCATCGAATACGTCGGTAATTGCCATAATACGCCCGGCAATTGGGATATCTTCGCCGGCCAGACCTTTAGGATAACCACTGCCGTCCCATTTCTCGTGATGGTATAGCGAGATATCGGCACCGAGTTTAGCGATAATTTTGTTAGAACCCGCTAGCAAGTCATAGCCTACCTGGGCATGGGTTTTCATGATTTCCCACTCTTCAGCATCAAGTTTCCCGGGCTTGTGAAGGATTGACTCCGGAATGGCAATCTTGCCCAAGTCATGCAGCGGCGCAGCATGCTTGATGGCTTCAACGTACTCGTTATCAAACCCGAGTTTTTGCGCCATTAGCTCGCAAATCAGCGCGACCCGCTTAACGTGGGAGCCAGTTTCTTTGCTGCGCTGTTCAATGGCATCGCCGATGATGAAAATGAGCTCTTTTTGCGTATCTTGGATATCTTCCTTGATGGTGAGATTCTCAAAGGTGAGCGCAATATTAGCGGCGAACACTTCCAGCAAGCTTTTCTCGATATCATCTAACGGCTTTTTGTGCTCTACGTACAGCAAGCTAACGCTACGACTATCGGTGGGATAGTAGCCCACATAACAGGAGTTGGTGATGATAGAACGGCGTTCTTCGAGGCTCTGTTTCAAGTAGAGCCTGACATCTTCCGGGACCTGACGACTGCTGTCGATATCGCAGTCTTCGTGCTGTTTCACGACGAGGTCACCGGTGGCGGCTAGTACGTTAAATGACTGATTCCTTAGTACATCTTCGGTTAGCGTGGTGATATACATCGCCGAGCTATCTAGCTGGAACAACTCGACTAACTGTTTGAGTACGGCGGATCCAAAGTGGTACAAGGTCTTACTTTTAAGTACTAGCGACGTAGACTCGATAACCTTGATAAGCCCGGCTCGGTGGCGCTCGATAAAAAGGATGTCGCGGTAAGAGCGGATTGCTGAATAGGTAATGGTTTTGAGCTTGGTGGCGGTAAGCTCGGTTTTACTTTTGTAGTCGTTAATGTCGTAGTTTTTGATGACCGACTCTTCAGGCGCTTGCCCTGGCTGGCCGGTGCGCAGAATCAAGCGAGTGGCGTGGTTTTGCATGGTCTCCCGGATCCAGCGGATTAACTCCAATCCGGCATGCTCGGTCTCCATCACCACGTCGATCAGCGCAATCGCAATATCCTGATGTTCGTTGAAGGCTTTACGTGCTTCTTCAGCGCTGTAAGCGGATATGAACTCGATGGCATAGCCGTCGATCTCTACATCTGACAATACCAAGCGCGTTACTGAGTGTACTTCCTGCTCATCATCGACAATTAGTAGCTTCCAGGTTGGTAGGTCTTTTTGCTGTGAGGGAGTGTCGATATCATCGATGAACACCAAGTCACTCATTAATCGGTCTCCTAACTTGTTATGTTATAAAGCTAGAACAGCCATGTTACTTAAGCAACGTTTGCACTGGCTTAACGCAGCAATTCGCGATGGACCACTAAAATAATTACTATTGTTGGCCAAGTGGCGTAAAATTGCGTGAAAATTCAATAACTCAAAGAATATGGAACAACGTATCGAAAACAGCAATATCGCGCTCCCTTTGGTGGTATTGCTGGCAGCTTGTGCTGCGCTCTATTGGTATCCCTCTCTCTCGGTAGATTTACAGGCTATCTTCGTATGGCTCCCCTATGCGCTTGGCGCTGTCGCCCTCTCACTATCTTGGATGTTTAACCGCCGACAGCTGGTGGTTGTGGTGCTTGTGTGCTGCTTCTCCTATTGGTTGATTCATCGTTTTTTGCAACAGCCGCTCTCTCAGCCCGATGCACTATTGTGCTTCACCTTGGTCAGCTTACTGGTGCCGTTTAACCTACTGCTTAATCAGGCGATAAACGAGAACGGCGTTAAAACGCTGCGAGCAAAAGTGATGTACGGCGTAGTGGCCTTACAGGGCCTGGCGCTTTATCTGATCGTGATGACCCACCCGCAAGCCTTGCTCGAGTTGGCCCAGCACGCCTTTGCCCCTCGGCCTATCGAAGGCTTGATCATTAGCCTGTATGCGTTGGCCGCCGCGGGGCTGTGGATGGCGATCAGTTTTGTGCTGTTTTTGCTCAAGCCCAATAGCATGTCGATGGGCCTGTTTTTTAGCTTGCTGGCCGCCATCGCACCACTTGCGTTTCTTGATAGGGAAGCGATTTCGTCGGTGTTCTTTTCCGCATCGATGTTGTTGGTATTGATTAGCGGAATGCGCACCTCCCATGAGCTGGCCTATCGCGACGAACTCACCGGCTTGCTGGGTCGGCGTATGCTGTTTGAAAAGTTGTCGGGCATTGGACGTCAGTACACGGTGGCGATGGTCGATATCGATCACTTCAAGAGCTTTAACGACACCTATGGGCATGACGTGGGCGATGATGTACTGGCCATGGTTGCCAGTCGTTTAGCCACGGTAGGCGGTGGAGGTCAGGTGTTCCGCTACGGTGGTGAAGAATTCACTGCGCTGTTCAAGACCGATGATATCGAGCACGCCAAGGAGCACCTTGATGCGATCAGACAAGAGATCGCAGACACGCCTTTCGCCATTCGCGATAAGAAAAAGCGCGACAAGCAGAGTGCCAAAGACCGCCAAGATAGCAATAAACCGAAGAAAACGGTGCAAATCACAGTCAGTATTGGTGTTGCCACTAAAACAGCGAAGCACGACGACCCGGAAGAGGTGATCAAAGACGCCGATAAAGCCTTGTACAAGGCCAAAGAAGGCGGCCGTAACCAAGTAGTCGCGGCGCGAAAATAGTGGTGTTCAGCCCTTTAAACCTAAAAAAGCCAGGCAATTAGCCTGGCTTTTTGCATTTACAACGAGTGCTAACTGCAGCTTACACTACAGCAGCAATCGCCTGACACAGGGCGTCCATATTGGCGCGAGTCATACCAGCAACGCTGATACGACCAGAACCCACGATGTACACCGCATGCTCATCTTTCAGCTTGGCTACCTGCTCTTTGCTTAGCCCTGAGAATGAGAACATGCCGTTTTGGCGTTGGATGAATGAGTAATCGCCCGTTACGCCTTTGGCCTTCAAGGTTTCCACGAACAGATCGCGCATCTCTTTAATACGTACTCGCATCTGCGCGACTTCTTCAATCCACAAGGCTTTCAGCTCTGGATCCTGCAGCACGGTGGTTACAATGGCTGCACCGTGAGAAGGTGGGTTTGAATAGTTTGCACGAATGCCAGCTTTCACCTGACTAAAGGCGCTCTTACCTTCCTCTTCGCTCTTAGATACCAAGGTGAAAGCACCTACCCGCTCGCTGTACAGGCCAAAGTTTTTGGAGAACGAGCTGGCGACCAACAACTCTGGGTGAGTTTCAGCAAAGATGCGCAGGCCTTGAGCGTCTTCTTCCACACCGGTGGCAAAGCCTTGGTAGGCGAAGTCAAATAGCGGCAGTGCTTGCTTGCTTAGAATCAACTCTGACAGCGCTCGCCACTGCTCAGCGTCAGGGTCGATACCGGTCGGGTTGTGGCAGCAGCCGTGGAACAATACCAAGTCGCCCGCTGCAACGTTTTGCAGTGAGGCCAACGCGGCGGCGAAGTCTTTGTCCTTGGTGTTTGCGTCGTAGTAGTCGTAGCTCACTACTTCCAGGCCAACGGCTTTGAAGATATTGCCATGGTTAGCCCAGGTTGGGTTGCTCACCCAGATGCGCTTAACGCCAAGGTGGTTAACTGCAAACTCGGCGGCATTATGCAACGCGCCGGTGCCACCGGGAGACTGGGCGGTGAATGCGCGCTTATCGGCGATAATTGAGCTATCTTCGCCAAACAACAGTTTCTGCACCTCAAGGCCGTATGCAGGGGTGCCTTCAATGCTCAGGTACGATTTGGTTTTCTCGTTAGCGAGCAGATATTCTTCTGCCTTCTTTACTGAGTCTAATACTGGTGTCGCGCCGGTTTCGTCTTTATAGATACCTACGCCTAGGTTGATCTTCTCAGACCGTGGGTCTTGTTTAAATGCTTCGGTGAGTCCCAGAATTGGGTCGGCGGGCGCCGCGACAACACGTTCGAACATAATGCTCCTCTCTACTAATAGTGCTTCCTTTACTACCTGAAATAGTACCGTAGTTGGGCCATCACTGTCTGTAGGCAAAACGCTATTTTCTAAGCGGTTAATTGTAATTTTTGCCCATCAGAGCAGATAAATGGACTTAAAACCCCGCTTTGAATCCTCTAAGATGGATTACACAGCAAGTTGTTGGAATCCACATGGAATTAAGTTTCGGATTTATATTGAAAAAGTGGCTTGGCTCTATGCTTATGCCGCTGAATATCGCGCTGCTACTTATGCTACTCAGCGTCTATCTGTGTTTCCGTAAACGGCCCATTCGCGCAGCCTTTACCTTGCTGCCGGCCATGGCCGTGTTGTTGCTCACCTCAAACCCTTGGTGGGTTAATCAGCAACTGCTCGACTATGAGCGTCAAGTGCCGATCCCGCAGCTAGAGATAGAACAGTTCGATTTTGTTGTGGTGCTGGGTGCAGGGCATATCAGCGACCCCCTACTCTCACCGACTGAACAGCTCAGCCGGGCGTCACTTGCACGCATCCTTAAGGGCATTGAGCTGATGCAGCTTAACCCGCAAAGTCGGCTGATAGTTTCGGGCTACGGCGGCAGCGACCCGCGCAGCAACGCCGAACTAATGCATCAGGTGGCAACTCAGTCGCAGATCCCACCGGCAAGCATCATTACCCTACCGAAGCCCAAAGACACTGCTGAAGAAGCGGCGTTAATCGCTAACTATATTGGTGACCGCCCCACCGCATTGGTCACCAGTGCCGCACATATGCCTCGGGCGCTAGCGCACTTCCAACGCTACTCGTCAGAAGTTACCGCTGTACCGACAGACTTTTACGGGAAAGAGCTTCAGGGTGAGCTACTGCTTCACGAGTTACTGCCAGATTCTCGCTTTATGCAACGCTTTGATGCGCTATGGCATGAAAAACTGGGTATTTGGTGGCAGAAAATCCTCAGCTACATTCGCTGAGGTCTTGCTTTAGATCAGAAACTAACCGTTTAACAATTATTTCTTGGTTTGATGGCTACGATTTTGTAGCCGTTTCTTTATAATCGAGCCAGTTTACCAATAAGGAGACATAAACAATGAGAACACCACTAGTAATGGGTAACTGGAAGCTTAACGGTACTAAAGAGTCTGTGGCTGCCTTGATCAACGGTCTAATCGAGCCTGCGAAAGCCGCAACCAACGTACAAGTAGCTGTTTGCCCACCAGTGATCTTCCTGGGACAAGTTGAAGCACTGGTTGGTGATGCCCCTATCGCTTACGGTTCTCAAGACGCTAACGTAAACACCTCTGGTGCTTACACTGGTGAAAACTCACCTGTAATGCTGAAAGAATTCGGTTGTACTTACAGCCTGGTTGGCCACAGCGAGCGTCGTCAGTACCACGCTGAAACTGATCAAGTTGTTGCTGAGAAGTTCCAAGCTATCCAAGCTAACGATCTGGTACCAGTACTGTGCATCGGTGAAACTCTGGAAGAGAACGAAGCTGGCAAAACTGAAGAAGTTGTTGAAACTCAGCTGAAAGCCGTTGTTGACCTGTGCGGCATCGAGTCTTTCAACAATGCAGTTATCGCGTACGAGCCAGTATGGGCTATCGGTACCGGTAAATCTGCAACTGCAGAGCAAGCGCAAGCTATCCACGCTCACATCCGTAAGTGGTTGGCTGCTCAAAACGCTGACGTTGCTGCTAAAGTACAAATCCTTTACGGCGGTAGCGTTAAAGCTGCCACTGCTAAAGAGCTGTTCGGTCAAGAAGACATCGATGGCGGCCTGGTAGGCGGTGCATCTTTGGTTGCTGACGAGTTCGCAGGCATCATCGCTGCTGCTAACTAAGCAACTCTGCTGAATGGCAGAAGAAAGGGCCTTAACGGCCCTTTTTTTGTGTCTGCTGCTTTATGACTGTTTGCGTTCGGCTAAACGCTGTTAGCTAACCTCGATCAACTGCTCGCGTAACCCAGTAATCTCATCACGCAGTGCGGCGGCCTGTTCAAACTCCAACTCTTGCGCATGTTTGAGCATCTGTTTCTCCAGTTCACTAATGCGTTTGAGTAGCGCATCTGGGCTGGCTGCATGATACTTGCCTTTCGGCTCTGCGGCTTTGCTCACCTTAGCCTTGCCGAAGTTACCCAAATCGGCAATCTTCTTGTTTAGCTTCTTCGGTGTTATTCCGTTTTCAAGGTTATGGGCCGCTTGGATTTCGCGGCGACGGTTGGTTTCGCCCATCGCCTTTTTCATCGACTCGGTTTCCTTATCGGCATACAAGATTGCTTTGCCTTCCGGGTGGCGTGCGGCACGGCCGATGGTTTGGATCAGCGAGCGTTCAGAGCGCAAAAAGCCTTCTTTGTCGGCGTCGAGGATCGCAACCAATGAGACTTCGGGCATATCCAGCCCCTCTCGCAACAGGTTAATCCCCACCAAAACATCGAACTCGCCAAGGCGTAAGTCGCGGATAATCTCTACCCGCTCTACGGTATCGATGTCAGAGTGAAGGTAGCGCACTTTTACCCCGTGTTCGCTGAGGTACTCGGTAAGGTCTTCGGCCATCCTTTTGGTTAAGGTGGTGACCAGCACACGTTCGTCGCGTTGCTCGCGGATCCGTACCTCAGAGAGTAAGTCATCTACCTGGGTGGCGACCGGGCGAACCTCAAGCTCTGGGTCGAGCAAACCGGTGGGCCGTACTACCTGTTCAACAAAGTCACCATCACTTTTGTCCAACTCATACTTGCTCGGGGTGGCGGATACGAAGATGGTTTGCGGCGCGATGCTTTCAAACTCTTCGAACTTAAGGGGCCGATTGTCTAGCGCCGAAGGCAAACGGAAGCCGTACTCCACGAGGTTTTCCTTACGTGAGCGGTCACCTTTATACATCGCGCCCACCTGCGGCACGGTCACGTGGGACTCGTCAATCACCAACAAGGCGTCATCGGGCAGATAGTCGAGCAAGGTTGGTGGCGGCTCGCCGGCGGCGCGGTTTGACAGGTAGCGACTGTAGTTTTCGATCCCTGAGCAATAACCCAGCTCATTCATCATCTCGATGTCGAACATGGTGCGCTGGCTGATGCGCTGCTCTTCGATCAGTTTGTTGGCCGAGAGTAGCTGCGCTTTACGCTCTTTAAGCTCGACCTTAATATGCTCGATGGCGTCGAGGATGGTCTCACGCGGGGTTACGTAGTGAGTTTTCGGATAAATTGTCACCCGAGCTAAGGTTTCTTCCTCAACGCCGGTTAGCGGGTCGAAGGCGCTGAGGCGCTCTACTTCGCCATCAAATAGCTCGATGCGTACCGCATTCTTGTCCGATTCCGCCGGGTATACATCGATCACCTCGCCGCGCACCCGAAATGTGGCGCGTTGGAAGGCTACGTCGTTGCGGGTGTATTGCAGCTCGGCCAAGCGGCGCAGGATCGCCCGCTGGTCAATCTGCTCACCAACGGTGAGGTGCAACATCATCTGCAGATAGGACTGCGGGTCGCCCAGACCGTAAATGGCAGATACAGAGGCTACCAGCACTACATCGCGTCGCTCGAGTAAGGCCTTAGTGGCTGACAGACGCATTTGCTCGATATGGGCGTTGATCGACGCATCCTTCTCGATAAAGGTATCGGTGCTCGGCACATAGGCTTCGGGTTGGTAATAGTCGTAGTAGGAAACGAAGTATTCCACCGAGTTATGCGGGAAGAACTCCTTCATTTCACTGTAGAGCTGTGCCGCCAGGGTCTTGTTTGGGGCGAGGATAATCGTTGGGCGCTCAAGCTTGGCAATAACGTTGGCGACCGTGTAGGTTTTCCCTGAGCCGGTAACGCCCAACAAGGTTTGATGGGCTAGCCCATCTTCAATGCCGTCAGACAGCGCTGCGATCGCCTTAGGTTGGTCGCCGGCCGGTTGATAATCGGAGACAAGTTGAAAGCTTTTGACCACGTAAAACTCCTTGGATCGGGTGTAACCGGACATGTTACGCGAAGCGAGTTACTCCCGCGACCCCTAGCTGTGTTTCTGCGCATATCACTTAGTGCCATTTCCCCACTCAGTTTTGAACAAAAATAGTGCCAATTAGGTATGTTAATGAAAAGTAATGCACAAGATATCAGTGCGTAACGTCAGCGCTCAAGCAAATTACTAGTATTCTTAGCCACTTACCGCGATGTTTCGCTATCTATCTGATTTATAAACGGTTGACAGCGTGCTATTAATGCTCGCAATATCAGCTAAAGCCACTGTTTGCGGGGCTCTGAGGGATTTAGCCAATTTGCATTCACACAGTTATCCACAAAATCAGTGGATAACTGTAGTAATAACGCAACACAACTGGGCTGCGATGAATTCAAGTGTTTTTTTATCGCTAAATTCGATTTAAAAGGCTTTTAATATGTCGAGTGAGTCTATCTAAAATTCGAAATAATCAGCGCTAAATGCCCGAATTATCAGCAGGTTTATCGAAAGTTGGATAGCCTTTGAGCAAACAGTCGAAAACCTCGAATTTTGATAGTTATTCAGTTGACAGCTACAGGGGTAATTATTAACATGCGCCCCGCACTTAAGCGAAGCGATTCCCCAGTAGCTCAGTTGGTTAGAGCGGTGGACTGTTAATCCATGTGTCGTTGGTTCAACTCCAACCTGGGGAGCCAC